>NZ_KV575261.1:0-1233944 GCF_001682515.1 Acinetobacter gyllenbergii | reverse complement strand
AGTTGAAATCGTAGGTATCAAAGATACGGTTAAGACAACTGTAACTGGCGTTGAGATGTTCCGTAAACTTCTTGACGAAGGCCGTGCTGGTGAGAACTGTGGTATCTTACTTCGTGGTACTAAGCGTGAAGACGTACAACGTGGTCAAGTACTTGCTAAACCAGGTACAATCAAGCCGCACACTAAATTCGATGCAGAAGTATACGTACTTTCTAAAGAAGAAGGTGGTCGTCACACTCCATTCCTTAACGGTTACCGTCCACAGTTCTACTTCCGTACAACTGACGTAACTGGCGCGATCAAATTACAAGATGGCGTTGAAATGGTTATGCCTGGTGACAACGTAGAAATGTCAGTAGAGTTAATCCACCCGATCGCAATGGACCCAGGTCTACGTTTTGCGATCCGTGAAGGTGGTCGTACTGTAGGCGCTGGTGTTGTTGCTAAAGTAACTGCATAATCGCTTAGAGTGATAAAAAAACACCCCTTTGGGGTGTTTTTTTTATTGGAAAAAATATGAATACATTAAAATCTATACCCAATAAGAAAATAACCTATTGTTTACGTGTAGTTTATTTCGTTTTATTTACATGTTCTATTAATATAATGATCATGTTGCCCATCACTTTTTGTAAATCATATCAATGGCTTGAAACATACTTTTTATTTTTCATCATATTGTCTTTTGGATTAAGTACTTTGATTTGGTGGTATGTCTTTAAAGTTGTAAGCGCAAGAATCCTCTTTAAGAACCAAATTTGCAGCTACTCAATTGATGATTTTGGATTTCATTATCATTTATTCAGTGGAAGGAAAAGATCAATTTTATTCAGTCAACTAAGTCATGATTCAAATAGATCACATCCTGATATTTATCTTGTTAATTATTCCAACTTACCAATTTCGCTTTATGTTTATCTCAATACTGCAAATACAAATAAAGTTATCGTCGAACAATTATATTTTCAATTAGGTGGATTTCTTGGCGAATATATAATTAAAAACTCACATGAACTTGCTTGTGAGTTCTTTAAGCGCGTACGTCAACAGCGACCTGATATTACAGTCTCTCCTGAGATTTACTATCAACTTAATATACATCCCGAACATTTCAATTTTGATCACGATGTTGAACATCTGAAAAAGAGGAATAGAAGGTGGGTATTTGGAATAGTGACTATATTTTTGATTGGTGTTTGTTTATTTATATACCATCAGTATCGTTTTATACACGGAGGTTAGATTGTCTGATAATTTTCGCTAAAAGCTGTCCTAAACTGATAGCACGCTGTCCCAAACTGCACTTAATTGATTCGCATAAAAACGTAATATAAAACTCAAGAAAACGAACAAAAGTGCTCAGTGGAGATATTCCACTGAAAAGGAGTAGGCAGCATGAATGCTAAAGTAAATGTTTCGAATCGTGCAGGTGCAAGTTTCCCAGTACGTCGTATGAATTTTGATTTTAATGAAGTTCCTGAATATTGGGTCAGTGGTTCTGCCGGTTTAACTCACTTTATGACAGGCTTATCTGCATTGTTTCCAGATGGTGAAAAACTATTTATCGACTCAGTGCGTGCTGTACGTTATCACCCAGCGATTAAAGACAATGAAAAACTGCAAAAAGAAATCAGTGCTTTTATTGGTCAAGAGGCGATGCACACGCAAGAGCATGTGAACTTTAATGCTTCCGCTCAGAAATATGGGCATGATGTTGAAACATTGGAAAGAAGAACTGGCGTTGTGATTCAAACGGGTCGTAAACTATTTGCTAAATTGGTCAAGCCCTTTGGTATGACACAAGAAATGGTGGATTTGACGGCAACGACAGCACTTGAACACTTTACTGCGACCATTGCTTCAGAATTATTGCGTAACCCGCATATTCAAGCATTGATGCAAGACAAGACCATGGAATATATGTGGTTATGGCATGCGGTAGAAGAAAATGAGCATAAAGCAGTTGCTTATGATGTATATGAGGAAATTTTTGGTCGTGGCGTAAAAGCATACGCATTACGTAATACTGCACTGGTTGTTTCGATGGTTGCAATTTTCCTCACTCAATCTTCATTTGTCTTAAAGCTCTTGAAAGATGATGGAAAATTAAACCTGAAAGAATTGGGTATGATTTATCAATATGCCTATAGTCCATCGAAAGGAATTATCTCTGGAATGGCGGGTGAAATGTTGGCGTACTTTAAGCCTGGTTTCCATCCAAATGATTTAGATACCGTACAGTTGTTGCAAGATTGGAAGGCAAAATTGGGTCTGTAAACGTTCTTTATTCTGACCTGGTTACTCCTGAAAAGGGACAATAAATATTGTCCCTTTTTTATTTTAATCGTTCATTTCATACATAATTTTCAACGTGATGACATGTCCTAAGATGATGCTTTTCTGACCTTATTTGCACTTATTCGATGCACTGAAAAGGGCGTATAAAAGAAGTATCAACGATGGTTTATGCAGAATATTCACGGATAGGAGAACAAGGTATGAATGCTAAAGTCAATATTTCAAACCGAGCTGGCGCCAGTTTCCCTGTACGCCGAATGGATTTTGAATTTGGTGAGGTGCCACGTTATTGGGCCAATGGTGATGCTGCTTTAACTCATTTTATGACTGCGCTTTCAGCACTGTTTCCAGAAGGTGAGCAATTCTTTGTGAACAGTACTCGTGCAGTACGAAATGATCCCAAACTTGCAGATGAGCGACTTCAGAAAGAGATCAGTGCATTTATTGGTCAAGAAGCCATGCATTCCAAAGAACATCTTGCATTTAATGCTTCAGCACAGGCCTATGGTTATGCTGTGCGTGAAATGGAAGGGCAAACAGGTCGTTTAATCAATCGTACCGTTGGTGTTGCTTCAAAAATCCTTAAACCTTTTGGTTTTAGTAAAGAGATGATCGGACTTACTGGGACCTGTGCATTAGAACATTTTACCTCAACCATTGCAGAAGAGTTGTTAAGCAATCCAGACATCCAAGCGATGTTTATGGATCAAACCATGTACCATTTATGGATGTGGCATGCGGTTGAAGAAAATGAACATAAGGCGGTCGCTTTTGATGTGTATGAAGCCATGTATGGTCAAGGTCCTAAAGCCTATTTTATGCGTTCACTGGCTCTGGTCATTGCAATGGGTCTCATCTTTATTACCCAATCTTATTTCACCGCAAAACTTCTACAAACTGATGGCAAGCTGACATGGCGTGATACCAAATACATGATCAAATTTATGTATGGTTATAAAGGATTTATGACCCGTCAAATCCCGACCTTATTAGATTTTTTAAGGCCGAAGTTTCATCCAAATGATCAGGATACGACTGAGTTGCTGAATAAATGGCGTGCTGAATTAGGTTTTAATTTGAGTTAACTTCAACGGGCAGTCAAAACTGCCCATTTTTTTATTCAAATTTTGCTTTAAATTGCGGATAATCTGCAGCAGTATTTTATAGAGTGATAGATCGTGATTCGATTGATGCAGGAAAGCGATTTGGATAGTGTTGCTGCAATTGAGCGCTTGGTGCAAACCCATCCTTGGAGTAAACAACAGTTTCAGGAATCTTTAGCCTCGTATCAATGCACGGTTTATGAACAAGCTAATCAGGTCGTAGGATTTTGTATTCTGCAGCCGGTCTTGGATGAAGCAAATTTATTATTAATGGCGATTCACCCGAGTCAACAAGGGCGGGGACTCGGTTATACGTTATTGGATGACTCCATTCAGCAATTAAAAAATAATCCGATCCAGATTTTTTTAGAAGTGCGTGAAAGTAATACTGCTGCCATTGGTTTGTATGAAAAAACAGGTTTTCATCAAATTGACTTACGTAAGAATTATTATCCAAACCCTGATGGCTCGAGAGAGCATGCCGTGATTATGGTCAAGACATGCACGGATGATTTTGCAGCGTTATTTAATAATTAAATTGTTCCACTCGGAAGGCAGTGTACTCATCAATGAATTGCCGAGCTGATGGATTTCATGGTCTGAAAGTGGGCGATTGAGGCGACGCCATTGTCCATCGAGCAATAATTCCAGTGGCGTATATTGCGATTTATAATTCATTTTGGATGAATGTGGTACCCAATAACCGAGGTAAAGATAGTCTAGATTTAGGGTACGTACATACTCGATTTGTTTGAGAATGGCAAAAACGCCGAGTGAGCGACGTTGTTCATCTGGATCAAAGAAGGTATAGACTGCTGAAAGTCCATCATCCATTAAGTCGCAGGTTGAAACAGCAATCAGTTTTTGATCTTTCCATAATTCGATAAAGAAGCTTTCTGTGCAGCTATGCACCAGAAATTTTTCAAACTGGTCTAGGCTGGCTGGGTACATATCGCCATCTGCATGACGTTCATTGATATAACGTTCGTACAGATCATAATGCTGCTGAGTTGCTTGCGATGTTGGCAAAATACTCATTTGCAAATCTTGATTGCGTTTCCATGCCTTTTTTTGGCTGCTGTTCATTTTAAATTCTTGAACAGGAACACGACAGGATAAACACTGGCGACACAGATGACATTCAGGGCGGTAGACAAAATCGCCACTACGACGAAACCCGACACGAGAAAGTTCTGACAAGGTCACCACATCAATACGGTGAATTGGATCTAAAAACACCATCCGCGCCGATTTGTTATCAAGATAACTACAATCGTGTGGCGGCGTAATATAGTACTGTAAGTCATTTAAAAGGGACTTGGGTTGATATGATTTCATTAATCTGTCCCTCCAAGGTGCTAATCCGTTAACCGTCTAATTTTGCAAAAACTGCTATTGTTTTACTTGAAAATACACGTTCTTGATAACTTTTCCAATTGATAGAGGGGGCAATAATTACATCTTGTAACGATTTAAGATAGTCTTGGCGAGAAAGTGTACGTGCACCAAGGCTTAAAAGATGATCATTGACCAATTGACAGTCAATCCATGGCAACTGATTTTCCTGTCCAATCAGCATTAGGGTATAAAAAGCCATCTTGGAAACATCGGTTTCGGTACTAAACATCGACTCCCCAAAGCAGCCTTTACCAATACTGACACCATAGAGTCCGCCAACCAATTTATCCTGCTGCCAGACTTCAACACTGTACGCATATCCTGCTTGGAATAATGCACAATAGCCTTCGATGATATCTTCACTGATCCATGTTTCATTGGCATAGCTTCGAGGCAATGAACAAGAACGAATCACATCTTCAAAGGCACGGTTAATGGTAATTCGATAATCATGTTTCTTCATATTCCGAAGCAAGGATTTACTCGGTTTGTAAGCATGTGGTTCGATAATGCAACGGGGTTCAGGACTCCACCAACAAATCGGTTCATCTTCATTGAACCATGGAAATAATCCATGCGTATAGGCTTCGAATAAGGTAGAAGGGTGAAGGTCGGCGCCAATACAGATAAATCCTTGTCCTTCAGGATCGGCTTCGATTGGATTGGGAAAAATATAGTGTGAGGGTGGGAGTTGTTGCATAGTGGAAGAAATCAATCAGACTCATTCTAAGCTAACTGAAGTTATCGGGAATGGCAATCTTTGTCGTTGCCATTCCCAAAACAGCTTTAACTAAATAAGCGCAGCTGTTTCGCAATCTGTAGTTTTTTGCTGTCCAAGAAAATTTGTGCTTTACCTTGAATAATTTCAAGACTTTTTTCTTGGTCAGAGACGGTTTTGCCATCTTTATCTAAGACCAACCAATTGAGTTGGCTGATTGCATCTTGTACATATTGTGCAAATTCACTTGCTGACTCTAAACCATCAATAAAATGTGCGCGATAGAACAATTGATGGAAATGTTCCGTCGGGATGCCAATACCAGTAATTGGGCTGATCAGCACATTATAGTTCTGGTGAAAACTGGCTTGTTTGAGTAAATAATGGTTCAGGCGCTGACATTGCTCTAGTGTCTGTTGTTTGGGTTCCAAGCTTTGGCAAGGTTGTGCCAAGCCTAAATGCGATAAAATCACCAGGGCATTGAGGATTTTTGCATAGCTTAATGTCGGTAAGCTTTGTTCAAGTTCAGCAACGGTCAGTGCCTGATAGTTTTCCTGTGCGAACTTATCACCAATCGGTTGGTAAATTTCCTCAATTAAATTGAAGGTGCCTAACAGTCCACTGATACTGGTTGGGAGTTGCTCTTTGGCGGTGAGCAATACAAAAGCAGTTTTACGTAGTCGTTCTTGTACTTGTAGTGGGGTGAGGTTGTTTTTACCTCGAATAAATAAATCACGTCTAAATTGGGTGTTGGCAAAATAGTCGCGACATTGTTCTTTAAAAATAGGGTGTTCAATTTCATTCAAAAAAGCTTGATGCTGTTCTGAAAAATTAATGTTATCGAGATGAGTACTTAAATCGGTAGAACCCGCATAGGATAACTTGATTTCATCCAGAATACGGACAATTTGCTGGAAAGAAAAACATTGCCAATCTTGATTCAGATATTCGTGAATCAAATAATTCGGATTTTGCTGTTTTAAATCAGCGACTTTTTGTACGGCATTGGGATTACGTTGCGCAAAAATTGGATTCTGTTTAAGTAGATCTTCACTGAAGGTGAGGGCCTCATTGACCTTTTGCAGTGGATTGGTACTTTTACTGTTGAATTTAAAGTGGCTATGGAACAACTCGCGAATTGGCATATTGGCTGCCCAACCAGTAACGCAGTTATAGCTGATATAGACAATCCCGTTGGGTTTTAGGAATTTTCGGATAAATTTGAGAATAATGTACTGATTTTCATAACTAATCCAGCTCCAGATACCATGCAGACTGATGGAGTCAAACATGGGGAGGTCAGAACGATTCAACAACTCTTCAAAACTGTCATCATAGAAATAATGTTCGGTCTGACTCTGTTCAGCCAGTTGATTGGCATGTGCGGCATGGGCAGGGTTAAAGTCCGTCCCGTGAAATGCCGCTTCATTACAGGTCGCATGAATATTGATACTCACACCTTGTCCAAAACCAAGTTCGCAATGATGGTGATTTTCCTGAAAGTCAGGACTATCGATACCATTTAAAAGTAAGCAAAACTTTTGGAAATTCGGGCTGAGGTCTCGATAATAACCGTAGGTATAATTTACTTCTGTTTGGTAGCCATTCGTCCAGGTCGTTGTCATTGAAATATCCTATAGACTGATCGTTGATGTGTTTAAAAAGTCGTCATTTTTTGATTGTATGGATACTGGCAAAAAAAAACCACCAAAGATTGGTGGTTTCCTAATATTGGCCTAATTAGTTTAAATTATCGAGATATTTCTCTGCATCTAAGGCTGCCATACAGCCTGAACCTGCTGAAGTAATGGCTTGGCGGTAGATACTATCTGCGACATCACCTGCAGCAAATACACCTTCTACAGAGGCAGCAGTGGCGTTGCCCGCAGTGCCACTATGCACTTGGATATAGCCATCACGTAGATTCAATTGACCATCAAACATGCCTGTATTTGGCTTATGTCCGATTGCAACAAACAAGCCTTGAACTTGAATGTCTTGAGTGCTTGCATCTTGTGTTGATTGGATACGAACTGCAGTTACACCAGTTTTATCACCCAAGACTTCATCCACTTGATGGTTCCAGATAATACTGATTTTGCCTTCTTTTTCTTTGGCAAAAAGATGATCTTGCAAAATCTTTTCAGAACGTAAGCTGTCACGACGGTGAACAAGGGTCACATGCGCTGCAATATTAGAAAGATAAAGTGCTTCTTCAACTGCAGTGTTACCACCACCCACCACCATGACATTTTGGTTCTTATAGAAGAAACCATCACAGGTTGCACATGCGCTCACGCCTTGGCCCATAAATGCAGCTTCAGATTCAAGCCCTAAATATTGTGCAGTTGCACCTGTTGCAATAATCAACGCATCACATGTGTACTCTTCCATATCGCCTTTGAGAACGAATGGACGAGTATTCAGGTCTACTTCATTGATGTGATCGTAGACGATTTCTGTGCCGAAACGTTCTGCATGTGCTTGCATACGTTCCATAAGCACAGGACCGGTTAATCCTTCTGGGTCACCTGGCCAGTTGTCAACTTCAGTGGTC
This sequence comes from Acinetobacter gyllenbergii, assembly GCF_001682515.1. Classification (NCBI taxonomy): domain Bacteria; kingdom Pseudomonadati; phylum Pseudomonadota; class Gammaproteobacteria; order Moraxellales; family Moraxellaceae; genus Acinetobacter; species Acinetobacter gyllenbergii. Next base: position 1,225,870 of record NZ_KV575261.1, on the reverse strand, counting down.
GTTGTTAATTGACCACCGAGTTGCAAACCTGCAATCAGTGTTGGCTTGAGGTTAGCACGAGCTGCATATACTGCTGCGCTATAGCCTGCAGGACCAGAACCCAAAATAATTAATCGTGAGTGACGAGCGCTCATTAAAGAACATCCTTTTTATATCAAAACTGCTAAAATTATACGTGAATCCAGCGGGGAGTGGTTTAAATCCATCGGGATAATATTGATTAACTCAATCGAATTGAGCTATATCCGAGCAGGATGTTAACAACAACAGTAAACAATCGTGCATCTTTTTTGTAAGAACGAGTGCATAATATAAAACTTATTGATTAAGGTAATTTAGACCTTAAAAGATACCAACAAATAACGAATCGGGTTACAGGACTGTATATGACTGCGGTGTCAAGTGTTTATGCACAACGCTTTTTAATGACATTATTTTTGATTTCTTTTGGCATTTATTTATTTCTTGCCACAGTAACCTATACACCGTTTGATCCGGGTTGGATGCACATTTCCAGTGATACCCAGCAGGTTTCAAACGCCAGCGGTGTAGCAGGCGCTTGGATCGCAGATTTACTGTTCGGTTTCTTGGGATGGGCAAGCTTGCTGATTCCTTTATTTTTGTTTATTGAAGCCATTCAAGTCTGGTGGCCAAGAAGCTTTCTTAACCGTCCATTTCGTTATGCTGCCCAGTTTTTCTTGATCCTGTCCATTTCCAGCCTCTTATATCTGCACTGGAATACACCAGCAGATACCTTGGACAATGCGGCTGGAGGAATCATTGGTTATGAATTGGGACAGAGCTTATCGCAATTACTGACCATTTATGGCGCAACCTTGTTCCTACTTGCATTCAGTATCTTATTACTGACCTTAGCTTTTGGGATTCAGTGGAACAAGACCTGGGCTACATTGAAAAATACGCCTGCTTATTTACAAGATTTATTTTATAAAAATGTACCTCAGCATGAGTCTGCGTATGACCTGACTGAGCAATTGGCAGCCGCTGATACACCAGCAATTAAGAATAAACCCCAAAAAGCGTCTGAACCAACGTCTGAAACCGAAGAAGCTAAAACCAATCAGGTTCAGGCAAAACTGATTAAAATTGATGATTCTCATCATCAGTTGATGGCAGAAAAACTGTTCGCTGATGTGGTTGCGAAAGAACAGCAACAAAGTACTCAACCCGCACCAGCGGAACAACTTGAAGATTTTGAGCAAACCTTACAGCGCGCGCATCAATTTGAAAATGAAAGCCAGCGTTTGGTGCAAACTGGTGAAGTGTGGCGTGCATTGCAACGCGATGATGCAAGTCATAAGCAAGAGATTGATGCCTTATTAAGAGCGGCGGATGATTCTGCCAATGCGGCTCATCCCTATGCAGCGCCTACTGCACATGTTGCAACGCAGACGACCAACCACAGTAATTTAGATTGGAATGATGACCAAATCTTTGATGAGTTATTGGCTGCTGTTCCAAATAGTAAGACGGCGACAGACTTACATACCCCATTTACCCAAGAGCCTCAGGCACATTCTGCCCCTCAGGTTACTGAGGTCGAATTTGAAGCAGATATCGAAGCATTGATTAATGAATCTGCAAGACCAGCAGCTGTACAGCCTGAGACTGCACCGATTCAAAATGTAATACATCCTATCCAAGAGGATGTTCATCGCATCACTGGGCAGCAAGCAGACGATTTTAGCGATCTTATGGTTGAAGAAGAGCCTAAACAAGTGCCTGCTCGAAGCACAAGTTATGCGCAATCCTCTGCTTTTGTAAAAGCACCGATTGAGGTTTCAGCGGCGCCGAAAGAAACCCTGTCTAAAGAAGCCTTTCTCGAAGCATGGCAAGAAACGGCAGGTAAAGCTGATCCAGATGTGGATTTAGATATTGAAGATGATTTTGATCTGGATGCGCCGTTAACAGATGCATTTGGTCGTCCGATGTCACGTGCCATGCAAGTTGCGCAAAAACGCCGTGATCTACCGACTTTACCAGGTCTGGAATTGCTGGATGAAGTTGATCCAAACAAAAAGGTCAATTTTACCGCTGAGCAACTCGCACGTCTTTCTGAGCTTTTAGAGATTAAACTACAAGAGTTTAATGTGAAGGCTCAGGTGGTCGAAGCCCAGCCAGGACCCGTCGTAACACGCTTTGAACTGGATCTTGCACCAGGTGTAAAAGCCTCTAAAGTGACCAACATTTCACGCGATCTAGCACGTTCAATGTCGATGGCATCTGTCCGTGTGGTTGAAGTGATTGCAGGAAAACCATATATCGGAATTGAAGTGCCGAATAGTAGCCGTGAAATGGTACGGTTGATTGAGTTATTGAAAACGCCAGCTTTTGAAGACCCTGCGGGTTTGCTCTCTATGGCGATGGGTAAAGATATCTCAGGTAATCCTGTCATTACTGACCTCGGTAAAGCGCCACATATGCTGGTTGCGGGGACCACAGGTTCTGGTAAGTCGGTTGCCGTGAACTCGATGATCCTTTCGATGTTATTGAAGTACACACCTGATCAGTTACGTTTGATTCTGATCGATCCGAAACAGCTCGAATTGGCTAACTATAACGATATTCCACACTTATTAACGCCTGTAGTCACTGACATGAAAGATGCGGTCAGTGCTTTAAACTGGTGTGTCAATGAGATGGAACGCCGTTATAAATTGATGTCCTTCTTGAAAATTCGTAAGTTGAGCGACTATAACCGTAAGGTCGAAGAAGCGATTGCCAATGGTGAAGACCTTATTGATCCAACATGGAAAGCCAGTGATTCGGTTGTCGGTGAGCGTGCACCGCGTTTGACGCCGTTACCGTCGATTGTGATTGTTGCGGATGAGTTTGCTGACATGATCATGCAGGTCGGTAAAAAAGCGGAAGAAATGATTACCCGTTTGGCACAGAAATCGCGTGCCGCAGGGATTCACTTACTGCTTGCAACACAACGTCCTTCGGTTGACGTGATTACAGGTTTGATTAAAGCCAATATTCCAACCCGTGTTGCATTGCGCGTAAACAGTAAAATTGACTCACGTACAATCCTTGATGCAGGTGGCGCAGAAGACTTGCTCGGTCATGGTGATATGTTGTTCTTAGGGCCTGGTAAAATCGAGCCTGAGCGTGTGCATGGTGCCTTTATTAGCGATGATGAAGTGAACCGTATTTGTGATGCTTGGCGTGAACGTGGTGAGCCGGATTATGTTGATGAAATCCTGACGCCATTTGATGAAGAGCCAAGCTCACGTGGTTTTGAAGATGGTGATGGTGATCCAAGTCGTGATGCGCTGTACGATCAATGTGTATCGTTCGTTTTAGAGACACGTAAAGCATCGACCTCATCGCTACAACGTAAATTTAGCTTAGGTTATAACCGTGCGGCGCGCATTATCGACCAAATGGAAGAGAATGGCATTGTCAGCTCAATGGGTGCCAATGGTAAGCGGGATATTCTGGTTTAGAAATTATCTGCTAAAAAAAGCCTCTATTGATAGAGGCTTTTTTATTGATTAATCTTTAGGTTAGGGCAAACGATATTACTTTATGCTGATCCCATCAATAGGCCCGCGAGTACTAATAGCCACAATAGTGAGCCAATAATAATGACAACCACATGTGCAGTACTAAACTTTTCTTGGATTAGGCTATTAACTTCATCAGACTGTGTTTTGGCATAGTTAAATGCAACAAAAGCAGGAATCATGAAAATAAAATTGAATAGGCTAATCAACCAATAAGGATCAGGCAGATTACAGGCAAATGTTATGAGTAGATAGCCAACAAACATCCATGCTGCTGAGAATGATCGCGTATAGCCATTTTCTTGGGCATAGCTTTGAATCTTATTAAACAGCGAATATAAGAAGAAGATTGAAAAAATGGCACGCACGGCAGGCATAATTTTTAAATTATCTTTGATTGCAAAAAATCGCCATGCTTTAAACATCCACCAAATTTGATATAAACCAAAAGAAATGATGGATAAGACGATAAACTTCTTCATGCTGATAATTTTCAGATCAGCAAGGTGGTGTTTTATTGGTGGGGCTTCAATTAAATCAGTGTCTGAGTTTGTCATTGTCTTTCTTGGAAAATAGGTTGCTGAAAATAGAATTGTTTTGGTCTTATTTTAATAAATTGAAAAATAGTTAGATGGCAGTCTTTAGATGATGCCACATAATTGAAAGTCTGAGTATAAGTAGTACAGATACATTATGTGGCTTTATTCGAGAAGTACTTAAGCAAATTTTGCTAAAACTTCTAAGAAGCCATCTTTTTGACGTGGGAATTGAGCAATCACATCATGAATGCGCTGTCCTTCAGGGTTGGTTGCATTCAAGTCACGACCATCTGCCAAAAACTGGGTAATCAAGCGCTCATAGTCATTTGGGCGCATATGTTTGAATGCATGATAAAGCACATGAAAGTCAGCATTTACGCCAGTTGGAGGAAGTTGGTTAAGGTAGGCAAACACACGCTCATCTGACCATTCTTCATTGAAAGTTGCTGGCTGTGATAATGCCATGACAATCTCCTCAGTCTTATAAAATAATAAAGGCAAAATCCTTGAAGTGGGGGAAAGCCATGCTTTCCAATTCCACTCGCGTATTTTGCCTTTATTTGCGAAAAATCGCTAATGAAAAAACTGCTATCGATCTTCAGGTAAATTGATATTCATTTCTAACATTTCGATATTTGCTTCTGAACGAACTTGCATTTGAATATGCTGTTCATCCACACCACGAACATAACGACTCACCACCTGCATGATTTCTTTTTTCATTTGGTCGATTTTGTCTTGGCCTAGGCGACGACCTAAACCTTGTTCAGAGGCAACAATCACCTTTAAACGATCTTTGGCAGTTTGTGCACTTGATGGTTTTTCATCACTGCTAAAAAGTTTACTCCAGAATCCTGCCATAATTACGCTCCAAATAGTCTAGCTAACCAACCTTTTGGCTGTACTGCAATGTGTCGATAAGGACGGTCTTCACCAAGGAAGCGAGCCACTAAGTCATCATAGGCTTGACCTGCTTTTTCTTCTGCATACAGAATCACTGGCTTACCTTCGTTTGATGCTTGAAGTACGCTTGGACACTCAGGAATGACGCCCAATGTCGGCACTCGTAAAATATCTTTAGAAATATCGTCAATCGTAAGCATTTCTTGACGATCAGCACGTTCAGGGTTGAAACGCGTGATACATAGATGCTTACGAATACGACCTTCGTTTTGTTCAACTTTCTTGGTCTTGCTATCGAGCATGCCAATAATACGGTCTGAGTCACGAACCGATGAGATTTCAGGGTTGGTAACAATGATGGCTTCATCAGCATGATACATTGCTAAAATCGCACCGCGCTCAATACCGGCTGGTGAGTCACAGATGATGTAATCGAACTCTTGAGAAAGTTCATCAATCACACGTGCAACACCTTCATCGCTCAAGGCATCTTTATCACGGGTTTGTGATGCAGGGAGAATGTACAAGTTTTCAATATCTTTATCACGGATCAGCGCTTGTTGTAAGCGTGCTTCATTATTAATGACATTGACGAAATCATAAACAACGCGGCGTTCGCAGCCCATGATCAAATCTAGATTACGTAAACCTACATCGAAATCAATCACAACAGTTTTATGACCACGTAGGGCTAAACCTGTTGCAAAAGATGCGCTTGTTGTAGTTTTACCTACACCACCTTTGCCTGACGTTACGACAACAATTTTGGCCACCGAATCCACTCCTATTTATGGTCATACGCCCCTAAAAGGGCTTATTTGGTGCTTTAAAACTCAATTCAATAAATTAAAACTGCAAGGCTTCAAATTCAAGTTCTTGCTTGTTATTTAAATAAATATGTACAGGCTTTTTGATCATATCTTTGGGAATATCATCTGCTACACAATAGGTTCCTGCAATCGAGATTAATTCTGCTTCTAAAGAGTGACAGAAAATACGTGCTGCAGCTTGCCCACCTGCACCTGCAATGACTCTACCACGAGCATTGCCATAAATGTGAATATTTCCAGAAGCAATCACTTCTGATCCACTATTCATGCCCGCATTTAGGATAATATCGCCTTGATCTTGGACCAAACATTGGCCTGTCCGCAAAATCTCATCATGATAAGAGGTGATATATGCATTCGATGTGTTTTTTTGTGGTGTTTGTATTGCAGCATTATCCGCTGTTTTTACAGGAGCATGATCAACCACTTGTTCTTTAGATGCCTTGATGCGCTGTAAGGGCTGATCGGCAGGTAGAACAGGGAATTGGATCGCCCGAGCTTCATCACCCAAAATGCCATCAATGACGGCCATCGGTTGTAAACCTAAATCAATTAAAAGCTGAATTAACGCAATCAGCTCTTGTTCTACGGTACTGTCAATAATGACGAGTGTACCAACATAAGAACCTTCATTCAGTGTACTACTCAGTTGCTGTCGGATTGCATTATGGTCATTAGTGTCAAAAGTCAGACGACTAAAATTCACCATTCTGCCCGTAATCCGTATATCAGCCATAATTTATCCTTCAGGGCTTTTTAAGCGCTCTATTGTGTTGAAGCGTGTTGTAAATAAAAGCAAATGCTAGAACAAATTACACGAATTCTCTAGCTTGATTGGTAATTTTTCTTGTAATCATTCTGCTTTTTTATCCAATTGATCAGATTCTTGCAAAGTTTGCTGCCATTGTTTGACTTTGACCTGTTTACGAATCGCTTCAAGGCTTTCAAATACGACGGATTCGACCAATTCTTCTAGGTAGTGATTGTCAATATTTAGCTCACTGACCTGTTGTGCAATATATTGATAATTTTCATTCGGTCTTTGTGCTGAACCAGAAGTAAATGGTTCAATTAAACCTGCACTGATGTTTTCACCTAAGCGTTGTCCGATACTTTGTATTTGTTGTTCGATACGTCCACCCACAATCGGGATCAGGCGCAACAATTGGGTGAGCTCAGGGGTATCTTCAATGGCTTGATTGACAATAATACCGACTTTTTGAGTGATCACGGGTTGCTGTTGTTGTAATGCGGTCGCCAAGGACTCTTGTAACATTGAGCTCAGTGTCACGGTAAAGAGTTGTCGATGATGATCGACCAGATCATGAATAATTTTTTTATGGCTAGAGCTGGTTTGTAATTCGTGTCGAATGCCATCAATCACCGTAATCACAACACGATCAGACAGCTCTTCCATCACCACACGATAATAGAATAGAGCTTTGATACGAATGCCATCGGGGACAACTTTATAACCGAGTTCATGGAGTCGATAAGCGATAATTCCAGCACGGAATAAACGTAAAAAACGTAAATGTGGAATAATGGCTAAGATTTCATACCAGTGAATAAAGGGGAAAAACCACCAACGAGCATGATGCTTTTGTGCAATCGAAATAATCCAGCGCACAACCAGTTCAACAATCAAAAAGATAATGAACCATGCTTCAGTGGTAATCACCCAAGGGTGTAAATGGGTGCGATAAAAATCCAGCACACTGGAGAGATGAATAAAGTTGAAAAACCATGCCCCGATATTACTCATCAGGAAAAAGTTCATACCTAAGCAGAACAAGTTAAAAACAATAATAAACACCATGAAAATGTCATAGACGAGGAACAGCTTGAAAAACACACTGTTCGGATTGACATAGTTATATTTAGAGTTTTGTCCTGAGTCCTGTTGGGTCATGTCTTTACTCAATTCCTGATGAGAATATTAATTATATTTTGCTTTCATTTGTGAAATCAGCTGGTCTTTTTCAGTCCAGATTTGATCGACCCATTTTTGGAAACGTTCACGGTAAACAGGATCATCTTCATAATTGCCACCGAGGACCCAGTCTGGAATTTCTATTTTGCGTAAATCGACGGCGATACGAGAGACATCTCCCAACCAAAACTCACCATAACCAGGTGCACCATCAGGATAGACAATGGTCATATCCACCAAGGCATCAATTTGATCCCCCAGAATATTGAGTGCTAAAGCGAGGCCTCCCGCTTTGGGTTTAAGGAGATTTTGAAATGGGGATTGCTGTGCAGCATGTTTTTCAACAGTAAAGCGGGTGCCTTCTAAATAATTTAATAAGGTAAACGGTTGACTCAGCAACTGCTCACAGGCTTTACGCGCTTCCAGCATGTCTCGTGATTTCAGCTCTGGATTTTTGGCAATTTGTTCTTTGCTATGCCGTTTCATCATTGGGAAGCCCAAAATTTTAAAGGCTTGTCCCACAAAAGGAATAAAAATAAGTTCCCACTTGGTAAAGAAACGGGTGAGGGGCATACGAGTTAAACCAAAATACTGATTCACCGTCGTATCGACCCAACTTTGATGATTACACATCATCAAGTATCGTCCCTGCAAATTCAGATCAAGTTGTTCATCAATACTAATGTCCCATTGTAAATTTGGCAGGACATTGTCAATTAACCAGTTGTTTACCCCTAACCAACTGTTGGTAATTTGAATATTGGTTTCATCCACTTTGGCTGATTTTTTAAATAATTTAGTGAGACCGAGTGCCAGTACGGGAGGACCATGAAAAAAGGTGCTGCCTGTAATCACTGAACTAACGGTTAATCCTTTACTGACTTTTTGCAATAGGGATGCTTTTTTATTAGCGGTAGCCATAAATCGAACCTTGAGTGCATATGTTTGAAAAAAGAGATGTTCCAACTATAAACAACAGATGTTGAAATACAACTGTATATTTTCAGATATTGACATTTTTTATAGATTCAAATGCGTAGATTGGTTTTTATTGGTAAGAGATAGAGACTATATTGTCAAGTTTGCTTGTAAATTGCGCGCTTTTATTTTGTGATGTGAGTCTCACTATGGTTTTATTCTGAGAGAAGCATAACAATGAAGAAATTATGTTGGCGTGATCAAGTAAAATGCATCAAAATATTACAAAACTACTAATAAAGTGTTTATTATTAACAAAAAATCAATGGTCTAGCGCCATTTTCTCATTCATCATTTGTCCAGACAACAAAATACATAGACAGGAGCAACGCAATGCGTGCATTAGTAATTTCAACACTCGTAGGGGCTGGATTGGTACTTTCTGGTTGCCAAACGACTGGTAATAACATCGGTGGCGTTGAATACGATAAATCTGCTTTAGGTGCGTTAATTGGTGCAGCAGCAGGTTACGGTGTATCTAAGGGTAACGCAAATACAAGTAAGCAAAACAACCGTGCTGCAGCAATTGGTGCGGTACTTGGTGCAGCTGGTGGTTTATATCTCGATAACAAAGAGAAAAAATTACGTGAACAAATGGCGGGTACTGGTGTAGAAGTTGGTCGTAACCCAGATGGTTCGGTTCAATTAATCATGCCAGGTAGCATCACGTTTGATACTAACAAATCAAACATCAAACCTAACTTCTACGGTACTTTAAATAAAGTAGCGCAAACTTTAGGTGAAGATAACAAGAGTGCGATCTTAGTAACAGGTTATACAGATAACACGGGTAATGATTCAATCAATATCCCATTATCTCAAGCACGTGCTCAATCAGTGAAAAACTATTTAGCTGGTCAAGGCATTTCTGGTAGCCGTATCGATGCGCAAGGTTTAGGTTCAGCGAACCCAATCGCTTCAAACGCGACTGCTGCTGGTAAAGAGCAAAACCGCCGTGTAGAAATCAGCATTTATGCTAAACAGTAATTTTTACTGATTTCAAAAAAGCCACCTTCGGGTGGTTTTTTTATTGCAGATCAAAATAGGCGACAAGCTACGGCGTGTTATTTGGATAAGGCATCATAATTTATACATATCGCTAGATTTACTATTGGGATTCTAAAACAGAGATGTCTATAATTGTGCTCGAAAAATCAGGCTCGGAAACGAGAGAGGTATAACCATGTCATCTGCCAGTCAACTTAATGACAAGCAACTTGAGGCCATGAAATATGTTCAGGGGCCATTGTTGGTACTTGCAGGTGCAGGTTCAGGCAAAACCTCTGTAATTACCCGAAAAGTTGCCTTTTTAGTGCAGCAGTGTGGTATTCCTGCCTATCGTATTACTGCAATGACTTTTACCAATAAAGCCGCTCGTGAAATGAAAGAGCGTGTCGGAAAACTGCTGTCACGTGAAGAAGCAAAGGGGCTTTCGGTCTCTACTTTCCATACCTTTGGTTTAAATTTACTCCGTCTTGAATTAAAACATTTACCGCTTAAAAACAATTTTTCGATTTTAGATGCCGATGACTGTAAACGAATCTTGATGGATTTGATGCAGCGTGACAATTTATCGGGTGCTGAGAGCAAAGAACTTCTTGCCAAGGCGATGAAGAAAATTTCAGACTGGAAAAATGATCTGATTGTCCCCGAACAAGCACACTCAACTTGTGAAACGGTTGAAGATGTTCAGTTTGCCCACCTATATCAACTCTATGAGCGTAACTTACGTGCCTATAACGCCGTAGACTTTGATGACTTGATCGTGATGCCAACACGTTTGCTTCAGGAAAATGCAGAAGTGCGTGACAAATGGCAGAACCGTGTTCGTTATTTATTGGTGGATGAATATCAAGATACCAACACAGCACAATATACCTTAGTGAAGCTGTTGGTTGGGGTGATGGGGCAGTTTACTGCGGTAGGTGATGATGACCAATCCATCTATGCTTGGCGTGGTGCAAAGCCTGAAAATATGGCTTTGTTAAAAGACGATTTTCATAATCTCAAAGTGATTAAGCTGGAACAGAACTATCGCTCGACCAGTCGTATCTTAAAAGCGGCGAATGCTGTGATTGAAAATAATCCGCATATTTTCGATAAGAAATTGTGGAGTGATAAAGGTCACGGTGAAACCATTCGTGTCATTACCTGTTTGAATGATGATGATGAAGCGGAACGTGTGGTGAAAGACCTGATCACGCATAAACTGATGAATGGTAAAAACTGGAAAGATTATGCGGTGTTGTACCGTGGTAACTTCCAAGCGCGTGTGATTGAAACCCAACTGCGTCAGATGCAAATTCCGTATAAGTTGTCAGGCGGTCAATCCTTCTTCGCACGCGCTGAAATTAAGGATGTGATGAGCTATTTACGTCTCATCATTAACCCAGAAGATGACAGTGCTTTCTTACGTATTATCAATACGCCAAAACGCGCGATTGGTCCAGTCACGTTAGAGAAACTCGGTTTATTTGCCCAAGAAAATACCTTGTCTTTATTAACGGCATCGTCTGATCAGCGTCTAAGTATGGTGTTACCGAAAAAAGCTGCAACACAATTACATGAGTTCGCTGATTTTATCGCGACCTTCACCCGTGAATTGCTTGATGATGATGAGCCGATGCCGAAAGTGCGTCAGATGATCAACGAAGCCGGTTATATCGACTATATCCGTGAGCAGGCAGCGACTCCTGCGCAAGAGAAAACCAAGCTCGACAGTGTCGAAAGTTTATATAGCAGTATTCAAAATTTATTGAATCGTACCGATGATGTCGATGAGAAAAATATTGAAAGCGTGATTCGTAAACTAGTGCTGTTGGATATGCTCGAACAGCAACAGGAAGAAGAAGACACCGATAAAGTGAACTTACTAACCTTGCATGCCGCCAAAGGTTTGGAGTTTCCTTATGTGTATATGATTGGCCTAGAAGAAGAGTTGTTGCCACATAAGAATTCGATTGCATCGGAAACCATCGAAGAAGAACGCCGTTTGATGTATGTAGGCATTACTCGTGCGCGTCAAGGTTTGACCCTGACTTTGGCAGAGCAACGTAAGAATGGCGGGCAAATGCGTCAAATGACGCCAAGCCGCTTCTTGGATGAAATGCCGCAAGATGATCTGGAGTGGCATGGCCGTAAAAAGAAACTGGCGCCGAATGTCGATCCAAAAGAACAAGCTCAGCAATACCTTGCCAATTTAAAAGCATTATTGAAACGTTAAGAAATTGTAAGTAGGAAATTTTAATGAAAGTTCAAGTTAAAGTATTAGATGCCCGTTTAGGTCAAGAGTGGGCTTTGCCTTCTTATGCAACCACAGGTTCAGCAGGTTTAGATTTACGTGCTTGTTTAGATGAAGCAATTGAGATTGCTGCGGGTGAAACCGTTTTAGTGAAAACTGGCTTGGCGATTTATATCGAAGATCCAAACTTTGCGGGTTTGATTTTACCGCGTTCAGGTCTCGGTCATAAACATGGGATTGTGTTAGGTAACTTGGTGGGTTTGATTGATTCTGATTATCAGGGAGAGCTCATGGTGTCAGTTTGGAACCGTGGACAAAATAGCTTCCGTTTAGAACCAGGTGAGCGTTTAGCGCAATATGTCTTGGTTCCAGTGGTACAGGCAGAGTTCGAACAAGTGAGCGAATTTGTTGCGACTGAGCGTGGTGCGGGTGGCTTTGGACACACTGGAAAACAATAAACTTTTCAGTAATTATCACTTTAAATGCAATGTTTTGCTGAAAAACGTTGCATTTTTCATATTGATTGTTGCCTCGATATATATTACAAAGCAGCTGATTCATTATTTTAATTTTGCTGAATAAGGGTTAATTAATTTCTTAATAGTTTCTGCTTTTTTTATGGATCATAAGATTATAAAAATAGGGGCTTACAGTGAATATACAACATACATTTCCGCTAAGTATTTTCCGTGCTTATGATATTCGCGGAAAGCTCAGTAATTTAACACCAAATATTATTAGCTCGATTGCCTATGCTTTAGCTGCACAATATAAAAATGCTGAACAGACAGATGTGGTGATTGGTTATGACGCACGTTTAACCAGCCCAGCTTATGCTCATATCATTCAACAAATCTTTGAACAGCAAGGATTAAAGGTCATTAATATTGGCTGTTGTTCATCGCCAATGATGTATTACATTGCTCGTGATTTTGGTGGCAATGGGATTATGGTGACCGCAAGCCATAATCCAAAGTCTGATAATGGAATTAAATGGATTCTAAAAGGAGAACCACCTACACCTGAAGTTATTCAGCAAGTTGGGCAATTTGCACAGATTTCGTTAATACATCGAAATGATTCACAGCTTTCAGAAAATTTGACACATCAGATTATTTCTAAATACTGTTTGCAATATCAGCAATCATTACTGACTGATATTCAGTTAGCACGTCCTTTAAAAGTGGTACTAGATGGATTAAATGGTTCGGCTGGGCGGTGTGCCAAATTGGTTTTAGAAAAACTAGGCTGTACGGCAATTGCTTTACGTTGTGATGCCAATGGTCATTTTCCAGACCATGCCCCAGATCCCTCCCATGCTGAGCATTTAAGCAAGTTACAAGCTGCTATCGTGGCTGAAAAAGCCGATCTTGGGATTGCTTTAGATGGTGATGGTGATCGTGTGGTTTTACTGGACGAGAATGCACATATCATCAGCCCTGATCGCTTATTGTCGTTATTTGCCCAGATTTGTTTGCAACAGCATCCACATAAAGAAATTGTATTTGATGTGAAATGCTCAAGTATGGTGGCAGATACGGTACAACGATTAGCTGGGCAAGCCAAAATGATTCGTACAGGCAGTAGTTTCTTGCGTGCTTATCTGTCTCAATCTCAAGGGACAGCGGTCTTTGGTGGTGAGTATGCTGGCCATTATGTGTTTAATGATGGTCGTGGCTTTGGCTATGACGATGGGCTATATGCCGCATTGAGAGTGATGGAGTACCTGACCCAATCTAGCGCAGCCAACCTATCTGAATTATTGGAGGCTTACCCAGAACGCTACTGTACTGAAGACACCTATATCAGTACCCATGATGTCAATCCACAACAGGTTTTAAATGATATTGAAATTTTAAGTCATCGTTTGGGCGCTCGTTTAAGTAAAATTGATGGTGTAAGACTTGATTTTGACGATGGATTTGGCATTATTCGAGCATCAAATACTGGCGAATATTTTACCGTGCGGTTTGATGCAGATAATCAAACCCGATTAATTGAAATTCGTCAGACCTTTGTTTCTATGTTGCAAACGCAATATCCGCAGATTGCACAAGAACTCGCACTGGCTTAATAAGGAGAGACGCATGCCACATGAGCATATCGGCATTGATAAAGCAAAAATTTTGATCGAAGCTTTGCCGTATATCCAACGTTTTGCAGGAAAAACGCTGGTTGTAAAATATGGTGGTAATGCGATGACGGATCCAGAGTTGGAAAGTTCATTTGCCCGTGACATCGTGTTGTTAAAAACCGTGGGTTTAAACCCGATTGTGGTGCATGGTGGTGGTCCACAAGTGGATTCACTGTTGAAACGCCTTGGACAAGAATCTGATCGTATTGATGGGATGCGCGTGACTGATCAAGCCACCATGGAGGTGGTTGAGATGGTGTTGGGCGGTAGCGTCAATAAATCGATCGTAAATCTGATTAATAAGCATGGTGGCCGCGCCATTGGTTTAACGGGTAAAGATGGCAATTTACTGCGTGCACGCAAATTGCTGATGGAAAAACAGGAAGCAGACGGTTCGATTTCACAAATTGATTTGGGTATGGTCGGTGAAGTCACTGGTGTAAAAACTGATGTGCTAGAAATGTTTACCCAAAGCGATTTTATTCCCGTAATTGCACCCTTGGGTGTCGATGAGGAAGGCAATACCTATAATATCAATGCGGATCTTGTGGCGGGAAAAGTTGCAGAAGCGCTTGGTGCTGAAAAGCTGATTTTATTGACCAATATCACAGGTGTATTGGACGAAAATAAAAATCTATTGACTGGTCTAAGCACACAAGAAGTTGATCGCCTGATTGAAACAGGTGTGATTTATGGCGGTATGATTCCGAAAGTAGGTTGTGCGCTTGATGCGGTTAAAGGTGGTGTGGTTAGTGCACATATTGTTGATGGACGTGTACCGCATGCAAGCCTACTAGAGATCTTCACCGATCATGGTGTCGGTACATTGATTACCAACCGCGCCAAACATTAATTTATTCTATTGATTTTTAAAGAGACCTCGAAGGGTCTCTTTTTTTCGTCATCAGTTGTTCATGTTTTAGTCATCGCAATGTCATTTAAGCGCTTTAAGGTGAATCTAGCCATAAGGAGCTTTCATTATGCTAGAAAAATTAAATCAATATCGCCAGACATTGACTTTACCTTTACGCCACAAACCAGCTCAAAATCAATTCCGTTTTGAATGGGTGGATAATTTAAAAGAATTACAAGAAGTACAACGCTTTAGAGCGACACAATTCAGCCATCAATTTGGGATGCGCTTTGAAGACGGTTTAGACCAAGACTTATATGATTTCGGTTGCGAGCACGCGGTATTACGGGAAAAATGGACAGGCGAAATCGTGGCCTATACACGGCTTAAATTGTTCCAAGGCCATGAAATTGGACAGAGTTATAGTGCTCAAGAATTTGAAATCGTTCCACAATTCTCTCATTTACCGAGTATTCTCGAAATTGGACGTACTTGTGTTCATCCAAAATTCCGTTCGGGTAAAGCCCTGTCAATGCTCTGGTTGAACCTGACCCCTAAAGTCCTATGGTCTATGCGTGCCAAGTATTTGATGGGTTGCGTTAGTATTCATTTAGAAGATAATTTGGCGCGTGCTTACTACACCCATCGTCAGATTCAACAATTGGGTGAGCATCAGACGATTGATATTCGTTCAAAGCGTAGCTTTGAGCCAGAGCGTCCTGATTATAGTTTCCCGCAAGATGAGCGTATGCCAAAGCTTTTCCAAACTTATTTAGGAATGCAGTCGAAATTGTCAAAACAAGCATTTTATGATGAAGATTTTAAATGCTTGGATTATTTTGTTTTCCTTGAAGTGAATAAGATTGCCACTTCTTTTGTGATGAACAAAATGGTGCAACGTTAGTACCTTATCATTCTTAATCTAATAGTGAGCACATATTGAGATTTACAAGGTATCTCTCCCTCATGCACAATAGGCATAGATGTTAGATAGTTAAAAGATATGTGCCAGCTATTAGGAATGAATTGCGCCACCCCGACAGATATTACTTTTTCTTTTCGTGGGTTTTCACAACGCGCAGGGGTGACCTCTGACCACTGTGATGGTTTTGGGATCGCTTTTTTTGAAGATAAAGCCTGCCGATTATTTGTGGATAATCAATCTGCAGTTGAATCTCCTATTGCTGATTTAATTCGCAACTATCCAATCAAGTCTCGTAATGTGATTGCGCATATTCGTAAAGCCACGCAAGGTAAAATCAATTTAGAAAACTCACATCCTTTTTTGCGTGAGTTATGGGGCAGACATTGGATTTTTGCCCATAATGGCGATTTACATGATTTTAAACCTGAGTTAAGTGGCCGTTTCGAGCCAGTAGGTAATACTGATAGTGAACTGGCATTTTGTTATTTACTGGATCAATTTGTTGAAGCCTTTGGCTACACCGAACCCAGCCTAGAAGAAATCTTTGCACTATTACAGCGGATTGCTCCGCAGATTGCAGAGCACGGCACATTTAATTTCTGTTTATCAAATGGCAAGGCGCTATTTAGTTATGCCACAACCAAACTGCATTGGTTAGTCCGCGAATATCCATTTCAACCTGCCCATTTAATTGATCTCGATGTTGAAGTCGACTTTAGTCAAGTAACCACGCCTGAGGATCGGGTTGCCGTGATTACAACGGAGCCTTTAACGCATAATGAAGCATGGACAGCATACCAAGCCGGGGAAATGATTTTATTTCAGCACGGTAAGCCGATTCTGCATGCCTTGACTCGAGTGGAGCGTTTAATCCGCGAGGCAGAAAACCCAGCCTTAAAACGAGTAACTAAAGCAGACCAGTATTAATATTTAAAAAGGTATTAATAATATATATATTAGATATACCTTTTATGAGTAAAACCTTTTTATTTTTTAGTTATTCTAATAAAATTAGATAGATATTTTTTCTAACTGGTTAAAAAATACTTGAGTGTTTTGATTGGTTAAAATATTAAAATAAATATAAAACAAGGGTTTAATTTATTTTTCTTATAAATAGTTAAAATCTGACAAAAATGCTGTGTTTTTATTTAATTGCTTTGTCGATATTATATTCTTATTCAATAAATCAAATATGGTTTGGGGTTCGATCTGGGTATGAAATGGTCTGTCGAATATAATACAGGAATCGAGGTGATTGATGATCAGCATCGTCGCATTCTCGATTATATTAATGAAATTGATGAATTAAATGAGGGCGATGATCGGGCGAAATTAAAAGGTATTTTGGATAATATCATTGATTATACCCAGTCTCATTTTACTTTTGAAGAAAGCTTACAAGAAGAAGCAAACTATAAATATCGCGTACCACATAAGCGTGTACATGACTTATTTATCAAAAAGATAGAGACTTATCGTCAACGTTTTGAGTTGGGGCAAGAAATTGATAGTGAGCTGCATGAAGCACTATCAAAATGGTTAATCAACCATATCCGCCATGATGATGCAGATTATGTGGGCGCTGTAAAGGAAAATATGATTGGAATCATTAAGGAAAATGAAAAGAAAAAAGGGAAAAACTGGTTTTCTCGATTCTTCTCATAATAATAAGACAATAATAAAAGACCCCTTATGATAAATAATAATAAGGAGTGGTATGAGTGAACATAAGGGGTTTACTTAATAATATAATAATTCGTGCGCAGCAAATCATCGTAAGGTGATTTGCTTCTTTCTTTCGATATCTTTTGTTTTGATTTTCAGGCGTGAGAAAGGCAAAATAGATTGAATATTTCATTGCAAACTCCATAAAGCGCAATGAGCTCAAAGATTTTTCAAGGAATGCATTATGCAGGACACAACTCTGTCACGCTGGCTTGCACCAGTGATGGCGTTTTGCCTATCTTTTGTCATGATTACCACATTGGCGCCTACTGTTGGAATCCAGATCGATCGTCAATTCGATTTCTGGCTACTGTGGTTAGGCACCATGATTTTATTGGCATTACCTATCGGTTATCTTGAAATTGCTTTAGCTAAACGTTCGCAAACGACTGCATTACAGGCACTTTCTAGCTTAACACGTGATGCAGATGCGTCACCAAAATGGCGTATTGTGGGATGGTTGGCGGTTGTTTTTGTCCCATTTTTTGCTGGCAGTATGCTGATGACAGCAACACAGGTGACCAGCCAACAACTTGGATTAGATCTCTCAAGCCAAGTGGTTTTTGCGATTTTTGCGGTTGTGGCATTGGCACTGTCTTTTATTCCTCGTCAGTTTTTAATCGTTTTAACCCTGCTCGGGGTACTCGCTGCACTCGTACTTGCCAATGTGATGGGAACCCATTTACAAGCATGGCATTGGACGGGTGTCGAGTTTAAGGAGTGGGGCAATGCGACAGTACTTGCTTTGGTCGCAAGTGGTTTAGGCCTCGGTTTATATTGGCAGAGTAGTTTAGCAGCAGTAAAGCAGCAAGATGCCGCTACAACTGCGGTATTGCCGATTTGGGTGGCACAACTGCTTGCGGTGATTGCATTTGGCTTTTTCTCAGTTCAAACACAGCTTCCAGCGTTAGTATGGGTTTTTGCGGCAACAATGTCTGCTGCCTTATTAATTCAATTTGCCAAAGAGCAATTGGCGCAGCGTCAACTTGCGATTGTGATGCAATGGCTCATTTTACTAGCGGCAATTGCTATTTGGGCTGTGCCACAAGTCGAGCAAATTTTTAATACCTTGTTAATGTTATGGGGACTAGTGATTTGCCTAGTTTATGCATTGTTTGCTGGCTGGATTATGAAGATTAGCCATTTGCGCAAAGCGATGGGCTTTAGCAATGAGCTGTTTTATAACCTCTGGCGTATTGCCATCCGTATCGTGTTACCACTTTCAATTGTGGTGGCAATGATTGCGGTGATTGGGCAAGTGCTGTAATGGAGCAGGTTCAACAGGTTTGGGTGGCTTATGCACCACCTGAGCAGCAATTTCATCTCGCAGTTCGTTTTCATGAGGGTATGACGGCGCAACACGCGATTGATGCCAGTGGCTTAGCTGAGCAGGTAAGCTTGCCAGAGCTTTTGCATTTGGGAATATTTGGTAGCAAGATTGAAGCAGATACCGTGTTGCATGCGGGTGATCGTGTTGAGATCTATCGCGCGCTTACCATTAACCCGAAAGATATTCGGCGTAAGCGGGCGGCGAAGAATCCAGTTGGGCGATTTATTAAAGGTAATCGTTTTAGACCATCAAGCTCATAAAGAAAACCCCTCACGATTGATTCGATGAGGGGTTTCTTTTTACGGGAAAGCCGTTATAGTGGTGGCGCAGTCAAAATCGCTTCTTTTGATGCCGGTAAACCAGGTTGTGACTCTGGAATCGTATCTAAACCTTCCAGGCGTTCGACATTACCATTCGCATCAAAATAAACTTTTAAATGTTGACCGTGAGCCGCAGGTATTTTTGCTTTTTTCGCATAAGTACCTGGGATATAGTTGTAGATGTAGTCCCAACGTTGTGGATTCAGTGGATCTGTCACTGTTGGACTACCAAGCAAGAAACGGACTTGCTGAAAGCTCATGCCCACTTGTACTTGAGAAGCTTGTGCTTTGGTTAATGGTGTTCCCTGTGGAATATCAACTTTATAAACACCAAAGACTGAACAACCGCTAAGTACTGAAGTGACGAACAACGCCAGCATGATTTTTTGCATTTTGCTACACTATCCTGATAAATGATGATGCATTTGGTTCAAGGATAGATCATACTGCATCTAAACTCTATTGCCTATTCCAACTTAAGATTTGTTGAGAGACCTTTTTTTATGCCGATTTCCAATCAAGACTTACGCAAAGCTGGACTTAAAGTTACCCTTCCTCGTATTAAGATTTTGGAATTATTAGAAAATTCAAAACAACATCATTTAAGTGCTGAAGATATTTATAAAACCTTGCTTGAACAAGGTGAAGATGTTGGCTTAGCGACGGTTTACCGTGTGTTAACACAATTCGAAGCTGCAGGTATTATTCAGCGTCATCATTTTGAAAACAATCACTCTGTTTTTGAAATCATGCAGGAAGATCATCATGATCACCTTGTTTGCTTAAATTGTAATAAAGTTATTGAATTTACAAATGATATTATCGAGAAAGAGCAACATTCAGTTGCAGACCAACATGGTTTTGCTCTAACTGGACACTCTTTAAACCTATACGGTTACTGTAGTGATGCAGAATGCCAAGAGGCTTATCGTAAAAAATAAGTTGTATTGAGTAAAAAATCTAAGTGTTCACGAAAACTGAACAAATAAAAAGGGAAGGTTACAAAAACCTTCCCTTTTTTAATGGCTTAATTTGAATTATTGGCCATCGAAGGTGATGTTACGGCTGGCACTCAATAACTGGTCTGCGCCTTCTTCTGACAGTTTGATGGTGAGACGTAAGTCGTTTGGCGAGTCTGCGTGTTTCAAGGCATCTTTATAAGTAATCTGACCTGCTTTATAAAGGTCGAATAGGGCTTGGTCAAAGGTTTGCATACCCAATTCGCGTGAACGTTTCATCAGATCTTTAATCTCATGAATTTCACCTTTACGGATATAATCCGCCAAAAGTGGTGTATTGATCAAAATCTCAATCGCAGCACGACGTGAATTACCATCCGGTGTTGGAATCAACTGCTGTGCGACGAGCGCTTTTAAATTCAGCGACAAATCCATATACAATTGACTATGACGGTCTGCTTCAAAGAAGTGAATAATACGATCCAGTGCTTGGTTAGCGTTGTTAGCGTGCAGGGTGGCAAGCACCAAGTGACCTGTTTCGGCGAAAGCGATGGCATAGTCCATGGTTTCACGTGAACGAATCTCACCAATCAAGATTACGTCAGGCGCCTGACGTAGTGTATTCTTCAGCGCAATCTCAAATGAATCGGTATCAATCCCGACCTCACGCTGTGTCACGATACAGCCTGCATGTTGATGCACAAATTCAATCGGGTCTTCAATGGTGATGATATGACCTTTGGAATTTTGATTACGGAAACCAATCATTGACGCAAGAGACGTCGATTTACCTGTACCTGTTGCACCTACAAAAATGATGATGCCACGTTTGGTCATCGCCAATTCTTTGAGTACTTCTGGCAGTTTTAGATCATCCATGCTTGGAATATGGGTTTCAATCTTACGCAGTACCATGCCTGGCATATCACGTTGCTGAAAAGCACTGACACGGAAACGAGCAGTCTTTTCACGGTTCATGATCGCGAAGTTACATTCACGTGTCTCTGCAAATTCTTTACGCTGCTTGTCGGTCATAATGGATTGCACCAGTTGACCTACAATTTCCCCTGAAAGTTTCGATTTGGAAACAGGCACGATCTGCCCGTTAATTTTCATTGAAGGTTCAACATCCGCAGTGACAAATAAGTCCGATGCATTTTGTTGAATCATCAAATTGAGTAAATCATTAAAGTCCATGATATTTCTCTAATCCATTTATTTTTATAGGAATGATTCAGGTTGTTTGGCCACGGTACGTGCAGTTTGAGGGCTAATTAAGCCTTTAGACACCAGTGTTTTTAGGCTTTGATCCAAAGTGGTCATTCCGTAGTTGGCACCTGTTTGGATCGCAGAATACATTTGTGCGACTTTGTTTTCACGGACAAGGTTACGAATCGCAGGAATACCGATCATGATTTCATGTGCAGCGACACGACCGCCGCCATTCTTTTTCAATAGTGTTTGAGAAATCACGGCTTGCAGAGATTCAGACAGCATGGCACGCACCATGTCTTTTTCTTCTGCAGGGAATACGTCGATGACACGGTCAATGGTTTTCGCCGCAGAGGTGGTATGCAGTGTACCAAACACCAAGTGACCTGTTTCCGCAGCGGTCAGTGCCAAGCGGATGGTTTCTAAGTCACGCATCTCACCGACCAGAATAATGTCAGGGTCTTCACGTAATGCTGAACGTAGTGCTGCATTAAAGCCGTGGGTATCGCGATGTACTTCACGTTGGTTGATTAGACATTTTTTCGATTGGTGTACAAATTCAATTGGATCTTCGACCGTTAGAATATGGTCATAACGGTTTTCGTTAATATAGTCGATCATCGCTGCAAGTGTGGTGGATTTACCCGAACCCGTTGGGCCTGTGACGAGTACAATTCCACGTGGATAATCACAGATTTCTTTGAAAATTGAACCTAAGCCCAAATCTTCCATCGTTAAAACTTTAGATGGAATGGTACGGAACACCGCACCTGCACCACGGTTCTGGTTAAATGCGTTGACACGGAAACGGGCAATATTCGGTACTTCAAATGAAAAGTCAGTTTCTAAATCTTCTTCAAAGTCACGACGTTGTTTATCATTCATAATGTCGTACACCAAGCGATGTACATCTTTATGTTCAAGTGCTGGTAAGTTAATACGACGAACTTCACCATCCACACGAATCATAGGAGGCATACCCGCTGAAAGGTGTAAATCGGAAGCACCGTTTTTAACTGAAAAGGCGAGTAGTTCTGTAATATCCATAATTTCCCCGAAACAAACTAAAATGTCTCATTATTTTGTAGAATAATATAAGGCTTTCATTCGGGCTTACCAACACCTTAAAGAATGGAAAGCAAAAAAAGATTTCGTAAATGAGAACTGTGTCAATGAATCAATCGCAACAATCCCGCCAATCTGTTTTAAATCAAATAGAACAAGCCTGTCAGCGTGTTCAACGTGATCCTGTAACAGTGCAATTGTTGGCGGTTTCCAAGACACATCCTGGTGCCAGCCTTCGCGAAATGTATGCAGTCGGGCAGCGTTGTTTTGGTGAAAACTATTTACAGGAAGCGTTAGAAAAAATTGAGGAATTAAAAGAACTAGAAATCGAATGGCATTTTATTGGACATGTGCAGCGTAATAAAACCAGGCATCTGGCTGAGAAATTTGATTGGGTACATGGGGTTGATCGTTTGATCATCGCTGAGCGTTTATCCAGTCAGCGTTTAGATACTCTACAACCCTTGAATATTTGTTTGCAGGTGAATATTGATGGGCAAGATTCTAAAGATGGTTGCCAACCTGCGGAGGTCGCTGAACTGGTTCAGCAAATCAGCCAGCTCCCCAATATCCGTTTACGTGGTTTGATGGTGATTCCTGCACCCGAAAATCATGCTGCATTTGCTGATGCTAAAGTGCTATTCGAGCAAGTGAAAGCGCAACATGCACAACCGCAAGACTGGGATACCTTAAGTATGGGCATGTCTGCTGATCTGGACGCTGCAATTGCGGCAGGTTCAACCATGGTGAGGGTAGGAACTGCATTATTCGGAGTACGGGATTATTCAAATTAATATAGCGTGAATTGAATAAAGAGCCGTATAAATAAAGAACAAATTACAATTATATAAAATATCTCTGCTGCTGAAAAAAACGGCATAAATTAGAATGACGTGTTTATTCATTTATATTCAACCTGAATATAAATGAATCACGATTATTTTTACAAAGATAAAAATTGAATTTAGGATCACGTTTAAAATGAAAAAACTCTATTTTTTAATCTCTTTTATTTTATGTCTATTTTTAGCAGCGTGCAGTAAAAAACAGAGTGATGTGGCTGCAGAGGCTGCCGATAGTAATGCTCAAGTGGCTGTAGATGAGAAACTGGGTACCAAATGGGGCGATGAGATTAGCTCTCATGTGACCGAGGTGAATTTAAGCCGTTTAACCGAGCAACCGATTGCTGAATCACAAGTCCGTTATGCCAACAAACAATATCAAGGCAAGACCGTTAACAGTATTTCGTTGGCAGCAGGGAAAATTAGTTTTTCTATTGTTGATGATACTGATCAACCCTTTGCTTTATCTCGTGATGGCCAAAACTATTATCTCTCAGCAAAAGATGGTCAAAGCTACCAATTAAAATATGAAAACCATACCGACAATACCTATGAAATCGTCGCAAGTGTTGATGGGATCGATGTTTTAGATGGCAGTGCCGCTTCACGAAATAATGCAGGTTATGTGCTGCATCCGCACAGTGAAATTACCATAGAAGGCTTCCGTAAGAGTGACTCTGCTGTCGCTTCTTTTACCTTTAGTAAGCCTGAGGATGCTTATGCAGCAAATTCGGATAATGGCTCAATTCAGAATACAGGCATTATTGGAACAGCGATTTATCAAGTTGAATCACTGAAGTCCGCTGATGCAGCTGCAGAAGAAAAGCCATCTAAGTATGCTCCTCCACCAAAGGCTTTCCCCGCTGATAAGAATGAATAATGGATAAAAACATCCCTAAAAGATTGGTTAGCTTGAAGGGATGTTCTTATTTAAAAATAAGAATTTCTATAAGACGTTTAAAATCATATAGATTTTGATCGGCCAATGATAAATGAATAGAAGGCAATCTAGCCTCTGTTATTTAAAATGTAGGTATATAAATGAATATCGCAAAATGCATATTGACTGTTTTAATTGTTGTTATATGTACTTCTAGTAAGGCAACTCCAACACCTGAAATTGAAAAAGCAGTTATTTCTGAGCATAAAACATATCAGGATTTTAAAGAAACTTTTATGTTTTTAATTGCAAAACTAGCGGAAAATACTGGAAATGATTCGCAACAAGATGAGGTCATTGATGCGCATTGGGCATGTGTACATCAAAATCAAATTGTTAAGATGTTTAATAATAATCAAAAATATAGAAAACAGTTTGACCAAGAGTTTGCCAAAGAATATACAACATTTGATGATACTTTAAAGGGCTTTCAAAAGTCTGTGCTCGAAACCAAATCTGTTTGTGCTGAGATGAAAACAGCCTACGACAAAATTTAAAGTTCAAAAAGGGGTGCAATTAGAACCTAATTCATCCCTTAAATGACTTCGAACTTGACCAAATGGTTATGCCTGAATTTTTAAAGGTCTTTGTGCATATTTTCTTTTTTTAAGTTATTTACTTTAAGCCTTTTAATGTTTCGATGAAGTTTTTAAAATCATGAAGATTTTGATCAGCTATTGCTGAGGAAATCGCTGGATTGGGATGAAAGAAAATGCTTTTCATCCCGACAGCCTGTGCACCTTGTATGTCTGCCAGTTCATTATCTCCGACAAAGATACAATCTTGTGGGCAAACACCAAGCTGCTGACAAGATAATAGAAAAATTGCGGGATCTGGTTTTCTCAGTCCGACTGCTTCGGAAATAATGATGCTCGAAAAGAATTCAGTCAGACCTAACGCATAAAAATTATGTTCTTGAAAGGGTGTTCTGCCATTAGAGATTAATCCAATTAAATAGCCTTGTTGTTTTAATTGGATGATGGCGTTTTCTACATGTTTAAAGCAGCATGAAAATTTATTAAAATCATTGATATAACTGGTTAAAAGAATTTCTTTAGAATGATGCTGAATTAAAAACTCCTGAATCAGATTTTCATACACATGGTCTTTCCAAACTTTGCCATTATCATCCAATTCAAGAAAGCGCTGGATAAATTTTTCTCTGTCATCGGCAGCAACCAATTGAAAGAAATTAATCTGCCACGTGAGGAATTTGATTAATGATGCCGTCCGATCAAGTAAGGTTTGATCGAGGTCGAAAATAACCGCTTTTTTCTGATTCATGTGATTTAAGAATAGTGATTATTTAATCATCATAATGCTTTAACCGACAATTTCAATCCGACTCGAACCTGACCCAATCGGTTGTACTTGAATTTGTACAGGAATACGCTCATGCATTTCCTGAATGTGTGAAATTAACACCACTTTACGACCCTGACTTTGCAGCTGATCTAAGGCATTCATCACCATATGTAAAGAGGAGGCATCCAGCGTCCCAAAGCCTTCATCAATAAACAGTGATTCGATTTTCATAGAACCTGAAGCCATATTGGCAATTGCCAAGGAAATCGCAAGGGCAGTCAGGAAAGACTCACCACCAGACAATGAAGCCACTGAACGGGTTTCTCCATCCATATCATGGTCAATAATGGCAAGGCTGAGGGAGTTCTCTAAACGTTTTAAGGTATAACGCTGTGACAACATACTGAGTTGTTGATTGGCATATTCAAGCAGAATATCCAAATTATATTGCTGGGCCAAATCACGGAAATCTTTACCTTTAGAATCACCAATCAAACTGGAAATTTTATTCCAGCGATGTTCCTGTTGCTGAATCTGCTGGATTTGATCTGCAAATTGTTTTTGCTTGGCAACATTTTGTTGATGGAGTTCCAATTTTAGTTTGAACTGATCGCGTTGTTCAGCTTGCTGCTGTAAGTTCTCATGATTGAGATGGATGTGTTCAAGCAGCTGAGTCTGTTCAATTGGCGGCTGTTGTTGCTGATGAGCATCTAATTGCTGTTGCAGTGTTTTGAGTGCGGAGGCGGCTTCATTGAGTGAGCGCTCTGCATTGTGTAGTGATGTTCGAATCTGCTGTTCTTGCTCAGCACGAATGGCAAGTAAATCTGCGAATAGATGTTCTTCAAACTCAGGATGCTGGCTGAGCCATGCTCGAGTTTCGGTTTTGGATTGGGCAAGGCTAGCTTGCTGCTGCTGTTGTTGAGCCTTGAGCTGTTGCAGTTCATTTTTTTGCTGTTCAAAGCTTTGACGAGCCTGTTCAAAACCTTGCTTGATCTGCTGATATTGATTTTGGAGTTGCTGACGCTGTTGATCATGCTGATTTAACCATTCATTGGCTTTAAGTTCGGTTAAACCTGTCATCGCTACAATCAATTGATGTGCTGACTCGGTATTGTGTTTGCCTTTAATCTCGATGTCTTTGAGTTGTTGGTTAAACTCGGTATGTTGAGTCAGTAAACCAACTAAATTGGACTTTAATAAATTCAGTTGCTGTTCGAGTTGGTCTTGTTGTTTGCTGAGTGTTTCAGCTTGTTCAAGCTGTTGGGCACGTTGTTGTAAATGCTGCTCAAGCTGTTGTGAGTAGGCTAAGGTTTGTTGCTGCCATAGGTTTTGTTCATCGCTATTCAGGCAATCTATAATATGCTGAATCTGTTGTTGTGACTGCTGTACGCTTTCCAGTTGATAGCGGATATTTTGAATGGTTTGGTTCAGGTGATAGTGGTCTTTATTGGCCTGATGCAATTGCTGTAACTCAAGTTCGATCTGCTGTTTGAACTGGGTTGTCTCATTGATGCATTGCTGTTGAGCTTTAGCCATTTCCACATGCGGCTGAGTTAAATCTAAGGGGACGTCGAACTGTGCTGCATGTTTGACTAACTCCTGATGTTGCAGTTTGAATTTATCATCCGCTTGTTGCATGGCAGATTGCAATTGAGTCAGTTCGGTACGAATCTGGGTAAATTGCTGCTGTGTGTTTTGCCAAAGTTGAAAGCATTGTTGCTCTTGTTGAATGGCCTGTTGCTCTTGCTGTTGTTGAAGTTCATACAAGGCTTTGGAGAGCTGACTGGCATCATCACGGTAGGGGTGTTCGGTGCTGCCACAGACCAGACAGGCTTCGCCGTGTTTGAGTTCAGCACGCAGATGTTCAATATTTTCAGCATGTAGTAAACGTTGTTGTTGCAATATTTGCTGCAATTTTTCCCGTTCAGTTTTGGCAGACTGGAATTCACCTTGGCTGGTTTGTAGTTGTTGTTCAATCTGCTGGTGTTGTAGCTGTGTGCTACTGAGCTGATGACTTAGTTCATCACATTCTTTTTTAAGTTCAAAATAATGCTGCAATTTTTGTTGAATGATATCCAGTTGATTTAGTCGAGCCTGTTGTTGCTCTCTGAGTTTTTGTTTCTGCTCAATTTGGTTTTCAATCTGTTGTGGTGTGCCAAATTTTTGAATGAGCTCATTCAACACGATCTGATCTTGTTCAAGCTTGGACTGAGCCTGTTGAATCGAACCTAAATTCTGTTCGACTTTTTGGTATTGCTGAATAAATTGCTTGAGTTGCTGCAGATGTGCATTCAAGCCTTTATCTAAAGCGGAGAATTGTGCGCTCTGTTGCAGCTGTTCAGAGCAACTTTGTTGTTGTATGGATAGGCTGTGGCGACTTTGTTCAAATTGCTGCTGTTGCTCAAGCAATGGTTGCTGTTGCGCTTCGTTTTGGTTTAAGCGGACTTTGGTTTTCTTATATTCATCAGCAATATATTCACGTTCCTGTACATATTTACGCACTTGAGTGAGTTCATGCTGATGGTTTTGTTCAAAGCTTTGAAATTGCTGTAAGGCCGTTTCAGCCTGCGTATAAGCTGCTTTTTCTTGCTCAAATTGGGTGCTTACAGCTGTAAATCGCTGCTGCTTGTGTTGAATCTGCGGTTCAAGCTGTTGCAGTGCTTTTTCCAGTTGTTGCTGTTGGAACACAACAGGACGAATGCCTGAGAAGGTTTCGAGTTGGCTGAGCCGACTGCGATCTGCTGCTAAAGCCTGATGTGCTTGAATTTGAATGTCATGCTGTTGCTGTTTCAGTGTGATTTCAGTTTGAAGTTTCTGTCGCTGTTCAAACCATTGTTGCTGTTGATTGAGCTGAACTTTGTCGGCTTCCAACTGCTGAACCTGTCGCTGTACCTGCTGGAATTGAGCCTGTAATTCAGCTATTTCTTCATCTGAGCGAATTTCGATATGACCGAGCACATTTTCGAGTTGCTTGCGCTGGTTACTGATTTCACGGGTCTTTTCAAAAGCCAGTTGTCCAATTTTGGCAAAAATACTGGAGTTGGTCAGATATTCAAGTAATTCTCCACGTTCATTATCGCGTGCCTTTAAAAATGCGGTCACTTCGGACTGCGCCAACAGTACCGCACGAGTAAATTGCTCAAAACTGAGTTGGGTAATCTGTTGAATATGCGCTTCAACCGCTTTGGTTTTATCTGCAATCACCACGCCATCGGTCAGACATTTGAGTGAACGTTGTACACTTTGTAGTTTGCCACTGGCATTTTCACGGGCACGTTTAATTTCCCAACGTGCGAGGTAATGTTTCTGGTCTTGCGCCACAAAACACAGTTCGGCAAAACCATGGCCTGTGCCGCGACGTAGAACCGTTAAAGGGGAGTTGGTCAGCAGTTCAGAACCATCGACATCTAACAGTTTGCCATCACTTTCTTTGAGACGGGGAATTTTATTAAATAAGGCCAGACACATGGCATCTAAAATGGTGGATTTACCTGCGCCGGTTTTTCCAACAATGGCAATTAGTCCAGCACTGGCCAAAGGCTCAGTTTCAAAATCAATAAAATGCTCATCTGCCAGAGATGCCAAATTTTTCAGTCGAATTGATAAAATTTTCATGGCAGGTCCTTAAACAGTCTGATCATCTTCAAGTTGCTTTTGTGCTTCTGCGACCAAACTCATAAAGTCTTGAGTGACTTCATCATCGGCGTGATAGCCTTTTTTCTCCCAAATTTGCTGAAATAGTTTTTCGGGTGTCGGTGGTTCTAAACTAATACTTTGCTTGCACTCTGCATTGCTTTCATTGGAGAGATATTGTCTGGAAATGCGCACCAGTCGATAACGATCTTTGGGCAGGGCATCTTCAAATTGTTGTCGTAAATTGGGTTGAGGTGGCGTCGTGGTGTGATATTCGATATCGACATATTCACGGTGCTCCAGATTTTCGATCGGTTCATTTGGTAGATTGCACAGACGTTGCATGACTACACTGAGTTCATCTTTAATTTTATGCAGTTGAATACTTCGGGGTATTGGCAACGCTTCAAAGCTAAACGCGTCTTCATTTTTTTTAGGATCAATGCTGACTTCAACCACTTGATGTTTATAGTTGATTTCACTAAATGAGAGTGGAATTGGTGAACCACTATAACGAATATGTGGATGCTGTACCTTTTGTGGTTTATGTAAATGACCCAGCGCTACATAATCAATGCTGTCATCGAACAGTGCTGTAGACAATGCTTCTTCATTGCCAATGATAATCGGCCGCTCTGAATCGGAAGTTTCACCACCTTGCATATGCGCATGTGACATTAGAATTAAGGCTTGATCATCAGTTTTACGGCGTTTGGCTTCTTCAATTAATTGTTGATGTAGATAAGCAA
Organism: Acinetobacter gyllenbergii; assembly: GCF_001682515.1. Lineage (NCBI taxonomy): Bacteria > Pseudomonadati > Pseudomonadota > Gammaproteobacteria > Moraxellales > Moraxellaceae > Acinetobacter > Acinetobacter gyllenbergii. The sequence continues at coordinate 1,195,921 of NZ_KV575261.1, read as the reverse complement.
TCGCATTTTGGCTATTGGTGGTGTGTTCATTAAAGCCTGTAATTTCAGCTGAACGTAGGAATGGCAGGGCAATACACCACGCCACAATCTGCTTTTGTTCATCATAAATCGGCAAAATTAAACGTTCTAAATCGAGGCTTTTATCTTGATTCCAACGAATCACCCCAACGGCTTTGGCATTATATTTTTCTAATAATGGCTCTACTTGTTCAATGCGATAACCCGAGTCGTGATTGCCTGCAATCATCAAGGTTTGCATCTGTGGGGCAAGCTCATGTGCATCGGCAAGGAATTGATACAGTTGTTTTTGTGCCTGTGAGCTGGGGTTGATCACATCAAAAATATCGCCTGCAATCAATAAGGCATGCGGTTGTTTTGCTTTGATTTGCTCCAGTAACCATGCCAGAAATTGTTCATGTTCGTAGTGGCGGGAATGATTATAAAAAAACTGCCCCAAATGCCAGTCAGACGTATGAAAAAAACGCACAGTCATAAATGAATCTAAAAATAAAATAAACCAGAATAAGGTAGCACGTATTCAGAGGGAAGGGAGAGTCTTACTCAGCAGAAAAGCACTACAAGATGCCGCTTGATCATTTTTAAGCGATGCTCTAGTTTGATCTCCAGACCATTATTTTAACAATGAGGAATATAAAATGAGCTTAGGTCAAGTAAGCCGCGAAATTATTGATCACATCATGCTGATCGGTCTGGATCGAGTTGCAAAGCGCAATGCCTTTGATAGCCATATGATTCAGGATTTATCCCTTGCTTTAACAGAATATGAAAACAATGCTGAATTGCGTTGCGCCGTGATTTTTGCGCATGGTGATCATTTTACCGCGGGCCTAGATTTGGTTGAATTACAGTCTAAAATTTCACAAGGCATTTTTAATTTTGCAGCGGATCAAGTGAATCCGTGGGGAACAGGCGGTCGACATCGGACTAAACCTGTGGTGGTGGCTGTACAAGGGATCTGCTATACCGCTGGGGTAGAGTTAATGCTGAATGCCGATGTGGTGATTGCCAGCGAAAATACAGTATTTGGTCAGTTGGAAGTATTACGCGGCATCATGCCATTTGGTGGTGCAACAGTGCGCTTTGTACAAGCTGCTGGTTGGCAAAAAGCCATGCCTTATTTATTGACGGGGAAGACCTTTAATAGCAAAACGGCATATGAGCTGAATCTCGTCTCGGAGGTGGTGGCGTCAGGGCAGCAACTTGAACGTGCCTTGGAAATTGCTAAAGAAATCTGTGTTTCTGCGCCGCTGGCAGTGCAAGCTTTATTGGCTTCTGCAACTGATGCAGTCGTGGAAGGGCAAACAGTTGCATTTGAAAAAATGAACAATTATTTAATGCCGCTGTTTGTATCTGAAGATGCTCAAGAAGGCGTTCGCGCCATGTTAGAAAAACGTCCACCGCAGTTTAAGGGGCGGTAATCATTTAAATTTAACTTGAATTTAGCAAGTTACTGCGCCTGTTCATCGATTTCACAAATCCCAAAGGTATTATGATCGAGGTCGATGAAATAGCCTTGCCAGCAGCGGTTAGGTATCGCAAATTTTTCCATGGCGATAATCCCACCTAAACTTAAAATTTGAGCTGCGGTTTCATCGAAATTTGCCACCTCTATACTACAGGTAAAGGCATTGGTTCCACACCCTGTTGCTGGTGTTGCTACAGGACGTTGTAATAAACCGCCATGAATTCCTGTTGTTGCGATACGATAATATTCAATGGGTAGGCCTTCTACTTTTTCAAATTTCCAGCCAAATACGGATTGATAAAAGTGAATGTCACGTTGTGGATCTGATGACTGAATTTCAAAATAAATAATGTTGTTCATTCCATCTGTCCTTAATTTTTATAGTAGTAGAATTATTCTAAAGAGATATGGAATTGAAGAACGAGAGATTTATGTAAGCAGATGCGCTTTTTGCGGTTTGATCATAAAATCGCATTGAATACATTTGAGTAAAGTATAAGAGGTTAATCCTGTATTGATGAAGATTATTAAATTAGCGAATCATCCTGAATTGCAAGAACAGGCTGCCATATGGTTTTCGAATCAATGGGGGATTCCTGTTGAGGCCTATCGAGACAGCATACAAAGCTCGATTGAGCAGCCAGAAGGAATTCCGCAATGGTATGTGATTCTGAATGAACAACAGCACATTATTGCTGGCACTGGGGTGATCGATAATGACTTCCATGAGCGCAAAGACCTGAGCCCAAACCTATGTGCTTTATTCGTAGAAAAGATTTATAGGAAGCAAAATATTGCCAGACAGTTGCTGGATTTTGCCCGAATGGAGATGAAAACATTAGGCATTGAAAAGCTCTATCTGGTGAGTGACTTAGATGATTTCTATGAAAAGTGTGGTTGGACATTTTTAACTATGGTGACAGAAGATGAGGGTGGGCTGATTAAAATGTATGTAGCCAATATCTGATCAAACTCAAATTTCAGGCAAATAAAAACCGACGATTCGAGTGATGATAAATCGTCGGTCAAAATCTTTTTCAATGGTTCTGGCTGCTAACACAACCATTGCGAAAGATGGAGAGTCATAATGAAAGGTCACCGAAAACATTGCGGATGCCGTGCAATGTACAATCGGTTGCTGCGACCTTATACCTTATATAACGACACTGGTTGAGGATTGGTTGACATAAAAATGAAAAAAAAGTGAAAAAAATTTATAATTATTTTCTAAAGCCAGTCTAATTAGGTTTATCTTTATGATTTCATTGCGTTTGTACTATATCTGGTTTTTTATAATTTGTTTTACTGCGACCTTGTTGGTCGGTGTACTGGCAGCTATTTTACCCAATAGTATTGGGGGCGTGTTGACTGCGATTCCTTATTTAATTGCCATCATTGTTATTTTATTCAAATTTTTGAAGAAACAGCGCCGTGCACCGACGCCACAGGAAAGGAAACGTTTAAGCATTGGATTTAGTCTGATCTTTTGGGGATACAATGTCTGTGGCTTATTGTTAGGGCTGTTTATTTTTGCACGTAAAGATCCCGAAGTTTGGCAAAACTTCTTGTTATATCTAAAACAACCTGCATTTCTGCTTAGTATTTTAGCAATGTGGTTTGTGATCGCCGTGCCGCTCTTCTTAATTACCTATTGGTTCTATGGGCCGCAAGCACAAAGAATGGCCAATAAAATGTTTAGCTAGTCGAATAAAGTTCACTTGTAATCTCCTTTTATTCTGCTAAGACTTAGATGTGGAGTTGGATCAATATCATGCGGGATGAGAGTGGGATGCAAAAACAGACAGTTTTAATCACAGGCGCAAGTGGCTTTATTGGCTCTCATTTGTTGCCTTTTTTATTGGAACGACAATATCAAATTATTGCGTTGACCCGACAACCCAATCGAGTTTCTCAGCATTCAGACCTGCGTTGGGTGAATGATCTTGATCAAATTGAAACGCAACAGATTGATTATGTAATTAATCTGGCGGGTGAAAATATTGGCGCAAAACGCTGGACTGAACAGCGTAAGCAGCAATTAATACACAGCCGTGTTGCGCTGACAGAACAACTGTATCAATGGTTGGAACAACGGCAAATTTTTCCGAAATGCATTATTTCTGGGTCTGCGATTGGTTATTATGGTATTGATCCACAAGAACAGTGGAAGTTGGTTTGTGATGAAAATACAGCACCGCAAGCGATTTTTATGTCTGAACTTTGCCAGAAGTGGGAGCAAGCCGCTTTAAAATTTAGCCAACAAAATACCAAGATCATTCGTTTGGGTGTGGTTTTTGGGCAGGGTGGGATTTTGCCACAAATGCTGTTGCCGATTCGATTGAATGCGGTTGCAAAAATTGGTTCAGGGCAGCAACCTGTGGTGTGGATTCATATCCAAGATGTACTGAATGCCATGGTTTTTTTGCTGCAATCTACTCATCCTCAACAGATATATAACCTAGTTGCACCTGAACAAATCAATCAACAACAATTTGCTCAAACGGCTGCTCATGTTTTAAAGCGCAAACCTTTTATGCGAATGCCTAAGTGTGTATTTACATCAATGCTTGGCGAACAAGCACAGCTTATTTTAAATGGCCAATATGTGACGCCCAAGGCCTTGCTGGAACAGGGCTTTCAATTTCAATATCCAGATTTAAATGTGGCATTAACTGCGATTCTAGCAAGAAATTAAATCCTGTCGCTTTAAGCGCAGAGGAGAATAAGCATTCGGATCAACCAATGTCTCTTGTCCTAAAATGAGTTGGCGCAGCAAACGTGCTGAACCTGAGCCCATACATAAACCATTGCGGAAATGTCCAAAATTGGCCCAGAGGTTTTCTAACTCAGGCATTGCGCCGATATAGGGAATACCTTGTGGAGAACTCGGGCGTAAACCCGCCCAGCGTTTTACAATCGGGAATTGCGCTAATTCAGGCACCATCTCTAAACAAGCGTTGAGAATATCCTGTTGGGTGTTTGCATCCACCGCGGTGCTAAAGCCTGTATCTGCCATGCTTGAACCACAGACGATATGACCATCTTGGCGTGGAATCAGATACATCACTTGATTCATGCACATGGTTGGTAGCCAGTTTTCAGGGGTTTTAAATAACAGCATTTGCCCTTGTACAGGATGTACGGGGATATTGCGCTGGATTTGTTGCTGCCATTGCTGACTCCAAGCACCCGAGGTAATCACGACATGATCTGCGCTAAATTTCTGACCCTCTGCAGTTTCAATTCCGAGCACTTTCTTATTCTGAATCATTAACTTTTCAACAGGGCAATGCTCAAAGAAACGAACAGCGGGATGTTGTTTTAAATAGCAAATTAACGATTGTAATAAACGTGGATTACGAACATTGGACAGGTGTGGGAAATAAATAGCTTGTTGGAATTGTTGGGAAATATAGGGATTAATCTTTTCGAGTTTGGGGCGACTGAGCAGTTCACAGTGTTGCATCGGTTCTTGATGTCGCGTGGCATAATTCAAACCAATTTCAAAATCTTCCTGATCAAAGATCAGCATGCCCGTATCGTGGATTTGAAAATCAATACCCGTAACAGGCAGCAGTTTTTCATTCCATGTTTGGTAGAGTGCCTTGCCGTATTGGGCCAGCTGATTCACTTCGGGCGCATAACGCCAAGGATACATGGGGGAAAGGATACCTCCACCCGCCCATGAGGCAGCCTGACCTGCAAGCTGTTGGTCAAAAATATCGACAGAGCAGCCTTGTTCAGCAAGTTCCAATGCTGACATTAAGCCACTAATACCCGCACCAATGATGGCAATATGCATAATAAAGTTAAGCCAAGTTAAAGATTCCCCTCTTTATCAAAGAGGGGTTAGGGGAGATTTTATTTCATCTCTTTTAATTTACGTGCTGCATCTTCTGCAAAATAGGTCCAGATCCCATCTGCACCTGCACGACGGCAACACATCAATGATTCTAGAATCACGTTGTCAGAGAGCCAACCGTTTTGAATCGCACCTGCAAGCATGGCGTATTCACCACTCACTTGATAGATAAAGGTTGGGACACCGAAGGTATCTTTAACTTCACGAACCACATCTAGATAAGGCATACCCGGTTTAACAATCACCATATCCGCACCTTCTTGCAGATCCAGCGCAATTTCATGCAGGGCTTCAGCACGGTTGCCAATATCCATCTGGTAATTGTATTTATTGCCACCTTTCAGGTTACTGGCAGAACCCACCGCATCACGGAAAGGTCCGTAGAAGCTTGAGGCATATTTGGCTGAATAGGCCATGATGTTGGTGTAGATAAAATCGTTTTGCTCTAATGCTTGACGAATCGCACCGATACGACCATCCATCATGTCACTTGGTGCAATTACATCGGCACCAGCGGCAGCATGACTGAGTGCTTGTTTCACTAAGCATTCAACGGTTTCATCATTCAGTACATAACCCGTATCATCAATAATACCGTCTTGACCATGTGTGGTATAAGGGTCCAATGCACCATCGGTAATCAGAACCATTTCTGGCAATTCTTTTTTAAGTAGGCGACAGGTCGTTTGAACCAAGCCATTGTCGTCCCAAGCAGCTTCTGCGGTTAAGCTTTTATCTTGTTGTGGTGTGACAGGGAATAAGGCAAGTTTTGAAACCCCGAGTTCAAGCAAGGTTTCTGCTTTTTTTAGTAATAAATCAGCCGACAAACGTTGCACATTGGGCATGCTTGGAATGTCTTGGGTTTGTTGTTGTCCTGGTAGTACAAACACTGGATAAATCAAGTGATCTGCCGTTAAATGAGTTTCGCTGACCATGGCACGAAGTTGGTCATTTTTACGGATACGGCGCATGCGAGTCGCAGGAAAAGCTGGACGATTGAACGTATAAGTCATAACAATCTCGATGTTCAGTATTACACTATAGGAATAATTGGGGTATTTCGTCACGCTAGGGAGAGCTTAGCGTTGTTGCCCAATTACAGAACCCCGCTATTGTAGCCCCATATTTTTAGATTTGTGCAAAATAATGGAAAGTTATTCTTTCCATTGAGTGTAGGCCGCGTATGAATGATGTAAAGAGAAACTGGACTGGGAATATTCAGCTAGGTGCCAAGGCAGACCACCAAGTGGTGTTGAAACAGCTGTGCAAGGCATTCAATGCCTGTCCATTTTTTAACTACAGTGGCATGGTCATGCGAGTGGTCGATGATCAAATTGAAGCCTATGTTGAGATGCAGCCAGAACTGGTGGGGAATGTGGCATTTCAGATTTTACATGGTGGCGTTGCTGCCACGATTCTGGACAGTATTGGTGGGGTGGTTGCGATGGAGCAGCTTTATCGCCGTGCCACGCCAGAAGATTTACCTGATACCATCAAAAAAGTATCGCGTTTAGCGACGGTGGATATGCGGGTGGATTATCTGGCACCAGGACGTGGCAAACATTTTATTGCCCGTGCGGAAACCTTACGCCTAGGTCGTAAAGGTTGCACTATGCGTATGACCATGGTCAATGATGAAGATAAAGCGATTGCAACCGCAATTGCCTCGTATGCCTATTAATTTAGATGGCACAACCTCTGTTGTCTTTTAGGCAGCAGCTTCTGTCCTGAACACCGCTTCCTTTTTTTGCATCGATATCGTATTTCTATCTTGAACGATTTAAGCGTCAGAAAAGGGAGCGTCATTGTGGCAAAGCCAATCCATCATTTCGATTTTCTCAGCCATAATCGTGCAGCTTGGGATCAGCAGGCGAGAGAGCAGCAAGCTTGGTCACGTCCTGTCAGTCATGAACTGATTCGCGCAGCTCGTCATGGTGATTGGGAGCTACATATCACGCCAAGACCATTATCCAAAGCATGGCTCGGTGAGATTGTCGGAAAAAACATCCTGTGCTTAGCCTCTGCAGGTGGTCAACAAGCACCTGTGTTGGCGGCTGCAGGCGCGAATGTCACGGTCTTTGATCTTTCTGATCAACAATTGCAGCAAGACCGAATGGTTGCTGAACGGGAAGGACTTCATTTAAAAACTGTTCAGGGAGATATGTGTGATTTGCAGGCCTTTCAGGAGGCTGAATTTGATTTGATCATTCAACCGATTTCAAACCTGTATGTTGCCGATGTTGAAGCGGTATGGCGGGAATGCTATCGGGTACTGAAACCGCAAGGGGTTTTGATCGCCAGTTTTTATAATCCTGTGGTTTTTATTGCAGATCGCAATCCTCAATATGCCAAACAGGGGCTGATTCACCCGATTTATAAATTACCTTATTCCGATCTTCAAGATCTGAGTGCAGAGGCGCTCAATGCCAAACTGCAAGCAGGTGAGGCGGTGGTGTTTGGACATAGCCTCACGGATTTAATTCAGGGGCAACTGGCCGCAGGTTTTCTGATTCAAAGCTTTTATGAAGATGATCAACCACAACCACGTTTTTTAGTGGATCAATTCATGCCAACCTTTTTGGCAACACGGGCGATTAAAAATTAGCGGCCTATCTTCCCTAAAGTATGATTCGATGAGTCGGGTTGGGGTGCGAATATTTCTACCTCAATTGGCTGCATCATCTTTCTATAAAGCGATCTAAAAATAATTCACACACTGGATAGAGATCTGGAAAAAGTGGATAGAGCTGGGCCATAAATCAGGCTTCAATCATGAAAAGGTTTTTATGGATTGGAGGAGATGAAAATGGCTCCACGTAATATTGCAGAATGGCAAGATTTCATCACAGGATGTTTGGATTTTCGCCCGAACGATGGCGTATTCCGTATTGCACGCGAGATGTTCACAGAGGCTGAGCTTTTCGATTTGGAAATGGAATTGATCTTTGAGAAAGTTTGGATCTACGCCTGTCACGAAAGTGAAATTCCCAATAATCATGATTTTTTAACGGTTCAGATTGGGCGCCAACCGCTGATTATTAGCCGTGATGGTCAAGGTCAATTACATGCCATGGTCAATGCCTGTGAACATCGTGGTGCGACCTTAACCCGTGTGGCCAAAGGCAATCAATCTACCTTTACCTGTCCGTTCCATGCGTGGTGCTATAAATCAGATGGTCGTCTGGTCAAGGTTAAAGCGCCTGCGGAATATTGTGAAGATTTTGATAAATCCAGTCGTGGTCTCAAACAAGGACGAATTGCCAGTTATCGTGGCTTTGTTTTTGTCAGTCTGGACACACAAGCAACAGATACCCTTGAAGACTTTTTGGGGGATGCCAAAGTATTCCTCGATTTAATGGTGGAGCAGTCGCCAACAGGTGAGTTGGAAGTCCTGCAAGGAAAATCTGCTTATACCTTTGCAGGAAACTGGAAGTTGCAAAATGAAAATGGTCTGGATGGCTATCACGTCAGTACTGTGCACTATAACTATGTCTCAACCGTACAACATCGCCAACAGGTTAATGCAGCTAAAGGCGATGATCTGGATACCTTGGATTACAGTAAATTAGGTGCAGGTGATAACCAAACCGATGATGGCTGGTTCAGTTTTAAAAACGGTCATAGTGTCCTGTTCAGTGAGATGCCAAATCCAGCCGTGCGTCCTGGCTATGACACGGTGATGCCTTATCTGCTGGAAAAATATGGTGCTAAGCGTGCTGAATGGGCGATGCATCGCCTCAGAAACCTAAACCTCTATCCAAGCTTGTTCTTTATGGATCAGATCAGTTCTCAACTACGGATTGTGCGCCCTGTGGCGTGGAATAAAACCGAAGTGATTAGCCAATGTCTGGCGGTCAAAGGAGAGTCAACAGAAGCGCGTCGTAACCGTATTCGACAGTTTGAAGACTTTTTCAATGTCTCTGGATTAGGTACGCCAGATGATTTGGTGGAGTTCCGTGAACAGCAAAAAGGTTTCCAAGCGCGTTTGGAGCGGTGGAGTGATATTTCTCGTGGACAGCATAAATGGTGCTATGAGTTGACGCAAAATGCACAGGATCTGGGGATTCAACCTGTGATCACGGGCCGTGAACTGACGCATGAAGGCCTCTATGTCAATCAACATGGTCAATGGCAGCGCTTAATGCTGGATGGCTTAAATCGCAAGGCCTTAAAAATGCAGGATATTACCTACCAGTTAGATACTGTGACAGAGGAGGTCTAAGCCATGACTGCTGAATTACATTTTGCTGTTTCACAATTTTTATATCAGAAGTCTGAACTGTGTGATCGTTATGATTGGGATGCCTATCTGGAATTGTATGATGAAGATAGCGAATATCACATTCCGCAATGGATTGATGACCATCGTTATGTCGAAGATCCGAATCAGGGCTTGTCTTATATTTATTATGCCGATCGTTCAGGTCTGGAAGATCGCGTATTTCGTATCCGTACTGGTAAGGCGGCATCGGCGACACCCTTACCCCGCACGCAGCATAGTATTCAAAATGTACAGGTTAAAACTCTGCCAGAGGGTTTGATTGAAGCCAAAGTCGGTTGGAGCACCTTATATAACCGTCAAGGACTGGAAGGTTGTTTCTATGGACATGCCACTTATCTGTTAAGACCTACGGCGGAAGGATTCCGTATCCGCCGTCAGCACACGATTTTGCTAAATGACAAAATTGATTCGGTCTTAGATTTTTATCATGTTTAAGGGAGCATCATGATGGGACATTCAGTTGCGCTTAATTTTGCCGATGGAAAAACCTTTTTTATTTCAGTTCAAGAGGATGAGTTACTGTTGAATGCCGCAATTCGTCAAGGCATCAATTTACCCTTGGATTGTCGTGAGGGCGTGTGCGGAACCTGTCAGGGTCAATGTGAAACAGGCATTTATGAACAGGAATATGTGGATGAAGATGCGCTGAGTGAACGTGATTTGGCTGAGCGTAAAATGCTGGCTTGCCAAACGCGGGTCAAATCCAATGCGGCCTTTTATTTTGATCATAGTTCTGAAATCTGCAACGCTGGTGAGACACTGAAAATTGCCAGCAAAGTGACTAAGCTTGAACTGGTTTCAGAGACTACCGCCATCCTGCATGTCGATGCCAGTGCCCATGCCAAGCAACTTGAGTTTCTGCCAGGTCAATATGCCCGTTTGCAAATCCCTGAGACAGAAGATTGGCGTTCTTATTCCTTTGCCAATCGCCCCAATCCAGATAATCAACTGCAATTTTTAATTCGCTTATTGCCTGATGGGGTAATGAGTAATTATTTACGTGAGCGCTGCCAAGTGGGGCAAACCATCATGATGGAAGCACCTTTGGGCAGTTTCTATTTACGTGAAGTGCAACGACCGTTGGTGTTTATTGCAGGTGGAACAGGTTTATCTGCTTTTTTAGGTATGCTGGACAATGTTGCCGAGCAAGCCAATGTACCTGCAATTCAGTTGTATTACGGGGTTAATCAGGAAATCGATTTATGTGAGCAGTCGCGGTTACAGGCCTATGCGGAACGGTTACCAGATTTTAACTATCAACCCATCATCACCCAAGCTTCAGAGACGTGGACAGGAAAAACAGGTTATATCCATCAGCACCTGAATCGGGAGCAACTGGCGGAACAAGCCTTTGATATGTATTTATGCGGGCCACCGCCGATGATCGAAGCGGTCAAAAGCTGGCTGGATGAGCAAGCATTAAGTAATTACCGTCTCTATAGCGAGAAGTTTTTACAAAGCAACAGTGCACGTATTGCACTCGATGCTTAATCGAAAAGGGGTGGAACATCGTAATGACCATCCCTTTTTTCATTCATCAAAAACATCATCCTCAACATTAAAAATATCGGATGTATGCAATCAGACGACTCTGAAGGAGAGATTGACTGCACATATTTAATTGATCCAACCAACAGAAGTTTTAACAGAATTTGCTTTTAAGGGAATAAAGATGAAGACAGTTGATGTTAATACCGTAATCAATCGTGACCGCTTATCGCCACTACAATGGCTGGTCTTTGCACTAGGTTTCTTGGTGTTTTTTTGTGATGGTTTAGATACTGGAATTATTGGTTTTATCGCACCTGCCTTACTGGATGATTGGGGCATCAGTAAACCTGAATTGGCACCCGTACTCAGTGCAGCGCTGGTGGGGATGTCGATCGGTGCAATTATTTCAGGACCATTGGCAGATCGGTTTGGGCGTAAAGGGGTGATCGTGTTCACCACTTTATTATTTTCCATATTTACCATCTTATGTGGTTTTGCTTCTTCCACGCAGGACTTGATGATTTACCGCTTTATTACCGGCGTGGGTTTGGGTGCGGCGATGCCAAATATCAGTACGATTGTTTCAGAATATATGCCTGCGAAACGTAAAGCCTTTCTGACTGGTTTGGCGGGTTGTGGATTTATGTTGGGGATTTCCTGTGGCGGTCTGTTGTCTGCTTATTTACTGGAAAATCTGGGTTGGGCCAAAGTGGTGATTTTAGGTGGCATTATTCCCTTGTTCCTCGTGGTGGCTTTATTGCTGAAATTACCTGAATCAGTGCCTTATCTGATCAAACGAGAGCAGCAAGCCAAAGCACAACAGATTCTGGCAAAGATTCAAGATCATGCTTTTGCTGATACGGTCAAAATCGAGTTGCCGCACCTTGATGTAGACCACAGTGAAAGCCCGGTCAAAACAGTTTTAGGTAAATATCTATGGGGTTCAGTGATGTTATGGCTGTGCTGTTTTATGAGTCTCTTGGTGTTCTATTTGCTAACCAGCTGGATGCCGACTATTTTAAAAACCGCAGGCTTTAGCACACAACAGTTTAGTTTAATTGCTGCAATATTCCCTTTTGGTGGGGTGATCGGGGCCATTATTATGGGCTGGTATATGGATAAACTGAATCCAACTCTGGTGATTAAATATGCTTACCTGACTGCATTTATCATGTTTATCGTTGCGGGCTTCGTTAGTTCCAGTATCTTACTGCTTGGCATCAGTATTTTCCTGATCGGAGCATTGCTGACAGGGGCGCAATCGTCTCTATTACCTTTGGCCGCTTTATTTTATCCATCGCAGTGTCGTGCGGTAGGCGTGTCATGGATGCATGGTATTGGCCGTGTCGGCGCCATCTTTGGGGCATTCTTCGGTTCTTATATTTTTACTTATGAAATTAGCCTTGGCGGAATTTTCTATCTGTTGGCCTTGCCGACCTTGATTGCTTTTATTGCTTTGAGTTTAAAAGCCATGCGTCAGAACAATAAAGCCAATCCAGTGTTAAGCACCAGTTAATGGAAAAAGCCCAGTATGTTGACTGGGCTTTTTTATATTTAAGAGTGTTCACTCATGTTTATTTCGGGTTTCACTTGGTTTTTCCCCAAATTCATCCTTATATTCCTGAGCAAAACGGCTGAGGTGGTTAAAGCCCCAATCATAAGCCAGTTTAGAGATGGAAATTTTTTGATGCTTGGCGGCATTGCTCAATATTTTATAGATTTGCTGTAGGCGATATTTACGTAGATAGGCCATTGGACTCAGGCCATAATGCTGCTGAAATTCTTCATAGAGTTTGGATTTAGACACACCTGCCAACGTGTGTAAGCTTTCGGCATTGAGGGCTTCATGGGCATGCTGAATGATAAAGTTTTTTACTTTACGCAGATAGGCTGGTTCAGCTCGGTTGCAGCGTTCATGTAGCGCCGCAGAATAATTATTCTCCTGAGACAGCAGCAGGGCTTTAATCACAAAATTTTCATAGTCCTCGGAAAACATGGGTAGGCCTGAGAAGTCAGCATAATGCGATTTTAACTGCAAGAAATTTTCAATATTGTGCCACCATGCTTGCATCAAGCCAGTCATCGACAAGGAAATTTCAGGGTTAAATACGATGGCTTCTTCAATTGGTTGATTGAGAAGTTCGGACAGCACCAGTTGCAAGCTATTTTCAGGAATGACCACCTGAAATTTTTGACAGTCCTGATTGATGACCAAATCCTGTAAGTCCTGATTGGAGACAATCAAACCAGTTTGTGCATCGGATTGGTATTTTGCGCCACGGATACTGAGCGTTTGTTTGCCGTGAAAGGGCAGGCTGATGCTATAGGCTTTTAGGTTGGCAATATTGATGGCGACATTGGCTCCATAGCTGATGGTCCCGATCGCCATTTTTTTATGCGGTAAACGAATCCCGTCATAATGAAAATCGAGTGTTTCTCGACATAGGGTATCCAAGCGGTGTTCACCACAGATCATTGACATCAGATCTTGAGCAAAGTCGGCCTGATGGGAATGATGGATAAGATCCATGTTTTGGCTGAGTGATGTCATCGTCCTTTCACCTAGCTAAGTGTTTGTTGTTTTAGCAGCAAGAAAAATGCCATTCTGATCCATAAATGACCGCGTTTTTCTCGCGTGGAAAAATGAATTGATGTGCAAAAATCAATATTCCACCTGAGTTCATTAGAACAAATCCAGCCAAATACACAAGCCTATTCCACGTATATCTTCATGCTTTATAGGTATGTTAAGCATTGTGGTGTCTGAGGAGACGACGAAGATCACTTGCTTAGAACCCAAACTTTAAGTTTCTTATTATCATTAAAATATCAATTTATAAGAATTGAACGCATCAGTTATTTTTTTTAATCTCGTCATATGATTTTTTATCGTTAAAATGCGAAATGGTTTTTGTTCTTATTTTTCATTTTGGGTTTTTTTAACATTCAGTTAAGTTTTCAAAATTAAACTGATCGGCTGATTAAACCAAAAGTTAAAAATCTCTTTAATTTTCAGGAATAACTTATGACTGACGCTCAAGCCAACCAGCAGGATGCTGCTTCAGATTCGGCATCAGATGATGCAATGAAAGCAAAACGTAAAAAATTCCTTGGATTTTTCGCACTCATTCTCATTCTCGCTGCAATTCTGTATGGCATTTGGGCGTTATTCTTTAATCATTCGGTTAGTACAGACAATGCTTATGTGGGTGCAGAAACTGCACAAATCACCTCAATGGTCAGTGGGCAGGTGGCTGAGGTATTGGTTAAAGAGACCCAACAGGTCAAACAAGGCGATGTGTTGGTGCGTATTGATGAACGTGATGCCAAGATTCAATTGGCACAGGCGCAGGCAGAACTTGCTAAAGCGCAACGCCAATATAAACAAAGCCAAGCCAATAGCAGTTCTTTAAATTCTCAGGTTGTGGTTCGTAATGATGAAATCACTAGTGCACAGGCACAAGTGACCAAAGCACAAGCCGATTATGATCGTGCTGCATTGGAATTGAATCGTCGTAATGAACTGGCTGCATCAGGTGCAATTTCTAAAGAGGAATTAAGCAAGGCACAAAGTGCGGTTTCAACAGCAAAAGCCAGTCTGGATTTGGCACAAGCAGGTTTGGCGCAAGCGACCTCAAGCCGTAAAGCGGCTGAAAGTACCTATGCGGCCAATGAAGCCTTGATTCAAGGGGTGAATGAAGCATCTACTCCAGATGTTTTAGTCGCAAAAGCACATGTGGAACAAGCGGCCTTGGATTTAGAACGTACGGTAATTCGTGCGCCTGTTGATGGTGTCATCGCCCGCCGTAATATTCAGATTGGACAACGGGTTGCGCCTGGAACCGTGATGATGTCGGTGGTGCCTGTCTCTGCACTGTATGTCGATGCCAACTACAAAGAAAGCCAATTGGCGAAAGTCAAAGCAGGGCAGAAAGTGACTTTACGCTCTGATTTATATGGTGATGACGTGGTTTATCACGGCGTGGTACAAGGTTTCTCAGGCGGTACAGGTGCAGCATTTGCCTTGATCCCTGCGCAAAATGCCACAGGGAACTGGATTAAAGTGGTACAGCGCTTACCTGTGCGTATCAGTCTTGATCCGAAAGAACTTGCAGAACATCCATTGCGTGTAGGGTTGTCGATGCAAGCGGATATTGATCTCGCATCGAAGTAATCAGCCATGAAAACGCAAAATCCATTTGCAGAATTGAGTGGCGGGCGCTTACTACTTGCCGCATTTGTTATCGCCCTATCAAATTTTATGGTGGTCCTAGATACCACCATTGCCAATGTCTCAGTCCCACATATTACTGGAAATCTTGCAGTTTCCAGTTCCCAAGGCACATGGGTGATTACCTCCTATGCTGTTGCAGAAGCGATTTGTGTACCGTTAACGGGTTGGCTCGCAGGGCGCTTTGGTACGGTTCGCGTGTTTGTTTTTGGTCTGATTGGCTTTACCATCTTTTCATTCTTGTGTGGTTTGGCAACATCTTTAGAAATGCTGGTATTTTTCCGTATCGGACAAGGTCTCTGTGGCGGACCATTGATGCCACTCAGCCAAACGCTATTGATGCGGATTTTCCCACCTGAAAAACATGCGCAGGCAATGGGATTGTGGGCGATGACCACGGTGATTGGCCCGATTCTTGGCCCGATCCTTGGCGGGCTCATCAGTGACAATCTGTCTTGGCATTGGATTTTCTTTATCAATATTCCTGTGGGTATTTTCTGTGTTTTAGCCGCGATACGTTTATTGTCTGTGGCTGAAACCAAAACTGAAAAACTGCGGATTGATGCGATTGGGTTAGGATTGTTAGTGCTCTGGATTGGCGCACTGCAATTGATGCTCGATCTGGGACATGAACGTGATTGGTTTAATAGCAGCAGTATTATCATGCTGGCTTTGATCGCAGTGGTTGGCTTTATCGTGTTTATGATTTGGGAGCTGACCGAGAAGCATCCCGTGGTCAATCTGTATGTGTTCCGACATCGGGGCTTCGCCGTGTCGGTATTGGCATTGGCCTTTGGCTTTGGTTCCTTTTTTGGCAGTATCGTGCTAATCCCACAGTGGCTGCAGATCAATTTGGGTTATACCGCTACTTGGGCTGGCTATCTCACCGCCACCATGGGCTTTGGCAGTCTGACCATGTCGCCAATTGTGGCCAAGTTGTCGACCAAATATGACCCGCGTGCCTTGGCGAGTTTTGGTTTAGCCTTGCTCGGTGTTGTAACTTTAATGCGTGCTTTTTGGGTGACTGATGCCGACTTTATGTCTTTGGCATGGCCACAAATCTTGCAGGGCTTTGCAGTGCCATTCTTCTTCATCCCACTGTCAAATATTGCAATGGGCTCAGTCTTGCCTCAGGAAATGGCATCGGCTGCTGGTTTGATGAACTTCTTGAGAACCATGGCAGGGGCGATTGGGGCTTCAATTGCTGTGACGATCTGGGATGATCATGCCAAAGTGGCGCGCAGTGAAATGGTGAATAACTTACATCCGCAAGAAGTACAAAATACCTTATTGCAGAATGGATTCTCCTCTGATGCGACACTCGCCACGATTGCCAATTTGGTGGATAAAGAGGCGATTACCATGTCTGCCAATCATGTATTTATGCTGTTGGCGATCGTGTTTGTGTTTGCCAGTGCTCTGATCTGGATGAGTCCAAAACCGAAACCTGTGGCTGGTGGGCCTGCACCACATTAACTTGGATCGGGACTTGAAAACGCAAGTTTCGCAACAATATAGGCTTATAAGCGCATATTTTGCTCGATGCTTAGAAATTAACATTTAAATTCTAGTCATCTATGCTATGATTGCGCTGTACTTTGGGGATGTTTCTGGCTTCGACGCTGGTAATGAAACTCATAGATGCATGCCGAGAGCGCATTTCCTCTCGTAAATCAAATTTGCATTTTTTAGTCGCAAACGACGAATCATACGCTCTAGCTGCCTAAGGGCAGCTTGTCCGCTTCACTGAATACTTGTGGTCAGTGAACCCGACTGAAGCGCACGCACACAAGTCCGTATAAAGCCAAGCCTCGGGGCTTTGTACTAAATTTAGAGGATCGCGATTTGTACCCTGTTCGTCGGGTCACAAAGAGTTAAAATAGTAGACGATATCTAAGCATGTAGTATTCTCGGGCGTAGTGCTGGCGGACGCGGGTTCAACTCCCGCCATCTCCACCAAAATATTATTCGGGATTTGTTTGATCCGATATAAAAAAGCCTTTAGGTTCAATACTTAAAGGCTTTTTTATTTGCCTGTTTATCCGATATCATCCGACTTGATTTGCCCCTATTTTTGCCTTCTCTGGGTAATTATTGGGAAAATTTACCCACAAGATTCAAAATGATTGAGGCCGGAAAAATGGCACTAACTGATGTGATGTGTAAAAAAGCACTGTCGCGGGAAAAACAGTACCGTCTTTCTGATATTAATGGTCTGTCGTTACGAGTCGATCCGAATGGGAAAAATACTGGTCTATCCGATATACGGAAAATGGCCAAAGGAAGTCTAAATCTTTAGGTGTATATCCTGAGATAAGTCTAAAGCGAGCTAGAGAGATCGCACTTGATCTTAGGTACAAAATCAAAAATACAGTGGAAGTTGAAGAGACGCAGCCTTTTTTAAAGGTGTTGCAGAAGATTGGTTTAATAATCAAAAAGAAAGTTGGTCACCTAAACACATTAGTAATGTGCGTGCATCGCTTGATGAACTTTATTTGAGCGTAGCCAATAAAAGGATCAATCAGATCCAAGCACCTGAGATATTGCAAGTCATTAAGAAGATTGAAGCAAGGGGGGCTTCTGAGGTTGCAAAAAGGACGTTGTCGCGATGTGGCATGGTGATGAAGTACGCCATTGAAGCCCTCTGCTCTAGTGACATTCAGCATCAGTTCTTCTGATATTTGACCTTGCGTATGAAGATACAAGGCATTTAAAAGTTTTGCAGTTCCTTTACCTTGGATTTGACGTTTCCCAGTTTGAATATGCTGAATAAGGTGTCTTGCATAGATAGGGGGTAAATCATCTAGACTAATAAAAGTTGTATTTTGATTTTTTAATTCTAGTAAGGATTTTGCTAAAGCGAACTTATAAGTTGCGGTATTTGCACCGATAAGAAATATAGATCGGAAGTGATTTACTAAGCTCTTATCTGAAGTATACGTCTTCATATTTAATTATTGACTGATAATTATTGAGCTCTATATTAGGGCTAATTCTACTTAAGTGTAAGTAGTGGAATTTATAATCTTAAAGAAGATATAATCTTTTAAATTTATAGAATTAGTAGTAAAAATGTCTTTAGAAATTCAAATGGAAAAATCGAATTCAATGTACTGGTTTGTTGGAGCATCATTTGGTAGTAATGATGATCAATTTGATCGCTTTATTAGCCAAGGTATTTGGGAAAATGGCTACGAAAATGAGTTGGTTGATAAAGTTAACGCTATGAAGGTTGGAGATAAAATAGCTATAAAATCTTCTTATGTTCGAAAAAAAACATTGCCATTTAATAGTAAAGGTAACTTTGTTTCAGTAATGGCTATAAAAGCGATTGGTACAATAACTGCTAATCGTCAAGATGGTCATTTCATAGATGTAGAGTGGCAAGTACTTAAAGAACCAAAGGAATGGTACTTCTATACGAATAGGACTACTTTATGGGGGGTAAAGTATGATTCGGAATATGCAAAAAAATTAATTGACTTTACATTTAATAATCAAGCCCAAGATTTTGACTATTTCCGTAATCAGCCATATTGGAAGAATCGTTATGGTGATTCCATCAAAAAAGAAATTACATGGCCTCCATTTTTTATTGAACTTTCGAATCAACTACTCACATACAAGCAAGATAGACAGGTTTTGGTTGAAAAAATAAAAGCAATTGCTGTTCAACATAAGTTGTCATATTTACTTAATAAAGATCTCAACGATATTTGTCCATTTACTGTAGTAGGTATGATCAATAGGCAAATGACGGTTGATAATAGGAAAGCTATTGCAGCTGATTTAGCACAAGCCCTATCTATAGATGTCAATCTGCCAAGTGATTTTGATGGCATACCTGTCCTCAACAACATGAAGTCTTGGTTTTTTTCCTTTGAGGAATTACAGCAACCAAACGATATACAAAATTTATGGGATTTTTTCGAGTTATCAATTTTATTTGCTGATGGGGAAGAGACTGCTCAAACAAAGCAATTGTTTATAGAGTCTTATGACAACCTGCTAATGCAAAAGGGGATTGGTTGGAACATTACCATGGCTTTGTTTTGGATACGACCGTGGGATTATTTAAGTTTAGATGGTAGTTCAAGAAAGTTTATCGAAGAAGAATTAAAAATTAAAATTCCATATAGTGGTTTTAAGAAAACAATAGATGGAAAAAAATATTTAGAACTGATGGCAGAACTGAAAGAAACCTTTGAAAATGATAAAGCTCTCGTAAAGAGTTTTCCAGAATTAAGTATTAAAGCTTATGATCCAGACCTTATTCAAGATGACGAAATTATAGATGCTGATTCTTTATTGGTGGAAGAAACCAAAGTATCTCTCGCTGATATTGTTGCTAATCAGTGTTTTGTTGATGAAGCCCGACTAGGGGAGATTGTTCGAAGGATTTTGACTAAAAAAAATGTCATATTTCAAGGAGCAACAGGTACAGGTAAAACATGGCTTGTACAACAGCTTGCTGAGTATGTTGTTGGAAAAGATAAAGAAAATTTTATTCATGTTCAATTTCATCCAACAACCTCTTATGAAGATTTTATTAGAGGATGGAGGCCTAATTCTGATGGTAAGCTACAGCTTATCGATGGGCCTTTTCTTGAATTGATTAACAGAGCACGCCATACCCCTTCACAAAAATTTGTCATTCTTATAGAAGAAATCAACCGAGGTAATCCATCTCAGATTTTTGGTGAAATGCTAACTCTAATTGAAAGTTCAAAGCGATCTCATGAAAATTCTTTAGAATTAATTTATAAGAAAGATAAAAATGAAAAAGTATATGTACCTGATAACGTTTATGTATTAGGGACAATGAATATTGCCGATCGCTCATTGGCAAAATTGGACTTAGCATTGCGTCGGCGTTTTGTATTTGAAGAATTAGAGCCAACGTTTAATAGCGTATGGATGAATGTAATAGAAAATATTTTTGAGGATGTGACTAAAGAAACACTTGAAAAGTTATGCTTAAATATTAAGTGCTTAAATAATATGATTTCTAGTGATCCTCGTCTGGGTAAACCTTTTTGTATAGGACATAGTTTCTTTACACCCAGTCCTTCTGAAATAACTCTTCAAGAATGGCTGTGTGATGTAATTGATTATGAAATAAAACCACTTTTACTAGACTACTGGCCTGATAATCCTAATCAAGTTGATGAGCAATGCAATGCTTTAAAGGATATTTAGGCATTATGTTAGATGTACATTTGCACTATATAACTAGATACGGGATACCTATAAGAAATATCTGGTTGTTAATATTATACGCCTCAGAAGTTTATAAAACTTCTGAGGATCGTTTTGCTGATATTGAAGAAAATCCAGATGACTTATATGGCATCATCTTAGAGTTGCTATGTAAGCAACTTGATCAAAGTGTTTCTAAGGGGTTATCTCGGGGCTATATTCAGAAGAATGAAAACTTAACTCGAGTTCGAGGCAGTATTGATTTTTTAAAAACAGAAAGTGCTATGTTGATGCAAAGGGGGAAAGTCAATTGCTCCTATGATGAGCTGACTTTCAATATTCCAAGGCATCAATATGTCTTAATTACTTTACAAAATGCACTATTCTTAAATGGGATAGATAAATTTAAAGAAAGAATATTTCAGAACATTAATATTCTTAAAGGGCTAGCAATTAAAAATCCCCAGGATCTAACATACGATCTTTATTCAGATAGATTTGGTCATTTCGATTACTCTGAAAAATCATTAATTCAAACTTGTCAGCTTTTAAATGAGTTACAAATTCCAGCAACGCATAAGGGAAATTATTTTCTGCCTGCTTTAGCTGAGATGAGTGAAGAGTGGTTAAGAAAACTATTTGAAAAAGCTGTTTATGGATTTTATCTACATAACCTTCCATGTTGTTTATGGGAAGTTAGTCATAATAAAAAATTAAAATGGAAGTTTGAGGAAGAGCATGTCTCGTCAGAGATGATGCCATCAATGGAAATAGATATTATCTTAAAAAATAAGCAAACGCATGATGCGATGATTATTGATACTAAATTCAATGAAATCTTAGTTCGCAATCGATTTGGGAACGAAAAATTTAGAAATGGTTATATTTATCAGATCTATACTTACTTAAGATCCCAAGAGCGAGCTGGCAGACCTATATTTCAAAGGGGAGTATTGTTACATCCTAGTGTAGGCTATGAAATATCTGATAAGGCAAAAATTCAGGGTTATTCAATAGAATTCCAGACGGTTGATTTGACTGCGACTGCGAAAGAAATTAAGGCTAGGCTAATAGAATTAGCTTAGCCTTAAATTAATTTTTAAGGCTTAAAGAAACAGATTTAAAAGATTCCAAAGCAGCTTCTAAATGTTCAATAATTTCTTGTTGCAGCACATCTGGAGCAGGTAAATCATCCAGATTATCAAGGCTATTATCCTTTAACCAGAAAATGTCTAAACTTGTCTTGTCACGGGCGATGATGTCTTCATAGCTATAATATTTGAATCGTTCAGTTTCTTTACGTTCAAAACGGTTTTCTGGGTTATAGCACTGAATAAAATCATCTAAATCAGATTTGCGTAACTGACGAGTCTTAAGTAGGGTAAGAATCTACAATTTATAATTTTTTAACACACAGATTTCGTTTGGAATTTTTGGTCAGTTAAACTGACGCCACCTCCACCAAAATTGTTTATATAAATTAGCCAATTTTTAAGAAGCTTTCAGTCGAAAAGCATTTAACAGGTCTAGTCTGTCTGTAGTTTACTCAACTTAATTGATATGCATCCAATTTGTATAGCCCCTCATTATCTAAAAAACAAAAAGATAAGCTGAGCAAGGCCACAAGATTCTATTAGGAAGCTTTAGATCATGTAGCACGACAGGGTAATGTTAATGCGTATTATAAGGTTGACGGTTATATCCGATGCTGACAATATTTTTGCACTTTCATAAGTTTAATGGTTAAGGCTGTATCAGCTTAGCTAGCCTTAACGCATTCATTCAAACATTTTTAAAATTTCCATTGCACTGCCAATGATGCATTCAATGGTTCACCAGGCTGTATCCACATCTCACTATAACTCGCCGTGTAATAGGTTTTGTCCAGAAGGTTATTCAGGTTGAACTGATAACGTATTTGTTCACTTGGCGCATAGTAAGCATTTAAATTAATTAATGTATATTCAGGAAGATTGAATCCGTTATCAGTGCTATGACCACTACGTTTCCCAACATAAACAGCTGTTGCCCCAACGCCTACATTTGAGTTGTTTGATAACATCCATTCATAGTTTGTACTGATTGAACCACTATGTTTGGGAACGTTGCTTAAGCGGGAACCCTTAACAAGTGTTTGATCCTTCTCAATTTGAGCATCTGTGTAACTATAGTTGGCGCGAAGTGATAACTGGTCATTCAGTTGTGTTTCGACATCTAGCTCTATCCCTTGGCTAGAGACTTCTCCCGCGGTTATCTGGAAGTTGTTATCTATTGGGTCTGTTGTGAGCACATTTTCCTTATCCATTTTAAATAATGCAACACTGATCAGACTTTGTGGGTTGAGTTGGTATTTACTGCCGATTTCATAACTTTGACCTTTTTCTGGGTTAAAGGTTTGATTATTGCGATCCATGCCACTATTAATTGCAAATGATTGGCCATAATTGGCATAGACTGACCATGCATCACTCAAACGATAGTTCAAACCAAAACGTGGACTGGTTTGTTGTAAGTCTTTTTGATTTGAGGTCGTGGCAATCTTATTCACAAATTCTTGTGTGACATGATCAAAGCGTAGACCAAGTAAAACACTCCATTGATCATTTAAAAATATCTGATCTTGGACATTGAAGGCGAAGTATTTTTGTCGATCCTCAGTGTCAATAAATAGGGGAAGGTCTGGTAAATATTTTCCATAGGTAGGTTGGTAAATATCAATGGTGTTGGGTATATCTGAACTATGATTACGGCGTAGCTGCAATTGGCGATATTTCATTTGTCCCATTTCCGCACTCAACAATATTTCATGTTTTGCCCAGTCTTGCTGGATCGTGCCTAACATTTCTGTTTGGAATAACACATCATCACTTTTATTATCCCGATAACGTCGCTGCCGCTCTAAAGTACGACCATCGCTTTGTATACGACGAGGTTCACTTGAAAAACCTTTTAACAAACTATCTTTAACACTCAAGGCACTTTTGACTTTCCAATCGTCATTTAACTGATGCGTGAGTCGAATTTGATAAAAATTATCAGTTTGTAAATGATCTCCATCATCTGGTTCACCTGTATAGGTTTTTGGATTCATCATAATTTTCTGCTGATAAGCACTAATACCACGATCAAATAATCCTTCTACACGGGTGAATTCTGTGTCTATGTCCAATTGAGTTCGATCAGATAACTTCCAGCTTAATTGCGGAGAAAAAAACCAGCGTGAATTACTCACATAGTCCCGAAAACTCTTATTATCTTCGTGTGCAATAGCAAAACGATATGCTAATTGGTCGTTAATCGGGGCGGTATGCTCAAAGCTAGCACGATATTTTTCTAGACTATTCGCTCGTAAATTGATTTCACTAGATGATTCCCATGCTGGCTTTTTAGTATTGATATTGAGTAAACCACCCGTTTCTCCTCGTCCATATAGTGCAGCCATTGGGCCTTTGAGAAACTCTAAAGATTCAATATTGACCATATCCCGAGACGCACTGAGACCCCGATTTACACTTAATCCATTTCGAATTATTTGCGGTCCGATATTCGGGTCAGTACTAAATCCACGAAATGAAAAATTATCCCAGAAGCCACCACCATAATTGGTTTGACTGAATACGCCACTGACTTGGTTTAAGGCATCATCTATACGTTGCACATCCTGCTGTTTTAAAACTTCCTGAGAAAGAAAGCTACGACTGGAAGGGGTATCAAGTACATCATGCGTAAATTTAGTTGATGCAGATGTTGTTAAGACATCTTGATCTGTTTTTTGTGCTTGTATGACGATTGTTGGAAGGGGAGTCGTCGAATCAGATGTTTGTGCCCAAACAAAGTTTGAGAGTAATGAACATGAAGATATTAGATAAAATTTGGAAAGCATAGTGAGAAAATATAAATTAAGTGTAATGTTATATTATTACATTTAAATGGTGTTTTGCATTTTATTTCTTAAATATTTCAGAAGATTGGAGGTGATTAGTTGTTCTAACCACTTCCAATTACCTATCTTAAACAGAGCGAAAACTTACATTCAGTTAGAAATACTTAAGCAGAGTGATATGCTTATTTCTATGTTTGAATTCAGAAAATTTATAAACAAGAGGATACAGTAATATACTGAGGACAATAGCAATTGCCCAAAGCGTTGAAACGCTTTCAACACCGTAATATTCGCCGTAATTTTTACCAAAAATATTGACAGCAATAAGGTATAGAACTTTCAATACATATAAGTGGACGATATAAAAAAACATCGGCACAGAACCAAATACAATTAAAGGTTTAACCCAATGCTTACTTTCAACTTTTTGCAACAAAACTAATAGAATCAGTCCAACACCCACATTGAAAAGCGTGAATAGAAGTGAGGGTGGGTATTTAGTAAGATTCATAAAACTCATTGCAGTCTCAGTAAATGAAGGCATTACGATCCAAGCTTGATCGCCATAAAAATTCAAATACCGTAAAAGAACGAAGGTTCCGATACTCGCTAGACCAAAGCTGAGTAAGATCTGGTTCTTCTGACGCATTGTTTTGGATTGATGAAATACTGTTGTACCAATGCAGTATCCTAGTGTAATGATCCCGATCCAAGGTAAAACAGGATAAGAAGTTCTCAAGCGAATGACATCTCCAAATATAATCCAGCCTCTTTCATGGAGGATTAACCACAAGTTATGCAGAATTGGAACATTTTCAAATGAAAGATGATCAAGTAAGTTGTGCCCAAAAATGATCAGCAAGCTAATGAACCAAAGCAATTTTCTAGGTAACCCAATGAGAGCTGCTAGGGCGAGCATGCTAATACCAATTGCCCAAATGACTTGTAAATAAACAACGTTAGGTGGGAAGGTTCCAGTCCATGCAAAATTAATGACAATTAGCTCGAGGAAAATTAAGAATAATCCCCGCTTTAAAAGAAACTCTCTTGTCATCGCTAGATTATTCTTTGCTTGATAAAGATAAGCGGATAGCCCCGTTAAAAGTACAAAAACAGGTGCACATAAGTGTGCCAATATTCGACTTAAGAAAAGAGATTCTTCAGTACCTGGGACAAGCATTGGATCAGGAACTTGATGATGAAGGTAAAAAGTCTCTCTAACGTGATCGACCATCATGATTAAGATAACCAAACCTCTAAGAGCATCAATTGCTTGTAAACGTTGAGAAGATATAGACATAAATTAAGTAAGAAATTAATGATATGTTATAATATATCATTAATTGGGTGGCTAATATAAATAATAAAACTCTGTTAGGAAATTTTAGATTGAATTGTGAGATATGATCATGTCAGCATTTAAAATGCATGGAGCAATATTGGGTGAATTTGTTTTTTATCAAAATTAAATTTAAATAAAACATTATTTTATTTTTCTAGTTCAACTGACGCCATCCTCAAAATATTTTCCAAGATCATTCGATCTTATACAAAAATTCTTTAAGAGAAGCATTTGATCATGTAGCAAGATAAGGTTAGATCAATGTTATTAGGTACGAAAAAAGGATTAGGTGTTTTTGTAGAGCAAGTGGAGTGAGAAAAGCATTTATAAAAGTAGAATTAGTGCTATGAATTTTAATTTTTTCCATATATTCAAATGAGTAGGACGTATCTATATTTTATTCTTTCTGTATTGAAGATATTAATTTCACAGTTTATTCACATCAGCATCTATTAACTTAAAAAATTATAAAAGTTAAGGGTGATATGTATGCAACTTATTAAACGAACAATGATTTTTTCTGGTTTGATTGCTTCTTTAGGATTTTTAGGCTCTTTTGCAACGCATGCAGAAACCAATACTCCTAGAGCAGTGGATAAGATTGAGGTCGATAAGTATATCGGCAAGTGGTATGAAATAGCACATTTTCCGATGTATTTTCAGCGAAAATGTGTGAGTAATACTACAGCTAACTATTCGCTCAACACTGATAAAACGATTGCTGTAATTAATAGTTGTCGTACAAAAAAAGGAGAAACCATTAGTTCTGAAGGTGTCGGTTATCCCCAAAATGAAGGGAATAGTATGCTAAAAGTTAGCTTCTTGCCTTCTGGATTACGATGGATTCCGTTCACCAAAGGAGATTATTGGATTCTAAGAGTTGATTCAAACTACCGTGTTGCATTGGTAGGGGGGCCATCTCATAAGTACCTATGGATCTTATCAAGAGATCCGAATTTGGATGCAGCAACGTACCAATCGTATGTGCAAACTGCACGCGATTATGGATATGATGTTTCTAAGCTGGTTCGCACTCCACAGAAACAATAAGTGGTAAATAGTTGAATTGGACTAGTTTTTAATTCAACTTAATTTTCAATGTTATTTATTAGACTTTTGAAATCTATTGATTGCATAGGTTGTAAAGACTTTCGTAAGCTCGGAATGATTTTCTGGAATTAATTGAGAGTTTTTAGGAGAGTTATACACTTTTGATAAATTTGCGTTTAACAACCAATCAATCACAATTCATTTAAGGTTTTAGTTGAATTGCTATCGAGACATATAATTCTTTTAAAGGATTGTATGTCTATCTCACAAATATTAATCATTCGAGCGATTACCAAAAACTATTCAGGTGAAAGTTTTAGCGTAGTTGAGAACATCTTAAGAATAGTGCGCATTAATCAAATATAAATTTATGTTTTTTAATGATTTTGTATTAAAATAGGGGTGGTCAGTCAAGCTTCACATAAAATTCATATCGAATTTTCTAAAATGATAATTATAAAAATGAGGTAGTCAGGAAGAATCAATGTTTAAATTTTTTCTGGGATGGATAGATAGTTGGTCAAATACAAATACGCTTGGATCAAATCCAGTTGATGGCCCAAAAAGCATTAAAGATACTCAAGTCCAATGGTTGAGAATTGTTCCATTTATTTTACTGCACATTGCTTGTTTAGCTGTCTTCTGGGTAGGCATTTCATGGGTTGCAATTATTTTTATGATCATGTTTTATGTGATCAGAATGTTTGCAATTACCGCCTTTTTCCATCGTTATTTATCCCATAAAACATTTCAAACTTCACGGCCAGTACAATTTATTTTTCTGCTTATAGGAACAATGAGTGCACAACGAGGCCCGCTCTGGTGGGCTGCACATCATCGGTATCACCATCATTTTACCGATACAGAACAAGACCCTCATTCATCTACCCATGGTTTTTGGTACAGCCATATTGGGTGGTTTTTGAATGAACAGAACTTTTCGACGCGTAAACATGTCATCAAAGACTGGCTAAAATTTCCTGAAATCATCTGGTTAGATCGCTTTAGTTTCCCCATTGTTCTAATGACTGCTCTTGCTGTCTATGTATTGGGCGAGTGGCTCGCTGCTAGTCATTCGAATTTAGGCACTTCTGGGCTGCAACTATTGGTGTGGGGCTTTGTTGTTTCAACCGTGCTATTGATTCATGCGACTTTATGTATTAACTCACTGGCTCATTTATACGGAAGCAGAGATTTTGATACCACGGATAATAGTCGTAATAATCTTTTTCTTTCAATTATAACGTTAGGAGAGGGATGGCATAACAATCATCATTATTATGCAGGTAGTACGCGTCAAGGGTTTTTCTGGTGGCAAATTGATATCACCTATTATCTTTTAAAAGTAATGTCTTGGCTGGGTTTAATTTGGGGAATAAAACCTGTACCACAACGTATTTATGCTGCTTATAACAGTCAAAAACTAAATCTTAAGATGAACCCAATCAAAACTCAAACCAAGGAGTCTTCATGAAAATTGCAATTGTTGGCTCTGGTATCTCTGGAATGTATGCTGCATGGAAACTCTCAAAAATGCATCATGTGACCATTTTTGAAAAGCAGGACTATTTTGGTGGGCATACTGATACCCATGAGTTTAGTGTTGATCAAAAGAATGTAAGCGTAGACAGCGGATTTATTGTCTTCAATGCCTATAACTATCCACTTTTTAGTGCAATGCTTGCTGAGCTTGGAGTCAAAGCACAGAACAGCGATATGAGTTTTTCCGTCAATAATCTGGTGACAGGACTTCAATATAATCCTTCAAAGAAATGGTCATTATTGGTTCGACCACAAAACTTTTTAAATAAAAACTTTCGGGTGATGCTGTCGGATTTACTTCGCTTTTATAAAGAAAATAAAGATGTTTCTGTTGAGGAAAGCCATCCTGAATTAACCATTGACGAGTATTTAAATCATCATGGATATTCTCAGGTGTTTAGAGATGAACACCTCTATCCAATGTGCGGGGCGCTTTGGTCAAGCCCTGTCGATCAAGTAGGCAATATTCCCTACAAGTTCGTGGTAAGTTTTTTTCAGCATCACCGTATGCTGCAATTAAAAGATCGACCGCTGTGGCAAACTATCAAAGGCGGCTCAATATCCTACATCTATGCAATTCAGCATCATTGCCCAACAATTATCTGGAAAAAAAATCAAGTAAAGCAAGTGATCAGAAGCAAAGATCATATCTCCATTGTGACAGCACATGGGCAAGAGCAATTTGATTGGGTCATTTTTGCAAGTCATGCCGACGACACTTTAAAACTATTAGTTGAGCCTTCAGACAGAGAGCGCGAAGTCTTAGGCAGTTTTGAATACCAAGATAATCGTATGGTAGTACACCATGATACATCGATTATGCCGAAATCTAGATCTCAGTGGGCAAGCTGGCATGTTCATGTGACACCCCAAGCTCAAAATGAACAATCGACCTTGACTGACAATGTTCACTTTGGTTTTACCTATTGGATGAACAGTTTGCAAAATTTGAACTGTAAAACACAGGTTTTTTCTACACTTAATCCCAATACACCGATCGCCAAAGATAAGATTTATATTGAAAGACATTATCGTCATCCCGTATTTAATAAAACTGCGCTTGAGGCCCAATCCCGTTGGCATGAATTAAACGGCAAAAATCGTAGTTCATTTTGTGGTGCGTATTGGGGGTGGGGATTTCATGAAGATGGGGCAAGAAGTGCTGAACGTGTTGTAGAACATTTAATGACTATAGCTGATGAATAGGGGGCTGAGTATGTTAGAAACTCCACTTGCTATCGCGAAAGCAAAAATCAGACATCGCCGATTTACCCCTAAGTCACATGAATTTAAAGCAACATTAAGC
Source organism: Acinetobacter gyllenbergii (assembly GCF_001682515.1). Classification (NCBI taxonomy): domain Bacteria; kingdom Pseudomonadati; phylum Pseudomonadota; class Gammaproteobacteria; order Moraxellales; family Moraxellaceae; genus Acinetobacter; species Acinetobacter gyllenbergii. The sequence continues at coordinate 1,166,247 of NZ_KV575261.1, read as the reverse complement.
TATTTATATTTTGATCCTGATCAGATAACAACGAAACTCAGTGATTCATGGTTATGTTCAACAGCACACTGGAATCTTCTAAAGGTAGATGAAAATGATTTTTTGCAGGGTTATACAGGGAATTTAAGGCAAAGGATAAAAAAAATCTTATTGCAGCAAGTAGATGCGGTCTTGCCGATACAATCAGAAATTCGTGTATTGGCTTTACCACGAATGCTTGGTTTCAGTTTTAATTCAGTGGTGTTTTATTTTATTTTTAATAGTCAAAAACAGCTTCTTTTTATCTTAACTGAGATCACCAATACGCCTTGGAAAGAACGCAAAGTTTATGTGCATGATTGTCGTGATAAGTTAATACACCATTCTGAGTATCATGGTGCAGAATTCGAATTTCAAAAAAGTTTTCATGTTTCTCCATTTATGCCGATGGATATTCAGTACAAATGGCGCTTTAACTTTTCTGATGCTCAAAACGTCATTCATATGCAGCTATATCAAACACAAAAATTAATTTTTGATGCAACGATGCTGTTCGAATTAGAAAATATCACAGTTCCTTCACAGCTCAATCGTTATGCTGTTCATTATGTTTTTGAACCTTTCAAAATGCTCGCTTCGATTTATTTACAAGCATTTTATTTATGGCGAAAGAAAGTTCCATTTTATCGGCACCCTAAAAAAGATAAGGATTTAAAACAAGATGATCAAAACGCTTATTTTCGGTGAAAACGATTCACTGCCATTGGTTTTACGCAGCTTACTCAAACTTCGTCATGGTCAAATTCATTTCCGTGGTGCGTGGAATGGTACGGTAGGAGAAATTTCTGATTTAGAATCAACGGTGGATGTGCATAATAAAGCCCTCATTGATCTAATTTTTAAAAATGGTGTACTTGGGGCGGCAGAGGGTTATATTCAGGGATATTGGAGCAGTGAAAACTTAGTTGAACTGATCCAAATTTTAGCGAGAAACCGTCATGTTCTCGATAAAATTAATCAAAATATGCTTTCGCAAGCAAGCCAACTGATTTTAAAAGCGTGGTACAAAACACGTAAAAATTCATTATCAGGCAGTCGCAAAAATATTGCAGAGCACTATGATCTCAGCAATGATTTTTTTAAGCTCTTTCTAGACTCTTCCATGATGTACTCCAGTGCAGTCTATAAGCAAACGCACATGACATTAGAGCAAGCATCTGATTATAAAAAAGAATTGATCTGCCAAAAATTGCAATTGAAACCCATGGATCATCTCGTTGAAATCGGAAGCGGTTGGGGCGGTTTTGCGATCTATGCAGCCCAGCATTACGGCTGTAAAGTGACCACAATTACGATTTCACAGGCTCAGTACGATGAGGCAAATAAACGTATTGCAGCAGCAGGTTTAAGCCATCGTGTACAGGTTGAACTCAAAGATTACCGTTTATTAGAAGGTAAGTTCGACAAATTGGTTTCCATCGAAATGATCGAAGCTGTGGGTGAACAATATTTATCAACTTACTTTAATAAATGTAGATCCCTGCTTAAGCCAACTGGTTTGGGATTGATCCAAGCCATTACCATCGAAGATGCACGTTATAAAAAAGCATTAAGCACTGTGGATTATATTAAACGCTATATTTTCCCGGGTAGCTTTATTCCATGTATTAGTGTGCTGACCCAAGCCGCATCTGAACAGAAATTACGTTTAAAACATCTTGAAGATATTGGGCTTAGCTATGCTGAAACGATCCATCAATGGCGTGAACGTTTTTTAAATGCCAAACCAGAAGTATTGGCATTGGGATTTGATGAAAACTTTATTCGACTGTGGGATTTCTATCTTTGTTACTGCGAAGGTGGCTTTAAAGAAGGTGTAATTAGCAATGTACAACTTTTATTTGAAGCAAGTCCTTATTAAAAATAAAGTTATTTGATACGTCAAGGAGACAGTCATGTTGTGGCAATTGTTTGTACTTGATGTTGTCGTGATGACAGTTTGCTGGTTGTGGGCAATATATAACCGCCGTGCAGGTATTGTTGATGTGGCATGGAGTTTTTGTATTTTCCTGAATATTGTCATTACGGCTTGGTGTGTAGATGTTGCACCAGAGAATGTCACATGGTTTATCGGCATTCTGAGTTCTGTCTGGTTTTTACGATTGAGTGTGCATTTATTTCGCCGTTATATGGCAGAGCACGAAGAAGATCGTCGATATGCCAATATGCGTCTAGCGATGGGAAAATATCAACACCTTGGCTTTTTTGCTTTTTTTATGTTTCAGGCTGGTTTAGCAATTTTATTCAGTATTCCAATGTGGAGTTTACTGAATGTGCCAAGTACGGTTTGGAATAACCAAAGCAATGATCTTCTCATTATTGCAGGCATCATTATGGTGATTGCATTTATGGGAGAAGTAATTGCAGACCAGCAATTATACCGTTTCAAGCAAAATCCACAGAATCATGGAAAGACGATGGATCAGGGGCTATGGAAATATTCACGTCATCCAAACTACTTTTTTGAATGGATACATTGGTTTGCCTACCCAGTAATCGGGATTGCAGCAGGATTATATAGCCTATGGATTTATCCAATTTTGATGTGGTTCTTTTTGTATTACATCACGGGGATTCCATTTAGTGAACAGCAGGCATTAAAAAATCGAGGACAGAATTATCTCGATTATCAAAAACGAACTTCTATGTTTATTCCATGGAAACCCAAACAATAGGTGAGCGTATGGACTTTATTATTCAGCAATCATTGAAACTCGTTGAGAGTGGCCTAGTGCCCGATCAAGCGATTCGTGCAGCAATTCGTACATTAAGTAAAAAGCGTTTGATTCAAGAGGGGCGCTATGATCCAGAGCAAGGTGCTCAACGCTATATGGATGTGTTGAACATGTTGAAGCAGAGTGAAATTGCGATTGAAACAGACAAAGCCAATGAACAACATTATGAGTTGCCAACCGCTTTCTTTCAGGCAGTTTTAGGCAAAAGATTAAAATACAGTGCCTGTTTTTTTGCTGATGATACAACCCAATTAGATGAGGCGGAAGAATTCGCACTTCAAGTTTACAGTGAACGAGCGCAATTGCATGATGGTCAAAATATCTTGGAACTCGGCTGTGGTTGGGGGTCTTTTACCTTATGGATGGCGGAGCATTATCCGAACGCTAAAATTACTGCAGTATCCAATTCCGCAACGCAACGTCAACATATTTTAGCTGAAGCAGAAAAACGTGGTCTGGAAAATATTAAAATCATCACCTGTGATGTCAACATACTCGAATTAAAAGAAAATTCGTTTGATCGTGTTGTGTCTGTAGAAATGTTTGAGCACGTTAGAAACTATCAAAAATTATTTCAGAAAATTCAATTATGGCTCAAGCCTAATGGATTGTTATGGTGTCATATTTTTTGCCATCGCTTCTTACACTATCCATTTGAAATAAAAAGTGAATACGACTGGATGTCTCGCTACTTCTTTACAGGAGGATTAATGCCAGCAACGTCTACATTTTTGCATTTCCAAACAGATTTGGAGTTATCACAGCATTGGCAATGGTCAGGTACGCACTACGAAAAAACAGCAAATGCCTGGCTGGAAAACATGGATCGTAACGCTGGACAATTAAAACCACTGTTCGAGCAAGTATATGCACAGCATGCCGATGCTTGGTGGCAACGTTGGCGTATCTTTTTTATGGCTTGCGCGGAATTGTTTGGATTTGAACAAGGACAAGAATGGGTCATCGGTCACTTCCTGTTCAAAAAGAAAACCGTATAATTAAAATGAGAATCTATTAGTAGATATGTTTATGTTTAAATCCAATAAAAGCGGTGAAAATATTCATCCACTGAGTGAGATGTTTAATCGTCATTATTGGTTGCAAATCGGGTTAATCGCGCTGTCGATTATTATCGGTATTGCATGCAGTGCCTGGGTCATTAAAGGCTCACTGCTCAAAACAGCGCTTGAGCAAGAAATGGAACATTATTGGATGCGAGTTGATCGTAATCCCAATGCTGATTTACCTGATACAAAAAATTTATATGGCTATCGCTGGCTAAGTAAAGATCCACCTTTAGTGTTTAAAAATCAAACTTTAAAGCAGGGCGTTCACCGAGTCTTCGTCGATGGTAAAGATCGAATGACTGTTTATGGTGAAAGAAATGGACAACATGTCCTTCTTGTTTTTGGTGAAAGTAATGTCAACAAAATTGTGTGGATGTTTGGTTTAGCACCGTTAATGTTCAGCCTGATTGTACTGTATAGCATCTTATGGTTTTCAAATCGGCGAGCTAAACGTTATTTTTCACCAATTACACGACTGGCAAATGCTTTAGAGCATATTGATTGGGCACATCAAAATAAAGAAGCTTCTCCCTTTCAAGGGATCAGTACCAACGGTAATCTGGAAGCTGAATATTTAAAGCAAGCTTTAGAAAAATATCATCAAGTTTTAAACGATTTCATCAACCGAGAACGTGAGTTTACAGGGGATGTTAGTCATGAATTACGCACACCACTCACAATTTTAAAAGGTAGTGTACAGCTTTGTCAGGTTAAATATGGGGAAGATAAAGCACTGCATCGTATTTCTAATACCATTGAAGATATGCAATTGCTTGTCGAAACACTATTGGCGATCGCACGCAATACCACCAATACCTTAACTGCCGAACAAACCCGATTATCCAATATAATTAGTGATTTGCTAAAGGATCTAGAGCCTGTTAGTCAAAACAAAGGCGTTCAATTTTTTGTTCATTACGATCCTCAAGAGTTTCCTCGACTCATTTATCCCTCAATGACTAAAATGGTGCTGAGTAACATTCTGCGCAATGCATTGAATTATTCTCAAGGATCTAATATCCATATTATTCAACGCCAAAATAGTATTGTGATTGCTGATAATGGGATTGGGATTGAGATGCCGAATGATCGTAAAGTCCAGGAGTTAAGCTCACAATTTCAACTTACAGCCAAAGGGCATGGGATTGGTTTACAACTGGTTAGGAAGCTATGTACTCAGTTGGGATGGAGAGTTGAGTTATTTGACCGCCAATATTATTTAAGCACTCATCCTCATCTCCAATTAGAAAATACAACTGGTTTAATTGTTGTGGTGTATATGAATTAATGAGTACTCAAATCAAACGCAACTTTTAAACCAACGCCTGAAATGGTATGGATCAGTTTCTCTTGAAAAGGCTTATCAATCATTTTTCTTAAGCTATAGATATGACTACGTAATGCATCACTTTCAGGTTCTTCATCACCCCATAGTTCGATCACAATTTCTTGTTTAGTAATGACTTTGGGAGAGTTTCTCATCAAAATTTTAAGTAATTTGAATTGAATACGGGGCAGCTCAATCGACTGACCTGCACGTGTTACGGTTTGAGTCGAACTGTCTAAAATTAGGTCATGAATTTGGATTTTACTTGTCGATACCTCCCCAAGAGAGCGCTTAATAAGTGCCCGAATACGCATCACCAACTCATTAAAATCAAAAGGTTTGATTAAATAATCATCTGTTCCTACGGTGAAACCCTTTAGTTTATCATCCAATGTGTCTCTGGCCGTTAACATCAGAATTGGAATATCTTTGCCTTGATCAGTCCTCAGCCATTCACATAAATCATAGCCTGAACCATCGGGTAAATTAATGTCGAGTAAAAGTAAATGGTAAGGGTTTGTTTTTAAAAAAATGCGTGCAGCATCTAAATTACGGGCATGATCAATGACAAAGCCATGTTGTTCTAGAAACTCACAGACTGTTGCAGCAAGTTCGAAGTGATCTTCGACCATAAGAATAAATTGATTGTTCATAATAATTTGATCAAGTTATAGATTTAGTAATTGTTGCTTTAATTTAGCATTAAATGGTGAGTCCCCAAACCATATTTTAAAGTATTGATTCGCTTGAGAATCAGTAATTGAACCTAATCGTTTTTGGTTCAAAGACAAGCTTAGCTGTTTGCTCATTTGGTCATAATTTAAAGTGTAGAGGTCGCCCTTTTTGACAGGATGATATAAGTCAGTAATTCTGTTTAAAACCGATTCGTTCGAAAAATTAGTCACATTCTTTTTAAGGTAGTAAGTCGCCGCTTTTTTAAATGCCCATTCTGGAATATTTTGGTTATAAGTAAAATCTAACCTAATATTTTGATTTTCCCAGTTTTGACTGCAATTATTGGCATAATAGCTTACTGATCCCACATTTTTTGTCGTGACGACGAGAGGGGCTGTTTTACATAGTTGCGTGTTTGCATGTACTAAGCTTAAAGGTGTGATAAGACATGTGACGCTCAGTCCAATTTTTCTTAAATAATTAAGCATTTCGCACCTCTACTTTTATATTTAATTCAACAATCTATAGCTGTTCATTAATCTTATTTACTAGGCTGAATTTAAACTATTTTTTAAATGGTAAAAACAAGGAATAAGCATTTCCTACATAAGGTAGAGAACGATATAAACCATTAGCAGGGTCCCAATAATCTTGCTGAAAAATGATCAAACCCTTGTTGTTAATTTTGATTTGGCTAATTCCATATGAGGACATCGTTTTTATACGGCCAAACATTTTGAAGTCATACACCATATGCCAATGTATATAGGCAGAATCATCTGTGTGCGTTGCGCTCATTAATTTTACAGTGACATTGCTGACACGCTTGTTCATTCCTTCAAAATGTTTAATGAGCTCATTTTTAGTAGAAAATTGAGAAAGGGTATCATTGATGTATAAATGATCTGCATAGAGCCGGCTTGTGTTTTGAACAAAATCAATAGTTCCCATTGTATTAAATGCAGCTACAAAGCGCTGTCCGACAAGCTGAGCTTGTTGATCATTCAATATAATTCCTGAGATCTGCTTATTTGCTTTATCAAAGTCAGTGCTATAACTTGGTATACTTTTACAGCTAACCAATGAAAGTAATGCCAGTGTTGAAACTGTTACACTTCTTAGAAATGTCATATTGCTAAACTCTCTCCATTTTAAAATTAGCTTAAAACAGAAAGCGTGAATAGGATGTGAAATGCAATATAGATAGTTTTAGCTGAAGCTTTTCACCTCAAGAAAGTCGATGAAAAGAACAAATTAGTAGGTTTTTTATCAGAAGGGTTTATTTGTTCATAGGGTAAATAGGCGCTAATGTTTTTCAACTTTGGAGCTTGCGGCTAGTTTTGCGATGACTAGTGTAACTTTCGCAATTTCGGAGCAGGTGTGGAGCAAACATGACCAAGATATAAAAGTTGCATGTATAAAAGCCACACAGCATTAAAAATGCCAAGCCAGTGAATAATGTCTTGCTGTTTGATGATCGTGTTGGATATTCTTCACTTCTGATTCAAGGAAAATATCCGTAAGCACATATGAAAAACAAAAATGGATCAAGAGCTCTGTTTATGGAACAAGACATCTAAGAAAGCTTATTTAACTGAAGCAAACATCAAAGTACAGTGATGTGATCATGAAATGTCTAGTGCTTGATTTATTTAATAAATCGTTTATTTCTTTAATTTGACAGTCACCGTTTTCATAAACATTTAAACAAGCCCTTGATCTTTCAAGGGCTTGTTTATTTAAAGTTTTTATATCTCCGAATCTGTACTCATAGAACGTGCTTTACGGTCAGTTAGACGATCATAAAAAGCAGCCGCTGAGAAAGCGGTTTTAAAAGCACACCACTGCAATGGTTCAGGGAGGGTCGAAGGCGTTTTATGATACAGGGCTGTTAAAATAGGATTCTCAACGCCTTTGATTTTCTCGGCAAGTAACTGCCCCATAAAGGACTGAGTAGCAAGCCCATGCCCAGTACAGCCAGCAATATAGATAATATTTTGATGCGTTCCTGTAGTACCTACCACAGGCAGGAAATCATATGCTACGCTAACGTAACCACTCCAGCAATGCTTAATACCAAGACCTTGCAAGGTAGGATGACGTTCACGCAAGGTTTGTGCCAGTGCAGCATAGGCATCTTGATCTGGCACATTCGGAGTTTTTGAACCATAAACATAATTTAACTTCTTCACCGTCAACACCATCGTATTGTGTGCTGTGAGACGATGGCTCTCCATCATGAGATGCGGTGTAATAATTCCTTCTCTATTCTGCCAACCCAAAGATGCCAATTGCTTTGGAGACAACTGTTGGGTTTCAATTGCTGATACACGTATCGGCGCAACCTTATCACGTAGTAACCCTAACTGAGGTGTGAACGCATTTGTCGCCAATACTACGATTGGGGCAGTTGCACGACCCCGTGGAGTCTTGCAGGTTATTTCCGCGCCTTCACTGTAAGACAGCAAGGGCGTTTTTTCATAGAGCTTAACGCCTGCCTGAATTGCCGCACGACGTAAACCGCCGACATATTTACCAGGATTGAGCGTGCCGCCACGTTGCTCACTACCAAATAGAAACGCTGGTGGAATACCGCGAGTGCGCATCTCGGCTTGATCTACAAAGCGAGTGATTGAACCCAGTTCACGACCAACCTCCATACTGCGACGTAGCCATTTTTCCTGAGAAGGATCAATCGCAGCACGTATGATGCCAGAAGGATTGTAATCACATTGAATTTCCAACTCGGCTAGACGCTTTTCGACGTAGTACACGGCCTCGTCATAAAAAGTCACAAATTTTCGTGCGTGCTCAACACCGACGCGTTTTGCGAACATTTCAAACTCAATGCCCATACTGCCAAGCAGATAACCAGCATTACGGCCACTGGCACCGAAGCCACCGAACTCCTGTTCAAGCACAATCACTTTTGCACCACGGGCAGTCAGCTCAAGGGCAGTGGAGAGCCCCGCAAATCCAGCCCCAACCACAATGACATCAGCACTGTCGGAAGCTTCCAGTTCAGGCTGAAGATCACTTGGTTCTTCTACCCAGCCACCAAGAGATCGAAATGGCAATGTGCTTGGATTGTAGTTCTCCATTTCTTCATTGAAATGATTCATTTGCTATCCTTTTATCTTCACTGTACTTGCGTACAGGGTTTGATTTTAAAAGTAATTATTTGGTGGTTTGTTGGTTAGTGGGCTGGAATCAGAGATTCTCTGGAAAGTGTCTGGGAACGTGCTAGTGCGTTATAGGCGTAATACAACTGGATGACCGCATAAGCCCAAGTGATGAATGCCCAGGTCATAAAAATCATATGCGTATCATCGCCAGGGATCGGGAAGAAGTCATAGACGATTGCGACGGCGAGGCTGACGATCAAAGTGAATGTTGTCGCCACGGCATGCAGCGTTTCCCCAGCACGTACCAAGCAAAGAATGAAGTAGCAGAGATAGATCGCAAGAATCATCCACATGGCGACGTAAAAATACGGGCGTATCCCGTCAAAGAAATCGGCCAAGAAGATAACAAATGTGCCCGCGAATGCAGCGGCGAACAGCAGCACTTCATTCAACGCTGTGGGTTTATAATTATGGGTCAATGCCATTAAGCCTAGTACGGCAATGACGGGCATACCAAAGCTGCGTGAGAATGAATCTAGAAACATTGTAATTGAATAATGAACATGCCCACCCGTTAGCATATACAAAACAAAGTTTGTCGCAGAAAAAGCAACAATCCACCATTCTAGTCCAAGCAGGCAATTGTTTTTCTTGAGAAATTTTGCGCCGTAAATCCAGCCCGAAAGCGCCAATACAATACAGGCAACCAGCCCACATATATTGATAATTTCTAGAATAGCGGCATGCAGCATTTCACTATCAGTTAAGATTTTTGCTGTTGTAGCGTCCATTTCGCTACCGACAGCAAGTCCAAGAATTTTCATGATATGACTTCCTTTAATTAATTGACTGTCATGTCAGTAAAATAATATGGTATGATTAATTAGTAAACATTTTTTTTATTTATGACGATGATGGAAAACAAGATTGGAAGACCGAGTAAGGCGCATGAAAGGTCATATGAAATTCTTCAAGCTGCTGTCTCAGTAGTTGCAAAGGAAGGATTAGAAGGTATTACCTTTGCCAAAGTAGCCGAAGCTTCAGGCATGCAACGTACGCTAGTTCATCATTATTTTTCTTCACGTGCAGATTTAATCAATGCTTTCATAGAGCATTACATTGGCGAAATGGGGACTGAAATTATTCATCGTTTCAGTGGAAAACCATTGAGCGATAGAATCATCATGTTATTCACGCCCGAAGTTTATCGGACTCAGGATGATTTGATTGTTTGGCTAGAACTGGTTGCGCAAAGTGCCAGGAATTCCTTGATCAAGCAAATGTTGCATGATCTTTGGACACAGCATTGGCTACCTGATTTTGAAAGTCAGTTGGCACAGGAGTATCCCAAGGCAACTCAAGATGCGATTAGTTCGACCGCATATGTTCTTGCTTGTTTATTTGAAGCATATTGGGGATTTAGTGTTCAAGGTGTTACGGATACACAAAAACAAAAGCAAATGGAACAAACAGTATTAATGCTGTTGAATCGCTTGATGTAATTTGGTCAGCAGAAAAAATTGCGAAAGATTACTTGGGAAAAAATGCGCTGAATTAAACCAGCCCTCAAGATGCTTTATTTAGCTTATATACCGAGTGGGTGTCTTTCTCAGTAAACTATTACACAATGTATTGAAATGACGAGAAGAAATTCGTAAAAGAATACAGGAAAGCGAGAAATAAAAAGAAAAAAGCTAAAGTGTTCCCACTTTAGCTTTGGAAGTTTAGTTTTTCATTTTGTTTAAACCATGCTCGGTTAAATGTTGACTTAAGATACGGCGAAGTTCCAATACCGTTTCAGGCTTTATTTGAATAGAATGCCCGCCTTTAATGATTTTCTCTGAAATTGCACCTTCTAAATGGGCACTTTTATAAGGAACAATGCCATCCGTAATCGTATCAGTATCATTGCTTTTGGTGATATTGCCCATGATGGAATGAAAAACCAAACCTTTTTTAGGCTGTATATCTGAGGTGAGTTCCATAAACTCCGATTTATTACTTAGATCGCTAGGGCCATTTTGCAGCCTGTTATTGATGGTTCTTACAAAGTCTTTCAGATCATCATCATAACTTGTCAGTGTATCGGTTAATGTTTTTAAAAATGCTGAGGGCAGTCCAATAATCTTTCGTGCAGTTACGGTAAACCAGCGGTCGGCGTAGCTAGTTCCACGATGAGGCGCAGCGAGGAAAATGACGCGATCAAAGTTTGGAATCGGTTCCATCTTTAAGCGTTCGCCTATGATGGGATGTTTTCTCATCCGTGCTTGCACGTGGTTACTCATCATCGGTAAGGCTTCTTTTGAAATATCCGCATGACTGACTAAAAGGCGGCTAATAATTCCTCCCATGCTATGACCAATCAGAACAGCATTTTGAGATGCAGGGTCTTGGGGATTGAGAGAGGCAAACGTTTGTTTCAGTAAAGCAGAAATCTGAAAGCGACTTTCCAGAATAGGCATATTGGTTGAGTAAAATACCTGCCAGACCTGATAATGCTCACGTAGCGTCTTATCGCCCATAATTTCATTGGTCACCGCAATCCATGCCTCTGGGCTACTGGCGAGTCCGTGGATCAATACAATCACTTTTTTATTCGGATTATAAGGTTCAAGCATATATAGATGAGGCATGGTCAAACGTTGATTACGGTCAATCAAGGTTAGGTAGGCAGCAGAGCCCAAGTTATTCTCCGCTAACCATAAACCATAGGGTGCAGAGAAGTTCGCAGCAAGAGAATATTCTTTATCTTCAATTTTGATCTTTTCTACATTGTAAGGATCGTAGATTTTTATTTTGAAATCAGGCCGATTGAGTATCTCGCTGAGTGTGGCTTGCTCATCGACTGGCTGGGCAATCAGCGTCGACGCAAGATAATGGGCTTGATGGATATTGGGATTAACGCCATTTGGGTAAGCATAGCTCAGTGGATCAAGAATATATGGATTTCCATTTTTGGGATCATTTTCTTTAGTGTGCAAAACCGCGACGAAATCTGCACCGAAACCATCACGACGGTTAATGGTTCTTAATCCAGAGAAGTTCATGTTGTAGCTTGAGGTAAATTTCTCAAGCTTTTTACCTTGTAGTTTGGGATATGAATCAATATCAATCTTATAAGTACTTTCACCAATTTGAATGCTAGCTGGAATCGTCGCTGATGAATTCTTAGCACTGTACACATTTACTAACTGGTTAAGTGCCTGATTATAGAAGTCCCGAATTTGCACCTGACGGTTATCGAAAATACGGTCTTGAGGCTGACGAGAGGTCTTAAACAGATAGGCATAGCTATACCGAATACTTTTATCTAAAGCTTGCAGTTGTTGGTCTAAACATTCATTCACCTGTGGGGCGAGTTTAGCGCTGGTTTTAGGGTTTTTATTTATTTTGCAATCATTTGAGTCTGCAAGAGTCAGGGCTTTAGAGAGATATAACTCGCTAGCGGCTGATAATAATTGTTCTGTCTGTACCTGAGGAATTTTTTCCAGATCGACAATACATGCATCTGGATTTTTCATGCACAGTTTCATATCCATATCGGACATATAGAGCAGATTCAGGCTAGCGCCACTTAATTTATTTTGAGTGAGAATACTGTTACGTTCATTGGCAATGGTGGTATGCAGTGTCTGTTTTTTTAGGCTAACCACCTGACAGCCACTTGTTATCAGAACGCTAAATACAGCCAGAATACACAGTGGCTGATATAAAGGAAATGTAAGTCTTTTCATAAATTGGCTTTTCGGCATTCTGTCCAGATGAGGGGAGTTTTTGATGCTGCTATTATTTTGAATGTTTGTGTAATGACGATTATTAAAGTGTGGAAACAGTGTGGAGATCAGAGAATAAATTAGACTGCGATAAGAGAATTGATTTATCTATATAAAATTCAAAATAAGAATCTTTAAGGCTCGTCGTTTTGAATTGCTCATTAGTTTTTTCTGATAAAAATTCTAGTTTATCTAAATTATCCAATGTCAATTTGTAATTAGACAGGCAAAGCATTTCCTAGAAATTGTTTTTGAAACCATGAAAGACAATTCTATGATGCCTCTAACTTATCAAGACCATCGCTAAAGCTAATTTTAGACCTTCTCTCTGATAGATCCAACGGTCTCAATTACGTTTCCAATATGTGATTCGCTCCTAAGTTCTTCATATCTTTATTTTTAATTTACTCGTTGAAAGCTCGTATATCGATTAAATTGAAAATATTAAACTATTGTTCATATAGTTATATTTACTTTTTTATGATTAATTAAATATATATTGCTCAATAAAACTATATGTTATATAGTTTTATTGAGCAGGACTAAGACGAATAAGGAGAGTTACATGTCTATGCAATTAAGAAGAGTGGACAAAAATGTCGATTTACAAGAACTTTTTGGCATTCTAAAAGAAGATGGTGCAGTGATTTTAGAAGGATTTGCGAGTCTTGATCAGGTTAAGCAAATGAATCTGGATTTTGATCAACCTGTAATTGATACTGGGCCAGGAACAAAAAAAGATGATATAGATGAATTGCTTAAACAATTCCATGGCTACCAGACAACTCGAGTGAATAATTTAGTCACGCATAGTCAAACGTTTAGAGAGCAGATCTTGAATCATGATCTGATTCATGCGCTTGGTGAACATTTTTTTAGAGAAGAAAGTGGTGATTGGTGGCTGCAAGCGACTCAGTTAATTCAAATTGGCCCAGGTAATTCAGCACAAGCACTCCATCGAGACTTAGAAAACTATCCGGCTATTATTGGCTTGGGTAAAAGTGGACCATGTGTCACAGCAAATTGTATGATCGCTTTAACTGATTTTACCGAAGATAATGGTGCAACTCGTGTTGTTCCTGGTAGTCATCTTTGGGATGATTTTAATATGGCAGTTGAGGATCGTTTTAAACATGAAGATACGATTCCTGCACTTATGAAAGCTGGCGATATGCTGATTTGGGAGGGTAAGGTGGTGCACTCTGGTGGAGAAAATAAAACTCAAAATGAGTATAGACGCGGTATTACCATACCGTTGACTCCAGCTTATTTTACGCCAGAAGAAACTTATGCCTTCTCAATTGATCTAGAAATTGTGAAAACATTACCTGCGCGTGTGCAAAAAATGATTGGATTTAGATCCGTTTTTCCAATTACAGGTAATGGTTTATGGCAACATAATTATGAAAGATTAGAAGAGTATCTCGGTCTGGATTAATTTATTAAGCTACTCTTTATAAGAGAAAAGTTCAGAAATCAAAAAATGGTGGTCTAATCTATGTCAGGAGTTAGGCTGCCATTTATTCATAGGATTGAATTTGAAGGGAATGAGATCAAATACCTGTAAGTTTTTTAGGAAAACTTATAGAATGAATCAGCAAGAAAAAAATCAAATTTTTGTACTGATAATCGCTTTAAAGTTGGTAGAGTGTTGTGTCTAATAAAAGTGAAAAACGTAGTAGAGCTCCTCAGCAAAGGCAAATAGAAAGAACCAATCAAATTTTAGATTGCATGGAGTCTCTGCTCAGGGAAAAAGATCCTGATGATATTGGTCTGGCAGAGATTTCCAAAATCACAGGTATCGGCTTACCCTCTATCTATTATCATTTTCCTAATAAAAATAGTATCTTAATTGCACTTGCAGAAAGAGTTCATGAGCTTTGGAGAGAAAATATTCGTTCCTACCAAATTTCTCATACCGACTCTTGGCAAGCGTTAATTCTTCAGATTTTATGGATAGGTGCAAACTATCTAAATAACAATGCTTTTGTCCCTAAATTAATGTTGAGCAGTACTGCACCAGCTGAAACAAAAGCAGTAGATACCAATCAAAGTGCAAATTTAGCTATCGCGATTATGGACAAATTAGACACATATTACGAGGGTGTAAATAGAGAGCGGTATACTGAAAAGATGATTATTGCGATGTATATATTGGATGGGATCTGGAAGAATGCTTTTCTACAATATAATTCTCTCCCTGATGAAATTGTGAAAGAGTCCCATAAAGCGCTTATCTCTTATTTAAGATGCTATTTACCTGAAGATTTGGAACATAGAAATTAAGAAATGGGCAACTTTGAATGATGTCTGTTTAAGATTTTATCTGATGATTTAATCACTACTTATATGAGAATGTAATACAGGACATAGTTGGTGGTGAAAGACACCTATTTGATTATTCTCGTTTAAAAAAGAAGAAAATATGCGGTTAAATATTAAAGGATATTCAACCACATATTTGATTTATTCCTGATCAAGCCTTTTAGGGTGGCATCATTTAGAAGCTTGGCTTGAGAAGGTTTTCTTTAAGAAATTGATCTGATCAATCAGGACGGTTTCACCCCATGATTCAGTATAGAAATCAAAATGATCAATGGGATATTCCAACAATTCAGCTGGGCCTTGAATCAGACTTGCTGTTTTCCGGGCTGGGTTTGGTGGCGCAATCTGGTCATTGGCACCAACCTGAATCAAGGTTGGGCACTTCACGTTTTTTGCAAAAGCAACGGGTCGGTTGTATGAAACTTCCAGAGCTGCACGAGCACAGACCTCATTTCGCCAAGTTGGCCCCGCCATAGAGATATAGCTTTCTTCGGCGCCCGGTGTGCTGATCATTGCAGCCGTACCTGGTTGTCCCACAATTGGAATGAGATGAGGAGGGCGTTGAGTGATGGCATGTATTAAATCTTTTATGCCATGACCGATTGCAGTCGAAATCTGCTTTATTCCACCATATTGGAATACTTGTTTTAAAGCGGCTAAACCATCAGTTGCTGGATTCATGGATACAACAGCCGATATTTGGGGATCTTGTGCAGCAACCACTACCACATGGCCACCAGAATATGATGTACCCCACAGTGCAATACGATTTCGATCTACATTGGGTAAATTCCGTACAGCTTCGATTGCTGCATGATAATCTTCGCGTTGCTGAATATAAGATACATGTTGTCTTGGTAGTCCAGCAGACTCTCCAAATCCACGATAATCAAATGCGAAAGTATCAAAACCTGCCTGACTGAAAGGCTCGGCAAAATCAAGTAAACCCGTATCTTTAGTACCACCGAAACCGTTACCCAAAATAATACAAGGTCGTCCTTGAGAAGACTTGTATTCATCCGATTTTGCAGGGATGTACCATGCTGAACAGGTAATTCCTTTACTTGTAAATTTAATATTTTCCATCATATTTTTCCTGATTAATTTCGATCCCATATGGGTATTTTTCAATAAGGGACGAAAATGTGCATCGCCGTGTTAGGCCTGAATTTTAATCTGCGCTGTCATCGGTTCTTCAGTAACGACAGCGAGTTTTTTCTTGGGCTGGGTTTTCGTGAACTGTAACTCTTGATCCAACACTGATCCTTTATGAAGTCGTTCAAGATCGAATTTATAATCGTGTTTTAGTGTCCATGCACCTTCCGTTCCTGCCATCGGGAACTGTGTAATGCTGCGTTGAATGTAGCCCGAGTTCAAATCCACAAAGGGAACACGTTTCATGTTTTTATTACTTATTACAGGTGTGAATGTTCCGTAGTTATTTTCATCCATGTAATCCAGTAATCTACAAAAGTGTTTCCAGACCAGATCAACTTTTAGAGTCCAGGCGATATTGGTATAACCAAATGCGAAGGCAAAGTTGGGAATATCAGAAAGCATCATCGATTTAAAAATCGTGGTGTCTGGATAATTTATTTTTTTCCCGTCCACAATTAATTGCGTTTTGCTAAATGCAACAGCATTGAGACCAGTAGCCGTAATAATGATATCCGCTTCCAGCATTTTTCCTGATTTAAGTAAGATTCCATCTTTGTTAAAACGTTCAATATGATCAGTCACGATAGATGCTTTGCCAGAGGAAATTGCTTTAAACATATCGCCATCGGGGACAACGCATAAACGCTCATCCCAAGGATTGTATTTAGGTGAAAAATGAGTGGAGATATCGAAGTCTTTCGGGAGGTTACGTCGTACATCCGAGATTAAAAAACGACGCATCAGCTTCGGAAAACGGCGACTTAAGTTGTAGACGCCTCGAGTTAATGCAACGTTTTTACGGCGCACAAGATCAAACGCAAGCTGGGCAGGAAGAATACGATTGAGTGTATTGGCAATGGCATCGGTACTTGGTGCTGCCATGACGTAACTTGGCGATCTCTGAAGCATCGTGATGTGTTCAACTGTTTGAGCCATCGCTGGAATTAGAGTCACTGCTGTCGCACCACTACCAATCACGACTACTTTTTTCCCAGCGTAATTCAAATTTTCTGGCCAGTGTTGAGGATGGATAATTTGCCCTTGAAATTCTTCGGTTCCCTTAAACTCAGGTGTATACCCTTTATCATAGTCATAATAACCCGTACCCATGAGTAAGAAACGGGAGCGGAAGGTGGTTAAATTTTTTTGATCTTTACGTTTTACTTTAACAGTCCAAATACCTTCTTCTGATGAGAACTCCGCACTCATCATGTAATAGCCAAATTGGATATGTGGTCCAATTTCATTCTCATCAATGGTCTCTTGCAGATAATCACAAATCATTTGTGCGCTGCCGAAAACCCTTTTATTTGTCCACGGTTTAAAGCCAAATGCAAAAGACTGCATGTCTGAATCTGAACGGATACCTGGATAACGAAACAGGCTCCATGTGCCTCCGATTTTGTCACGACCTTCTAGTACAGTGAATGTTGTACCAGGTCTATACTTTTTTAAATGGTATGCTGCACTGATACCTGCAATCCCTGCGCCGATAATTAAAACATCAGTAATAGCAATTTGATCTGATGTACTCATATCTTTTTCCTCTTCACACAATTTTAATAAATTGAGCATCAGTTAGATTCTCTAAGATGATGATTTTTATAATCTTCATTTTCCCTGATGAACAAAGTCCTTGATCCAGTCCACTTTCACTTTGATTTAAATCAAGGTGAGGTTTAGGCATATCAATATTATTAATCCCATAATTACATAATGTCAATGACACAGTGTAATTATGGGGTGAAATGAAGATTTAGCTTGAAAGTAAACGAATGAAAAGAATGTAATATTTAAATTAAGATTATGAATTTTATCAATTATATTGAATTTTAAAATGAGCAGTTTTTTCTTTAGTTTGAGTTATTGTGAGATGTGATGAGAGTTATAAAGACTTGTCGAAAAAATTATTAATACCTACAATGGCCATATGCAAATGGGAAATAGGATCGTATGACAACCTCTCGCCGTAGACTTAAACATGATCCAAAAGAATCTGAGCGAGAAATATTAGAAGCTGCTGAACAGTTTTTAAATGAGCATCATTTTCGTGATCTGAATATTGATGAGGTCATGCGACGTACAGGTTTAAAACGCCCAGCTTTTTATGTCCATTTCCGCGATAAACATGATCTTACGCTACGTCTTGTTGAGAATATTGCTAGGGAATTATTCAATATCGCAGATAGGTGGCTGGCTGGAACTACCCCACAAGAAGATTTGCGGCGTGCTCTCGTAGATTCTGTACAAGTCTATGTACAACATGGACGTTTATTAAGAGCTTTTGTCGAAGCTGCAAGTGGGGATGAACGTGTTGAGAATGTCTATCGTACTTTAATACAGGACTTTATAACTGCTGCCGCTCAACATATTAGGGCGGATCAAGCAGCAGGGCAGATAAAAAAAGATATTGATGTTGAGGAAACGGCAAAAGCACTCATATGGCTGGAAGAACGATATCTTTCCGAGGCTTTTGGTCGTTCATCTCATGTAGAACCTGAGGTTGTTATTCGTGTACTTCAAAATATCTGGATTTCAACACTTTATGATCATAAATAGAAATTTAAGTGCATCAATTTAATAAACCACTGATTTAAAATACTTTGTTTATCAGATATTTGATGTGAAAAATATAAGCAATTAGAACAACTCTGCTCAATAAATTACACAGTGTCATTGACACTGTGTAATTTATTGAGCAGTATGTTATTTGTCCATTTTATATTGTCTTAATGATAGTGAATGGACTTGGAAATTTTTAATCGCTGTTGTGATTAAGCAAAAATTATAATTTCAGGATGAATTTAATAATGGAAAAATCTATAGGAAAGGAAAGTGTGGGCTTATCTTGGTTATTATCGAAAACCAGAGAAGTGAATCGACATAACGGCTTGAATAGCTCATTTTCTAAGATCCATCGGTTCCGCTTAGCTCCTATTATGTTCAGTATAATCGGAGTGTCGATCAGTAATTATACCCAAGCCTCTGCACTTGATCAGTCTGGTCAGTCGATACTGCCATTTTTAGAAAATGGTCATTATTTTGAAGTCAATGCCTTTGCTGTTGACGCTTCAGTTTCTGGTGTCGTGCATGATCGTCCAAATCTTGTGCGTGAAAATCAAAGCCGTGATACAGGAGATATTGGGCAAAATGTACAATTTTATACGGCTGCATTGAAGCTACAATTAACCGATCAGTTTAGTTTCGGCCTGCTTTACGACCAACCATTTGCCGCAAAAACCGCATATCCACTTCGCCCCAACAATAGCTATTCAGATAATGATTTTAGTCAAGAAGGTACATCCGTAAATGTGGAAAGTCAGGATTTAAGTTTTATATTTGGATATTCACCTTTTAAGAACTTCCAGATTTATGGCGGGCCTGTTTATCAAGAGGTTAAAGGAAAAGCTTCTTTTCGAGGCATGGCGTATACCGAGGCTTTTAATGGTTACGAGGCGAATTTTAAAGAAAAAGGAGAGTTGGGCTGGCTTGCTGGGGCGAGCTATCAAATTCCAGAGATTGCATTGAAAGCGGCTGTTACTTATCGCTCTAAAATCAAATATAAATTTCAGGTCGAGGAAAGTATATTTGGTGAACCTTTGCACTATGTCGAAGCAGCAAAAACGACAATCGAAACCCCTCAATCCGTGAATATCGATTTTCAAACCGGTGTTGCCGAAAACACAATTGCTTATATGAATTTAAGATGGGTGAATTGGAAAGATTTTAATATCCGCCCAACGCAATATAATGCGCTTACAGCAAGTTATCTGGATGAACTTACGGGAGGCGCATACACGAAAGGTGTTGATTTAGATTCTTATCAAAAGGATCAATATAATGCAACGATAGGAATTGGTCATCAATTTACAGAAAAATGGAGTTTTGCTACCGATGTTGGTTGGGATTCAGGGACGGGTAATCCTGCTTCTACACTGGGGCCAATGAAGGGATCATGGTCCATGGGACTCGGTGCGCAATTCAATCCTGCTCAGAATTATTTTATCGCTGCTGGTGTTAAATACTATTGGTTAGGAGATGCCAAGTCTGAAGATGGTGCTTACTATTTACCTATCGAAGGGATTAAAGAAATGGCAGAACAGGCTGAGTTCAAAAATAATCATGCTATCGCTTATGGTTTAAAAATTGGTTACCGGTTCTAGATGTAAGAGAAGGAGTGGTTGAGTTCAGCCACTCCTAAAAATACAAAAATGCATAGGGTCAAGTTTGGGTAAATTTGATTTTTATAAAAATAAAATCTAAATAAAACAGAATGTTATTTATTTGGTTCAACTCCCGCCATCTCCACCAAAATTCGTTATATAAATCAGCCACTTTTTTAAGTGGCTTTTTTATTGGACCGGCTTTTGACAGGTTCAGTCTGTTTGTAATTTTCCCATCTCTATTTTATTTTTGTCGCCATGTATCCACTTCGCATAGCGTTTCATCATCTATAAACTAGTCAATTAAATGACTAAAGACGCAGGATTTTATTAAGAGACTTTGGATTTTTGGCACGACAAGGTTACGGCAGTGAGGGTTATGACTTAGTAGGTGAAAAAGGGCTAGATAATATTGAAGACTTTTTTTGTATATAAAACCTCAAAATAACTTAGAATAGTTTCATATCTTAATGATAACTTTACAATTATAATACTTGGGCTCTGAAGTGAGAAAGGCTGAAATCAGCAGTTCAACTAGAGCCAGATCAAATCCATATCTAATCAGGCTCAAGTTGAGGCAGACAATTAATGATTAAAATGAATTGCGACTTTCAATCCACCTAAAACTTCAGATGTGTCTAGTTGAATGGCCGCATTGATAGACTCGATAGCAGATTGAACAATCGATAATCCTAAGCCACTTCCAAACACTTGATTTTGAGTTTCTTGTAATCTGACAAAACGTTGCATGACATGATCACGTTGATCTGGTTGGATACCAGATCCGCTATCATGAACTTCTAAATGAACATAGGGTTCTTTAACTGAAATTATGATTGCAACCTGCCCAAAGTCAGGACTGTATTTAATAGCATTATCAAGAAGATTAATAAGAATACTTTCTAAGGAAACATGTCTTGCTACAACGCTAATATTCTCGTGTTTTGCATCAAATTTTACATGTATCTCTATATTTTTTTTTCGAGCATTCACAAGAAGCTGAGCAACGCATTGACGTACGTAATCAATCAGATTCAAACTTTGTAAAGGTTCGTGTTGCTGTATTTCTTGATGAGCCAAAGCCATGAGTTGACCCACTAAATGCGACATACGTTTTAAACTTAAATTAAGATCAATAATATTTTCTTTATAAACAGGACTATTCGGTTGTGTTTTGATCAATAAATCAGTTTGTAGTCGTAATGCAGTTAAAGGTGTCCGTAATTCATGAGCTGCATTTGCAATAAATACTCTTTGCTGTAGCTGGGCTTCTTCTATTCGTAAAAAAAGGGAGTTTAACTCATCCATTGCAGGTTGAATTTCGATAGGCAAATTATTGATTTGAATTTTGGTCAAATCATTATAGTCTCGCTGAGAAAATGCTGTTTTCAACAGTTCGATAGGTCTTAAATGTAAGCGTATGAGCCAGTAAATAGCATAAATACTCAAAGGCATAAAAAACATATAAGGAATGAGCATATTAAATGCTAATTCTTTTGCTAAGTTTTTACGAACAATAAGCGGCTGGCTGATTTGTATTTGCTGGGTAGATGTAGGCGTTACATAGATTTTTAATGGCCCTCTTGAGGTTTTTTTTATAATAAATTGAGCCTGTTGGACTGCGGGAACAATATAATTATATTGTTGACTAATTTGGGGGAGCGATTTGTTGTCGGTAATATCAATAAAAACGTCTCTTTCGCCATATCGCTTATGAGGATCAAATACCGAACGAAGATTATTCTGTTCTCTACTTATCAAAAATTTTGACATCTCAATCATTTGCTGGTCAATAATTTCTTCTGATTCTTCCAGTGCGATCTTATAGGCGGATATTGCAATGAGGATAAGTAAAATTAAACTGATGATGGAAATACTCCACATCATTCTAGTGCTAAGTGCCTGATTTTTGTATGATCTAACTAGGTTGATAAATAACATAAATATCTCTTAAACATCAGGTTCTATACAGTAACCGAGACCTCTAACGGTTCTTATCAGGTCTTTACCAAGTTTTTGTCTGAGCTTGTGAATATGTACTTCAACTGCATTACTGCTGATGAGATCATCCCAATCGTACAGCTTGTGTTCAAGCATCTCACGGGAAAAAATTTGACGCTGGTACATGATCATTGGTTCTAAAATCGCCCATTCTTTGGGAGACAAAAAAACTTCCACCTGATTTTTTAATACTTTATGTGTATTTGGAAATAAACAGATATCTTTGGCGCAAAAACAAATATCCTCGATAACTTGATTAAACCTGCCTCTTCTTAATACAGACTCTATACGAGCAACTAATTCATCAAAATCATATGGTTTAACAATATAATCATCTGCACCAGATTTAAGTCCTTGAATTTTATCTTTACTTTGATCTCGGGCGCTAATGATAATGACACCCATATCGGTTAGATCTGCTTTATTACGGATATGCTTAAGAATGTCTAAACCTTCGAGCTCTGGTAATCCTAAATCAAGTAAAGTGATATGATAAACATTAGAGGATAAGAAGGCTAAAGCTTCGGTTCCTGTTTTGGCCCAGTCAATTTGAAATTTTTCATGTTGTAATAATTGAAATGTTGTTTTACCAATCATTACATCATCTTCAATATATAAAATCTTAATCACAAAAAACCTATTTCGTACCAAATATTTTCTAATCTTAAAAATACAGTTAGACATATTGAAGATTAGAAAAATGTTGTAGTGAAGGGAGAGGGTTATAATTCAGCCCATTTACGCATCAGGTTGTGATAAAGATTCGTCATTTTAATCACTTCTTGGTGGGTATCACCAAGCTGCATACGCAGATTTTGGATAGTCTGATCCAGTGTAAATAACATATTCCGTTCAGCATCATCACGGATCATGCTTTGCACCCAAAAGAATGAAGCCGTTCGACACCCACTGCTGATTGCAGTGACTTCATGCAGACTAGATGAAGGGTAAAGCACCATATCACCCGCGGGTAATTTGGCTTCGTGATAACCATAGGTATCTTCAATGACCAATTCCCCGCCTTCATATTCATCAGGTTCTGATAAAAACAAAGTGCAAGATAAATCGGTACGTAAGCGCTCTTTGGTACCGCGAATACGGCGAATTGAATTATCGACATGGAAGCCGAAAGCTTCCTGATTTTCATAACGATTGAAAAGTGGTGGGATAATATCCAACGGTAAAGCGGTAGAAAGAAACAGGGGATGCTTGCCCAATTCTTCTAAAATAATATTACTGAGGTGGTGGGTTAAGGGGAGATCTTCAGGCAGCTGTTGATTATTTTTCACAGTGGCAGAGAGGGTACCAGCGGTAACTTTTCCATTAGTCCATTCGATTTTATCCATTTCTTCACGAAAGTACTGCACTTGTTCTTTGCTTAATACATTTGGAATATGGTGGATCACGATAATTACCTTTGTGAAAATAATGAATGATAAAAAATAGCCTCATTATGAGGCTGTTTTTTCAATAAAATCCATAATTAAATTATGGATTTTATTGGTGCGATTAGTATTTAAAGTTCACAGACACTACTGCACTACGACCTTCAGCTTCTGATGCATAGTGAGATGCATAGGCTTTGGTAAAGTAACGTGTATCAGATAAGTTATTCACGTTAAGTTGGACGTTCACGTTTTTATTTACATCATACTTAGCCATCGCATCGTAGCGTACATAACCCGGAACCCATTTAGTATTGGTTGCATTACCATAGACTTTGTCCATCGCAACTGCACCAGCACCCAAGGTAACTTGTGGTAATACTTTATAAGTTGTCCATAAAGTAGCAGAGTTCTTTGGAACGTTTGGTAATTGTTTACCTTTCGCTGCATTTTCAGGTGTACAAACACCAGCACGGCTACAGCTAGGACCAGGATTGGTATTTTCACTGTCTAAATACGTATAACCTGCACTAACAGCCCATTTATCAGTGATATAACCATTTAAGCCAAGCTCGATACCGTCAACTTTACTATCACCACCGTTGGTATACGTGGTTGGGTCAAGTTGAATACGGGTGTTTTGCTTCTCTGTACGGAAAATTGCAGCAGTTGCATTGAGTTTATTGTTGAATAAATCCCATTTTGTACCAATTTCAAAAGTACGTGCTTTTTCTGGATCTAGATCTCGGTTGTTTGCATTCACTGCAGTTTCCGAGCCATCACCTGCATCAATACCGACTGGGTTTGCAGAAGTCGCAAAGCTTGCATAAATACTGCCATTTTCAGCAGGTTTAAAGGTTAAGCCAGCTTGGTAACTAAAGAAGTCAGTATTATTTTCTAATTTAACCCCAGTCGCATTGGTTTTTAGCTCAGTATCAAATTTATCCCAACGTACACCTAAGTCGAGTAACCATTGTGGAGTAATTTCGATGTTATCGAGCGCATAAACAGACGTCGATTCAGATGTCGTCGTTGTAACTGCTTTATTTGCAGTCACAGTTCCTAAGAAACGGTCATTAGAATTTGGGTTAAATGTTGACGTACACCAACCATTTGATGCAACTAAACCTAAGCTACACGCACCGTTTGCAACTGCACCACTAATTGATTTAGTGTTTGCATCAGTAACTGTATAGCTACCCTTATCTGATTCAGCTTTACTATATTCAGCACCGACATTAAAGCTATGTTTGAATGCACCAGTATTAAATTTACCTGTTAGCGCTAACTGATCAGAGAACGTATCTGTATCAGTAATACGTGTATTGGCACGGCGCCAAATACCCGTATCTTTCAGTTGACCCGTTGTTGGGTTAATGAAATTACCTTGGCTGTCATCAGGTTGAGTCCATACATAGTCATTTTTAGATTTGTTATAAACAGCTGTATTACTTAAAGTTAAGTTTTCGGTTAAGTCATGCTCTAACTTAAAAGTACCCACTTGGTTTTCTTGTCTTTGGAAATCACGATCTTTCCAACCATAATAGATGCCTTTTTTAACATCAATCGGTTTTCCTGAGCCTGCCGCAAAGTTATTTGGGTTGTTATAAGGAACACCAGCATCAGGCGTATCGTCTGTCTTTAAGTAGTAATAGCTTAAAGTTGCACGCGTAGCTGTATCTAAGCCAAAAGTAATGCTTGGAGCGATACCTGCACGCTTATATTCTGCACCGTCATCGCCTTGACCTGCTTTATTATTATGGTGTCCCATAACAACAACACGAGCTGCAATGCCATTACCAAAATCTTTGTTACCGTCAAGAGTAATACGTTGGTAGTCATCTGTACCACCTTGTACTGAACCTTCTAAAGCATCACCCTTTTTAGCAACTTTAGAAATAAGGTTGACGTTACCACCAACAGAACCACCGCCACCTAAAGAAGATGAAGAACCTTTTGATACTTCAACTTGTTCAACCGCAAACATTTCACGGTTTTGCGAAGAAGCATTGCGGATACCATCCACATACATTGAGCTTTCAGAGCTATAACCACGAATAAATGGGCGGTCGCCGTTTGGGTTACCACCTTCACCGGCACCGAGCGTAATACCAGGAACTGTACGTAAGGCATCACTTAAAGTTGTAACCTTGGTATCTTCAATCAGTTGTTTTGAAATCACAGAAACAGATTTTGGGGTATCCAAAAGTGGAGCTACAAACTTAGTATTTGCAGATTTATCTACTTTAAGACTTTGTTCTTGTTCAGCTTGCGCATGAATCGTTGGAAGTTGAACTGCCTGATCTTGTGCAATCGCTGGTACTGCAATAACTGAGAGTGATGAGGCTATTGCAGAGGAGACGAGTTTTTTCCGTGATTTGATAAATGACATGAATGGACCCCGAATTATATAAATTTCGCGAATGATAATGATTATTAACTATAATATCAATTTAGTTTTAATCGGAAATATTGATCGAAATTTATTATCCTTAAGGTTGAAGCTTAATAATAATCAATCCAAATAACTAGTTATTGTTTTTGCAGTTATTACAGCTTATCTGAAGTATAACTGAAAAAGATTTTAACTGAATTTCTCTGTTTGTTGTGATGGAGTGAATTTGCTGTTCTAATATAGAGTCATGTATAAAAAAACTTTGATTGCATTGATCGCAATATGCACGAATAGTGTTAGGGGTGTTCTTTATAGAGTAATAGGCTTGCTGGTCACCGAGTTTAAATTTTTGAATTAAATTAAACTTTTCAAGTGTTTTTAATACATTATATATTGTTGATATATATGTTTTTATTTTGTTTTTCAAAAATTATTTTTTCAATTTCATTGGCAGTTAATTCTCGGTTCTCTTCGAAGAGTATGCTTAAAACTAATACTCTTGGTAGGGTAGTCTTTATTTTTTCACTTCGTAAAATATTTGTGATGGTAGTGTTTAATTCACTTGAATTCATATCTTCTTTAGTTCCTTGCAATATCGAATAACTTGAAAATATTAGTTTGAATTCTTTAATTATTATTTATTGTTTGTTGCTTGTCTATATTAAGGAAACCTTAATATAGATGTGTTATTATGTTGTTTAATTATTATATTTAATAAAAATTAGCTTTAATTTGACAGGGTTTTCTGATTTTACAGAAAGAAATTACTTTTGCTAAGCAGGTGGTTGAACAAGTAATAAGGTAGGATTGAGCTAAGCTCAGCCTTGAAGTGTAGAGTGCTCTCATATTATTGTAGAGTTATTAAAAAAGAGCCAATGCTAGAGCAGCATCAACAGACTCATATCCAGGGTATTCAAAAAGGCTTCCAGCAGTCGTTGAAGACTTTGAATTAAAGGGGGATAAGAATCCGTTTCTAGATAAAAAAGCGAAGATCTATAGGCTTGTACTAGACTATCCATATGCCTATAGCTCATAGCGCTAAAGCCATTCAGAATTTTACTTTCAAAGATTATCACCTATAATAAATTCCTGAGACATTTCTCTGTTTTTTCCTTTTTATCTTTCTTTTATTATGTCCTTATTTTCTCAGTGTTTAGATCAGAAGAAGTTCTGTATTCTAGTTGAATATATATGCTCAACTAAAAATACATTCGCTGTAACACAAGACATTGCCGGTTTTCCAGCGATGATGACTTTGGCTGATCGCGTACATAGTGACGAAGATCCTGAACCTATAAATATTGCGAAACTGTACCCTCAATCCATTGAAAAAATTTTACATTTTTCAGGCAAGGGCAGGGATATTGCTGATTTTGAGAAATTTTTGGATCAGGCGGAACTGTCTGGTGAGCGTAATTTGCTGCTGCTCACAGGCGACAAACTTAAAAACCATAACTTTGGACTGGACATCCCTACACATAGGACTCGTTATTTAGAGTCAGTCGGGGCAGTTATGGCTGCGAAACAAAGGAATGGATTTAATATCGGTGTTGCTTTCAATCCATTTAAATATACTGAAGCTGAAAGTGATGCACAGTATTTAAAGCTGCATAAAAAAATTAAGGCTGGTGCCGACTTTCTCATTACCCAACTAGGTTTCGACTTAGATAAAATCAGACAAACCCAAAAGCGCCTAGCAGAAGAATATCCCCATTTCCCATTGATTGTCTGTGTGATGCCACTGACATTAAGACGGGCAAAATTTATGCATAGCCAACGGGTAGCGGGTATTGTTATTCCCAAGCATCTGATTCATGTGCTTGAACAAGAATACCAAGCTGACCCGATTCTGGCTGAAAAAAATGTCTATGCCCGCTGTGCCTTGCAGATCTTAATTTGTCAGCATTTAGGTTATGCCGGTATTCATTTATCTGCATGTCATAAACAGGATGAACAGCAGAAACTGGTACAGGCATTAAAACAATATCAGACACTTTCTTTAAGGCAGTGTGAGGTGGCTTGGAATACATTATGGCAGGCTGAAATCGAGAGCCTGTTTAAACCCGAAGTCAAAGTTTTTGTCCAAAAAGTCAGTATTGCACAATTGCTGAAATATAAAACCATGCATTGGATGCACAGTATGCTTTTTGATTCACGTCCTGCTATGGGAATGGGAAGGTTTGTATTTAGGGCATCATTTTGGAATAGACCGAAAGCCAATCATCTTTTACTCAAGGTTGAGCATCTGAGCAAACATAGTATTGTGGGCTGTGAAAGCTGTGGGCAGTGCCGTTTAGGTGAAACTCTGTATCTCTGCCCAGAGACTTGCCCTAAAGGACTGGCGAATGGACCATGTGGAGGAACGACTTTAGACCGCTGCGAATTTGGTGATCGTGAATGTATTCATTCGATCAAAGCTCGACTTGCCAAAGCGGTTAAGCAAACTGAACTGCTCAAAACTGAATTGATTCCAACCGTTGCGATTAAGACTCGGCAAAGCAGCTCTTGGAAAAACTGGTATTTGGCGAAAGAGGCTTAAGTTTCATCATCCATTGTATTTGAATAAAATCTCACATCAATCTTGATGCGATCATGATCGTTGCAGTATGTGTTAGAGGCAAAACATCTATTTAACTCATATTTCGGATATTCAGAATGATAAAGGGTCAAAGTTAGGATAAATTTGATTTTTATCAAAATTAAAAATAAATAAAACAGTAGTTCATTAATCAAGTGCAATTGACGCTATCTCCACCAAAATTCGAAAGAGCCCTAAAATGAAAGTTTCGGGGCTTTTTATACTGAAATTTAAGTATATAAAATTTAAATAAAATATTATTTATTTCAACTAGCTAGAGCTTAAAAATAATAGCCAATATTAACGTTGACTTGATTTTCCCATTGATTGCTTCCACCTGCAGCAAGACTCTGTCCATAACTACTAACACCGATATACGGATTATTTTTTCCAAATAACCATTCGGCGGCAATATACACATTCTTTTTATAATTAAATGCAGAACCTAATACCAACTGCTCTGAGTCTAGAAATGCTTTTTTTGCTTTATCGTATCGGCTGTAATGCAGATACACATTGAAATCATTGATCTCCTTTACATTAAATTCTGGAATCTTATAGTTGAGATCTAAGCTGTAGAGCACACCTTTGTTGGCGACATTAAAAGTTCCATCGTAGGAGCCAAAAGTCGTCTGATCATAGGGAGTATCAATCTGATTAAATATGCTGATAAATTTAAGCCCTAGACGATCTTTATTTAGCCCATAATGCAGTGCGTAGATGCCACGATGACCTGCTTTATCCTCTGTCTGTTTTGACTTTAGCTGAGCATAGTATGCAGAGATCCCATAGTTTGCTGACCAATTGTCATCGTTTTGAGTATAGTTGTATTGTAACGCAACGGCATCTTGCTCTTTATAGTGTGTGCCATTCTCTAGATTTTCATCGGCAGGAATAAGCTGATTAGAATAATATGCCCCTTGGCTTGTTCCTTTACCTTTCCAAGGATTGGCAGCATAGTATGCTGCATAGACTTCATGATTGTCTTTTTTATAATTATATTTTGCACCTAAGCGATATAAGTCCTCAATCCCTGCGATATAAGCCATCGATTCAATAACGGTACTGGTGTAATAGGGCTGAAAACCAATCGGAACTTGATTTAAACCGACTTGAATTGATTGCTGAGGATTTACCGCGTATTCAAGATAAGCTTTTTTAGTGAAGTTCACATCACCAATATGATTGGTATAATCATAAGGATATGCGCCGCCTAAAAAACGATGCTCGATATGGCCAGAGAGTTGATCATCATAAAAATCGAGCGTCACGATCGCTGTATCAAAACTTAATTTACGGATATCTCGGTCAGGATCGTAATCCAAGCGCATACGTACAGCTCCACCGAGGTCTACACGATTTTGGGAGGCTTGCACGGTATTGATTGTTTCATCGGCAGAACTTACAGCACTGAAAAGCGTGCCTGCACTCAACAAAATAATGGCTGAAATGTGCTGTGATTGAAATGTTTGGGTCGATACAGTACATCTCATCAAGGATGAGATAGTTGAAAAATGTTGCATATTTTGTCCTTAAATTAGTTTGATCTGCCTTCCAACGGCAAGACTTATTCCCTCGAGAAATCGAGTGTTTTAAATTAGTTTTTGAAGATAAAGAAAGTTGTCCCGATCAAATCCTGTTTAATCGGGAGGAAATGACAACTTATTCGACAGGTTTGTCGTAGAAAAAGGTTTTAATAATTGAGAGCAGTTGCAGCATAAAAATAAACAGAACACAGAAGCCGCCACAAACGGCTAAATATTTAATCCCATCAATCCCTTGGCCACCGCCACCAAAGGCACTCATGATGATGGCAATAGAACCAATTAAAACACCCCAGATAATACGTTGGTACGATGGCGCTTCTTCACCAATCGGGACATTTTTGCTACACATACCTGCGATTGTGGTCGTAATACTGTTTGCAGCAACGGCGGAAGAAAACAGGGTCAAAACTAAAATTAGCGGGACGATGACAATACCTAATTTAAATGGAAGGTGTTGTAAGAATGCCCATAAACCAGACACTGCACCATTATCTTTAATGATTTGGACTAAATCTAATACACCGCTTTGCTGTAAATAAAGCGATGTGCCTCCCCACACTGAAAACCATACTAGGGCAAAGCAAGAAGGCATTATCCAGTTTACGATAATGAATTCTTTTAAAGTACGTCCATATGCAATCAGTGCCAAGAACATTCCCATCAAGGGGGCATAAGCGACCCAAACCGCCCAGTCAAATAGCGTCCACCATTGGGTTAAGGCTGGACCACCAATATCAATGGGATCTAGACCCCAAAGGAAGAAGTTATCTAGCCAAATTGCCATACCAGCGGTAGATGATCTGAGGATGTAAAAGGTTGGGCCAGTAAGGAATAATAAAATCAGCAAGAAGTATAAAACTTTCGATTTAATACTCGCTAATATCTTAAAGCCTTTGTCTAAGCCCAAATAAGAAGAAAAGGTAAATAAGAAGGTGGTTAATGCGCCCAAGACGACCCATAAAACTGTAGTGGCATGGTAGCCATAAGCAACTTTCAAACCTGTCACGACCACCGTTAAACCCGTACCTAGGCCTGATGCTAAGCTTAATACGATCGCCATGGTGGCAAGCACATCAATGATATCTGCAATAATTCGATTTTGTGCGTATTTTCCCAATAAAGGATCTAAGGTTGCTGCTACTGACAAGCCTTTTTTCTTGTTGTAATACATATAAGCGGCGATTAAACCCGAGAGGGTATACATGGAGTAAGGGATAAAGCCCCAATTGTAAAAGACACGGCCCAGACTCCAAATCGCAGCACTATGTGTCAATGGTTCTACCCCAACTTGGTTCAGCTCTCCATACACATTACCAAAATAGATAATCGGTTCGTTCACCCCATAGGTGATTAAACCAGTTGCAACGCCACTGCTGAGTGCCATGGCAAACCATCGACCAAAGCTGGTGCTGGCTTTGGCATCTTTTCCCCCGATACGGATATGCCCATAGCGAGATACTAATAAGATTCCGACCAAGATGAGCGAAATCATGGAGACCCATTGATATAACCAACCAAAGTTTTGTAGTGACCAGTTAAAAAAATCTTTGGTCAGGTTAATTAACGCTTCGCTATGCGAAATGCCTAAAACAACAGCGGAAGACATTAATAAAAATAAGGGAACGAAGACACCCCAGCGTACGGTTTTTACCTGTTTTGAAACACCTTCCATATACTCATCCTTATGTATTCGGTGGGAATAGGCTCATGACTTGCCACGGGGATATCCATGTGACGATGGTTTTTTGTGCAAGATAAACATTACATGCTTTATCATGTATATACAACTAAAGTTTGAATTTTAACCCTATGTTTTTTAATGGGATTAAAATAATTTAAGTGAACAAGTTTCTATCCAAGTGAATTGAATAAATGGATGTGGATTAACGAGGCTTTGATCTTAAAACTCAGTTTGAAAATAGAATAAAACGACTTTTAAGTTTATAGAGCTTAAAAGTCGTGCTGATTTAATCTAATTTTTCAATCTTATCTTCAATAATGTTTAAAAGCGTACCATCGTGAATCATTCCTTTGATTTCATTGATAAAGCTGTAGAGGTAAGTATCTTGGTCTGAGATTTTGATACGTTTCTCTAATGCGTCGATCATTGCCTGCATCGCAGGACTTCGTTTCTTATCTTTTGACAGAAATTGATGAGCGTAATATCCCGATAACAGCTCAATGGCCAGAATGTATTCTAGCTTGTCGGCAATGGAGATTGCTTTTTTTGCGGCATTATAACCCATTGCCACATAGTCTTCTTGATTGCCACAAGTTGGGGTATTATCAATGGTTGCAGGGTGGGATAAGATGCGCATGTCATTCAAAAGCGCAGCTTGCGTATATTGTGGAATCATCAATCCAGAATTTAATCCAGGTTGTTGAATCAGGAAATATGGAAATCCAGACAAACTACCATCAATCAAACGGTTATTTCTGCGTTCAGACATTTTGGCTAAATTTGTAGCCGCAATTGCTGCCGTGTCCATTGCCATGCCCACATAAGATGAGTCTGGATTACAGGCTGAAATGATTTCTTGCTGATTTTGATCATGCCAAACGATAGGATTATCGCAACATGCATTCATTTCAATTTCAATTGTGATTAGCGCATCATTTAAAACTTTCTTGGCAGCACCATGCAGTTGTGGGATACATCTGAGTGAGAGTGCATCTTGTAATTTGGTTGGATGTTTAAGTAGGGCCAGTTCTGAATCTTTTAGTAAACGTCGAATATTTGATGCCGTTTGTGCCTGCTCAGGATGAGGGCGAACCTTCATCACGCGTTCATCAAAGGCAATGAGGATTCCTTCCAATGATTCGAGACTAAGAGCCGCAATAATATCCGCAGACTTGGCCGCATTTTGCAGGTCATATAAAGCTAAACTGGCAAGGGCGGTAGTCGAGGTAGTACCTGAGATTAAGGCTAAGCCTTCTTTTGCTTGCAACTGTAGTGGTGGGATATTTTCCGCTGCTAATACCTCTTGGGTTGCACGTAACTGTCCATGGTAGTAAAGCTGACCACGTCCCGTGAGCGTCAGTGCTAAATGTGCCTCAGGCGCCAAGTAGCCAACCGAGCCTTCTTTGGGCATCCAAGGAATTAAATTCAGGTTTAAAAATTGGCGAATCCTCTCGAGTACTTCAAAACGTACACCGCTATAACCTTGACCTAGGTTTTGTAGAATCATCAGCATACAGGCGCGTGCTTGCTCTTCGTTGAATGGTTCACCAACGGAAACGGCATGAGATAAAATTAAATTTTCTTGTAATTCTGCGGTTTGTTGTTGAGAGATTTTTTCTGAACACAGTGCACCAAAGCCAGTGGTAATCCCGTACATCGGTTCATCACGAGACATCATGTCTTCAAGAACAGCCCGTGATTTTTTGACACGTACAACGTAGTCTTCGGAAAATTCAAGTGGGGCTTTAAAGCGGGCAATTTGAATAAAGGTGTTTATATCAATTTTGTCGCCTAATTGAATGGTCATCGTTTCGTCCTGATACGTTGCTTTCATGTTTGCAAACAGATGCATTTCTTTTGATATTGCTCAAGAAAAGCATTTCCCTCGCTTTTCACTATAAGAAGGTTTTATTTCCTACGTTTGTGCATAAAGCACAGTTTTTTATACAAATTTTTGTATGCCTACTCTGATCTCGGCATTGTTGGTCTACAGCACATACACTTTTTCCATAAAAACTCAGAAAAGAATCATTATGAAAGATTGAGATGTGTTTACTTGTATATACATATGTATACTAAATTGAGCCTGAGTTGAAAACTTATTTTTAAAACTATTTTATATCTTTTTGATTTTATAAGTTAAATTTTATAACTAAGCTTTGTTTATGGTACTTGGTAAAGTGGAAGTGATTATTTGGATGGATTGTTCGCATGGTTGTTGTGCTTAGAACGCAAGAAGAGGTATTGAAATAAAGGGACTCGATTTGGACTTTTTAAGTTAGCCCGTTTAAGGAAATCTCTAATAAAGGGCTTTGCAGGAAATTTACATGATGTTCGAGTGTCGTACTGGTGGGTGTGGGGTCAACTCTCGCTACAATTTAAGATTATGGAAAGCCTCTAGGAATAAATAAATTGGCTAAACCCAAACTGACTATGGTCAATAGCAAAAAAATTACAAATAAAGCGAATCTATTTCTTGTGATTTTAGAAAACTTTTCTGGTGCAATGGGTGCATAAACAGCCAATATAAAAAATAAAGGGACTAGACACCCAAAAAAATAAACCAGAGCATCGGTAAAAAAGTTTGAATGATCAATCATAGTTTTCTCTTACTTCGACAACTTATCTTCGTCAATTAAACCTTTCTCAATTGTATCCAAAATAATTCGTCCATTCCTGTATGCTACACGTTGCTGCCACATATATGATTGCTCTGATGTAGTGGTCTTAGATCCTTTAATCAAAGGGCTGGCATTCGTTGTATGCCCTATAACGGATGATTGTGATTTAAAATCCAAAAGCTTTAACCTGTTGGAAAAGAATAATAATAATTCCAAGCATGTACATGATTGGGAATAGGAACAATATAAGTAAGATAAATGCACCTTCGAAACGAAATTTTATTATGTCTACACGCTTTAACCCTTTAAAAGTTTTTAAAATATCGCTTGTTTTATTATCTTCTTTTTCAGGATTTTTCATCAATCGTATACGGTCAAAATTTTCACTTTGACGCCATAAATAGTCTCGATAATCATTATATAAAATAGAGGCATTGCTTAAGGCTAAATATATAGACCATAGCAATAGCAAGAAACCGACAATATATAAACTGAAAAATTCATACCAAATTAAATCAGGTTTAGTATCTGCTCGATATAAAAATAGTAAACCTGTTCCTCCACTGAGAATTTGAAATGCGATATTTCGTGAAAATGATTGCAACTCTTTATTCATTGGATTGTCAAAAAGCATGGTGTACCTATATTTTTAGTTGTCTTAGCTAAAGTAACTTACTCGTCTGGCAAAACAAGTTGAGCATATAAGTAGAACGTCAAATAAAGTCGCAATGATGATTGTTTGATAAAATATAACTTAAAAAAAAATGATAAATATGCCAAAGTATCCACATTCTAAAATGATGATTTTGGTTACTTTTTAACATGACTCAAGTACAGCTCCAAGAACTGCAAAAACAACTATGGAATATTGCCAATACTTTGCGCGGCAAAATGGGCGCAGATGAATTTCGTGACTATATTTTAGGTTTTATCTTCTTTAAGTATTTGTCTGAGAAAGCCGTTAATTTTGCCAATGAATTGCTTGATGGCGAAGACATCGGCTTTTTAGAGCTTGATGAAAAGAATGCTGAGCATGTGCCATACATCGAAGAAATTAAAAAAAATGCCATCGAAGAAGTGGGTTATGCGCTGACACCAAAACAACTGTTTCATACACTTGCGGAACGTGGCCGTAAAGGTGATTTCATTTTAGATGATTTGGCTGCAACGCTAAAAGCGATTGAACAAAGTACGCTGGGTTCTGACTCTGCCGATGACTTTGCCAATTTGTTTGAAGACCTCGACCTAAACTCGACCAAGCTGGGTAATACGGCAAGTGACCGTAATGAGTTGGTGGCGAAGGTGCTGAGCCATTTAGATAATATTGATTTTGATATTTCCAATACTGAATCAGATATTTTAGGTGATGCTTATGAATATCTGATTGGTGAGTTTGCATCAGGTGCAGGTAAAAAAGCAGGGGAGTTCTATACGCCGCAAACGGTATCGACTTTGCTGGCGAAGATCGTAACCCAAGGTAAAACTCGTTTACGTTCAGTCTATGATCCGACTTGTGGTTCTGGTTCGTTGTTGTTACGTGTAAAGCGTGAAGTGCAAGATGTCGATATGATTTACGGTCAGGAGATGAACCGTACCACCTACAACTTGGCACGTATGAACATGATCTTGCATGATGTGCATTTTGCCAAGTTCGATATTAAGCAAGAAGATACCTTGATTCGACCGCAGCATTTGGACAAGCGTTTTGATGCGGTGGTTGCCAATCCGCCATTTTCAGCAAAATGGTCTGCTGATCCGTTATTTTTACAAGATGAACGTTTTGCGGCTTATGGCAAACTTGCACCAAGTTCTAAGGCAGACATGGCATTTGTTCAGCACATGCTACATCAATTGGATGAGCATGGCACGATGGCCGTTGTGCTACCGCACGGTGTTTTATTCCGTGGTTCGAGTGAGGGTGTAATTCGTCAGTACTTGATTGAACAGCTCAATGTGATTGATACCATTATTGGTTTACCTGCCAATATTTTCTATGGGACGTCTATTCCGACTTGTATTTTAGTATTGAAGAAAAACCGTGAGCACAAAGACAATATTTTGTTTGTTGATGCTAGCAATGAGTTTGAGAAGCAGAAGAATCAAAACAAATTATTGCCTGAGCATTTGGACAATATTATTGGGGCATTTGAAAACCGTCAGAATATTGAAAAGTATGCGCATGTAGCGACTTTAAAAGAAGTTAAAGAAAACGACTTTAATCTGAATATTCCGCGTTATGTCGATACTTTTGAAGCTGAGGATGAGATTGACCTTGATGCGATTGCTCAAGCGTTACAGGCGTTGGAAGAAGAGAGTCAAAAGACTGATGCGGTTATAACTGAGTTTTGCAAAGAGCTTGGGATTGCTTCGCCGTTTGCGGAGGTGAAGTGATGACTGTACCTAAATTACGTTTTAAAGAGTTTGATGGGGATTGGTTAAGTTCAAATCTAGGTGAAATCTCTGATATTAAAACAGGTCCATTTGGCTCAACTTTACATCAAGAGGATTATGTCGATATTGGAACCCCCATTATTACAGTTGAACATTTGGGTGAAATAGGAATAACTAATCAGAATTTACCATTAGTTTCTGATGCAGATAAAACACGTCTTAAATCATATTTATTAAAAGTAGGAGATTTGGCTTTTAGCCGTGTAGGCTCTGTAGATAGATGTGCAATTGTTACTGAAAAAGAAAATGGTTGGCTTTTTTCAGGTCGTATTCTAAGAGTAAGGCCTAATAATGAGTTAATTGATTCTAAAAATTTAATGTATGCCTTAAAAACAGAAGATGCACAGTATCGAATTAGAAGTGTTGCTGTTGGTCAAACAATGCCTTCACTTAATACAGAGATTTTGAAGAATTTTCCTGTAATATTAAGTAATTCTAAAAAAGAACAAACCAAAATCGCCTTTTTCCTTTCAGCCGTCGATGAAAAAATTAGCCAACTAAATCAAAAACATGAGCTACTCAGCCAATACAAACAAGGCATGATGCAGAAGTTGTTTAGTCAGAAGATTCGTTTTAAAGCGGATGATGGGAGTGATTTTAGGGAGTGGGAGAAAACTTTACTATCTGAATTTCTAACTGAGAGTTTAATTAAAGGGCTTAAAGGTAATGAAGCTAAAAAACTCACAGTAAAATTATGGGGAAAAGGCATTGTTCCCAAAAATGAAGTGTTTGAAGGTAGTGAAAATACACAATACTATAAGCGTTTTGTTGGTCAGCTTATTTATGGGAAGCTTGATTTTTTAAATTGTGCTTTTGGTATTATTCCTTCCCATTTGGATGGCTATGAGACAACCATTGATGCTCCATCATTTGATATCAATACAGAAAAAGCTAATGCATATTTTTTATTAAATCGTTTTCTACAGAAAGATTTTTATAAAAAAAATGGTGAGGAAGCAGATGGTAGTAGAAAAGCCAAACGTATTAACCAAAGTGTTTTTCTTGCTATGCAGATTGATTTACCGTGCCTAGAAGAACAAACCAAAATTGCCAATTTCCTATCTGCGATTGACCAAAAAATTGAAGTCGTAGTGCAGCAAATTGAACAAGCCAAACAGTGGAAAAAAGGCTTGTTACAGCAGATGTTTGTTTAATATTTTTATATCAGCAAAGTGAAAAGTCTCTTTGCTTTTTAATACTTTATAAAACTTAAAACAGGATCATGATGAAAAAACTTATACTTGTTGCTTTAATGACATTGCCAGTGTTGGCACAAGCTCAAAGCTTTAAATATCAAAAAGATATTTCTGGTTTTAAGCACTACAAAGGAAATGTGACCTTAACAGGAACTTACTCA
Organism: Acinetobacter gyllenbergii; assembly: GCF_001682515.1. Lineage (NCBI taxonomy): Bacteria > Pseudomonadati > Pseudomonadota > Gammaproteobacteria > Moraxellales > Moraxellaceae > Acinetobacter > Acinetobacter gyllenbergii. The sequence goes on along the minus strand of NZ_KV575261.1, from coordinate 1,127,844 downwards.
CGTACTTTAGATCCTGAATATTTAGAATATATGGGCGATGGGGTTTGCTTTGAACCTGATAAAAAATCATCTGCACTTGTTCCTCGTCCAAAAGGTGATGAACGAACTGCATGGTTCTGCTTTAGCAATTTTGAACAAGCAAAGAAAACATTTAAATTGCCAGATAGCATTAAAAAAGAGTTTTGCAAGTATGAGGGTAAGGCAACCATAACTATTAAAGACTACAACTTGTTCGTGGAAGAAACAGAAGGTTTTGATTTAACCCAGCTTGTTTCAGCAAAAAATATTACACCTGCGAAAGCAGTTAAATGTGAAACCAATAATTAAATTTCATTGCCTATATTGGCGATGGGAAAACTAAATTTTAGGGGAATATTTTGAGCTGATACTAAAATGATCAGTTCAAAATATATAAAAATCTGTGATAGCAGATAGGAACATAGAGCAAAAAAATGCAGGAAATAGAAGACCAACTGATTAAAAAATATGAGAATTTATTGCTTAAAGCCCAGCAATATAAAAGACCTGAACGCGAAATGACGATTTTTGATACAGCATTAAACAATCACCATGAAAACCCAATCACTGAACTATTGGCTTTCTTTCTCAATCCAAATGAGAAACATCAACTAGGGGATAGTTTTTATCAAGGTTTTATGAACGCTCTAAAACAGTATGAGCAATATCAAGACTTTGAGTTTGGCGAGTTTAAGCAACTCTCTACTCAGCAGATAACTGATCAAGGTAAATTTATTGATTTATGGGTGGAGACCGATAACGCTTTAATCATTGTAGAAGTGAAAGTGTATCATCATCAAAATAACCCTTTTAAAGAATACGAAGCTTGGGCAAATAAGAAAATTGAGTATCAAAATCGACAAGATCAGGAAAAACGTCTCATCAGCATTGTGTTATGCCCGAATGGTAAATGTACGATAGCGAATTGGTTAGGTTTGTCCTATACCCAACTGACGACATCGATTAAACCGCATGTATCACAATATGCATTTAATCAAAATTTAAACAAATGGGCTGTTTTTGCCCGCGATTTTTTATTACACCTAGATAGCTTTAATTATTTATTGGACATAGATATGAGTCGTTTAAATTTTGTTGTCGATAATATGTATAAAATTCAAGAATTAATTGATTTAAAGCAAAGCGTTTTTCAAGATATTATTAGGCATATTAATACACAACTACAGATCGCATTAGGTGAAAATTATCAACCAGAAGTTAAGGAAAGAACTTGGCCAAATGGTCCAGCTTTCTATTTTAGAGGGCAAAGTTGGAAAGCTGCTTCGAGTTCAATCTTATATTTGCGCTTAAATAATAAGCCAATGAGTTGTTCTGTTCGTATGTACGTTCACAAACCTACGAGCGAATTACGAGAGCAGATTAAAATATTATTAGATGACTCTAAATACATGCTTTCAGGTGAATGGGATGAACAAAATAGTAAATGGTGGTGTCTGAAGTGGGATTTTTCAGAATTTGATTTAGATACAGTCACAGATCATATTATCTTTATGCATAAAATTTTAAATCGTGTTGAGCTTGAGTGGAAAAAATAGATTCTCTAAAATAATATTTGACTAGATAATATTATATTTGAGAATGCTTAATGCAGCAGAAAATAAAGCACTGTTTCTTATTTCAATTAAGTAACATTTAAGAGGGGGAAGTATGGCGCATGGGAAAAGTATAAAAATGTTTTTGGCAGATGGGTCTCCGAATGGGATTCTTACAGCCGAAATCATTAACTGGACGGGTCATGTACTTTCCGCACCGCGTACAAAGCTATCAGAACTTATTCAACGTGAAGAATGTTCACGGACAGGTGTATATTTCCTAGTGAGTTATGATCCTGAGAATCCACTTTATCCGAAAGTGTATATTGGTGAATCAGATGATGTTGCAAATCGTTTAAAGCAGCATAATCGTACTGAAGAAGCAGGTGGTAAAGATTTTTGGGAAAAAGTTTGTTTGGTTACAGGTAAAGATCAAAATATTACTAAGACGCATATAAAGTATTTGGAGAGTCGTTTAATTGAGATTGCACGAAGGAATGGTCAATGTCAGTTAATGAACGGAACATCTCATGATTACAGTAAATTACCTGAATCTGATACAGCAGATATGGAATATTTTCTTGAACAAATTCAAGTGATATTACCAGTTTTAGGCTATGAGTTTTTGAAAGAAATTAAACGTTCAAGTTTTAACTCCTTAGTTCCGAATGTAATGACTGGCGATGTTGGAGCTGATTTTTATCTAGCCATCAAAGATGTAAATGCAAAAGCAAAAATAGTTGATGGAGAGTTTTATGTTCTTCAAGGGTCTCAAGTGCGTCGAGAAGTAAGTCAACCTACCCACAACTATATGAAAAATCTAAGACCCCGACTTTTTGAAAATAATATAATTTCTTCAGATACCTACACATTTAATCAAGATCATTTGTTTTCAAGTCCTTCAGCGGCAGCAGCAGTGATACTTGGCCGCTCAAGTAATGGACGAAGACGCTGGAAGCAGTTAGGGACAGATTTAACTTATGAGGAATGGCAGCAGAAACAAGTAGATGACATTCAAATTTAACTATTAATCATCACCATAATATCAAGGGGAACTTTATGAAAATTGAACTGAATTGGATGGAGCCAATCGAATTAGGTAGCTCTAGTACCTTACGAGAAAACATTAAAAATTTAAACCTAAAATCTATTCCAGATATTGCTGGAGTTTATATTTTTTATCGAGAATATGGTGGAAAACAATACGCGCTGTATGTAGGTAAGTCTGAGAATATCCGTACTAGAATGAAATCTCATTTTAACAGCTTAAGTTTGATTGAGGGTTTAGAAAATACACCTCAAGGCGCAAAAAAGTTAATTTTTGCTGAAGTAAAAACACGTTCTGATTTAGGGCGAGCGTTGAACCAAGCTGAAAAGGGTTTAATTCAATATTACATTGATAAAGGTCATCCTTTACTTAATAAAAAACTGATGGCAGATCATTTCGATGAAATTATGCCTAAAGGAGAGGTGATTGATTTGGTTAATGAAGAGATTTGGGTTTATTCAACTCAAAGTACACGCTAATAATAGATTTTGGTATAGAGGTAAAAATGACAGTACAAAGCGAATATCAACTTGAAAATGAGCTGATTGCACAATTACAAGGGTTGGGTTATGCAACCGTCGTGATTAAAGATGAAAGCCAATTACTGTCTAATCTAAAAACACAAATTGAACGTGCTAATGGGCTTACAGCATTGTCAGAAACTGAGTGGAAGCAGGTCATTAGCTTTCTCAATACAGGCACAGTATTTGAACGTGCTAAAAACCTACGTGACCAGTTTCCTGTCAAATTTGATGATGGTTCAAGCAAGCACATCTTCTTTTTATCAAATGACTCAAGTAAAAATGTATATCAAGTCACCAATCAAATCACGGTAGATCATCGTGATTTTAATGGTCGAACCAGCCGTTTCGATGTCACGCTCTTGGTCAATGGTCTACCGCTGGTGCAAATTGAGCTGAAAAAGCGCGGCATGGAAATTGCCGAAGCCTTCAATCAGACGCAACGTTATATTCGGGAAGCGTATTGGGCAGGGCAAGGGCTGTTTGGTTTTATTCAGCTTTTTGTCATCAGTAACGGTGCAAATACTCGCTATTATTCAAATGGTACGACTGGAATTGAGTTTGCCTTTCCTTGGGCAGATGTTGCCAATAAACATATCAATGAAATTGTCGATTTTGCGGATGCATTTTTAAATCACTCACATCTTACAGATATGCTGACTCAATACATGGTGATGTTGGAAACCAGTAAAAGTTTGATGGTGCTGCGTCCTTACCAAATTTATGCTGTGCAGAAGATCATTACTCATGTACAAACTTCACAGCAAAACGGCTATATCTGGCATACCACAGGCTCAGGTAAAACGCTGACATCATTTAAAGCCAGTCAGCTCATCATGAACATGCCCGATGTGGAAAAGGTATTGTTTGTGGTGGATCGTAATGACCTTGATACTCAGACGTCACGAGAATTTAATGCTTTTAAAGCCGAGAGTGTGGATAGCACAGACAGCACGCACACTTTGGTTAAACAACTCGATCAACGCCATGACAAGCTGATCGTGACCACCATTCAAAAGCTGAATCGTGCGATTAGCACGGACCGATATTTAGAACACATCAATTATCTAAAAGATAAAAAAGTGGTGTTCATTTTTGATGAATGTCACCGTAGCCAATTTGGTGATACCCATCAAAACATTAAAAAATTCTTTAGCAATGCACAAATGTTTGGATTTACGGGCACACCGATCTTTGAGGAAAATAGCCAATCTAAAGCAGGTTTGAAGCTCACTACAGAATACTTATTCAATCAGTGTTTGCATCAATATGTGATTGTGGATGCGATTCGAGACCGCAATGTATTGCAGTTCCAAATTGATTATCGTGGCAAATATACCGCCAAGGGGATGCAAAATAATCTCGATAATGGGGATGAGGTTGAGGGGATAGATACCCAAGAGCTTTATGACAATCCACAGCGATTGGAAATGATTGCCCGTTATATTGTTGAGACGCACGATACCAAAACCAAGAACCGTGAATTTACGGCAATGTTCTGTGTCGGTTCAGTGGATACCTTGACGCAGTATTATGAGTTATTTGAAAAAATACAAGCCGAGAAGCAGCAGCAAGATGAAGAGCTAGGTCGATTATTTAAACCACTCAGTATTGCGACTATTTTCTCTTATGCTGCAAATGAAGCGGTTGAAAATCTTGATCAAAATGGATTGATTCAAGAAGAATCAACTGCTACACCTAGCCAAATAAATCAGTCTAGTCGTGACAAACTGGATCGGTATATTGCCAATTACAATGCCCAGTTCGGTACGAATTATAATTCGGGCGAAGGATTCTATGCTTATTACCGTGATATTGCAGAGCGAGTAAAGAAAAAGCAGATCGATATTTTACTGGTTGTGAATATGTTCCTTACTGGCTTTGACTCAAAACCTTTAAATACCTTATATGTGGATAAAAATCTTAAATATCATGGTTTGATTCAGGCTTTTTCACGAACCAATCGTGTGCTCAATGATAAAAAACCATTTGGGAATATCATCAGCTTCCGTAATTTAAAACGTGCTACAGATGAAGCATTGGCATTGTTTTCAAATAAAGAGGCTCGAAAGACTGTCCTTGTCCCATGTTTTGATGAAATCAAACAAGACTATGAGTTAGCAGTTGAAAGGTTATTGAGTATCACGCCTGATTATCAGGCTGTTGATGCTTTGATAACAGAAGAACAGCAACTTGAGTTCATCAAGGCATTTCGAGAAGTCATGCGCTATAACGCTCAGCTACAAACTTTTGTGGAATATGACCAAGATCAAACGGGATTAGATAAACAGCACTTTGCAAATTTTGCGTCTAAATATGCAGATCTATGTCGAGCGATTCGTAAAACCACCAAGAAAGAAAAAGTCTCAGTACTCGATGATGTCGATTTCCAATTGGATTTACTGCACAGTGATCGTATCAATGTAGGGTATATCCTGACACTGCTACAGATGGCGGTGAATGCTGAAACAGATGAGCAGCGTAAGAAGTATGAAGCTCAGGTACATGACCTGATTGGCGGTGATATTAGTTTGCATGACAAGCAGGACTTGATACAAAAGTTTATTGAAGAAAATATGCCAAAAATGATCAATGGGCAAAGTGTTCAAGTGGCTTTTGCTCAGTTCTGGGATATAGAAAAAGAGCAAGCCTATCAGCATTTTTGTGAACAAGAAAATCTAAAACCTGAAGCAATGAAACAAGTTTTAGATAATTATGAATTCAGTAAACGCTTACCAAGAAAAGAAGAAATGAAAGAGTTACCAAACTACAAGGTCAAGCTATTTGAGCGAGACAGTGTATTAACCAATTTGTTGGTGAAAACACGTCAATTGATTGAGAGGTTTTATGTGGGGCTGTAACTTATTCATCGGATTCGGGTTTTAGGATTTTCAAAAAACCAGATCTATAAACTATAGAATAAGGGAGTTACAAACTCCCTTATTTATTGGCTAATTAAGAAGAAGTAGCTTCCTCTCCATCCTCACCCGTCACATAAACAGGTGACATTTGTCTGGCATCAAGAGGCTGCTTGCAGCAATCACAGGTTAGACTTGGACTGGTCACATGCCCACAGCTTTTATGCAAATAACGCAATTCAGGAAATTGTTTATTTTCATTTTGCCAAATATTGCCCCATGTACTCATGGTCACAATAATCGGATACAGGGCTAAGCCTTTTTCCGTCAGCTTATACTCATAGCGTTTTGGTGCTTCATGATAAAGCACTTTCTCAAAAATCTTGTGTTCCACCAAACGGTTAATACGCTCGGTCAGCAAATGACGGGTAATACCCAACTGCTTTTGAAAATCATCAAAACGTCGGGTTTTCATAAAGGCATTACGAATAATCAGCAGAGTCCAGCGGTCACCAAAAATCGATAAAGTCCGTGCAATAGGACAATTCATTTCACCGAGTTCATGCCATTTCATCGCAATACCATCTATATGTCTTTACAGGAAGCAGGCTGTCATTTTAGGACAACTTGAACGATTAAGATATCCGCTTTATTGACAACTTATCATAGCAGCTATATTTTTCAATTAAGTTCTTTTTTGGAACTTAATATTTTGAGATCTATTCTTGAGGTGAGTTATGTCTGCGTCAACGTTAAAAGAAAAATCAAAGCAAAAGATACCTGCATCATTTCCAGTCCGCCGTATGGATTATGAATTTCAGGATATGCCCAAATACTGGTGTAATGATGAGCCAAGTTTTACCCATTATTTCACAGGTCTTTCCACCCTATTTCCAGAAGGAGAGTCTTACTTTGTCCGTTCAGTCAGGGCTTTACGTGATCAAGTCAAAAGCAACCCGCAGCTGGATCGTGATATTGGGGCTTTTATTGGTCAGGAAGCGATGCATTCCAAAGAGCATCATGCCTTTCATGTCAGTGCGCAACAATATGGCCTAGACCCTGAATCACTGGAAAAAGTCACAGGCATTATCCTTAAAGCCATTGAACGTACCTTTCCGAAAAAGTGGAATCTCTTGGTCACAGTTGGGTTGGAGCATTACACCGCAGTATTGGTGGTGGAGATGATGAAAAACGTCAATGAATTAATGACTGATACCACGATCCGTAATTTATGGCTGTGGCACAGTGTCGAAGAAACCGAACATAAAGCGGTTGCCTATGACATGTATGAATATCTCTATGGCAAAGGACTAGATGCCTATATCCCACGCGTAGCGATTTTTAGCCTGAGTTTGGTCCTCATCACAACCTTCTCGAACGTCTACCAAGTGGTATTGATGTCCAGAGATAAGCAATTACTCAATCTGAAATCGTGGGCTAAATTTGCAGGCTTTACCGTGCAGGCCTATCGAAAACTGGTGCCACAATTTTTCTCTTATTATCGTCGTGATTTCCATCCTAATGATACCGATGAATCGGATATTGTGGCAAAAACCAAAATCAAAATTGGTTTATCGCCAGAACAATCGACTTTTATTCATTAATCGGCGCGAAAAAAATCACCCGCGCTTACACATCACCAAAGGGATAAATATCTGTAAGATAAGTTGAGCTCGCTTTGCATTGCGGGCTTATCATCCAGATCAATTCAATAAAAGATGGAAATATAACAATGAGTACAGTGGTCTTACATCAATGGGAAATTTCACCGTTCTGCAAGAAAGTTGCGCGGATGTTGCAGTTTAAAGGCATTGCATTTGAAACTGTAAATTATAACGGCGTATTGGGGGCTAAAGTCCCAGGACTCAGCAAAGTCGGCAAAGTCCCTGTGCTGGATATCAACGGACAACGCATTCAGGACAGTACTAAAATTGCCCGTTTTCTAGATGATGCTTATCCAGAGTTGCCCCGTTTATATCCTACGGATCCGCTGCAAAAAGCCTATGTGGAATTGTGGGAAGACTGGTCGGACGAATTGTTATATTTCTATGAAGTATATTTTCGGGTCAGTGATGCCGATGCCTTGAATCATGCGGTGGCGATTAGTGCGGAAGGTCGTCCTAAGCATGAGATTGTATTAATGAAACCTTTGCTCAAAGCCGCGCTGAATCTGCAAGTGAAGATGCAAGGTACAGGACGAATGGCGAAGGCGGATATCGAGGCAGAATTTACTCGGCATTTAGAACGCATCGAGTTGGTATTGGGTCAAACGGGCTGGCTCGTCGGTGAGAGCAAAACCATTGCCGATATTGCAGTGGGTTCACAACTGTTAGAGGTAGTACGTACCAGTAAAATCTGGGGACCTAAAATTAACAGTTATCCGCATATTCAGCATTGGATACAACAATTATGAATCGGTCGAAGCAAGAGATAACGCAGCCAACTGCGATTGTTGCGGTGGTTGGCGTGGGTGCGGAGCAAGGCATTGGTGCAGCTGTTTGTCGCCGTTTTGCTCAGGAAAAATTCAAAGTCTATGTGGTGGGGCGAACGTTAAATAAGGTCGAAAAGGTCGCTGCAGCGATTAATCGCCAAGGTGGGCAGGCTGTTGCCTATGCGCTGGATGCTGAAAACGAGCAGCAGCTGCAGACCTTATTTGATCATTTAAACGATCAGCCAGAAGCATTGGCCGCGGTGATCCATAATGTGGGTGGTAATATTCCTTCGATCTTTTTACAAAGCACTCTGAAGTTTTTTAGCCAAATGTGGCGTTCCACCTTTTTATCTGCGGTGTTGGTGGCGCAGCGTAGTTTAAGCATTTTTCAAAAACAGCAGCAGGGCACGCTGATTTTTACCGGTGCCAGTGCTTCTTTGCGAGGTAAACCTTTTTTTGCAGCATTTACCATGGGCAAGTCTGCGCTGCGAAGCTACGCCTTAAATTTGGCTGAGCTCTACCGCCCGCAAAATATCCATGTGGCGCATGTGGTGGTGGACGGCATGGTTGATGGTGATCGTGTTAATAAAGCCTTATGGGGCTTGGGACGGCTGGCACGGTTAACCCGTGGTACGGGTGGTTTAAATATTGAGGCAATTGCTGAAAATTACTGGATGCTCTATCAGCAAAATGTTGATTTATGGACGCATGAACTAGATTTACGTCCTTATCAGGAGAAATTCTAAGATGAGTAAGTTGCTGCCACACTGGTTGAAAGCCCAACAAAAAGTGCAGGGCTGTGCGGTGATCGTGGGTAATGATGTACAAGCTTTGAGCCCGCTTTTTAGCCCTGAGATACCTGTTTATCAACTTCAGCATGATGTGACCCAAACACAGCTACAGCTTGAGGTTCAAGCACAGAGGCTGATCCGTGTACGACTGAATCTGTTGGATGCTGCTGCGCTAAAAAAATGCATGCAACAGATTCAAACAGCAGGGCATTTTGTCGATTTATGCATCTTTCAACCTGACTTTGTGCTGCCTGAAAATAACCATGCATTGTCCGCTGCACAGCTTGAGCCCCATTGGCAAAACACGGGCTTAACCGCGGTGAGTATTGCCCAAGCTGTGATTCGACAGATGCTGTCCAAACAACAAGGGACTTTGATTTTTTTAGGGCAACAGCAGCCTATTCAATCTGAGCAAGATTTATTCAGTCAAAGCCTATCTGCCAGTATTCGAGCCTTGGCTCAGTCATTGGCGCGAGAGTTTCAGCCGAAGGGAATTCACGTGGTCTATTGTGCGCTGGCACATTGGCAAAGTGCTAACCATGCATTGATGCAATCGCTGCAACAGACCTGTTGGCATCTGTATCAACAACCCAAATCGACGTGGAGTCAGGAGTTACGCTTAGGATTATAAAATCACGCGTATTCAAGCTTTGGACTGAAATGCAGTATAGAGCAGGCTGATGATGTTTGAAATTTCAGTTTCATTGATGGCGGCATAGCCAAAACGGATATGAAAATGCTGATTTGATGCTTGGCTTTCAGCCGCAAAATGCGCTTCAGCATCAATATGCAACTGATTCAGAAGCTCATTATATTCAGAACGATAGGGAAATTTGAATTTGACCCATAGCGCCATGCCTCCCAACGGAGGGTTAATGTCTACTCGATCGTTAAATACCGCTTGGAAGCGGTTCACTGCAAAGTCACGCCGTTGTTGGTAAATTTTGCGCATCTTGCGGATATGGCGCTTAATTTCTCCCTGTTGCATCAGTTCTGCCATCGCCAATTCAGTGATGATATTACCTTGTTTATCAATCAACAGAATCTCCTGATTCATGGCTTGGATGATGTCTCGATTGGCGACCACATAGCCAATCCTTAAACTCGGCGCAAACACTTTGGACAGTGAACCAATATGAATGACTTTTTCTGCATGCGGCAAACTGATCAGCGGTGGAATTGGGCGGCTGTCATAATGAAACTCGTGATCGTAGTCATCTTCAATAATATAAAAATCAAAGCTTTTGGAGAGTTCCAATAATTTTAAGCGCCGATCCATTGCCATGGTCACGGTGGTTGGATATTGATGATGCGGGGTGGTATAGATTGCAGCCACATCATATTGTTTTAGTAGTTCTTCAAGATGCTTAATATCAAGACCATGTTGATCCAGCCCAACTCGAACGATGTGATAATGATGCGATAAAAAAGTTTCAATCGCAGGTGGATAAGACCATTGCTCCACCACAATCACTTTGCGTTGAGCAGAACGCCCAGCCAGTACACGAGCCGCTAAAAAAATCCCCATTTGGCTGCCGCGAACCACACCAATATTGTCGATGCTGGTTTTAATAAAGCGTTCCATTGACAGCATTTTCAGCAATGCCTGACGTAACTCAATACTGCCTTGTGGGTCGCCATAGCCCATGATTTGAGAGCGGGTCACTTGAATCAAGGCATGTCGATAGGCTCGTGAAAATAATTCATAAGGAATTAGACGCGTATCTGGAATGCCATCATTTTTAACTGCTGTTAGGCTTGCTGTACTCGGTGAGGGATTAAGTTCTAGTGCAGCATTGCTCTTTTTATGTTTTAACTCAGGCAAATTCTCTGCCACAAAGGTGCCTTGTCTTGGCTTGGAGATCAACCAGCCTTGTGCTTCTAAATCTTCATAAACCGACTGTACGGTTTTACGATTAATCTTTAATTCTTCCGCAAGCGAGCGGGAGCCAGACAGACGTGAACCTGAGCTGAGCCGTCCAGACAGAATCTCTTCAATAATCTGATTGGCCAACTTGAGAAAGATGGTTTTTTCTTCTCGCTCTTCAAGATGAAGACGAATCTTCCACGGTTGCTGCATGCTGATCTGGACCATATAAGTTTTATAAACTGGATATTTTAACTCATCCACTGACTTCGTATTCTGCATCTGTCCCATCCACAAATCAACCGTAGCGAGGTGGTCTTATGCAAACCGCATTACTCAGCAAACAGCAATTGATGCAAACTGCACAGCAGAATATGAATTTGATCCAAGAGGTCAGTTATACGGATCGACAGAAGTTAGCTTTAACTTGTCGTATTTTATTTGATCATGGCCATGATGCAGGCTTGGCGGGGCAAATTACCTGTCGTGCCGAACAAGAAAATACCTTTATCACACAGCGTTTTGGTTTGGGTTTTGACGAAATTACCGCAGCCAATTTATTGGTGGTCGATCAAGACCTCAAACCTTTAGATCAGCAAGGCATGGCCAACCCAGCCAACCGTTTTCATACTTGGATTTATCAGCAACACCCTGAAGTGAATTGCATTATCCATACCCATCCCACTCATATTGCAGCCTTGTCGATGCTACGTGTGCCACTGGCCATTTCGCAAATGGATACCTGTGCCTTGTATGAAGATTGCTCTTTTGTCTGTGAATGGCCGGGGGTGCCAGTCGGCAATGAAGAAGGCATTTTTATTTCTGAAGCTTTAGGAAAAAATCGGGCGGTGTTGTTGTCTCATCACGGTCAACTGGTTGCAGGCAAGAGCATTGAAGAAGCTTGTAATTTAGCGTTGTTGATTGAACGTGCTGCACGTTTGCAATTGTTGGCGATGTCAGCAGGGCAAATCCAGCCGATTCCACATGAACTGGCAAAAGAAGCCCATGACTGGTTGTCTACTGATAAGCGCAACAAAGTTAATTTTGCCTACTACGCACGTAAGGCGTTGAAAAACCATCAAGATTGTATTGAGGAATAAATCACATGAAAATTGAAGGCATTATTGCTTATCCCGTCACGCCATTTAAAGCGGGCGGGCAACAACTTGATCTTGAGGCCCTAACGATCAGTCTCAATGCATTGCTTGAATCACAGTGTGATGCGATTGCACCTTTAGGCAGTGCAGGGGAAAGTGCTTATTTAACTTGGCAAGAATGGCAGCAGGTGGCACAAACCACCATTGAGGTGGTGAATCAACGTGTTCCTGTGATTGTTGGAATTTCTGAACTGACCACTGCGATGGCGATTCAAAAAGCCAAGAAAGCAGAAGAATTAGGCGCAGATGTGATTATGGTGATTCCAGTGTCGTATTGGAAACTCACCGATCAGGAAATTTATGATTATTATCAACAGATTGCCGCATCGGTAAAATTGCCAATTATGGTCTATAACAATCCTGCCACCAGTGGAATTGATATGTCACCTGAATTGATCGTGAAAATGTTTAATGAGATCGACAATATTTGCATGGTCAAAGACAGCACCGGTGATATTCAGCGTATGCATAAATTTCATGCTTTAACGCAGGGGCAGTTGCCATTTTATAATGGTTCTAATCCATTGGCGCTAGAAGCCTTTTGTGCTGGGGCGGCAGGTTGGTGTACGGCAGCACCCAATTTGCTCGGTGACTTGCCAAAGCAATTATATCAAGCGATTCAACAAGGCGATCTGCCAAAAGCTCAGGCGATATTTTATCAGCAATTACCTGTGCTGAGCTTCATTGTCAAAGGGGGCTTACCGAAAACAGTGAAATCGGGGCTCAATCTATTGGGCTTTTCGGTCGGGGTGCCAAGACCACCTTTGCAAGGTGCGACAGGGGCTGAAATTGAGCAGTTAAAAGGCTTGATACAAGCGGCTGTAAAATAAGCATGTTCAAGTCAGGTCGAGATTGATCGACCTGACGTCACTTGTTTGTGCTCTAAATTGGGTTTTGACGAAATTGGCTCGGTGTTACACCACTCCATTTTTTAAAGGCACGGGCAAAGTTGGCAGGCTGTAGATAGCCTAAGTACAGTGCAATATCCTGTATTTCCATATGATTGTTATGCAGAAGTTTTTGTGCTTCTTGATATCTGATTTCATCTAATAGACCCAGATAGGAATAACCGGCTTCATCCAGATGTCGTCGTAAGGTGCGACTCGACATATGCAGACGTTCCGCAACTTGATCTAGACTTGGATAACCTTTTTGCGGCGTGAGAACTAATTCTGTTTTAACACGTAAGCCAATATCTTGAATGGTTTCAGAAAAACGAATTTGTTCAGCTTCACATTGCGCTAAAGCCTGTTGAAAAGCAGTGGGATCTGCCATTTTGGTGACATGGTTGAGGATGGATGCTGGGTAGCAAATTTGGTTTTGGGCTTGATCAAAATGGATCTGCGGAAGTTGAGCTTGAAACTGTTGATGGTAAGGTGGTTCAGACCAATCTACCTGAAGTTGGACCTCAGCAAAATCACGCTCGGTTAATGAGCGTCCCGTTTGTACAATGCCAATCATCAGGCATTCATAGAAAAAGCGTCTTAAAATTTCCGCCTGTTCAGCATGCTGACTGACGACGGGGTGAGTCTGCTTGATTTCAATGGTGGAGTGTTGTTGGTGTTCAAAAAAATCAATTCGGTAATCTTTGAGCCGCATATTAAAAAATTGCGTTGCAAGTTCAATCGACTGTCGTAAAGAAGGGCTACTCATTAGCGCATAGCCCATTGGACCATGGGCGGTGAGACGCAGTTTTAGCCCATATTCGTAGCCTAAACCAGTATCTTTGGCCAAACTTAAACAGATCCAAGCCAATTTTGACCATTGTTTGGGACTGATACGCGCATCTAATTGATGCAGCAATGCCGAAGCTATTTTACTTTGCTGCAGAATCTCGGAAGCAGAGAAGCCTTTTTCAACCATAATTTCCAAGAGTAAATGCACATAAGAAATCGGAATACTGGCTTTGGATAAGCCATAGGGATCTTTCATTTCTTGTTTTAATTTGGCCGAAAATGATTAGCAGTATGGCTGAATTACCGCTCACGCTCAAGTTTTAGCTCTTAGATACTAGGATTATTCTATTGATCTGAGTATGGATGATGAGTTTAGCACCCCCTTTAAAAGATTCCCCAGTTGTGATTACCGGTGCTTCTTCGGGTATTGGAGAAGCATTGGCACAACAATTTGCAGCACGAGGCTATTCACTTATTTTGGTTGCACGACGTGTCGATAAACTAGAAGCACTTGCCAGTCATCTACGTGAAAAATACCAAGTCGAGGTGACTTTACGTCCTTGTGATCTTGCGGATCGCCAAGATAGAACCACTTTCCGCAAAGAGTTAGAGCAGATCAATGTCGCTGTGTTATGCAATAACGCAGGCTTTGCCACTTTCGGACGTTTGCATGAGTTGGATGCGGATCGGGAGCGTGAACAGACCGAAGTGAATACGGTGGCCGTGCAGGATCTGACTTTAGCGGTATTGCCGAAAATGATTCAGCGTCGAACAGGTGCGATTCTGATTGTGGGTTCGACCTCGGGTCATCAACCGACACCAGCCAACGCAACCTATGCTGCAAGCAAAGCCTTTGCCAATTCTTTTGCCGAATCACTCCATAGTGAGCTGAACGGCACAGGCGTGAGTTGTACCTTATTGGCACCGGGCCCAACCAAAACAGGGTTCAATGAAGTGGCAGGCATCAGCAAAATTGACGGCATTGGAGGCAATCTGGTCTGGGTGTCGGCAGAACGTGTTGCCAAAGAAGCCATTCAAGGCATGGCTTGCAATCGTCGGATTGTGATTCCTGGATGGCTTGCCCAAGCCCAGACTCTTGGAGGACGCTATACCCCACGCATCATCCTATTACCGATATTAAAGCAGGTCTTTTCGAGGTTAAAAGCATGAGACAGTTGATAAATGACCTACGCACACCTATTGGTCTCGCCAATTTAGGCAATAAGCTCTATCACAATGCCCAATATTTAACTGCGGTGGTCGAGGTGAATGAAAAGGCGATGGCCCGTTGGTTACCTGCTGGCATGAAGTTGGCCAAACCTGCCAGAGCGGATTTGTTTTGTGCCTATTTCCCCGAAAATGTCTATACGGGGGCGTATCACGAGGCAGGCTTATTTGTACATATTCAGGTCGGTAATAAAACCGGCATCTTTTGCCCGTGGATGATCTTGGATGATGACCGTGCCATGATTATTGGGCGGGAATTGCTGGGCTATCCGAAAAAAATCGGGGAAATCAGTTGGGACAATGATGGTTCACGGATTATCAGTCAGGCATCGCGCCGTGGAACGGTCTTGATTGAAATGGAAGCCAAACTGGGTGAGCTAATAAAAGACGCACCCCCCATTTTAGGTTTGCCGCATCGCAATATTACAGGCGGTTTAGGCTTAGGTTTACCCCGAGAAGTGCGATTCACGCCGAAAGAACATCCTGTTGAAGTACGTCGTGTTGAAATGAAATTATGCTTTAGGGGGACGGTGAATGATCCTTTGCATGAAATGGGCTTAGGCAAAGTGGTGGATGCACGTTTGCATCGGGTGGACTTATCAGGTGGTCTTATTCCACCGATTCAGATTCCACGGTTACGCACCCCATTATTTTTACTGCGCCAATTTAATCCGCGTGTTTTATAGCTGAGGGCCACCTGATGAATCTTGTTGCTGTTTCTTCAAAGCCGACGGTTGCTGACTATCGTCAAGTTTCTGCTTCGATTGAGATCCAAGTACGTAACATGGATTTTGCTTTTCCAGATGACATTCCAGAATTTTGGTTTCACCAGAATCCTTTACTGAGCATGTTGCTGACCGCCTTATCCAGTGCATTTCCTGAGGGAGAGCGGCAGTTTATTCATAGCGTGCGCCTTTATCAATCACAGATCAAAGATCCTGTCTTACTGAAACAAGTGCGTGCCTTTATTGGTCAAGAAGCACATCACGGTAAAGAACATGATGGATTGAATACCATGATGTTGAAAAAAGGTTATCCAGTCGATCGAATTTATAAGCGATTTAAAAAGATGAATCGTTTGATGCAGACACAATTTTCTCCTGCGCATCAGTTGGCGTGTACGGTATGCATGGAGCATCTAACCGCAATTCTTGCAGATTATTTTATCGCGACTGCACCTGAAGATTTGGCTCTGTTTAATGCACAGGTGAGAAAAATCTGGGCTTGGCATGCCATTGAAGAAACCGAGCATAAAGCAGTGGCCTTTGATGTGTATCAAAGTTTGGTTAATCGACCCTATTTCCTAAGGTTGGTCATGCTGGAAACAACACTTTCTTTTGTAATGATCACCACCCGTGGAACCATTGAGCTTTTACAGCACTCAGGCCAACAAGGTGATTTAAAGGGGGTATATCAAGGGCTTCATTATCTGTTTGGACGTAAAGGTTTAATCAGAAGGATAAGCAGGCCATACCTCGACTTTTTCTCAGCAGATTTTCATCCTTGGCAGCATGACAACCGTGATCAAGTGAATCGGCTTAAACAGCAATATTTAGCATGAGCTTCTGGCAGCGCATTGGCTCAGATCAGCATCGCGCTGCTTAGCTATAGATTAATATTTTAGGAAGAATGAAAATGACAGCATCAGTATCCTCAAATTCTACTTTACAACAACCACTACGATTGGCATGTGGCATCAGCATCCCAAACCGAATTGCAAAATCAGCCATGAGTGAACAATTGGCAGATCGACATGGCTCGCCCACCACGGATTTACAGCAGCTTTATGCCGCATGGGCCAGAGGTGGAACAGGTCTGTTAATCACCGGCAATGTGATGATTGATCATCGTGCCTTTGTTGAGCCAAGGAATGTGGTGTTGGAAGACGAGCAATTCTTGCAAGCGCATAAACTCTGGGCACAAGCAGCACAGGCCAATGGCAGCAAGATTATTATGCAAATCAACCACCCAGGTCGTGTTGCGGTCTTACCCTTATTGAAAAAGCCGATTGCACCCTCAGCGGTGGGGCTGGATTTGCCTGCAATGAATCTGATTCGTGTGCCACGTGTGATGTCTGAAACAGAAATCCTGGAACAAATTCAGCGTTTTGCAACGACGGCAGCACTTGCTGTGAAAGCAGGTTTTGATGGGGTACAAGTCCATGCCGCCCATGGCTATTTGTTGTCGCAATTTTTATCCCCTTTGGCGAATACCCGTAGCGATCAATGGGGTGGAAGCCCAGAAAATCGTCGTCGTATCTTGATTGAAACGGTCCGAGCTGTGCGTCAAGCCATTGGTAAAAATAAAATTCTCAGTGTCAAACTGAATTCTGCCGATTTCCAAAAAGGGGGCTTGAGTCAGGAAGAATCGGTGCAGATTGCCTTGGCCTTGGAAGCTGAAGGGATTGATTTACTGGAAGTGTCAGGTGGAAATTATGAGTCACCGGCTCAACTGGGATATGCACCTGAGCGTCAGGCTCAGCGTGATGCCTATTTTCTGGATTATGCCAGCGCTTTGCGCCAACACAGCAGATTACCCTTGATGCTCACGGGTGGGCTACGCAATGTCGAGCTGATGAATCGTATTGTGGCTGATGGCACTGTAGATTTGGTGGGACTTGCTCGACCATTTGCAATGCAACCTGATCTAGCCAAACAGCTCTTGGCTGGTAAATCCGTTGTTGCTGATGCAAAAATTCCAGCGATTGGCTATAAGCCCGTCGATGCCTATCTACAACTGGCATGGCATGCCGCTCAATTCCGCCGTATCAGCAGTGGCCAGAAACCAAAGGCGATTAAGGGTCTCGTCCGTACTTTGCTGGCATTTGGACCACGGATGGGTTTTAACATTTTGACGCAGGAATAGTCGTCACGGTTATTTAGATAAGGAGTTGTCTTATGCGTGGATTAATGAAAGAAACCCATTCAATTATTCCTCGACGTCCAGTATTTGATTTTGCAGCAACACCGAGCCACTGGATCTATGATGATCCAATGGCATCGCAGATGCTCAATGTGATTAATCCGATTACACCTGCACCAGAACGCTGGTTTTGTCAGACTTTTAGAGATGCACTGCCTTTCGTTCAAGATCAACAATTAAAAGCAGCTGTGATGGCTTTTATTAAACAGGAAGGGGCGCATAGTTATGGACATACTTTGGGCACGCGGCATATTGAAGCATTAGGGATTGATTTAAGCCAGTATAGCGAAATGATGAGCTGGATCTTTAATGACCTACTTGGCTCTAAACCCTTGGGTTATGCATTAAAACACGCTCGATTGAAATCCATGTGGCTAAACACACGCCTTGCCATGGTCGCAGCGGCAGAGCACTTAACGGGGGTGCTGGGACATTGGGTACTCAATGCTGAGGGACTACAGCAAGCACCTGTTGATCAACAAATGCTGCGTTTATTGCTATGGCATGGTGCAGAAGAAGTAGAGCATCGTGAAGTGGCGGATGCGATGTTTCGGCATTTGAGCAATAATCTTGTATTACGAACAGGCGCAGCTGTTTTTACTTTCCCTCTATTTATTGTATTGGCCTATATCGCCGTTGAAACTTTGGTGGCTAAAGACCCTCAATTGCCACATCGTTTCCGCTATAACGATTATTTTCGTGCAGCGAGACAGGATCGCGTGCCGCGAGCAAGCTATATTGCACGTGCCTGTTTACGCTACTTCCATCCCAAGCATAGTCCCTTAAATGAAGGCTCAACAGCACAAGCCTTGGCTTATTTAAACAATATGCCTGAGTTTAAGCCAACTTAGATAGGAACGCTTCTTTCACTTTAGGCGATGCCTGCCATCATCATTTGAATTGCAGCATCGCTATATTTTTTGAGCACATCAGAATCAGCAGGCGCGGATAAGAACTTAAATGCACCCGCGATAATCATGCCGACGATGGCATGCCCAGTCATTTCGGTATCCAGATCCGCTTTTAAATAACCGCACTTAACGCCATTTTTTAAATAGTCTGCGGTAAGTAAGCCACCGAGGTGTAACAGGTTATGCACCTGTGCTGTCATTTCTTTATCAATTGAAGTGGCTTCGAGCAGAATTAAGCGCACAGCGCGTGGATTATCTTTGGCAAATTCCTGAAATTTACTGGAAATCCTTTCACATTGCGTTCGATAGGCGTCTAAGGTCGATACTGCATCTGGCGCATTTTCATCGGCCAGTAAGGCGGTAATTTTAAACATGGTATCGACAATGACTTTATCCAGAATGTCTCGCTTATTCTCAAAATGACGATAGAAAGTGCCATGACCAATCCCCAGTCTTTTGGCAATGTCAGAGATCGCAGTTTGATGATAACCGCGTTCAGAAAATTCCAAAAAAGCAGCTTCAATAATTTCTGCTTGTAATTGAATACGTTGGCGTTCAGCACGCGAGAGAGTTGTTTGATCATTCATGCTAAAAATTTTATCAGAACTTTATCGGAAATACGATAAAACAAAATTTAAGAAAATTGACACATCATTCCGTAAATGACATTATGTTCCGAATTGGTGATTTTTTGACTAATAAAAGGAACTGCACATGGGAAAAAAATACAGTTTTTTAAACAAAGTAGTGCTGATTACAGGTGGAGGGAGAGGGATTGGTTTAGCCACCGCCGTTGCCTTTAGAAAACTCGGCGCCAAAGTGGCAATTGGCGATATTGATCTGGAGTTGGCTCAGCAAGCCGCCACTAAAGTGCAAGGTTTTGGTGGCTATTTGGATGTGCGGTCACAGAACTCATTTCATGACTTGATTGTGCAGATTGAAAAAGCACTTGGGCCAGTAGATATCTTGGTCAACAACGCAGGCATTATGCCAATGGGGGCGATGGTCGAGGAAAGCCAAGCCATCACCGATGCGCAAATTGATATTAATTTACGTGGGGTGATTCATGGCATGAAAGCAGTACTGCCCAAAATGCTGGCGCGACAAACAGGTCATATCGTCAATGTCGCTTCTCTGGCAGGTAAATATCCGATTCCGGGTGCTAGTATTTATTGTGCAACTAAATTTGCAGTGGTAGGGCTGACCGCTTCTATGCAACAGGAGCTCAGAGATACGCCGATTGGTGTATCCGCTGTTTTACCTTCTAAGGTCTTAACTGAATTGTCCTCTGGAACAGGAGACAGTTTGCCGATTCCGACCGTAGAACCGCAAGATGTAGCGAATGCGATTATCCAAGCAGTAGCGCATAATCTGGCTGAAATTGCGGTGCCGAATTATTTAACCCATACCCCGAAAGCGTATGGATTGGTACCGCACTGGTTGAATACAGGGTTTCGTAAATTCATCGGGGATGATCGAATTTTAAAAGGTCTCGATCAGAATGATCGTAAAGCATATAGCCAACGTTTAAGCCAACTGGCACAGACAAAATAAGGATTACAACTCATGGCGAAGATCGAAAAATTTCATGTGGTGATTATTGGGGCTGGCTTTGCAGGGATTGGCGCCGCGATTAAATTACAGCAAGCGGGTTTTACAGATATCGTAATCTTGGAAAAAGCTGATGAAATTGGTGGTGTCTGGCGTGCCAACACCTACCCAGGTTGTGCTTGCGATGTCCCATCAGCGTTGTATTCCTATTCTTTTGCACCAAATCCACAATGGAGTCGGGTGTTTGCACAGCAGCAAGAAATTAAGACCTATATACAACATGTTGCACAGCAATTCGATGTGAAAAAGTATGTCCGCTTTGGCTATGAAATGCTGGAAAGTGCTTGGGATGATCAGGCCAAGCATTGGGTGATGAAAACCAATCAAGGTCTCATCCATGCCCGTTTTGCGATTATGGCAGGTGGACCAATGCATCAACCTGTATTGCCGAAAATTAAAGGTTTGGAGACCTTTAAAGGGGCCCAGTTCCACTCGGCAGAATGGAACCATGCTTTTGACTTAAACGGTAAAAAGGTTGCTGTTGTTGGGGCAGGCGCTTCGGCAATTCAATTTGTACCTGAGATTCAAGCCCAAGTCGCAAAACTTACTTTGCTACAGCGTACCCCACAATGGGTATTGCCAAAAATGGATCAGAGTCTACCCAAGCTTGCACAGGCACTGTTTAAAGTACTTCCCATTACACAACGTTTAACCCGTTATGGTGTCTATGGTGTATTTGAATCGTTAAATTCTAGTATGCATCATCCAAAATTGGTCAGCCAGATTGAACGCTTAGCCCAATTGAATATTCGTTTAGGGGTGAAAGACCCAGCATTAAGAGCAAAACTTCTGCCTGATTTTACCATTGGCTGTAAACGCGTCTTACAATCGAATCAATGGTATCCCGCATTAGCAAAACCGAATGTCGAGGTGTTGCGCTGTGGAGTCGAAGAAGTACGTGGTAATACGCTAATCGCCAGTGATGGATCAGAACATGAGGTCGATGCGATTATTTTTGGTACAGGTTTTGAAGTGAGTAATCCACCGATTGCCAAACAGATCCGTAATAAACATGGCAAAAGCATGGATGAAGTCTGGCAGGGCAGTGCTAAAGGTTATCTCGGTACCGTGGTTGAAGGTTGTCCGAATGCCTTTGTGATGTTTGGTCCTAATATTGCGGTCAGCTCATCCGCACTGATCATCATTGAGGCGCAATTGGCGTATATCTTGGACATGCTGAAAAAAGTACAGGCACAACAGATTGAAACTATTGAAATTCGTGCTGAGGTATTGGAACAGTACAATGATGAAATCCAAGCCGCATTAAAAAATACAGTCTGGAATACGGGCGGATGCAGCAGCTATTTTATCGATCGCAATGGACGTAATAGTACCTTATGGCCGTGGACGACTTTTGAAATGCGATCTCGCTTAGCGCATTGTGATCTTAACGACTATGTCCTTGGTTTTACTGAGTCTGAAACTGATAAAAAAGCCAGTTAAAGGATGACTCGGTGATGTCATGAATAGGAGCACATGATGCAGCAAAAGATAATTGAAACAGGTCTGAAAATAGGTTTGCGACTGAGTTTTAAACTGGCTAGTGGTCTGGCTTTACCATTTCCAGTGTTGCGTACTGCAATGGAAGTCGGCTCAACTATTTTTAAACCTAGAGCCGATGTTTGGGTCAAACAGATTAAATTGAGAGATGCACGGGATCAACGTATTGTTTTCGCCGAAGTGGCAACACCTGAAAATGAAGCGCAAGGGGTACTCTTACACTGTCATGGTGGGGCATTCTTTGCAGGTTCGTCTCGGACGCATCGCGCTTTATCGACCGAGTTCGCTGCACGGGGCAAGCTCATCGTATATATGCTGGATTATCGACGTGCGCCTGAACATCCTTACCCAGCGGCATTGAATGATGTGAAGTCGGTCTATCAACATTTATTGAATGATGGTTGGAAGCCTGAACAGATTATTTTGGGGGGAGATTCCGGTGGTTGTGCTTTGGCCTTAGCTTTAGCCGTTGAACTGAGATCGGCAGGAGATGCTTTACCTGCTGGAATGGTGATGATCTCGCCTTATGTCGATATCAGCTTAAGTTCGGCTTCTGTTTATAACAATGCCAAACGAGATCCAATGATTCGCGCCTATGCCTTAAAACGTGGTGGGGATGGATATCGTGGGCAACTACAATCCAAGGATCCACGCATTTCACCTATTTTTGCTGATTTAAGCGGTCTTCCACCGATGTTGGTTCAAGCAGGCAGCGAGGAAATTTTGGTCGATGATGCGACCCATTTAGCTGAACGTGCCCAGCAATCGGGTGTGCAGGTTCATCTGCATGTTTATGAAAATATGTGGCATAACTTTCAGATGTTTAATCGCTTTATTCACAAGTCTGAACAGGCCCTAGATGAAATTGGGAGCTTTATGCAGAAGGTTTTAAGCAAGGAGAAATAATGGTTTCGCTTTTAACTTAAATTTTTAACAACGGTTCATTTTAATTTTAAAGCCTATATTTTTGATTGAGATTAAAGCCAGCATAATTTTAAAAATAAAAACAAGTATGTCACTCGAACAGATTTAAAACGCATCACTTTACTGCACATTTTTATTCAGGCCAACGCTTAAACATGTTGCTTATTTGAGAACATATATAGTGTTTCAAGAATAGCCTAAGCTATCCTTGAAACATCCTATCATTATTGTTGTGCGAGACCTCCACCCAAGACTTTATAGAGTTCAATCTGATTATTCAGTCGTGCCTGTTCTAGCATTAGTAAACTTTGCTCAGCAGCATAATGAGCGCGTTGTGCATCCAAGACACTTAAATAGCTATCAATCCCTGCACGAAAACGGGTGTTTGAGAGCCGATAGGTGGTTTGTGTCGCATTGACCAAACGCCGTTGTGCTGAAATCCGTTCATCCATATAGGCACGCGTAGCAAGGCTGTCATTGACTTCTCTAAAGGCTGATTGAATGGATTTTTCATAATTCGACAGCGCAATTTGCTGCTCGATTTTTGAAATTTTGAGATTGGCCTGACGGGTGCCCCAGTCAAAGATTGGCAGATCTAGACTAGGACCAATCGACCAGACCGCATGACCTGATTTAAATAGATCACTGAGTTGAGTCGATGCATAGCCTGCTGAACCCGTTAAACGAATGCTGGGAAATAGTGCCGCTTTAGCAACCGCAATATTGGCACCCGCTTCGTGCAATTGATACTCAGTCAGTTTGAGGTCTGGACGATTATTCAGTAAATCACTGCTTAAACCAGTGCTTAACACTGTGGTGCTGCTGATGTTTTGAACAGGTTGTTGTGGCAAGAGATGCACTGGAAGCGGCTGACCGACCAACAGGTTAAGTAAATTCTGCGCCTGTGCCAGCTGAGTTTGCGAGTTGGCCGCATCATGACGTGCAGTTTCGACTGAGATCTGTGCCTGACGCAAGGGAATTTCACTGTCAGTGCCAGCATTGAAACGCTTTTGATTGAGCTGATAAGCATTCAATTGTGCCGCCAGTGTTTGTTGAGCAAGTTTGAGCTGCGCATTGCTAAAGGCATAATCTAACCAAGCTTGGCTGACTTGACTGATCAAACTGATTTGCATGGCATCACGCGCACTTTGGGTCGCCAGATAACGATCCAGTGCTGCCTCTTTCAGATTGCGAACCCGTCCCCAAAAGTCCAGTTCATACGCCGTCAAACCAAGGCCGACTTGAACGCTTGAACTGGGATTGTTGGGGTCAAGTGTCGGAGAGACTTGGCGAAGCAGCTCTGCACGACCAGCAATCATCGGGAACTGATCATTTTTGCTGATCTGATAATATTGCTGTGCGCGCTGAATATTCAGACTTGCGCTGCGTAAATCACGATTATGACTGAGGGCTAGTTCAATCACTTGCACTAAACGTGGATCGGCAAGAAACTGTTGATAGCCTTGACTAGCAATGGAGTTGCCTTGAATCGAATGATCATAACTGTTCGGAATATCAGCATTGGCGATGGGAGGTTGTGGTTGAAGGTTTTGGCAGCCACTGAGTGACAGAGCCAAAGCTGCCATGATGAGTCCAGTGCTTATGACCTGCTTGTATGAATGATGCTGGGAGCTTTTGGCGAAGACTAGATCGTTATTCATGCTTCGTACTCCATCGCATCAATTTTCTGTAGTTCCTGTACACGAGCCGAACTTTGGTTATGTTGACGCGCCAGTAGGCTATAAATGGTGGGCAATACAAACAGGGTAAAGAAGGTACCAATCAACATGCCGCACACGATCACGACACCAAGACCAAAACGGCTATGTGCACCTGCTCCAGTGGCAAACAGCAGTGGAATAAGACCAAATACCATTGCTGCCGTGGTCATCAGAATCGGGCGTAAGCGAATTTGTGCTGCTTTGAGAATGGCGGCACGTTTATCCAACCCTTCATGCAGTTGCAATTCATTGGCAAATTCAACCATGAGAATGCCATGTTTACTAATCAGACCAATCAGGGTGACCAGTCCAATTTGGGTGTAGATATTGACAGTGGCATAACCTAAAGCCAAAGGAATCAAAGCACCGCAAATCGACAGGGGCACGGTAATTAAGATAATGAACGGGTCGACCAGACTTTCATATTGCGCGGCCAAGACCAGATAAATCACCACCAAGGCAGCCAAAAAGGCAAATAACAAGGTATTGCCTTCCTGCATATATTGACGGGCATCGGCTTGCCAGTCATGACTAAACCCTGTGGGCAACTCGGCTGTGACTTGTTCAAGGAAGGCCAAGGCTTGACCGAGTGAAACCCCAGGTGCAGGAATGGCTTGGAAGGTTGCTGCATTTTGTTGGTTAAACTGGGTCAGCTTATTCGGTTCAACGGTTTCGTTTAAATGCACAACAGTAGACAGGGGAATCAGTGTTCCTTGATCGGTGCGTACAAATTGCTGGGTCAATGCTTGCGCAGTCAGACGCTGGTTTTTGATACTTTGCGGAATGACATCATAAGCACGGCCCAACATACTGAAACGGTTGACATAGTTTTCACCCACGAGCGTGGCGAGCGCCTCGCCAATATCCTGCATTCGAATGCCCAAGCTATTGGCCTTGGCACGATCGACTTCAATTTTCAGCATCGGATTATTGAAATCAAGATCACTGTCTACCACCACAAACAGACCAATTTCACGGGCTTTTTGTTTGATATTTTCCATGGTTTGATAAATGGTGGCATAGTCTTGGGCGCTACGCAGCACCATCTGAATTGGCAGTCCACCTGTTGAACCAGGCAAGGCTGGATTTTGGAAGACAAAAATACTGCTTCCTTCTACAGCGCCCACTTTGCTTTGTAATTCCTGTTGAATTTCATCTGCAGAACGGCTACGTTCAGCCCAAGTGGATAAGGTGGTACCCCCAAAACTGGCTGCTGGGCCATCGGTTCCATTAATAATCCATGTGGTACTGGTTTCAGGTAGCGTCCAAAATACTTTATCCAATTCGGCATTGAAATGTTCGGCGTAGTTCAGGTTGGCATGCTGTGGTGCTTTAATTGCAGTGAGGACACTGGCTTGATCTTCTAGTGGTGCTAATTCCTTTTGTGGGAGTTGATAGAGTAGAGGCAGGCTGGCAAAAACAGCAACGGCAAAGCCCACGGTAATCCAGCGATGCTGCAATGAAAATTGCAATACCTGATGGTAAATGTGGGTCAAGCGTTCAAAAAACCATTCTGCGGCTTTGGCCATGCGGCCTTCGTCCTGCTTGGATTGCAGCAGATAGGAACTCATTACAGGGGAGAGCGTCAGGGCAATAAGTCCAGAAACCAGAACAGCACCTGCGAGTGTTAAGGCAAACTCCTTAAATAATGAGCCCGTTAATCCACCCATCAGACCAATCGGCGCATAGACGGCAGCAAGGGTAATGGTCATGGCAATCACGGGGCCTGCGACTTCACGTGCACCTACCAGTGCGGCGGCAATAGGTGACAAGCCTTCTTCAATATGGCGGTGTACATTTTCCACCACCACAATGGCATCATCCACCACCAGTCCAATTGCCAGTACCATCGCTAATAAGGTCAGTAAGTTGATACTAAAGCCAAAAATCAGCATCAGGCCTAAAGCGCCCAGCATTGAGAGTGGAATTGTCACCACAGGAATCAAGACACTACGAAGTGAACCTAAGCACAGATAGATCACAGCAATGACAATAATCAGGGCTTCGATAAAGGTATGCAGCACTTCATCAATCGAAGCATCAATAAAACGTGCGGTTTCATAAGCCAGATTGGCTTTGACACTCGGCGGTAAGGTTTTCTGTATCTCAGGCAATTTATCCTTGATGCCTTGAACAATCACCAGTGGATTACCTGTTGGAGTGGCCTGTAAACCAATAAAAATTGCGGGTTGCCCGTCCATCGAGGCACTGGTTTCGGTAGATGCTGCACCGAGTTCAACCGTGGCGACATCCTGCAAACGAATCAGGTTCTGCCCATCATTACGGATCACCAGATTTTTAAAGTCTTGAATACTGGTTAGCTCGGTTGACACGTTGACATTGGAAACCACCAATTCACCTTTGATTTGACCGGGGGCGGCTTGGTAGTTGTTTTGACGAATCGCACTGGCGACATCGGCAGCGGTCACGCCACGACTGGCCAAACGGTCTGCATCCAACCAGATCCGCATCGCGAGGCGTTGGCTACCATAGGTTTGAACTTTTGCCACGCCTTCAATGGTGGATAGCATCGGTTCAACCACCCGTGATAGGTAGTCGGTCAACTCGGGCATAGACAGTTGTTCACTGGAAAAGCCGATATAAGCCACGTCGGTCGATTCGCCTGAGGAGCGTTCAATCACAGGGTCAAATGCCTGTTCTGGCAATTTATAGCGAACTTGGTTGACCTTGGCCATGACTTCGGTCAGGGCTTGAGTGGAGTCTCGATTGAGTTGCATGCGCAGGGTGATGACACTGCGGCCTTGTACTGAGGACGAACTGAGGTAATCAATACCTTCAACCGAAGAGACCGCTTGTGCAATCGGTTGCGTGACAAAACCTTGCATCAGTTCAGCTGATGCACCCGGATATTCAGTGCTGATGCTGATGGTTGAACTTTCTAATAAGGGATATTGGCGAATCGGCAGTTTATTCAGGGAGAATAGACCCGCCAATAAAATCAGGGTACTGACCACCAGAGCCAATACAGGGCGTTTTACAAAAAGATCGGTAAATTTCATCTGTACGTCCCCTTACACTTTGGCTGTGCTTGGGGAGGAGGGCGACTGCTGCAAGGTATTTTCTGTGGGTTCAACTTGCATACCATCACTAAGTCGGACTTGTCCTGAAACCACCACTTGGTCACCAGCTTTGACACCCGATTGCACTTCGACCCAACCTTGATGACGTTCGCCGAGTTCGACCGCAACACGTTGAACTGTCAAAGTGTTGTGGTCTTTTTTGACCAGAAACACTGTATTGCCATAGGCGGTATAGGTAATCGCTGTTTCAGGGATCACCAGACTCGGCAGATTGGCTTCCTGTATTTCTATTTTTGCGTACATGCCTGGTTTTAACTGTTGATGCTGATTATTGAGCAGTGCCTGTCCCATCATGGTTCTGGATTTACTCACCATCGGATCAATCGCACTCACCACCGCAGAAAAACTTTGTTCAGGAAAGGCATCTATTTTCAGTTGAACGGCTTGGCCGGTTTTTAAGCGTGCAGCCAGTTGTTCATCCAATGTGAAATTGGCAAGCAGTTGCTGTGTATCGACCAGATTGGCAATACTGCTGCCTGCTTCCAGATATTGCCCTTGATGCACTTGGCGAATCCCGATTACACCAGAGAAGGGCGCACGGATGGATTTCTGTTCAATCAGGGCTTGTAGCTGCTGGATTTCAGCACGGGTCATATCTCGATCCGCTAATGCCGTATCCATTTCAGCGCGTGAAATCGCATTGCTACCAATCAGTTGCTTGGTGCGGTGATAGGCCATTTCGGCCTGTTTGAGTTTGGCTTGTAGCCGCCCTAAATTGCCTTGCTCGACATTGGTTTTTAGTTGAACCAGTAATTGCCCCTTTTTGACGTATTGTCCTGATTGAAAATAAATCTGTTCAATCACGCCTGTGGTTTCCGCAGACACTTGCACTTGCCGTACTGCTTCTAACTCGCCAATACTGGACAGAATACGGGGCGTGACTTGTTGCTTGACGGTGGTCAGCGCGACCTTGACCGGTGGATAACGATAGCTGGAAACATGCTCGGCTGTGCGGGATTTAAAATAAAAATAAGCAGCTACAGCAATGATGATTAACATGCTGATGATCAGCACAATACGCAGTTTGGTTCTCATGCGATCACTCCAACATCTTGAAGCTGTTGACGAAAATGGCTGGCAATCGCAATGCCGATTAAACCTCCAATCACTGAAATATGTTCAAGTGCAAAATACAGCGAGATTTGTGCTTGTACCCCTGACATATTCCAAAAGCGATGTACCAGTACAATCGTAATCACTAGAAAAACAGACAGCAGTGCAGCACCTAACCAGAGGTAGCGATCAAATAAAACACTGTAACTGCCCACCAGTAAAATCAGTGCCGAGGCATAATTAAACAGCCAAGCGGGTTCTAAACCTGCCGCTTGCATTTCTTGAAAGCCTGCATCGACATCCAGCACTTTGCTGAGACCTGAGCTAAAAAATAACAGTGCCAAAAAGCATCGGCTAATGATCCATAACCATTGGCTTTCTAAACTTGATTTAATGAAGTACGGCATAGGCGTATTTCCTGAGTAGATTCAGACAGACTGCTGAAAAACATTAAAAATGAATTGCTTAATTGCATTTGGGGGATGCAGTGTTCAGCAGTCTAAAACCTCAAGTTATATTGAGGTCAATGGGTTGTGCTGTAAAATTAAAAAGTGGAAAAGGGGATGTTGAAAATGAGATAACGCGTAATTGATGTGGATTTATGCATTTGTTTTTTAATGTTTATTCTTACTGTTTTAGCATAATGTTCGGGATCAAATTGACAAATCACGTTGCTGTGAACTATAAAACCTAAAGTAATCTTGAGATATTGAGTCATGACACTCGAACGAAAAATTGATATCAATCGAATGCTAACCGTTGGAGAGGTGGCTAAACGAAGTGGCGTCGCCGTTTCCACCCTACATTTTTATGAGTCTAAAGGACTGATTAAAAGTATTCGCACCAATGGCAATCAACGTCGTTATCCTTTGTCTGTGCTGCGCTATATCGGAATTATTAAAGTCGCGCAAAAAGTTGGGATTTCATTGGAGGAGATTAAAAAGGCGTTGAGTGTTTACCCGATAGGCAGCAAGTTAACGGCTGAGCAGTGGGCAGAATTATCCACCTGTTGGCGTAAGGACTTGGATGAGCGAATCCAGAAGCTGACTCGTTTAAGGGATGAAATGGACTGGTGTATTGGCTGTGGGTGTTTATCTTTGGAACAATGCCGTTTGCGTAATCCAGAAGATATTCTGGCAGAGCAGGGCTCAGGTCCGCGTATTTTAGAGCGCGAGGATGATTCAATCATAGAACTTTAATTTATTGAAAAATAATAATTATAAATAGCATTTAAGCTTAGCTCTAGGAGACTTTAATAGCATCACCAAAATTGTCTATTGGGGTGAGCCACGTAATCTGACGTTATCGCTACGTGCAAGATTCTAAGCCATAAAATAATAGGAATTTGTTGAAATAAAAATCAGGGCATATCGCTCAGGATATGCTTTGATTAAAAATAATAAAAATGAATTGAGTAGAATTCTCGTCTTTGTACAGGTGACATTAACTTGATCGGGAATTCATCGTTAAATTAAAACAAGCGCTATTATTTTTTTGTTTCAAGCAACGCTAATGTCCCAATAATTAAAGCCTGCATACTGTCCATAAATTCGACCTCCATTTCAGCCTCTTCACTGGCACGGTCTGGTGCTTGAGTGGGTGCTTTCCCTGCCACCGTATAGATCGTATCCGCCACAGCAATACAGTGAAAGGCGATGGTGGAATTGAGCCAACGGGCTTGATCAAGCGACAACGAGTAGGCTTGAGCAACGACTTGGTGATGCGTACCAATTTTAGCCACCATCGATGGGGTGGAAGCCATTCTACGAATTAAGTAAGGCGTCAGTCCCGGGTTTGACTTTACCAGTTCACGAATAGAGTGCATGAATTCAAGCAGATAATCTTTGAGTGGCATAGCACGGGTTGCAGATGGTAACGGTATTTGCCATCGGGTGAAAATCTCTTCAGCAATCATGTACTTGAGTTCTTCAAGGCTGGAAATGTGTTTGTACAAAGCCATATGGCTGATTCCCAAAGCCGCAGCAACGCCGACAAAGGTGATGTTGAGTAAACCGATCTCAATACCTGCATTCATGATGCGCTCATGTGTAATTGTCCTTGGGCGTCCGCGTGCGGGAGATTTGTTGAGAGAGGTCATCTGTATTCCATAAAATTCAATTTTTTCATGTTGCCATGACAATGTTAGAGGGTCAAATCGTTTACTTTATTTAATTAGTTTACTACAATGCAACTAAATCTATTGATATTAATTCTCATTTGTATTTGAGGGGGATTGCCGCTTGTTGGTATGAAGGATGAGTGGCAAAACTTGAATGAAAAAATGAGCAAACACAGGATTGATGCTGCTATGTGTGCAAGTCGTGTAGAACAAGTTCGGCCCCAAGATTCCAATCCTTTAAATTTCATATTGAAGCCAATACGTGGGTATTTAGTTTTAGCCTCATTGACTGCGGCACTGGGGGCGATGTTAAGTTTGGTTCCTGTGATCGGTGTTGTTTATCTGGTCAAAGCACTTTCAGTCAATATCAGCATTCTAGAGACCGGACAAATCACTGCCGATACCGTCACATGGATTGTGCTGGGAATATGCTGTTTGCTGATTGGTATGCTTTTGATCACGTTCAGTGAGTTCATTGCTCATTTGGCTGACCATAAAATTACTGGTTTATTGACCCAGAAAATTACCCAACGTTTGACTCAAGTTCCGTTGGGTTGGTTTACCAGTCGAAACTCTGGCGAAGTGAAACAGCTGATGCAGGATGATATTGGTTTACTGCATAGTTTAACGGCACATTTTTTTCCAGCATTTGGTCGAGCCATCGGGACGATTTCAATCGCTACCATTTTTCTATTCATGATGGATTGGCGTATGGCAATTTTAGCCTTATTGCCATTTGTGGGCTTTTTCTTTTTCTTAGGCAAAGCTTTACATGCCAGTGAAAGCAATATTCAGGAGTTTGCTACACAGCTCGGTCGTATTAATAGTGCTGCGATTGAGTTTATTCATGCAATTCCAATTGTAAAAACTTTTGGTCAGACGGGACAGGCCTCTGCTTCTTATCAACAAGCTGTGTATTCATTTGCTCAGGCCTTTAAATCCTTTACTCGTCCACTAATAAAGTCTATGGCACATGCGCACGCGCTCATTTCACCGATTACTATTTTGGGTGTCGTGTTGATCTGTGCTGCTTTATTGACTTATTTAGGTTGGTTACATCCGCTTGATGTACTGCCTTTTGTGCTGGTTGCGCCAGCGATTTCTGCGCCTGTGCTACTGCTGCATACCTTGTTGCACGATGTGCATGCCAGTCAGGGGGCGGCACAGAGGGTATTAGCACTATTAAAAACACCCATATTAGATGTTGTTTCACCGCAGCAATCCTCGCCAATTCAGGACAGCCAGATTTGTTTTAATCAGGTGAGTTATGCCTATGATGCAAAGCATTTTGTGGTTTCTCAGCTGAATTTTTCGCTTGAGCCTAACACTGTTACTGCAATTGTTGGACCTTCTGGGGCTGGAAAGTCAACCATTGCCCAATTGTTATTACGATTTTTTGATCCAACTGAAGGGCATATCACATTGGGTGGTGTTGATCTTCGGGAAATTGCGCTATCTGTGCTGTATCAGCATATTGGCTTTGTGTTGCAGGACACACGACTGATTCATGCCAGTATTGCGGAGAATATTGCACTCGGGCGTTCGGCTGCGACTCAGGCAGAAATTGAGCAGGCTGCAAAAGCTGCAAATATACATCAACGTATTATGGCCGAAGCCAAACAATATGCTGCGATTGTGGGTGACGATATTCAGCTATCGGGTGGTGAACGGCAAAGAATCGCGATTGCCCGTGCAATTTTGTTGAATTCACCAGTACTGGTTTTAGATGAAGCAACAGCAGCAGCAGATGTCGAAAATGAAATTGCCATTCAAGAGGCACTTGCAGTTCTGGCACAAGGGCGAACGGTTTTAGTGATTGCACATCGTTTGAATACGATTATGCATGCAGATCAGATCATTGTGCTTGATCAAGGCAAGGTGATTGAACAAGGGACACATACCACACTGTTAAACAACCGAGCCTTGTATGCCCAATTATGGACGCATACAGAAAAACATGCCTCACGCTTACAGGGAGTGGAGACATGCTAAAAACTTTTTCTCGATTACTGGGCGATGACATAGCTATTTTTTATCGTTACATCGGCATCACTGTATTCTATGGCGTGATTTGTGGCGTGAGCATTCTGCTATTGGCCTCTATCTTGTCACAATTATTGCTCGGACAGTTTGATCAAATCATGCTGTGGCTGAGTGTATTGGTGATCATTGTTATTCTCTGTTGGTTGCTCCGACGGATTGTAGAGCAGATGGGCATACAGGTGGGGATTGCCGTTTTAGAGCGTGCGCGTTTGGGTCTTGGCAACCATGTCGCTGGCTTAGCGGTGGGCTGGTTTAATCCGCAAAATACGGCAAGTTTTAATCATCTGGTGACGCAGGGCATGATATCTGTGGCGCAACTGCCTGCACACGTTTTTACCCCCTTAATTACAGGCATAGTTACGCCACTGATTATTGTCATTGCTTTATTGGTGACCCATAGCCTGCTTGGATTGATCGCACTCATTGCAATTCCTGTTATGGTCGTGGTGTTCTGGTTAAGTTCAAAAATTGCGCATCATAGCGATCAGGTTTATCAACAAAGATTTGC
This sequence comes from Acinetobacter gyllenbergii, assembly GCF_001682515.1. Taxonomy (NCBI): domain Bacteria; kingdom Pseudomonadati; phylum Pseudomonadota; class Gammaproteobacteria; order Moraxellales; family Moraxellaceae; genus Acinetobacter; species Acinetobacter gyllenbergii. The sequence continues at coordinate 1,094,284 of NZ_KV575261.1, read as the reverse complement.
TGAAACAAGTCAACGGATGGTGGAGTTTGCACAGGCTCAATCGGTTTTTCGTGCCTTTAATGGAGAAGGCGATAGCCAGCGATTTTTAGACGATGCAATCAAGCAGCAACGTCGCTCAGGTCTCAAACTCATCATATTGTCATCTTGTGCAGCCGTTTTAAATATCTGGGTGATTCAAGCTGTTTTCATCTTGATGTTGATGACGGTAGTATTCTGGTTGCCGTTTCAAGCCGTTGATACCACCACCGTGGCTGCATTTGCCAGTCTGGGTATTTCTTTATTATTGATTTGCCGATTTGTTGATGCCTTGCTTGAGCTTGCTGGTTACAGCGAGATTTTACGTCATGCCAAGAGCCAACTTGAGGCAATACAAGCTATTTTAAATGAACAACCCTTGCACGAATCCCATGCTGTTCAATCCTTGTGTGATCACTCGATTGAATTTAAGGATGTCTATTTCCGCTATCAAGATGATCAGCCTTATGTATTACAAGGCGTAGATCTACAAGTTGCCTCTGGCGGTATGACCGCACTGATCGGGGCATCAGGTTCAGGTAAAACCAGCTTAACTAAACTGGTTGCCCGTTTCTTTGATGCAAACCGAGGGCAGGTTCTGATCGGCGGTGTCGATGTAAAGCAATTGCCTTATACGCAACTGATGGGGCAGATCAGTCAGATCTTCCAAGAAAATTATCTGTTTGCAGGCAGTATCGGAGAGAACATTCGGATGGGTAACCCGAATGCAACAGATGATCAAGTGATGCAGGTGGTTCAGCAGGCGGGAATCGCAGAAATGCTGGCCCGTTTGCCTGAGGGGCTCAACACGCTGGTTGGTGAAGCAGGTGTGCGCTTATCTGGCGGTGAAAGACAACGGATCGCAATCGCCCGTGCTTTGATTAAAGATGCGCCGATTCTTTTGGTCGACGAAGCAACAGCGGCTTTAGATGCCGAAAATCAGGCCATCATCTGTGAATTGTTGAATCAGCTACGCGGTCAAAAAACCATTTTGGTGATTGCACATCAGTTGGCCACGGTCGTTGCTGCAGATCAGATTATTGTGTTGGATCAGGGGCAGGTCGTTGAGCAGGGAACCCCTCAACAATTACGTTTGACGCATGGGCATTATTCACGTTATTTGCAGCAGAGCCAGATGATTAAAGGGTGGCAGATTGGACAAGCCCCTCAAGTTGCGGGACAACAGCAATGCCCTTGATTTTGGTAATCAGCTTTTGTCTGCTGTGTATCCTTTCACTGTTGATTGGTGCTCAGCAGCTAGAGTGGTCTGCATTGTTTAGCCAGTCCAGTGATGCTTGGCTGACCTTGACGGCGAGTCGAATCCCTCGCTTGCTTGCCATTATTTTGACTGGGGTTGGTCTATCGATCTGCGGTGTAATTTTGCAGCATGTTGTGCGAAATCGCTTTGTTGAACCTGGTACAACAGGAGGGTTAGATGCAGCAAAGCTTGGCATTCTGATCTCCTTAACACTAATTCCGACAGCAACGGTCATTATGAAAATGATTTTTGCAATGTTGTTTTGCTTGTTGGCCAGTGTGCTTTTTATTGCAATCATCCGTGGTATTCGATTTCGAAACACCGTATTGATTCCAGTTATTGGCTTGATCTATGGCAGTGTTCTGAGTGCATTGGCTGAATTCTATGCCTATCAAAATAACATTCTACAAAGTATGCAAGCTTGGCTACTCGGTGATTTTTCCCGTGTAGTACAAGGCCATTATGAAATCATTTTCATTATTTTTCCGGTGGTCGTATTGACCTATGTCTTTGCACATCGTTTGACAGTGCTTGGTATGGGAGAGGACATGGCAACGAGTCTTGGTCTTGGCTATGCAAGCACGGTGATCATCGGTTTGTTTTTGGTGGCAATTACTATTTCAGTCACAGTCATTACGGTTGGCGCCATTCCTTTTGTTGGCTTGGTGATTCCAAATCTGGTGGCATTGAAATATGGAGAAAATCTCGCCAAAACATTGCCGATCGTGGCCCTGAGTGGCGCTTGCTTACTGCTCTTTTGCGACATTATTGGACGCAGCATGCTCTATCCCTTTGAAGTCCCGATTGGGCTGACCGCTGGTGGTGTTGGTGGTCTGGTCTTTCTCATGCTGATTTTGAGAGGGCTTCGTACATGAACAACAATACAAAGTTGGGTTTGATTATTGTCGTGGCGATTGGGTTGGCGATTGCATTTGTGTTTATGGGTTCAGGCTTTGATTTTGACCATGTTATTCCTAAACGTCTGTTGCGACTGACTACGATCATATTGGGTGGCATCTGCGTAGCATTTTCCTCGATTATATTTCAGACCCTAGTCGGCAACCGTATTTTAACGCCCTCCATTATGGGCTATGAAGCGGTTTACTTGCTGTGGCAGGTCATGCTGCTGTTTCTGATGGGAACGCAAACATTGTCTTGGTTTGGAGTAGAGGGGCATTTTTTTGTCTCGATCTTGGTCATGCTGCTTTATTCATGGCTGATACATCGGTGTTTACTGACACATGAGCAGATGGATGTGTTTCAACTGTTGCTGATTGGTTTGGTATTGACCATGGTGATGGGCACTGCAACACAGTTTGTTCAGCTCAAAATCAGCCCTGGGGAATTTTCTGTTTTTCAAGCTTTGAGTTATGCCTCATTTAATCGTGTACAACCCACAACACTGATTTATGCCACCCTAATTGTATTGGTGATCTTTTTATTATTACGCAAAAGGTTAGCCACTTTAGATGTCTTGGTTTTAGGGCGTGAACAAGCGATTTCTTTAGGGATTGATCATCATCGAGCCATGCAATTTTATCTGGCATTGATTGCGTTGTTGGTTGCAATTTCGACCAGTTTAATTGGCCCTACCGCATTTATGGGTGTATTTATTGCCAATACAGCCTATGCGCTTGTGGGCACGTTAAAGCATAAATTTAGCTTGGCGGTGGGATGCGTCATCGCAATTAGCATCTTTCTTGTTGCTCAGATCTTGGTTGAGCATGTTTTTAATTACAAAACCACGGTCAGTATTTTGGTCAATCTGGTCTGCGGTATTTATTTCCTAACACTGATGGTTCGTGCCAGAGGTTTGACATGATTAAAATTCACAACCTGCATAAATCGTATGGCAAAAAGCCTGTCATAAGGAATTTCAGTCTTGAATTTCCAGCACAACAAATCACCTCGCTGATCGGTCCGAATGGTGCAGGTAAATCAACCTTACTGATGATGATGGCTCGGTTATCTAGACCTAATCATGGTGAGATCCTGTTTAAGCAGAAAAACATTACTGAGATCAAGATTGCAGAATACGCCAAGCACGTTGCCACGCTGCGCCAATCACCTGATTTTAAGCTACGAATGACGGTTGAAGAATTAGTGGCATATGGCCGATTTCCATATAGCCACGGCAAGCTGACAGCAACAGATCAAGATCAGATTGATGAGGCGCTTCAATTTTTAAACTTGGAAACACTACGCAGATCTTATCTGGATGAATTGAGCGGTGGGCAGCGACAAATGGCTTTTTTAGCCATGACCATCGCACAGCAAACCGATGTACTGCTCTTGGATGAACCTTTAAACAATTTAGATATGAAGCATGCGGTTCAGATCATGCAAGCCTTGCGGCGTTTGTGTGACGAGCAGGGGCGTACGATTATTTTAGTCATACATGATATCAATTTCGCAGCCAATTATTCAGATCATATTGTCGCATTAAAGCACGGCAATCTTCGTTTTAGCGGTCCAACTCAACAAGTGATGACAGAACAGCGCTTAAGCGATCTGTATGAACTTGATTTTGAAATTAGCAACAGCACACGCGGCTATATGTGCAATTACTTCAACTCAGCTGGAGTTTGAAAATATGAAAAGAAATATCAAATTATGGGGGCTGGCAGGTGCAGTGAGTGCTGCAATTTTACTGTCAGCATGTCATCCACCACCGACGGCATCGACGCAGACTGAACAAAAACGGGAAGCCCCGCTTAATGTCAAACACCAATTAGGTACAACGCTGATTGAGTATTATCCGCAGCGTGTTGCGGTGCTGGATATGAACGAAGCCGATTTTCTCGATCAACTTGCTGTTCCGATCGCAGGCATGTCTAAAGATTTTATCCCGCACTTCCTGCAAAAGTATCGGGATCAACACAATGTGCAAGACTTAGGGTCAATTGTACAACCCAATATGGAGCGGATTTATACGCTTAAACCCGACCTTATACTGATGACGCCATTGCAAGCAGATAAGTATATAGAACTGAGTGAAATTGCGCCGACACTGCACTATGACATTAATTTTAATAATAGCCAGCAACATCATATTGAAATGATTAAAGCTCATTTACAGACGTTGGGGCAGATTTTTAATAAACAGAAATTGGCGGCTGAAAAAGTCGCTGAGTTAGAGGCTAAAGTTGCGCAGGTACGCACAATAACTGCAGATCGACCTGAAAAAGCCTTGGTGGTTTTACATAACAATGGTGCGTTTAGTCATTTTGGGGTGCAGTCACGTTATGGCTTTGTCTTTAATGCTTTGGGGGTAAAACCTGCCAGTACTGCGGCTGATACCAGTTTACATGGACAGCCGATTTCCAGTGAGTTTATTAAACAGGCCGATCCCGACATTCTATTTATTGTAGACCGAACTGCGGTGATGGAACACCGAGCCTCGATCAATGCAGACAATGTCAGTAACCCCTTATTACGTCAAACCAAAGCATGGAAAACTGGAAAAGTCATTTTTGTAGATGCCGATGCTTGGTACACCACGGCCGCGAGTCCGACCGCGATGCATATCTTGATCGATGATGTGATCAAAGGATATCAACCATGAGGCAATAATTTAACGCATCCCATTGCGAGGCTTGCTTCAGTCTAAAGCCTAAACCACCGATTGAAATCTTCTTGATGAACATACTTTTTTAATCAAAAAAAGTGTGTGGTCTAAAGTCATGCTCAAAAAAAGCCAAAGGAGCTTAAAACCATGAAAAATTCAATGCCTGACTCAAGTATCCGTATATCTAAACAATGTAGAAATGATCATCCTCAATTTAAATTAAAACATTTGGTTGTCAGTCAAATCATGCTGGGTTTGGGGTTATTTCCACTGACTCCATTGCATGCTGAGGATTTAGAAAAAACCGCACAGACAGATCAAAACATCGCGACCTTAGCAACCATTCAGGTTCAGGCCGATAAAGAAAACCAGAACGATTTAGGCGGGCAAATTGCATCGCAAGGTCAGATTGGTTTTTTAGGTGATAAAAGCTTACGGGACACCCCGTTTAGTGTCATCAGCTATACCGAGAAATATATTGCTGATCGGCAAGCACGGGATATTACTGATGTGATTGTTGCGACTGATCCCTCTGTCTATTCAACGGGTGCTTTTGGAGTCATCGCGGAAAGCTATACCATCCGAGGTTTTAACTCCAGCAGTACGCCCGCAGGTAAAGATACTGCTTTTGGAGGTCTATATGGTATTGCTCCGCTTTACCGTGCATCGCCTGAAATGTTTGAACGGATTGATGTATTAAAAGGACCTTCGGCGATGTTAAATGGTATGCCACCTGGCGGGACATTGGGGGGCAATGTCAATCTTGTGCCTAAGCGGGCAACGGATACACCAATCAATCGATTGACCACAAGCTATATGTCTAATGCTCAATTTGGTGGGCATCTGGATATCGGTAGACGCTTTGGCCAAGATCAGGCCTTTGGTGTTCGATTCAATGGTGTTTATCGGGATGGTGAAGGTGCAATAGATGATCAAGATAAAAAGACGCAATTAATGTCTTTGGGACTGGATTGGCGAGGTGAGCAAGCGCGAATTTCAGCAGATCTATATACCAGTCAAGATCAGAATGACGGTATCAATCGTGGGGTCACACTGAAAACTGGGGTGAAGGTTCCCAAGCCACCCAATCCTAAAACCTTATTAAATCCAACCTGGACTTTTTTTGACACCAAAGATAAGGGCGTCATGTTACGAGGGGAATATGATTTCAACCCTGAATGGATGGGATATGCCGCCGCAGGCATGAGTAAGACCGAATACAGTACTTTGGGTGCAGCAAAAGGCGAAATCCAGAATGAAGCCGGAGATATCCTGTTTAACATTGCGCACTTAGGTTTTGAATACGAACGCAAGTCAGCAGAAGTGGGGCTACGTGGGAAGTTCAATATAGGTAATATTGGGCATGCTCTATCCCTCAATGCAACACACTATCGAGAGCTTGATGATGAGTTCGGGATTCGTCAAGGCTTTAAAACCGACCGCTTAACCAATATCTATCACCCCAATTGGGGTGCAAAGCCAGATCGAGCTGCCATTGCTCCGATCTTTAGCAACAAAGAACGTTTAACCAGTTATGGTCTAGCCGATACCCTATCTTTTGCCCAAGACCAGCTCCAGCTGACTTTAGGTATACGTCATCAAAATATCGTTACGGAAAGTTTGAACGCAAATGGCATACGGAACCTAAATGGTCTATATGATAAAAGTGCATGGACACCCGCTGCAGCGATATTGATCAAAGCCAATCCTCACCTTTCCTTTTATGCCAACTATATTGAAGGTCTAAGTTCAGGTGGCGTTGCATCTTCAAATTTTGACAATTATGGTGAAATTTTTTCACCCTATAAAACCAAACAAAAAGAAGTCGGACTTAAATTTGATGTCGAAAGCTTTAGCAGTAGCTTGAGTGTGTATGAAATTACAACACCGAGTGGTTATTCGACTCCAAATCAGGACAGCAGTAAAAAGCCGATTTACTCTATTGATGGTGAGCAGAGAAATCGTGGGATTGAATGGGGATTTTGGGGAGCACCTTTACAAGGACTACGTGTGATGGGGGGCGTAACTTATATCCAGCCTAAACTGACCAAAACACAAAACCCAGATGAGCTTGGCAATATGGCAACAGGTGTACCTAAGCTACAAGCAAAATTAGGTTTAGAAGGGGATATTGACTATGTACCAGGTCTGACTTTAACCGCAAATGCAACTGCTGCCTCTAAACAATATATCAATCGTATCAATACGATTTCAGTTCCTGGCCGAGAGGTGTATAGCATTGGGGCACGGTATTCAACTCAGATTGCTCAGTTTCCTGTGACATTTCGTGGAAGTGTAGAAAACCTGACCAATCAGGCCTATTGGTCGATGCCTCAATTTACCAGTTTAATGCTAGGCGCACCTCGCACATACTTATTCTCGGCATCTTTTGACTTTTAGTTATTGAAAGCTCAAAGACAACATAATTGAGCGATGTATATATTGTCGGTTGATACTGATTTTCATTGAGTTCGACTTAATCAGCTGTTTAACTTGTTTTAGAGAGCTGATTAATTATTTAAAACAATGAATCAATCAAATTCTGATTCTGACTATTCGTATTGCAAGGTTCGAAGTTTTAAAATAAAACAAACAAAAAAGTGACGCAAATTGTCATAAATAGACGGTTCTGTATGGACATTAAAACGATATTTTGAGTAAAATGCGCTAAATTTAAGTAGATAATCTATAAAAAAAGATGGCGAATAATATCTTTCAAGCTTTAGAAAGCTTGGGCCTGACAGCACAAAAACGTGCGATTCACGCCCAATTTTCCAACACATCTTTAAATAATCAAGTTTTCTTACAACGTATTGATGGTCTGCATCAGCTCAATCATGGCATTGATCTACAATTACTCTGTCTTTCAACCAATGCGGTTATTCCTTTAAAAAGTTTTATTGGCAGTCAAGTGGCCATTGATATCGTGACCGATAAAGCGGAACTGACACGTATCTCAGGCATTATTACCCATGCTGATATTGGGGCCAGTGATGGTTCGCTGACCATTTATCGTTTAGGTGTACAAGACCCGACCGCCTTGTGGAAGCATCGTCGTAACAGCCGTGTTTTTATGGCGAAATCTGTCGTGGATGTTGTGCAGACCATTTTTTCTGAATGGCAGCAACGCAGTCCCTTATTTGCTTCCAGTCTGACTCTGGATAAAAGCGGACTCACTAAGGACTACGATGTCAGGCCGTTCATCATGCAACATAATGAACGAGATTTTGACTTTATTCAAAGGCTTTTGGCTTCGGAAGGCATTAGTACTTTAATTGATGAAGCACAGCTGAAAGTATCTAGTTCAAATGAACAGATTCAGCCGCAGAAACTCAGACTCATTGATGACAATAATCAATATAAGGCCCTAGAGCGCCGTAATATTCGTTTTCATCGTAGTAGTGCGACTGAAATACAAGATAGCATCACTGCATTTGTGGCACAGCGTTCCCTGCAACCAAGTGCGGTACATGTACAGCGTTGGCAAGCGGATGCCTTAGAACAAGAAGAAGGGGCAGGCAGTGTTCAGAGTAAACATTATCAGAGTGATCAACACGATAATCAGCAGCTTGCTTTAGAACAAGCATGGCATTTTTCACCTGCTTGGATTCAGGATTTAAAAGGTGAGGATGGCGCGACCAAAGCGGGTAATGCCCAAATTGAAAAACTGAATCAGAACTTAAGTCAGTATTATGACTCACAGGCCAAGCAGTTTGTTGCGACATCAACCGTTCGCGATACTCCAGTGGGCTATTGGTTTGAACTGAATGAACATCCTGAAATTGATCAGCATCGGGGTTCAGATAAAGAGTTTTTAATATTTTCTAAAACTTTTTATAACCAAAATAACCTGCCTAAAGATTTAACGGATCAAGTCGCAGCTTTGCTTCAACAAAGCAATTGGCAAAGCAGCCCTTTTCAGCATGCGGTTTCGGATGAACGCCAAGCCAATCAATTGATATTACAACGACGTAATATTGGTCTGGTTCCTGAGTATAACCCGTTACAACATCGGCCTGCGACTCATCCACAACGTGCCAAAGTGGTGGGGCCAAGCGGTGACGAAATTTATGTGGATGAATGGGGACGGATTAAAGTTCGTTTCCTGTTTACCCGAGCAGATGACCACAGTCATGATAGCGGTGCCGGTGCCAATGACAACGATACTGACTCTGCATGGGTCGATGTATTAACGCCGTGGGCTGGTGAAGGCTACGGCGCACGATTCTTGCCTAGGATTGGTGAAATCGTAGTGATTGATTTCTTTGATGGCGATATTGATCGGCCCTTTGTGGTTGGGCGGATTCATGAAGCACAGCGTAGCCCGACTAAGTTTGACCATGCCGGTAAACTACCTGATACCAAAAAACTGGCAGGGATCAAATCCAAAGAGTATCAAGGTGAAGGCTTTAACCAGTTGCGTTTTGATGACACCACAGGACAAATCAGTGCGCAACTGCAAAGCAGCCATGCCGCCACTCAACTGAATCTGGGTAAACTCAGCCATCCAAAAGATAAGGCTGAAAGTGAAGATCGGGGTGAGGGTTTTGAGCTACGGACCGATCAATGGGGTGCAGTGCGTGCAGGCAATGGTTTACTGCTTAGTACTCAAAAGCAGGATCAGGCGCAAGGAGAGCATCTCGATGCCGAACCCGCCAAGCAACAGCTAGAAGGCAATCAGAACAATGCCAAGGCTTTAAGTGAAGTCGCCAAGAATCAACAGACCGATGAAATTGAGTCTTTAGAACAGTTAAAAGAATTTGCAGAACAGATTGAAGCAAAGATTGCTAAATTTAATAAAGCGTTGTTGTTGCTTCATTCGCCAGCAGGTATTGGTTTAAGCAGCAATGAAGATATTCATGTGTCTGCAGATGGGCAAATCAATCAGATTGCAGGCGATAGTATTAACCTGAGTACGCAGAAGAATCTGATTGGCCATGCTCAAAATCGAATTAGCCTGTTTGCAGCACAGAATGGGATTAAGCAGGTGGCTGCCAAGGGCAAGTTTGAAGTTCAGGCTCAGTCAGATGGACTAGATTTGCTCGCCAAACAAGGCATTCAGATCATTTCCACTGAAAGTCAGATTCAGATTAGCAGTCCGAAAGAAATTGTGATTACCGCAGGCGGTTCTCAAATCAAGCTGAATGGCTCAGGTATTTTTCCTGTGACGGGTGGCAAGTTTGAGGTGAAGGCGGGGCAGCATTTGTTTATGAGTGGCTCAAGCGTCAGCGCTCAATCCAGTTTGCCACCACCACCAAAACGCGGGCAAGGGGTACTGGAATTGCTGCACGATTACAAACATGGTGAGTTTGTGAAACAGGGCGGCTATCAGGTCATTGATTCACTGGGGCAGCAGTTTTCTGGTCAGTTGGATGATAAAGGCTTTGTACGGGTTTCTGGACTGGCAACGGGTGCTGCAAAAGTTGTATTTGAAGATGATAAACGTGATCCGTGGGCGGAATCCAGTGACTTTAAACGCCCGCCAATGTGGCCAAATGAAAATGACCCTGATGCACAAACCTTATTGGGCAAAGCAGAAACAGGTCTAAAAAATGCGGTTAGCAGCGCCAAGAATGCTTTAGGTCAATCCTTTACCAGTCCTTCTTCAGTGTTAAAAACACTTGAGACTGCAAAGCAGTTGAAGGAGGGTGGAGCAAAGGCTTTATTGCCAATGCTACAGCAGGGGGTTCAGTCGAACCTGACAGAACAAGCAAATAAGCTATTGGCTAATCAGGTCAAGGACAACCCATTGACGCAAAAAGTGATGAAAAATATGGGCAGTCCTTTGGACAGTCTATCCCAGTTAAAAAATCCATTGCGTGCGCAACAGAACCTAATGGCAAGCGATAAAAAGACCAAAGATCCGTTCGATCTAACGCGTTTTGATTTTAAAAATTAAGCTTTGAGAATGATGAAAGATGGCGACACCACCTAAGAAGACCAACAATCAGCAAAATAAACAGAGTGTAAGAACCAATACTGGACAAGTTGCGGTTGTGCCTTTAAACAAAATGTATGCTGCTGATGTCAAAGCAGGTATGAATAAAATCAATTCATGGTTGAAGAAGAACACCAAGGACTATGTCGACTTAAATACCATTAAAAGTGTAGCAGGCTCGCTTCCAGTGATTGGTAATGCGATTGCTTTGGTGGATGCCGTTTATGATGTTATCGATATCAGTAAAAAACCAAACCCAGGTTTTGGGGATTGGCTAAATCTTGGTTTAGATGTGATTGGTATTATTCCTGTACCGCCAACCATGGCAACAATGCGCATGAGCTTGAGACCGACTTTGAATCTGGTTCGTCAAAAAGCAGGTGGGGTCATTTCCGATACCATTTTGGTGATTTTAAGTGATCACTTAAATGAACGTATTGCAGGTGAACTCGATCAGTTTGCGGCAAAAGCTCAACCGCTTGTCAAAGATATGATGCAGCACTGTGGAACAAAAATCACCAGCATCAGTAATGATTTTGCCAACGGCATACAAAAAATATTAAATGGTCACGTCTTTAGTTCAGCAGGTAATGTCAAACAAGCACAGAAACAACTTAATAAAGTCAATCTAGATAATTTACAGCGTAATCCGAAAGCTACTTTCAATAATGCTGTAGATGGTTTAACGAACTTATGGAAAGCGAGCGTTAAGGAAAATATTAACACGGTTGCCAAAGGTGTTTCATCGGTTGTGCCAGCAAGTGCGAAACAGCCGATTCAACTGGTTATTACAGGGATTCGTGGTTTTGGTAAAAAAGCGCCGCAGTTCTTGATGACTTTAGCCGATCCAGGCAAAGCAATGAGTATTGCTTGGTTATTGAATGTCTTATTAAAAGCTGTACAAAAATTCAAATTAAAGAAAAAAGCCACAGCCAATATTACTCAGAAACAGGTCGCTAAAAAAGAGAAGAGTCGACCGAGTGGGGAACTGGAAAAAACTAATCACCAAGCCAAAGCTAAAAACAATCCAAATGAAGTGTCATGTCCACTGAATTTAGGTGGTGGAAAGACCAAAACAGGTACTAAAAAACATATTACTTATGCATTGGGAACTGAGTTTTTAACTCATCAGGATGCGTATGTGTCTGCGATTGAAAGTTTTATTTTAAATCGAACCTATGCATCGAACTTGTATCAATTAGATCAGGGAGAGTTTGGGGCAAGATGGTTGACCTCTTTTACCACCCGAATTGTGCCGCAAAGTGAATATATTGAGGAAACGGAACAACAGGCCGCATATATCAAACCGTTAGCAGGGCTGGAATATATTGGTCCAGACGCACGCCCTGTCAAATTACCTCAATTAAAAGTGGGTGAAAGCTTTCACAATCAAACAGAAGATTTTTACTATAGCGTGATCTCTGAACATATTCAGATGATTTCCTATCAAAAAGAAGAAAAGCATATTTTTGAAAAATATCAAGATTATTATCGCTTATCTGCGATTGAATATAAAAATGGGGTGACCTTAGCGGTTCGTTATGACCATCAATCGGGTGATCATTCATTTATTTCGGATGTATTGATTAAAGAGAAGCAGAAATTATTGGCGCATGTTGCTTTCCAAGTCGATGCACAAGGCCGTATTGACGATGCATGGTTGGTGGAAAATGGGCAATTGCTTCGTCCGCTTGCGAGTTATAACTATAACCATAAAGGCGACTTAATCGAGGCCATTACTGAAAATGGCGCAAGCTATCATTATCAATATGAGCATCATTTATTAAGCCGTTATACCGATCTGACTGGTCGTGGTATTAATCTGGAATATGACGGGATTGAGCCCACATCGAAGGCCTTTCACGAATGGGCTGATGATGGCAGCTCTGAGAGCAGGCTGGCATGGGATGAAAATATCCGTTTAACCTATGTAACGGATGCCTATGGGGCAGAAACTTGGTATTACTATGATATTGATGGCTATACCTATCGCATCATTTATCCTGATGGATTGGAAGAATGGTTCTTCCGTGATGATTTTGCCCGTGTTACCAAGCATGTTGATCGTGACGCCGCGGTAACCATTTATGAATATGATGAAAGTGGCAATATTGTCAGTGTTACCCAACCTGACGGTTCAAATTTATATTATGCCTATGATGACAAACGTCAATTAACAGGTATGGTCGATGCTGAACAAGGGCGTTGGTTTAAGGAGTATGATGCTCAGGGCAATATCAGTAAGGAAATCGATCCGCTAAAACGTGTAACAGAATACAGTTACAATGGTCTAGGTTTACTCACTTCGATTAAAGATGCCAAAGGGGGTTCCAAGCAGTTAAAGTATGATGATCAGGGTAATCTGATCAGTTATACCGACTGTTCGGGCAAAACCACCACATGGCAGTATGATGAACGTGGGCGAGTAAAATCAGTTGAAAATGCCTTAAAACAAAAGGTTGAATACTTCTATAGTGACCTAACCACAGAACAACGTGAACCGATCATTCAAGGTTTGCCACTGAATGCTTTTGGTCAGCTTGAAAAAATCAAACATGCCGATGCCACGGAAGAACATTTTGTCCATGATGCCGAAGGGCGTTTATTGGCGCATGTCGATGCCAAAGGACAACTCACACAATATCAATATGACGCAGCAGGACTGATTTCATCTCGTACGGATGCCTTGAAGCACACGTTGAAATATCAATGGGACAAGCTGAATCGTCTGAAACGTTTGACCAATGAAAATGGGGCAAGCTACGAATTTTTCTATGATGTTGCCAGTCGCCTGATTAAAGAAATTGATTTTGATGGTAAAGAAACCCTGTACAAATATGATGAAACAGATGGCAATTTATCCAGCAGTATTGAGGTGGCCTCTGCATTTGGGCAGGACTTAAAAGATCGGGCTGCACCGAAAGATCGTATTCAACAATTCCTATTTGACAGCATGGGACGACTGGAACAACGTCAGGCAGGCTATGGCTATACCGAGCAGGAATTAGAACAAAAACAGGTTGAAGAATTTGCCTATAACAATAATGGCCAATTGATTCAGGCTAAAAATAATGAGAGCAATCTCCAGTGGTATTACGATGTCGTCGGTAATCTGGTGAGAGAGCATCATCAAGATCATCAAACACATAAAACTGCGGTGTGGAAACACAGTTATGATGAAATTAATGATCGGATTAAAACCATACGTCCAGACGGGCAACAAGTCGACTGGTTAACCTATGGCAGTGGGCATGTTCATGGTTTGGTCCTGAATGGTGAAGATACTGTCAGTTTTGAACGAGACGATTTGCATCGTGAAACTGTTCGCCATTATGCCAACGGGATTAGCCAAGAGCAGCATTATGATGAGCTGGGGCGTTTGACGCAGCAGCGCGTGCTGAATGGGCATGAATTTGCATATACATCGCCGCAGCAGGCAATACAGAACAATGCCATTCAAGAAACTAAACAGTTGATTCAACGTTTATATCAGTACGATAAAACGGGGCAATTGCTCAATATTGCAGATACTCGCCGTGGCAATATCCAGTATAAATACGATCCTGTTGGTCGTTTACTTGAAGCCAATAGTAAGTTGGGTAAAGAAACATTTAGTTTTGACCCTGCAAGTAACATTATTGACCGAAATCATCATCAAGAACCGAGTGCAACCGCAACAGCAAATAATACTTATGGTTATAACCGTTTGGTGAATAATGTTGTTAAAGCATATTTAGATCAGCAATATCAGTACGATGCTTATGGTCAATTGGTGCGCCAAAAGTCATCTAAAGGGGACTTGTACCTTGAGTGGGATGCTTGTGGGCGGTTAATCAAGAGTCGTAATACAGAATACATTGCGGAGTATCGTTATGATGCTTTAGGACGACGTATTCAAAAGCGCAGTAAACACCATCATACAGGTGAAGAGCAGAATGTGATTTATGGCTGGGATGGCAATACTTTGGCCTTTGAATCCAATGATCAGATCACCAAGCATTATGTGTATGAGAAGGATAGTTTTGTCCCTCTATTGCAAGCAATCTATCGTGAACCGATTGAGCTTGTACAAACACCTGATTGGACAGATCAGCCTTATCATATTGCCAAAGATCCTTTATGGCGTAAGACTGCCCCAGCAAAATCTTTAGATGATATTTGTTTCTATCATTGTGATCATTTGGGTACACCACAGGAGATGAGTGATGCTCAAGGTCAAATGGTCTGGAAAGCTGAATATAAGGCATGGGGCGAGCTCGTATCAGCAAAGTCCGCATCTAACTTTTTTGAAAATTCAGAAATCGTCACTAATAATATCCGTTTCCAAGGGCAATATTTTGATGAAGAAACGGGTTTACATTACAACCGTTATCGATATTATTCGCCTTATGTAGGGCGTTTTATCTCTAAAGATCCGATTGGATTGTTGGGCGGTAATAACGTTTATGCTTACGCGCCGAATCCAGTGGGTTGGATTGATCCTCTTGGATTGGATAAAATAAAGTCTCCAAAGACAATTAGATATAGCCAAAATGGGTATAGTGCATCTTTTGGAAATGGAGAAAATGTTAATAGTTTAGCATATAGATTACAAGCAGACCCAGCTTACGCCAAACAAGTTGAACCAATTAGATTAGTAAGGTTTAATGACTTACCAAAAAATGTACAAGACAAACTTTCAGAGCAAGGAGCAAAAAGTAACATGGTTTATTCCCTTGATAATCGTAGATTAGCCGCTGCTAAGCAAGCAAATGTAGGGGTAAATACGAGGTGGGCAACTCCCGAAGAGATACAAAAAGAAGCAACTTTACGTAGGTTTTCAACGACAGACGCAGGTAAATCTATATGTCCGAATTAACATTCTTACCCATACAAACAAAATTTGGAATTTTATGTTCAAGAACAGATTTTTGGTTAAATAACTTTGTTTTTGATGTGAATGGAAATAGTCTAGAGATTAATATTAACTTTAGTATGGTTAAAAAAAATGAAGATGGGAGTAGTTTTAGAATATCAGAACCTTTTTTAATAAGGTTTAATAATGTAAAGAGTTTTAATTTGATTCAATATGATGATTTTGAAAGAAAATTTTCAAATGTTTCTGGTTCTAATTTTGATCAGTCTAATAGTGATAGTAGTGGATTAAATATATATCTTTTGTGGACATATGATCATTGTTTTGAAGTGCATGCAAAGGGATATTCATTTAAATAGTTTAATTTTTATGGCAAGTAAAAATTCAATAATTTTTGATGAAAACCTATATCCAATAGCATGGCGTTTTAACTCTGATGATTGCTCTTTATCAGATAAAGAAAAGAAAGAAATTTTTTTTATAATGAGTGAAGAATCAAAAAAACTTTGGGATTCATTATTTCCTTTTAATAATCTAATGGATATAGGGAGAGATTATTTTTTCTTAAAAGAAAAAAAGGAACTTAATTTTGATGATGAGAATGAGGCTTTAAGTTTTTTCGAAGAAAAGCTAAAAGGGGTTTCATATTTAATATTCTTTTGGGGGAGGTGTAATTGTGCAATTGTTCCATCATATATTTTTTTAATATCATGGAGTGATTTTTTTACCCTAGTGATGAAAATTGTATTGCCTATTTAGTTAATAAAAGTGAGGTTGTTTTTTCTTACGAAGAAACATTCTTTTATGGGGGCGTTTTTAATGAATAGTAATTGGTTGATGTTGATTAATTGATGTGTTGTATTTTTTGTCGATATGAAGAATAGAGCTAGTCTGGTATGGTTAAGTTTTTTATGAAGCTAGAACAAACTGAAACAGCAGATATGGATATAAAAAGTACAAAGATTTTTATCAAGTTTCAGGTCGTAATCACGGAGATTAAATGATGTCAGCCGAGTTATTTATAAAATTCAATGATAAAGAATGGCTTGAGAAAAACAAGTTAAAAGTAATTGATAAACTTAAAGAATTAAAAAGTTTTTCTGTGTTTGATACGGAAAATAAAGTAGTTTATTTGAAAGATGAAAGTGGAGATAATGGTTGGGTTTATGATGTTAGATTCTTCTTTCATGAGAATTATATTTTTTTTGAAGTATCATCACATGGAGAAACTGTAAATTCAGATTTAATTAGTTTTTTTGGCTGGTTACGTAATAATACAACTATTTCTATACAAGATGAGGATGGAGAACTTTCAAGCTGGTGAAATAGGGGGGATGAATAGCTATCCATTTAAGTAGCTTTATTGTTTAGTATATTTTTATGGTGAATAGAATCCGATGATTGTTGAAATAGAAATTCCCTTTTGGCAAGATCCCCAATGTCATGTTTTTACTCAACAGTATCGGGATGATTTAATTACCTATTTTACATGCTGGGATGATAATGCTGAGCTGATAAAAAATAAACTCGGAGAGATTTTTTTTAATGATGTTTTAAGTGTCAAAATTGAAAGTAAAATTAGAAGTTACCTAATAGATGAGCCCGAGTATAGGTCATCTATATATGAGGTTTTAGATTCTAAAGTGATAAGAAAATACTTAAAGAAAAGAGAGAAATGGGAATATTCTAAAGTTAATATTAAAGATTATAGGTGCTTTGTTGTTAACAGTCATGATTATCAGATTGTAATTATAGCAAAAAAATATACATTTAAATTAATTTCAGTTGATCCATATACAGATGCGATATATAAAAAAATTTTAGAGCTAAGTTGAAAGTGAATTGGTGGAGTAAAAAAATATACTGCAAGTTAATTATTTTTTTATTTTTAAAGTTAAGTCTTTTATTCGGAGTGTTTTCTGGAAATTATACTTTTTATGAAACATAAATAAGGTTTTTTTAAGAGGGGTATAGCTTTAAATTCTAATGTTGATTAGGTAGGTGTAAATATTTGTTGGGTTTTTATTGTGTGCTTGGAAGTGTTTGATAAGTGAGGGATAGCTTGAAAGTATTAAATATTTATGCAGGAAAAACTAGCTCTGGTAATATTAAAGCAGAGGAAGTTCTTGTAGAAGATATAGATGTAAACACTTATAAGCTACTATCTGCCCCAGGCTTAGCTCTAAATTTAGCAAAAGGTGATATTTTTAAATTTTTTAATAGCGAAGAACCCGTAAAGGTTATACATCGAGGTGGGAATTTTAATATACATATTTATGAGGCAAATTTAACTCTTGAGGATTATGAAGATTTTAAGAATGAACTTTTAGACTATTTAGAAGGAACTATAGATGGTTTGAGTGGGAATAATATGGCTATTACTGTTTCCTCAACTCAAGGTATCCAAAGAGTAAATAGTTTTTTTATAAACTTCAGTGAAATATCAGGTAATAACTGGGCTCTTACTAATATTTATAAAAATTATGAAGATTTTGATGATGAAACATTACTGGATTGGTGGGATAAAAAGTGTTAGTTATAAATTTTTAATCAGTGAATTTTTGAATAATTAGGTTTTTGTAATTTAATGGTAAGTGATGAGGAGCTGTAACTTAAATTTGATAAACTGGCTTGGAGTATTTTTAAAAAATAAATAACTTTATAGTGTTGGATTAATTTTTGAGATGAATGTGAATGCTAAAATTTTATTTTGATACTGTTCCAGATTTTATCGATATACCCGATAATTTTAGAAGTAACTCTGGAGTTATTATTATTGGTGAGAAGGATGATTTGTTTAATTTTTTTGATTTAGAAATTAATGAATATTTTTTGAAAGAAAATTTTTTAGTTAATTATTCTGTAAAAAATAGTGATTTTGATTTTTTGGAAAAAATTTTAGATTTTAAAGGTGCTTTTGGTCAAAATAAATATTTGAATTACAATAAAAGTAAATTTTATAGTGAAAAGTTTTATATTGATAAGAGTCTTTATTATTATGATTTTTCAAAGTATAAGGATTTTTTTGATGAAAACCTAAATTTATTCAGAAGTGGTTTTTCTGGTTTTTGTTTTTTTTCAGACAAACTGGTTGGTGATAAGGTTAAATATGTTTTTCCTTTGGATTTTGTAAATAATTATTACGGAAATATATATCTTAATTTCCCTGAGAATTTCTTGGATAATTGTAACCTAGTTAAAAGGGTTGATGAGTTTCTAATTAAAAAGGAATATTTGAATGGAGCAGGAAAGGTGCTAGGGAT
Organism: Acinetobacter gyllenbergii; assembly: GCF_001682515.1. Lineage (NCBI taxonomy): Bacteria > Pseudomonadati > Pseudomonadota > Gammaproteobacteria > Moraxellales > Moraxellaceae > Acinetobacter > Acinetobacter gyllenbergii. Next base: position 1,075,387 of record NZ_KV575261.1, on the reverse strand, counting down.
TGATTTTTATGCAAAGTATTTGATGGTCGATCGGAATGAGGTGATGGTGGTTAAAAGTTTAAGTTGATTTCTGACTATTTTCAATTGATTTTTAGACAATTTTTTATAAAAACGGCTATTTAATTGTTGGTTAATTAAAAATAAATTATTTTTTATTTTAAGGAGGATTGTAGTGGAGGTCGACGAGAAGGGAATTCTGCATTTAATTGATAAGAATATATGTGAATACAGTGAGCTTCAATATGCAGTTTTAAATGGTGATGATAATATTCTTTCTGAAGGTTATTCTATATTTTCGCATAGAATAGGAAAGTATTATGAAAATTCTAGAATATTAGCGAATAGATTAACTTGTGATAATTATATTTCTCTTTTAAATGATAAAAGTAAAGACTTAAGGTGTTCTGTTTTGACTCTTATTAGGGATAGTTTTACACTGCATGATTCTAATATAAGTTTGATGGAGTGTATTTTAAATATTTCTATTGATGGTAGTGATGAGGAAAGAGTGATAGTTAATACAATACTAAATGAAGAAATAGTAAATTTTTATAAGAATGAAGTTGATCGTATTTTAGTTGGCTTTGTTGAAAACTCTGGAAGTAAATATTTTTATGATTACTATACATTTAATTATTTGTATGAGTTGTTGGTTAGATTTGAGAGTAAGGATTTAATAGATAGGCTGCTCATGATAGGGAAGAGTAGTAATATAAGTGAAATCAAAGAAGCATACGAAGAAATAATTGAGGATTTAATAATAAAAAATATATGAAGATGATATTTTTCTAAATTTTTTAAAGATTTTATTTATGATTAAGTTCTCTTGAAATGAATATTAACAATCTGAAGTTAGTAGTGTTTACAAGCTTTTTAGGTGCTATTGCAAATAATGTAAGAGCAGTAGCATTCGACTTTAATGATGAAACTATATTTGTTTATGTGTATTTAGATGTTGAACCCAAAGATGAAGATTATGAAATAATTGATATTGCTGTTACAGAAATAATGGCAGCTTATCCACAGTTTTTAAAACAAAAAATTTCTTTAGAAAAGTCAGAAAAGCCAATAGGCAAGTTGCTTTCATATAAAGGTTGGGTTTTTTGTCGATATGAAGAGTAAAGCTAGTCTAGTTATGGTTAAGTTTTTTTATGAAGCTGGAACAAATTGAAACTGCAGATATGGATATAAAAAGTATAAAGATTTATGGTGATAAGTTTTATATTTTATTTTCAGCAGTTTATGATATATGTTTAAAACAATATGTGGAAAATGTAGAGTTGATTTTTTTAATTGGACTTCATTCAATGTTGAAATGTATGATAGTAGTATTGAAGAATACAAACAACTTGATTTACTTGAAATAAATAAAGGTAAAGATTTATTTACTTTAATTCAGGTTGTAAATATCTCTGATGATAAGGTTGAGTTAGAGGGCTTTAATGACGATGGTGCGTGGAATAAGGTTGTCTTTTTCAATACTTCTTATAGTTTGAATGTTATTGATATTGCTTGATTAGAAGTAAATATGAGTGTATTAAATTTTAAAAATAAAATAGTTCAGCTGTTAGAAAATAATGGTAGTGATGAAGATGTTGATAATGTATTAACTGACTACATTAATGAAGGGGGGACGAGAAATGAAGTTTATAAATCTTTAAATGAAATTTTTTTGATGGAAGAAAGTATGATTCAAAAAAATATAAAATTACAAGATCAATTCGATTATTTGGGTGAGTTACAAACAACAATCATAGGATATTGTTCACCTAATTCTATTGTAAAATTTAAAAATGAACCTACCACTAATATGGATGATTTTTTAAGTTATGTTCGAGGTGAGAAATGGAAGGTTTAAAATGGTATATGAATGATAGATAAAAATATTGAATTGAATATCTATAAAACTGTAGATTTTTTTCTGAAATGCATTAATGAAAAAGATAAGGATAGTTTGTTATCTGATTTTGAGGTTACCTTAACAATGTATCAAGAGTTAGAGGATACTCTTAACAATTATTTTGATGGTGATTATAAGCTATCATTGATTCCTTTTGATGAAATTCATTTAAAGGAAGTAGAAAATATGCCTATATTTGAATTGAATGAAATGGACGATGGTGAATATGTTTTAGAGTGTGTAGTGTATAACTATGAAAAAGATACTTCATTGATACTTCAAGGGAATGTTGATTTAACTAATGGTAATGTACATTTTTTTGATCCTTTGTTTAAGTCATGAGGTGATGTTTTTAATAAGGAAGCAAGGACTAAGTTCTAGTTTAGAAGAGCTTCCGAGAAGAACGTGACAAGTAAATGGTAAAGTTGATACATCAACTTTACCGACAAGGCTTAGTTATGAAAATGATCATTTAAGTATGTTTTAATATATCCTGCAAAAGATATAACATTTGGTGAATACCAGTCTAAATTCAATTCCATATCAGTGAAGATAAAAATGATGAGTTTTAAAAATGAAATGATTGCATTACTCCAAAATGAAGAAGTTACTAATCTTGAGATTGATAGTTTATTAGATAAGTTTATTCGGTTAAAAATATCTCGTTATGAAGCATACAATTCACTGATGGAGATTTTAAGAGAATATGAAGTTATTATGGTGGAAAAAAATTCTTCATATCAAGAATGATTTGATTATATTAGTGATGTTTTGATAGGTATCACAGGAGATACTTCGAAATCTTCTATTATTAGATTTGATGGAGATCCTGAAGATATAGATTTATTAGCAGAAGTCGCTTCAAGCAAGGATTGGAGGCAGTGATTCGTACACAAAGCGAATCAACTAGCGTGATGTAAGTGTAAATCTAAAAAGACTAAGTCTAATTTTTTCGAAAATTCAGAAATCGTCACCAATAATATCCGCTTCCAAGGGCAATATTTTGACCAAGAGACAGGACTTCACTACAATAGAAACCGCTATTACTCACCTTATGTAGGAAGATTCATTTCTAAAGACCCGATTGGGTTATTAGGTGGGTCTAATATGTATCAGTATGCTCCTAATCCTGTTGTATGGATTGATCCTCTAGGTTTAACAAAGATATTTAATAAAAAGACAACTCATACAGGAACAAAAACAAATATCGAATATACAGTTTATCAGCAAGAAATAGACTGGGATCAAAAATTTACTACTCGTGGTGGAAAGACTGAAACAAATCTAGATAGAGCTTTAAGAGGTGATGCGCCTAGGATTAAAACAGCTAATGGCTGGTCATCTGTTAATTTACATCACTCAAAACAAAATGCAAATGGGCCTTTATTCGAATTGTCTGGAAATAGTCATAGTAAAAATACGGCTTTACCAGCTCTTCATCCGTATAGACCAAAACAGCATCCTGACTATCCTGTTAATAGAGATGATTTTAAGGATGATAGGGAAGGATATTAGAAAGATAGAGCAAATAAAGAGTTAGAGAGTCGAAATACTAGTAGTGGCTGCCCTTTATAAAGGTGAAATAATGTTAAGTTTTAAAGTGGTTAATTATTTGAAGCAAAAAGATGCTTGGTTTGAAGATGTAGATATCGATTGTGAAAGATATAGAGAGATTCTGAAAGAATTAAATTTGGATACTAGCTCTGATTTTGGCATTTTCTATACACATGCAGAGGAAAATCCAGGAGGTTTTTATTCAAAAAAATTTGAATTATGGCAAATATGTTGGATGTATGAAAATAGTGATTACAGAGTTATTAATAATAGTTTAAGAAGAGATTTGAGTTTAAATGATAATTATTATGTAATTTCAGAGTTTGAGGGGGAAAGAGCATATTTTTATAATAAAGAGGAAAATAGTGTCGAAATAATTGGCTACTCTGAAAATGGAGTGGATGTTATTGAAAAGTGGGAATCATTTAATGATTTCTTAGAATGGTATTTTGGGGTTTAATTTAGCTTTATAAGAGTCAATTGATCTAGAAACTGAATATAAGGCGTGAGGTGAACTCGTTTGTGCAAAGTAACGCTTTGCACAAGTGTAAGACCTTGCGTCATATGATTCATATGCTCAAAGCAGCAAAGCCCGCATATAACTTTTTTGAAAATTCAGAAATCGTCACCAATAATATCCGCTTCCCAAGGTGCATGAGCAAAGAAAGACAGAGCATTGCTATGTCGGAAGCGCAAGGATCAAGAAACAGGTTTACATTACAACCGTTATCGATATTATTCGCCTTATGTAGGGCGTTTTATCTCTAAAGATCCAATTGGGTTGTTGGGCGGGCATAATGTTTACGTTTATGCTCCGAATCCAACAAGTTGGATTGATCCTCTTGGATTAACCTGTGAGTTGATTGGAAATACAATTAAAAAAGAAGATGGTTCTGATTTAATAAGTATTCCCGAAGATGCTAAAAGACGTAAACTTACTCCACCAGCAGGAACCACTGATGATTATGGATATGAATATAAATGGTCAACAGATAAAGGAACAACTCAGACTGTCCGAATACATGGGCCTGATGACCATGCACCAGCTGGAGCAAATGCAAAAGATGGCTGGGTAGTTAGGGTAATGGATGGTAAAAAAAGTATGGATGTAAATGGGAATTATCATCCACCTGGAATATTTAACTCTAATAGTCCAAGCTATGATCCAGTTAAAATTAATGATGTACATATCCCAATTAAAAAACCAACGGTATTTCCGGGAGGAAGTTAATATGGAGTTTAATATCCTTGATAAGTTAAATAGGCTTATGGGAGATTCTTTAAGTACAGATTCTTTATTTGAGGAACTAGGTGAGATTTCAGATCTGTTTTCTCCTTATTTGAATGAGAAAATATTTGAAAATGATGTTTTAATCAAATTATGGGATGTTTTAGTATATATATATATTAATAATCCACTGAAGGAAAATAGATCGGATGCTCTATCTGTTATTTATGATGTTTATATTTATGCTGTGAATATAGGTTTTTCTATAGATAAGAAAGAACTGATTAAACATTATCTGGAGTTGAGTGGTAACGATAAATTAGATCAAGAATCTAAAGAAATTTTAGAAGAAATTTTATTTGATATTTAATAATTTTAAAAGTTTGCTTAATTGAGGTTTAGTGATAAATAGCCTGTAATCGAATAGGAGGCTGTGGTGGATGCCTATTTATTGGATAGATTATCAAAGTTCTATAAAGATAACCCAGAAATGAAAGGGGTTCCATTAACTTTGGATGATATTAATAATGTGGAAAATATCTTGAGAATAAAGCTTCCAGAGGACTATAAGCTATTTGTTAGTACATATGGTGGTTCATACGCAGGTTTAGCTATATATGGTTTGAAAAATGCTGAGATGATGGGGGATGAAACTGTTATTGAATTAACTAATAGAGCAAGAAAACTTTTAGATGATTTGAAAGTTGATAACTATATTTTAAAATCAGTAGTAGTTTCGAATGATGGTGCAGGGAACCCTATTTTTATAAATATAAATGGAGAAGTATATATTTATTATGTAGATAATGGCGAGTATAATAAGTTGGGGGATTCTTTGGGTGATGTAATAGAAGAAAATTTCCATGAGTGGTAACTATTGAAGAGAAACTATATATGTGTAAGATTATGGGATGCAGGTTGTGTTAAATATTGAAAAATGAGTATAAATGAGAAAAAATTGTTAGATGTATATCAGTTGATAAATCAGTTCTTAGATTATTTAAATCAAAAGGATCAGCATCAACTTGAAGAAAAGTTTGAGTTGTCATCAGCAATGTATGAAGAAATTATTGAGGAATTAGAACGGAACTTTGATAATAATTCGTATGTTTTATCGTTGATACCCTTTAGCGAGATAGAAAGTGTAAAAGTAAAATCTCCTAATAGACCTATTTTTGAAATAGAGGATACCGATGAGGATGGCGAGTTTATTGTTGAGTGTAATATATACAACAAATCAAAAATAACTGATTTAATTTTGCAAGGTTATCTTGAATACGAGGGTGGAATATTGAAATTTACATTGCCATTGTTTAGGTCTTGATCTTAAAAAGCAAAAACTCATAATAAGTTACTGGGTTTTTGTTTAATACAACATAGATATCATTTATGATCTTGTAGAGTAAATTACCCTTAAATATTACAATGAAGTATCGGGTAGTGAGATATTTATACTTGTCAAAGAAATTATAGGCTATAACACTGATCAAAAAGTAGAAATTAACTGTATAACTTAATCACAACGGAAATTAATTTTTAGAGTGCCAGAGATCAGAAGGCGGTCAATTAAGTCATACTCAAACATATCGATCAGACATTGGTTTAAACTATTAATATATCAATATGGAACGATTTGGTATAGGAGAGCTATAAATGTCTTTTAAAACAAAGTTACATCTTTGGCTGGGTTTAACAGAGATATCTGAACAAGAGTATTGGGATTATTTTGATGATTCACATGGATTACCAAAATTTTGCAAAGAGGTTGGTCTAGATTGGTTAGACCAAGACTTTATGGGATATCATTTTGATGAGCAGGCTAATGATGTAAGATCTATTATAGATGAGACACCTGAACCTGATCATCATGAAAAAATGTTAAAAGACTCTTCGGATAAAGGAATAAAAAATGCTAATGCTATGTTTTATTACTGGGGTGATGATCCAATAAAAGTTGATAAAGATAAGCGGTATAATACTCTAACTTATATTGGTTGTTATGAATGGGATTAAATTCCTATATTTTACATAAAATTTTACACAAGCCAAATTTTCATAAATTTGATTTTTGGCTTTTTTATTAAATATAGTGAAATTCTTTTATGAAGAAACACTTAAAGCAAGTCAATATTTGACAGGTAATGGAGTAGATGTTGTTGAAAAGAGGGAATCATTTAATGATTACTTAGAATGGTATTTTGAGGTTTAATTTAGCTTTATAAGAGCCAACTAATCTAGAAAACTGAATATAAGGCGTGAGGTGAGCTCGTATCAGCAAAGCAACCCTTTGCACGAGTGCAAGACCTTGTGCCATATGATTCATATGCTCAAAGCAGCAAAGTCCGCATCTAACTTTTTTGAAAATTCAGAAATCGTCACCAATAATATTCGCTTTCAAGGTGCATGACAAGGTGCATGAGCAAAGACATGAGCAAAGACAGAGCATTGCTATGTCGGAAGCGCAAGGATCAAGAAACAGGTTTACATTACAACCGTTATCGATATTATTCGCCTTATGTGGGGCGGTTTGTAAGTAAAGATCCGATTGGGTTATCTGGTGGGATGAATATTTATGCATATGCTCCAAATCCAATAAAATGGACAGATAGTTTAGGTCTAAAATCAGAATGGCAAAAAAATTGGGAAGCTGTTCACGGACAACTACCTGAAGGGTATCAAGTGCACCACATAATTCCAAAAAGTACAGATTCATTGCGCGAAGTTAATAAATTGTGTAAAAATTTTGATGTGCATAATGTAAATAATTTAATTGCTTTACCTAAAGATGCAAATGTTCCACTTAAAACTGGGGCTGGTTTTGGAAAAACTACACACTTTGGATATCATTCTGGATATAACGAAGCTGCTATTGGTGCTATGAAAGTTGCAGCAAGATTTAAACCAAATGTCGGTGGGTGTAAGAAGTTAGCTGTTATTCAGGCGGCATTAAAAAAACAATTGCAAACAGGAGGGCAAACAATGTATGGAAATGCACACCCTACGGGTACTGATGGTGTTGAAAAAGATTGGATGAATACGGTGAGAAACCACGTGAGAGAAAAATAAATGAAGACTTGGGATCAAGTGTTAGAAAGTGCTATAGAGTTTGTAGCTTTTTTGGAAAAAGGTAATTTTTATAGCAGTGAATTTAATACTGAAAATGATTATAAGATTATTCATGATGCTAATTTAGGTATTGATTATGCGACTAATGATAGTTTTGATGATTTTGACGAGTGGGAAACAGTAACTGATTCAATGAATATTTTTCCTGAAAGTTTTGAATGGAGTGATAGGATCAAATATAAACTAAAGAAAAATAATTTTTTTGGTTTCGAAGCTCAGCAATTTAATGGAGCTAAAGAAAAATGGATGTGTGGTGAAGCTTGTTTAATTGTTGAGCTAATGAAGAGGGATATAGGAATAATCTTTCAATGTTATGCTAATGATCACTTCCCAAATATATGGAAAGAAATTTTAAGTGTATATCTAAATGGGGGATTTCCATGTGGCTGGGATGGTCATTATCCAGAAGGCCGTTTAGTAGTATTTTCAAATGAATAAATTATAAGATCTAACCAATATTTTTTAAATTATATAACGCTCAGTGGTAAGTCATTGAGCTTTTTTATGTTGGGGTGATTCATTATGAAAAACTACGAAACAAAGTAAAGGCTTTGATGATATCTGGTTCTACCATTGTGATCATTTGGGTACACCACAGGAGATTAGTGATTCACAAGGTCAGATAATCTGGAAAGCTCAATATAAAGTATGGAGTGAGTGTAAGACTGAGAAGACTAAATCAAATTTCACAGAAAACCCAAAGCATCCAAATAGTAGCCCTATGCCAAATGTATAGAATGAGCATTTTCATTCAAATCAAGGTCATAGAGGAAGTACCACAAATGTATCGCGTGGAAGACTAATTGATCGCGAAACGATGATTAATCAGTTTAACAAAGGCTGTAAAATTTAATTTTTAGGAATAGATATGAATCTTATCAATTTATTGGAAAAAATTAGTATAAATAATCAAAAGATATATGGTGAATCATCATTTTTGATTAAGAAAAGTGAGCCAGATAGTGATCAATTTTTAACTTATAAAAATTCTATTCCTGAATGTGATTTCAATATTGATATTGGAGGAAATATTAATGATTTTCTAGGAAGTGATTCTATTCAAGAAATTCAGTATATGTTTAGTGATATATTCGATAGAGATAGTACAGTGTTTTTAACACAGCATGATACTAATATTGTTTATATTGAGAATGAATCTGGAAAAGTTGGAGCATGCATTGCAGGTGACACACTTCATATTATTTCAAAAAATATATATGGTTTCTTAGAGGCAATTAATTTAATTCAAGAGCTAATTATTAATAAATATAATTTAAATCCTAGAAAAGATAGTGGTGGGTATGTTGAAGGATTTATTAAAGAAGTTAGGGCGAATTTGGAAATACAAGCGGCTGTTGAAGATATAGAATATTTTATAGAGTTTTTTTATGAATAAGATGATCACAGGTGTAAGTTTATTTACTTTCGTTTAGCTATTTATAAATACAATAAACTCAACAATGCTTCTGTCTAAACAGGTGGAAGCATAAATTTTATGCTATATATTTTAAAAATCAGCTCAATTCGCCATTAATGCTTTACGTTATCTCAAAATAAGCTCCACGTAGGTAAGCAGCCTTTACTAAAATGGAAAGATTTTAGTAAAAATGCTAAAAGTTCAAATAATTGTGGTAAGGGATATATTTTCTTTGATAGTAAAGGTGCAGTACCTCCGTTAAGGAAAGGTGAATAAAATGAATAAAGAAGAATTGTATAACCTATCTAAAGAAAGATTGTATATAATATATCAGGATCTAAAATCATCAAATGTTGGTAAACATATTTTGAATTCTATTCAATTTTTTGATGTTATACCTAGCGAGTCAATTTGGGATAATTATATTTCTAAAAATGAAAATAAAGTAATTTATTTTGATAATGATTTAATTTTAAGTGAAAAATATAGGAATTACACTGATTTTGAAAAAGCATTAGATGATTTAAAGTGGTTTTCTGATGATAATAAATTGTTTTTTTATTTTATAATAAGAAAAACGCTATTTTATTTGATGTTGTTTTTTTAGATTTAATTATAAAAAAATCAAATTTTTTAGATAATGAGGATTATTTGTTATATGGTTTTGATACGAAAAAAATTATTACAGGTGGGTGGCAAGGTTTTGCAATTTGGGGAAGGGTTGCTGATTAATTTGAATATTTTAGTTCAATGTTTTATGTCTGTAAAATTTAAAGTATCACCTCTTGAAGAGGAAGTGATCGCATATTACAATAAAAATTGATTTTATATAAATAAAAAAACCAGTTAAAATACTGGTTTTTTTTATTGCTAGTTCTAATTCAAGGTCAATGTTTCGACTAAGAAATAGGATTACATCACAATTTCTATCGTTATTATTAGCCGTATATGGGATGATTCGTTAGTCGTGATTCTATTGGGCTAGATGGTGGCATTGATTCCTTCAATATGCTCCAAGTTCTACACAATGGATAGATGTATTAGGTTTGAATAAGTGTTTTATTGGGAGTATAAAGCAGATGCCCAATAAAGCATTTGAGCTGAAATGATTAACTCCACATTCTAAAGAGTGGATGGAAGCAATTGTTGTCGTGAAAAAGCAATAGCTCTATTAATAGTGCAATTAAAAATGCAGCAAGAGGAGCTTAAAATGTGTAAGCAATTAGAAGAAAATGTTAATTCATTAATTCTAAATTTTTTAGAAAATGGTGGTTTTTTGGAAAATCCATTAAATGAATCAAAATTAAACTTCGAATACCTCAAGATTAATGATCCGATATTAGCGGATAACATTTTTAATTTTCGAATAGAAAGCTATGGGCAAGTAGAGCTTCAAGAGTGGGATGTGGTTAGATCAGATGAAATTGTAAATATGGATGAGTTGTATATGGAGAAAAATAATGATATTGATGGTTTAACAACTAAAATTTTTAACTTCGTAGGAAAAAAATTGAATGAAAGAGTTATTCATGATCCGAAGTTAAATGAAGCTCTCCCATACTTAATTGATAGCATTTATGATGATTTTACAAAGATTATTTTTAATGACTATACAAAACTGGATAATAATTTTTTTAATGAAGTACTTGCAGTCTACTTAGCAGGAGGCTGGCCATGTGGCTGGGATGGTCATTATCCAGAAGGCCGTTTAGTAGTATTTTCAAATGAATAAATTATAAGATCTAACCAATATGTTTTAAATTGTATAACGCTCAGTGATAAGTCATTGAGCTTCTTTATATTGGGATAATTTATTGTGGAAAGCCACAAAAAAAGCCGAGACTTTGATGATATCTGGTTCTACCATTGTGATCATTTAGGCACACCACAAGAAATGAGTGATCAGTCTGGTACGATCATTTGGAAAGCTGAATATAAAGCTTGGGGGAAGTGTAAAACTGAGAAGGTTAAATCAAATTTCTTTGAAAACTCAGAAATCATCAGTAATAACATTCGTTTTCAAGGCGCATGAGCAAAGATAGAGCATTGCTCTGTCGGAAGCGCAATGATCAAAAAACAGGCTTGTTGCATTACAATGGTTATTACTCGTTTTATGATAAGTAAAGGCCGATTGGGCTGTTAGGGGGAAATAATACGTATATGTTTGTTAAAAATCCAATTACAGGCACTTCATATTATTCCTGAGGAAATTTGGGCTAAACCTAAGGACTTCCTAGATGATATTGGTATTGGTGGGAATAGAGATAAAGCTGAAAATGGGGTATTAATGCCAGATAGTGAAGCTAAAGCGAAACAGATGAAACGTAAATTATATCATTGCGGATCGCATCCACTATATTCAGCAGCAATTAATCAAAAGCTAACACAGATTGAAAGAGAGTTTGGAGATAAAAAAATAACTGCTTCACAAGCTAGGGATAAAGTTGAGAAATTACAAACAAGTATGAGACTTGCTTTATCAGTACCAGGGTCTAAACCAATTAGATTAAGTTAGGTTTAATAATATGAATTATTATGTTTTAAGTGCTACACAGAGTGACATCTGTCCAATTTCACTTTCTGAGGAAGCTGTTCTATATAATCATAAAGAGCAGATTGATTCTGAATTTGAGTATGGTTCTCTTCCATGGTATAGCTATAAAACTAGCAAAAACTGTGAACTACCAAGACATGGTGTTTTAGTGTTAAAAAATAAAAATACTAAAATTTCTTTTAGAAATATTAATGCTGATATTTATGTTGTAGATAGTTTTTTTAAAGAAATTTTGCAAAATTATATTAATGTTGATTTCTTTAAAGTTGAACTGGTTTCCAGTCAGTTGGATAAAATTGATAATAATTATTATTATATTTTTAGGTTTAACGAATTTTTAAATTATAGTGATGTTTTTGATTTAAATAAATCTGTGCATAGGTTGGATGGAGATTTCTTGGTTTTGGAAGAACCTCATTTGTTGGAAGAAGTAAGTGTAAATATATTTAAGATAAATAAAATTGACTCAGCACAAGATACTTTTTTTATAAATGAAACTGTTAAAAGTGAAATTGATAGAATTAATTACAAAGGTATAAGAGTTGAAGATGTTACTACTGCAAAATGGAGAGATTCTGGTGATTTTAGTTTTATGCTCTTAGAGGAAAGTGAGGTAAATGAATTTATATGGCCCATCTGATAGACTAAATTCATAAGCCTGACGCTTTACTGTTACTAAAGATACGTGTGTGGCTAAAGGTAGAACAGCTGCTAATCCTCATTTAGGTGCAGGAGGCGGAACGCAATACTTTATCGAAAACTCAGATAAAATGAACTTAGTTTCTACTGGGAGAATTATTCGGTGTGAGAGGTAATGAATTGAATTTAGATGTTTTATTTGAGCAAAGGGTTTTAAGGGTTGGTAATTTTTTTCTTGATTTTGATGTTGGAAATGACCGAGGAATGATTAGGTCTAATTTAGTAAATAAAGATGATTTAGATAGTCTTATCTATTTAAGTGGTAATGTATGTGTGAAAATACTTAGTGAAAAAGAAAGAACTATTTATATTTTATTTAATACGTCTGAGTCCTTTGATGCTAATTTACTTCACTCAAAAATTTTAAAAAGATTTAAGAAGAAGTATAAATTTAATGATGAAGATTTTATTGTTATTCATCCTGCGAGAGTTGCTTTGAAGCAAGATAAAACGAAATGGAATAAAGTTGAATTCACTTATGATCCCAAGCAGGGAGATATATCTTTAGTACTTGAATATTAAATTTTATCTGTGAATAGAGTGTAAATTTGTTCAGTACGATGCTTATGGTCAATTGGTGCGCCAAAAGTTATCTAAAGGTGACTTGTCCTTGAGTGGGATGCTTGTGGGCGGTTAATCAAGAGTCGTAATACAGTATACACTGCGGAGTATCGTTATGATGCTTTAGGACGACGTATTCAAAAGCGCAGTAAACACCATCATACAGGTGAAGAGCAGAATGTGATTTATGGCTGGGATGGCAATACTTTGGCATTCGAATCCAATGAACAGATCACCAAGCATTATGTGTATGAGAAGGATAGTTTTGTCCCTCTATTGCAGGCAATCTATCGTGAACCGATTGAGCTTGTACAAACACCCGATTGGACAGATCAGCCTTATCATATTGCCAAAGATCCTTTATGGCGTAAGACCGCCCCAGCAAAATCTTTAAATGATATTTGTTTTTATCATTGTGATCATTTGGGGACGCCTCAGGAGATGAGCGACACCCAAGGTCAACTAGTCTGGAAAGCTGAATATAAGGTATGGGGCGAGCTCGTATTAGCAAAGTCAGCACCTAACTTTTTGAAAATTCAGAAATCGTCACCAATAATATTCGCTTTCAAGGTGCATGAGCAAAGACAGAACATTGCTCTGTCGGAGGCGCAAGGATGAAGAAACAGGTTTACATTACAACCGTTATCGTTATTACTCGCCTTATGTGGGAAGATTTGTAAGTAAAGATCCGATTGGGCTGTTGGGCGGAAGTAATTACTATCAATATGGTTTAAGTCCAATTACTTGGATAGACCCTACTGGTTTAAGTTTTAAGTCAGTTCAAGAAACTAAAGAAGATCGAGCGAGAAGACAGACTTCTAGATCAGCACCTTATATTAAGCATACAATGGCAAAGTGCAAAACACAGGCTCAAGATATTTCGAAAAAAGAGGCACAATATTGGGATATGAGTAAGTGTCAGGCAAATATAGCCCAAGTTACGGCATATAGAAATAGGCTTGAAAAAGAGGGTTTAAATAAAGGATATAGAGTTGATTTAGGTGATAATAAAGGTTCACATTATTATATTTATGATGCAGGAAGAAACATTGGTTTTAATGAAGGGAAAACCACCCAATATATGAGAATAGAAGTCTCATCAACGAATGAATTTCATGGGCATCCCATTTCGAAGCAACGTTATGATAGTTATATGAAAAAGGTAGTGAAATGAACGCAAATAACTTAGAGTTTTTTTTAAATAGCCAGCAATTAGTACCTTTGAAAATTTTATCTAATTGGTTGGTTGTTAAAAATTATCTTTATAATATTAATCTTGATTGGTTAAATAATTTGAATGAAGATGATAAATTTCAAATGTCAGAAATTTATTTGTACAAAAAAATTTTTTATGCAAAATTTGATAGAAAAATAAATAACTTAGCTTATAGTTTTGTTGTTGATATTTCGATTTACCCTGAAGTTGATGGTGAGACTTACAAAAGTTTTGAATATGAACTAGGTTTAGGTTTGTATGAAGTCTCAAAAAAAAATAGATTGGTTGTTATGAAGACTTATACATTGAATAATATTTTAGATGTAGCATTTTTTTTAAATCTTATCTTTCTGGATGTTTATCATAAGTTAGATGACTATGTTGCTGATGGAAATAACGATTTATTTGTTAATATAGAGAATTTTATAAGAAATAAGACTTCTTAGTATAGTAGTTTCTATTTTTTAAAATATATGCATAAACCACTATGTAGGGAATGAACATGAAACTTTCTATGGTTGGAATGGAAATGCATTTGTAAATACAATATATACGGGGAATAGAACTTTGTGCCAATATTATAAATGGTGTCTTCAAGTTCGATAGAATTGTATAAAACACTAGATTGAAAAATTAGTAATAATAGTGTATTTGTAAATTTTCATCAACGAAAGTTCCATCAAATGGGAAGTCTACATGAGGTTTTTAAATGAAAAAATTGAAATATCAACGTTAAAGGAATGGTTGAGTGATGAGTTCTTTGAAGTTTGGGTTCACCCTAAGTTAGTTGCAGGTTTTGAAAAAAAAGATATAGATACTGCTGAGTTAAAATATATTGAAAATCACTATAACTCTTCTGAAGAGATTAGTGATGATTACGAAGTTGTGATAACTGATTATTTGTCTGGCTGTTTAACACACGATAGTTTTAATTTGGTTAATGGAATATACATTAAAGACTTTATATCAGCAGTATTGTACTTAATAACTAAGTTATATTTTTCTTATGCGGCATATCCACTTGCTTGGAATGGTGTTTATTTGGTTAATAGAGATAATCTGGATTTTGTTTTTTATGAAATATATGAGGAATTTTACTCATTAGATAATAAACATTTAAGAAATATGTTAAGAGTTTTTTGTATTGAGTTGTTAGGGAGTTATGTTGGTGGGTTAAATGATGAAAACCAAAATAAGTATAAAGAGATAGAGAACTATAGAACCGATAATACTTATATGTATTAGTAATTTTGTTTTAAATTCTGATTTTAGTAAATTTTAAGAGTTAGATTAAATCATGAAGGAATTTGGTGGTTTTGTTAAGAGGCTTTATGATTGAATTTAAATCACTGATCAAAATTAATGAAAGTTATATTGATATAAATGAAATTACATCATATCAACAAGTCTCGGGTGTTGATTGGGACTATGTTGAAGGTAAAATTAAAATTATTTTTTATGGGCATGAGATTTTTGGATCTAATGTTGTAGATGATATTAATTGGTTTTGGGGGTTTGTTGCTGATGGATTTGAAGATTTTTTTGAAAAAGGAATTTATGATGTTGGTTTTCCTTCACAAGCCATAAATTTTACTTTGATTAAAATTAAAGATGATATGGTTGATCTTGAAATATCGTCAAAAGATACTGTTTATTTGCGTAAAAAATTTATTTGTTCTGAGTTCTTGAAGTCATTTTTTGAAGGTGCTATTAGTTATTTTCTTTTTGAAAAGAAGTTTAATGAAAATGAAGCTAATGAAATGGAGAGAAAAATTTGCTTGATAGAATCATTTAATAAAAAAATAGACTAATATCATTTTTCTTTGTAAATATTAGATTAAGCTATGTTGGTAATGAAATTTTTACACATAGCTTGACTAAAAAATTAAAAAAACGTTATTTATAAAATTAATTGATAAAATAATAAAAAAGTTAGAATGTTGATATTTTTATTACTAGTATCCTTGCTTAACCACAAGAAATGAGTGATCATTCTGGTGCTGTCATTTGGAAGGCGGAGTATAAGGCGTGGTGGCTCATTTCTGCAAAGCAACGCTTGAGTGTAAGACCTTGCGTTATATGACTCATATGCTCGAAGTGGCAAAGCTGAAAAGGAAAATACAACATAAATAATGATAACTTTTCTTTAGCTGATCAGAGAATAACTATGGTCGCAAGATTAAAGAATCGTTGCCATATTCATATTTAGGAACACCAAGCGGAAAATTTAAAGTTAACAGTCCAAAAGGCGATTATGAGTTATGAGTAATAAAGAATGGCGAGAACTTTTTAATAGAAATGAGTATCACGAAATCACGGGATCTTATCTTTTAGTTATTGAGGATGCTAAGCGAAAATTTGAGGAAATTTCCAAAGGGGAATGGGATCTGAAGAAATATGTAGTGTGGTTGCAAATTTCAAATAATCAAAAATATGCATCAATAGGTTTTATTCCAAACGTTGAAAATTTTATTGATGGAATACCATTTGAAATTCCTAATCAAGGAATGTATCAAAACGGACGGGGTGTACAGTTTTATTACGAAATTTATAATGTAGAACTTAAAGAAACTGTCTTTATGAGGTGATTAATATATAAGAGTGAACTATCTAAGAGTAAGCCCGCCATATGAAAAACTATTTTGTGGTTGGTTTTTTATAAATGTTATTTCTAAGATTTTTTTAATTTTTATTTTCATGATGTGTAATTTTTAGTTAAAGCTTAGAAGTAAATTTGAATTGGTTTTTTTGATATTATTATATTTATATTGAAATTTTGGTTTCTAATGATTTGATTAAGTTGCTGATACGAATTTTATGCGAAAAAGATCCTGAAAATCATTCTTGTTTTGATGTCATGTAAGGAAGTTGTGATAAATCGCATGTTGTAAAACTTCATAGTAATGAAAAAAATTTATAACTCTTTTGAAGAGGAACGCGTAGTGATTATTCCTTCATTTATTGATAAATTTTTATTAAATAAAGTTGAATTGAGTGCTATTGATTTGGAATAAAGAATTATTAGTTTAGGGTTGATGGTGGAAAGCTATGGTGTTATTAACAGTGAAACAAATAAATTGTTTTTAAAAGTTGAAGATGATAGAGAAACTATTATTAATATTATATCTGATTTTTTAACCACAAAAAAATCTGATGAAATTGTTCAGGTGTTTTGGTCGAATTTTAATAAATATTCTATTGTGTGTGATATAGAATTTGTTATTGAAAATATAAGTAATATTTTTGATGAGGATTGGGATTTTTGGATAATACAAAGAGATAATCAGTGGGTGGTTGAGAATTATCATGAGGAGATATTGTCTATCTATGTGATAATTTGATTTTTAGTTGACCTATTTAAAAAATAGAGTTTGAAATTTTATATGAATTTAGAGTTTTGATTTTCTTGGTGTATTGAAAAAATTACCCAACACATACATTTATAATTGTTCGCAAAGCTGACGATAAAGTATGGGAAGAGCATGTTATTTTACAGAGAAAATCTACATCCTTGTATATTTTCCCAATTTAAGCCTTATTGCCGTACCAACTCCACTTGCCCTGTATACCATCCACCACCTAAAGCCCGAATAAGATCTACACTGGCAATCATTCGACTGCCATGAAGCTGTGCAGTGAGTTGCTCTTGTTGCAAGATACTCCGATCCGAATCAATCACATCCAGATAACTAATGCTGCCTTCACGATAACGCAAATGTGAAAGCTGATTGGCATGTCGGGATGACGCAAGTGCTTGACCCTGTGCCTGTATTTGCTGATCCAGAATACGCTGATCAGACAAACCATTTTCCACTTCACGAAAAGCATTCAGCACGGTCTGCCGATAATTGGCGACACTCTGCTCATAGCCTGCACGTGCCTGAGCAACGCCCGCCTTACGTTGCCCACCATCAAATAACGGTAAAGACAAAATTGTGCCCGCAACAGGGCCGAGTAAAAAAGTTCGACTCGACCATTTTCCCAAATTTCCTAAACTTGCTGATTCATAACCCAGTGCACCTGTGAGATCAAGTTTGGGAAAAAAGGCAGCACGGGCAATACCAATCCGCGCATTATCGGCGGCCATAGCCCGTTCAGCAGCAGCAATATCGGGACGGCGTTCAAGCAAGCTCGAAGGCAAACCCGCAGGCAGGCGAAGCGCAGTAGCGGACAAGGGTTGAATCGCTAAGCTAAATTCAGCAGGTGGTTTGCCGAGTAATACTGCCAATGCATGTTCGGTACTGGCGCGATTCCGTGTAATGCTGAGTGCAGTGCTTTGCGCGGTTGAGAGTTCCGTTTGCGCACGAGAAACATCCAGATCACTGACCAATCCATTGCGATAACGTGCTTGAATCAAATTTTGATTCTTTGTCAGTAACTTGATATTTTGTGCATAGATGGCTTGTTCAGCATCGAATTGACGAATCAGAAAGTAAGCCTGTGCCACATCTGCTTGCAAGGCTAACAGTGCAGAATGATACAAGGCTTCCTGTTGCTGTACATCTGCGGTCGCTGCATTGATACTGCTGGCAACCCGTCCAAATAGATCCAGTTCATAGGAGACATTGGCTTGCGCCCGCCATAAGGTACGTGCAGATGTGGATGCATCCGAATCAAGTCCTAAAGATGCAGGTGAGGGCTTCTGACGGGTGGGCCCAAAACCTGCACCAATGCTGGGTAAACGCTCAGCTTGTGCAGCAGACCTTAAAGCACGTGAGGCCTGAATATTGGCCGCTGCCGCTTTTAGGTTCTGGTTACCCGCAATGGCCTGTTGCTCCAGGTCATTCAATTGCGGGTCATTAAAAATCCGCCACCATTCACCGCGAGACTGTGCATCGGCAGGTTGTGCGACGCTCCAGTTGGGATCATTCAATTGGGCATCCGCTTCCTTAAATTGCAGTGGAATAACTAGCTTGGCAGGTTGATATTCTGGTGCCAATGAGCAGCCTGCAAGCAGCAGGCTTCCCATCAGTGAGGAGAGTATCCAGTGGGGTTTTAATCCTGTCATATTCTGCTCCTTAGTGATCGTGTGAACTGTGCAGAGGTGCTTCATGCACCGCAGCAGAATGCAGTTTATGTTTGCTGTTCAGGGTACGAATCAATACATAGAAGGCAGGGGTTAGGAACAAACCAAAGAAGGTCACGCCGATCATACCAAAGAACACCGCAACGCCCATGGCATGGCGCATTTCAGCACCTGCACCTGTTGATGTGACCAGTGGAACCACACCCATAATGAAGGCGATTGAAGTCATCAGGATCGGACGCAAACGTAAACGGCTGGCTTCAACCGCAGCATTGAATGCGGTCGCGCCTTGCATTTCCAGTTCTCGGGCAAATTCCACGATCAAGATGGCATTCTTACAGGCCAGCCCGACCAGTACCATCAAGCCGATTTGGGTAAAGATGTTGTTATCGCCGCCTGTGAGCCAAACCCCAGTCAGTGCTGCCAAGATACCCATTGGGACAATTAGGATCACAGCCAATGGCAAGGTCAGACTTTCATATTGCGCTGCCAAAACCAAGAACACTAGCAATACACTGATCGGGAACACCCACAATCCGGCATTACCTGCCAAGATTTTTTGATAGGTCAGATCGGTCCATTCAAATTTCACCCCACGTGGCAAGGTTTCAGCGGCAATCCGCTCAACCGCAGCTTCGGCTTGACTGGATGAATAACCCGGAGCAGGACCCCCGTTAATATCCGCTGCGGTATAACCGTTATAGCGCACCACCATTTCTGGGCCATAGGTTTGAGTCACATTGACCAGAGAAGACAGCGGCACCATTTGCCCTGCATTGTTACGGGTTTTAAGCTGTAAAATATCTTCAGGATTGGCACGGAACGGCGCATCGGCTTGAGCTCGTACCTGATAGACACGGCCAAAGCGGTTAAAGTCATTCACATATTGTGAACCCAGATAAATCTGCATGGTATTAAATACGTCGGTCACAGCAACGCCTTGTTGTTTGGCTTTGACCCTATCCAGATCAACATTTAGTTGTGGCACATTGATTTGATAACTGGAGAACATTGGCCCCAATTCAGGTGCAGATTGTGCTGCTTTCATAAAGGATTGCGCTGCGTTATTCAATTCGGCATAGCCTAAAGCACCGCGATCTTCGAGCTGAAGTTTAAAGCCACCCATGGTGCCGAGACCCATCACCGGTGGTGGCGGAAATACTGCAATATAAGCATCCTGAATCGCAGCGTATTTCTGATTCAAAGCACCTGCAATGGCATTGGCAGAAAGATCAGCCGCTTTACGTTCCGCAAATGGTTTTAAGGTCACAAACACAATCCCAGCACTGGAACTGTTGGTAAAACCATTAATGGATAGGCCAGGGAAGGCCACCGCACTTTCTACACCCGGTTGTTTCAGCGCGGCATCGCTCATTTTACGAATCACGGTTTCGGTTCGATCCAGTGAGGCACCATTGGGTAATTGGGCAAAGCTGATCAGGTATTGCTTATCTTGTGCGGGCACAAAGCCACCCGGAACGATATAAGAAATCCCGATGGTCAGACCAAGTAAAGCTGCATAAACACCCATCGCTGAAGCTTTATGCGAAATCACCCGACTGACGCCACGACCATATTGATCCGATGCGCGTGAGAATACGCGGTTAAACAGGGCAAAGAAGCGTCCGAAGACACGGTTCATCACACGGGTCAGGAAGTCAGGTTTGGCATCATGACCTTTCAGCAACATGGCGGCCAAAGCAGGTGACAGAGTGAGGGAGTTGAAGGCTGAAATCACAGTGGAGATGGCAATAGTCATGGCAAATTGTTTATAAAATTGCCCTGTTAACCCTGTCATAAAGGCCAGCGGGACGAACACGGCAACCAGTGTCAATGCGATGGCAATAATTGGTCCACTGACTTCACGCATGGCACGGTAGGTGGCATCTCGTGGACTGAGTCCTGCTTCAATATTCCGCTCGACATTCTCCACCACCACGATGGCGTCATCGACCACGATCCCGATGGCGAGCACCATCCCGAACAGTGACAGGGCATTGATGGAATAACCAAAGGCCAGCATTAAGGCGAAAGTACCAATGATGGAAACAGGCACGGCCAGTAACGGAATAATCGAGGCACGCCATGTTTGTAAGAACAGGATCACCACCACAACCACCAGTGCAATCGCTTCAAGCAGGGTATGAATCACCGCTTTGATACTTGAGCGTACGAATTGGGTCGGGTCATAAACGATGTCGTATTTAATTGAGGCTGGAAAATCTTTAGACAGTTCAGCCATGGTGCTACGTACTTGGTCAGAGACCTGTAAGGCATTGGCACCCGGAGCTTGGAAAATTGGAATCGCCACGGCCTGTTTATTGTCCAGTAATGAACGCAAGCCATATTGTGAAGCGGCCAGTTCAACACGGGCAACATCACCCAATCGTGTTACCGCACCATCGGCTGCCGTTTTTAAAACAATATCGGCAAATTCCTGTTCGGTACTTAAACGACCTTGTGCATTCACCGAGAGCTGTAAAGGTGAATTGTTCGGCGCTGCACCAATGGTTCCTGCGGCAACCTGAATATTCTGTTCACGAATCGCATTGACGATTTCAGTGGCGGTGAGATTGCGTTGTGCCACCTTTTGTGGATCTAACCATACGCGCATGGCGTAATCACCCGAACCAAACAGACCCACTTCACCCACACCTTGCAGGCGTGCCAGACGGTCTTTGACATTGAGTACGGCATAGTTACGCAAGTAGGTCATGTCATAGCGATTATCGGGTGAGGTCAGATGCACTACCATGGTCAAGGTTGGTGAGCTTTTTAGCGTAGTCACACCGAGACGTTGTACATCTTCCGGCAAACGTGGTAAGGCTTGAGAAACCCGATTCTGGACCAGTTGCTGGGCTTTATCGGGATCAATCCCGAGCTTGAAATTGACGGTAATGGTCAGGTTGCCATCGCTGTTGGCTTGAGACTGCATATACAGCATGTTCTCTACGCCGTTGATGGATTCCTCCAAAGGAGAAGCAACCGTTTCAGCAATCACTTTAGGGTTGGCACCCGGATATTGGGCACGTACCACCACAGAGGGGGGCACCACTTCTGGATATTCAGAAATAGGCAGTTGGAACAGCGAGAGTAAGCCAGCCAGTAGAATCAGGACGGACAGCACCCCAGCAAAGATCGGGCGATCAATAAAAAATTTAGAAATATTCATGCGGATTAACCTTTTGCCGAAGTTGAGGTTTTATCTGTAGGCTGAGGTTGTTGTGCTGTGTTATCGCTGATGATTTGAGGATTCGGCATAGGGACCAGATGTGGACTGACAGGATCACCCGGACGAATACGTTGCAAACCATTGACCACGATTCGGTCACCCACTTGCAGGCCGCTATTGATGATTTGCAAGCCATCTTGTTGCGCACCCAATTTAACTTCACGATATGCGGTTTGGTTTTTGGCATCGACCACCACCACAAAACGTTTATCCTGATCGACACCAATCGCTGTTGGGCTAATCAGAATCGCTGCACGAGGTTGCCCACCACCAAGCCGAATGCGGGCATACAGCCCAGGAAGCATCACACCTTTGGGATTATCAAAGGTGGCGCGGACACGGATGGTGCCTGAGGTGGTATTTAAATTATTGTCGATTGAACTGATATAACCTTCACGGCTAAAACCAGACTCATTGGCGAGACCTAAATAGACAGGAACTTGGGCTGAATTGCGTTGATTGCTGATGTATTTTAGATAAGTTTGTTCATCAACATCGAAAGACGCATACAGACGTGACACCGAAACCAAACTGGTGAGGACTTGGGCGCCATTGCCTGCGGAAACCACATTACCCACCGTGACTTCGGCACGGGAAATACGTCCACTGACAGGGGCAGTAATACGAGTATATTCCAGATTTAAACGGGCAGTTTCGACAGCGGCTTTAGCGGCTTGCAAGTTGGCATTGGCTGAACGTGCTTCATTTTCCGCTTGATCAAGCTCTTGATGGGCAATCGCGTTACTTTGAATTAAGCGCTGGTTACGGCCCAAATTTGCTGAAGCGTAAGTGACTTGTGCTTCCGCAGAAGCCAGTTGCGCTTTAGCCCGATTCAATTCTGCTTCAAAAGGACGTGGGTCAATGGTGAATAATAAATCCCCTTTGTTGACCAAGCTACCATCTTTGAAGTGAACGGCAATCAGTTTACCGGAAACTTGGGGTCGAACATCAACTTGATCAATGGCTTCAAGTCGCCCTGAATATTCTTGCCAGTCGGTGATGGTCTGACTGATAACACGGGCAACATCAACGGTTGCAGCAGGTGGTGCACTGGCGGTTGGAGTAGCTTTCGCATCTGCATTTTCTTGGAAGAGAATAAAACTGCCACCCGTTGCAAAAATAGCAAGAATGACGGCAGACAGCGTCAGCTGTTTGCGAGAAAGTGACATGGGATGCTCCTGGTTATTTGAATCCCTGTTTTCAGACTTTTTGTTTTGGTCTGTATGGGAGAAACAGGTTTATGGAATGAAAGGAGCATAAAAGTTTGTCAATTACGAATAAATATACTAAATTTGATAACACTATTCGTATTTTTATAATAATTGTTGTGTGAAACTGAAAAATGCAGCAATGAGGAGTGGGCGTGTGGATCTATTTCATGCAATGAGAGTCTTTAATAAAGTGGTTGAAACCAACAGCTTTAGTTTGGCTGCCGATAGTCTGGGACTACCGCGTGCTTCGGTGACCACCACCATTCAGGCTTTAGAAAAACATTTACAAGTTCGCTTACTGAATCGAACCACGCGTAAGCTCAGTTTAACCCCTGATGGTGCAGTCTATTATGACCGTAGTCTGAGAATTCTGGCAGATGTTGAAGATATTGAGGCGTCCTTTCATGATGAGGAACGAGGCCCAAGAGGGCGTCTAAGGATTGATGTGCCTGTCTCGATTGGTCGTTTGATTTTAATTCCAAGATTGCGAGAGTTTCATAACCGCTATCCCGATATTGATCTGGTTATAGGCATGAATGATCGTCCTGTAGACTTGGTCGGTGAGGCGGTGGATTGTGCGATTCGGGTGGGAGAGCTACAGGACTCGAGCTTGATTGCCCGCCGTATTGGTACGTTCCAATGTGCAACAGCAGCATCGGCATGTTATTTAGAAAAATATGGTGAACCGAAGACACTTGAAGATTTACAAAAAAATCATCAAGCCATTCATTTCTTTTCCAGTCGTACAGGGCGCAACTTTGACTGGGATTTTGTGGTCGATGACCTGATTCAAAGTGTCAGTGTCAATGGACAAGTGTCTGTTAATGATGGCGATGCTTATATCGATTTGGCCTTGCAAGGCTTTGGTCTGATTCAAGGTCCACGTTACATGCTGACCAATCATTTTGAGGCAGGAACGTTAAAAGAAGTATTGCCAAAATGGACGCCTGCACCGATGCCGATTTCAGTGGTGTATTTACAGAGCCGCCATTTATCTCACAAAGTCAGAGTCTTTGTTGACTGGGTGGCGGAACTGTTTGCAGGCTGTCCATTGCTTGGTGGCAGTGCTTTGCCACTGGATCAGAAATGTGAATTTGCCTGTGATCAGAAAACCAATCATGAATATACCATTCGGACTTTGGTGGAGCAGCATAATATTGCTGAGGCACGTGCCTTAAAGACTTAAAAATCATGAAAGCTGAGATAGATTCTTTTGGGGTTTGATCTATCTCATATATCGAATACCATGTTCATACATAGACGAGATCCTCTTACTTGTATTACAACAATAAAAAAGGAGATTAATCATGTTGCCTCAATTGAAATGCGCCCTATTGGGAAGCAGTATTGTTCTCGTGCTTTCAGGTTGTAGCGCCGCATCTAAATATCCGATTTCAGCAAGTTATGGCCAGCAACCGGTATTGCCGAAACCGCAGTCGAGTTTAATCCCTACCGTCAATATTGCCCCAGCTAAGGGTTGGCCTAAAGGGGTAATGCCGACGCCTGCAGAAGGTTTAAAAGTTCAGGCATACGCCCAAGGGCTAGATCATCCAAGATGGTTGTATGTATTACCAAATGGTGATGTGTTGGTAGCTGAAACCGATGCACCACCTAAGCCTGATGATACGAAGGGGATTCGTGGAAAAATTGCGAAAATGGTGATGCAACGTGCTGGAGCATCTTTTCCTAGTGCCAATCGAATACGTTTATTGCGTGATCTCAATGGTGATGGGATTGCCGATAAAAATACGGTTTTTCTGGAAAATTTAAACTCGCCCTTTGGGATGGCTTTGGTTGGCAATATGCTCTATGTCGCCAATACCGATGCCTTGATGCGCTTTCCTTATCAGGATGGCGCGACAAAAATTACGGCGCAGGGAACGAAAGTTTTGGATCTACCCGCGGGAAAACTCAATCATCATTGGACCAAGAATGTGATTGCAAACCCAGCTGGGACAAAACTATATATCTCTGTTGGCTCCAATAGTAATGCGGCTGAAAATGGCTTGGATCAAGAAGTTGGTCGAGCACAGATTGTGGAGTTTGACATTGCCACTGGCAAAGCAAGGCCTTTTGCGACAGGACTCAGAAACCCGAATGGCATGGGTTGGCAGCCTCAAGGTGGTCAGCTCTGGACGGTAGTAAATGAGCGTGATGAGTTAGGCAGTGATTTAGTGCCTGACTATATGACCTCGGTGAAAGATGGCGCATTTTATGGTTGGCCCTATAGTTATTTTGGTCAGCATCTCGACACGCGAGTAAAACCACAAAATCCAGATATGGTCGCTCGTGCGCTTAAACCTGATTATGCGCTGGGAAATCATACCGCATCTTTAGGCTTGGCATTCTATGCCACTGAGTTAATGCCACAATATCGCGGTGGCGCATTTATTGGTCAGCATGGTTCATGGAATCGTAAACCGCATAGTGGCTATAAGGTGATTTTTGTACCGTTTAGAAGTGGCCAACCTGCTGGGGAACCACAAGATGTATTGACGGGCTTTTTAAGTGATAAAGGCCAAGCCTATGGACGCCCAGTCGGTGTGGCCATAGATTTTTCAGGTGCACTGTTGGTGGCTGATGATGTCGGGGATGTGATTTGGCGAGTGTCACCGATTGCTCAAACCACTTATGAAAGTCCTATGCAGGAACGAAAAACGAGTGTTTTGAAATGAGAATAACGATTCAGCCCCTATTCTAAAGTCTGTTTTTGCTTGGAGCATTTAAAGTGCTGGGTAGACAGTTATGTATTGTTTGTGTGACTTAATATGTATTTTGATACTTAAGGTGTGATATAAATTGCATTATTAGCGATAGTTAATATCGTAGTCCCATTCTCTTCCCCAAGAGTCTGGGATTTTTTTTATCTGAGAAATCATTGCTGCCTATTTTGGACATTTTGATTGGGAGTCAATCTGCTTTAGATGGTTTTTGGTGGCAGATCTGAAAAAATATTTTCCAGACCTGATTTTGAAAAGGGCTGCGTTTATTTCTTTTGTTTAAAACGATATTTGCATTTCAGACAGCGATAGTCCTGAAAAATATTTTTGTCGACCATGATACCTGCTTTTTTCCCAAATATATTTCCAACCACACCACCTGTGATTCCTGCACTGATTGCACCGACAAAAGTGCCTACCGTACCACCGACAATCACACCTAAGGGACCAGCAACCGTACCAATTGCAGCACCGATGGAGGCACCACCTGCAGCACCACCGACTGTACCCGCAGTTGTACCTGCGGCCGTCAGTAATACACCGCCCGTAGTTCTCAATAATTTGTCATGATTTCGTGTTTCAATTTCTGTTGAACCACATTTAGGGCATTCGATAGGTTTTTCCATAAAACGATTTATCCTGTCTTTCTTTATTGAGTCACCCAGTTGACTGTGCTCGCGCAGAACTGTGAGCCAAGATCATACTTTGGAAGAAGATATGTTTCTGATGAGAAAAATCAGCGACATCACTTTTTCAGCTTTGATTTTAGCGGAACAATGCCATAAGTATTTATAGTTCATGTAAATCATCTGAGCGTTTATCTGTCTGTATTTTGTAGAAGTGAAATAGCTTGGGGAGGTCTAACTAAAGGAAAGTTGACGGTGTGATACAGCGATAGATTCAGTCGAAATTTTGGAGATTAAAAAGGCAGGGATCATTACTGAATGACATGGCTCGAATCAGCAATCAATAAAGCTCCTGTTGTGACAAGAGCTTTGTTGCTTGCTCAATCTTTAGGGTAAAAATGTTTCTTGCAAATAACTCCAGACCATTTTTCCGTTAATTTCTTCAATCAATGCGCATGAGCGTCGAATCAGAACACCAGACGCTTTGGTATGCTTTTCGGTATAGGTCAAAACAATCGCATCGGGCTTTTGCATCAAAACTTGTTCGTCATAGATTTCAATCTGGATATCAGGCATTTTACCTTGATTATTGGCAAATAGACCTTTCACTTGTTCGAGTGAAAACTGTTTTCCAGCCGCACCGACCATTTCAAAATGATCTGCAAAATAATCAATCAGCAGGGCAAGGTCTTGTTCTGCATGTTTGCCACTAAAAATGTTTTCAATCAAGACATGCATGCTATGAATGCTTTCGATTGCCTGTTCTTTAATAAGTGCCATATCCTTTTCCATTGAAACTAATGATCTCAGTTTATTTTAAATCAAAATTAAATGTAAAATTCAATATAATTTTAAATTAATTTAAACTTGGTTTTTTTATATTTTTTTATTTTTATCATAAAAACATGCATTTTATCATTTGTTTATATTGAATTTAGGGATATTTTATGCAGCACAGGTTTTCCATCATGGCAAAAAAGGTATAACTTTATACCTGAAATATTATGGAAAATTCCATGTAAAAATAATAATTATATAAAAGGATTATTTTCCTTATTGAAGACAGAACAGGAAATGGATTCTGGTCGTGTGGTCTCCAATAAGAAGACGCATTAGAAAAAAGACATGGACAAGGAAGCAAAATGGATACGCAATCTACTGAGCCGAAACCAGCTCAATCAAATCTCTATGCATGGTATGTGGTACTACTGTGCATGTTGGCTTATATCTTTTCATTTATTGATCGACAAATCCTCGCGCTGATGATCGAGCCGATTAAAGCGGATCTCGGGCTTACAGACACGCAATTTAGTTTATTACACGGTTTGGCATTTTCCCTGTTTTATGCCTTTATGGGCCTACCCTTGGCATATCTGGCAGATCGTTTCTCCCGTCCAAAAATTATTGCCATCGGGGTGGTCTTTTGGAGTATTGCAACGGCATTTTGTGGTCTGAGTAAAAACTTTCTGCAACTATTTTTGAGTCGTATGGGCGTTGGAGTAGGCGAAGCCGCGTTGTCTCCAGCCGCCTATTCAATGTTCAGCGATATGTTTAGCAAGGATAAGCTTGGACGTGCTGTCGCCGTTTATTCAATTGGTTCTTTTGTCGGCGGCGGGATTGCTTTTCTGGTCGGTGGTTATGTGATTGGCTTACTGAAAAATATGGATAGCATCATGGTTCCGGTTTTTGGTGCGCTTAAGGCATGGCAAGCGGCCTTTATTATTGTCGGTCTGCCGGGTGTCTTTATTGGTCTATTGGTTTTACTCACCGTGAGAGAACCACAACGTAAAGGTCAGCGTCTCAATGCACAGGGGCAAGTAGAAAAGACCAGTATGAAGGATGCCTTCAAGTTTATTAAAAAGCATGGCCGCACTTTCAAATGTCACTACTTAGGTTTTACTTTTTATGCGATGGCGTTGTATTGCCTGATCAGTTGGTCGCCTGCGTTCTATATGCGTAAGTTTGGTCTCACACCAACTGAAGCAGGCTATATGCTCGGGAGTGTGTTATTGGTGGCCAATATTCTAGGCGTATTTTGTGCGGGTTGGCTGAATGACTGGTTTATTCAAAAAGGCCGTAAAGATGCGCCGATGATTACAGGCGTGATAGGGATTGTGGGTTTAATCATTCCGATGATGCTGTTTACGCAAGTGAATGAGTTATGGTTATCCGTGGTGTTTTTGGTCCCTGCCATGTTCTTTGCTTCATTCCCGATGCCGATTTCAACCACGGCCATGCAAATGTTGGCACCGAACCAGTTACGCGCACAAATCTCCGCGGTATTTTTACTGATCAGTAATCTGGTTGCCGTTGGAATTGGTACCACATTGGTGGCTTTGATTACCGATAAAGTCTTTGAAAATCCACTCATGGTCGGTATGTCACTGTCGATTGTGGGTACGATTTCTTGTGTACTGGCTTTTATCCTATTGAAAAAAGGCTGTCAGGCATTTAGTGACAGTATGCAGCAGGAACATGCATCTTGATTGGATGCTGCACTGAGTAGATCACAGGCCCATTCATTGTAATGGGCTTTGTGCTTGCTTTGATTGATTCATCACAAGGGAGTGAAATGATGCAAACAACTTTGAAATTGGATCATCTGCATTATCTGGATGAGTTGTTATTATTTAAATCTAATGATTATCAAACCATTAAAGATCGAATCAGTCACTACCTCTGCCCGCATCGCTTTGATGTCGAGACACATGAGCCATTGAATACTCGATTAAACGGTTTTAGTTTTGGTCGTGGTGCTTTGTATGATCTGAAATATAGTGCGCCCGTCATGATCAGCATTGAGGATAGCGCTGACTTTTATTTATTTCGAATCACGCTGGAAGGACAATGTCAGGTGGGATTTGATCAGCACAAAATCATGCAATCGGTTGGGGTGATGTCAGTGACTCATCCGCATACGCGACAGCAGATCATTACCAATCAGCATTGCCGTAATATTATTTTAAAATTGGCACAGCAGGATATCGAGACTCAGCTGTTTAACATGTTGGGGCATTGTAGCCAAGACCCCCTGCGTTTTGATCCATCTTTGTCATGTAGCGCGGAAGGGATGGATGCGATCATTGAAACGCTGAATTATCTGTGTCATGCCTATTACCATATTCAGAACTGGAGCTTTATTTCAGCCAGTTTTAGCCAGTATTTGATTGAGCTCATTTTGCTGAAAATTCCGAATAACTATACTGAACGCTTGAATGTCCAACGGCAACAACTGCTGCCAAGCTATATGAAAAGAGCACAGCAATATATTCAGGAACATGTACAACAGGCCATTTCATTGTCTGATCTAGGTCAGTATTGCGAGGTATCGATAAGAACCTTACAAAAAGGTTTTAGCCAGTATCTACAGCAAAGCCCAGTGGAGTATATTCGTGAGCAACGCTTGGAACGGGTGCATTTGGCTTTGCAGCACGCACAGGCAGATGAAACCGTCACCGATATTTTACTGGATCATGGCATCCAAAGTTTTGGGCATTTCTCCAGCCTATATAAAAAACGCTACGGCTGCTTACCTTCGCATACTTTAAAAAAGGATGCTGTGTCAGTGAATTAAATGGATGCGTAAATGGAATAATGCTTGCGTATTTGGATAAGCCTGTTTGCTGTGACTGTCCTATGCTGAATTGAAAATCAATCAGCAGGAACGCACATGAAAATTACAGTACTCGGTGGTGGACACGGATGTTATGCCGCAGCGGTAGAGATGGCAGAAAAAGGCCACGAGGTGGTGTTATGGCGTCGTGATCGTGAAGCTTTGCAGCAGCTTGCTGCAACGGGCGAGCTTAAGATCAAAGATTATCAGGGTGAGCGCTCAGTGAGTGTTGGCTTTGAGAACAGCCAGATTAATCTCTCGGATCATTTAGAAAAAGCCATTCAGCATGCGGAGCTGGTCATTATTCCTTTGCCTGCCACCACGCATCAGGATTTGGCCAAGCAGGCGGCGCCGTTTTTTCAAGCAGGACAAGTGGTGTATTTACCACCTGCGACCTTTGGCAGCTTTATCTTTGCCAAAGCCATGAACGAGGCAGGTAACAATGCCCAAGTGGCATTTGCCGAAACTGGGACCTTACCGTATTTGGTGCGTAAGCATGGGGTCAATCAGATCGTGGTGAGTGGTTATGCAACCCGTTTACCGACTGGGGTTTTTCCAAGTGCGTTGTCTGAACATGCATTTCAAGTTCTCAAACAGGCTTATCCAAGTGTGGAACCGATTGAAGACAGCCTCAGCGGTGCTTTGATGAATGCAGGGCCAATTATTCATCCACCGTTGATTCTAATGAATGCTGGACCGCTGGAACATTTTGAAGCTTGGGATATTCATCATGAGGGTACACAGCCCTCAATCCGCCGTGTCACCAATCAGTTGGATGCAGAACGTATGCAAGTTCGGGAAGCACTTGGCTATGCTGCACCGCATTTCCCTTTAGCCGATCACTACAACAAAGAGGGTGAAGGTGAGGAATGGATGTATGGACGCGGAGCACATGGCAAATTAACCGATAGTGGTGACTGGCGTGAAGACATCGACCTGCAGTCACATCGTTATATGCTGGAAGATACGCGTTTAGGATTATCGTTTTTAGTGTCTGTAGGTCGTTGGGCGGGGGTAGCTACACCTGTAGCGCAAGGATTATTAAATATTGCTTCTGCGGTGACTGGCAAAGACCTATATCAGCAGGGTCGGACTTTTGAGAGCCTAGGATTGGCAGAGAAAAGCAAAGCCGAGTTGCACGTGATTTTGCAGCAAGGGGTCTAGGATGAGCACAATTAAACAGGTTGCGGTATTGGGTGCTGGGCGAATGGGCAAAGCGATTGCGATAGCTTTTGCCTATGCAGGACTGAAAGTTGATTTGATTGATGCCAGAGAGCGCAGTGAAGTTGAGTTCGGGCAATATCAGATCCAGATTCAAGCTGATTTGCAGCAGGAGTTAGGGTTACTTGAACAGATTCAATTTATTCAGCCTGAACAACAACTTTTTATCCTAGATCAGATTACGATTCTGAGTCGGGCTGGCTCCGTACAGCGCTTATCGGGCTGTGATCTTGTAATGGAAGCCGTGCCAGAAGTGAAACAAGTCAAACAGGAAATTTTTGCTTGGTTAGACCAATACATTTCGCCTCATTGTATTGTGGCATCGACCACCTCTACTTTTCTGGTCACTGATATTGCAGAGATGATTTCACAGCCTGAACGGGTGTTGAATGCACATTGGCTGAATCCTGCCTATCTCATTCCACTGGTGGAATTAAGTCGTTCAGAGCAAACTTCTGAGCGCGTGGTTGCGCAACTGAAAAGCTTTTTACAGTTGATTGGGAAAGTTCCTGTGGTGTGTCATGCCAAAGCAGGCTATATCGTGCCACGGATTCAGGCCTTGGCAATGAATGAAGCGGCGCGGATGGTGGAAGAAGGTGTGGCCTCGGCGGAGGATATTGATATCGCGATTCGGACAGGTTTTGGTTTACGCTTTTCGGTATTGGGCTTACTGGAATTTATTGATTGGGGTGGCGGCGATATCCTGTACTATGCCTCGCAATATTTACAAAAAGAGTTAGGTGATCGTTATCGAACACCTGAAATTATTGCCGAGAATATGCGACAGCAACGCAATGGTCTACGCGAGCAGCAGGGCTTTTATGACTACCAGCAGGTCGATATTCCTGCCTATAAGCAACAGGTTTTGCATACTTTTTCAAATCGGATTGCCGCAAATCAGCTGAAGCCGCCGTTTAATATTTTGGCTCTGCGGAATACCTAGAGATCTTCCCTTGTCCCAATCTTATATCCTAAAAAATTATTGTCGGTATGTGCAGCAGTTCTATCACTATGGGGGCCTGTGAAGCGGGTAAAAGGTCTTTCAACTCAGGTACATTACCAACAATTACTGTGACTGCAACTCCATCGTTTAATAGCAGAGACATGGCAAGTTGGTAGTCTTGGTAGTGTCTATATTTGGTTTAACAGTGAACCCGTCGGTGTGGTCAAAAATAGTACTGTGAATTTTATTCACAGTGACCATCTCGGTCGCGCTGAATTCATCAAAAATCCTTATCAAACCATCGTATGGAAAGCCCAAAACAATAGTTTCGGGCGAACCGTAACCAATGAGACGATAGGTGCGTTCAACCTCGGCTTCCCGGGCCAATATTTTGATGGGGAAAGTTCGCTATGGTACAACTGGGATCGTTACTATGATCCGAACATAGGGCGATATACTTAAAGTGATCCGATTGGGCTGGCTGGCGGTTTAAATACCTATGCATATGCGGGTGAGAATCCGATTAATAATGTGGATACTATGGGGTTAAGAACTACTGTAGTAGTTGGACATGCTACTGGTTCAAATCCATTTGGTCATGTTGCTATTGGCTTTACTGGGCAGGGGATATTTAGTTGAGGGACTCAAAATAATTATAGAGAGAGCTTCACTGACTACATTTCAAAACAATCATCTTATAGAAATTCAATAATTTATATTTTAAATACAACACCATAGCAAGAAGCTGAGATGATTAAAGAATTTTTAAAATATGATCCAAGTAAATTATCTAATCCATTAAAGAATCCAATAAATGCACTTAAAGACACATGTGCAACGAGGACTCAAAAGGCATTAGATAAAGGTAATGTCAGATCAGCACTAATCCCTTCAATTTCGCCTTTTCCTATTGATACTGAAATTATTATGTGGCGGAATAGAGCAAAATCAATAGATATTCCTCAAAGCAGTAAAACTCCAAATAGCCTATTGGAGTTTAATCCATGAAATTATCATTTATATTTACAATGACTTTTTTACAGGTTCTATTCGGATTTTTAAGATAAGGTTTATAAATATGACGTATTTAAGAGTTTTTTTATTTGCAACTATTTTTCTTTTTTTGATTATTATGGCAGCCTATTTAGGACGTATATTCAACTCTTTCGGCTTGAATTTATGTTATTCAGAAGCACTAGCTTCTCTGTCTAATCAATCAAAATCAATGATTAACTCAAATGATCAACAGAAAAAGAAACAGTTTGAAACGATGCTAAATAGTTTGCCCCTTAACGGATATGAAACAGACTGTGAAAAAGTCAGAGAAATTATAAAATAGCATTTACTGGCTCAAACCGAATCTAGCATTTTCTTATATGATCTGAACACAGGGCGATAGCATAATTACCAGCCAAAATTTATACCCCGATCCTGCTTAGGTTGGGGCAGTTGCATTTCCTTTTTCCGTTCTTTTGGGATGATGTCCGCTTCAATAGTTCGGCTGTTTGGAGCAAATTCTGTTGAGCTTTGATTACTTGTGATGAGACGGAATGCTGTGTGGTTGAGATTCTCTCGATAACTTCTTTGTTCACTGTTACTTCTTCCTTAAAGCCAATATTTTAAATCAGTAACAGGCTCGATCCGAAGCTTTGCCCATCTCTGTATAGACATGGGCTTTTGTTGTTGTCTTAACTTGAGGGCATTAAATCAAATAGCTTTTTCAATTGGCCATTGAGCTGGTGTAGTTCAGCATCGTCAAAGGCATTTAGAATCCCAGATAAGGTCACCTGACTGATCTGGTTAATTTGCTCAACCATCTCTTTACCCTTGTCAGTGAGTTTCACCATTGAGATGCGTTCATCCGACTCTGAGGAGAACACCTGCACGATATCATCTTCAACCAGACGATAAATGGCTTTGGTCGCTGTGGTCAGCTTAAGGGTAGAAAGGTTGGCAATCTCGGTAATACTGGCTTGTTCGAGCGCATTGGTACTTAAAATAATTTTACGGCGAGTATTATCAATTCCTAATTTTTTAATTGATTTTTCAATAAGCTGTGTGTATTTCCCATTCACCTGCGAGATCCAGAAAAAAGGATAGCTCTGTAAGCTGCTCGGTTCATTGTTGGGTAGAAATTGTTCTAAATGAGTAAGCATAGCCAAGTCATTACTTTTATAAAAATGGACACCCAGCATTATACAAAAATTAGAAACATTTTCTTGATTCTTCGTATCTAAAAATACTTGACAATTACATTACTTTTTCCGATATTTGTATTAAGTATAAAAATACATGGAAAAGTGAATGAATATTATTGTACAAGAGGTACAAAAAGGTACAGGTGCTTTGAAAGTCATGGTCAAGGATTCCATCGATATTCAAGGCATACAAACCATGGCAGGTAGCAAAGCCTTAATGCACAGCCAACCTGCAAGCATAAACGCGGACGTGGTGGATCGTATTCTCGCTGCTGATTGTCAAATTACTGCAAAGACCAATCTGCACGAACTGGCTTTTGGCATCACAGGCATTAATCATGTGTTTGGTACGGCCACGAATCCAAAATATCCGGAACTGATTCCGGGTGGTTCTTCAAGTGGTTCAGCAGCGGCAGTTGCAGCTGGTCTGGCGGATTTCACCTTAGGCACCGATACGGGTGGTTCCATTCGTATGCCTGCGGCATGTTGTGGTGTTTATGGTTTAAAACCGACCTTCGGCCGTGTCAGCCGTGCAGGCGTACATCCAGCAACCAGTTCACTTGACTGTGTTGGTCCTTTTGCAAACTCAATCGACATGATTGAAACCGCAATGCAGATTATTGATCCCACTTTCCAGCAACATGCCGCATTAACTCAGGCACCGAAACTGGCTTGGCTGGATGTACAAGCGGATTCTACTGTGGCTGAGTGCATCCAACACTATCTTACTCAGGCTGATTTACAACCCATCCATGTGACGGTTAAAGGTTTCGACGCTGCGTTTGATGCAGGCATGCAGATCATCAATTACGAAAACTGGCAGGCCTATGGCGAGTTAACGGAAACAGGCTTACTTGGCACAGATGTCAATGCTCGTTTACTCAAGGCTGCTGCTACCACTTTGGCGCAAGTCGAGCAGGCTGAGCAGGTAAAAGCAAGTTTCACTGCTGAGATTGATGCCTTGCTCGATCAATACGACGCTTTGATTTTACCGACTTTACCGCAGTTACCGCCTAAGGTCGCAGAGGCTGAAAATACGGTGGCTTTTTTAAATCTAACGGGTTTGGTTCGGCCTTTTAACCTGTCTGGACACCCTGCAATTTCAATCCCGCTGCAAACTGAACAGGGTCAACCTGTGGGTTTACAAATCGTGGCAAAACACAATGCCGATGAATATTTATGTGCTGTTGCGAAATATATCGTGAGTGCAGCGCAATAACCGAAAAGGAATGAGGGAATGAATAACTTATCGATAAAGGAATTTGTCATGGACACAACCACAACGGAATTAGAGCGCTTGTGTCAAGAAATTCGTGAACGTGCCTGTACGGGAGAGTTCGATAACCAAGC
Source organism: Acinetobacter gyllenbergii (assembly GCF_001682515.1). NCBI lineage: Bacteria > Pseudomonadati > Pseudomonadota > Gammaproteobacteria > Moraxellales > Moraxellaceae > Acinetobacter > Acinetobacter gyllenbergii. The sequence goes on along the minus strand of NZ_KV575261.1, from coordinate 1,038,992 downwards.
TTATGTCAGTCAGGACATTATCGAGAAACTCAAACAGATTGGTGTTTATCGTGCTTTGGTGCCGAAACGTTTTGGTGGCAATGAATGGTCACCGAAACAGTTTTGTGAATTGATCGAACAACTGTCCAAAGCTGATGGTTCAGTGGGTTGGGTCGCAAGTTTTGGTATGAGTCCAGCCTATTTGGGCAGTTTGCCAGAAGCAACGCTTGCACAACTGTATAAAGACAGTCCAGACATCGTATTTGCTGGTGGAATTTTCCCACCACAACCTGCCGAAATTACCGATGATGGTGTGGTGGTAAGCGGACGTTGGAAATTTTCCAGCGGTTGTATGGGCGCTGATATTGTCGGAGTCGGTATTTCCCCGCAAAAGGACAATGAAGCCCAAGGTTTACCACGTATGGCAGTGATGCCAGCCAATAAAGCACAGATTGATATGACTTGGGATACGGTTGGTCTGAAGGGTACAGGCAGTCATGATCTGGTGGTGAAAGATGTGCTGGTAGCGAAGGAATGGACTTTTGTTCGTGGTGAACCGTCAAAACTGCCTGAGCCATTTTTTAAATATCCATCCCTATCATTGGCGACTCAGGTTTTAACCGTGGTCGGGATTGGTGTCGCAGCCGCAGCGATCGAAGAATTTCAAAAATTGGCACCGGGCAAGTCTTCAATTACGGGTGGTGCTGAAATTGCCAGTCGTCCAGTGACGCAATATGAATTTGCCCAAGTCGAAGCAGAGTTTAAGGCGGCACGCGTCTGGTTCTACGACACCATGCAGATTGTTTGGAATGAAGTACTGGCAGGACGTACCCCAAGCGCGGAACAGATCAGTGATATGCGTTTGTCTTGTACCCATGTGGCCCGTGTTTGTGCACGTGTGACCCGCAAAATTCAGATGTTGGCAGGGATGACTGCGATTTATACCCATAACCCGTTTAGCCGTTTTGTGAATGATACCAATGTAGTGACCCAACATGCCTTTATGGGGGATGCCACTTTGCAAAATGCTGGGCTGGTCAGCTTCGGTATGAAGCCAGCACCCGGTTATTTATAAGCCAGATTTTATCAACTCGTGCGGCAACAAGGATGAATGACATGAATGAGCCAATGGATATAACGGAACTGTTACAACGCTTGCAACAGCTTGAAGCTCAAAATGCGATCCGTAATTGCATTAACCGTTATATGGAAATTTGTGATGCCTTGAATGCTGATACCGACCTGAATGAATTGATGGATTTATTTGATCAAGACAGCATTTGGGAAGGCATTGGCGAGAAATATGCCCAGTCTTTTGGCCGTTATGCGTCTTGGCAAGCCATTTATGACATGTTCAAAAGTTATACCCAACAACAATCACATTTTGTCATGAATGCGCATTTTGTCAGTTCAGAACAAATGTATATCGAAGCCGATCAAGCCAATGCCAGTTGGATGATGTTGCAGACCTCAACTTTCCGTGATGGTCGTAGCCATTTAAATGCCGCCAAACTCACGGTGCAGTTTAAACCGCAACAGGATGGACGTTGGAAGATCAAACATTTTCAGACTGAAAATATTTTTAGTCGCCCTGTATCTCACTGGGACAGCACAGCCGTATTGCCAGTGCCGTCTCAGTAATAACCAATGGATAGACCGAAAAGGATCGTGGATATGAACAGCAGTATTATTCCAATGCAGAATATTGAGATGGATTACAGTAGCTTAGTGCAAAGTGATCGTGCGCATACCTCACTGTATAAAGATGAACGTATCTTTGAAGATGAGATGGAAAAGATTTATTACAGCACGTGGGTTTGGGTGGCACATGCCAGCGAGATCCCAGAGGCAGGCAGCTATAAAACCATCAATATTGGTAAACAACCTGTGGTGGTGGTACGTGATCGCAAGAAGAAAGTGCATGTCTTGCTAAACCGTTGTCGCCATCGTGCGGCAACAGTATGCGAACATAAAAAAGGTAAAACCAACAGTTTTGTCTGTCCCTATCATGGTTGGAGCTATGCATTAGATGGTTCATTACGTGGTGTGCCTTCACCTGAAAGCTATGGCGAATGTCTGGATAAATCAGAGTTTCCATTGATCAGCTTACGTGTTGAAGAATACAACGGCATGATTTTCGCCACCTTTAAGCAGGATATTGAACCTTTAGATGATTTCTTGGGCGCTGCGAAAAAATGGATTGACTTGTTTATGAAACAAGGCGCGGGTTATCCCATTAAAGTCTTGGGTGAACATCGTTTCCGCTTTCCAGGCAACTGGAAAATCCAATTGGAAAATACTACCGATGCTTACCACTTCCCATTGGTGCACAAGTCATTCTTAAGTTCAGTCGATGAAAAAACCGAAGAACTGTTTAACTTTGAAAATCAGCCAGGTTATGTCGAAGACCTCGGTAATGGTCACAGTGTCATGGTGATGATTCCTGAACTGGTCGATCTGGATGAAGAATTAATGGAGCGTCCGATTCAGGAACGCTTTGAAGACTTGGCGCAAGCTTTACGTGATGAAGGACATGAAGAGCTGGAAGTGCGTCGTATTGTCCGTGCAGTCGGTGGTTCTGGTTTCAACTTGAACTTGTTCCCGAACATTGCCTGTTCAATGGCGTTCTTCCGCGTGATGCAGCCGATTTCCGTCAACGAAACTGAGATTCACCATTCAGTCATTACCATGGATGGCGGTCCACAAATTGCCAATCAATATCGCTTGCGTCTGCATGAACATTTCCAAGGCCCATTTGGTTTTGGTACCCCAGATGATTCGGAAGCGTGGGAGCGTGTGCAACACGGTGCCAATGCGGGCAATGACCTGTGGATCATGCTCAATCGTGGCCTGCCTGGTGAAGTCAAAACTGAAGATGGCTTAAAGAGCGATGTCAGTGCCGAAACGGGGATGCGCGCTGCCTATCAGCAGTGGAAAAAGATGATGACGGCTTAAGGAGAGCGCCATGAAAATCGATTTAAATTTACTCAATGAAGTGACCGCTTTTATCTGGGCTGAAGCCGATATGCTGGACCATTCTGAGCATGACACTTGGCTGGATCTGTGGAATGAAAAAGGGGTGTACATCATCCCGATTGATCCAAAACTGACCGATTATGAAAATAATTTGAACTATGCCTATGACGATCATCATATGCGGAAGTTACGAGTACAGCGTTTGGAAAATGGTGAGGCGATTTCAACTGCGCCCAAAGCCAATACGGTGCGCAGTGTTTCGCGTATCCGCATCGTAAAAGATCAAGATGGTGAAATCATTCTACGTTGTGCACAGAACTTGCGTGAATTCCGTAAAGAAAACCTCAAACACTATACCGCTGATGTAACTTTCCATTTGGTTCGTGATGCGGAACAAGGCTTTAAGATCAATCGTAAAATTATCAATTTAGTCAACTCAACCGATACCTTGGCGGGTATTAGCTACATTCTTTAGGAGCAAAAAATGAAACAGGTTGTATTAGTCACAGGTGCTGCTTCGGGTTTAGGGAATGTCATTGCTGAGTATTTTGCAGCACAGGGACATCAGGTGATTGTCTCTGCCAGCACTTTAGAAAAGGCTGAGCAGGCCAAAGCACGCAGTCCACATGCACAGAATATGTCTGCCTTAAAACTAGATATCTCGGTTGAGGCGGATTTTCATGCCGCCGTACAGTGGATTCAGCAAAAATTTTCGAAACTGGATGTATTGATTAACAATGCCACCATGACCAAGGCAACTCCTGTTTTAGAGATTAGTGCAGCGGATTTTGACATGATCACGCAAGTGAATCAGCGTGGCACGTTCCAGTCTTGCCAGATCATTGGCAAATATATGGCCGATCAAGGCTATGGCCGTATCGTCAACATGGCGTCTTTGGCAGGACAAAATGGTGGCACTGCCACTGGTGCACATTATGCCTCTACTAAAGGTGCAATTATTACCCTGACCAAGATCTTTGCCAAAGAGTTTGCCGCCAAAGGGGTGACTGTGAATGCGATTGCTCCGGGGCCAATGGAATCACCGATTGTGCATAGCGTGGTCTCTGACGAGAAAATGGCGCAATTTATTCAAAATATCCCCGTCAAAGCTTTGGGAAGCATGGAATTTATTGCGGAAACCTGTGCGCTATTGGCCAGCCCAAGTGCAGCTTTTGTGACTGGGGCAACATGGGATATTAACGGTGGCTTATTTATGCGTTAAGCCTTCGGCGAGATGCATATCAGGGAGAGAAATCATGACGATACTTTATAACGTGGTGGTAAAAAACCGTCATGTCGAAGGTGGAAATGTTGCAGTCATGGAGTTTGAATCTGCAAATTCGACCGTTTTACCCAAAATTGAAGCAGGTGCACATATCGATGTGCATCTGCCCAATGGCATGGTGCGTCAGTATTCATTATGCCAAAACCCAAATGATGTCGGGACGTTCCGACTTGGAATTTTACGTGATCCAGAATCGCGTGGTGGTTCAGTGTCGGCATTTGATGATTTAAAAGATGGCATGCAGATTCAGGTCAGCGAACCGAAAAATCTATTTCCACTGGTCAAATCCAAACATGCGGTATTAGTGGGCGGTGGTATCGGGATTACGCCACTGATTACTATGGCTTATCAGTTGGCGCAGGAAGGCACTTCTTTTGAACTGCATTACTGCGGCGCAAGCCCAGAACGTTGTGCTTTTGTCGATGAAATTAAACATGGCATCTTAGCGCCTTTCACCACTTTCCATTTTAAATCGGAAGGGGCGAGTCACCGCGAATTTTTCCAATCCGCCATTCAGGACATTGATCCAGACAGCCATATTTATACTTGTGGCCCCAATGGTTTTATGGATTGGGTGATTAATCTAGCCCTCACTCAACATTTCCCTGAACAGCAGATTCATAAGGAATATTTTCAGGTTGAAGTGGAAACTGGTGGTGATGCTTTTGAGGTGGTGGCGCAGCAAAGTGGCAAGATTATTCTGGTTGATGCTGAAGAAACCATTTTACAGGCCTTGGCACGTGAAGGCATTGAGATTGAAATGTCATGTGAACAAGGCGTTTGCGGTACCTGTATGTGCGATGTGATCGAAGGCGAACCTGACCATCGTGACGTGTATTTTACCGATGAAGAAAAAGCCAGTAATGAGCAGATATTGGTGTGCTGTTCACGTTCCAAATCGGCCCGATTGGTACTGGATATTTAAGGGATTTAGGGACAGCGAACGGCCCAAGTAGGACAAAAGATTCAGGAGAGAAGAATGAATTCACTAAAATCAATGGATGAAATCACAATAGATCCAATGCAGTTCAGACGTGCTTTGGGCAATTTTGCCACAGGCGTCACCATTGTGACTGCGCAAAATGAACAGGGTGAAAAGGTCGGGGTGACCGCCAATAGTTTTAATTCAGTGTCTCTAGATCCACCGTTGATTTTATGGAGTATTGATAAGAACTCGTCCAGTTTCCCTGTGTTTGAGCAAGCGACGCATTTTGCAGTCAACATCTTATCAGGCTCACAAATTGAGCTGTCTAATAAATTTTCACGCCGCAATATTGATAAATATGAAGGTACCAGTTATCAAATCGGTTCAGGTCAAGCCCCGATTTTAGATCACTGTTCTGCGGTATTTGAATGTGAACGCCATGAGGTGATTGAAGGCGGTGATCACTGGATCATTATTGGTAAAGTGGTACGTTTTCGTGATGAAGGGCGTAGTCCGCTGGTGTATCACCAAGGGGCTTATTCGGGGGTAATTCCACATCCGTTATTGCAGTTAAAAGACACCGTTGAAGCTGAAGATATTGGTGAAATGCATCAAGGGCATTTATATAGCAATGTCTGCTATTTGATGAGCCGTGCATTTAAGTTCTATCAAACTGATTATATTCCCAAGCAGTTAGTGACAGGGTTCCGTACCAGTGAGGCGCGTTTATTGCTGGTACTGGGCAGCGGTACTGCATCCAATAAAGCAGATTTACCGCGTGATATTGCCATGCCGATGCGCGAAGTGGAGCAGGCAGCATCGATTCTGAAAAAAGATGGTTTGCTGATCGAAACAGATGGCTTTTTCAAACTCACTGAAAAGGGCAAGAAAACCGCACATTATCTATTTGATATTGCCGATAGCCATCAAAATGAGGTGTTTGAAAAATATCCTGACCAAGAGAAGGAGATTTTCATTAAAATTTTGAAGGATATTGCAGGGATTGTTTAAGCTTTAAGTTGCCGGCAAATTTTTATATGAATTTGTCGGTCATTTGGGGGAAGGACACCCTATATTTTAACTGAATGAAAAGTGAGATCAGTGTAATTTACCTATATGATTAAATCGATCTATCCGAGGGAAATGGATATGAATCAAGATCAAAAAAATGAAATGGTGCAGTGGACTGAATGCATTCAAAAAGTTTGCGGTGATTTTGAGACAGCTTTTGATAAACACCGTAGTTTATTTATTGGTGAGGTGAAGTCTTTTTTATTGGGTGAGACCGAGGTTGCATTTATCAAAAGTAATGCCAGTCATATTTCTCGGAAAAGTGGTATGCCTGATCGAGTCAAAGATCGATTCTGCTTCTTGGTGATTCAATATACAGGCAAGATGCGTATTGCATATAAAGATCAAAGTATTCAGTTAAATGAAGGAGATATTGCATTACTTGATCCAGATGAAACGATTGATATGTATCCACAAGGTCTGTTTAGTCATGTGTCAGTTCATTTGTCACGGGAGAAATTGTTCAGGCTAGGTATTACGGTCGACCATTTTGGCAAACTGATTACTTCCAATATGAGTGGGCATTTATTGAAGTGCATGCTGCAAAATCTGTCCCCTGAAAAGATTGAACTCTGGTATGCAAAAGAGGATGAAAATGCTTTTGAAGATGCCTTGATTGCACTGATTAAGCCAACCATTAATTATAAAAATGTTGAAATTGTTGATCATCTCAAAATAAAAGCAGAACGATTTATTTTCGAACACCTAGGCCAACAGGGTTTAAATGCTCAAATGATTGCAGATCATTTAGGGATTTCGCTTCGGCATTTACATCGAATATTTGAACATCAGCAGCAATCTGTGCATAAGTTTATTCAAATGCATCGCATTAAAAAAATTCAGTATGAATTAAAAGATAGCAAAAATAAAAGTTTGTCGATCACCGAAATTGCTTTGAAATGGGGCTTTGGTGACAGTGCACATTTTTCCAAATTGTTTCGTAAGATGATTGGACTGACGCCAAAAGAGTATCGCCTGAAAATTTAAATACGATATTTATTTTAAATACCATGCACATGTCACAATTGTGCATCATGTTTGTCACGTTTAAACAAGAACAAGATGAGTAAGTAATGATCAAATCTTAGTCATGGAGTTTAATGCGTAGGGAAGCATGATGAACACAGAATATGACTATATCATTATTGGAGCTGGTTCAGCGGGCTGTGTGGTTGCAGCACGTTTATTACAAGCCAATGCAGGACGAGTACTGGTGCTAGAAGCAGGGACGAAAGACAGCAGTCTGTTCCATACCATACCTGCAACAGTGATCAAAGTCTTTCAACAGAAATCGTGGCCGTACATGACGGTTCCGCAACAACACTGTAATCACCGTGAAATGATCCTTGCACAAGGCAAAGTCTTGGGTGGTGGCAGTTCAGTCAATGGTATGGTGTACTGCCGTGGACAGCGTCAGGATTATGATTTATGGGCATCAGAATGGGGATGCCATCAGTGGTCTTATCAATATGTGCTGCCTTTTTTTAAGAAAGCCGAAAAAAATGAAAGTCTTGCTGATGAATATCACGGACAAGATGGCATTTTAGCTGTCAGTGAAAACCGCTATCGCCATCCCTTAACTCTTGCTTGCATTCAAGCAGGTCAGCAAATGGGAATGAACTACGTCAATGATATCAATGGTTGGGATCAGGCTGGCGTTGGGTTTTATCAGACCACCACACAAAAGGGTGAAAGAGCCAGTACCTCAAAAACCTATTTAAAATCAGTTGAGCATCACCCAGATCTCACTGTCATTACCGATGCACTGGTGCATAAAATTGAAACTCAAGGCAATCAAGCAACAGGCGTGACATTCAGTATCGCTGGCAAACCAACGGTGACTGTAAATGCAGCTCAAGAAGTGATTGTCAGTGCAGGGGCGATTGGCAGTCCTAAGGTGTTATTACTGTCAGGGATTGGTCCAAAACAACATTTAGATGAACTCGGAATTGAATGTATTCAAGACCTACCTGTGGGTGAAAATTTCCACGACCATTTACATATGTCGGTCAATGCTACGGTCACCACACAGAATAGTTTACTTGGAGAAGATCAGGGCTTGAAAGCAGTGCGGAATTTTTTGCAATGGCGTTTTACCCGCTCAGGTTTATTGACCTCAAATATTTTAGAGGGGGGTGGGTTTATTGATACCCATGACAATGGTCGACCAGATGTACAGTTTCATTTTTTACCCGTACTGGATAATTTTGATAATACCCCAGGTGAAAAAGGCACAGCTCAGGCACATGGGCTGACGATTAAAGTCGGACATATACAGCCGAAAGCACGCGGATACTTACGTTTAAGCAGCAAAGATCCAAATGCATTACCAATCATTGATCCAAACTACTTAGGTCATCAAGAGGATATTGATGCCAATATTCGTGCGGTGCAGGCTGGACTGCGTTTATTACAGCAACCCGCCTTAAAAGCGATTGTAAAAGAGGTCATTGAACCTGCAAATCTCGATCCTGACAATATTGAAGCCATTGATACATGGATGCGGCAAAACATTAAAACGGTTTATCACCCAGCGGGCAGTTGCAAAATGGGCAATGCACCAAGAGACTCAGTGACTGACCAAAGTCTCAAAGTTCATGGTTTCCAGAATTTACGTGTGATTGATTGTTCCATTTGCCCACAAGTTCCAAGCGGAAATACCAACGCCATTGCGATCATGATTGGTGAACGTGGTGCCGACTTTATTCTTAATCACTGAACTGAATATGGATTGGGTAAGGGCCTAAATCAGTGATCTTTCCAAATAGAACCGAGGACAATAAAATGAGTGAAGTAAAAATTTTAGCGAGCGTTGAAACTTTTTTACAGCGCCAACATGGTCACTTTATTCATGGCCAACATTTAAAGGTAGACCGTCGTCGAATCGAGTTGATTAATCCTGCAACGGAACAGGTTGTTTCAAGTATTGCAGTTGGTAATCAACAGGATGTGGATGCAGCAGTGCATAGTGCCCATGATGCTTTTCTAAATGCGTGGGCCAATACATCACCCTACGAACGTGGGCAAAAGCTGAATAAATTAGCCGATTTAGTGGAATTACATGCAGAAGAATTAGCGCAACTGGAAACATTGACTACGGGCAAATTGATTTATCTAGCTCGACATTTGGAAGTGGCACAAACAGTTGTGTTTTTAAGGTATTTCGCTGGTTGGGCGACCAAGATCAATGGTCAGACTATGCAACCGTCAATTCCCTCCATGCAGGGTGAAAAATATACCGCTTATAGCATGCGTCAACCTGTTGGTGTGGTGGCCGGGATTGTGCCATGGAATTTCTCTCTGATGATTGGATGCTGGAAAATTGGTTCAGCATTAACCACGGGTTGTACTATTGTATTAAAACCAAGTGAATTTACTACCTTGTCATTATTGCGTTTGGCTGAACTTGCAATTGAAGCAGGTATTCCAGCAGGAGTAATTAATATAGTCACAGGTAAGGGGGAGACTGGACAACATTTAATAAATTCGCCTTTAATAAAAAAAGTCTCGTTTACGGGTTCAGTTCCTACAGGCATTGCGATTGGGCAACAAGCGATGAAGAATGACCTCACTCGGGTCAGTCTGGAGCTCGGTGGAAAAAATGCCGCAGCAATTCTCGCTGATGCCGATCTGGATGAAATCCTACCAACTTTGTTACAGGCAACCTTCGTACATCAAGGACAAGTCTGTGCAGCACCAGAACGTTTCTTTATACATCAGTCCAAATATGATGAATTTGTAGAAAAGCTGACAGGAGCAATTCAACAGATAAAAATTGGTTCGCCACTGGATGAATCGAGCATGTTTGGACCACTTTCCAATAAACCACATTTTGAAAAGGTCAAACATTATCTCGACCTTGCCAATCAAAATGATCAAGTGATTTGTGGTGGTAAGGCTTTGCAAGGAACGGGTTATTTTGTTGAGCCGACATTATTAAAGGTACATGGTGTGGATGATCCTTTATTTATTGAAGAAACTTTTGGTCCTGTGGTGGATGTGATTGCTTTTGAAAATGATGACGAGTTAATTCAGATGATGAATCACTCGCGTTTTGGTTTGACAGCCAGCCTATGGACCAATGATTTGGCAAAAGCATTACGTTTGATCCCGCAAATTGAAGCAGGCTCAATTTGGGTCAATATGCATACCTTCCTAGATCCTGCTGTTCCTTTTGGCGGAGTGAAGGCATCAGGACTAGGTCGTGAATTTTCTGATGCTTTTATTGATGATTATACTGAACTTAAATCGGTGATGATTCGATACTAACTTTATACCAGATCTAAAAAATGGCCTGAAAATGGCCATTTTTTTAATGCTTCAATTTATCAGCTAGTCAGTCAGAAAGTCTTTTAAAATATGATTGAAGCTTTCTGCTTGCTCAATATTCGAAATATGCGAGGCAGTGATTTCTACTAACTGGGCATCTGGAATCTGTTGTTGCATAAACTGTCCATCTGCCACTGTAGTCACAGGGTCTTGAGTTCCTGCAATCACCAAAACAGGAATGTGGATGTCTTTGAGTTGCTCACGGACATCCGCCTTAGCCAAAGCCTCACAACAATTGGCATAACCGTCTGCGCTGCCAGCACTTAAGTCGTTACACAGGTTATTGACAATTGCAGGGTGGCTTTGGATAAAGGGATCTGTAAACCAGCGTGAAGCCGCTGTCGTGGCGATTGGAACCAAACCTTGCTTTCGAACCAGTTGGGCACGATCTAGCCACGCTTGTTCCTGTCCAATTTTTGCAGCGGTATTACTCACAACGATCCGCTGAAAACGTTCAGGATAATGGATGGCAAGCCATTGACCTGTTATTCCACCCATGGAAATACCGCAAAAATTGGCTTTTTCAATCTTTAAATGATCGAGTAGGTGAATCACATCTTCACCCAGTTGTTGCAGAGTATATGGGCCTGTTGGCGTTGAAGATGAACCATGACCGCGTGTGTCATAACAAATCACATAAAATCGTTCTTTAAAATAATTGAACTGTTTTTGCCACATGCCATAGTTGGTGCCCAAAGAGTTGGAAAACACCAGTGCAGGGGAGCTAGGATTTCCAAAAGTTTGATAGTTGATCTGTGCATCGGCGGATTGAAAAACTGACATTGGCTATTCCTTAATTCTGTTCGATACGTTGAATAATCAAGGCAATGCCCTGACCAACACCAATACACATCGAACACAGGGCGTACTGACCTTTGATCTGTTCAAGCTGATTCAAGGCTGTGGTGACTAGGCGTGCACCAGAGGCACCTAAAGGATGACCTAAAGCAATCGCCCCGCCATTCGGATTGATTCGTGCATCATCATCCGCCAAACCTAAATCACGAGTGACGGCTAAGGCTTGTGCTGCAAAAGCTTCGTTTAGTTCAATCACGTCCATTTGCTCTAGCGTGAGATTGGCCTGTTTCAGTAATTTCTTGATGGCAGGTGCAGGCGCAAAACCCATAATCCGTGGTTCAACACCAACAGTGGTGGCTGCAATGATTTTGGCACGGGGTTTTAATTGATATTTTTCCACCGCTTGATCCGAAGCAATGAGCAAGGCAGCAGCGCCATCGTTAATTCCAGAGGCATTGCCCGCCGTGACGGTACCTTCGGCTTTAACCACACCCTTAAGTTTAGTTAGTGCTTCTAAAGTCGTTGATGCACGTGGATGCTCATCTGCATCTACCACAATCGCATCACCCTTACGCTGTGGAATCGTCACAGGCACGATTTCATTGGCGAAGAAGCCCTTGGCTTGTGCGGTTGCAGTACGTTGTTGGCTGTTAAGGGCAAATTGGTCTTGATCGGCACGATTAATGTTGAACTGTTCCGCCACGTTTTCTGCGGTTTGCGGCATGCTGTCGACACCATACCGTTCTTTCAGCTTTGGATTGATAAAACGCCAGCCCATGGTGGTATCTTCAATCTTTTGACTACGTCCAAAAGCACTGTCGGATTTACCCATCACATAGGGTGCACGGCTCATACTTTCCACACCACCCGCAATGATTAAATCAGCTTCATTGGCTTTAATGACACGTGCAGCCATGGCAATCGCATCCAGTGATGAACCACATAAACGGTTCACTGTGGTGGCAGGCACTTGATAAGGCAAGCCTGCCAATAATGCTGACATACGTCCGACGTTACGGTTGTCTTCGCCTGCCTGATTGGCACAGCCATAGATCACATCATCGACTTGCTGCCAATCGACACTTGGGTTGCGTTGCACCAAGGCCTGAATTGGAATGGCTCCGAGGTCATCAGCACGTACTGGAGCTAATCCACCTGCATAACGACCGAATGGGGTACGGATGGCATCGATGATATAAGCGTTTTTCATGTGTTCTTCCCTTTAATCCTCCCTTAATCCCTCCTTTAAAAAGGAGGGAGACTTTACTCTATTGTTTAGAGGAAGCCCCCCTTAACAAAGGGGGATTTAGGGGGATTTCAATCCTTAAGCTAGTGTCGCATCAATCAGTTTTGCACCCGTCAAAGCTTGCAATTCCTCAAAGCTCAGACCGTCTACTTTCTCAATCACTTTTAAACCGTCTGTAGTCACATCAATCACACACAGGTCGGTATAAATACGATCAACACATTTCAAGCCTGTTGCTGGATATGAAAGCGCTTCAACAATCTTGGGTTCACCTTGTTTGGTGTTGTGATCGGTGGTGATAAATACTTTCTTGGCACCCACTGCTAAATCCATGGCACCACCGACCGCAGGAATCGCATCTGCTGCACCAGTATGCCAGTTGGCCAGATCACCATTGGCTGCGAACTTGGAAAGCACCCCCAATACCGCGATATCTAAATGCCCGCCACGCATCATGGCAAAGGAGTCGCCATGATGGAAAAAGCTGCCACCAGTGAGCATAGTGACGTATTCTTTACCTGCATTGATCAGCTCAGGATCTTCTTCACCTTTGGCAGGCGGTGGCCCAAATGCCAGCAAGCCATTTTCAGAATGCAGAAATACATCTTTATCCGCAGGAAGATAATTGGAAATCTTGGTTGGTAGGCCGATGCCTAAATTGACATAAGCGCCATCGGGAATATCTTGTGCCACACGTTCAGCAATTTGGTCACGGCTTAGTTTTTGATAGCTCATGTTTATGCTCCTGCGCCATTGGCTGCATCGACAGCGACCACATGCTGTACAAAAATCCCAGGGGTAATGATGTGCTCAGGATCAAGCTGCCCCAGTTCGACCAGTTCAGACACTTGAGCAATGGTGACATCCGCAGCCATCGCCATGATCGGGCCAAAGTTACGTGCTGATTTGTTGTAGACCAGATTGCCCCAGCGGTCGCCCTGATGAGCTTTGATTAAGGCAAAATCGGCTTTGATCGGATATTCAAGCACATAGTCTTTGCCCTCGATATGACGGGTTTCTTTGCCTTCCGCCAAGAGTGTTCCAAAGCCTGTTGGGGTAAACACAGCACCGAGTCCCATACCTGCCGCTTGAATACGGCACGCCAGATTGCCTTGTGGCACCAGCTCCAGTTCAATCTTGCCAGCACGATACAGTTCATCGAAGACCCATGAATCAGATTGACGTGGGAAAGAACAGATAATTTTACGTACCGCACCTGTTTTAAGCAGTTTGGCCAAGCCATAATCGCCATTACCAGCATTATTATTGACGATGACAAGGTCTTTAATACCAAGTTCGATTAGTCCATCAATCAGTTCAGCGGGTTGTCCTGCGGTGCCAAAGCCACCAATCATGATGGTTGCGCCATCCTTGATCTGTGACAATGCCTCAGTCAATGAGAGCTTACTTTTATCAATCATAAGGCCAACCTTTTATCCATGTTTTCAAATTTCTATACATACAGATTGCTGTATAAACGGGTATGCATAGAAATTTAAAAACTGTGAGCTAAGGTCTAGCTCACAGTGATTCTGGGAAGTTAAGCACCGACACGACGACGGTCAACTTCAGTGCTTGGTGCACCTGTTTTTTCTGCCACCAATTCAACATTAAACGTAATGTGTTTGAATGGCTTATTCACACCACGACGAGCAAGTTCAGCTTCATCCGTCACTTCAACAGCAGTAGCGACCAAGCCTTCACGTGTTGCAAATGCAAAGTCATCCCATAGATATTGATCACCTTCGATATTGAACTGTGTGGTTAATTTGCGATAGCCTGGTGCAGACACAAAATAATGCACATGAGAAGGGCGGTTACCATGACGGCCGAGCAAGTTCAGCACGGCTTGAGTAGTCCCTTCAGGCGGGCAGCCATAACCGACAGGCATAGTAGTCTGTGCCACATAGTGACCATCGGCATCAGACAAAATGGTACGGCGTAAGTTAAAGTCAGATTGGGACTTATCAAAGAATGAATAGTTACCGAGGCTGTTGGCATGCCAAACTTCGACTTTAGCACCTTCGATAATATTACCTTCAGGATCAGTCACTGTACCTTCGATGAATAAGGTATCGACTTTGTCCGATTCAGAACCGTCATCCATACGGGCAAAACCGACAGATTCTGGCGCACCAGCCACGTAGAGTGGACCTTCAATGGTACGGGGTGTTCCACCCGTAATGCCTGCTTTGGCATCAGCTTCATCCGCACGTAAATCTAGATAGTGCTCAAGGCCTAAGCCTGCTGCCAATAAACCGAGTTCATTGGCTTGACCTGCATCGGTAAAATATTCCAGACCTTTCCATAGTTCGCTTTGCGAGATGTCTAAATCTTCAATCGCTTGAAAAAGATCACCAAGCAGACGAACTACGATTTGTTGTACACGTGGATTGACTTCATCTGTCGCGGTATCCACATTCATTTTTTTAACCAGTGCATCGATTTCTTGACGGTTCATACATAATCTCCTGAAGTATGATAATTTTTGGTGGCTCGCGGACTTGCTGTTTTGCTGCTTGCTTGGCTTGCCACATTCCTTGTTTAAATTCTGTTCGGATCTTCTTTAGCTATCGTCTTCGCGGATGGCTGATGGATGACGATTCATCGCCATCACTTCAATATTCATGTAGGGATACAACGGTAATCCCTGTAAAATATTGTGCAGTTCTTCATTGCTATCCACATCAAAGATACTGATGTTTGAATATTGTCCGGTGATGCGCCAGATATGACGCCATTTACCTTGACGCTGTAAATCTTGTGAATAGGCCTTTTCAACAGCTTTAATTTGATTGGCCTGTTCAACTGGCATATCGAGCGGGATATTTACATCCATTCGTACATGAAAAAGCATGGCAACTCCTTGAATTATTGACGACGCAGGTTGTCGATTTTGTCTTCATCCAGTTCAATACCGAGACCAGGGCCAGTTGGAATTTTGAGTTCAAAATTGCCATATTGAAGCGGTGTTTTTAAAATTTCTTCCGTAAGCAACAGTGGACCAAACAGTTCCGTACCAGCGGCTAAATTGCTAAAGGTAGAGAAGGCATGTGCGGAAGCGATGGTGCCAACTGGACCTTCTAACATGGTGCCACCGTAAAGATCGATCCCTGCCAGATTGGCAATTTTTCCGACTTCACAGGCTTCAATCAGACCGCCAGATTGGGCAATTTTTACTGCAAACACTGAGGCTGCATTGCTTTTTGCCAGTTGATACGCACTTTGCGGACCGGTTAAAGATTCATCCGCCATAATGGCAATATCGAACTTGCGCGTTAGGCGTTGCATGGCATCAATATTGTGAATTGCACACGGTTGCTCAATCAGATCGACTCCGCCATCCTGAAGCATTTGAATCCCTTTAATCGCATTTAACTCAGACCATGCACGGTTAACGTCGACACGGATCGAAATGTCTGAGCCTAAGGCTTGTTTAATTGCCAGTACATGTTCAACATCTTGCTCAACGGGGCGAGAGCCGATTTTGAGCTTGAACACATTGTGGCGTTTTAACGCAACCATTTTTTCTGCTTCAGCAATGTCTTTTTCAGTATTGCCTGAGGCCAAAACCCAAAGTACAGGAACGCTATCACGTAGGCGCCCACCTAACACTTCACTGAGCGGTAGACCTAAACGTTGTGCCTGAATATCCAATAGTGCTGTTTGAATGGCACATTTAGCAAAACGGTTCCCATTAATGCTGTGTTGAATGGCCTGAAGTGTCTGAGCCACATTAAAACTGTCCAAAGTTTTTAACAATGGCGAAAAGTAATGCTCGATATTGGTTTTGACACTTTCAGGACTTTCATCTCCATAACCTAAACCACCAATGGTCGTTGCTTCACCCCAACCAATCAAACCATCCTCTGTTGTCACTTTGATGAGGACTAAGGTTTGGGTTTGCATGGTTGCAACCGCCATCTTGTGTGGGCGGATAGTTGGGATCTCGACAAGTAGGGTTTCTATGGATTTATACATCTTGGGTATTTCTTTCGTCCTGAGCTATTTACATACCCTAAATTAATGTAATATCTATAACTAGGCTGAATTTGGTATTTTTAGATACTTAAAAGGTATATTAAATGGAATTAAGACATCTTCGTTATTTCGTGACAGTGGTCGAGGAACAGAGCATTACCAAAGCCGCAGAAAAGTTATGCATTGCACAACCACCATTAAGCCGGCAGATCCAAAAGCTAGAAGAGGAACTCGGTATCTTGTTATTTGAACGTGGTTCGCGACCTGTGAAAACCACAGAAGCGGGGCAGTTCTTTTATCAGCATGCGGTGCAGATTTTGACCCATACCGCCCAAGCGGCTTCCATGGCAAAACGCATTAGCACGGTGAATAAGATTGTGCGTATTGGCTACGTCAGTTCACTACTTTATGCACTGTTACCGCAAGTGATTTATTTATTCCGTCAAAATCATCCTGATATTCAGGTGGAGTTGATTGAACATGGTACAAAGGATCAGATCGAAGCGTTGAAGCTGGGTAAAATCGATTTAGGCTTTGGACGTTTAAGAATTAGTGATCCTGCGATTAAACGGATTTTATTGCGCAAAGAAAAACTCAAATTAGCCATTCATAAAAACCATCATTTAACCCGCTTTATCGATCAGGGGATTTATCTGTCCCAGATTATTGATGAACCTATCTTTTCTTATCCTGCCACGCAAAAGCCAAACTTTTCCACCTTGATTCAGTCGATTTTTACCGATTTGGGTCTGGTGCCTAAAGACATGGTCGAGGTACGTGAAATTCATATGGCGCTTGGTTTGGTGTCATCAGGTGAGGGGATTTGCCTGATTCCAGAAAGTGCCAGTGATATCGGCATGAAAAATCTGGTGTATATCCCCATTCTGGATTTGGAAGCCTATACCCCAATTTCATTGGCGGTGCGCAATATGGATCAGAGTCCATACCTACCGCAGATTTTAGAATGCATTAAGCAGGTATTTGAAGAGGAAGGTATTCCGATCCAACTAGAGGGTGATTAAGCCATTCTAGGCACCAAGTTTATTTATCAGCGGTCATCATGATCGCTTTTTTAATTGTGGTAAAAATGACCTAAAACTAGACTTAAAAGGTATAACTATATACTTCATTATCTATGGAAAATTACATTAATAATTCAAATAATAAGGTGTGACCAATATTTGTTCAAATATATCTTTCTGAATTTATATCAGTTTTAAAGGTATCGGCAAGCAGAGTCTCAGTTGTGAGGGCGGTCTTTACGCTCAGCGTGAATGAATAAGAATTTCAAATACTCAGGAAAGGATTTCCCATGTTAAAACCAGATACGCTGTATAAAGCACAGCGCGTAGCCTTATATACACTCTTTGGTTGTCTAAACATCAATGCGGCTTATGCCGATTTTTTTGAAGACAGCGAAAAAAGCATTTATCTACGTAATTTCTACTTAGAACGGGATTTTGAAAATACCAATAAAGATCTGGGCAGTTGGTCTCAGGCGATGACAGGACGCTTTGAATCTGGCTATACCGATACACCGATTCAAGTCGGTTTGGATCTGGGATTTCAATATGCACTGCGTTTAACGGATCGCTATGATGAACGTTTGGATACTGTATTTAAATATGATCAGCACGAAGGTCGGCAGGAGCGTGATTATTTAAAATTAGGCGCGACTTTAAAATTTAAATATCACAATACCGAACTGAAAGTCGGTGAGCTTTTCCCAAAGACACCAGTACTGTTTATTGATGATTCTCGGCAATTGGTCACCACTTATGCAGGTGCAATGCTAGAAAGCAAAGACATCAAAAATTTAAAAGTGTCAGCAGGGCGGTTTACCCATGTGAATGCTCGAGATGATGATGAATATCGAAAATTTACCTTAGGCAACTCGACAGACCCAAACAAAAGAAGTGATGGGCTGAATTTTCTGGGTCTCGATTATAATTTTACCCCTCAGTTGACGGGTTCTTATTGGTTTGGGCAGCTTGAAGATATTTATCAACAACAATATTTGAGTGCGGCTTATACGGAAACGGTCAACAAAAGCAAGCTTAAAGTGGATGCTCGCTACTTTAACTATAAAGAAGATGGCGATGCTTATTTTGGTGATATAGATGTCCAGTCAATCGGTCTGCAAGCCAGTGTGCAAAATGGACCACATACCATTTTGACAGGTTTGCAAAAGCATATGGGTGAGGACAATATTCCCT
Organism: Acinetobacter gyllenbergii; assembly: GCF_001682515.1. NCBI lineage: Bacteria > Pseudomonadati > Pseudomonadota > Gammaproteobacteria > Moraxellales > Moraxellaceae > Acinetobacter > Acinetobacter gyllenbergii. The sequence continues at coordinate 1,020,186 of NZ_KV575261.1, read as the reverse complement.
TGTTGAATGGTTATATACCACAAGCTTATTTACAGAGTTGGTCTGCAATTGCTTTCTACAAAGCCAAAGAGTTCACTTGGCATGTTTTATATAGTTATGACTTTAAAGAGCAAGGTATCCCCGGGTTAAAATTGACATTACGCTATTTAAATGGCAGTGAAATCTATCGGGAAGGGTTTAAGGATAATAAAGAAACCGAGAAGAATGTGATCGTTAACTACACCGTACCTGAAGGTAAACTGAAAGGCTTGGGCTTTGAATGGCGACATATCCGAGCCGATATTAAATATGGTGCGGGCAACAATCCAGGCACAGATTTTGTCGAAAATCGAATTATGACGACGTATACACATAAGTTTTAGTCGAATTTTAAAAGTAAGCTTATTTTTATAAAATAACTCGGTTTTTAGTTTTTTACCAAGGCTCATTGTTAATGAGCCTTATTTTATATTGAGGTGATTTATTTCTGATTGTTTTTTGTTCGAATATTTGTTAATTATAACTTTACTTAGCTGTGAAGGTTTTGTACTCATGAGTGCATATGCGATTTTTTTGATTGAAAATAAATAATGAGTGATATTGCTGTGAGGGAGGGAATGATAAAGTATATTAATTTTGTTTTTATATTATTCCTTTCAAATTTTTTGATCGCATGTGACTTCAACGATGAAAAAGGATTTAACACTCGGGATGCGATATACAGTGAAAGAAAAATTGACGAGTTATTGGCTAAGTCATTAAAAAATGGTGATTGTGAGGCTTTTCAGAATGCTGTTGTAAATAGGCATTTGGCAGATGATGGCTATTCTATATTTTACTATACCCAAATTATGGCAAATAAATATAATTGTCCAATTGCCTATTATTATTTGGGTGTGGATATGAGTGCTGATGAAGGAACATATATAGGGGGTATTCCCGTTTGGAGTGATGATGAACTAACAAGAAATATGGCAATATACAATCTTTTAAAAGCATATGAATTGGGTTATGAACCATCAAAGTATGAATTAGAAGTCTTTTTTGGTGATGATCCTAAAAAATTTCCAAAATCATCAGATTTTATTGTGTTCTTAAAAGTAAAAAATAAGTGAATAAATTAAAACTATATAAAAATTTAAATTCAATCTGGTGATTTTTGTGAGATGGAGGTAGGGGGAATAAATTTACCTGATAGTTTGTAATCTTAACTTGTAATCTAATTTAAGCTTTAATTTGGTGATTCTATGTTTCTGAAGTTATAAATATTTTAAGATCATTTACAGGAGAGGATTATCTTAAGTGAATATTAAAAGAGCATTTTGTTTTTTTGTTAAAATTCTAAAATGGTTTTTCATTGTGCAATTCGCTTTTATTTTATTTCTTTGGGCTGCTGCCTATATTGCAGATAAATATTTTGATAATGCAGCTAAAAAAGACAGTTGTGCAGATTCAGGTGGAGCATGGGACTATAAGCGAGATATTTGTACTTTTGGACCAAACGATCCTAGAACAAAAAGAGAAGAGTGTGAAAAGTTAGATGGAATTTGGAATTTTAATAAAAAACAATGTATTTATAAATCAAATGCATATGGTGGTCGAGAAGAGTAATTGAAAAATACTCTCTTGCTCTACTTGTTATGATATGAGTTTTACTCACTGTTGATATAATTTTTATTGAGCGTGGTGTTGTCTCTAAATTTAGTAATAAATAAGTGTAGATTGTATTTGAAATTTTATCTTTGAATTTATCAGGAGAAGCTAATGTCGAGTTCTTCAAGATTGATTTTAATGGTTTCTGGTATTGTTGTGATGATGATTTTTTTTACATCTTCATTTGTGTATGAAGATTATGTTAAAAAAGGGAAACGTGAGCTTCAATATCCATACGTAGAAAAAATTAATGATCATGGTGTGGATATTTATGTTACAAAGGAACAAAATAATATCATTAATACTTGTAATTTTATTAGTTTTTTTGTGATAGGTTCGTGGTTGATTCTATTTTATTTCTTAAAAAATAGAAATGAAATTGAGAATAAAAAGGAATTAGAAGAATAAATATTAAATAGATAAGTCGTGAGCGTATGTTCCGAGAAATACCGCAGTAGCTACACTTTTAAGCTTAGCTATTAATTGCGCTATTAGATCTGTATACCTACAAAGTGTGAAGTTACTCACAAACTTTAGAGTATTTCTACACATGACTACTGAGAGCATATAGCTCCTAATCTTGTCTAAAGTTGAGCACTTTATCCGCTGCTAAGACGGATTGATCACCTTACCCCATCATATAAGCTGTTGTTGTTATTGATGACTTTAAAACATGGAGAGATATGGGGTGCTAATGTTATTATTGATAATAATTATCATTATTATTGTCATTTTTGTTTGTTTTGTGTATTATTCACGAAATTTTTAATAATGAATTAAGGTTCTTACGTGTTAGAACAAAATAAGTCTCTCAAATCATCTCAATTTATTAGAACAACACTCTGCATTTCTGTTTTATTGGTGTTGTCATCTCCACAGGTATTTGCACAGGACAGTGCAGATAAAGCCTCGACGCTGCCGACCATTGCAGTGACGGCAAGTAAGGCCGATGTTGCCTATAAATCGGGCAATATGGATATTCCACGTAGCGAAGATGATGTCCAAGCCTACACCATGATCGAGCGGGAAGAGATTGAGCGCTCAGGTACCACCACAGTCACCGAGTTATTGTCTAAAGTATTGCCGATGGCGACCTCAACCAATAATTCCAGCTATTTCTCAGGTACATCGAGTCAAATTAATTTACGTGGACTTGGTGCTAGTCAAACTTTGGTGTTAATTAATGGTCGCCGTAGTGCGGGAACAGGCAGTCGTGGTACTTCTGAATCTACCGATCAGCCTAATTTAAATAATATTCCATTGGCTGCAATTGAACGGATTGAAGTATTACCGACATCCGCTGCCGCGATTTATGGCAGTGGGGCGATTGGTGGAGTAATCAATGTAATTTTGCGTAAAGACTATGTTGGCACCGAAGTGAATCTGCGCTATAGCGATACCGTGGATAATCAACAACCCGCCAAATCTTTTAATTTGGTTTCAGGTTTTTCTCTGGAAGATGGCCGTACCCATGTGATGTTGACTGCTTCCAAAAAAGATCAAGATAGTTTGCTAGCGAGTGAACGTGACTGGAAAAATAAATCTCGCCAAAATATTTTAAAAAATAATCCAAATAGTCTTATTGGGGACAAGGTCAACCCGCCTGCAGGCAATTTAACCAATATTCGTAGTAAAGATGGTTCTGAATTAGTGCCAGGATGGGGCTCATCTATGGCACATCTTCCAAAAGGTTGGAATGGTGATCTGAGCAAACTGGGCCAAGGCTATGCATTAGGTTTGTCAGATGGAGTGAGTGGCTGGTCGGGGAAAGAGGGATTACTTTACGATACCAAGACTGAGGCGTTTGGGCTTTCTTTAAATCGTGATTTTACTGATCGTCTGAATGTGTTTCTTGAGGCGGGCTATGAAAAAGAAGAGGGTTGGTCATTTAATACCTCACCGCACGGTTATAACGTGGTAACAGTGAGCAAAGATAGTCCGCATAATCCTTTTGGTAAGGATATTCTGGTGAATTATCCAATGCGTTTGGATAGCCTAGGTGGCTTTGCCAAGGACACCTTTGAAACCACCCAGAAGAAAATAGCAACAGGCTTTAGCTTTGACCTGACACCAGAATGGATACTCTCGGCAGATTATGCATGGAGTAAATCGGATATTCGTCAACGTTATACGCGTCAAGGCAGCAGAAATCCGAAAGCCAGTGCATGGAACAAAGATACCGCTAATAATGCAATTGATTTTCTGCAAGATTTCACCACCACACCAACGGACTTAATTTCAAAATACTGGAACTATCCAAAAAATAATACGCAGCAGACTTTAAATGATTTCTCGATTCGAGCCACAGGTCCGATCGCAAAATGGTATGCAGGTGATATTCGATTGGCAACGGGGATTGAGCATCGCCGTTATGAAAGTGAAGGCTTTGCGGAACATCAACATGTAGACAATCCTTGGGTGAAGCCGACTGAACGTAAGAGCAATGCATCCAGTGTTTACACGGAATTTAATATTCCTCTGATTTCACCTGAGCTGAATTTACCTTTCGCCAAATTACTCGATGTGCAACTGGCTGCACGTTATGAGGATTTCAATGTCCAAGCCAAGATACCGCAATATGACAGTAAAATTGATCCTGCTACGGGCTATCGTTCCAAGTTCTTAAATTATAGTGATTCGGGTAAATCAAAATTTGATGCGATCACGCCAACAGTAGGTTTCCGCTTCGCACCGAATGACCAATTGATGTTCCGTGCGTCTTATAGCGAAGGTTTTGTGACACCATCGGTTTCGCAGATTTCTCAAGCCACGTCGACCCAAGTGACGGGAGCGACATTAACTGATCCAGCAACGGGTAAAATCATTAGCACGTATGAAAGCATTTCTGGCGGTAATCCAGATCTGACGCCAGAAAGTTCAAAGAGTATTAATGCTGGGATTGTATTAACCCCTGAGGCGATTCCAGATTTGCGCTTATCCATTGATTATTACAACATCAAAAAAACCAATAATATCAGTTCGATCAGTGCGCAATATATTTTAGACAATCAAAGCAAATATGGTAGCCGCATTCAACGCAATCAAGCTGGCGATGTGGTTTCAATTGATATCACGCCATTCAACGCTTTAAACCTTAAAACCAGTGGGATCGATACCAATTTGAATTATCGTTTTGATAGTGTGATTGGAGAAACCACCTTTAATCTAGGTTATACCCATGTTAATGAATATCGCCAACAACATAATTTGATTGACCCAGAGAAGAATTTTGTCAGTGTGGTGGGTGGTGCGGTATCCGATGCACCGCTAAAACATCGCGCCAATGCCTCTATTTATCTACAAGCCAATGACAATTGGGGCTTTGGTTGGGCAAGCCAATATTATGGTTCTTATGACATGGTTAATGCGACTGCGATTTTGAATCAAACGGGTCGTGCCGATCAAAAATTGAAAATCGAAGATCAAATCTACCATGACATTTTTGCCAAAGTGAAATTGCCGAGCAGTAAGTTACTAAAACACAGCGCTAGCGAATTGAGTTTCGGTATTCAAAATCTATTTAACGATTACACGGTCGACATGTCTGGAACTCAGTCTTACCTCAGTAAATACAGTGATGTCCGTGGTCGCCAATATTATCTAAACCTTAAGTTTTCTTTCTAATCTTCCTGAAATGCTGGTGGCGATTATTTTGCATCATCGTCACCAGACTAGGTATCTTTTATGAATATTGAAGCGTCTGTGCCCTTGGCCTCCGCCAAGAGGATCACAAAAAAGAAGGAGGAACAATCATCATTGATTAAATATCGATTGATGATTTTTTCACGTTTTGTCTTGGCCATTTTTGGTGGTTATTACTTTGCTGCGATTGCTGCAATGTTGATGGGTTTCCTGTTTGCAGCTGAACCTTCCAAAGCCAATGCTGTGTTTGGGGCAACCATGTTGGCTTTTGTGATCCATTGTGCCGTGTTCATTTGGGTATTTTTGGTCAACTCAACTGTGAAAGTCTGGTTAGGCGTTATTGTTCCCAGTGTATTGATGACGTTGATTTATTGGTTTTTAAAAGGGTAAAGTCATGCGTGTTGATGGTAAAAATGAAGGCCCTCGCCAGTCGATGTCATGGTTACATACATGGACAAGCCTGCTCTTGGGATGGTTGCTTTATGCAGTTTTTCTGACGGGTACGCTCAGTTTTTTCCAAAATGAAATTACGGTGTGGATGAAACCTGAATTGCATCAGTCTGTGAATAATACTTCACAGCAGCAACAATTGGGTTATGCACTACAGTATTTGCAGCAAAACGGGCAGCCTGCCGAAAGTTGGAATATCCGTTTTGCCAATGAACGCCAACCTGCCATTATGCTGAATATCCGTAAGCCGGGTGAAGGCCGCCGTCGGGGTGGTGAAATCTATTTAGATGCTCAAACGGGCCAAGAGATTAAAGCGCGAGAAACGCGGGGTGGTGGTTTCTTGTATCGCTTCCACTTTGAACTTTATGGTATGCCACGTATATGGGGGCGTTGGATTGTTGGTATCGCAACCTTATTCATGTTTGTGGCGATTATCAGCGGTATTATCACCCATAAAAAGATTTTCAAAGATTTCTTTACTTTCCGTCCAGCCAAAGGACAGCGTTCGTGGCTCGATGCTCATAATGCAACGGCTGTGTTTGCCTTACCTTTTCATATCATGATCACCTTTAGTGGTTTGCTGCTGTTGATGTTCATGTTTATGCCTTGGGCGATGAACAGCCATTATGGAAACGGTCAGAATTTCTACCAAATGCTGAATGAACCTGTTGCGAAAACACCTGAGCAAGCACGGTTATTGGCAGAGCAAAAACAAAAACAAGCAGCAGAGGAAGGGCGTGGCAATCGAGGGGGTGGCCGTCGTGGTGAGGCCGAACAAGCAGTACCTGTACTTGCAGCAGCACCGATGGTGAATTTAGTCGCATTGAGTCATTACGTTCAACAAGGTTGGGAAGATAATCCGATTGCTTCAATTCGTGTGAATAAACCGAATACCGTAGAAGCAGAGGTTCAATTTAATGCAACCCATACCACCACATTGCTTGATCGAGAAAGCATTCCTTCAATGAAGTTTAATGCGGTGACAGGACAACTGATTGATGAAGCCAAGCCTGTAAATTCCACTTCGAAAGCTATTTATACCTTAGTGACTTGGTTACATATGGCACATGGTGTGGATTCAGTCCTACGTTGGTTATTATTTTTATCGGGTATCTTGGGTACCATGATGGTGGCTTCAGGTCTGATTTTGTGGGTGGTGAAACGTATTCCAGACGTGCAGAAACTGGGATATAAGCCGTTTGGTCATCGCGTAGTTGAGGTTCTGAATATTGCTGCAATCACAGGTCTACCAATTGCCTGTGCGGCTTATTTTATTGCCAATCGTTTTATCCCAGCTCAGTTGGCAGAACGTTCTCCGTTAGAGATTAATGTGTTCTTTATCGTATGGCTGCTGTGTTTAATTCATGCGGCTATTCGAGCGCATCGTCCCGCATGGTTGGAACAACTGGCTTTAGCAGCCGTACTGTTCCTGTTTATGCCTATCCTGAATTTCCTTACAGGCGGGCAGGCGTTGTGGATGAGTATCTATCATGGACAATGGATGATCGCCAGTTTTGATCTGGTGTGTATTATTTTAGGTCTGATTTTTATCTATTCGTACTACAAGTTAAAGCGTTACCAAGGCCTGCCACTGAAGCAGAAAAAACAGCCTAAGGTTCAAGCTGTACAGGAGCAAGCATAATGGCAGCAATGATGTTGTGGTGTGTTGCTGTGGTGGCCTTATCGGCGCTTGCGTGCGGGATGAGTAAGCATCAGCGTGATATTTTTAGTTCTCAGATTTCAGCTCAAACGAGCCGATGTTTTGAAATTACAGGTTGGGTAATTCTTCTTATATCTGCGTTGGTCATGATTTATTTAAAAGGGGCTTCTGTCGGCTTATCTGAGTGGTTGGGGTGTATCACCTTTGCTGCTTTGGCGGTGGGCTTATTACTAACGTATCAGCCTAAAAAACTCTTGCAGGCCAATGTGATTATGACTGTTTTATTTGGGCTAATGCTGATTGTGACCTTGATTTAAGCTTTGGCTGCATCGTAGTTAAATAAAAAGAGGAAACTTTCGTTTCCTCTTTTTATTTGTGAATGAAAGATAAGGCTAGTTTGGCTTACCAGTCATATTTCAAACCCACGCGGAAATTAGTTGGCGCACCATAATAACTATTGGTGGTCGCCAAATGATATTTTTCATTAAACAGGTTATTTAGGTTGAAATTTACCAACAGATTTTCGTTGATTTTATAACGTGCCATTAAGTCGACTAAAGCATAGCTGTCTTGAGTGAAGCGAACGCCATTTGGTCCACCATCTTGATAAATTTCACTTTGCCAACGAACGCCACCACCAATTGTTAGTGCTTCATCGAGATAAGGCAGAGTATAAGTGGTAAATAGTTTAGCCGTGTTGTTTGGAATGCTGGTATTTAAGTTTTTGCCATTTTTGTCCTGAGATAGATTTCGAGAAAAACTGGCAGAGAGCTGCCAAGTATCCGTGAGTTTACCTGTGGTTTCTAACTCAAAGCCGCGGCTTTTTGTACCAGATTCGGTACGGTATGCTTGAGAGCCATTTGGTGTCGTTGCTCCTTCTATCGCAATGTCTTTATTATCTTCTTGAGTTTGGTATATTGCAGCACCAAAGTTTAGTTGGTTATCAAAGAATTCACCTTTAATCCCCAGTTCTGTGCTATTTCCGATCAGTGGATCGATATAGCTACCTGTGGTGGTTTGCTTATCTTGTGGTAAGAAAATATTGGTATAGCTTGCATAACCTGTCCATTGCTCTGTTAATTCATAGGTAATGCCAACATAAGGAATGAATTTATTTTTTTCTTCACGTTTTGAAGGAACGAGTTCTTGATTAGAGTTGGTGTAGTCCTTATCTATGCGTTGCCAATTTTCTAAACGTGTTCCTAAAATCACTGCCAGTGGATCTGCAAGTTTTAGACGTATCGCACCAAATACAGATTGGCTCTTTTCATCATTGCTGTACCAGCCACCAATTGGCATTTCAGGACGCGTAGGTGTATTTCCATCCCATTCGAAAATATTATCTAAAGTGTTCACACTCCAACCCGAATAGGTTGGGCGTTTATTTTTACTTTTGGTGTAGGTGGTACCTAAAACCAGATCATGACTTTGGTTAAATAAGTCAAATGAACCATTTAAGGTTAAGTTAAATAAGTCCTGAGTTGGTTCGTAGTCCCAATGAGATCCATAAAGTAAAGTACCAGCCCCAGTTTCTTTATTAATTCCTGAACGCGAGTAACCATAACCGACAATTTCATCAGAGGCTGTGATCGTACGAGATATGATACCTTTGAGTTTCCAGCGTTCGTTAAACTGGTGTTCCACATCTGCAAAATAAGCTGTTGTTGTTCGATCAGACTTACTCCAACTTGCAGCGTTTGAGTCCGAACGTGACCAATTAATTAAAGTACCATCGGTATAAAATGAAGGTAAACCGCCGCGGGCAATACCTGAAATATCCATCTGTTGATAGCTAATTCCTAAACTGGCTTTGGTTCTTTCTGTAAGGTCTGCCTCAACGACACCGTAGGCAATTTTACGTTTTTCACTATAGCGGTCGATATAAGAGTCACCTGTTTGATAGGCTAAAACGGTACGTCCGCGGATTGTTCCAGCTTGGTTTAATGGGGCTGAAACATCGACATCGGTACGATATGTGTCCCATGAACCTGCACTAGTGCTGACAGAAGCTTTAAAATCTTGTAGAGGTTTCTTTCGTACCATATTAATACTGGCACTGGCAGAGCCTGCACCAGTCATTAAGCCATTGGCACCACGTACGACTTCAACACGGTCAAATAAAGCGGTGTCCTGACTTTGGAAAATACTACTATATGAACTCATCAGTTTTACGCCATCGAGCAAATAGTTATCAACCGTTTGACCACGTGCATAAATAGGTGAATTATCACTGCCAATGTTACCGCTTTGGTTAATGCTTAATCCTGCGGCCTGTGAAACAACATCGGTCAGTTGCGTCAGGTTTTGATCTTCCATTTGTTGGCGGGTAATGACACTCACCAATTGTGGTGTTTCTTTTAGAGTTAAAGCTAAACCTGTAGAGGCTGTTGTTGCTTTGGCTGTATAGGAACCAGAACCTTCTGTGGTGAGGTTTTGCCCTTTATCGGCACTTAAATGAATCGTTGCTAATTGTGCGACGCCAGTTTCGCTATTTTGATTTAATTCAGTTGTATTTGCCTTGGTGTGAATTGCTTCTAATTGAACCACTTTAGGTTCAATAGCAGCCACAGTTGCTTTGGCTTGAATGCTATATCCAGCATTGGCAACTTTGACTGCTTCAAATGCATGTGGTTTGAGCAAAGTCTCTAAAGCAGTTTCTACTGAATAATTCCCTTTCAGTGAAACGCTTTTTATTTTTGCAAGCGCAGTCGAGTCATAACTGATGGTCGTTCCAGTTTGAATGGCGAGTTGCTTCAATGCTTGGTCGAGTGTGGTTGAGCTAATTGAAATCTGATAAACATTAGCAGCATAAGCAGACGTTGTTGCAATGCTGGCAATACTGAGTGGCATGCCCCATAAAACGGCGCGTACAGCCAGCGCTAAGGTCGTTTTCGCCTGATAATCCTTCATGTGGTCTTCTCAACTGGGAGTGTATTTCTCTATAAGTCGGATCAGATTGAAAAAAGGATCATCTTTTTATCTTTTTTTTATTTTTAATACATATGGAGTGTAGTAGCTCAGCTCAAGTTGATGCGTATAGGCCAGTGTCTCTAAGCTTTGTTGAGGATTCTTTAATGAAAAAACGCCTGAAACGCGAAGGTCTTTTAACGCTGGTTCGATGAAATAAGTGCCTTTTTTATAACGATATAACTCATCGAGTACTTTTTGAAGCGGCCATTGTTCTACCACCAGTAATTGTTGAGTCCAGTAGGGTTGCTCGTTATTCAATGGCAACGGTTTAGAGATCTGTTGACTGTCGAAATATGCACGTTGACCTTGCTGTAAAATCTGCCGTTGCCCAGAATCCTGCGGCTGTAAAGCAACAGCATGTTGATAGACTTTGACCCGAGTTTGATCATCTTGTTCTTGGCGTACTGTAAATTGAGTGCCTAAGGCCTCGATTGCACCATCTTTGGTGTTGACCATAAAGGGGCGGTGTTGTGGATCTTTGGCGGTTTGGATATAAATTTCGCCTTCGATCAGTTGAATTTTTCGTATCTGTTTGGAGAAATCCACCTTGATATAACTATCACTGGCCAAGATCAAGGTTGAACCATCTTGCAATACAATGGTTTTAATTTCACCCACCTTGGTATGATCATCAGACTGCCATTTTGCCCAAGGCAATAGATATATGCCGCAACCGATAACCATCAATCCTGACAGGCTGAGCAGCATATTTCGTTTCGTGCTCAGATTAAATTTTTGCTTGGACTGGACTAAGGATTCTGAGGGAAAATGATTGGATAAACCTGATAAGCCCTGTGTAAATCTAGTGATGTGCTGAATGGCCAAGGCATGTTCTTGTTTTTCTGACTGCCAACGTTCAAATTGCTGCTGTTGTAGCTCGGTCATTTCGCCTGAATGTAAGAGCACTAGCCAATCGGTGGCTGCATCCAATACATGATCAGGAATTTTAGGAGCTTGAGACATGGCAGCAAAGCAGATTCAGCAAATTAATCAGTCTGATTATAAAGACTTATGCAGGCCAAGAAAGCCTGTTTCATCTCTCTTTTGACTGTTGCTTCAGAAATATCCAGTTTTTCACTAATGGTACGATAAGTTAGTCCATCCAGTTGCGATAATAAAAATACCTGTGCGGTACGCCGAGGTAGCTTTTCCAGCATCAAATGCACTTGATAAAGCGTTTCACGAATACAGACTTCGTATTCAGCTGAGGGATAGTATTCTTCTGGCAGTTGTGCAAGTGCATCTAAATATAAATGTTCAATATGTTGGCGACGCCAATGGTCAATGATCACGTGTTTGGCGATGCCCATCAGCCAAGCTTGGGGTTCTTTAATCTTTTCAAAGCAATAATCACTTTTTAAGGCACGGTAGAACACCTCCTGACTCAAATCTTCAGATTGGTGATGATGTTGCAGTTTATGCTTAAACCATGACAACAGCGTGCTTTGCTGGGCTTGATAAACTTGGCTAAACCATAACTGTTTTTCTACATTTAGGTTCATGACGGGGAGTCCAGATATTGGCGGGGAGAAGCCAATCACAAGAGGATGAAAAAATATTTTCAAATAGTAATGATAATTGTTATTAATATCAATAAAATTGTATACATACTTTTACAGAAAAAATTGAGCTGATTTTGATTTTCGTTCGACTAAACCAATGTAAGGGAACTTTTATTGTTCTCTACCTCTCCCATCTTTTTAATGCCTTTCGTTTGATTAAGTAGAGTATGTCATGAGTGAACAACAGATTGATTTAAAACCACAACAGCATTCTCGATCTAATAAAATCAAATGGTTGATTACATTATTGGTGCTTCTATTGCTGATTGCATGGGGATGGAATTATTGGAAGACGTCGCAAGCAAATAAACAAGAGTCATTTAGCCAATGGAGCAAACCCGTGCCTGTGCGTGTGGTCGGGGTACAACGGGGCGACTTGCAATTACAAATTAAGGCGATTGGTACGGTCGTGCCAGCCAATACCGTGAATGTGCAAAGTCAGGTATCAGGTGTACTACAAAAGCTGTATTTCGAAGAGGGACAATATATCAAGAAAGGGCAGTTGCTGGCACAAATTGACCCGACCCCATTTCAGGTGGCATTGGTGCAGGCACAAGGCACACAGCAACAAAATTTAGCGCAGTTGCAAAATGCACAAACCGAATTGAATCGTTATCAATTGCTGTATAAGCAAGACTCGATTGCCAAACAGCAGGTCGATCAACAGCAAGCCTTGGTTAATCAACTCAAGGGACAGATGCAAGCCAACCAAGCACAGGTCGATACGGCAAAGTTACAACTGTCTTATACCAAAATATATGCACCGATTGAGGGGCGTGTTGGTTTTCGTCTCAAGGATGCAGGCAATCTAATCCAAGCCAATGAAGCAACAGGTTTACTGAGCATTACCCAAATCCATCCTGTGTATATTCAGTTTGCGATTGCAGAAAATTATTTAGACACAGTGCGCCAAGCCACAAAAAATAAGCAAAGCATTCAAGTCAGTGCTTGGGATCGTGCAGAACAAAAACAATTGGCCACAGGTTCAGTTCAAGCACTGGATAACCAGATTGATCTGAATACCGGCACACTCAAAGTCAAAGCTGTGTTTGCCAATCTCGATGATGCTTTATTTCCGAATCAATTTGTCAATGTTCGTTTAAATGCCAAGACTTTGCAAAACGCGGTGCATTTACCGAGTGATGCCATTCAACATGGCGCAAAAGGCACCTATGTTTATATTGTGAATAAAGAAGATAAAGCCGAAGTACGGATGTTAAAACTAGGGGCGGTTTCACAAGGACAGACCGAGATTGTTGAGGGTTTACAAGGCAATGAACGGGTGGTGTTAGAGGGGATTGATCGGCTTTCCGAAGGGCAAGAAGTACAAGTCATTCAAGATGATGTGTCTAAGCCACTCCCAGCAAAAACGGTCGCTGGATAAGCGCATGAATATTTCCAGATTTTTTATTTTACGACCCGTCGCCACCACGTTATTGATGTTGGCGCTATTTTTCAGTGGCCTACTGGTTTGGCGCATGTTACCTGTGTCGGCATTGCCACAAGTCGATTATCCGATTATTCAGATTTACACCTTTCAGCCAGGTGCAAATCCAGATACGGTGCAACGAACCATCAGCTCACCTTTGGAAAGGGAGATGGGTAAGATTGCAGGCTTGAAGCAAATGTCTTCAAATAGCTCGGTTGGTGCTTCGGTGATCACCCTGCAATTTGAGTTGTCTGCTGAACTGGGCATTGTCGAGCAAGAAGTACAATCGGCCTTAAGTACCGCGAGCAGTAAATTGCCCAATGATTTACCGACGCCACCGATTTATCGCAAAGTGAATCCTGCCGATGTGCCTGTGATTACCCTTGCGATCAGTTCTGACAGTTTGCCATTGACCACGGTCTATGACATGGTTGATACCCGAGTGGCGCAAAAACTGTCGCAGCTTTCAGGCGTGGGGATGGTGAGTCTGGCAGGGGGGCAACGTCCTGCGATTCGGGTACAGATGAATCCTGCTGCGCTTGCAGCGTTTAAGCTCAGTGCTGAAGATGTGCGTGCTGCGATTGCTGCTGCCAATGCCAATCAACCGAAAGGGAGTTTTGATGGACCTTTTCGATCGACCATGTTGGATGCCAATGATCAGATGCGTTCGATTGCGGACTATGAAAACCTGATTTTACGTTGGAACAATGGCGCACCGATTCGTCTAAAAGATGTCGCGCAAGTGCTGGAGGGCAGTGAAGATCGCTATATGGCAGCGTGGGCGGACAGCCAATCGGCTATTTTGGTAAATATCCAGCGACAACCCAATGCCAATGTGATTGAGGTGGCCGATCAGATCAAAAAAATCCTACCTGAATTACAACAAAATCTACCTGAAAATGTTCACATTCGTGTACTCACTGATCGAACCGAAAGTATTCGGAGTTCGATTAAAGATGTGCAAAAAGAATTGGTTTTCGCCGTGTGTCTGGTGGTGTTGGTCACCTTCCTGTTTCTACGTAATTTTGCTGCGACCCTGATTCCAAGTATTGCTGTACCACTATCGATTATTGGTACGTTTGTGCTGATGTATTTCCTTGGTTTCTCGGTCAATAACCTAACTTTAATGGCATTAACCATTGCCACAGGCTTTGTGGTGGATGATGCCATTGTGATGCTTGAAAATATTGCACGACACCGTGAGTCAGGTGAAAGCATGTTGCAGGCAGCACTGAAAGGATCCAAAGAAATTGGCTTTACCTTAATTTCTTTGACGATTTCTCTGATTGCTGTTTTGATTCCTTTGCTCTTTATGGGCGATGTCGTTGGGCGGCTGTTCCATGAGTTTGCCGTGACACTGGCAGCCGCGATTGCACTGTCTTTGCTAGTGTCTCTGACCTTAACCCCAATGATGTGTGCCTATTTACTCAAAGATGCACCGAAGCATACAGAGCAACCGAGTCGATGGAGTCTGGATCGCGTCATTCAGCACTATGCGAAGTTGTTGCAATGGGTACTTCGACACCAAGTACTGACCTTGATGGTGATGTTGGCAACAGTGCTATTAGCAGGACTGCTGTACTGGTCGATTCCGAAAGGCTTTTTCCCAGTACAGGATAATGGTGTGATTCAAGTGGTCACTGAAGCGCCTGACCAGATCTCGTTTCAAGCCATGAGTGAACGTCAACAGGCCTTGGCAGCAGTGATTGTGAAAGATCCTGCGGTTGCCAGCTTATCTTCTTTTATTGGTGTCGATGCCAATAATCCAAAGTTAAGCAATGGGCGTATTCTGGTCAATTTAAAACCCCATGCCGAACGTGAACCCGCAATGGATGTGATGGCGCGGCTGAGTGAAAACTTTGCGCAGGTACATGGGATTAAAGGCTGGATGCAACCTGTCCAAGAGTTGAGTATTGAAGACAAAATTAGCCGCACCCAATATCAACTGAGTGTAACTGCACCGAAAAATCAATTGGTTGAGGAGTGGACACCCAAATTGGTTCAGGCCTTGCGCCAGCAGCCTGCATTTGCAGCAGTGAGCAGTGAAGATGCAGGGCGGGGTTTACAAGCCTATATCGAGGTCAATCGTGATGCGGCTGCACGTTTAGGTTTGAGTGTTGAAGACATTAGTTTGGCTTTGCAAAATCTATTTGCTCAACGCCAAATCGCAACTTTATACACGCAATCCAATCAATACCGTATTGTTTTAGAGTTAGATCCTCAACTGACCCAAGGCATTGAGGCTTTACAGCAAACCTATATTCATAATAATCAGGGACAGCCGATTTTATTGAGTTCTGTTGCTACGATTGTCGAAAAACATGCGCCGATTCTTTTACAGCAACAGTCGCAATTTCCTGCGGTTGGGATTTCCTTTAATTTAGCCAAAGGGGTGTCTTTAGGTGAGGCGATTGCTGCAATTGAGCAGGTTAAGCAGCGCCTCAATTTACCGCCAGAGCTACAGGTACAACTGCAAGGCGCAGCCGCCGCTTTTGAAAATTCACAGCAGCATACCTTTTGGTTGGTGATTGCAGCGATTGTGACCATGTATATAGTGCTGGGCATGCTGTATGAGAGCTTTATTCATCCTGTGACTATTCTTTCAACCTTACCGTCTGCCGCAATTGGGGCTTTATTGGCCTTGTTTATGGTGGGGAGGCCGTTGGACATGATTGCGCTGATTGGGATTATCTTATTGATCGGTTTGGTCAAGAAAAACGGCATCATGATGGTCGATTTTGCGCTAGCAGCGCAACGTCATCAGGGCTTATCGGCTGAGCAAGCCATTTATCAAGCTGCTTTATTACGTTTTCGCCCGATTCTGATGACCACGCTGGCCGCGGTCGTCGGTGCAATTCCGCTGATGCTGGCCTCTGGTTCAGGGGCTGAATTGCGACAGCCTTTAGGTTTGGTGATGGTGGGTGGATTGTTGGTGAGTCAGGTGCTGACCTTGTTTACCACACCCGTGGTGTATCTGTTTTTTGATCGCCTGCAAGCAACCCGAACTGATGCAAGTCAGTTTTCAGAGCAGACAGGAGCCTCGCAATGACGCTGCTGTCGGTGTTTGTGCAACGACCTGTTGCCAGTGTGCTATTGGGGATTGCGATTGTTCTACTCGGTATATTGGCTTATTTACGTTTGCCTGTTGCGGCATTACCACAAGCGGATATTCCGACCATTGTGGTGCGTGCCAATCTACCCGGTGCCAGTCCAGAAAGTATGTCTGCAACGGTGGCAACACCTTTAGAACGCGCCATGATGGGGGTTTCTGGGGTTAAAGCGATTAACTCATCCAGTAATCAAAGTTCGACACAGGTGGTTTTGCACTTTGATTTAAATACCGATATCAATGAAGCGGCACGTGAGGTTCAGGCTGCCATCAATGCGGCGATGTCGCAGTTACCCGCAGGCATGCCGAGCCCACCCGAATATTTTAAAATCAACCCAAGCCAAAGTCCAATTTTCTATTTGGCACTGAGCTCTAAACAGCTTTCTGCTGCAAAACTATACGAAATTGCATCCAATCAATTACAACCCAATTTGGCCCAGATCAGTGGAGTCGGTGAAGTGTCGATTGATGGGGCTTCTATGCCAGCTGTACGTATCACCATCAATCCAAGTGCTTTGGTTTCAACGGGGATGTCACTAGAGCAAGTTCGGCAGGTGGTCGCGAAAAGTAATGTGGTACAGGCATTGGGTGTGGTGGAACAACAGCAATTACGTTGGCAAGTGGCGCTTTCTACAGAATTAAAGACCGCCCAAGATTTTGCCGACCTGATCATCCGACACACAGATCAAGGGGTGATTCGCTTAAAAGATATTGCCGAAGTGCGTGATTCGGTTGAAAACCGCTATGTCAGTGGTTTTCACAATGGACAGCCTGCGGTGATATTAAAAATTAGCCGACAGCCCAATGCCAATACCGTGGCGACGATTGATCTGATCAAAGCCAAATTGCCTGCTTTACGTGAATTGATGCCACGCGATGCGCAGTTAACCGTGGTAATGGATGGTTCAAATATCGTCCGTAACAGTCTTGAAGAGGCAAGAGATACCTTGTTTCTATCCATGCTGTTGGTCGTGATCGTTGTTGTACTGATGTTAGGGCGATTGCAAAGTGCAGTGATTCCCACAATGGCATTACTGGTCACTTTAATTGGGGTTTGTAGTCTGATTTTTTTGGCTGGTTTTTCGCTGAATAATCTGTCGATTATGGCGATCATCGTGGCGATTGGTTTGGTGGTGGATGATGCCATTGTGGTACTCGAAAATATTGAACGCTATATTGAGCAAGGTGATTCTCCTGCACAAGCGGCGGTAAAAGGCATTCAAGAAGTTGGCTTTACCTTGATTGCCATGAATCTGGCATTGATGGTGATTTTCCTCTCAGTCTTGTTTATGGGCGGTGTGATAGAACGCTTATTCAGAGAGTTTTCGCTCACGTTGGTTTTTGTGGTGCTGTTATCGGTCTTTGTTTCCTTGATTTTAACCCCCAGCTTATCAGCACGCTGTTTAAAACCGCTATCTCTTAATCACCCTCCACGACTGTATCGTTATAGCCATGATCTGATTCAGGGATTGACCCAATCTTATATTCGCTCTCTGCATTGGGTGCTGAAACATGCTTATCTGATTGTGGTGTTGTGGCTGGCCGCAATCATGGCGTCAGTTTATCTCTATAATTTATTACCAAAACGGGTATTACCTGAACAAGACACGGGCCGAGTCGGCGCTTTTATTCGTGGCGATGATGGTTTTTCTTTTCAAATCATGCAACCAAAGATTGCTGCATTTAACCAAGCCTTACTCAAAGATCCTGCAGTACAAGATGTAGTCGGTACTTCCGGTGGCGGTGGTGGTATGACCAACTCATTTTTGATGGTCAGTCTCAAGCCCAAAGCTGAACGCGACGGATTAACCTCTAAACAAGTAGTCGAGCGTTTAAAGAAAAATGCACCTTGGCAAGCAGGGGCAGTGTTCTCTGCGGATGTCGAACAAGATTTGGAATTGGATGATCCTTTTTCCAGTGGCAATGCTCAAGAATATTTATTGTTATTGCAATCTGACAATGTGAGCTTATTACGTGAATGGGCACCTAAAGTAGCCGAGGCCATGCGCAAATTGCCTGAGTTTGAAGAGGTCGAAACACAAGGAGATGAAGGCGCTCAACACGTCACTTTAGATATTGACCGTGAAGCCGCAAAACGATTGGGCATTGATATTGAAAATATTTCCAGTGTTCTCAATAACTCCTTTTCACAACGGCAGATTTCTACGATTTATGACCGTAATGATCAGTTTTATGTGGTGATGGAAGTAGACCAACGTTTTACTGAACATCCTGAAGCCTTGGCGGATATCAAAGTGCCGAATCAACAAGGGGCCTATGTGCCTTTAAGCAATTTTGCCATGTGGACCTATGGCATTAGCAATGATCGGGTCTATCACCGTAATCAATATGCAGCGATGGGTGTGGGTTATGTGGTGGAGAAAGGCTATAGCTATGAACAGGCCGATGCTGCAATTCGCAAGGTTTTGCCTGAGATTATGCTGCCCAAAGAAATCTTTGTCATGACCGATCGTGATGTCGAAGCTGAAAGTCTACAGGCTGGAATAAGCACACCTGCTTTGATCGCGGCGGTGATCGTGCTGATTTTTATTGTCTTGGGGATCACGTATGAAAGTATTGTGCATCCTTTTACCATTTTATCGACCATTCCGACAGCGGCTTTGGGTGCTTTGCTCAGTTTATGGCTATTTCAGATTCCGTTTAGCCTGATAGCCCTGTTAGGTATCTTTTTGCTGATCGGGATTGTGGTGAAAAATGCGATCTTGCTGATTGATTTTACTTTGCAGCAACGACGTCAAGGCCACTCCGATTTAGACAGCATTATCGCTGCGGCAACATTGCGTTTTAGACCGATTTTAATGACCAATACTGCTGCTTTATTAGGTGCGATTCCTTTGGCACTGGGTTGGGGAGAAGGCTCGGAAATGCGTCAGCCTTTGGGGATTGCCATTGTCGGTGGATTGGCACTAGGGCAATTATTAACCCTCTATACCACCCCTGTGATGTATCTCATATTTGAAAAAATCGCTCAACTCCTGAATCGCTTCAAACTGCGATTGAATATCTTGCGTTGGAGTAAATAGGAAGTCGCTATGAAAAAAACAGTTTTTACATTTTCTATAGGGATTGTCTCAGCCATGCTACTTACGGCATGTCAGTCGAATACATTTAAGCCCGCAACCTATCAGCAGCCCGTTATTCCGAGTGCAGCACAGTATAAATATGCTGAGCTGCAATGGATTGATGTTTCTCAGGTAGAAGCAAGTTCTTCGCAATGGTGGGAGATATATCAAGATCCTATTTTATCCAAACTGTTACAACAATTGGATCAGGACAACCTGAGCATCCAACAGGCACAAGCCAAGTATCGTCATGCCATGGCATTGTTAGATGGGCAACGAGCCAATTATGCACCCACCTTAAACATAGGAGGAGATGCTCATCATAACGAGACAAAAAATCTAGCATCAAGCCGCCAATTTAGTACCAATTTAACTGCCAGCTGGATTCCTGATTTATGGGGCCGAGTGGCTAAAGCAGTGGAAGGTCAACAGGCCAATCTACAAGCATCTGCTGCAGATTTAGCTGCTATTCAGCTGAGTCAGCAACTGCTTGCCGCAGAGGCCTATTGGAGCATTCGTTTGTTCGACGCCAAACTGGATGTGTTAAATCAGACCCAGCAAAGTTATCAACGATCTGTGCGTATTTTACAGCAGCAATACCAAGCAGGCATGATTGCTCGTGCTGATGTGATTCAGGCTGAAACCCAACTGAAACAAGTTGCTGTGCAATTGTTAGAACTGCAACGCAGCCGAGATTTGCAAGAAAATGTTTTGGCTGTTTTAGTTGGACAGCATGTTGCTGCCTTTAATTTAAACAAAAGTCCTTATCGATTTAGCACACCAACGATCCCGAACCAAATTCCAAGCCGCCTTTTAGCACAACGTCCCGATGTGATTCGCACTGAGCGAGAGCTGGCGATGACGCATGCGCAATTAGGCTTAGCACAAACGGCATGGTTACCTGACTTGACCATCAGCTTGGAGAGCAGTGCCAATAGTCAGGTGTTTCATACGCTGTTGCAATCACCCAATACCGCATGGACAGTTGGGGCAAAAGTCCTAGGTACAGTGTTTGATGGTGGAAAGCGGCGCGCTGATATTCAACAGGCACAGGCCAGTTATGATGAAAAACTTGCCGCCTATAAGCATTCAGTTTTGACGGGTTGGAAAGAAGTGGAAGATGGTTTATTGCAAGCGTCGCTGTTTCAAAAACAGATGATAGAGCAACAACAACTTCTTAAGTTATCTACTGAAAATGAACGGGTAGCTACACAGCGTTATCAAGCTGGATTGGTCAGTTATTTAGAAGTCGCGACAGCACAGAATTTGCGTTTAAGTGCAGAAGAACGTTTATTGGAATTACAGCAATTGCATCTTAAAAACTCGGCACAGTTGGTGGCTGCATTGGGTGGTGGGATGACATCTTTATCTTAAATTAAGCGACTATCCATAATGACAGCGTTCCATGTTCAATCTGAATAGTGCTTGGATCGCTGTTATCACTAGATGGTTTGAATGCTTTTTTTGCCCTATGGCTGAAAAAGGAACAGTGATTGATGATTTTATTTTTGGATCGTTGAGGGGAAAGATTCCAGTTTGTTAGCGCGGTATTCTATCCAGATCACAATTTTCATTTTTCAGTGTCATCTGAATGCCTTTGTGTAAATTTTAGTAGTTAATCAAGCAAATAGCACTTCGATATGTAGAATAAAAAATAGCCATTTTGTTTGTCGAAGAATGACTTTAAATCATAAATTAATTTAGATCTTTCTCATTTCATCTTCATCCCAATCTGAGATAAAGGAGCAAATATGATTGTATTATTGATATTGCTTGGCCTATTGATTCAGTTAGTTGTGGTATGGGCTGTTTTTTATTTTGAAGCCAATCGAATAGTTGGCTGTCTTATTTCCATTGTCGCCGCCATTCTGTGTAGTGTGTTGATCACACCATGGAGTTTGTTACTGGGTGTGCCGATCATTCTCGCCAGTATTATTCTTCTAATCACACCGCTACGCGATGCTTTGATTAGCCGACCTGCATTTAAGTTGCTTTCCAATGCGATGCCAAGCATGAGTATCACTGAAAGAGAAGCTTTAGAAGCGGGCACCAGTTGGTGGGAAAAAGAACTGTTTGTGGGGGCGCCTGATTGGGAAAAATTTGATCAATATCCTTATCCAACTTTATCGACAGAAGAACAAGCATTTTTAGACAATGAAGTCCAACAACTCTGTTCCATGTTAGATGAATGGCAGATTCATCATCAAGAAAAAGACCTACCGCCAGAGGTTTGGCAATTTATTAAGGAAAATGGCTTTCTTGGTTTGATTATTCCAAAATCATTTGGCGGTAAGCAATTTACGCCGTTTGCACAAAGTCGAATTATGAGCAAAATTGCGTCTCGCTCCTTAACTGCTGCCGTCAGTTGTATGGTGCCGAATTCGCTTGGGCCGGGTGAATTACTGCTGCACTATGGTACAGAAGAGCAAAAACAACGTTATTTACCTGGCCTTGCAAATGGTACAGAAGTCCCTTGTTTTGGTTTGACCAGTCCTGAAGCAGGTTCGGATGCCGGTGCAATTCCTGATACGGGTGTGGTCTGTTATGGGCAGTATCAAGGTCAAGAAGTCTTAGGCTTGAAAATGAATTTCTCCAAGCGCTGGATTACGTTAGCACCGATTGCCACCGTGATTGGTTTGGCTTTTAAGTTATACGATCCAGAAGGTTTGCTTGGCGATAAAAATAAAGTGGAATATGGCATTACCTGTGCCTTGATTCCTGCTGAACATGAAGGTATTCAGATTGGTCCACGACATAATCCGGGTGCGCCGTTTATGAATGGTACGGTTGAGGGCAGCGATGTCTTTATTCCGCTAGACTGGATTATTGGCGGACAGCAAAATGCAGGTAAAGGCTGGCGTATGCTGATGGAGTGTCTCGGTGTGGGACGGGGTATTTCGTTACCTGCTTTAGCAACCGCGGCAGGGGAAATGAGTTATCTACTGGTCGGTGCATTTGCCAGTGTGCGTCAACAATTCAAAATCTCCGTGGGACATTTTGAAGGCGTACAAGAAGCCACCAGTGATATTGCCAGTGATGCCTATATGTTGGAGTCATTCCGTTATTTAGTGACTTGTGGTTTAAACCAAGGTGGAACGCCTGCAGTGATGACTGCGATGGCCAAATACTACGCCACGGAAACCATGCGCAAAGTGGTGAATCATGGTATGGATGTCGTGGGAGGGCGCGCAATTCAGTTGGGCCCAAGGAACTTCCTTGCACTGACGTATCAATCGATTCCTGTGGCAATTACGGTAGAAGGCGCCAATATTCTGACCCGTTCTTTGATGATTTTTGGTCAAGGTTCAATGCGTTGTCATCCTTATTTGTTTGAAGAATTGCAGCTGTTGCAATCCGAAGATAAAGCTGCTGCTTTTAAGGCGTTTGCGCCATTATTATTTAAACATCTGGCTTATACCTTTAATCGTGCAGCCAAAGCGCTTGCATATTCGATTAGCGGTGGTTCTGATGATGGTTCCAAACACGCCGATGATTTTTCCAAAGCGTATTACAGTAAGATCAATCGTTTCAGCGCCGATTTTGCCTTGACTGCAGATATGGCACTTGGGATTTTAGCCGGTGATTTAAAACGTAAAGAAATGCTATCTGGACGTTTGGCCGATATCCATGCGAATTTATTTATTGCCACAGCAATCTTGAAATACTATGAACAAGGTCAAAGAACTGAGGCTGAACAGAAACATGCAGCATTAGCCCTCAATAAAGCCTTATATCAAGTGCAAGAAGCCTTTTTTAGCTTCTATGCTAATTTCCCAATGAAACTTGCTGCTTGCATGGTGAAATTGATCTGTTTTCCATTTGGACGCCCAATTGCAGCACCATCGGATCAGTTGAAACAAGAGGTGGCGCAATTGATCATGCAAGAACATGCGTTCCGAGATCAGTTGAAACAACATGTCTATTACAGCACAGATAGCAACGATGTGATGGGGCGAATGGAGTCCACTTTCCAGAGTCTATTAAAGCTGCAACCGTTGTGGAATAAATTTAAAAAAGCAGAGTCGAAAGATCAGTTTAGTGGTTTGACCTTTGAGGCGCATATTGCCAATGCGATTGAAATTGGATTTATTACGGCAGCAGAGGCTGAATCCCTTTTACATTACAACGCGCAACGCTATGACAGTATGCTGACAGATATTTTTGATGCGCATTTAGAGCATGATTTACCGCTTGAAAATCCACATCTTAAAACGTGATGTTTTTTAATCAATTAAGATTGTAATGGTACTTTCCTGAGGCGATTGGTGCATGGTGAGATCCATGCACCAATTATATTTGGGACTGTTTTTCATAACAGTTGTGGTTTGTATCGATAGATCTGTTATATTTTTTTTAGAAAACTCTGTGTCTTTTTTTATTCTGTATCTTATTGCACTATAACTACATGAATTGAGCAAAGCCAAAGGTGCTGATATGAGTTTTTTGAAAAAAAAGAATAATGCCAGTTTTGTATTCTTCATTATTACTTTGTATGCATTCCTCGGATTCGGTCTAGGCTACATTATCTGGGAATACTTACTATAAACTGGGTTTTCTTGGTTTTGTCGAAGTTGAGTGGAATGAAAAGAGGATATAGGGAATCAAATTATTCCCTATATCACAGTCTGTTTTACTTACTTAGAAATGTCACAGCTTCAGTAATTAAGGCAGTCACTTCTTTTGGCTGTGAAGCCAATGAAGCATGGCTGGCATTTAAGGAGATCACTTTTTTGGCATTTAAACGATCAGACATCACCGCTTGGTTTTCTGGGCTGATCATGCGGTCTTGGGTTGAGATTTGATACCAAGAGGGTTTGGTTTTCCACGCTGGGTTGCTAATGTTATCGCCAAAAGTACTGGCTAAAGGTGCTTTTTG
Organism: Acinetobacter gyllenbergii; assembly: GCF_001682515.1. Classification (NCBI taxonomy): domain Bacteria; kingdom Pseudomonadati; phylum Pseudomonadota; class Gammaproteobacteria; order Moraxellales; family Moraxellaceae; genus Acinetobacter; species Acinetobacter gyllenbergii. The sequence continues at coordinate 995,773 of NZ_KV575261.1, read as the reverse complement.
AGTGACACCCATGGCAAAACCTTCATCTTGAGTGAGATCCTGACAGAAACTTTCGTGAAATTTATCTACTTTTAACCAAAGATAACCATCACTATCTGGTTCTAGATTCGGTGCAGCAACAGGTAAGTGTTGTTGGGTAATTGCCCCAGGGCTTTCATTGCTGTCTGGTGCAAAGGCGGCAATATAAACCAGACCCACGACATTCGGATGATTACCTGCTTCGGTAATGACTGCTCCGCCGTAAGAATGACCCACCAAAAGCACATCACCATCAACTTGGGCAATCATTTTTTGAGTGCGTTCGACATCGTCTGCAAGAGAAGTCAATGGAAGTTCCACTGCACGTAAGGCTTTATAACCTTGATGGGACAATTCGGTAATGACTTTGGTCCAATGGGCGGCACCGCCCCAAAAACCGTGTACCAGAATAATGGTTGGTTGAGTACTCATATTTATCTCCTAGCTATATGCTATGGTATTGAATTTATGATGTTTAATAATGAAATCTGTACGGTATAAAGATCTGAGTGAAGGCGGGTGTTTTTTATACTAACGAAATCTTCTGAGAAAGATTATTGGTGATTTGTTCGGTCGCTACAATAACTGAAACGCCAATGTTTTTGCAGAAACACTTTTAAGGACAAAAGCACGCAATGATTGATGAGCATGATAATCAGGCTTTAACCGATATTTTCTTTGATATTTATCGTTTCGCTAATATTTCAGGTGAAATCTATGGCGTAGAACATCTCTCAGCACAAAAAAAGCTGTCTTTTCCTGCCCAATCTGCCTATATCCATATTATTCAGCAGGCCAGCTGTCGCTTGAGCATCAAACGGATGCAGGTTGATTTGATTTTGCAGCCAGGCGATATTCTGGTATTGCCTAGCAAGCTGGAACATTCGATCGAAGCGTGTAAGGAACAAAATTCAGTTGCGACTGTGATGAGTTGCATTTTTCAGTTGAATGGTATTTATGCTGAGGCGATGGCAGAAGGATTGCCGAGTTACATTCATGTACCCTCATATCATGATGCCAAAAAAGTCGCAGAATGGGTGCCGATCACGGTGGCAGCCATTCAGCTCGAACTTGAATATCCAACATTGGGTAGCCGAGTCATGTTGTCTCGGATTATTGATTTACTGCTGGTTTGGTCGATACGCTTTTGGTTGGCTAATGACAAGATTGAGCATAAAGGCTGGATTTCTGCATTACGTGATCCGAGGATGAGTAAGGCATTGTCGTTGATGCATGCACAACCTGCCTATGAATGGGATGTTGAATCATTGGCTCAACTTAGCAAACAATCTCGCTCCAGTTTTTCCAAAAAATTTGTTGAAATGGTTGGCGTACCACCGATGTTGTATTTAAAAAATTGGCGGATGAAATTAGCCAGCCAATTGCTCAAAGAAACAGATAAAAATATTGGTCAAGTCGCTGAATTAGTTGGCTATGCCTCTCAAGCCGCTTTTAGCCGCGCTTTTGTGCAGCACTTTGGTTGTGCACCTAAAAATTTTAGGATTATGATCACACAACATAGGTCTTAGCGCATTGGAGCCTCGGTATTGTTAGGAATTTAAACGGATGTGTTTTGAAATACAGCTGTTCATTGAAATTTAAGTTTGGCTTTTATTTGCTTAGTGACCATTGAATCGCGGCATCAAACAGTTCTTGGCCATCCTCAGACAGATTCGTAAAGGTCTCATTATTGAGAAAAAACATCAGTCGTTTTGCTGGTGCTAAAGATTCATAATCCATCGTTGCTCCTTTTTCATAACCCCAGATTGCGACTTTTTCAGGTTGCCCATAAATGGTTGCAATAATAGTGGCACCGAGTCCGGGTTTGCCCCAACTCATTGGCGCTTGTGCTTTATAGACGTTGCGTGTCCCCGCAGAAAGATGTGCCGACAGGGGATGCGGTGCATTGACCAGCCACAAGTAACGCTCTTTCTCCGCTTCACCAAAGTCAGTATCGATCCGTTTGCCAGTCATGGCTAGATCATCCAGATAATCATTTTCCCATGTCATCAATGGAATAGGGAGTTGTCGCCAACCTGATTGCAGATTTTTGGATGCCACCGTTGAAGAGATAATCACTAGATCGGTGTTTGTTAAACTGTTGGGGGAAACAGATTGATCGAGTAGCTCAACCTGATAGCCCTTGCGTTGTAAGTAATTTTGAATCGCAACATCGCTGGCAAAGGAAGACCCTTTGAGCTGTGAAATCAGCGCAATTTTTGTCTGTGCATAAACAGTCGATGTTAACGCAAACAGAAGTGCGATCAGCGTGATAGAAATAAGCCTTTTCATTTTGATCCCAAAAAAGGGGCAGTAAATAATTCACTGCCTCGCTTCCATAATTAGAATTTAAAGGTGGCACGTAATACCGCTTGGCGAGAATCCCCTTGAGACACAGCTAAATTATTGACACTCGCCGTGTAATAGGTCTTATCAAAAATATTATTTAAATTAAATTGAAAGTTCACCGCTTGTTTGGCAATACTGGTGTCATAACTGACAAAGGCATTGGCCAATGCATATTCAGGCAGGTCAAAGCTATTTTCCGAGTCTCCCGCACGTTTACCAACATAATTGCCACTCAGACCTAAACGTAATTTGCCATGATAAAGTTCGCCATAGTTGTAGGCTAAGGCTAATGAGGCTGTATCTCGTGCCACATTATTCAAGCGGTTGCCTTGTAGGCCAAGCTCATCTTCAGTGACTTTGGCATCGGTATAGGCATAGGTCAATGTCGCATCAAGCTGATCGGTCAGACGGCCTGTCAGGTCGAGTTCAGCGCCTTTGGAACTAACTGCGCCTGTGGTATGCAATTCGACTTCATTGCTCGATGGATTGGTCACTTTTGCTAAAACATTACGTTTCTTAATATCATAGAGTGCAAAGTTTGCCTTGATACGATCATTGAATTCGTATTTTGCACCGACCTCATAAGATTTGGCTTGCTCCGGTTTGACATCGGCATCAATGACTGCATTGCCGCCTAAAGGTGCAATTGAAGATGAGGGTTTAAGTGATTCGGTATAGCTGCCATAAAGTGAAAGTTGGTCATTCCATTGATAGACTAAGCCCGCATGTGGGAGCCAAGCATCATCGTTACTATTGGTATTTTCTTTAAATGGTCGTCCACGTCCAGCAGTCTGTTGATAATTCAGATAACGACCACCCAGTACCGCAATCCATTTTTCATTTAAATGAATTGCATCTTGCAGATAAAAACCATAGGTATGCAATTTATCGGTTTGGTCGCTATCGGATGCAACGATATTCTGAGACGCTTCAACGGTTCCAAACTTGGGATTTAAATAATCTAAAGTTGAGCTATCACCACGAACCATATCTGGACGGAAATATTTACGGTATTCGATGTCTGAACCGATTTGAAGATCATGCTTTAAACCTAGTAAATTGACCGAACCATTGAGATAGGCTTGGGCATTACTGTCGACACTTTCTGCATTTAAGGTGGCATCGGTACGGCGTGTCACCGTATGGTTGGCTGTATTTAGCTTGGTCACGCGGAGTTGATTAGCATCATAGCTTTCATAGTTATAGCTATAGCCCAAGTGAGCTGACCAGTTATCATTAAGCTGATGATCAACTAATAGTTGTGCCAAATGAGCTTCACCTTTCATTTGGTTAAAGGCTTCATCCAAGCGTTGATATTTCGAGATCGGTAAGGCTTGTTTCGTTTTAGGATCAAAAATAGTGGAACGATCAAAAGGGACATCAAAGTCACGATACTGATAGCTGAGATTGACTTTGGTTTGGCCATTATCCCAAGCTAAGGATGGGGCGATCAAGGTCTGTTTGAGATTGCCAAAATTACGCCAGTAGTCTGCATCGGAATGATCGGCAATAAAACGATAGGCAAAATTACTGTCGCTGATTGAACCCGTGGTATCCAGACTCGCACCTAAACCATTTTTACCGGCAGCAAAACTTGACCCATAAACTGAAAGCTCGGTTTTTTGTGTGCGTTCAGGTTTTTTAGTAATAACATTAACCACACCCCCTGGGTCCATGATGCCATAAAGTAAAGAAGCTGGGCCTTTTAACACTTCAACTTGTTCAACGGCGGCATTCATGGTGCGACCTTGTACAATCGGCATACCATTGACGGTAATTGAACCGTCACGATTATCGCCGAATCCGCGTTTCATCACGGTATCTTGAGTGCCCCCTAATGTATTGCCTTGGGTAATACCACTCACTTGAGTCAGTGCATTGTCTAAGTTTGCAGGCATATAATCCTTCACATACTGCTTAGACACCACATTGACTGTTTGTGGGCTTTCTAGATTGTTTTGATTACCACGTAAGGTTGATGCTGTTTGTGAGGCGATATAACTGGCGGACTGTTCAGCTTGAACATTAATGGTTGCGAGTTGAGTGGGTTGTATTGAGGTCGTTTCTGCCCACGACAGCACGGGTATTAAAGATAAAAGTAATGGGCTGCTTTGTTTTAAAATTTCAACAGTAATGAGGTTTTTGCGTGGGGAGAAAGCAGACATAGAGATACCTGAGCGATACAAAAAATCGGGTTAATGCAGGAGCGTCATCAACGTATTGGGCTGAAAAGGAGGTTGAGCATGCAATAAGCGGCTTAAGTATAGTTAAATAGGAATCATTTACAATAATGATAGGGTTTATAAAAATTAAAGTATTGATAATGCATTTATTATTTTTGCTAATGAATGCTATTCATAGTTAAATATTTAAATAAATCATTTTATTCATAGTGCTTTGTTCAGTAGGCTAAAGTCTCTAACAGTAGATTGAGAACAAAAGACAGATGTCATGGATGCACATCATTTCAGATTTTATGCGCTGAGCTTATATCGAGTACAACAATGACAAGATTAGATTTTGCAATCATCGACCCGCATATTCATCAGTGGGATCCTTATCACACACCGCATTCAGCAGCCTTGTTGGTCAAAGCTTTGGGGAAATATCCGAGGATGATGGATCGAGTGGTGCGCTGGGTTAAACCCAAACCGCTATTGGATACTTTAGGCTTAACAGAATATGCCTTGTGTCCTTATTTACCTGAGCATTATCAGGCAGACACTTCGCCATTCTCAGTCGAGAGTGTGGTTCATGTCGAAGCCAACTGGCATCACCACAAAGGTTTTGGGGTAGTGGAAGAAACCCAGTGGATTCAGCAATTAGACTTTAAAGCACAAGGCTTAAAACTCGGTGCTATTGTTGCAACAGCTGACCCAAGAGATCGAAAATTTAAGGATATTCTTAAAGCCCATCAGCAGGCGAGCCCACGCTTTCGCGGTATCCGTAAAATGGCGGCTTGGCATCAAGACAAGGGGGTTTACCGTTGGTGTGATCGGCCACATTTATATCAGAACAAGAGCTTTCTCAAAGGTTTTGAACAACTGGCAAAACTGGATCTATCTTTTGATGCATGGGGCTATTCTACTCAGTTAACAGAAATAACCAGTCTGGCGAAACAATTTCCTGAAACGCGTATTGTGGTTGACCATCTGGCGACACCTGTTGGTCTGTTTGGTGCAGTGGGCAAGAACACGGGAATTACACAATCGCAGCGTGATGCCATTTTTAAACAATGGCAACAGGATTTGGCACGACTAGCGGAGCAGAAAAATGTACATGCCAAAATCTCAGGTTTGATGATGCCCGTATTAGGACACCGTTTTTATCAGCAAGATCGAACGGCCAGTGTAAGTGAGATGGTGAATTTACTCACGCCGATGATTCAACATGCAATCACGGTATTTGGCACCGAGCGGATCATGTTTGCATCCAATTTTCCCATGGATAAGCCGAACACGCGTTTAAATGACTTAATCCATGCCTATATTCAAATGCTCAGTCCTTATGGTGAGCAGGCTTTGCATGCCATGTTTAGACAAAACGCTGCCAATTTTTATCAACTTCAAATAGAGTCATGATATGAAAAATTTTAATCAAAAAGTCGCTGCCATTACAGGCGCGGGATCTGGTATTGGACAACAACTGGCAATTTTATTGGCACAGCAAGGTGCGCATTTGGCGCTGAGTGATGTCAATGAAAAAGGTTTGGTAGAAACACAGGCATTGCTGCAACAGTATCCAGTCAAAGTCACTTTGACGAAACTGGATGTATCTGATCAACAAGCCGTTCGTGATTGGGCAGAGGATAGTTTCAAAGTACATGGCAAGATCAACCTGATTTTTAATAATGCAGGTGTTGCGCTCGCCAGTACCGTTGAAGGTATGAGCTATGAAGAGTTGGACTGGATTTTCAAAATCAACTTTTGGGGCGTGGTCTACGGTACCAAAGAGTTTTTACCTTATCTCAAGCAAAGTGGAGAAGGGCATATTATTAATATTTCCAGTCTGTTTGGCTTAACCGCACAACCAACTCAAAGTGCTTACAATGCCACTAAATTTGCAGTTCGTGGTTTTACTGAAGCTTTACGACAAGAGCTCAAACTTCAAAATGATGGCGTGAGTTCAACCTGTGTACATCCAGGAGGAATCCGCACCAATATCGCCAACAGTGCGCGCATGAGTGACAGTATTCGCAGTTTAGGCATGAATCCTGTCAAGGCGAGTCAGGCATTTAATAAGGTTTTAAAAACACCACCAGAGCAGGCGGCTAAAGTTATTTTAGATGCGGTGAAAGCGGATAAAGCACGGATCTTGATTGGTAATGATGCCAAAGTACTGGATCTGATTCAGCGCATTACCCCAACGCATTATTCACATGCGCTAAGCTTTTTCACTAAGAAGTCCAAGAAAAAGAAAGCTTAAAAATGCGGAATGCTAGCGAAATATTTGAGTTCACAATTCGTTTGAATCATGCGGCTTTATTATTTAGATAGGTGAAGGCATTGCTCATTGTCAAACAAGGAGCGTTATAGGGTGAGCAATGCTTTCACTTAGATCATATAAAACTGGCGATCATTTGCAAGAGATAGGGCTAAATTGTCCCATCTTGTTCGTTTTAAAGGGTGTAATGGTGGTGTAGAGAGCGATAGAAGAGAAAGAGTTGAATAACTAGAGTCAGATGATGCATGTCATATGATTTTAAAACAGCAAAGATTGACTACTTCGAACCAAGACAATATCTGATCGCCAAGCACAATGTCCGAGAGGAATGCTTATTAAAAAGCAGCTAGAACGATATCACTACAATTCTAAAGTCTCCTGAATGCAAAAATAATTCAAAATGTTGCATGAAAGCTTAAAAAACGATCCAAAATAGGGACTACTATTTATTTACTAAATATTGAATCGGTTTACATACAGTTAGATTATTCGGTTTCGAGCTCTGATTAGTGTAAATTATTGCCCATGCCAAAGCGCTTTTTTAAAGTACTTCAGCGAATCCATTTTTTGTACATTCGAGAGAGAGTCTAAAGAGTAAAGTATGTCTGTGAGCCTTAGTAAAATCAAAAAACCTTTATATATTCACTATGCTGGAAACGCTCTTTTAGAACTACCTCTGTTAAATAAAGGCTCTGCTTTTTCTGAAGAAGAACGAGAGAATTTTAACTTACATGGGCTAGTTCCATACAATATCGAGAATATTGAAGAGCAGACGCAACGTTCATATCAGCAGTACCTTTCATTTGATAGTGACTTGAATAAGCATATTTATTTGCGAAATATTCAAGATACCAATGAAACCTTGTTCTATAACTTGTTGAGTCAGCATTTAGATGAAATGCTACCGATCATTTATACTCCAACGGTTGGGGAAGCCTGTCAACGCTTCTCAGACATCTATCGTCGCCATCGCGGTATTTTTATTTCCTATCCAGAGCGTCAGTACATTGATCAAATTATCCATAACGTGAATAAGAAAAACGTTAAGGTGATTGTGATTACCGATGGTGAACGCATTTTGGGTCTGGGCGATCAGGGCATTGGTGGTATGGGGATTCCAATTGGTAAGTTGTCGCTCTATACCGCATGTGGTGGGATTAGTCCTGCTTATACCTTGCCGATTACCATTGATGTCGGCACCAATAACCAAGAATTGCTGGATGACCCAATTTATATGGGTTGGAAACAGCCACGTATTCGTGGTGAGCAATATTATGAATTTGTTGAGCAGATTATTAAGGCAGTGCGCCAACGCTGGCCAGATGTGTTGATTCAGTTTGAAGATTTTGCGCAAACCAATGCCATGCCGTTATTGACTCAGTACCGCGATAAGATCTGTTGTTTTAATGATGATATTCAAGGCACGGCAGCAGTGACAGTTGCGACTTTGATTGCAGCCTCACGCGCACAAGGAAAACAACTGAAAGACCAAACCGTTACCTTTGTCGGCGCAGGCTCAGCAGGATGTGGTATTGCTGAACAGATCGTTAGGCAGATGATGGACGAAGGTCTGAGTGACCATGAAGCGCGTTCACGCATCTTTATGGTGGATCGTTTCGGCTTGATGACAGATCAACAACCGAACTTACTCGATTTTCAGCAAAAACTTGCCACACCCGTCGATGCAATCAGTACTTGGGAATATACAGGTGAGAATGTCGCTTTGTTGGATGTGGTCAAGAATGCTAAACCGAGTATCTTGATCGGGGTGTCAGGGCAGGCTGGCTTATTTAGTGAAGAAGTGATTAAAACCTTAGCTAAATATTATAAGCATCCGATTGTATTGCCATTGTCGAACCCGACGTCACAAGTGGAAGCGCAGCCGAAAGATATTATCGAGTGGACCCAAGGCGCTGCAATTGTGGCAACAGGTAGTCCATTTGCACCCGTCTATTATCAAGGTAAGGTCTATAGCATTGCGCAGTGTAATAACTCCTATATTTTCCCTGGGATTGGTTTGGGCGTGATTGCATGTGGTGCAACCCATATCAGTGACTCGATGTTGATGGCTGCAAGTACCGCCTTAGCAGATTGTTCACCACGTTTGAAAAATGCCGCAGCGGATTTATTACCGAATATTAATGATATTCAACAGGTGTCTAAATTCATTGCCTTCAAAGTGGCAAAAGCCGCGATGGCTGACGGCTTGGCGGTACCATTAAGTAATGATGTGTTGAAACAAGCGATTGAAGATAATTTCTGGACGCCAGAATATCGTAATTACCGCCGTGTTAGTTACTAATCCTTCTGTGGATAAAAAGGACTCTTAATAGAGTCCTTTTTTTAGGTCTTATAGGTGGAGAGCAAGATACTGGTTTCACTATTGTAAATTCCTGAAATATTTCGGATTCGCTCCAAGGCTTTATCAAAATTTTCCAGACTATCAGATTGCAACTCAACCAGAATATCCCATTTACCGTTGGTGGTATGCAGACGTTCAACGGCTGATTCTAGGCGTAGCTCTCGAATCACGGCCTGCGCTCGGGTACCTTCCACCATGATATTCATCCATGCCCGAATGATGTTTTTTTCAGCATTGGGACGGAAACGCACGGTATAACCCGTGATAATCCCCGTTGATTCCATATATTCAATTCGCTTCTGTACTGTAGCACGGGACACACGTGCTTTTGCAGCCAAGTCGGTAATCGACATCCGTGCATTGTCTTTGAGTAAGCCTAATATAATATGATCGATATTGTTCATTTTGATTCTTTCTATTAGCAAATTGATAAAAAATAATTCATTTTAATCATTATAACGAATTTTGTGAATCAATTTGATTCTTAATAATAACAATACAACACCCCAAGCATTTTCACTTCGGCACGAAAGAAGCTGAATGCACATCAGGGAGGATGGGGGTAGGACGCCCTTAAACAAAGGGAATCTGTGAATAACAGGGACAATTGATTAATTAAGGAATAGATGATGTCTTTATCATATGCGGCTCAAAATGGCAGTGCTTGGCAAACTTTTCTCACTCAAGTCGATCGAGTGGCACCTTATCTGGATGCTGATCTCAGTAACTTTGTCAACACACTGAAAACCCCAAAGCGTACGCTTATCGTTGATGTTCCAATCGTGATGGACGATGGTTCAATTCGCCATTTTGAAGGTTACCGTGTACAGCACAATTTATCACGTGGTCCAGGTAAAGGCGGTATCCGCTATCACCAAGATGTTGAACTAAATGAAGTCATGGCCTTATCTGCATGGATGACCATTAAAACTGCAGTGCTGAACCTACCGTTCGGTGGTGCAAAAGGTGGTATCCGTGTCAATCCAAAAGAATTGTCACCGCGTGAATTAGAGCGTTTAACCCGTCGTTTCACCAGTGAAATCAGCCCAATTATCGGTCCTCAAATTGATATTCCTGCGCCAGATGTCGGCACCAACGCCAATATTATGGGTTGGATGATGGATACCTATTCAAGTATCAAAGGTCATACCGTAACAGGTGTGGTCACAGGTAAACCTGTACATTTAGGCGGTTCACTAGGCCGTGTTCGTGCAACAGGCCGCGGTGTATTTGTAACGGGTATGCAGGTTGCAGAACGCATTAAATTACCAGTCGAAGGCAGCAAAGTTGCGGTACAAGGCTTCGGTAACGTGGGGAATGAAGCGGCTTATTTGTTTAGTCATGCTGGCGCAAAAATCGTTGCTGTACAAGACCATACAGGTACCATTTTCAATGCAGAAGGCTTGGATGTCAAAGCATTGCAAAAGCATGTCGTTGAAACTGGTGGCGTGATGGGCTTTGTTGATTCAACTGTGATCTCAGACGAAGAATTCTGGACAGTTGATATGGACATTCTCATCCCAGCGGCATTGGAAGGTCAGATTACGGTTGAGCGTGCACAGAAGTTGAAAGCAAAAATTGTACTTGAAGGTGCGAACGGCCCAACCTACCCAGAAGCAGATGATGTATTTGTCAGTCGCGACATTACCGTTGTGCCTGACGTGATCTGTAACGCGGGTGGTGTAACTGTCAGTTATTTTGAATGGGTTCAAGATATGGCGAGCTACTTCTGGAGTGAAGACGAAATCAATGAACGTCTTGATAAGTTGATGATCCAAGCGATTGCTGATGTTTGGAACACGGCAGCACAGAAGGGATGTAGCTTACGTACCGCAGCTTATATTTTGGCCTGTGAACGTATTCTGAAAGCGCGTAAAGAACGCGGTATTTTCCCAGGTTAAGTCATTTATAAAATTAAAGTGAAGGGCTTGTTGAGCATTCAACAAGTCTGAAGATTAAACAGGAAGTGAGTAAATAAAATGAGCGAAGTCGCAATTACACGTAGCAATTTTAATGATTGGATGGTTCCAGTTTTTGCCCCAGCAAACTTCATTTTAGTGCGTGGCGAAGGGTCACGTCTTTGGGATCAAAACGATAAAGAATATATTGATTTTGCAGGTGGGATCGCGGTAAATGCCTTGGGTCATGCACATCCTGTTGCAGTAAAAGCCTTAACTGAACAAGCGCAAAAGCTATGGCACATTGGTAATGGTTATACCAACGAGCCTGTATTACGTCTTGCAAAACAATTGGTAGATAGTACTTTTGCTGACAAAGTCTTTTTCTGTAACTCGGGTGCAGAAGCTAACGAAGCTGCATTAAAACTGGCACGTAAAGTCGGTTTGCTCAGTGGCAATGCAAATAAGAACCAGATTGTTGCATTTAAGAATGCCTTCCACGGTCGTACTTTGTTTACCGTAACAGCAGGTGGTCAGCCAAAATATTCTCAAGACTTTGCACCTTTACCAGGCGGTATCGAACACACTGCGTTTAATGACCTTGAAGCAGCAAAAGCAGCGATCACTGAAAATACTTGTGCCGTGATTGTCGAACCGATTCAAGGTGAAGGTGGCGTTCTACCAGCAGATATCGAATTCTTAAAAGGCTTACGTGCACTGTGTGATGAAAAAGGTGCTGTGCTGATTTTTGATGAAGTACAAACGGGTGTGGGTCGTACAGGTTCATTGTATGCCTATATGAATACAGGTGTAACACCTGACATTTTGACCACGGCAAAAGCATTGGGTGGTGGTTTCCCGATTGGTGCAATGATCACTACAAATCATTATGCCAATATGTATGCAGTTGGCGATCACGGTACCACTTATGGTGGTAACCCATTGGCTTGTGCGGTTGCTGGCGCGGTATTTGAATTTATTAATACACCAGACGTGTTAGACGGCGTTAAACAACGCCACCAATATTTCATCGATGCCTTAAACAAAATCAATGCTGAGTATGGATTGTTCAAAGAAATCCGTGGTCAAGGTTTGTTAATTGGCTGTGTGTTGAAAGATGAACACGCAGGCAAAGCGAAGAATATTGTGACCTTAGCGGGTGAAGAAGGGCTATTGGCACTGGTCGCAGGTGCTGATGTGGTTCGCTTTACTCCTTCATTAATCATTCCTCAACACGATATTGATGAAGGTTTAAGCCGTTTTGTTCGTGCTCTAGCACGTCTCTAAGTCTGCTGTGAGCATCTAACCATGATGATTGTTCGACATGCAGCGCATCGGGACTTAGATGATATTTATCGTTTAGCGCAACGAGCTGGGGAGTCGGGCATTGGCCTGACTTCCTTACCCCAAAATAAAGACATCTTGGCTGAGCGTATTACACGTACCACTCGCACTTTAGAGGGTTTAACCGAAAAGTGCGAGGCAAGTTATCTGTTTGTATTGGAAGACACCAGCATTCACAAAATTGTGGGTGTGAGTGCGATTGAAGTTGCGGTCGGATTGAATGAACCGTTTTACAACTTCCGTGTGGCCAAACAGGTACATGCTTCTAAAGCTTTGAATGTCTATAAAACTTTAGACACTTTGTTTTTAAGTAATGACCATACGGGGTGTAGTGAACTCTGTACTTTATTCCTTGATCCTGAATATCGCAAAAACCAAAACGGCAAATTTTTATCCAAAGTCCGTTTTCTGTTTATCGCAGCTTTTCGTTCTTTCTTTGAAGAGCGACTGATTGCAGAAATGCGTGGTTTTTCAGACCAAAACGGACGATCACCTTTTTGGGATTCACTGGGTTATCTATTTTTTAATATGGATTTTGCCGCAGCGGATTATCTCAGTGGTGTTGGGCAAAAAGCCTTTATCGCAGAATTGATGCCGAGATTTCCAGTTTATGTTGACTTGTTGACCTCCGAGGCGCGTGAAGTGATTGCAGAAGTGCATCCACATACCTTGCCAGCAGCCAAAGTGCTGATGTCAGAAGGTCTTAAGTATCAAGGTCATGTTGATATCTTTGATGCTGGACCGACACTGGAAGCCAATACTGCTGAGTTACGGGCGGTGAAAGAAAGCCGCTTGCTTAAAGTCAAACTCACTGAGCAAGTCGAAAGTACGGAGACACACTTTTTGGTTGCCAATGACCAATACCAAGATTACGCCGTGTTGCTGATCAATAACAAAGTTGATGAAAGTGAGAATCTGCATATGACCGCAGCACAAGCACAGGCACTGAATATTGCTGAACACGATCAAGTCCGTGTTTTAGCATTAGAAAAAATGGAGAACAACTAATGTCACAAGGTGCATTATTAATTGATGGTGCTTGGGTTCAAGGACAAGGCACTACCTTCAATAAAACTAATCCAGTGAGCAATCAGCACATTTGGGCGGGGCATGAGGCAAGCCCAGTCGATGTTGAACAGGCGTGCCATGCAGCGCGTCAGGCTTTTCCAGCATGGGCACGTTTGCCATTGGAAGAGCGTATTGCAATCATTGAGCGCTTTGCGGGCTTACTTGAACAGCATAAAACTCAATTGGCTGAAGTGATTAGCCAAGAAACCAGTAAACCACTTTGGGAAACCCTAACTGAAGTGCAGTCGATGATCGGTAAAGTGGCAATTTCGATTCGTGCTTATCATCAACGCACGGGTTTTAGCGAAACTGAAATGCCAGATGGTGTGGCTTCATTACGTCACCGTCCACATGGCGTTCTCGCCGTATTTGGCCCTTATAACTTCCCTGGTCATTTGCCAAATGGTCATATTGTTCCTGCATTGATTGCAGGCAATACCGTGGTGTTTAAACCGAGTGAACTCACCCCTTGGACGGCCGAAGAAACTGCAAAATTGTGGCAGCAAGCGGGTCTACCAAACGGTGTGTTGAATATCGTACAAGGTGGACGCAGCACGGGTGAAGCACTTGCTGCGGCTGAGCAGATTGATGGTTTACTGTTTACGGGCAGTGCCAATACAGGCTATCACCTACATAAACAAATGGCAGGCGCACCTGAAAAAATCCTTGCTTTGGAAATGGGCGGTAATAATGCCCTGATCATTGATGAAGTAACCGATATTGATGCTGTAGTGAATTTAGCCATTCAATCCGCTTTCGTTTCTGCGGGGCAACGTTGTACTTGTGCACGCCGTATTATTGTCAAGCAGGGTGCCAATGGTGATGCCTTTATTCAACGTTTTGTTGAAGTGGCGAAGAGCTTGGTCGTAGGTCACTGGAATGCTGAACCTCAACCGTTTATGGGTGGAGTAATTTCTGCACATGCAGCGGAACAGATGTTGGCAGCGCAAAGCAAACTGATTGCCTTGGGCGCAAAACCATTGTTAGAAATGACCCGTCCAAAAGCGGATAGCTCATTGCTTACGGCGGGTATTTTAGATGTTACTCAGGTAACTGATATTCCTGATGATGAATACTTTGGTCCACTCACTACGATCTATCGCTACAACAGTTTCGATCAAGCTTTGAACATTGCCAATAACACCCGTTTTGGTTTGGCTGTTGGTCTGGTTTCACCTGACCGTGATTTATTTGATCGTGTACTGATTGAAGCACGTGCAGGCATTGTGAACTGGAATAAGCCATTAACAGGCGCTTCAAGTGCTGCACCATTTGGTGGGGTTGGAGCGTCTGGGAACCATCGTGCTAGTGCTTTTTACGCCGCAGACTATAGTGCATGGCCAATGGCATCGCTGGAAAGTGACAGCGTTACTTTACCTTCAAAACTATCACCGGGCATTGTGCTCTAAGACGGATCGCATCGGGACACAGGGAGAAAAAAATGTCAGGTTATGAAATCAATTTTGATGGTTTAGTGGGGCCGACGCATCATTATGCGGGCTTATCCTTTGGGAATGTTGCTTCAACCAAAAACCGTAATAATGCGTCAAATCCTAAGCTCGCAGCAAAGCAAGGCTTGAAGAAAATGAAAGCCCTTGCAGATTTAGGATTGAAGCAAGGTGTGTTTGCCCCACAAGAGCGTCCGCATGTGCCAACGTTGCGCCGTTTGGGCTTTACTGGCAGTGATATTGACGTGATTACCCAAGCCATGCGTACTGCACCAGCCTTATTATCATCGTTGAGTTCAGCTTCTTCGATGTGGACAGCCAACTCATGTACAGTGTCGCCATCGGCAGATAGTGCTGACAAACGCATGCATTTTACAGCGGCAAACCTGAATAATAAGTTCCATCGATCAATTGAGCATCATACGACTACCCGTATTCTTCAAGCCATGTTCAATAATGATGTATATTTCGCGCACCATGAAGCACTGCCTGAAGCCGCTTTATTTGGTGACGAAGGGGCAGCCAATCATAACCGTCTTGGTGGTGGGTATGATCAAGCGGGTGTACAGGTGTTTGTGTATGGTCAGCAACAGCTTGGTGGAACGGTGGCACCGCAGAAATTCCCTGCGCGTCAAACCCGCGAGGCAAGTGAAGCGATTGCACGTTTGCATCGTCTGGATGCGAAACGCACGGTGTTTATTCAGCAAAATCCAGCTGTGATTGATCAAGGTGTATTTCATAACGATGTCATCGCCGTAAGTAATCAACAAGTGTTGTTCCATCATCAACAGGCGTTTTTAAATCAGGCGGTGGCATTGGATGAAATCCGTAAAAAGATGGCGGGGATCGAGCAAGAGTTTATTTCGATTGAAGTTCCCGACAATCGTGTCAGCGTTGAAGATGCAGTCTCGACTTATTTGTTCAACAGCCAGATTTTAACTCGTGCAGATGGTGGCATGAGCATTGTGGTACCAGAGGAATCACGTCACAACAAGGCGGTATGGAGCTACTTGAATGACATGATTCAAATGGGTACGCCAATTGATGACATCAAGGTATTTGATTTGCGTGAAAGTATGCGTAATGGCGGTGGACCTGCATGTTTGAGATTGCGTGTTGCCGTGAATGAGGCTGAACTGGCTGCAGTGAATCCAAACTTGTTTATGAATGATGCGCTGTTCAAAACCCTGAATCAGTGGGTGGATCAGCATTATCGTGATGAGTTAACACAAGATGATTTGGCCGATCCAAGTTTATTGATCGAGAGCCGTACTGCACTCGATGAACTGACCAAGATTTTGGCTTTAGGTTCGGTTTATCACTTCCAAAGATAAACACAAATAACGGCTTTTAAGGATGAAAGTACATGGTTGATTTACTAACGTTGACTTTAGAACAACAAGTCCCAGTGCAAATGCAAGGGGAAAGCGCTGGATTTACATGGCAATGGCTAGGTGAAGGGCTATTGCAATGTACACCCAAGACAAGCTATGTAAAAACCATGGTACTTTCTGCTGGCATTCATGGCAATGAAACGGCACCGATCGAATTATTGTCACAGATCATTCATGATTTATTTACTGAACGGTTGGTACTGGCGGTACGTGTACTGTTTGTATTGGGCAATCCTGAAGCGATTCGTCATGGTGCACGTTATCTTGAAAATGATATGAACCGCATGTTCTGTGGTGCTTACCAAAATTTAATTCAAGATCAAGAGACTGAACGGGCGGCGCATTTAGAGCAAGTGACAACACAGTTTTTTGAACAGAGTCAGCCACAGGCACAGCGTTATCATTATGATTTACATACCGCTATTCGTGCCTCATTACTGCCTGTTTTTGCCTTATTTCCATATCAAACACATGCCTATGATGAATTCCTGATTCAAAGTTTAAAGGCGGCTGATCTGGATGCTTTGGTCTATCACAATGCCGCAGGCAAAACCTTTACTCACTTTACGGCTGAAAAATTTCAGGCAGCCAGTAGTACTTTGGAGCTAGGTAAGGCTAAACCTTTTGGGGCCAATGATTTAGCTGAGTTTGCCAGTACTGACCTGATGTTACGTGCAGTTCTTGCAGATCAAGCATTGCCTGCACGACTAAAAGGACCGATTCGCCAATTTAAGGTAGTGGATTCAGTATTAAAACAAAGTGATGATTTTCAGCTGAATTTAAGTGCCGATGCTCCTAATTTCTCTACTTTTCAGAAAGGTGAGTTGATTGCGACTCAGCAAGCAGGGAATTATGTCGCGCATGATCAGCAAGTCTGGATTTTATTCCCGAATCCTAATGTGAAAACAGGGCTTCGGGCTGGACTGATATTAAAAGAAATTAAGTAAGCGGTCGCCGATTTAACAGCTTAATTATCGGCAAGAAACGGATGAAATGGAGTTTGAATATGGATGTTCAATAGAACAAAACGTGTCAAAGAATATCGTTTAGATATTCGTTTTTATGAGTGCAATACAGCAAGGACAGGTTGTCATAAGAATACAGTTGGAGTGACCGTGTATGAGTAACAATAACGAAAAGACATTCCCACCAGGTGAAGGCTTGGGTGGGCAATATGTGCCACAGCAGGATGTTGCCAGTCTATCAGGAGTTTCTAGCTCTGAGATTGAAATCGGTAAACCATTGAAACGTGCCATGACCAAGCGTCATCTGGTGATGATTTCATTGGGTGGTGCAATTGGAACAGGGCTGTTTTTAGGTTCTGGTGATGTCATTTCTCAGGCTGGCCCAGTCGGAGCGATTCTCGCTTACCTATTGGGTGGTGTGATTGCCTACATGGTGATGTTGTGCTTGGGTGAATTGGCAGTACAGATGCCGGTTTCAGGTTCTTTTGGTGAATATGCCAGAACGTATATTGGACCAGGCACAGGTTATATGATCACTTGGTTGTATTGGCTGACATGGACTGCAACGCTAGGCACTGAATTTACTGCCGCTGCATTACTCATGCAAGAATGGTTTCCTTCTATTTCCATGTGGACCTGGACTTTATTATTTGCAGGTTTGGTCTTTAGTCTGAATGTCAGTTCGACACGGTTATTTGCCGAGTCTGAATTTTGGTTATCGTTGGTCAAAGTGTTGACCATTATCTGTTTTATTGGATTGGGCCTAGCGGCCATTTTTGGCATGATTTCTTATCATGGGCATGAGTCGGCACCGTTGTTTAGCAAGCTGACGGAACATGGTTGGTTTCCAAATGGTATTTTCCCAATTTTTGCGACCATGCTCATCGTGAATTTTGCATTTTCGGGTACAGAGTTGATTGGTGTGGCGGCAGGTGAAGCAGAAGAGCCTGCGAAAACGGTACCTAAAGCAATCAATGCTGCGATCTGGCGTTTATTGATTTTCTTTGTCGGTACCATTGTAGTGATTTGTGCATTACTGCCGTATGAGATGGCGGGTCTAAATGCTAACAGTGTCAGCAATAGCCCATTCGTGACCGTATTTAATTACATTGGTATTCCATACGCAGAAGACATTATTCGTTTTGTGATTATTACTGCACTTTTGTCTGCGGCAAACTCAGGTTTATTTGCTGCATCACGCATGATGTGGTCTTTGTCAGAGAAGAAGCAGTTACCCAAAGTGTTTTCAAAGTTGACCCGTTCAGGCACACCGATTATTGCGATTATTGTCACTATGTTTGGCGCAATTCCAGGATTATTATCTGAACATTTTGCCCCTGAAACGATTTTCAAAAACCTACTCGGTGTTGCTGCATTTACCATGGTGGTGGTGTGGATTTCGATTTGTGTTTCCCAATTCAACTTCCGCAGACAATGGATTAAATCAGGTAAAACAGTCAAAGATCTTAAATTTGCAGCACCTTTATTTCCACTGACCCCGATTTTAGGTGGGGTATTCTGTGTGATTACCTGTATTAGTATGGTGACCGATCCATCGATGCAAGTCGGTTTTATCTGCTGTGTATTATTTATTATTGCTTGTTATGTGAGTTATAACCTTTTCTATAAAGATAAGGCGATTTAAAACTTCAAAGAACAATAAACAGGGTGGATCAGTTATAGAGATGTACTGTAACTGATCCACTTTTTTTATGGGAAATGCTTAAACCTAATTTGTGTAGATAAAAGAAGCCGCTTTTCTATAGAGATAGGCCTGATTTTTGCTAAAGATTCTGACACAATTCCATGAATCAGGCTTTTAAACCCTGATTTGTTTATATATTGTGTAAGATTGGCAGTGATGCGTTGTGCTTATCAAAAATAACGGTATAACAGAAGCTAAGTCGATTATGTAAACGAAACAGAATTTTGATCATAGGCATGACTATATGGCGAATAAAAATAATCAGCCTTTAGCAATTGGTCAGCAAGTCAAGCTAAGCGAATTGGCTGGTTGTGAAGAATGTGACGCGATTTACCGTAAGGTCGAGTTGGTGTCGGGCGAACGCGCTTATTGTACCTGTTGTGGTGCTGAACTTTATCGTCGCAGCCATTCGTTTTCATCCTTATTGGCGTTGGTTATTACTGCATTGATTATCTTCGTGATTGCCAATAGTTTTCCCATTGTGATTGTCGAGCTTCAAGGTAACACCTCGCAAACCACCTTGATTGGTGCGGCATGGACCATGTTTCATATTGATCGTGCCTTGGTCGGGGTGCTGATTCTGATCACAACTTTTATCGTACCCTTGATTGAATTGTTATTACTCAGCTATGTACTTGTATGTATCAGTCTCTGGAAACGTAGACCTCCATATTTAATCCCTGCACTGCGGGCATTGTTTCTGTTTCGGACATGGGGAATGGTGGAAGTATTTTTAATTGGTGTACTGGTGACATTGGTTAAACTGGTTGGCATGGTTACCGTGATTCCAGGTGTTGCATTGTGGGCCTTTACCTTGCTTAGTGTCCTTTTGGTATATATTGCTTCACTCAAAATCAAAGATCTTTGGAATGAAGTGGATAGGAGTCTGGGATGAAGCAGGCTAAAGTTCAGAACGCCGAAACTTCTTCAATTATAGAACAGCTTTCTGATGTTGATTTACAGATTAAAAATTACGTCAGGGCAAAAGATGTCGGGTTAATTCAATGCCATTGTTGCGGATTACTCAACCAAGTTGGTGCTCAGGCTGATCAACATGGGCATGCACATTGCTCTCGATGTAAAAGCGCATTGCATTCGCGCAAGCCAGAAAGTTTAAATCGTACGCTAGCCTTGGTGGTTGCTGCTGCAATTTTATATATTCCTGCCAATGTCCTTCCGATGACCATTACCGATTCTTTATTGGGCCGTCAGCAAGACACCATTATTAGTGGCGTGATCTATTTTTGGCAAAATGGTGATTATCTGGTCTCTGTCGTGATTTTTATGGCCAGTATCTTTATCCCGATTTTAAAATTATTGATTCTGATTTTTTTATTGGTTTCAGTCTATATGCAGTCATCTTCCAAATGGCATTTTAGTCCTGAACAATGTGCGCTGATGTATCGTATTGTTGAGTTTATTGGACGGTGGTCCATGATTGACGTTTTTGTGGTTGCATTGCTCACTGCATTGATTCAGATTCAATCATTGGCAACCATATTGGCAGGGCCGGGAGCTGTGGCTTTTGGTGCCGTTGTGGTGTTGACCATGTTTGCTTCCTTGAGTTTTGATCCAAGGATTATTTGGGACAATTATTTCAAGGCACATCAAGCGGATGAGCAGCAATCAAATCATATGAAAGGAACGGCGATTCATCAATTAAAAAGTTAAGATTGAAGATTCGTCTTATTTTTGACCTATAAAAGAAAGATCACTATGTCAGAAAATACCCCGACTAACCAAGATTCTGCAGAGAACTCAACCGAGTTAACGCAGAATGATGCAATCCTCGCTGAACCTGAAAAGAAGAAAGGGCGTTGGCGACCTGCATTGATTTGGCTGGTACCATTCGTTGCGCTGCTGATTGGAATTTCACTGGCAGCCAAAGCGGTTCTTGATACAGGCCCAAGTATTGAAGTGTCTTTTCGTACTGCAGAAGGCTTAGTCGCAGGTAAGACTACAGTCCGTTATAAACAGGTGGATATCGGTTTGGTGCGTCAAATTGATCTGTCAGATGATCGTTCACACATTATTGCCAAAATCGAGCTACGTAAAGATGCCAGTAATTTTGCAGCCAAAGATTCACGATTTTGGGTGGTGAGACCGAGAGTGGGAACAGGGGGGATCTCGGGGATCGATACCTTACTCTCTGGGGCTTATATTGAAGTCGATGGTGGTAAGGCGGAGCAAAAGCAGGAAACCTTTACGGGGCTTGAAGTGCCGCCTGTGGTCTCTTCAGATATTCCCGGTAAAGTCTTTTTCCTCAAAGCACAAGATTTAGGTTCATTGGATATTGGTGTGCCGATTTACTATCGCAGAATTAATGTTGGGCAGATTACTGCCTATAAATTAGCCGCTGATGGAAAAAGTGTAGAACTTCAAACTTTTATTCAATCACCTTACGATAAATTCGTGACCACTGACGCCCGTTTCTGGCAAGCCAGTGGTGTGGATGTGACCTTAAATGCATCTGGCTTTAATTTAGATACTCAATCGCTTGCCAGTATTGTGGCAGGCGGGATTGCCTTTGGTTATCCTGAAAATTCGGCTGGTGCTATTGCGCCTGACAATAGCTATTTTATTTTGTCTGATTCCCGCAAAGAAGCAATGAAAGAGCCTGATGGTAAACCACGTCCAATTATTATGTATTTTGATCATTCGCTTCGTGGTTTAACTGCGGGTGCACCGATTGACTTTATGGGGATTGAGATTGGTAATGTTAAATCAATCAATGTCGAATTTGATCAGTCTTATACCCATTTAAGAATGCGTGTGGATGCAGTCATTTATCCATCGCGATTGGCTCACGGCAAAGAGCTTGATCCAGATGGCGAAATTTTTAAATACTTTATTGAGAAGGGCTGGCGTGCGCAGATGCGGACAGGTAATTTATTAACAGGTCAGAACTACATTGCCTTTGATAAGTTTCCAAAAGCCAAAGCTGCTTCTTTGATCACCAGACCAGATGGACGTGTTGAAGTACCGACCACTGCAACAGAGCTGAGTGGCTTACAGGCGCAAGTGTCACAAATTGCCGATAAAGTCAGTAAGTTCCCACTCGAAGAAATTGGAAAAGACGTTCGTAAAACACTGAATAATATGAATACCACCATTGAGTCGACAGATAAGTTGGTGAAACAGTTGGATGGCAAAGTGGCACCAGATTTGCAAGCGACATTGAATGATGTGCGTAAAACCATGCAATCTAGTGAGTCGATTCTATCCAGTGATGCGCCGATGCAGCAAGATGTGCGTAAAGCTTTACAACAAATGACCCGAGCAGCCGCGTCCTTGCAATTAATGGCGGACTATATTGAACAACATCCCGAATCATTGATTCGTGGTAAAAAAACAGAGGCAGACAAGAAATGATTAGCAGCACAGCCAAACCGCTATTAGCGGTTTCATTGAAACTCAGTCTCTTGTCCATGGTCTTATTGTTAGGGGCTTGTTCAAGTACGCCTACGCCAAACTATTATACCTTGGCAAGTAAAGCCACACCTTTGGCAAGCTCGAAAGTGCGTGTGATCGAGGTTCTTCCTGTGGGTTTGCCTGATCGTATCAATCGTGCGCCAATTGTGGTGCAGGATGCCGCAGGTAAATCGCGAATTTTAGAGAACGAACGCTGGACCTCAACACTGGGTGCGGAGTTAAGAGACAATTTGTCGGCAGGTTTGCAGCAAAAGCTTGGCGCGGTCGATCGTTATAATAGTGGTATGGCGGGAGGTAAGGTGTCTTACCGAGTTGCGACTGATTTTTCTCACTTCGATGTGGTTACTGCTGATGCTGCCAAGAAAAATGTAGAGGTTTCTGTGGCTTGGATTATCAAGCGGAATGATCCCACTATCACATTGGACCAAAATTCAAACCAAAATCAGCAGTTGGCATGTCGGATGAGCTTTAGCCAACCGATACAAGAGCACAATGATTCAATCCAAAATGTTGTGAGTGCCGCCAGTGGCTCATTGAGCCGAGTTGTTGATGCCATTGCACTGTCGATTGTGGCCTCAGACTCGAAAACTCAAATCAACATTAATGAGGTGGTTTGTTCTTAATCTCGATGAAATTGGGGTGTACTGATCATATTTGTTTAATTCAGGTTTTATTGTTTATGTGAACATCAAGCTTTAATGTTGTTTTAAGTTGCTCTCTTTAATTTACCAACCAATACGAATACCTCATTTCGTCTTTGGCTAAATCAAAACATTAAAGAGAGCATAAAAATGAATCAATGTGTGATGAGCGCAAAAAATATTATTCGTGGTAAGCACCACCCAGAATTTTTACAGCATGAAGTTCTTGCTGATATCTTTATTGAAACGGCACAAAAATTTCCTGAAAAAGTAGCCCTGATTGAAGCTGAACGAACGTTGAGCTACGGCGAGCTCTATCAACAAGCTTTATTGATGGCACAGCATTTGACCCTGAACGGAGTCAAAGCGGGTGACATTGTTGGTTTATGGCTGCCGCGTGGCATCGAACTATTAAAATCACAATTAGCAATTTGTTTAAGTGGTGCGGCTTGGCTACCGTTTGATATGGATACTCCAGCAGATCGAATCGCTGTTTGTCTGGAGGATGCGGCTGCAGTCGGGATGATTAGCAGTGATGAATGGTATGAACACCTGCACGAAGTTCCGCAAACAAAATGGACCAATACTGAATTACAGCGACCGCTACATGAAACGGTGGTATTGGCCAAAACCTCGCCTGAACAACCTGCCTATATTATTTATACTTCAGGTTCAACGGGTAAGCCGAAAGGGATTGTGATCACCCAGAAGAATATCTGTCATTTCCTGCGCAGTGAAAACAGTATTTTAGGTATTCAAGAACAGGATAAGGTCTATCAAGGGTTCTCGGTGGCTTTTGATATGTCCTTTGAGGAAATCTGGTTGTCTTATCTGGTGGGTGCAAGCTTGTGGATTGCACCAAAATCTTTAGTCAGTGATCCAGAGCGGCTTTGTCAAACACTGAAACAGCAACAGATTACGGTATTACATGCTGTGCCGACTTTACTGGCCTTATTTCCTGAAGATGTTCCAAATCTACGCATCATCAACTTGGGTGGCGAGATGTGTCCAGACTCTTTGGTGGAACGTTGGGCATTGCCGCACCATCAGATGTTTAATACCTATGGTCCGACTGAAACCACGGTATCTGCCAGTTTAGAGTTATTACAACAAGGTAAGCCTGTCACCATTGGTAAGCCCTTACCCAACTATGGCATGTTGGTGATCAATGCAGAAAGAGAATTATTGGCTCAAGGCGAAACAGGGGAACTGTGTATTTTTGGGCCGAGCGTAGCGCAAGGTTATTTAGGGCGGCCTGATTTAACCGCTGATAAATTTATTGAGAATCCTTGGGCAAATAATGAGGATGAAATCAGTTTGTATCGCACAGGAGACCTCGCCAAAATTGATGAATTTGGTCAGGTGCATTGTTTGGGCCGTGCTGATGATCAGGTCAAAATCCGTGGGTTTCGGGTTGAACTGGGTGAAATTGAAGCAGCACTGTGTGATCTGGATGGGATTGGAACCGCGGCGGTGATGCTACGTGCTGAAGATGGCATTGATCAGTTGGTTGCTTTTATTGCCCCTGAAATTGATGCCAAGCAAGCGATTGAAATCAAACAGCTACGGCATCATCTGAGTCAGCGTTTGCCACCTTATATGGTGCCCAATCGCTTTGAAATTATTGAGGAAGTACCACGTTTATTGTCAGGTAAAATTGACCGTAAGGCATTAAAGGCTCGTCCATTAACCAGCGTGATTGATCGGAGTGAATCAGACCAACCACAGAATACAGCCGAAGAGATTTTATTTGAGATTCTAGCTCGTTTATTTCCCAATATTCCGATTAAGTTAGACTCAGATTTCTTTGATGATTTGGGCGGTCATTCACTCTTGGCTGCTGTTTTAGTCTCAAATCTGCGTGAACACTCTGCATATAGCCATCTCACTATTCAAAGTTTATATCAGGCCAGAAAAGTAGGGGCGATTGCGGCCTTGATGCTTGAGCAACCCGAACCTTCAAGCTTTGACCGCCAAATCGGACAAGATAATCCACGTAATCAAGCTTATAAATGGCTTTGTGGGGTTGCACAGGCGGTCACCATTCCTGTTTTGATCTCGGTGAATATCTTGCAGTGGTTAGCACCATTCTTTACCTATCATTATTTTACAGGTGGAACACGAGATAGTATTCCTTATGCAATTTTGCTGTCTTTATTGGTATATATCAGTGTCATCATTGCTAGCTTTGCGGTTTCAATGAGTGTTAAACGCATCCTGATGTTGGGAATTGGTGCTGGTCGTTACCCGTTATGGGGCATGACCTATTTCCGTTGGTGGTTGGCAGATCGTATTAGTAGTATTTCACCAGTATATTTACTTTCTGGTTCAACCTTACTGAATTTATACCTTAAAGCACTTGGAGCGAAGATTGGGCATGATGTCACCATTAGCTCGGTGCATATTCGGATGCCGTCACTGTTAACGATTGAAGATGGCGTCAGTATTGGTTCAAATGTAAATCTGGAAAATGCCAAAGTCGAACATGGTCACTTGGTGTTGGGTTCAATTCAGCTCAAACAGGACAGTTATGTGGGATCTTATGCGGTATTGGAAGAAAATACGGTGTTAGAAGCAAAAGCTCATGTTAATGCTTTAAGCTCGATTGAATATGGGACTACGGTACCTGCAGGTGAAACTTGGGATGGAACACCCGCTAGAAAAATCGGCCATATTGATCAACTTGCGCCATTAGCGACACGTCCAAAATTATCTTTAGTGCGCAAATTTGCTGAATATGGTTATTACAGTGTTAGTGCTTTAATCATTGCTTGCTTGTTCTTTATTCCGATTTTCCCAAGCTTCTTGTTAGTGGATTGGTTGGATGTCAATGTCTTTAATATCGATCCGAATAACCATATTCAAACGGCGCTGTATTATTTCATCCTTGCGATTCCTGCCAGTGCCATGATGATGGTGATTACCGCATTGATTTCATCGGCTATTCGTAAAGTGGTGTTGCCACATTTAGAGACGGGCACTTATGCAGTACATGGTGGGGTCTATTATCGTAAATGGTTTGCAGCTCAAATTTTGGAAACCAGTTTGCAAACCTTACATGGCTTGTTCGCCACAATTTATGCTCCAACATGGTTCCGTATGTTGGGTGCCAAGGTGGGTAAAAATACAGAGATTTCGACCGCCACAGGTGTGATTCCTGAAATGTTGACCCTAGGTGAAGAAAGCTTTATTGCGGATGCAGTAATGTTAGGTGATGAAGAAATCAAAGGTGGTTGGATGTCGTTGAAATCCACTCAAATTGGTCATCGTAGCTTTGTTGGGAATAGTGCTTATATCGCGGATGGTACGGTATTACCTGACAATGTTTTGATTGGGGTACAGTCCAAAACACCAGATAACCGAGAAATGTATTCAGGTCAAACTTGGTTTGGTTCTCCAGCATTGTTGTTACCTGCACGTGAAGCTGCGGAACAGTATCCCGATCATCTTACCTTTAAACCAAGTATCAAGCGCCGTTTCATGCGTGGTTTGATTGAGGGTTTACGCATTGTATTACCGACAGCGCTCGCCATTGGAGTTGGCTATATGATCGTTCTCGAAGTGATTGATGTGATCAACGATTATAGTATTGCGATGGGCTTGCTGGCTTTAACCTTGGCGGGCTTATTGTACGGTATTGGTTGCTTTGTCATCGTGACATTCTTGAAATGGGCTTTAATTGGACGTTACCAACCACGTTCGGCACCGATGTGGACCATGTTCGTTTGGCTCAGTGAGGGGATTACCAGTCTGTATGAATCGGTTGCGATTCCGAACTTTTTAAACTATTTAAGAGGGACGCCGATGTTGCCATTCTTTTTACGCCTGTTAGGAGTAAACATTGGTAAAGATGTCTATCTGGATACTGCCGATATTACCGAGTTTGACTGCGTGAAGATTGGTGATCGTGCTGAGTTTAATAGTTTTTCTGGACCGCAAACCCATTTGTTTGAAGACCGGATTATGAAAATTGGTCAAGTGAATGTGGGCAGTGATGTGGTCGTGAATGCTCGCAGTATTATTTTATACAATGCCAATGTGAATAATCACGCGGTATTAGGGCCACTGACCTTGGTGATGAAAGGAGAGAATATTCCTGCAAAATCAGCATGGATTGGTTCACCTGCAGTACCTTGGAAGCATGCTTAAGTTTTGATAATTGATCAAGCAAAGAAAGGGATAAGAACATGATGTTTCTTATCCCTTTTCTATATGTGTAGTGAAGAGAATTGAAGAAAATACAACGCCTATTTATCAAGAATATATATAATTTAATTTTTATTTAAGATTGTTTTTATAATATTTTTTTATATAAAGTCATCATGGAATGATTGGCAATGTCAATTGAAAAGATAGATGTTAGTTTGTTTAATTGGATTAACTCAGTGGCAACGCAAAATCCGATTTTAGACAAAGCTGCTTTATTCGCATCACATAATTTAATTGCAGTGTTATTTATATTTTTAATTGCTTCATTGTTTTTTAAGGATAAAAAATACCGAGTGCAGTTTATCAAGATGCTTATCACGATCGTCGTTTCCTTATTGGTCACTCAGTTCATTCATGCTGTCTATTACCATCCACGTCCTTTTGACCTTGGAATCGGACACATCCTGACGGGACATGGTTCATCTTCTTCATTTCCAAGCCAACATACCTTGACAGTGGCAACCATTGCTTTTTCATATCTACTTTCGGGATATCGAAAAATAGGTAGCGCAGCTTTGTTATTGGGTTTAATTGTAGGATGGTCTAGAATTTATATTGGTGTTCATTTTCCCTTTGATGTACTTGGATCATTTGTGATTGCTTTAATACTTGTATTTGGGATGAATATCATCTTTAAAGAATTTATATTTAAAACTAAAAAAACAGTTGCTATATCCGTTATTGATTAAGGTTATTTTAATTTTAGGATGGTTTGTGTTTAATTAATATCTTTTAATCCGATGCTAAAATAAAACCTCCCTATATCGAGAGGTTTTATTTTATTTAACTAAGTTTTAGATGTATTTAAGATTCGTCTGTTCTTGCGGTTAACTGTCCTTCAGCAGTGAGTTGTTCTGCCATTTCCTTGGTTTTTCTTAGACCAGGCATACGGTATTCGGTATGGCCATAATCTTGAATAGATTTCCAACGACCACCCCAAGTTAAACCAACGGATTCAGCAACTTGTCCATAGAGTTGATAACCACGCATTGCCCAAGGGTCACGTTCTGAGATAACGACTTTACCGTTGCGTTTAAAAGCAACATCGGCAGCTAAACCAAATTGGTGATAGCTTTGATAACCTTTGGCACGGGTTGTATTTGGATTCCCTGCAAGCATATTTTGACGGCTTGGACTGCGGTAACCTTCAAGTAAGACCAGTTCATAACCATGTTGTTCTTTCATGATTTTGAATACCATTAGTAGGCGTTGCTTATAGCGAGGATTAATTTTGTCCCATTTACGATCGACCATGGATACATCAAAACTACCATGTGAATGTGTAAGTGGAATCTCAATTTGAGAGGCATTAATACTTGGATCGGTTGGATGCTGAGCTTGATAGGCTTGTTCAAGTCGAGTCGCTTCGACTATCGCATCTTCAATCAAGTTGGCATCGACTTCTGGTGGTGGACTTAGCATTTCACCATTCAGTAGCGTATAAATTTGAGGATCGGTCTCTTTTAAATATTCCGCCTCAATACGTGTGGAATTGATGGGGCGGGTGAATGCAAAAATCAGGATACTGGCAAATAAAAAGAAACCAGCGATTAAAATCCACCATTGTTGTAGGTGCCAATGCGATTGTAATTTTTCAGGCGAAGCAGCCTGATGCATATTCTCTGCAAACTGCATCGCATTGGCGATTTTCTTTTTGCTACTTGGAAGTAATGATTGCAACAACTGTTTGCATTTATAACGCAGCTCATAAGACATGAGCAGGGTTAATCCGATCGCGACAGCGACAAAGCAAAAGAAGATGATAAAAATCATTGTTTACTTGAGTTCATTCACTGCAAAGGGTTTTTGTGTCACTTTGATCTGTACCGTTGCCTCAGGTGCTTCTACTTCCGCCTCTGCAGTTTTTGCTGGTGCTGGCTTGGTCGCAGGAGGAACCGGTTTAGCCACTACTTTATTCGTTGGTGGAGCAATGGTTTCATTTTTGCTATGCGGCACTTTTACTGATGTTACTGTTGTTGGTTTCGTATTTGGCTCATTGGCAAATGGAGAAACATGCTGGCCATTCGGAGCGGGTGCAGCAGGCGGCGGTGTGCGTTGGAAAAATTTGTTTAAATCATTGCTCCCAGGTTGAGCAAAATTATTGTCTTCCACCGATTCAGTTGTTTCATGATGATTTGGAGTATTCACTTCCACTTCATTATTTTGTACGGTTGCTTTGGTGGCAGTTTGAACCGTTTCAGTTTCTTCAATCGTTTGTGGGACACTCGGCGCTGAGTTATTGACGTCACTTGCAAAGATGAAAAAAAACAATGCAGCAACGATGATTCCTGAAAGAAATCCGATCAGTAAATAAATTACAGGAGATAAGGTTTTTTTCTTATTGGTCTGTAATATGCGTAAAGAAGTTGTTCTTTCCTGAGTCATACGTTATCAACTAAGGCAAATGGATGGTGATATGTGCTTCTTCGGCAGGCGCTGAAATCACATTCTGATAAGGAGCTAATGCACTCTGATTTTGTTTGGAGAGCATGAACTTTAAACCTGCAAAAGTGAGCGCAGCAAACATCAGTAAGAAGATCAAAATCCAGAAAAAAGGTAATTCGTGATGAATAATGTGTTTAATGTGGTCTGGAATGGCAGCAAAAGGAGAAAATGCTGCTTTTTTCCCTTTGAGATAATCAATCTCATCTCCAACACGAGCCACGAGGTGATTTAAGCTTTCTACTGATTCTAGACGGTATTTACCTTGAAAACCGAGTAAGAGGCAGTAATGAAAAACCTCAAGCGATGCTAGGCGTTCTTTGCCACGACTCCGCAGTTGTTCTAAGATTTCAAAAAAACGATAACCAGCCAGTTGAGAGCCAAACAGGCTTAATTGCAATGGGCTGATCAGCCATGAATTCTGTAAATTAAAATAGGCTGCATCCTGTTGCGTTGCAATCGTTTCATCAATCAAGGCACAAAAGGCGTATTTGGCATCGTGAATATCATCAGCAGAAAACTGCAAACGTTTAGCTTGCTGTTCGAAGCGGTTCAATAAATCGACGATTTTTTCACGAAAATCAGTGGGATTTGCAGGTATATAGCGGTTGCGAAGTAAAAAAACCAAATAAAACCCATCATGTAATAGGTCAATTAAGTTGGTCGCTTGCGCTTTATTTTGTGGTTGATCAGACGCAGGTAAACCTGAACCAATTTTTCCATCATCAAATAAAGAGGGGATGCCTGTTGGTTGAGTCATTGTGATTCTCTTAACTATTCATTACAGCAATGAGTTCAATACTAATATCTTGGAAACCTGCGGGAACATAGACACAAATGGTTTCTGACTCAAGCATACGTTGATAGAGTTCATGATGTGGTTCAATTTCAAAATAGCTGACCCCAGAGCGCACTGGAATCGCTGTAGGAACTTGCATTAGATGATGGAGTGGAACAGCAGGAAGTGCTGCAATCACACGCTGTTCTACATCAATGGTACTGCCCACTTTGAAGCGCAAAGGTACGATTTGAATCAGCTCATGGGTTTGCATCATGCTGCTTGAAACAGCAATATAAAGACGTGTATCACGGGTAATTTTGTCTGACTCTAGACTACCCACCCAATAAGATGGTCGTGTTTCTTTCAAGGCAATACTGAAATAACGGCTCGAAATGATGGTATCCAGTAAATCTCTTAAAATCAGGTCTAGCTGTTGAAAACTGTCTTGTAATTGATGATGTTTATAGTGTGGTAAATGGTCAACATCATAAGCCGTAGAGAAGGTCAGTAATGAACCTGTTAAACGCAATAATTCTGAGAATAAACGTTCTGGGTGAATTAAAGGATATTGGAGTAAGTGATTTAATCCAGCATAGGCTGTATTTAAAGCATTAATTAACCAGAAGGAAACAATGTCTCCTGAGCGGAATTCGATCAACTTTTGTTCGTTTTCGCGGTTATTACTTTGAATGGTTTTAATTTTTGCCTTAATGACGTTGAGTGTACGCTTTAGATTGTTAATCAGCGATTCAGAGGCCGCAATATGTAAAATCGGTGGAATGAACTTATTGTCTAACTCAAAGTGACCCGAGCTTTGACGCTTAATTTTAGCGACAGGAATATATAAGAAACCATCTAAATTTTGGCTCGGCTGAATATGTTGCTCTAACAACTTAAATTCTGCACGGCGACGCAACAGATTCAGTTCAGCAGGACTCGCATCGGTAAACAGATCATGGGTTTCTGTCAAATAGTTATGGTAGCGACTAGAAACTGAGCGTGTTTCATCCGCGATATTCTTCTTATTGGCTTGTAAGATTGGCAGTGCCAAATAAACTGTCATTTCACCTTGTAGATTAAGATCATCCAGCAATAACGGCTCAGGCAATAAATCTTGTGCAGGAGCCTGATAAATCTCGCCATCTTGCCAAATGATTTCTACTTCTTGAAGTGCCAGAATATGAGTAGAAAGCTGAACTTCGTCAAACTTCAACTTTTGTACACCATAGGCATGTGGAATCATTGCCCGAATCGTATGATTCAAACGTTGTTCATGGTAGGTATCTTGGATCTGAAAATGCTGAGGACGTAAAAATAAGCCTTCACCCCAAAGAATCTTTTCTGCTTTAAACATATGTATTTACCAACAATTATTCATATTCATTCTTTGGCTGAACACCAAGAGTGTCCTGGAGCATTTGTAAAGGATGTTCATCCTTAATCACTTGAGTTAACCACTCATGCAGTGGCATTTGGCTCCACTTGATGGTTTTCTGCAACATATAGCTCACTGGGCTATGCGGTTCATTTTTCTGAAAATAAGTGGCAATTTCTTGCAGCACACGCATTGCCTGTTCGCGGTTTTCAACATGCGATTGAACTTGCGGCTGAAAAGACAGCTGATTTTGAGGTGCAGCAGATTGTGTCGTCACGTGTTGTACCATCGGTGTTGTCGATGTTTCAGTTTCTGTTATGACTGTTTGAGTCGTTTGCTCAAATAGATCAGTCTTGTATATCTTTTTCAGTGTGATATGAATGGTATCTAAGCTAGAGTCAATTGCCGCAAAACTTGGAGAGTCCAAACCAAGCAAGCCATCCAACACATTTTTCAGCGTTGTCCATTGTTGCAAGATGTCATTGAAACGTTGGTAATTTTGACGCTGAAAGTTTTTATCGGTATTGGATAGGGCTTGTTCGAACTGTTCTAATTCAGTTGAACCACTTGAATCTTCATAATCATCGCTTTGTTTACGACGGATATTTTCGTGATAAAGAAAGTTGTCGTAGTCGAGCAAATGATAATAAGGCGCATGGTTAATTAAAGAAACCTTTTTGATCAGTAAAGGGAGTTGATTAATTAAACCTTGTAATAAACCAATACGTTGGTCTAAATCATCATCTTCAACTTCTGGATGTAGGGTTAACCAATACTGTTCTAATAGGCGATGACTAAGTTCCAGACTTTTGCTAATGCCATCAAAGCCATACAGATTTGCCCAAGCTTCAGACAGCCATGTGAGCAAACGAATATCTTTACTTTTTGATTGTAGTAAATCTATAGACGTACTGGCAACAAAGTCCCAATCTGCCTGTTTGGGCTCAGTCACCCAATCCCCTTGATCAAGTAATACATCATCTTGGGTTTTTGCTTTTTTAATGGCGTGGAACTCATTTGAAAATGAATAATCCTCACCGCACGGTGACTGCTCATTAATTGGCGTTAGTAAAGATAAAATATCCATATGCATCACAAATTTAGCTCAATCTTTAAATTTTAAACTTCAGCTTTGACTTTTTTAGTTGAACGTTTCTTGGTTGCTTTTTCGACCGGATCTAATTGATAGGTAATTTCATCATCTTTGGTATCGATGACGATCAACTTCGGCAATTTATGATCAGCTAAAGCGACTAAAATTTCAGTTGCTAAAGCAGGCAAGACGGTAGAGTTAAGGATATTGTCCACATTTCGCGCGCCACTATCGACTTCAGTACAACGGTTTAAGAGTAATTCGATTAAGTCATCAGAGTACTGAACCTTGGTGGCATATTGTTTTTCAATACGGTCAACAATTTTCCCAAGTTTGTGCTTAATAATGCGAATAAGTAGCTCATCATGCAGTGGGAAGTAAGGCACGATCCGCATACGCCCAATAAATGCAGGCTTAAATTGTTTATATAAACTTGGTTTCAAATGCTCGATCAAATCCTCGGCATGTGGCCAGTCTTCGACAGGCTGATTTAAACAGGCCTGCATGATGGCACTTGACCCGGTATTCGATGTCAGCAAAATGGTGGTGTTTTTAAAGTCGATGACACGACCTTCACCATCTTCAAGCATCCCTTTATCGAAGACTTGATAGAATAATTCTTGTACATCACTATGGGCTTTTTCAACCTCGTCTAACAATACAACACTATACGGGTTGCGACGAACGGCTTCGGTGAGAACACCTCCTTGACCATATCCAACATAACCAGGAGGCGCACCTTTTAATGAGGAAACTGTATGTGCTTCCTGATATTCAGACATGTTGATGGTGATGAGATGTTGCTCACCGCCATATAGCTCGTTGGCAAGCGCAAGGGCAGTTTCTGTTTTACCCACCCCACTTGGACCAACCAATAGAAATACACCTTGTGGTTTATTCGGATCTTCTAATTTGGCCTTAGAGGTTTTAATGCCTTGAACCAGTTGGGTGAGGGCATAGTCTTGGCCCATTACACGTTCACCCAGTTTATCTTCAAGGCTTAGGATTTGTTTGATTTCATCGTTGACCATCTTGCCAACTGGGATACCAGTCCAATCAGAAATAATTTCATTGATGATCTGTGCATTGACACGTTCAAATACTAACGGTGTTTGGCCTTGCAATTGGGCTAAATCTGCTCTCAATGTCGCAATTTGTGCTTTATGGTCTTGCTCTGTTTGTGCATTCAGCGTTTGAATCTGTTTAACCAAAGCAAGTTCTTGTTGCCATTTGCTTTCAGTTGCTTGAATCTCATTTTCCAAGCTTGTCAGTTGTTGATTAAGCTCATCTAAACGTTGGTGATGCACAGGGAACTGCTGATGTTCGTTGTTGATAATTTGATGTTCTAACTGAAGGTTGTGCTGTTGTGCTTTGAGTTGATCCAGAACCACGGGTTGTGCATTGTGTGTCAAAGCAACACGTGCCGAAGCAGTATCGAGTACACTCACTGCTTTATCTGGAAGTTGACGACCACTGATATAGCGATGCGATGCTTGAACGGCAGTGATAATGGCCTGATCATCAATTTGTAAGTTAAAGTGACTTTGCATGACGGGGATCATGGCACGCAACATATCAATCGCCACTTCTTCGGTTGGTTCTTCAACTTTAACCACCTGAAAACGGCGGCTGAGTGCCGCATCTTTTTCAAAGTACTGTTTGTATTCAGCCCAAGTCGTTGCCGCAATGGTTCTTAATTCACCACGCGCTAATGCGGGTTTGAGTAAGTTTGCAGCATCGTTTTGTCCAGCCTGACCACCAGCACCAATCATGGTATGTGCTTCATCAATAAACAGAATAATTGGGTGAGCTGAAGCCTGAACTTCTTGAATCACTTGTTTCAAACGATTTTCAAATTCACCTTTGACGCTGGCACCTGCTTGTAACAAGCCCATGTCTAAGACATGCAGATGAACATTTTTGAGTGCTTCAGGGACTAAGCCTTGGGCAATTTTTAAGGCCAAGCCTTCAACAACAGCGGTTTTACCCACACCAGGTTCACCAGTCAAAATCGGATTGTTTTGACGACGACGCATCAAGATATCAAGCATGAGGCGAATTTCAAATTCGCGACCAATCACAGGATCAATGCCGCCTTGTTTAGCTTTTTCAGTCAGATTAATGGTGTATTGATCTAAGGCAGGCGTTTTTGCGGTTGTTACTGTCGATTCAGGATCTGTGGTTTGTTCAGTTGTTGTCGAGGTATTTTCTGCTTGCGGTTGTTCACTGCTTTTCCCACAAATATCGAGAAACTTATGTTTCATGGTATCGATCGGGAAGCGTTCGAATAAACTAGATGCTCTAAAAGCGATTTGTTGTAAATCGGGTGCCGTTAACAAAGCAATTAGTAAATGGCTACTACGGATTAAAGGGGTTTGTTCCGCAGAAGCCAGTAACCATGCTTGTTCAAATAACCGAACGATTGATTTTGCAAATATAGGGGTACGGGTATTACCTTTAGGCAAAGAGGCAATGGTTTCTTTTAAATCAATAATTAAGGCATCTGGAGAGATATTATTTTTTTTCAATAAAATATGTAAATCATTGACTATATTTTGATTTAGTAATTCAACAAAGAGGTGTTCAATCTCAATTTCATAATTCAATTGGTTAATACAGTAATTTGCAGACTTTTCTAATGCAGTACGAGTAGGAGGTGATAGTTTAGTAATTAAAACCTTTAAGTTACTCATTTATTACTCACAATAATTTTTAAATACCAAGTTCTATTGACTGAGTTCTAACTTGATATGGTTGTTTTTGCTAGAAATATTTTTTGAATAAAATCAAAAACTTAGTTAAACTCTGTACGAGTATACAGATTATTCTACAACAAAAAATGTCACTTTTAAACAAAAAATGCACCTGATTAAAGTTTTTTTTTACATGAATGTCTGTCATGAAAATTTAATAATGTTAATAAACGTAACTAGTATTGACTTTGTATGTGTTTTTTTTGTTAAATTCGCGGAAATGATGTAAATGTACAAAAATTGACGAGTAAGAGGGTTTTTTAACAATAATTGTCAGCTCTTCAATTATAAGTTAAATAATACGAGGCATATTTTGAAAAAAGGTATTGTAATATCAATTCTTTGTATAACAGCTGGTTTAATAGGTAATTCAGCTTATGCTGATGATAAAGAAATAAAACCAATTAAATTAAAAAGTAAATGTCTAAAACAGAATCCGTTGGCAGTAAACCAAACAGATCGTGCTTTATTAGATATTTATCAACAAGTTTGTGACAAAGATAATGCTTCGCGTGTAAACGATTTGTTGGCTCAGGCCGCGATGCGTATGTATGAATTAAAGCAACCGATGAATGCTTTAAAATTGGCGACGCAGCTACAAGAGCAAAATGTACGCGGTACAACTTTGACAGATGTCACTTTTTTAGCCAGTGTTCAGATTGCCAATGAAGCATTGCAGCATATGCGCTCAAATGAAATGCGCTATTTGAGTAATGAACTCACTTATCCACCAGCAAAACAGTTGAGTGACAGCATTCGTGTTGCCTTACCTGCTCCTGATACATCCACGAGCAAGGCGATTACAGATGAGTCGCTAAAAAAAGAGATACGAAATACGTCGACTAATAACACAACGCGACGGACAACGAACAGAAAAGTACGTACAACTCAACCAACACGTAGTAATGTAACTCAATCTGTTGCGCCGGTAAAACGTCAAACGGCTGTAACACCAACAGTTACCAAACAACCTACTGTTCAAAAAACAGGTTCGAATCCATTCGATTCGTTGAAATAATAATCAAGGGTGAAAAGTTATGGCAAAGAGAGAAAGCGTACAGAAGAAACTGCAACGCATACGTCCCCCTCGTGTACAGCTGACATATGATGTCGAAGTTGGTGATGGTAAAGAGTCAAAAGAACTCCCTTTTGTTGTGGGTGTGATGGGGGATTTCTCCGCTGCATCAGAGCTAGAAAAGACTAAGTTAAAAGACAAAAAATTTATCAATGTCGATTTAGATAATATTGATGAAGTGATGGAATCTTTAGCGCCACGTGCTGCTTTCCAAGTCGAAAATACTTTGACTGAAGAAGGCGGTCGCATGTCAGTGGACCTCACTTTTAACTCGATGGAAGACTTCCGTCCAGAACAAGTGGTCCAACAGGTTGATCCATTACGTAAGCTGGTTGCGGCGCGTGAACGTTTAACTGATTTACGCAATAAGATTTCAAACAGCGAACGTTTAGAAGACTTGCTAGATGAAGTACTGAAAAATACCGATCAAGTTCGTCAACTCAGTGCGGAGGCTGAAAATGAGTAATTTACAAGCAGCCACTGCAGCAAATGTAGAAACTGAATCGGTTCATTTGCTAGATTCAATTGTTGAGCAGAGCCGTATTGCACGTAATGATGATGAACATGTTCGTGCCAAGAGCTTAATTGGTGAGTTGGCCAAAGAAGTCATGGCAGGGACGATTACTGTTTCTGAGAACATGACCTTGTCGATTGACAAGCGTATTGCAGAAATTGATGCACTGATCTCAAATCAATTGAGCGAAATTATGCATCATGAGCAGTTCCAGAAAATCGAATCAACATGGCGTGGACTCTATTATTTCTGCCAAGAAACACCGTCTAACTCGATGATTAAAATTCGTATGTTAAATACGACCAAAAAAGAGTTAGTGAAAGACTTTCAAGGTGCAACAGACTTTGATCAAAGTACCTTGTTTAAAAAGATTTATGAAGAAGAATACGGTTCATTTGGTGGTGCGCCTTATGCAGCACTGATTGGTGATTTCGAGTTTGATCGTACACCATCAGATATGTATTTATTGGAACAAATTTCTCATGTTGCTGCAGCAGCACATGCGCCATTTGTTTCAGCAGCTAGCCCAAGCATTCTTGGTCTTGAGTCGTTCACCGATATTGATCGTCCTCGTGATGTTTCAAAAATCTTTGAAACAGCTGAATACGTACAATGGCGTTCTTTCCGTGACAGCGAAGATTCTCGTTATGTCGCATTGACCATGCCACACGTGTTAGGTCGTTTGCCATACCATCCGAAAGAAGGCACTGCAACTGAAGGCTTTAACTTCGTTGAAGATGTTTCTGGTGAAAACCATGATGATTATTTGTGGATGAATGCCGCTTATGCGTTCGGTACACGTTTAACCAATGCCTTTGATATGCATGGTTGGTGTGCGGCGATTCGTGGGGTTGAAGGCGGTGGCTTGGTTGAAGGCTTACCAGTTCATACTTTCAAAACTTCAGATGGTGAAGTGGTATTTAAATGTCCAACTGAAATCGCCATTACTGACCGTCGTGAAAAAGAACTTAGCGATCTTGGTTTTATTCCATTGGTTCACTGCAAGAACACTGATTATGCGGCTTTCTTTGGTGCACAGTCTGCTCAAAAACCAAAGAAATATGACAGCGATACGGCGAATGCAAACTCTGCACTTTCTAGCCAAATCCAATACATCATGGCGGTATCGCGTATTGCACATTACTTAAAAGCAATGATGCGTGACAAAGTGGGAAGTTTTGCATCTGCAGGCAACGTCGAAGCATTTTTAAATGAATGGCTCTCGCAATATGTCTTGCTAGATGATGGTGCATCTCAAGAAGCAAAAGCACAATATCCGCTTCGAGAGGCATCTGTAAAAGTTGTAGAAGATCCAGCTCAACCGGGTCACTACAAGTCTGTGGTTTTCTTAAGACCGCATTTCCAGCTGGACGAGTTATCTGTTTCTTTACGACTCGTGACTGAACTACCTCAGTCCTCAAATTAACAATGAGATCAGCTAGATAATAACTTTAAATAAAATAGAGGTAATTTTTAAATGAAAGATATATATGTTGAGTTTCGTGGTAAGTACAAGGTAGACGGAGAATCTCGCGATTCTGAACACAAAGGTTGGCTAGAAGTTAACTCTTGGTCTCATAACATTCGTCAACCTAAATCTGCGACTTCTAGTAGCGTAGGTGGCCATACAGCTGAACGTGTTGAGCACTCAGACATGATCTTCGTTAAAGATTTGGATGCAACTAGTCCTAAACTTTGGGAAGCGTGTTCTGCAGGTTATACATTTGATGAAGTACAGATCGATTACTACCGTGCAAATGGTGATAAACGCATCAAATACTTACAAATCAAATTGAAACACGTTCTTGTTTCTAGCGTAACACCGACTGTAAACGAAGAAGGTGTTCCAACAGAAACATTTGGTTTGAAATACGCTGCTGTTGAGTGGACTTATAACCAGCAAGACATTAACGGTACTGCGAAAGGTGCTGTTACTAAGAAATGGTCACTTTCTAATAACACAGCTTCATACGCTGCGTAATTAGTACCGTGATTTTCTAATAGAGGTTAATAGGTGCCTATTAGCCTCTATTTTTCCAAGATGTTGTTCTTATAAAAAATGAATTTAGATCATCTATATCCTTATGGATTCAGATCAACATTATTTGATCGTTTAGTACCAGAGCAAGAAGATTATTTAAGAGGAATGTCGATTCAGCAGTTGCGAGAGTCGGTTGCTCGTGATTTGGAAGACTTGTTGAATAGTCGGATCGCACAATTTGATCGAGATATGGATGAATTTCCACTGGCAAAAAAATCAATTTTGCAGTTTGGAATTATTGATTTCGTCGGCTTGTCGACGGCGAATCCCTTGGATCGAGATAAAATTTGTCAATCGATTGAGCAGTCTATTGCAGCACATGAGCCGAGATTGCGGCAGATCAAAGTTGAGATGCTATTAGATGGACATAATATGGGATCGCTGTGTTTAAGTATTCAGGCCTACTTAAATATTCACCCCTTATATGAACCTGTTTTTTTCGATGCTTTACTCAAACCAACAACACAACAATATGTTATTTCTGCCAGAACTTAGTGTGAGCGAACAGTGATAGAGCAACTTTTACCGTATTATGAAAAACAACTACAAGAATTCGGTCAACAATCTCGAGAGTTCGCGCAGAAATATCCGAAGATTGCGCAACGTCTATCGCTTAACCAAGAACAAATTGATGACCCGCATATTGAGCGCTTAATTCAGGCCTTTTCATTGATTGCAGCGCGTATTGATAAAAAGTTAGCTGATAGCTATGAGCTATTTACCCATTCTTTATTTGAGGTGATGTTTCCTCAATATTTACGCCATTTTCCTGCTTGTACTGTGGTTAGTTTTGAAGATAGCAATAAACTTAAACAATTAACTGCAGCACATTTGATTCCGCAAAAAACAGCCTTGAAGTCACGCAGTTTTAAAGGTGTGCAATGTGAGTTTAATACCAGCAATGAGGTTCGATTATTACCAATTGAATTGACGCATTTGGAGTTTCAAACCTCACCGAGCACGCATATGCATTTGAATCAAAATGCGACCTTAAGTTTGAAATTTGAAATCTTTAATGATGCCCAACAATGGATCTTGGACGAAAAATTACCGATCTATTTAGATGCAATTTCAAATTTTCCATTGCAAGTTCTGGATAGTATTTTTCGTAAAGATACAGGTTTTGCAATTCGGGTTGGGCAGCGCGTCATCGAGGTGAGTAATCCTTTTGATGTGATGGGTTTTAGTGAGCAAGAAAGTTTATTGCCGATTGATCAGCATACCCACCACGCTTATCGCTTATTGATGGAATATTTTTGCTTCCCTGAAAAGTTTAATTATCTGAATCTTGATTTAAGTGTGCTCAAGGGATTATTACATCAGCACAATAGCTTTGAAATTTTGATCCATCTCAAACTCAATTTGAATGATCAGGCAGTGGTTCGTAATTATTCAGAACTTAATATCGCCAATTTTAAATTATTTACCACACCTGCAATTAATTTGTTTGAAAAGCAGGCTGAACCGCAAAAAATTTCACATACGCAACTACAATATCCATTGGTCACGGATGCGCATCATCCTGAGTTGTATCAAGTCTATTCTATCCTTGAGATGAATATGGTACGTGAAAAGACCAATCAGGAACAAACCCATCTCCCTGTATTGCCATTTTTTGCAATGAGTCATTATCACAATGATAAGGTTCAATTTTTCTATTCTTTAAATTATCTGCCTTCGCAGACCAAAATCATGCAAATGGGTTATTCGATTGTTTCCAAACATTTGAAACCTTATGAAATCAAATCAGATTTTATTAGTACACGTTTACTCTGCTCCAATGGTGATTTGCCGCATGAAGCATTAAGCCAGAGCAATAATATTCTGAATTTAAATGACAGTAGTCTGGCAAGACGTGCCTTGATTTTAAAGCGTCCGACATCACCTTATCATTTTGATAAAAATAGCAACGAGCAATGGCGCATTATTTCTCATCTTTCGTTGAATACCTTGGCCTTAATGAAAGGGGATGCACTGAGTCATGTGAAGGAGCTTTTGGCTTTATATAACTTACCGCATTCTAAAGAAAATATTTTATTGATTGATGCTCTGAAACAGCTCAACTTCACAACCAGCAATAAATTGATGAATGCAAAACCTTTTCCAATGTTCATTCGTGGGGTTAAGGCTGAGCTTTCAGTGAATAAGAGTGTTTTCCGCGGACATAGTCTCTATATTTTCAGCCAGTTATTAAGCCACATTTTTAATTTAAAAGTTCAAATTAATAGTTTTGTTGATGTGGTCGTCAAAGACAGTCTTAACCAGCAGGAGATATACCAATGCGTGCAGAACGTTGGTGGCAAGACTCTTCTGTAGTCGACCAAGTTTTTAAAAAGTCAGGTTCCTTTGAGTTTATTCAATCTATACGCTTGTTACGCCATCATCCGCAGGCATCACAAGTAAAGCGTTGGTCTGAGGATTTTAAATTTGGCACCTCATTTAGTTTAAGCTTCCCTGCGACTGAGATTGAAGAACTCAGTTATCAAGATCAGCGTATTCATTTAACCAATCTGGTGGTCGGACTTACAGGGACACAAGGGGCACTGCCTTATACCTATACCAATAAATTAAAACAAAGTAGCCGACAGCAGCGACTCGAGATTAAAGAGTTTTTAGGTCTATTCAATCATAAGTTGACAGCCAAATATGTCGATGCCAGCTTGGCGTATAATTTGGCAGTGCGTTATGAGATTGAACAAGACAATCATTATCTGGATATTTTGCATGCTTTAAATGGTTATATTCGCGCCCAGCACGAACAACAAGATCTAGATGAGTATTTTGCAGAATTTTCTGGTTTGATGCAGGGGCAAAACAATACCGCACATGCTTTAAAAACAGTGCTGTCATGTGTGTTTAATCAACAGGTTCAGATTCAAGAATTTGTTAAAGAAACCTTTCATCTTGCTAATGAGCAGAAGACCAGTTTAGGTGGTAGTAACCCAAGTCTACTGGGTGTAAATACCTTTTGTGGCGATACGGTTCAGCAAATTGACGGCAA
This sequence comes from Acinetobacter gyllenbergii, assembly GCF_001682515.1. Lineage (NCBI taxonomy): Bacteria > Pseudomonadati > Pseudomonadota > Gammaproteobacteria > Moraxellales > Moraxellaceae > Acinetobacter > Acinetobacter gyllenbergii. The sequence continues at coordinate 953,422 of NZ_KV575261.1, read as the reverse complement.
AATCGAGATTCAAATTGGGCCATTACCGCGAGAACAATATTTAGCTTTTCTGCCTGATCAGCCTTTAAATAAAAAGTTAAAACACCTGATTCAAACTTGGTGCAGTCCAACACTGTTTATTGATGTACGTTTGATTTTGGATAAATGTGACATCAATCCAATCTGTTTAAATTCTGAGCATCAGGTAGGTCTGGGCCAAGGGGCATTTTTAATGCCATCCGAACAATTACAACATAACACGGAAACACGTTATGCACTTTTAGGAGCCGCATAATGGTGAAGAAAATTTTAGCGACACTCATCAGTTGCTTTATCCTGGTCGGCTTGGTGGTGGTTTATTACTGGCGTGATATTCAATATCAGCCCGAATCTGCCGATTTAATTAATTATTTCCTGATCCTACCAGTCGTGATTACTTTGGTGTTACTGTCACCTTGGTTGATCTATAAAGCTTATCAACATTATAAAGAAAAAAAGCAACAAGCATTGCAAGCCCAACAAAATTCAGAGCAGAGTGCCACTGAGGCACAGCCAGTTGAGTTGGAGAGTAAATGGTTAAAGCTAAATCTCTATGCGGCAGGTGCATATAGTGCACTGGGTGAAAATGATGCGATTCTGGATGGAATCAAGCAGTTTACCAGTCCTCAGTTAGATCAGGATCTGGTGAATTTTCATGGTATTCCCATTCTTTCTTATCGCATTACAGACTTAGACCAACAAGTCCAAAGTGAGGATGATGAGGAGTTGCAGTTCTTGTCGGTTCGACAGCAACGTATCATGGCGCTAATCCACCATCAAATTGAACAGCACACAGAACTTTTAGCTTCGATTTCAGACCACTTAAAGCGGTCTAGTCTGTTTTATGAAAGCCAAAATTTGCATGAATACCGTATGCACCCTGCATGGATTGATCCAAGCTTTTCCGACGATGAAGCGCATGAATCCATTCAGGTCGAGCAGGTCTATCGTTTGGATAAGCTAAATCTGCACATTTTATTGTCTGAAGACGTGGTGCATATCTGGAATGATCTGAGTAGCAATGAAAGTATTCAGGCCATTTTTTATGACCTTGGCATCATTCCACAAAAGTTCCATATTGAATATCACTATCTTAGCGCGGCATCGACTGAGCAACATCTGCTTGAGTTGCTTGAGCGGATTCAAAACCAAGCCCATGAAATTTCATTGATCATTGCGGCAGATTCAGAAATTGAACAAGAAATTATTGATGAAAAGTCTTGGGGAGCAAGTGCGTATATCCCAGCAGAATTTGTGAGCAGTAGTTGTTTGGCCAATCCTGCGGTTCAGCTAGAACAGTTGCAACCTGAAAAGACCTTTAAGTTGGTCAGCAACCAAAATAATATCGATCAAATTTTCAAAGAGCTGGGGATTGATGATTTACCGCAGTATCAGGCTGAAGAACCTTTTGTATTGGTGGTTGAGGATGGTGCTGATGTCAAGGTGGCCAAGAAATTGGAACAGTTTTTTAAGCAAAGTCCAGTCGAGGCGCACCATTATTTGTACTGCAAACCTATTTTTGGACACACCCAAAACGTGGCAAAACTGTTTGGATTAATGTTGGGGGCACATTTTTCTGAGTCACAGGTTGCCTTTGTTTATGGACAAAATTTACAAGCATTTATTCAAGCTGTTCCTGAGATCTCACAAGATCAGGAAAGTGTAGCAATTGCTGATTAATTAACTTTATTAAGAATTCGAGAACTCAATGTATATCATTTTAGGTTATCTGTGGCAGTACATCACGAATCCTAAAGCTATTATTGCTTTATCCTTATTCGTGGCACTGATTTCTTCATACTCGTCTATTCCTCGGCATATCTTTTGGGCATTGGCAGCAACCTATGCATTGGGTTTAATCGTCTATGGTATCTATTGGCTGATTCAAAGAAAACGCCACGCTGAACAAGGTGAAGAACTGGCCAATGCGATTGAGAAAGACAGCCAAGCTGAATATGGTCAACACAAAGACAAAGCCGAGCTACAGTTAATTCAGCAGCAGATGAAAGAATCAATTCAATTGATTCGTAAATCTAAATTGGGTGATAAAAAGGGCAATGCCGCATTGTACGAATTGCCTTGGTATATGGTGATTGGTAATCCAGCTGCGGGTAAAAGTTCTGCGATCTATAATTCTGGTTTGAAGTTTCCCTTTGAAGAAACCCATCAGAAAATGGTTTCAGCGGGTTTGAGTGGAACACGGAACTGTGACTGGTTCTTTTCTACCGAAGGCATTTTGCTGGATACTGCAGGGCGGTATTCAGTTTATTCCGAAGATCATTCTGAATGGTTGGGCTTTTTAAATATTTTAAAGAAAAACCGTTCTAAAGCCCCTGTCAATGGTTTGGTATTGATTGTTAGTATTGCCGAATTGATCAGCCAGAGTCCTGAGAATTCAATAAAATTAGCCAAAAATCTACGCGCTCGAATTCAAGATCTAACTGAAAAACTTGAGGTCGTGGTTCCTGTTTATTTGGTCTTTTCTAAAATGGACTTGATTGCAGGTTTTACGGAGTTTTTTGATTGCTATGAGTCGCAAGAATATAATCAGGCGTGGGGTGCAACTTTACCTTATGAACAGAACTCGTCTCAGAATGCGGTAGAATTATTCGAAAAACATTACAGCATTCTTTATGACGGTTTAAAGAGTGTCAGTACCACGCATTTAAGTCGTCGCCATTCGCAAAATATTTCGCCGAGTGTCATGACTTTTCCATTGGAATTCAAAACGCTTAAACCCGCGTTAAAAAGTTTTGTCGGCACATTATTTGAAGATAATCCATACCAGTTCCAACCGATTTTCCGTGGTTTCTATTTTACCAGTGCCTTACAAGAAGGGACGATTGAAAGCCCAATGACGGAAAACATTGCGCAAGAGTTTCAACTGCAGCAAGTTCAGGGCAATGGTCAAGATGGTGTAAATGCTTCGCTTGCGCCAAATCATGGTTATTTTTTACAGGGTCTATTCTCTAATGTGATTTTACGAGATAAAGATCTGGTGAAACAGCACATTAATCCTGCAAAAAAACGCCAGCGTTATATCGGATTTATTGCGGCATTGGTTGGGGTTTCTTTAGTATTGGGTGTCTGGGTCTGGTCATATCGCAATAATCAGCAACTGATTGCGGATGTACAGGCTGACTTAGATAAAGTGGTGCACTTGGAAAAAACGTCTGGGCAGCAATTATCGACTCAACTTGAAGCCTTATTGATTCTGCAAGAACGCTTGCAACAGCTGGACGAGTTTGATGATCATCGTCCGCTTAAATTCAGTTTTGGTCTTTACCAAGGTAATCAATTACGTGAGAGCTTAAAAGCGGAGTATTTGAAAGGGATCAAGCAAATTGTTTTGACCCCAACACAGCAAAATATTGCGCAATATTTACAGCGTGTTAAAAATAACGAGGCGACTTTAAAAGCCAATCATGTCAATGTCGAAATCAAACAAGTTGCAAAAACACAGCAGTATTTAGAGCCTTCGGATAGTAATCCACAAGATGCTTATAATGCATTAAAAGCCTATTTGATGATGAGTAACCATGAATATATGGATACCAGTCATTTAAGTGACCAAGTATCTCGCTTCTGGCGCTCTTGGCTGGATGCCAATCGTGGACAAATGCCGCGTGGTGAAATGATTCAGGATGCAGAGAAGATCCTCTCTTACGCCATGACTTTGGCTAATCAAGAAGGCTTCCCAGTACTTGAAACAGATGCACAAGTGGTCGATCAAACCCGTCAAGTTTTATTGTCAGTGATTCGTGGGATGCCAGCACGTGACCGTGTCTATAACGAAATTAAGATGCGTGCAGCGGTACGCTTCCCAGCAGTCACGGTTGGGCAAATTGTGGGTGAACAAAACCGTGCCATTGTCCTGGGTAGCTATGCATTACCGGGTGTGTTTACGCAAAAGGCATGGGATGAGTATGTTGAAAAGGCAATTGATGAAGCTGCGAATAAGCCAACAGACAGCAAAGATTGGGTGTTAAATAGCCGTCAATCGGATGATTTAACCTTCTCTGGTAGTCCAGAACAAATCCGCAAACAATTGGTCGCGCTGTATAAGCAAGAATACGTAATGGAATGGAAAAAATTCCTGAACGGTATTTATTATGCCAAAGCAGATCAGTTTGCTCAGCAAGTAAAGAGTATCGATGTTTTAGGTGAGCCACAGAATTCACCAATTCGTACGTTGTTACAACGTATTGCAATTGAAACCAACTGGGATAATCCAATTGTACAGGCTGAACTTGCCGTTCCTGAAAAAGGTTTTGTTGCTTGGTTTAAGCGCAAAGTCTTGAACAATTCAGATGATAGAGCAGCGGCTCAAGCGATGGACCGTGCACAAGGTGCAATTTCGCAAGAATATCAAATGTTTTATCAGTTGGTACGTAAGCGTGATGATTTACAAGACAAGTCATTATTCGATGAGTACATGAACAATCTTGCGCAAGTACGTAGTAAGTTCAATGATCTGAAAACAGCTGGTGAAATTGGTCCAAGTGCAATGGCATTGGTGAAACAGACCATCAATGATCAAACGTCAGTCTTTAATACCACACAGAAATATGTGGATGAGAAGATGATGGTGGGGCTGAAAGACACCGATCAACAGCTATTACAAAAATTGCTGATGACGCCACTAACGCAATCATTTGCCAGCTTGATTGTGCCGACCCAAGATGAGTTGAATAAATTGTGGGGTATTCAAGCGTACCAGCCATTTAAAACCAATTTAAGTCAGAAATATCCATTTAATTCGGGCGTGACTTTACAAGCCACCAGTAATGAAATTGGTCAAATCTTTGGTGAGACGGGTAGTATTGCACGTTTTGTCAAAGAAGCATTAGATCCATTTGTGATCCGCCGTGGTTATGTCTTGACCTCGAAAACATGGAAAGACTTAGGCATTAGCCTAAATCCACAATTTGTGGTGGCGTTCCAGCAATATGTGGCACCGATCAATGGCATGGCGACAGGTAGCCTAGATCAACCTGCAGCAGCACCTGTATCGAATCAATCAAACTTCCAGTTCTATCCATTACCAAATCCGCAATACTTATCGTATACCATTGATATTGATGGTCAGCGAATGGTGTTTGAAAATGGAATTCAACAATGGGTGAACTTTGTTTGGCCAAATCAGGGAGCAGTCCCTGGTGCCCGAATCACTGCAGTTGATTTGGAAGGTAAAACCCATACGATTTTTGAAGAACCTGGTGAATATGGGATTAACCGTTTGATCGATGCGGCGCAGCGTAAAGAGCAAAATGGTAGTTTTGAAATGACATGGACCAGCAAAACTGAACCATCTTTAACGCTGAAAGTAAACTTCCGACTCATTAGCGGTAATAGCTCGGGCAGTATTGGCTCTAGCCGTGGTTATGCAGGCTTACAACTGGTGGATAAAGTAGTGACAGAGAAAGCGGTACGTGTGGTCTCTGCGCAAGCAACCCCTGCTGGGGCTGCCACAGCTGTCGCACCAAAGCCGCAAACCACAGCACCTGCCCAGTCAGGAGTAACGCCGTAATGTTAGGGATGATCAGGGAACAGCCGGAGGTGCTTGGATGCAACAAGTAAAAACAACAGCTTTGTACTACGGAAAGACACCCGCTCGTGGTGACTTTCTGAAATCCAAAGGACAATACGCATTAATCCAAGTGCTGGATCAGTGGATTACTGAAGCACTTGAACATGCCATGCGCGTCCCTGAGTTTAAGCAGCGTTACGAGTCTTTGCCTTCTTTGGATTTTTTTATTGCTAATCCTGCCGAGTCGATGTTTTTAGCTGCAAACTTGATTACTAGTCAAGACAGCTCGGGTCGTGCATTTCCGATGGTACTGAGTCAATTGCTTGAAGTTGAGCAGCCTTATCAAAATTTATTATTGGCGCCGTTTTACTACAAGTCAGTTTTGGTCGATTTATTCCAGCGCAATCGCGTATTACGCAGTATTCGTGATACCAATATTATGCTGGAGAAGCTCAACAACCTACCGAATGTGGTTCAGATTTTCACTGCTGAAGAATGCAATGGTTTTTATGAAAATCACACTATGCATTCCTTTGCCCAATTAATGAAAATCAATGTCTATGAATTGGCTCAGAGCATGATCGGATTGGGACTTTTACTGCAACCGATCTTAAAAAATGGTACCAGTCGTTTAAATAAGGTGCTGATCTTACCGATCAATAACGCGATGTACTGCTATGAAATCGCAGCGTTTTGGGTTGGGATGATTGGACGATTCTTAGGTATCAATAATACCGAAATCCTGATTGGCATCTTGCATCGTGAGGAGCCAATTTTATTCATTGGTTTCCAAGGTGCCGATATCATGGCGCTCAGCGATATTTTTACCCAAAACATGCAGAGCGAGCATTGGGTGTCCTTAATCCAAGCACAATGGATTGATGCCTATCTGGAGCAGAATGCAGGCCTTGCCACACTCGAACAATCACTTTGTCAGCGTCAGTTGAGCCTTAACCAAGGTTTGAAGCTGTTCAGACAAACTTTTTTAGATGAATGAATATGAGAAATAATCCGAAATCTATCTGGGCAAGTTTACTGTTTGGCTTATGTATTTTAGGTCAAAGCCATCTGCTCCATGCTGCACCGATTGTAGTGGAGGGTGTGGTTCCTAATGAGGAGAGTAAGCAGGCGATCTTGGTCAAGATGCAGTCTGTTTATGGTGCAGATCAAGTCGTGGACAAAATTCAGGTACGTCCAGTGTCTGCGCCGAGTGGTTGGAGTGATTCAGTGACTCGAGTCATCACTCCTGATCTAAAAAAGATTTCACAAGGTCAGTTACGAGTTAGAGGAACTCAGGTTGATTTAACTGGTAAAATGACCGACCCAAATCAAATTCAACCGACCACGAGCAGTTTTCAGGCCCTGGTTCAGCAACCGTATCGATTTAATGCACAACTTTCAGTGAATCAGGCCGAGCAAAAAATCATTGACGATGCCTTGAAGAACCGAATCATTGAATTTGAATCGGGGAGTGCAATCTTGACTGCGGCAGGACAACAGATTCTGGATGAAATGGCAGTGGCGTTAAATAAGGTTGGCGGCAAGAAAGTCAAAATTATTGGCCATACCGATAGCTCTGGTGATGCCAACAAGAATACGGTGTTAAGTCAGCAACGTGCTGCAGCGGTACAAAGTTATCTGGTGGGTAAAAGTATTGCGGCGGACCGTTTAAGCACTGAAGGTAAAGGTTCTAGTCAGCCAGTTGCTGATAATGCAACAGCAGATGGTCGTAAGAAAAATCGTCGTATTGAATTTGAAGTACTTTAATTATTCATAAATCCAAATGTGAGGGATGGGATTATGGCAACACCCTATATCGTTGTTGGTTGCCCAACCACAGGTGGTGGGCAGGTCATCAGTGGAAATAGCAGCTTTCTCATAGAAGGCATTCCGATTGCTTGTGTTGGGGATAAGGCAACTTGCCCAAAACATAAAACGGTGGCGACGATTGTCGCTGGTGATCCGAATATGCAGGTCATGGGTAAAGCGGCTGCTAGAGTGAATGACCCACTTTCTTGCGGTTGTAAATTATTGCCGAAACAGAATTTAGCCGTTAGAGGTTAAAGACTGTTAAAGCCCTTTGATTCAGCAAAGGGCTTGATTTTTTCTGATCACTGATTTCGAAAATTGGTTGAAGGAACAGATTTTTGATCAAATAATAGATAGAGCATGAATAGATCGAAGGATGTTCCGCATTTCATTTTGGGATGAGATTTTGGTGGTGTTAAAACAAATTTCTATGCTCTTAGTGCTTGTTTTTCTTTTAGGTTGTAAAGAGAAGCAGGTTGAAGATTTTAAGTATGAGGTTTCAGGTCATCAGCTTTGTGCTGTCAAAACAAATGACATTAACACCGCGAGTGAGTTTGGCTTATTTGATAGCTCATTTCACTCTCAAGGAAATTCATTTGATGAACAAATGTCTGTTGAAATCTATCACGAAAGTTTAGATAACTTATCCAATAAAGAGAGTCGGCATATTTTCTGTTTTGATACTTCAAAATTAAAAGATGGAGCTTTAGAGACACAAATTAGATTAGAAATTAAAAAAGGGAAATATCTTCGACAGTATGAATTTATCAATTATTCATGTCTATCAAGCTTTGGTTCAGAGCTAAACCTATCAAAAGATCAAGTTGTTCAAGTGTGTAGTTCAAAAGGAACAGTATTCACAAATAATAGAGGTTAATTTGCTTTAGTTATGAAGTGTTTTACAGGATTTTTAGGGTATATGCTTTATTTGCAAAGATTTTGTTTGGCTTAGATAGAGAATGAAGTCGTCATCGGCAGCGTCGCTAGTTCAGAGATGTATTTATGTAATTATTACGCACTAAAGGGATTTAAAAAATGGAAAAAAGCATTTTATTTTTTTCTCTCGTTGTTATCGTGCTAGTTACGCCAGCCTGTACAAAACATACCCTATATTTGACTCCTGAAGTTGTAGGTTATATCTATGATCGTAAGACTAAGCAGCCATTGGTCAAACAAGGTGGTGAAATGGGCTTTAATGGACAAACAAGTGACAAAGATGCACAAATAGAATTAAAAGCTGATGGCCATTTTACAATTCCTTCTGTTAGAAAAACATATTTTTTTATTAAACCGAATACGCGGAAATATAGTCTTCTCCCTGCTGAAATTTTTATAAGTTTTAAAGGTTATGATTCTAAAATTATTGATTATTCAAATGTATACGCAGAACAAGTTCCAGAATTGAAATCTAATTTTAGTTATTCCAAAAAGATTGATTTGGGTATTATCTATCTGGATCCGGAAATGATCTCAATGAAATAAGTTTGCTCAGACATTTACAACTGTCTATTAAAGATAACAAGACTAGCGAATTGTTATTTTTAGTGTATCTTTATTAAGCGATATATTTTTAAAAACATATCGAAATTTGAGGACAAAACAATGCCAACAACGATGAAAAGAACTTATCTCTGTGCTGCCGCTTTCGGGGCGAGTTTATTGATTCAGACCCATGCAGTAGCCGCAGATGCGATTACTGTTTACGCCGCTGCAAGCTTAACCAATGCAGTGAATGAACTCGATACAATCTATGAGCAGAAAAATAAAACAGAGGTTAAAACTTCCTATGCAGGGTCTTCAACCTTAGCCAAGCAAATTGAGGCAGGTGCACCCGCTGATGTGTTTATCTCGGCTGATGTACAATGGATGGACTATTTACAGAATAAACAGCTGGTTACAGCAGCAGATCGGATTAATTTATTGGGCAACCGCTTGGTTGTGATTACCCCCAAAGATCGCCCACTTAAATTAAAAATGGATAAAAGTTTTGATCCAAGTAAAGTCATCCAAGGCAAGCTATGTACAGGGGATACCAAAAGTGTGCCAGTCGGGAAATATGCTAAACAGGCGTTGACCTCACTAGGGTGGTGGGACAAAGTTCAACCACGATTGGTTGAAACAGAAGATGTTCGTGCCGCCTTAAACTTTGTAGCGCGTGGCGAATGTCAGGTCGGTATTGTCTATGCGACGGATGTTGCCATTAGCAAAGATGTAGTTGTGGCGGGTATCTTCCCAGAAAATACGCATCCACCAATTATTTATCCTGTAGGTTTAACCAAGAAGAATGCGGAATCGGTCAAATTCTATAAATTTCTACAAAGCGGACAGGCAAAAACGATATTTAAAAAATATGGGTTTAGCGTGTTGCAGTAACTAAATGATGATCTTAAGCCCTGAAGAAATTGAAGTCCTCAAGCTGTCCTGCAAAGTGGCAGCAGTGTGTCTGTTGTTTAGCTTAATTCCTGCAACTTTAGTGGCTTGGGTATTGGCCCGCAAAGAGTTTTGGGGAAAATCGCTGTTTGAGACTTTGGTATTTTTACCTTTGGTTTTACCACCTGTGGTGCCTGGTTACTTACTGCTGCAGTTGTTTGGTAATCGGGGGCTATTGGGGCAATATCTTGCACCGCTCGGTTTAGAGTTTGCTTTTAACTGGAAAGGCGCGGTATTGGCGTCTGCGGTGATGGGCTTTCCTTTATTGGTACAATCGATTCGGCTGGCGATTGAACTGGTCGATCAACGCTTGGAGCTAGCAGCGAAAACCTTGGGTGCATCTTCCTTTGGGGCGTTTATGCAGGTGACATTACCGCTTGCCAGTAGTGGTATTTTGGTCGGTGCTATTTTATGTTTTTGCCGAAGTTTAGGTGAGTTTGGAGCAACGATTACCTTTGTGGGCAATATTGCTGGCGAAACCCGCACTTTACCGTTGGCAATGTATAGTTTGATGCAGCAACCCGATACCGAAGCCGCGGTATGGCGATTGATTATCCTGTCTTTATCGGTGGCTTTCTTTGCACTATGGTTTGCGCAGTGGTTCAATCGTTATCAGAAAAATAAGCGTGGGTATTCAGCATGATTGATTGTCATATACAGCTACAACAAGGGCAATTTTATCTGGATCAACGCTTTCAATCTGATCAGTCGGTGATTGGTTTATTTGGGGCTTCAGGTTCAGGGAAAACTACGATTTTACATAGTATTGCGGGCTTAATTCGACCACAATCGGGATGGATTAAAATCCAGAACCAGACCTGGTTTGATCAAGGTCAGAAGATTTATCTTAGTACGCAACAGCGTCGTGTCGGTTTGGTGTTTCAGGACGCTCAACTGTTCCCCCATAAAAACGTCAAACAGAATTTAATGTTTGGTTTTAAGCATATTGCTCCACAACAACGTCAGTTTGAAGTGGACTATATTGTTGAATTGCTTAAATTGGGACATTTACTGGAACGTATGCCGATTAAGCTCTCTGGGGGAGAAAAACAACGGGTCGCCTTAGGACGAGCTTTGTTGTACTCGCCACAATTGTTACTTCTCGATGAGCCACTGTCTGCATTGGATATGGCGCATAAAGCTGAGATCATTCCTTTTTTTCAACGCGTTAAACAGGAAACCAAGATTCCAATGTTGTATGTGAGTCATGATCACGCTGAGATTGAACAACTCACGAATGAAATCTGGTATTTATAAATAAATCACAACCGTTTAAGCACCGATATATAAGATGAGGCCGCAAAAGGCCGATGCAAAAATCACATACAATACGTTGAGCTGAAATTTGAATAAAGCAATCAGTGCGGCAATGGTAATAAAAGCCGCTTCATAATTAAAAGCATGATCAAAGCCCTTTGGCCAGAGCACATGATAACTAAAGAACAACGCCAGATTTAAAATCACCCCGACGACGGCGGCTGTAATGGCAGTGAGGGGCGCCGTAAATTTTAGTTCATTGTGCGTAGATTCAATAATTGGTGCGCCGGCTAAAATAAATACAAAGGAAAATAAAAAGGTAAACCAAGTGACAATCACGGCACCCATTGCACCTGCTAAAAAGAGCTGATCAGCCCCCAATAACGCATGGTTATAAGCCCCCAAAAAACCCACGAAAGCCACCACCATGATTAACGGGCCAGGAGTACTTTCACCGAGTGCTAACCCATCAATCATTTGGGTTGGACTCAGCCACGCATAATGATTGACCGCACCTTGATACACATAGGGCAAAACTGCATAAGCACCGCCAAAGGTGAGTAAGGCGGCTTTGCTAAAGAACCATGCCATTTGGGTATAGCCATTTTGCCAACCGAGGCTTAGGGTTAACAGTGTGATTGGAATCAACCAGAGCAAGGCTGCAATGACCACGATTTTAATAAGAGTTGACCAATGGAAAATTGCATGGGCAGGTGTTGGCGTATCATCATCAATTAGGGCTGTGCCATAATTTTTTTGGCTATTGGGGTGAGTAGTTTGATGGGTAAATAAATCTGGTTTTTGCTTACTTAACGCATAGCCTAAAATAGCAGCTGCTAAAACAATGAAAGGAAAAGGGATGTTAAACACGAAGATGGCAATAAATGCAGTAGCAGCAATTCCCCATAGAAATGGATTTTTCAAGGAACGACTACCAATACGATAAGTGGCATGAAAGACAATCGCCGTGACCGCAGGTTTAATCCCATAAAACAGCCCAGCAATAATCGGCACATCCCCGAATTGCACGTAAATCCATGATAGCGCGATCAGGATAAATAGGGAGGGCAGAACAAACAGAATACCTGCCACAAGCCCGCCCATCGTTCGGTGCATGAGCCAACCAATATAGGTGGCGAGCTGTTGTGCCTCAGGACCGGGGAGTAGCATGCAGTAATTCAACGCATGTAAGAATCTTTTTTCAGAAATCCAACGTTTATTTTCTACCAGTTCTTGATGCATCACTGCAATTTGACCAGCAGGTCCGCCAAAGCTGATAAATCCCAATTTCAGCCAGAACAAAAAGGCTTGCCTGAACGGAATTGTTGGCGTTGGATTTGTAGGATCTGCTGATTGCATGATGTATTCCAAAGAGTTTTCTTTTTATTTCTAGATGATAAATAAAATTGAGTATTGAGTTTATAAATTTTAGTGAGTTAATAATTCAAAATGATGAAATTATTGAATTTAGATGAGTTAATCATTATTTTTTATTGGTGAGCTCTGTTGAACTAAAATCGGTTCTGCGGCTAATTTTTCTGCTAAATATTGAATGAATACACTCAATTTCGGTGGCACATGACGGGTAGGTGGATAGAGCAACCATGCGCCACCGCTATAGTGGGTTTTAAAATGCCAATCAGGTAAGACCTGAACAAGTGTGCCTTGCTCCAAAGCATGGCGTGCTACGAAGTACGGCAAACTGGCAATGCCTAAATGTTGTAAAGCGGCACTGAGGCGCACCCCAGTATGATTGGCAGCATAACGACCACGGACAAGCACCGTAATTGATTTCTGTTCTTGCTGGAATTTCCACTTCGAATCATTCGGTTGTTCACCCAAATAGATACACTGATGCTGCTTTAAGTCGTGTGGATGCTGTGGTGTGCCATTCTTGTGTAAATATTCAGGTGTGGCACAGATTAAATGATCAATATCAATCAGTTTTCGCCCCATCAATCCACCTGGAGGTTGTTCGGTAATGCGAATCGCCAAATCGACACCATCATCAATCAAGTCAATATAGCGGTCTTCCAACAGCAGTTGGATATCAATTTTTGGATATAGGGCCAAGAATTCGGGCAGATGGGGATGCAGCATAAAATGCCCAACGGCCTTGGGCACGCTGATCCGAATAATGCCCTGTGGCTCAATATGAAACTGTCCTGAACTTTCCATCACCGCTTGTGCGGCATTGACCATGTCGACACAGCGTTCGTACACTTGTTGACCACTTTCACTTAAGCGCAGTTTACGGGTAGTGCGATGTAATAAGCGTGTGCCTAAAGCCCGTTCTAAACGGGCAATCGCACGGCTTACGGCAGACGGGGTTGAACCGAGCTGACGTGCCGTTTCAGAAAAGCTTTCGGTTTCGACAACTTTGACAAAGGTTGCCATTTCATTTAACAGAACCAGACTTTGATTTGTGCTCATCAAGCAAAAGTTATTTGGAATTTGATTGGATTATCGCGCTTTAAAAAGCGCAATACAATCTTTTCCTGTAGTCATGATGGAGATAAATCAAATGTGGCAGTTGTATGGACATGAATTTCTGGCCTTGGCATTGATCCATTTTATGGCCGTTGTTTTACCGGGTCCTGATTTTATTATTACAGTACGACAGAGTGTTCGATATGGCTATCTAATTGGCTGTATCACTGCAATTGGTATTGGTGTCGGTATTTCGGTGCATGTGTTTTACACCTTGGTCGGGGTGGGCGTATTGATCCAGCAAAGCGTTTGGTTAATGTCGGTATTACGTGTAGCAGGGGCGGCTTATTTGATTTATTTGGGTTGGCAATGTTTACGTAGTCAACCGAATGCCAATCTGGATATTTTGGCTGGTGAGGTGATGGGTAAACCGAGCTTAATTCAAGCCTTTAATATGGGTTTTCTAACCAATGCTTTGAATCCGAAAGCGACGATTTTCTTTCTGGCGATTTTTACCACCATTGTCAGTCCGACCACACCGTTAAAGGTTCAAATTGGTTATGGCATTTGGATGTGTCTAGTCAATGCATTATGGTTTATTTTAGTCAGCATCATGTTTGCACAACCGATTGTGCGGAAACGCTTTTTGGAGTTCGGGGTGTATTTTGAACGGGTGATGGGGATTATCTTGAGTGCAGTTGCAATACGATTGATCTGGAGCGTTGCCTTTACTTGACATAAAAAAGACTGCACTGAGGCAGTCTTTTTTATTGGAGAGGGGTTAGGTGCTGCGCTTGTTTCTGGTCAGTTGATACAAGACCGACACCAACAAATCAATTTCTTCTGTGGTGTTATAAAAGGCCAAAGATGGACGCACGGTCTGTTCTACACCAAAACGACGTAGGATCGGTTGAGCACAATGATGCCCAGAACGCACTGCAATCCCATGTTGATTCAGTGCCTTACCCACTTGCTCTGTCGAATAACCTTCAAGAGTAAAGGACATTACACTGGCTTTATTTCTCGCCGTACCAATTGGTCTTAACCCCGTGACACTGCTTAACGCATGCTGGCCATATTCCAGCAAGTCATGTTCATAACGCGCAATATTATGAATGCCAAGGCGTTCAACATATTCCAATGCAGCGCCTAAACCTACTGCATCGGCAATATTGCCTGTGCCTGCTTCAAACTTATTGGGAGCAGGTTGGTAAACCACTTGTTCAAAGCTCACATCCTGAATCATATTGCCGCCGCCTTCCCAGACGGGCATGGTCTCTAGGATTTCAGGCTTGGTATAAACTGCACCAATCCCTGTTGGCCCAAACACTTTATGTCCTGAGAATACAAAGAAGTCGGCATCAATCGCTTGGACATCAGTTGGCATATGCGAAACAGATTGAGCACCGTCAACCAAGACCCGCACACCTTTGGCATGCGCGATTTTGATCACCTCAGAGACAGGCGTCACCGTACCTAAGGCGTTGGACACTTGGGTAATCGAGATCAGTTTGGTGCGCTCATTAATCAGTTTTGGCAGTTCTTCCAAAATGATTTGTCCCGTATCATCCACAGGAATGACACGCAGTTTGGCACCGACTTTTTTGGTCAACTGGAACCACGGTACGATATTGGCGTGATGTTCAAGATGCGAAACAATAATCTCATCACCCTCACCAATATTCTGCTCACCCCAGGTCTTGGCAATCAGGTTAATACCTTCGGTGGTGCCACGAACAAAAATGATCTCTTTGGATGATTTTGCCCCAATAAAACGGGCCACTACATTACGCGCATGTTCATAGGCATCGGTTGCACGTGCTGCCAGCTCATGTGCAGCACGATGAATATTGGAATTTTCGTGCTGATAAAAATAGGCAATACGATCAATCACGCTTTGTGGTTTCTGTGTCGTTGCAGCATTGTCAAACCAAACTAAGGGCCGTCCATTGACGCGTTCTTGCAGAATGGGGAAGTCACGACGGATCGCTTGAATATCCAAGGGCTGAGCGGCATTGGCAACAAACTGTGGCTGAGAAGCTTGATAATTGCCATAACCTGCATTGTGTTGCGGCAGATCTAAGAAATAAAAGCCTGAAGACGCATTATTTTTTGCTTGAGTAGAAGCTTGAGTATCTTGCTGCAACAGACTTTTTAATGCATCGCCATGAGGCAATTGAAATGATTGTGCCGTGGCAAAATTGGCAGCATCAAATTCAGAACTGGATGAACTCGGTGCTGTAAAATCATTCAAAAAATAAAAGGGTGACGCATCACTTGTTGAAGGACGAGAGGGTTCAACTAAAGGAACGTTTGGTGCACTATGAACCGCTTGCGGAAAATTAGGTTCAATCGGTGGACGTGGTAAATTGGCACCACCCACGACTGGCGCAGAGGCGATCGCACGACGTTCAGGATAGTCAGGATAGTTCGGAATATGCTCAGGATATTCAGGGTTTAAACTTTTTTCATAAGCAATATTGGGCGCACGACCACTGAGCGCAGCTAAAGGTTCAGCGGGCTGTGGTTGATGTGGGGGCGTACCAACATGAGGTAAGTCCAAATTCAAACCAGAGGAGTGACCACTGCCAGAATTTGGCAGGGCAGCAAAAAATTCAGAGGCAAGCCGTGAAAGTGTTGCTTCATCTGGGAAGTTGGACGGTGGGCTAACACCGACCACTTCAGAACCCGTTGGACTACCGTGTAAATTACTTGTAGTTAACTGGGTAGTCATGATACTTGTCCACCTCCACATCTTCGAGCACAGCCAATGCATCCTCAGTCAATACCGCCAATGAGCAGTACAGTGAGATCAGATAAGACGCAATCGCGTTGCGGTTGATGCCCATGAAACGTACAGAAAGGCCTGGAGATTGTTCGCCGGCCAAGCCCGGTTGGAATAATCCCACCACACCTTGGCGTTTTTCACCCACACGCAGTAACAAGATTTTGGTTTTACCATCTTCTACAGGAATCTTATTTGATGGAATCAGTGGAACACCGCGCCATGTGATGAACTGTGAACCGAATAAGCTCACAGTTGGTGGTGGAACACCACGTCGGGTACATTCACGACCGAAAGCAGCAATTGCATCTGGATGGGCAAGGAAGAAACCAGGTTCTTTCCAGACTTTACGCAGTAAATCGTCAAAGTCATCGGGTGTTGGGGGGCCATTCAAAGTAGAGATACGTTGGTCTTCTGCGACACTGGCCAATAAACCATATTCAGGGTTATTGATTAGCTCACTTTCCTGACGTTCTTTAATGGTTTCAATGGTTAAACGTAATTGTTCTTTAATCTGATCATGCGGGCTGCTGTAAAGATCAGCAACACGGGTATGGATATCTAAAACAGTCGAAACACCATTTAAGAAATATTCACGTGGTTGTGCATCATAATCCACAAAAGTTTGTGGCAAAGTGGCCTCATCACGTTGGGTGCACGCGACTTGGATATCATCAGTATTACTGACACGGTTAACGCGATAAATACCTGCTTCAACAGGAATCCATTGCAATAAATGCGTGAGCCAACGCGGGGTAATGGTCGATAGCTGTGGAACGGTCTTGGTGGCATTTGCAAGCTGTCTGGCTGCGTGATCACCAAGTGCAAGTTGGACTTTATCTGTGGTTTTTGCCATGAATCAATTTTCCTGTTGTTTTTGGCTTTGTTAATAAAATTGGTTTATTGCAATAATGTTGAATGATTTATTTAGTTAGACTAGAGACTATTTAGTATTTTTAAAAATATTATTATGAGATAAATAATCGTGAATTATTTACTTATTACTCATAAGAATATATTTATATGAAATAAATATAAGTATTGAATATACGTTTATTTATTCTAAGAACTATTTAAATAATTCATTCATTTAAACTTTACTATTGTGGAGTGACTCGCTGGGTGACTGTAAAATCTGACTGCCTGCAGTAACGCTATGGGTGAGCCAGACATTACCGCCAATAATTGAGCCTTTACCAATGGTGATACAACCCAAAATCGTTGCACCTGCATAAATCACCACATGATCTTCAACAATCGGATGACGGGCGTAATCTTTTTTCAAGGCACCATCTTCATTCAGTTCGAAGCGTTTTGCGCCAAGCGTCACGGCCTGATAAATACGTACATATTCACCAATCACTGAGGTTTCACCAATTACCACCCCTGTACCATGATCGATAAAGAAACCTTTCCCAATTTGTGCACCTGGGTGGATATCAATCCCTGTGGCTGAATGGGCCAATTCAGAAATAATTCGTGAAAGTAGCGGAACGCTGTGATAGAGCTGATGTGCCACACGATGATGGATGATTGCCAAAATACCTGGGTAGCAGAGCAGGACTTCATCGACGCTATGCGCAGCAGGATCACCTTCATATGCGGCACAGACATCTGCATCTAATACGCGACGGATATCAGGCAAGGTATTGGCAAAGTCCTGTACGATGGTCTGTGCCAAAGCGATTTGCTGTTCATAAAGCAGACGTTCATTGCTTGAAACAGGGATCGGTTTGACGCGACTTTTGGTTTCGTAATTTAAGGCCAGTTTTACCTGTGAAAATAATTCATTGAGTACGCGGTCTAGGGTATAGGCAATATAGTAATCCTCAGTTTCTTGACGCAGATCACTGGGGCCAAGTCGCATTGGAAACAGAATTCCACACAGACCATCTAAAATTGACTTCAGCGCATCCTTAGATGGGAGTTCGCGTCCACCAAATTCTTTGATGCGATGTTGACGCTCTCTCCATTCGTGTCTCGCTTGTTGCAAACCTTCAACGACAGGCTGTATTTTCCATTGGCTCACGAGAATTCCTTGCAAATCAAAGTCATGAATAAATCGTTAATTTTTTGCTTAAGAAAGCAGCATTAATCTTGTAACCAAGGTAATTGGTGGGTACGCCAGCCATTACTTTGATTGCGCTGCTGCTGTTCGTTTAAATCACCCTCAAAACCTTCCAGTACGTTATAGACTTGTGCAAAACCTGCACTAAAAGCTGCTGTTGCAGCTAAAGCAGAACGTTTACCGCTACGACACAGCAATAAAATTGTTTTGTCTTTGCCGACTTTGCTATCCAGTTCTTTTAAAAAACGAGGATTGCGGTTAAAAGATGTACCTGTTGCCCATGCGACGTGGATACTTTCAGGCACATAGCCGACAAATTTACGTTCTTCATTGGTTCTTACATCAACCAAGACAGCATGGCCTTGTTGAACCAAATACCAAGCTTCGCTAGGAGGGATGCTGCCCGTGAAATCAAGTTCATTTTCTTCAGCATATTGCTGAGCACGTTGTAGGATATCTTGTGGATCGTTGAAAGAACCGTGGGAAGTAATGTTGGATTCCACAGCTTGAGCAGAATCAAATTGAGCATTCATTTTTACAACCTTTATATACATCAGCGGGATGATGTTTTTATCTTAGGACGGTTTTTATATTCAGGAAAATAAGCAAAATTTATTTATATATCTATTTTTGATAAATAATGAGCATTTATCGGCTTATTCGGAATATGGTTTAAAACCTAGCTTTAAATTGAATGATCTTATTTAATTTAAAGATGAAATTATCGAGATTAAATATTTTACTTTTCAATTAAGTTGGATGATAAATATTTAAAAGCATGATTTGGAAAATTAAATGCAAACACATTAAAAATATCGCACTTGATGATAAAAGCAGCACAACATTGTCTAAGACTTATTCTTATCTCATAAAGGAATAAGCAAGTCACTTTTTCTTATTTTTAATCATAAAGCATGCCGCATACCATAAGCCTATATTGTTGAAAGATCATCTAATTATGGGCATCAAGAACACCAAGCCGTTAATCGTAACAGCGATCGTCCTTGTGGCGATTGTTGCTTTTATTGTCTATCAAAATCAAAAAGATGCTGCACCTGCTCAGTCTAAAAACAACAAAGCGGTGGTGATTGCCTACCAAACAGGTGTTGATCCAACCAAGGTTGCGCAAGCCAATGGTGATTATGAACGTAATAGTAATCAAGCGATTCAGTGGCGTAAGTTTGATGCAGGTTCAGATGTGGTCAATGCATTGGCTTCGGGCGATGTGGTGATTGGGAACATCGGTTCTAGTCCTTTGGCGGCAGCGGCAAGTCGAGATTTACCGATTGAAGTATTCCTTGTGACGGCTAAATTAGGTGGTTCTGAAGCCTTGGTGGTCAGCAATAAATCTGGCATTCAAACACCACAAGATTTGATTGGCAAAACCATTGCCGTACCCTTCGTTTCAACCACACATTACAGCTTATTGTCAGCTTTAAAGCATTGGAACATTGCGGATAACCAAGTCAAGATTATTAACTTACGTCCACCTGAAATCACTGCCGCTTGGGAGCGTGGTGATATTGATGCGACTTATGTTTGGGAACCTGCGTTAAGCAAAGTCAAAGCCAGCGGCCATGTCTTAACAGACTCAAAACAAGTCGGCGAGTGGGGCGCACCAACTTATGATTTATGGGTGGTTCGTAAAGATTTCGCCGAGAAAAATCCAGAGTTTTTAAAGGCCTTTGTGCAAACCAGCTTGAAACAAGTTGAGGCGTACCAGAAAGATCCAAAAGCATTTGAGCAGAATGCTGACCATATCCAGAAAATCGCGCAACTGACGGGTTCTGATGTAAAAGATATTCCATTGTTACTTTCAGGAAATATTTATTTAGATCGTCAGCAGCAACAAGCGACTTTATCAGGTGAGTTTGCCAAAAATATTTTCGACACCGCAACTTTCTTAAAGAGCCAAGGTAAGGTCGATCAAGTGAAGCCTGATTATCAAGATAATGTGACCACCAATTTCTTACAGCCATAGGAGATCGAAATGAGCGTATTAGCTGCCGAGCATCTTCATTTAACTTTTCCAAAGCAGACCGTACCTGTCTTGCAAGATATCAATCTCAAGATTGAAGAAGGTACGTTGACTGTGATTTTGGGCGAGTCGGGTTGTGGGAAAACAACATTGCTGAATATTTTGGCGGGTTTTCAAAAGCCAAGTTCAGGTCAGATTACACTGGACCATGAAGTGGTGACTGCACCTGATGCGCGCCGTGCGGTGGTGTTTCAGGATCATGCTTTACTACCTTGGTTAAATGTCTCTGAAAATATTGGTTTTGCTTTACAGCTTAAGGGTTTAAAAGCGCAAGAGATTCAGCAGCAAGTCGATGCAATCTTAAAAATCGTGGGTTTAAGCCATGTCGCTCAAGCCAATATTTGGGAATTGTCGGGTGGTATGAAGCAACGGGTGGGGATTGCACGTGCATTGGTGAGTCATGCAGCGTTTATTTTGTTGGATGAACCTTTTGCTGCGCTTGATGCCTTTACCCGTGAAACCATGCAGCAGTTGGTGCTGGATTTGTGGATTGAACAAAATAAGTCTTTCTTCTTGATCACGCATGATATTGAAGAAGCTTTGCTGCTGAGCAATCAATTGGTATTGATGACTGCTCGTCCTGGCAAAATTGTCGAAACCTTAAAATTAGATTTCGCGGAACGTTATAAGCAAGGTGAATCGATTCGTGCGATTAAATCGGACCCAAAATTTATTCAATTACGTGAGCAATTATTTGAACGCCTACGTGTGCAGAAACAAGCAAGACATGAGGTGGCTGTATGACAGGGCAAGCAAAGAATACAGCCTATGAGGTGAGTAAGGTCGAGGAACTACAATCGATAAACCAAGCACAGTCGGGTTCGTTTTTTAGTCTAATTGGTGCTTTTTTTACACGCCATCGTAGTTTAGCGCTGAGCCTTTCCAGTGTCTTGAGCGTATTGGTGATCTGGTATTTGATCACGGCATTAAAAATTGTCCCGAGTCTATTTTTGCCGAGCCCACAAGCAGTATGGCAAAAATTTCTAGAAGTCAGCCAACAAGGTTTTATGAAAGCCACTTTATGGCAGCATTTGGCCGCGAGTATTTCTCGTGTTTTGTTGGCTTTAGTGGCTGCGATTGCCATTGGTGTACCTTTGGGTTTATGGATGGGATTGAACAAATGGGTACGTGCTGTACTGGATCCTTTGGTTGAATTATTGCGCCCGATTCCACCGTTGGCTTATTTACCCTTATTGGTGATTTGGTTCGGCATTGGTGAAACCACCAAGGTACTTTTGATTTTCTTTTCGATCCTTGCACCTGTGATTATCAGCAGTACTCATGGTGTACTCAGTCACCAGCTCAATCGTGAACGTGCCGCCTTATCGTTAGGGGCAAGCCAATCACAAGTGTTTTGGCATGTGATTTTACCAACCGCTTTACCGCACATCTTGACGGGTATTCGTATTGGTCTTGGCGTGGGTTGGTCAACGTTGGTGGCTTCGGAATTGGTCGCAGCTGATCGCGGTATTGGTTTTATGGTGCAGTCAGCGGCACAATTCCTGATCACGGATACCGTAGTTCTTGGCATTATTGTGATTGCGATTGTCGCGGTTAGTTTTGAATTGTTTTTGCGTTGGTTACAGAAACAATTATCTCCTTGGTATGGCCAACAGTTATAAGTGTGAGTAGTAGAAGATGACCTTAAATATTGAAGTTATTAAACCAACAATCGGTGCAATTATTCATGATGTTGACTTAAACACGGCTGATGAACATACCGCGCAACAAATTCAACAGGCTTTGCTGGATCATCATGTGATCTTCTTCCGCAATCAGCAACTTGCACCTCAGGCGCAAGCGGAGTTGGCACGTAGTTTTGGTTCTTTGCATATTCATCCTATTTATCCATCCGTAGCAAATGTGCCTGAAATCATTGTATTGGATAGTTGGAAACAAGACTTACGTGACAATGAACTTTGGCATACCGATGTCACTTTTAGCCAGAAACCGCCATTGGGCTGTGTCTTACAAGCGATTAAGATTCCACCTGTTGGTGGTGATACACTTTGGTCGAGTGGGGCAGCGGCATTTGCTGCCTTGGATCAAGGTTTGCAGCAAAAGTTAAAAGGCTTAACTGCAACACATGACATTCGTCAGTCTTTCCCGATTGAGCGTTTTGCGCATAATGATGTTGAGCGTCAAAAGCTGGAAGACACATTTAAGCGTAATCCACCCGTTGTTCACCCTGTGGTGAGAACACATCCTGTAACGGGTCAGCCAATTTTGTTTGTGAGCGAAGGGTTTACCACGCGTATTAATGAGCTGGATGAGAATGAAAGTGCTGAATTGCTACAGTATTTATTTGCCCATGCAACTAATGAGCAGTTCCATTTGCGTTGGCAGTGGCAGGTAGGTGATGTGGCGATTTGGGATAATCGTTGTACACAGCACAAGGCTTTATTTGATTATGGGGAGGCGCATCGGATTATGCATCGTGCCACGATTAATGGTGATGTACCGTTTTATCAAGCAGCCAGTTAAAATTTAGTTTTAATTGTTTGCTTCGGTAGAGTCTTACAGAGATCTCATCTTATTTTGGATAAGCATCCGTTTTCTCTCTTACTTTTCAGGGATGAAAAGTAACAAAAATCCTTTGTTTGGCTGATGATACTTCCTTGTATCACAGCCAAACTGGCGGCATCCATGCCGCCGAGCGCGGTAGTGAATATTTGCGAGAATTTAAAATTACAAGAAAAAGCATTTACGGTTCGGTTTTATCTGCATCTGCGCTTGGAAATTTCTAGACCGTTTTATTCTTAGGCATTATGTAAAATGCTCTCTTGTTTATAAACCGAAGGCGCTTGCCCAGTCCAGCGTTTAAAGGCACGTCGGAATTCACGTAATTCGCTAAAGCCTAGTTGTAGGCTAATCTCACTCATGGATAGGTTCTGTTCCAGTAATTGTTTAGCTTTCCGCTCCAACACATTTTGCCGAATTTGTTGAAAACTTAAACCTTCTGCCAATAATTGTCGTCTTAAATGACGCTCGCTGAGGTGTAATTGTTCGGCAGCTTGTTGCATCTCAAAACGTTCAGGTAAATGCTGTTCAATCAAATGATCAAGTAAATGGACGTAGCCGACTTGATTGAGCTGGTCTATTTCTTTTAACGCCTGTTCACAAATGTGTAGTGCAGTTGCATAGTTGGCGGGGCTGTAATTTTTTAAGTTACGCTGCAATAGGCGACTATTAAAACGCATGATATTTTTATCACGGTTAAATTGGACAGGGCAGCCAAAGAGATCATTATATTGTTGTTGATATTCGCTTGGAAAATAGCTGAGTTCAAGACTCAACACATCATCATGATCGCCCAGCATTGCATTTAAACAGGTGATGATGCTGCTAAATAATTCATCATAGAAAAAAGCTTTGAGTTCATTGCAGGGAGAGGTTTCAGTGACTTCTAATTCACAGAGATCAGCGTGGATGGAAAAGTTGATATTTAAGACGCTGCCTGAAATACGATGATAACGCAACGCAATGTCTAAAGCATCTGCAACAGTCTTGCAGGATTGCATGGCGAAACCGAGAATCCCCATTGAAATCAGACCTTCACTACTGCCAAGCTTTAAACCGAGGTCGGGTTGTTGGTAGGCTGTCATGGCCTGACGTATCACATCACACAATTGAGAGAAGCGAACCACGCCTTGGGTTTGCTGTATTTGTGCAATGTCTAAACCTGAATGCTGAAACCATGCAGCATAATTCCATTGTTGCTGCTCTGCATAATGGATCAGGCTGGCCAGAATGGTGGGTGGAATATATTGCTGTGTTTCAGCGCTATTGATGAATTGTTTAGGCATAAGTCCGTTTTGCCCCCCAAAGAAAAGTGTCTTTAACCCTGTTGGGTATCGCATAATTTTGATTAACTTTCAACAGGCTTTAACACAGTTAGAAAAAGAACTGAGAAAGGGACGCGCCAATGTATCAAGTGGGCTGGGATAAACAACAAATCAAAGTTACACCGAAAGGCTATGCCATGTTTGGTTATGGGCAATGGTCACATCGGGCCTATGAACAGCGCACAGCTTTATTTGCACGTAGCGTGAGTATTGTCGATTCATCCGATCATCGACTGCTGCTTTGTTGTCTTGATTTAGGTTGTATTACCCATGCCATGCGCAGCCAAACGGTAGCGCGACTCACGCA
This sequence comes from Acinetobacter gyllenbergii, assembly GCF_001682515.1. NCBI lineage: Bacteria > Pseudomonadati > Pseudomonadota > Gammaproteobacteria > Moraxellales > Moraxellaceae > Acinetobacter > Acinetobacter gyllenbergii. Next base: position 928,905 of record NZ_KV575261.1, on the reverse strand, counting down.
AATTCTAGATTCACCATTTGATGAAAATCAACTGGTGTTAATGGCAACCCATACCCACTCTGGGCCTGGTGGTTGCGGTTATGAAGCTTTATATAATATGCCAACACCCGGTTTTGTGCCTGAGCATCTCAGTGCAATTGTCGATGCGATTGTACTGAGTATTCAAAATGCGATTGCGTCTGAACAAGACACCGAGATTCTCTTGGGAACACAACATTTTTCAGAACATACCGCTGTGGCGTGGAATCGTTCGATCAAAGCCTATAATCGTAATCCAGAGGTTTTGCCACGCACTGATGCCGAAACGCATTTGGCTTTGAATCGTGAAATGCAATTGCTTGGTTTTTATCGTGAACAAAAATTGCAGTCCTTTATTTCATTATTTGGGGTACATGCGACTTGTTTGGGAAATTCCTTAAAAGCCTATGATGGCGATAACAAGGGTTATGCAGCTGCATTTTCTGAGCAGGCTTTAATTGAGCAAGGAGTTGATAATCCAGTCACGATTTTTGCCCAAGCAACCGCTGGGGATGTATCACCGCATTTCCATGGTAAAGATCAGCTCAAGATTCGCAATCAAATTAAAGGTGAGCAGGAGTATCAATATGCGCAACAAAATGGGCGTTATCAGAGTGAATTGGCTTTAACTAGCTTACAGGGGAATATTGCTAAAAATTTGCAAAAAGTTGAAGGCAAGATCGATGCTGTTTTGTCCTATGTGGATCTGAGCAATATTGAGATTCCCGATGCATTTGCAGATGGTCAAAAGCATGCAAAGACCAGCCAGCCTTGTCATGGCACCGCATTTTTTGCAGGTACGCCTGTCGATGGTCGAGGTGCGCCTAAACCCTTAATGATGGGGATGCAATTTTTAGCCGATCAATTTCGCAAACAAAAAATCAAACATCCCAAAGCAGCAGACTTTGTAGCATATCAGCAGCTGGATGCATCTCAAGGGCCGAAACAGATTTTACTGGAAGCAGGCGCCAAAAAGATTCTAGGTCAACCGATTGGTTTTCCACCAAGTATTCTTGATCCGCTGATTGCAGAAATGAACCGACAAGTTAAAGCGGGTGCGATTCAGGACAGTCCTTTAGTGCCGAGTATTGTTCCCTTACAAATTGTGCGATTAGGGTCTTTGGCATTGATATGTTGTCCGGGAGAGTTTACGACTATTGCAGGGCAGCGTGTGGTTGATACGGTTAAAAAGACGCTTGCTGCACAGGCTTCGATTGAAAGAGTTTGGTTAGCATCGTACTGCAATGATTACATGGGTTATGTCACCACCTATGAAGAATACCAAGTGCAGGCATATGAAGGTGGGCATACCTTATTTGGTCAATGGACATTGGCAGCCTGTCAGAGCAAGTTCCAAGGCTTAGCAGAACAGTTATTATTAGAAAAAGATAAACGTCATTACGATGAAATGACACGACCACCGCATATTCCAATGCAGGAACTCGCAAAACGTACTAATCATGGCAATTTAAAAACTGCCGTTAGCCAAGGAGAGGCAGTATGAGTGATTTAACACAAGGCATTTGGTCAAACTGGTCTGGTTTTCAAAAATCTATGCCGCAACAGATTTTGCAACCTGCCAATATTCAAGAACTACAGTCGATTGTTCAGGCGCAGAAAAAAATACGGGTAGTCGGTGCTGGGCATTCTTTTACGCCGTTGGTGTGTACCGATGCAACCTTATTGTCTTTGGACCATATTGCGGGAATTGCATCGACGGATCTTGAGCGATGTCAGAGCAGTATTTATGCAGGCACACACTTATATGACCTAGACCAACATTTACAACAGCAATCCATCAATCAGGCTTTAATGAATCAAGGAGATATTGATCAGCAAAGTCTGGCGGGTGCAGTCTCTACAGGCACACATGGCACAGGTGCAGATTTACATTGTATTTCAGCCTATGTTGAAGCTTTTGAGCTATTGACGGCTTCGGGTGAAATCCTAAAATGTAGTCGCACAGAGCATCCTGAAATCTTTGCCGCAGGGCGAGTCTCTTTGGGGTGCTTAGGCATCTTGACCCAAATCACTATGCAAAATCGTCCGCGCTATAAACTCAAAGAACACATTCAACTTTGTCCTGTTGAAGACATGATGCAGCATATTCAGCAATGGAAGCATCAGCATCGGCATATCGAATGCTTTGTGTTTTCCCATGAAAAGCAGTTGATGCTGAAAACTTTGGATGAGACCGATGAAGCAGTTTTGCCTCGTAAGGAAAATTTTCCATCGGATGATACCTTACTGACCTTTTGTTCAGAGCTGACCAAAAACTTTCCTTCGCTGAATCCTTATTTACAGAAGCTACTCGGCATTTTTGTTAAACCCACGACTTATATCGATTGGTCGAGCAAGATATTTCCAACACCGCGTAATACAAAGTTCAATGAAATGGAGTATCAGATTCCTGTTGATCGCGGAATAGAGTGTTTGGATGAAGTGTTGCATGCCTTAAGAACGTATCAAGTGGCCACCTTTTTTCCGCTCGAATTTCGCTTTGTCAAAGGGGATGATATTTGGCTCAGTCCGTTTTATCAGCAGGATTCCATTTCGATCTCGGTGCATCAATATCATAAGCAAGACCCGCGTTTGATTTTTGATGTGGTTGAGCCAATCTTGCAAAAATATCAAGGGCGTCCGCATTGGGGTAAAATGCATCAAATGAACAAAACACAGCTTCGGACTTTATATCCCAAGTGGGATGATTTTATGGCTTTGCGTCAGCAGCTTGACCCAGAAGCTAAGTTTTTAAATCCCTATCTGGAAAAGCTGTTTTTAGGTTAAATCGAATTTTTATGAGTTGAAAGTACTTAACGGAATCATATCGAATTCCCATCCAATTAAGGGTGAAGCTTTCAGCTAGATTTACTTTGGTTTCATCCTAAGAAGCATAAGATGTATTTAAACTCTTGCGTTTTGCCAAAGCTTTAGTCGCTTTGGCTTGCTCAGGTTGTAGATGACATTCCCTCGTATCAGATGGTTTTTTTAGGATCACGATTAAATAAAAAAGGTATAGCCATGTTGGATCATTATTTTAAACAACTCAATCTCGATCTAAAAAAACAGGGGATTGCGACTCCGCAACTCATTATTGATGAAGCGGCTTTAAAACAAAATATCCAGCATGTTCAGATTCGTCTTGCTCATGCCAAACATTTACAAGCGCGCTTGGTGGTGAAGTCATTAGCGAGCCTAGACTTACTCAAATTATTATCTGAGCAGATCAATACTCAACGTTTTATGGTATTCCATCAACCACATATTATTTCAATCTTAGAAAATTTTGCTGAAGCCGATATCTTGTTGGGTAAGCCGATGCCCGCTCAAGTAGTCCATCAATTTTTTGATCAGCATGCGGAATGGTCAAATGCCAACATTCAGTGGCTGATTGATAGCAAGCAACGCTTGCAACAATATATCGAGATTGCCCAGACCTATTCGCTCTGTCTAAAGGTGAACATTGAAATTGATGTGGGTTTACACCGTGGTGGCGTGCAATCGGCAGCACAAATGGTCGAAATATTAAAGTTGATTCAACAGTATCCGCAGTATTTAAAGCTTTCTGGTTTGATGGGCTATGATGCACATGTCACTAAAATTCCAGCCATCATCAAAAAGCCTGAATTGGCTTATCAAAGCTCGCAGCAGATCTATGCCGATTACCAAAAGCTAATTAAGCAGCAGTTCCCAACGTTGTGGAGGGATGAGCTTTGTTTTAATGGTGGCGGCAGTCCAACCTTTAGCTTGCATACCACTGAAAGTGTCTGCAATGACTTGTCTTTTGGTTCAATGCTATTAAAACCAAGTGATTTTGACAGTGATTTTTTAAGGGCATTACAACCAGCATTCTGGATTGCTGCACCTGTATTAAAAATATTGCCATTTACTCAGCTTCCTTCAATGTCTTTATTGGATAAATTGCCACATAGATGTAAGGCGTTGTTTATTTATGGTGGCTATTGGCTGGCTAATTATGTCTATCCTGATCAAGCACATACCCACGCATTGTACGGGCGCAGCAGTAATCAGGAGTTGGTCAATGTACCCAAGGATTGTGATATTCAGGTCGATGATTTTGTATTTTTAAGACCCACACAGAGTGAAGCGATTATCCCTCAGTTCTCTGAGCTAAAGCTGTATCGCAACCATGCTTTTGAGACATGGCAAACCTTTAGTGAATAACAGTATTGCGATTACCAATATTCGAGCTAAAAGCTTGCCGTGTATTTTGAGCCTTAAAATAAATCGGCCAAATGGCAGCTTTTCGCTTCAGTCAGATTGTCAATGGAATCGACCAAGAGGATGTTAATATCTTTTTCGTTTTTATATGCTGCAATCACTTCTGCATAAATCGGCTGTTTGAGTGTCGTGGCTTTAGATAGAAAGCCTGATACCGCCTTTTCATTCGACCAGTCTGCATCTTTCAACACATATTCATTCTGTGCAATATCGCATCGTGTCAAAATGGCTTTGTTATCCTTTATCGTTAAGGTGCCCATAAAAATATCCATACTTTCTTTGGGATCAGTCGGATTGGCATAAGTGGTAAAAGGAAAAACGAAGCTAGATATAAATATTGAAAAGACAAGAGCGATTTTTTTCATTGGATTTTTCCGAGAGATGACATTCATTATTAAAATAATGCTTTGAGATTCTAAACTAATCCGTTGATTGAAAGCCAGAAAATAGCCAAGTAGGAGCAAGACCAGAAGCAGATCTGTTCCTATTTGGCTTGATGAGATGTCGTGATTAAAAGTGATAGCCTATTTTCAAACCATAAGCGATGGCACTGTTATCTTTAAAATCGGCCTGTTCAGCAATAGGTTTAATCCCTGGTACAGGAATATAATAGGTACCGTCTTCGGCAACCACATCGCCTAACCAGAAGTATTTAACTCCAGCCGCAATAAAATAGTTCGGGGCAGGATTAAACTGAGCGCCTAAGCCAACACCCCAAGACCCTTTGGTTGGATTCAACGTGGATGCAGGGTCACCTGTACCCGAGTCCCAACTGACTTCAGTTGATGCACTCCATTTTTCAGTAAACTGATGTCCAAGTCCGACATTGACCGTCCACTGATCCTTTTGGTAGCTATCCAGATCAAAACCACCCGTATAGCTTCCTTCACTGATCAAACCTGTTAGATACTCCGTAACTGCGCCAAATTGAGTCGGTCGAATATGAAAATCTTTCCAGTTGACCCAACGTAGATTGGTATAGAGCAGGGTGTCTTTATACACACCCGTTTGAAAATCAACATTCACCGATTGTGGTGTTGAAATTCTGGTTTTACTTGGCGTGGTGACTTGCAAAGGTTGACCAAACATTGTCTCCGTTGCCTGCATATCGTGGTCGATCTTGGAGCGATAGGTTAGCGCGGCTTTTAGGGCAATATCTGGAATTTGATAACTAAGACCTGCCAGCCAACCGACAGCATGATCTGCTTTAAATTTGGCATCATAGCCATTAAAGGCTTCACTGTATGAATTACCCCGCAGCGCGACATCACCTTTGACCGATTGATAGACGGCACCGCCATAGAGTTGAAAATTGCTAAAAGGATTGACACCCAAAATCATGCTAATACTTTCGGTGTCGACATTGACCGATGTGCCTTGCTGGGTAAATTCATTGTCCGAAAATGTATTATTCGATTGCATTGGATAAGTAATATCGGCGCCAAAAGGTTGGTCATAGAGCAGACCAAAGCTGATTCGATCAGTCAGTTGGAGTTTGAGTGCGGCACTATAATATTGAAAGCTATTGCCCATATTGCCTGAGTTAAGATTTTGCGGATCATTGACCAGTTCTGGACGATTACGAATTTTTCCTGAAATATCAGCATCAACAGCTGTGGCATTGACCTCGACATAATTGCCATTTTCCAGAAAAGGGAGAATGGATTGTCCCGATTGATCCAGTGCCGCAGCGTGGTTTAATGTACTGATGCACATCCCACAGAGGGCAATCACCATTGGATTGAGTTTCATATTGATCATCCTTGTAAAACTATGTCTTATTCTTAAATATGCTGTTTTTATTGACGGTCATCTTCTCGCTTTCATTGGAAAGTGAATACAATGCCTAGGTTTGAGTGAAACATCTTTTAGACGGCTGGAACAGGGTTGAAAATGATCAATATGGGGGGCGGAGCGGTCAAATCCCTAACTTTGAAACAATAAAAAAACCTTGTGCCGAGACACAAGGTTTTTTCACCTCAACCAAAGCGTTATTGCTTCACGATCAATACTGGAATGTGTGATTCGGTTAAAACGGCACGGGCCACGCTACCCAGCAATAAACGTTTTACCCCTGTGCGGCCATGTGAACCCATAATAATCAGATCAGCTCCGATTTCATCGGCAACAAAGATAATGCCTTCACTGGCTGTGCCATGATGAATTTTGGTATTCACCTGAATGCCATCACGGACAAAGGATTGAGAAATGTCTTGTAGTTGTGTTTTGGCTTGTGCCTCGGCTTGCATAAAATAGTCGGTCACTGCAGGGGCAACCTGATAAAAATCCACACCGACAAATGGGTCAACAGCAACCACACTCAGGATAGTGACTTTTGCCCCAGAGAGTTTTGCTAAAGAAAGCGCATGTTCGACTGCGGCATAGGAAATTGGAGAGTCATCAACAGGAACTAAAATATTTTGGTAAGACATATTTACTCCTTATCGTTTATCGTTGTAAAAATAGAAAACATAACAAGGTGATAACATATTGAGCCTACACTAGCAAATCAGAACGGCTTAAAAATATATGATAAAACTGAAAATAATGTAGAAAAACAGCATATTCCGCAGCAAAATAGCAGCATAAGAAAATCACTGTATTTTTGTAATTCAGTGGAAGATAAAGCTGAGAGTTAACCATGCAATTCAAGCACGATTTAAATCAGAAGGAAGCTTTGTGTTATTTAGTTTAGAGGCGTTTAAACAACAAAAATTTGACCAGATGGCAGCCAAAATTATGGCTGATCCAGCGTTTTATTTGGATTTTGATTCGGTTTCAGATTTCTACAAAGCGGCATGGTTAGATGAGTTTCCGCAAGGCACCACGTGGTCAGCGACAGGTTTGGATGATGGAGCAGAACATTTTTATGCGGTGATTGAATATGGCGATCATTATCTGTATATCAGCCGTATGGAACGGGTCACGGTCAAATTAGGCATACGGCATCATTACAATAAAAATAACTAATCCAAGCAGTCATCCTTTTTTGTCTGATCAGATTTAGAGATGCAAATGAGAATGCTATACTTTTGCGCAATGATGACATCCTAATAAAACGAAATGGACATTTAAAAATGGCACATCAATTTACGGTTAATGAAACAATTCATGGTGTTTCAATTGAGGACTTTTCAAGACTGGTGGCGGATACTTCATTGCATGAAGCAGTGTGTAAACGTATTCCGGGTGAGAACTTGGAAATTATCGAATCGAATATTAATGGTGATATTTATACCTTACGCCGTGAATATAATCTGGATGTCAATATTCCAGAAGTGGCGAAAAAATTATTAAAAAATGCGTTCCGCTTAAAACGTGCTGATATTACCCATTTGAAAAACTTAACCTCGACAGTTGAATTGGGTGCAAACCTGCCTTTGGAAGCAAAGGGCGAGCGCAGTGTTACGGGTGATAGTGAGAAGGTGAATATCTCTTTAACATGGACAGTGAAAGTTAAAGTACCTTTGATTGGTGGTATGCTAGAGAAGCATGCAGAAGGTGAAATCCGTAAATTCAGCACGCTTGAAATCGAGATCGTGGCCGATGAATTAAAGAAACACCTTTAATTTTGCAGGAAAGAAAGCTCTCCATGTGGGGAGTTTTTTTATTTAGAAGCGCAGGAAATAGGGAACAATCGAAAGCGCCACGCCAATGATACTGATCATGGCCGTGCTATCAATAAAATAGGTAAAGAGCATCAAGACCAAACCACAGACTAAAGGCACGGTCATTTTTTGCTTTTTGCCATACATAAAATAGCCTAAGCCAATTGAGCTAAAGATGACACCTAGAAATAGTTGGGTTGCATTCATGTGCTTTGCCATGCGTTATTTTTATCGCGAATATATTATGACAAGATTCTTAAATGAAAATTATGGTAACGCGATAAAATATCCAATACGATAATATTCACTATTTGGTCAAAACAATTATAAGGGCGTGGGATGAGTGTAATTCTACCAGTAGCACAACGTGGTGAAGAGGTTTTAAAAATTAAAGCGGCTGCTGTCGCGAACGGGGAGTTTAACAGTGAGTGGTTATTGCAACTGGCATCTGCGATGCATGCGACTATGCTGGAGCGGAATGGGGTTGGGATTGCGGCACCACAAGTTTATATTTCTAAGCGATTAATTATTGTGGCATCGCGTCCCAATCCACGCTATCCCGATGCGCCTGAAATGGATGCGGTGGTGATGGTCAATCCTGAAATTTTAGCGTTTTCTCAAGAATCTTGTTTGGGTGAGGAAGGTTGTTTAAGTGTGCCCGATGAGCGTGGGCAAGTAGAACGGGCGCAAGCAATCAAAGTACGTTATTACACTTTACAGGGTGAAGTGGTTGAAACAGCTTTTGAGGGATTTCCTGCGCGAATCATACAGCATGAGGTGGATCATTTGGATGGAATATTATTTGTAGAACGTCTGAGTTAGTTGTGTATGTAAGCACATAAAATCATTACAAAAGCTATAATTTTAATATGATCAGTCCTCTGTACTATAAGTGCTTATCTTAATTAGAACTTGAAACATTTAAAGGCTAGATGACCATGAAAACTCCACTTCCTGATTATTTGGCACATGTGATTGATGCCTGCGATATTGATAACAGTGGGCATCTCGCTGACTATATTCCTGAGTTAGCCAATGCTAATCCGAATCAACTGGCACTGGCCTTATCTACAGTTGATGGTGAAATCTATTCCGTTGGCGATGATGAGATTGAATTCACCATTCAATCCATGTCTAAACCATTCACGTATGCCTACGTGCTACAACAGCTTGGTATTGATGCTGTACTAGAGAAAGTTGGGGTTGAACCTTCGGGCGAGGCATTTAATGAAATTTCACTGGGTAAAGATCGCCGTCCGAAAAACCCAATGATTAACTCAGGTGCAATTACTACACATTCATTAATACCTGCCAAAGAAGATGTATCAGGCGCAGAAATTTTACGTCGATTTATGAGTGAACTGGCAGGACGTGAGCTGCAATTTGATCATGCGGTATATGAATCTGAGGTAAAAACGGCTTACCGTAATCTCTCGATTGGTTATATGTTAAGAACCGTGGGGATTTTGGAATCCGATCCTGAAGAGATTGTGAACGGCTATATTCGCCAATGCGCGATCTTGGTCACGGTCAAAGATCTAGTGCGGATGGGCAGTGTTTTTGCCAACGGTGGAGTTGATCCAAAAACTGGTAAACGCCTATTGAATCGGGCCGTGGTACGCCAAGTCCTGAGTGTGATGATGAGCTGTGGGATGTACGATGCAGCGGGGGATTGGCTCACAACGGTGGGTATTCCTGCTAAAAGTGGCGTGGCAGGTGGAATCTTGGGTGTGTTGCCAGGTCAGGTGAGTATTGCAGCCTTTTCTCCTCGACTCGATGAACATGGTAACAGTGTACGTGGCATAGATATCTTGGAACGGCTCTCCCGTGATATGGGCTTGCATTTGATGGAAGGCACGCCGTCTGCGCAAACCATTGTGCAGAGCCATTATCGCACTGGAAAAGATGCATCTTTGAGTGTGTATGTGCTTCGCGGTGTATTGAAATTTACTGAAGCGGAAATGTTGTTACGGACCTTGCAATGTGAGCCTGTCGATAAAAGTTCTATTGTGATTGATTTAACTCAGATTTCACTGATTCATGATGTCGGGAAACGGATGTTTCTGGAAGGGATTGATCGCTTGATTGATGATGGTCATAGTTTGCTGTTAGTTGATCCTGAGCAGCGTTTGGATCATGCACGAACGCATAAAGATCGGGTGTTGCATGTTTATCAGAATCTAGAGGATTTGATTGAAAAGCATAAAGAGCTGTAGGCGTAGAGAGCCTATATTGAAATGATATAGGTTCTAAATTAGTGCGATGTTTTTCCGATGTAAGGTTTAAACATCGTATTAAATAATATTGTTGGTTGAATTGTCGCTTGTGGGGCGTATTTACTTCAAATTTTATTTATACTGAGCCGATTAGTTTTTGCAGAATATCTAAAATGAAAAATAAAATATTGGGTTTAGCATTGATGAGTATGGTTTCACAGCCACTCTTTGCAGCTCCATTTGTTCAACCTGTGATTCAGGGTAAAACGTACAATAATTGGGAGGTGCCTATACGTTCATTGGGTAAACCGAAAAGTGTTGTTAAAGGAAAACCAGATGAATGTAACGGTGGCTATTTCCCTGATGAATATGATTATGGCAGTTTTAAACTTTTAGACACGGGTGTCATTAAAGAGGTTTATTTTAGTCAGAACAATGCGCTAGTGTTTCATGGACAAAAGATTCGTAGTGGGATAGATCAAAAGAGTTTTATGCAACAATTCAAAAAATATGAATTGTGGATGGACGCTGAAAATAAGAATGTTGTTTATAGTGGGTTGGCTGAAAGTGGAAATGATTCAATAGAATTTGTTTTTAAAAATGGAAAACTTCTAAAATATAAGTTGTTCTTTGATGATTGTTAATGATTAGGAGAGCATAAAAGTAAGAAGATAAGCCAAGGGCTAAAATTTAGGTATTTTAGCCAATTTAAAAATTAGAAGCGTGGAGAATAAACTAGATGGCGCTGATTTTTTTTAAAATAAATTGATAGATGTTCCCCCAAAAGATCATAAAAAATCCTCCACAGCTCAACAATAAGAAGCCTGCTATCGCTACATAGGAGACTTTGCTCTTAGCTTTATAGAAGTTAATGAGTTGGTCATCTTGCCATGTCTGTTGAAATTGATTTTTAGTTACGGAGTCAACCCAAGTCATCTGTTTGATCATAAATTTGTCGTTTATTTTTATAATATCTAATGTTTTGATGATTGATGACTTTTTTTGCTCATGTTTACAGATAGTTTCCAAATAATGAGAACAGTCAAAAAGATAAATTCTTTTTTGATTTTCAGTGATAAATATCGTATCTAACTTATTAAATTTTTTAATGCTGAATTCATAATTCATGCGTTTATCTGTTTCCAGATGCTGATACGGCGTTACTTTAATTATCTTCTTTGGTGTGAGAAGTTTATGAATCGTTAAAGTCAATATAAGAAGAAGAGGAACTAGGGCGCTGAAAGCGACGAGTGTTGCTAAGTTTTTTTTCTGTTTTTGATTTAATTTGAAGCTTATAGTCATTTAAAATGGAATGAAGATCAATTCTATGAACATTTAATTTTACTACAATCTCTTAAAATTTTAAAAACTAAGTTTTGATATCAAAAATTTCAAAAGTAGTTTTATTAATGAGCTATAGATCTATTGATGACATAATCATTTTAATTTTTAATCATAAAAAAACCCCTCAATCGAGGGGTTTTTTTCTTACAGCTTAAGCAATCGAATCATCTAAATTCGGTGCTAACCAACGCTTCGCTTCGTCCAGTGTCCAGCCTTTACGTTTCGCATAATCCTCAAGCTGATCTTGAGAAATCTTGCCCACATTAAAGTATTCACTTTCAGGGTGTGAATAATAGAAACCACTGACAGAAGAAGGCGGCATCATCGCAAAGTGTTCAGTCAACTTGGTACCGATCTTCGCTTCCGAACCTAACCAGTCAAATAACACCGCTTTTTCTGAATGCTCTGGGCAAGCAGGGTAACCCGGTGCAGGACGTATGCCGACATACTTCTCTTTGATCAATTCTTCATTGCCCAAAGTCTCATCAGCTTTATAGCCCCAGAATTCTTTGCGGATACGCTCATGCAAATGCTCAGCAAAGGCTTCGGCAAAACGATCCGCCAAAGACTGAACCAAAATTGCAGAGTAATCATCGCCTTTGGCTTTATATTCATTTGCCAATTCTTCAGCACCAAAGATCGATACCGTGAAACCACCCAAATAATCGGTATTCTCTTTAGAAGCACTAATAAAGTCCGCGAGAGATAAATTCGGTTTGCCTGTGACTTTGTCAGATTGCTGACGAATATGCTCAAAGGTATGCGTAACATTTTGGCCAGATTCATCAAACACGCTAACTGTATCCGCAGCTGTACGTTGTGCAGGGTATAGACCAAACACCGCGCGCGCATCAAAACGATGATTTTCGATGATGTCTTTCAGCATCTCTTGTGCTTGGTTATACAAATCAGTGGCAGCTTCACCCACAACTTCATCTGTCAGGATTTTCGGGAATTTACCTGCCAAGCTCCAAGAAATAAAGAATGGCGTCCAGTCAAAATACTCAACCAATGTCGCCAATGGATAGTTGGTAATGACTTGCGTGCCTAAACGATTTGGAATTGGTGGCACATAGTTGTCATCCACCTTGAAACCATTTTCAATCGATTCGGCATAGCTGAGTTTGGCTGCTTTCGGTTGCTTGTTGGCTAAACGCTCACGGATCTTGGCATATTCAGCACGATGTTCTGCAATAAAATTACCACGCATTTCTTTCGAGAGCAGGGTCGTTGCAACACCCACTGCACGAGAAGCATCGGCCACATAAATCACAGCATCATTCTGATATTGCGGATCAATCTTCACTGCGGTATGCGCTTTCGATGTGGTCGCACCACCAATCAATAACGGAATGTCAAAGCCTTTGCGCTGCATTTCTTTGGCAACAAATACCATTTCATCCAAAGATGGGGTGATTAAACCAGACAAACCGATGATGTCGCATTTCTCATCAATCGCAGTTTGCAGGATTTTTTCCGCAGGAACCATCACGCCAAGGTCAACGATGTCGTAACCATTACAGCCCAAGACTACACCCACGATATTTTTACCAATATCGTGTACGTCACCTTTTACGGTTGCCATTAACACTTTACCTTTCGACTGGCTACCCGTTTTTTCAGCTTCGATGTACGGGTTTAGCCATGCCACGGCTTGTTTCATTACGCGTGCAGATTTCACGACTTGCGGCAGGAACATTTTGCCTGAACCGAACAGGTCACCAACCACGTTCATGCCATCCATCAATGCGCCTTCAATCACATCAAGAGGACGTTTGGCTTTTAAACGGGCTTCTTCGGTATCTTCATCAATATACGTGGTGATACCTTTAACTAAGGCATATTCAAGACGTTTTTCAACCGATTCATTGCGCCATTCAAGGTTTTCAACTTCACGCTGAGCACCAGTATGACCACGGAATTTTTCTGCGACTTCAAGCAGTTTCTCTGTGGCATTTTGACCAGACTCACCTTGGTTTTGATTCAGAACAACATCTTCTACCGCATCTTTCAGTTCTTTGGGAATATCGTCATAAATCGCCATTTGACCCGCATTCACGATCCCCATGGTCATGCCTTGTTTAATGGCATGGTAAAGGAATACTGAGTGAATTGCTTCACGCACTGGCTCATTACCACGGAAAGAGAACGAAACGTTAGAGACACCACCTGAGATCATGGCATGCGGCAAGTTCTGCTTAATCCAACCTGTGGCTTCAATAAAATCGACGCCATAGTTGTTGTGTTCTTCAATCCCTGTTGCCACTGCAAATACGTTCGGGTCAAAAATAATATCTTCAGCAGGGAAGCCGACATCATTGACCAAAACATCATAAGAGCGTTTACAGATTTCACGCTTCCGTGCAGCGGTATCGGCCTGACCCGTTTCATCGAAGGCCATCACAATAATCGCAGCACCATACTGGCGGCATAGGCGTGCTTTTTCGACAAACTCGTCATAACCTTCTTTTAAGGAAATTGAGTTAACAACAGGTTTACCTTGTACACATTTCAAGCCTGCTTCAATGATTTCCCATTTCGATGAGTCAATCATGATCGGCACACGTGAGATATCAGGTTCAGATGCAACTAAATTGAGGAAATGCACCATCGCATTTTGCGAATCGAGCATGCCTTCATCCATGTTGATGTCGATGATCTGTGCACCAGCTTCAACCTGTTGCTGAGCCACTTCTAAAGCTTCGGCAAAGTTTTCTTCACGGATTAAACGTAAGAATTTTTTTGAACCCGTCACGTTGGTACGTTCACCAACATTCACGAATAATGAATTTTCATCAATGTTAAATGGTTCTAAACCACTTAAACGGCAAGCAGGAACAGTTTCAGGCACTTGGCGTGGCTGAATGTCTTTGACTGCATTATAAATAGCGCGGATATGGTCGGGTGTGGTACCACAGCAACCGCCCGTGATATTGATCAAACCACTTTCAGCAAATTCTTTGATGAATGCTGCCGTTTGTTCAGGTGTTTCATCATATTCGCCGAAGGCATTCGGTAAACCAGCGTTTGGATGGGCAGAAATAAAGGTATCTGCAACATCAGAAATCGTTTTCACATGTGGACGCATGGCATCTGCACCCAAGGCACAGTTAAAACCAATCGACAGTAAATCACCATGACGCACCGAGTTCCAGAACGCTTCTGCGGTTTGACCTGTTAAGGTACGGCCAGATGCATCGGTAATGGTGCCTGAAATCATCAACGGCAGTTCATGACCAAGTTGCTTGAAGACTTCCTTCACCGCAAAAATTGCAGCCTTACAGTTCAAAGTATCGAATACGGTTTCGATCAACAGAATGTCAGCACCGCCTTCAATCAAGGCATGAGCGGCTTCAATGTAGTTTTCTTTGAGTTCATCAAAAGTAATATTACGAAAGGCTGGATCATTGACATTCGGCGAGATCGAACAAGTACGTGAAGTGGGGCCGAGTACGCCTGCAACAAAACGAGGTTTCTCTGGGGTCGAGTATTTGTCACAGGCTGCACGTGCTAAACGTGCCGCTTCACGGTTGATCTCTGGAACAAGATCTTCCATGTGGTAATCCGACATTGAAACACGGGTGCCGTTAAAACTGTTGGTTTCAATAATGTCCGCGCCTGCATCTAGGTAGGCTTCATGGATGCCTTGAATAATCTGGGGTTGGGTTAAAACCAATAAGTCGTTGTTGCCTTTCAGGTCTGATGCCCAATCTGCAAAACGTTCACCACGATAATCTTCTTCTTCTAATTTATGGCGTTGAATCATGGTTCCCATCGCACCATCAATAATCAGGATACGTTGGGCAAGAAGTGATTGTAGGGTGGTAAGCGTGGACATTCAGAAACCCCAGTCGATGATGAAGATAAAAAAGCAGGGGCATTGTAACAGAAGCGAGGCAAAAGCGCGTATTTTCAGCAGTCAGCAGTGATGATTCATTGGTTCATTTTAAAATGTCATAAAAGCTTCATTTAATTGTCACAATTGAGATAGATAATGCCTAAAAAGCAAACAGTTTGTTCGAAATATGACAGTTTGATTTCATATTTCTTTGCATTTGTTGCAAAATCAGACAAACAGTTCTATCGCTGTTTTTGAATTTATAATGCATTGTTTTTTATTAATTAAAATAAAGAGTAGGGCGGGTTTATCGCAAGAAAATACAAAAAAATGTGATGAAAACATGAAATTTTGGCTTTATGTGACAGTCCTTTGTCATATAATTGTCATAATTTAATTAAACAATACAGGGGATTTTATTATCCTCTAACCGTCTACATGAATTCTAATCTTCCTCCTGTTTCGGATTCACCGCTTGCCAGCTCTCAGGCAAAATCGACGAATGTACATGTACCAACACCGAAATTCTTTATGCCGGTGTTCTTAACTGTTATTGTTGCGACACTGATTTATATCGGTTTTCAGCTTAGTGCTGACTTGGCACATGTACCGCCTTTAAGTTTATATTCAGTTATTCTTTTATCGACGGCACTCTTCATTGCTTTAGGCTTTGAGTTTGTAAATGGTTTTCACGATACGGCAAACGCTGTAGCGACGGTTATCTATACCAATGCATTACCTGCTCCAGCAGCAGTCATGTGGGCTGGTTTCTGTAACTTCCTTGGGGTTATGGTGGCGAGTGGCGCAGTTGCGTACGGTATTATTGCATTACTCCCTGTAGAGATGATCATGAATGTCGGCAGTGGTGCTGGCTTTGCGATGGTTTTTGCTCTGTTAATCGCGGCAATCCTATGGAATTTAGGGACGTGGTTTTTGGGGATTCCTGCATCAAGCTCACATACTCTTATCGGTTCGATTTTGGGTGTGGGCATCATGAACCATATCTTGAATGCGTCTGCTGGTGCGACCAGTAGTGGTATTGATATGGATCAGGTGATTAAAGTAGGTAAGGCTTTATTGTTCTCGCCATTGATTGGTTTCGCCTTTGCAGCAATCCTATTCTTATTGGTGAAGAAAGTCTTTAAACGCCAAATGGAGCTGTTTCAGCCACCAGAAGGCAATAAGCCACCACCACCACTGATTCGTGCAATCTTGATTTTTACCTGTACAGGTGTAAGTTTTGCGCATGGTTCAAACGATGGTCAAAAAGGCATGGGCTTGATCATGTTGATCTTGATCGGTTTGGTTCCATTGGCTTATTCATTGAATAAAAACTTGGATGCTCAGCATTTACAGTCTTTCGAACAACTTTCTTCACAAACTGCGACGGTTTTAAATGTTAATCAAAACGAGCTGACAGATGAAAAAGCGCGTGATGTATTAACCAAGTATATTCAAACCAAAGAGCAGACTGCTGAAGTTGTACCTGCACTTGCAAGTATGACGGCTCATTTAGGTACACGTGTTGCAGGTTATGGCGATCTTAAAGCGATTCCTGAAGCTGCTGTCAGTGAAATCCGCAATGACATGTATTTAAGTACGACAACGTTCAAACGTTTAGACAAAGCGGAAGCTTTACCAGAAATGGATAAAGACCAAGCGAAAGTGGTTAAAGAATATCGTAGTAGCTTGGATTCATTCCTCCAATATATTCCGAACTGGGTGAAAGTTGCAGTAGCACTGGCACTTGGTCTAGGTACAATGGTGGGTTGGAAGCGTATTGTAGTGACTGTTGGTGAGCGTATTGGTAAGAACCATATGACTTATGGTCAGGGGATGTCGGCTGAATTGGTCGCAATGAGCACCATTGCTGCGGCGGATGGCTTAGGTATGCCAGTATCAACCACACACGTGTTAAACAGTGCGGTTGCAGGTACCATGGTTGCGAATCGATCAGGTCTGAATTTCGCAACGGTGAAAACCATTCTTTCAGCGTGGATCTTTACCTTACCCGCGACGATTGCATTGTCAGGTGGCTTATACTGGTTGTTCTTACAATTCGTTTCTTAATCTTGAATTTCTAAGTTTAAAACAGAATTTAAAAGCTTTGCTTCGGCAAAGCTTTTTTTATTCCTGTTACTTTCATTTTTCTTCAAGATTGTCTGATTTTAGCTATCAGTTGTCCTTTTAAAGTGGGTGAGCATACTTTTGTCAATTTATGATGCCCTGAATGGCTGAATGGCTGAATGGCTGAATGGCTGAATGGCTGAATGGCTGAATGTGAATGGAATGGCTGAATGGCTGAATGGCTGAATGGCTGAATGGCTGAATGGCTGAATGGCTGAATGGCTGAATGGCTGAATGGCTGAATGGCTGAATGGCTGAATGGCTGAATGGCTGAATGGCTGAATGGCTGAATGGCTGAATGGCTAGATAAGGTGCTCGCTTAGGATAAATGATCTTAATAAAATTGGGTTTATTCCCCAAAAGAGGAATGGTTTTTCTATAATTATATCCGTTAGTATCAATAGACTGATCGTGCTAGGTTGTGTTTTCACGGTAATAATAAGCATAAAACGTTGTTCTATTTACACTCCGCCATTCTCCGATATAGAGAGTGGCTTTTTTTAGCTTTGATTTCTTGTGTCTATCATATTCAGCTAATAAAAAAAGAGCTGTCGAAACAGCTCTTTTGACATCAATAAAACAGATTAAGCTTGTTGAATACCAGCAACAACCCAGTCTTGCTGTGAGCCAGCTGGCTTCACAAAATGCCAGATTTCAGCAAAGGGTTGCGGCAAGCTATTTAAGTCTTCACTGACAGTACCTGTAAAGCGTACGCTCACGATGTATTGACCATTTTCAGTCGAACTTTCCACAACCATTGCATTGAGGTTGCTAAATTCAGCAACGTCTTGGTCTTGGTTCGACATAATGTCGCTGTACATTGAGCTATAGAGCTCAGGTGTTAAGTAACGGCGAATTTCTTCGATATTGCTTGCGCTGTTCACTGACTGGATGTGGTTAAAGCGTTGACGCGCGATACGCAAGAATGCAGCAGGTTCAGTGCCATCTGGTAACTGGTTGCCACTACTCATTGACGCGCCACCAAACGGTGCTTGTGTTGGCGCACCACCACCAACTGACTGACCAAAAATATTGGTGTTGTCGCCAGTCTGGCGAGCAGTTGGTTGAGGTGGAGTTTGACGACCAAAATTATTTTGGCCGCCATTGTTTGGAGCGTATGGGTTATTGGCTGCTAATTTTTTTTTTGCGCCTAATTTGCGGAACACAAAGAAGGCGATCGCAGCAGCAAGAAGCACCCAAAGCCAGCTAGGAATGCCACCTTTTTCTTCCTGTTGTTGCGCTTGTTGAGTTGCTTGTTGCTCAGTTGCAGTTGGGTTCTGTTGTTTATCATCTGCCAACGCATTCGCTGCAACAGCACCTACTGCAGCACCTGCGACACCCGCAGCAACCATTGTACCAACACCTGGGCCAGATTTTTGTGGCGCAGTTTGTTGTTGAGGTGCTGGAGTTGCTTGGCGTGATGGTTGGTAAGATTGGCTAGATGAACTAGATCTGCTCATGCCGTGGCTTTTACCGCCACCTGCACGCTTTGCTTCCGCAAGTGGTGCAGCAACCAAAGTTGCCATTAAAAGAGCTGCCATCAAGCCACGCTGGTGTACTTGCATCGAAAATTCCTATTTAAATCCAATTTGTAAATGTATTTATGCATGTATTTCGATGGAATTTCAATAACAAAAGTATGTTTTTTTATGTCAAGCCATTAGCCTAACTCATCACTCAACTGCATAGCTTCGGTCAGGGCTTCATGTAAGCGTGCTACGGCAATGATTTGTACGCCATCAATTGACTTCTGTGGTGCATTGCCTCGAGGTAAGATCACATACTTAAAGCCATGTTTTGCTGCTTCTTTCAGTCGTTCTTGACCATTCGGTACAGGACGAATTTCGCCAGAGAGTCCGACTTCACCAAACACAGCCAATTGCTGTGGCAAGGCTTTGCCTCTTAAACTAGAAGCACATGCCAGTAGTACCGCTAGGTCAGAACCTGTTTCGGTAATTTTTAAACCGCCAACTACATTGACATAGACATCTTGTCCTGAGGTTTGTACGCCACCATGTCTATGCATCACTGCTAATAACATATTCAAACGATTTTGTTCCAAACCGAGTGCCACACGACGAGGTTGTCCATGTGCATCATCAACCAATGCCTGTACTTCAACGAGTAGTGGGCGTGTCCCTTCACGGCTAATCATTACAATAGAACCCGGAATGGCTTCATCATAACGACTTAAGAAAATCGCCGATGGATTGGCAACTTCACGCAGACCTTTATCGGTCATGCCGAACACACCGAGTTCATTGACTGCACCAAAACGGTTCTTTACCGCACGAATCATGCGATAACGTGAATCTGATTGGCCTTCAAAATACAGTACACAATCGACCATATGTTCTAGAACACGAGGACCAGCAAGTGAACCTTCTTTGGTCACATGGCCGACAATGAATAAAGCAGTACCGCTATTCTTGGCGAAACGGGTTAGCAAAGCTGCGGATTCACGGATCTGTGAAACACCCCCAGGGGCAGATTGTAATGTTTCGGTATAGAGGGTTTGAATCGAGTCGAGGATTGCGACGACAGGACGCTCTTGTGCCAGTACTTCACAGATACGCTCGACGCAGGTTTCAGCCATCACCTTGAGTGAGTCTGTCGGTAGATCCAAACGCTGGGCACGTAAAGCCACTTGCGAAAGTGATTCCTCACCTGTGACATAAAGGGCAGTACTTTTTTTACTGGCCATATGAGTGGCTGTTTGCAACAGAATGGTAGATTTACCAATCCCTGGATCACCACCAATCAGCACCACCGAACCAATGACTAGACCGCCACCGAGCACGCGATCAAATTCGCTAATTCCTGTCGGAACGCGGGTTTCATTGGAGACTGTGACTTGATTGAGCGTAGTAATACTGGCTGCTTGCCCCGCATAGCCGCCTATTTTAGCTTGGCCGCGATGTGTTACTGCTGGCTCAATTCGAACCTCAAGCAGGCTATTCCATTCGCCACATTCAGTACATTGACCTGTCCATTTGGGATGATCTGCACCACATTGTTCACATCGGTAAACAGTTTTAATTTTTGCCATAAGATAAAATTGAAAAGTTTCTTAAAATTAGATAAAAAAGAATCAGGACGAAAATTTCTAACAATGCTGATCGTTCTTTAAGGAATAACAAAACGAAGACGGCATGATTTCGTCGCAGATTGGTTAAAGGGAAGTGCTCAGAAAAATAACATGATATACAACTTTTACAAGGTGTAGACAGTGTGTTTTTAGCAATCGCTTTTTTTGTTCAATTCACTTTTTCCATGGATGGTGTTGGTGTGTTCGCTTATTTGTTGTCATGAGGTTTTGATCGAATGGCATAGATATTGCTCATGCTCAGACGAATGGAAATTTAGCAGTGGCTATTTTTTCAAAATATATAATAAAGGTTGATGTCTATGAGTGCAGCAGAAATTGTAAATTGGGTAAATGGAATTATTTGGAGTCCAGCGCTGATCTATTTATGCCTAGGCGCTGGTTTATTTTTTTCTATTTTAACTCGGTTTGTGCAGGTTCGCCAAATTAAGGAAATGGCAAAGCTGTTAATTAATGGTTCATCCTCCGCGCAAGGGATTTCCTCGTTCCAAGCCTTGTCAGTGTCCTTATCTGGACGTGTCGGGGTCGGTAATATTGCGGGAGTGGCGGCGGCAATTGGGTTTGGTGGTCCAGGTGCTGTATTTTGGATGTGGTTGGTTGCATTTTTGGGTGCAAGTACCGCGTATGTCGAATCCACCCTCGGTCAAATTTATAAGGTCGAATATCAAGGTGAATATCGTGGTGGGCCTGCATTTTATTTTGACCGTGGTTTAGGCCAGCGTTGGTTAGGGATTCTCTTTGCGATTGCTGCAATTGTTTCTTGTGGTTTGTTCCTGCCTGGTATTCAAGCCAATGCGGTCGGTAATGCATTTACCCAAATTACAGGTCAGGGCGCCATCGTGTTTGGCAATGTCGGGACTTATAAATTATTGGCCTTAATCGTGATTGTTTCTTTATTGGCAATCATTATTTTTGGTGGAATTAAACGTATTGCCCGCTTCGCAGAGCTGGTTGTTCCATTTATGGCCTTGGGTTATATCTTGATGGCTGTAATTATCGTTGCGATGAATATCCAAGAATTACCTGGCGTGATCAAACTCATCTTTGAAGATGCATTTTCGCCAATGGCAGGGATTGGCGCTGCAATTGGTTGGGGGGTAAAACGTGGTGTTTACTCCAATGAAGCAGGACAAGGTACTGGACCGCATGCCGCTGCAGCCGCAGAAGTTCAGCATCCAGCACAGCAAGGTTTTGTGCAAGCTTTCTCCATTTATGTCGATACGCTATTTGTATGTTCTGCAACAGCCTTTATGATTTTGATTACGGGCATGTATAACGTACAGGGGACTTTAGAAGCTGGACAATTTATCGTGCAGAATGTTGCGCCTGGCACTGAGATAGGCTCACCTGCATTTACACAAATGGCGGTCAGCACGGTGTTTGGTGGTTTTGGTCAGATCTTTGTCGCTTTGGCGGTGTTCTTCTTTGCCTTTACCACGATTGTGGCCTATTACTATATTGCTGAAACAAATATCACTTATCTGAGCTATATCACCAAAACACCATCTCTTTTATTCATCACCAAATGTTTCATTATGATTTCCGTGGCTTATGGTGTACTCAGCGCAACGGGTTATATTTGGGGGATTGGTGATATTGGGGTCGGTTTGATGGCATGGATTAATATCATTGGTATTATCGTGACCTATTTTGTATGGAAACCGACCATTAAAGCACTTCGAGATTATGAAGAACAACAAAAAGCAGGCGTTAAGGAGTTTACATTTGATCCAATTAAATTGGGTATCCGTAATGCAACTTTTTGGGAGGAGCGTCTCAAAAATAAACAGAAGCAATCTTCTAATGATTGAATTATAAATCAATATTTTCTCGAGTAGAAAAAGAGTGGCTTAAATCGCCACTCTTTAATTTTGAAGTACCTTTTTATGACTGATGAGTTGCCCTCATAAGTTCATTGTATTGTTTTGGCCTTGTGCGTATGATCGAATTCAATTGTATTTAACTTGAAAAATACAGGTAAAAAATTGCTTAGCTGGAGTCAGCCAACCTAGAGATAACGAGAAAAGATACCGAAAACAGTACGAATCGTTATTGAGAGCGGACTTTGGCTAATGAACTAAAAACACTGGAGAGTTTTTGTAAAATGTCGAATCAAAATCTGAGTGAGGCTGCTGAGCAAAGCGGACTTCACCGTAGTCTATCTAATCGACATCTACAGTTGATTGCGATCGGCGGTGCAATCGGAACAGGGCTGTTCATGGGGTCTGGTAAAACCATTAGTTTGGCTGGACCATCTATTCTGTTTATTTATATGACCATTGGTTTGATGGTGTTCTTCGTAATGCGTGCATTAGGGGAACTGTTACTATCTAACCTTAACTACAAATCTTTTATCGACTTATCGACGGATTTAATTGGCCCTTGGGCTGGTTATTTTGTTGGTTGGACCTACTGGCTCTGTTGGGTCACCATTGGTATCGCAGATTTATCAGCCATTATTTACTATCTGGAATTCTTTAATGGTGGTGAGTCATTTACACCATTGGGTGGTTTACTGATCAGTACGGTGGCGATCCTGTTTGTACTGGGCTTGAACTTGGTCACTGTAAAACTATTCGGTGAAATGGAGTTCTGGTTTGCGATGGTGAAGATCACCGCGATTATTGTCTTGATTGCTGTTGGTTTATGGATGATCTTTACTGGATTTACCAATGCTTCTGGTACGGTTGCAAGTGTTTCCAACCTTTGGACACATGGTGGCATGTTCCCGAAAGGTCTTGATGGCTTCTTGGCAGGCTTCCAGATTGCGATTTTCGCCTTTGTCGGGGTGGAGTTGGTTGGGACCACGGCTGCTGAAACGCAAGATCCGAAGCGCAACTTACCGAAAGCGATTAACTCGATTCCAATTCGTATCATCATTTTCTATGTATTGGCATTATTCGTGGTGATGTGTGTAACACCGTGGGATCAGATCAATCCTAAAGTCAGCCCATTCGTTAACATCTTCTCACAAGCAGGTATTGCTTCTGCGGCAATTATCATGAACTTAGTAGTGTTATCGTCAGTGATGTCATCGATGAATAGTGGTGTATTCTCAACCAGCCGTATGTTATTTGGCTTATCAACCGATCAACAAGCACCGAAGCTATTTGGTAAATTATCGAAGTCTGCAGTTCCTGCAAAAGCATTGATTTTCTCATCAATCTGTATCTTTATTGGTGCCTTTGTTCAGTTTGTTTATAAATTACAAACGGGCACCAATGATGAAGTGACGGCGTTTACCTTAGCAACAACGCTCTCTACGATTCTGTTCATCTGTGTATGGATGATCATTATGTGGAGTTATATCAACTACCGCAAAAATCGTCCTGAACTGCATGCGCAATCAACATTTAAATTGCCTGGCGGCGTGTTTACTTGTTGGGTGGTGATTATTTTCTTCCTTGCAACGATCTACTTCCTTGCCTTGGATGAAACGACGTTGGAATCACTCAAAGTTAGCCCGCTTTGGTTCGTTATTTTGGCAATTGGTTATTTCTTCTATAAGAAGAAAAAGTAATTATTTGGCCGATTTAATCCAAAACGCCGACTTCAAAGTCGGCGTTTTTTTATGGTTATTGTTTGATTCATTCAAGTTTAGACTTTAGCCGATCTAATGATCACGCTATACTGCTCCGAATTGTAAAAGTTAGGTGCACAGATGCTTAAAGTCATTTGTTCTATCAGTGTGTTGCTGAGCAGCGTTATTTTAACTGCATGTGGTCAGTCAGGTGCATTGCAATTACCGTCTGATCAAAATCAGGATAAGCGCGCTAAATATCTGCTTTATAAAAATGAAGCACCTCAGGCTAAGGCTTCATCTGACGCAAAAGCAGATCAAGCAGAGGTAGAACGCCAAGCAACATCGTCAACGACTCAATCACAGACCATCTCACCTTAAGTTTGTAAATAAGGACATCTTCATGAGTTTCACTCGCATTAATGGAGTATTGCACGCTGAGCAATGTTCACTGGATCAGCTCGCACAGCAATATGGCACGCCTTTATATGTGTATTCAAAAGCAACTTTTGAAAAGCATTATTTGGATATGCACCGTGCTTTTGATTTTATTGATCATCAAATCTGTTTTGCGGTGAAGTCAAACTCAAATATCGCTGTTCTGCGTGTATTGGCAAAAGTCGGTGCGGGTTTTGATATCGTGACCGGTGGGGAACTGGCACGTGTTCTGGCGGCAGGTGGTGAACCGTCGAAAATCGTATTTTCTGGTTTAGGTAAATCTGAAGCCGATATCGAAAAAGCCTTAAATGTTGGGATTGCTTGCTTTAATGTGGAATCACATGCTGAGTTAGATCGGATTCAGAAAGTTGCAGCAAAACTTGGTAAAAAAGCACCGATTTCTTTACGTGTAAATCCAGATGTAGATGCCAAAACACATCCTTATATCTCAACAGGGTTGAAAGAAAACAAGTTTGGTATTCCAAGTGATGCGGTGAATGAAACCTATCAATATGCAGCGTCGTTAGCAAATCTTGAGATTGTTGGGATTGATTGTCATATCGGTTCACAGTTGACCGAGACCAAGCCTTTTGTGGATGCACTTGATCGTGTCATTTTAATGATTGAGCAATTGAAAAGCTTGGGGATCAACCTCAAACATATTGATATCGGTGGTGGTTTGGGGGTTCGTTATAAAGATGAAACCCCGCCAAGCGTTGAGGAATATGCCAATGCGATGCGTCCAGCTTTAGAAAAGTTGGGACTCAAAGTCTATATGGAACCTGGGCGTAGTATTTCTGCCAATGCAGGCGCATTATTAACAAAAGTTGATTTATTGAAACCAACAAACCATCGTAACTTTGCCATTATTGATGCGGCGATGAATGATTTAATTCGTCCTGCTCTATATGAAGCGTGGATGGATATCCAATCTGTCAATCCAAATCCTGATGTTGCAGTTAAAACTTGGGATTTGGTCGGTGCAATTTGTGAAACAGGCGATTTCTTAGGGAAAGAGCGTGATTTAGCACTTCAGGAAAATGATGTGTTGGCGGTATTAGGTGCGGGTGCATACGGTTTTGTGATGAGCTCGAACTACAATACCCGTGGTCGTGCCGCTGAAGTTATGGTCAGTGGTGATCAAGCCTATTTAATTCGTGAACGTGAAACCATAGAATCACTTTGGGAAAAAGAGCGTTTGTTGCCTGAGGAGTAAATTAAGATGTATTTAGAATTTACCAAAATGCATGGGTTGGGCAATGATTTTATGGTCGTTGACCTTGTGACCCAGCGTGCTTATTTAGATACAGTCACGATTCAACGTTTGGCTGATCGTCATTTCGGTGTGGGTTTTGATCAACTACTGATTGTTGAGCCACCTGATTTACCAGATGTCGATTTTAAATATCGAATCTTTAATGCCGATGGTTCTGAAGTCGAGCAATGTGGTAATGGTGTGCGCTGTTTCGCTCGCTTCGTACATGAGCGTCAACTCACGACCAAAACCAAAATTCGTGTGCAAACCAAAGCAGGTATCGTTGAGCCTGAGTTGGGTGCCAATGGCTGGGTTCGTGTGAATATGGGACCACCAAAATTCCTGCCAGAAGAAATTCCATTTGTGACCCAAGAGCATGAAGATATTGAAGGTTTATACGCATTAGAGCTTGCAGATAATCAGAGCATTAATATTGATGTGGTGAACATGGGTAATCCGCATGCGGTCACCATTGTTCCTGATGTATTGACTGCGGATGTTGAGCGTATTGGTCCACAAGTGGAATCACATGCACGTTTTCCTGCACGTGTGAATGCAGGATTTATGCAAATTCTGGATGAAAAGCATATCCGTTTACGTGTGTTTGAGCGTGGTGTCGGTGAGACTTTAGCCTGTGGTACAGGGGCTTGTGCCGCAGCGGTCAGTGGTATGCGCCGTGGTTTGCTGGCCAATGAAGTTGAAGTGCAGCTTGCTGGTGGTAAGTTACATATCGCTTGGCGTGAAGGTGATGTGGTGTGGATGACTGGTCCAACCACGCATGTTTATGATGCCCGTTTGGATTTAAGATATTTCCAAGGCTAAATTAGGCTGATTGTAGGTAAAAAGTCTGAGGTTAGGCTTTTTACCTTTTGTTTTTACAATAATAAAATGTGAGAAAAATGAAAAATAAGATTCGTGGTGCTATTTATGGTTTATTAATCGGTGATGCGGTTGGTGTGCCTTATGAATTTAACTTACCTGAACAACTCCCTCATATTGTTGATATCGATATGATTCCGCCTAAAAATTTTAGTCGAACCTATCCTGATATTCCAATTGGCACATGGTCAGATGATGGTGCACAAGCTTTGTGTTTATTGGCATCTTTACTTCATTGTCAAAAGTTAGATCCAGTTGATTTAATGAATCGCATTGCGAATTGGTATCAGTTTGGATATATGGCTCCTGATTATCATGTATTTGATGTGGGTGTGCAGACAGCAACAGCCATTCGACAATATTTACAAGGCACGCCAATTATGCAAGTCGCGATTGATGATGAACATGCTAATGGCAATGGGGCATTGATGAGAGTTCTACCATTAGCGTTGTGGCATCAAGGGACAGACGAGGCATTAATTTTAGCTGCCTATTTACAATCTCATATTACCCATGCGCATCTACGCTCAAAAGTATGTTGTGCTTTATATTGTTTATGGGCGAGATATATTTTAAAAGGGATGACGATTAATGCCGCGTGGTCACATGCTGTGACTATCTTAAGAGGGTATTATGGAAATCGACCAGATGAATTGGAGCAATTAGAATTTTTCATCCGCCCTGATGATTTAGAGGGAGGAACGGGAAGCGGTTATGTTGTGGATTGCCTCAAATCAGCTTATTTAGCCTTACAAGAGTCCAGCTACCAAGCCGTGATAAAAAAAGCAATTTCTTTGGGGCGTGATACGGATACAACAGCATGCGTGGCTGGTGGATTGGCAGGACTTGCTTTTGGGTATGAGGATATTCCTGCTGTATGGTTACAGCAGTTAAGAGCCAAGGAAATGGTTGAGCCTTTGCTTGCACAATTGATAGATGGCTTATGAGATGAACTTAGTCTTTCTTGCGGGCGCATCAGGCAATACACAATTTTGGAATCCGCTGATTGCACAGATTCCTCATCATTATACAAAGCAAGTGATTGCGTACCCTGGTTTTCATGGGGTGGCAACAGATCCAGACATTAACAGTTTTGATGATCTGAGTCATTATGTGCTTGCACAGATTCAACAGCCTTCTATTCTGATTGCCCAATCCATGGGTGGAATCTTTGCGATTGCAGCAGCATTACAGAAATCAGATTTGGTGAAAGGTTTAGTGTTGATTGCAACTTCGGGTGGAATTAATTTAGACCGATTTCAAGTTCAAGACTGGCGGCAGTTTTATCAGCAGGAATATATTGAATATCCTGATTGGTTTGTGACCACGAAAGTCGACTATGAGCAACATTTACCAGATATCGAGGTGGGTACTTTATTGATCTGGGGTAATCAAGATCCGATTAGTCCGATTGAGGTTGGACAATATTTAAATCAGATCTTGCAAAAAGCCAAACTCTATATCGTTGATGATGGTGATCATCAACTTGCAGAGAAATGTGCAGATGAAGTCGTCATACAAATTAATGATTATTTAAAAAATTTAGAGCAGGAATGAAATGGATATTGAGCGTGCCGTGAACAGCACGCTTTTTATTGTTTATCGTTTGCTGAAAGCCAGTTTCAATGCAAACAAAATAAAAATACTGCCTGTGATGCGATCCATGTAGCGAATAAATTTAGGTTGTTTTAAATAAGCAGAAATGGACTGCATTGCAGCGATCAGAAAAATTGACCAGATCAAGCCGATCACGACATGAATCATCACCAGCCCCATAGTCCATATAATTGGAGACGAAGACTGTGGAATAAACTGTGGCAAAAAGGAAATATAGAAAATACCGACTTTGGGATTGAGTAAATTGCCCCAAAAACCTTTAATAAACCAGTTTTGTGTTGTCACTGTTGAATCGTTTACATTCGCAAGTTGGCTACGGGGTTTTAAAAGGAGATTGAGTCCTAACCATGTCAGGTAAATTGCACCCATCCATTTCAAGGCATTGAAGGCCAGATCCGAAGTCATCAGCAACGCACCTAAACCACAGGCCACAATAATTCCCCATACAATACAGCCAAGATTAATCCCCAAAGCCGCCTGAAAGGCTTTTGCTTTGCCCTCCAAGGTGGCAGTACGAATAATCAGCGTGGTATCTAAACCCGGAGTAAGCGTGAGCAAAGTAATTGCAATGAGATAAGGAATAAGCATGGCTGTCATTGGTCAAGCACCATTTAAAACTTGGAAATGATTGTAGTACAGAGCAATAGATTCTTCGATATTTGTTTAATGATAAAGAGAAGTAAAATTTGCTAGACTGTAGCCGTAGTTATAGGCATAACACTGGAGAGCAACTTGGAAAGCCCTGAAAAACTGCTGTCCATGTGGTTAAAAGAACGGATCATTCAAAATCAGTCTGAACATACCATTGCAGCCTATCAGCGTGATTTAACCGATTTCTTTAAGTTTTGTGAATATAAACAACTGCAACTGCAAGATGTTGAAGCTTCTGATTTGCGGGAATATCTGGCGGCAAGGGTTGAGCGAGATCAACTGAGTAGCAGTAGCTTACAGCGTCATTTAACGTCAATTCGCCAATTTATGAAATGGGCAGAACAAGGTCAGTATTTAGAACAGAATCCATCTGAAGATTTTCGATTAAAACGCCAACCGCGACCTTTACCAGGGATGATTGATATTGAAACCGTTCACCAAATTTTAGACCAAGCAGCACCAGAGAAACCGATCGAACAACAATTATGGTTACGTGATAAAGCCATGCTCGAATTGCTTTATTCCAGTGGTCTTCGTTTGGCAGAATTACAAGGATTGACGATTAAAGATGTCGACTTTAATCGGCAACTGTTACGGATTACAGGGAAGGGCAATAAAACACGTATTGTTCCTTTTGGTTTAAAGGCCAAAGACAGTTTGGTTGAATGGTTGAAAATCTATCGAATTTGGCTAGGTGGCTTTAATGCGGATTCATCGGTTTTTATCTCACAACGTGGTAATGCCTTAACACCACGTCAAATTGAAAATCGGGTCAAGTTACAAGCACAACGTGCAGGTGTGAATGTCGATTTACATCCTCATTTATTACGCCATTGTTTTGCCAGTCATATGCTGTCTGCCAGTGGGGATTTACGTTCTGTGCAGGAGATGTTGGGGCATAGTAATTTGTCGACCACTCAAATTTATACCCATGTTGACTTTGAACAACTGGCAAAAGTGTATGATCAAACCCATCCGCGTGCGCAAAAAAGCTAATTCTTGATATATTATGTTGCAAAATTGAGCGTTTAATAGTCGACTACTTTTCCTGTTTATTTCTGGTATTCGTTTAATTGCTGTTCTTACTTAATTGCCACGTTTTTGCAAAATCCAAAACACTTGTAATTTTGCTAGAAACGATCAGTTACAGATCATCCTTAGTTAAATTAAAATGCCTGTTTTAGATCGTTGAATTTTATAAAATATTAAAAAAATCAAAGTTTAATATTCATCAAGTTTATAAGCTAAATTTGTAGCACCGATAATTATTTTCAATATGTGAACTGAGCGTTTCATCTTTTTTATTGCCATAGCGGAAATTGTGACTTGACCGAAATGCCAAATACATTGCAAGATAGGGCACCTAAAAAGTTTCAATCGAAGAGTTAGAATGCTCTTCATTACATTTACTTGCTTAGAACAGCCGAGGATTACATGAAGGCTCTTGTCGCTGTAAAACGTGTGGTTGATGCCAACGTAAAAGTTCGTGTTAAGCCGGACAATAGTGGGGTTGACCTTACCAATGTTAAGATGTCAATCAACCCATTCTGTGAAATCGCAGTGGAAGAAGCGGTTCGCTTAAAAGAAAAAGGAACAGTTTCTGAAATCGTTGTTGTTTCAGTGGGTTCTAAAGACGCTCAAGAACAAATTCGTTCTGCAATGGCTTTAGGTGCTGACCGTGGTATTTTAGTTGAAACTACTGATGAAGTTGGCGCTCTAGAAGTTGCTAAAATCTTGAAAGGCGTTGTTGATGCTGAAAAACCAGAACTTATTCTTCTTGGTAAACAAGCAATTGATGACGACTCTAACCAAGTAGGTCAAATGCTTGGTGCTTTACTTGGTGCAGGTCAAGGTACTTTCGCATCTGAAGTTAAAGTTGACGGTGGTAAAGTTCAAGTAACTCGTGAAGTTGACGGTGGTTTACAAACTGTTGAGCTTGCACTTCCTGCAATCATCACCACTGACTTACGTTTGAATGAGCCACGTTATGCTGCTCTTCCAAACATCATGAAAGCGCGTAAAAAACCGCTTGATACCAAGTCACCTGCTGACTATGGCGTTGCAACAGGCACTAAGCTTAAAACAATTAAAGTTGAAGCTCCTGCTGAACGTAAAGCTGGCGTACAAGTGAAGTCTGTAGACGAGCTTGTTGAAAAATTGAAAAACGAAGCGAAAGTGATCTAATACAGAAGGATAAAATCATGAGTATTTTAGTTATCGCTGATCACAACAACCAGACACTTAACGGTGCAACTTTAAACGTTGTTGCGGCAGCTCAAAAAATCGGTGGTGATATTACTGTATTAGTTGCTGGTTCTGGCGCTCAAGCAGTTGCTGACGCTGCTGCTAAAGTTGCTGGTGTAAGTAAAGTATTACTTGCTGACAATGCAGCTTATGCAAACCAATTGGCTGAAAACGTTGCTGGCTTAGTTGCTGACATCGCGAAAGGCGGATACAAATACGTATTGGCTGCTTCTACAACAACAGGTAAGAACGTTCTTCCTCGCGTTGCTGCGCTTCTTGACGTAAGCATGATCTCAGACATCATCGCTGTTGAATCTGCAAACACGTTCAAGCGTCCAATCTACGCAGGTAATGCAATCGCAACTGTTCAATCTGACGAAGCAATTATCGTGGGTACAGTTCGTGGTACAGCCTTTGATGCAGTTGCTGCTGAAGGCGGTTCTGCTGCAGTTGAAGCGGTTGCTGAAGCGAAAGATGCGGGTATTTCTAAGTTTGTAAGTGAAGAAATCGTGAAACTAGATCGTCCAGAGTTAACTGCTGCACGTATCGTTGTTTCTGGTGGTCGTGGTGTCGGTTCTGGTGAAAACTATCACAAAGTACTTGATCCATTGGCTGACAAGCTTGGTGCTGCTCAAGGTGCTTCACGTGCTGCGGTAGATGCTGGCTTTGTACCAAACGACTTCCAAGTTGGTCAAACTGGTAAAATCGTTGCGCCAGATCTTTATATGGCGATTGGTATCTCTGGTGCGATTCAACACTTGGCAGGTATGAAAGATTCTAAAGTTATTGTTGCAATCAACAAAGACGAAGAAGCGCCAATCAACAGTGTTGCTGACTACTGGTTAGTAGGCGATTTGAACACTGTAGTACCTGAATTGGTATCTAAACTTTAATTCGCTCTGAATAAAAGTTGAAGAACGCTCCGAAAGGGGCGTTTTTTTATGCCTTAAACGCTTGGGTAATTGTAATCACAGTTTATTTTGTTGTTTTAGCCATCAATGGTGGGGTATGGCTATTTTTACTGATCTGGGTTAATAAAGATCGTGTTGAGCATAATGTGCGTCGTATTGAGGTTATCTGGACAAATACATTCTGGATCCCCAGGCGGTACTTAAATAGCACTAGAATCAAAAATAAGAGCTATTTGTCGTGGGAGTCTGGGGAGGAGCTAAAGAGGGCTTGTTTACGCCGATTGGCATATCATTCATTTTCAGATGGTTTTTATTAAACAAGCTTTTGGTTGCGTTTTGCTATTTTATAAGTCAGCGACAGAATTCCATACATAAAAGGTTTAAATAAGGCTTGGATTTGGTGATCTGTAGGCTAAAACTTAATATGCATTATCGCTCTGAAACAACCAGCTAAATCTTATTTGATTCAACAGTTTTATTGAATCATTTGATGAACTTTTGCTTAAAAAGTCTACGAATCCATTTTTATTGGTGGATATGATATTTGATAATTTTAAGTTATTCATTTATATAATTTTTTTATTGTAAAAAAATGCTATTTTTAGATGCTTAAACTCACAGTTGATTTGTGCTTTGTGCTATAATTTTTCGCTGTATTTTTTATTTTTAGTTCAAGCCCTTGAGCTAAAATTTTGCAAGATTGAAGACATAAAAACAGGTACAACTCTCTACCTGTAAACAAGGAGTATGCATGAGCGTATCGGAAATCAGACCGATTGCCATTGAGGACGAACTCAAGCATTCATATCTAGATTACGCGATGAGCGTAATTGTATCTCGTGCATTGCCAGATGTTAGAGACGGTCTAAAACCTGTTCATCGTCGCGTATTATATGCGATGCACGAATTGGGCAATGATTATAACAAAGCGTACAAAAAGTCTGCTCGTGTTGTCGGGGACGTGATCGGTAAATATCACCCTCATGGTGACAGTGCAGTATACGAAACAATTGTTCGTATGGCGCAGGACTTCAGCTTGCGTTACATGTTGGTTGATGGTCAGGGTAACTTCGGTTCGGTCGATGGGGATAGCGCGGCAGCAATGCGTTATACCGAAGTTCGTATGCAAAAACTCACCCATGAAATTTTGGCTGATCTAGAAAAAGATACGGTTGATTGGGAAGATAACTACGACGGTTCTGAGCGTATTCCTCAAGTAATGCCAACGCGTATTCCAAATCTACTGATTAACGGTACGACAGGTATTGCGGTGGGTATGGCGACCAATATGGCGCCACACAACATGACCGAAGTGGTCAATGCATGTTTGGCCTATGCCAATAACCCGAATATCTCTGTAGAAGGTTTGATGGAGCACATTACTGGCCCAGATTTCCCTACAGGCGGTATTATTTACGGTAAATCAGGTATCGTAGATGCTTACCGTACCGGCAAAGGCCGTTTGCATATTCGTGGTAAATATCATTTCGAAGAAGACCAGAAAACAGGTCGTACCACGATCGTCTTTACTGAAATTCCTTATCAGGTCAACAAGGCAAAAACCATTGAGCGTATTGCCGAGTTAGTCAAAGAAAAGAAACTTGAAGGGATTTCTGAACTTCGAGACGAGTCTGATAAAGACGGTATGCGTATTGCCATCGACTTGAAGCGTGGTGAAAACGCTGAAGTTGCGGTGAATAATTTATTCTTGCATACACAATTACAAAACTCGTTCAGCATCAACATGGTCTGTCTCGACAATGGTCAGCCAAAGTTGATGAATCTGAGAGAGATTATTGCGGCATTTATTCGTCACCGCCAAGAAGTCGTGACACGTCGTACCATGTACGAATTGCGTAAAGCACGCGAGCGTGGTCATATCTTGGAAGGTTTGACGGTTGCCTTAGCCAATATTGATGCCATTATTGAAACCATCAAAACTTCGGCTAACCCAGCTGAAGCGCGCGAGCGTTTACAAGCAGGTGAGTGGGCTGGTGGTGGTGTGGTCGCATTGCTTGAAAAAGCAGGTGCTATCTCTGTTCGCCCAGATGAGATTGAAGGTGAAGACCCAACACGTCCATTTGGCTTGTCGGGTGATATCTATCGTTTGTCACCGACTCAAGTTGGCGCGATCTTAGAGTTGCGTTTACACCGCTTAACAGGCTTGGAACAAGACAAGTTACACGCAGAATATACTGAAATCTTAGGTCAAATTGCCGAATTAACTGCAATTCTGAATGATTTTAACCTACTGATGAATGTGATTCGTGAAGAGCTTGCGTTGATCTTGCAACAATATGGTGATGGTCGTCGTACTGAGATTGTCGAGTCTGGTGTTGATTTCTGCCGCGAAGACCTGATTCCTGAAGAGCAAGTTGTATTGACTGTATCTCAAACAGGTTATGCGAAAACTCAGCCACTGTCTGATTATCAAGCGCAACGTCGTGGTGGTCGTGGTAAGTCTGCAACAGCAATGAAAGATGATGACATCATCCAACATTTAATTGTGGCGTCAAACCATGCAACGGTACTGTGCTTTACCAATGTGGGTAAAGTTTACCGCTTACGCGTATTTGAAGTTCCGCAGGCTTCGCGTGGTGCAAAAGGTCGTCCGATTATTAATTTGCTTCCACTGGATGCGAATGAGACTGTGACGGCGATCTTGCCATTGACGGAATTCCCTGAAAATCACTATGTGTTTATGGCAACTGCGTCAGGTACGGTCAAACGTGTTGAACTTGCACAATTTAGTAATGTTCGTTCAAACGGTTTACGTGCAATTGAGCTGAATGAAGAAGATACCTTGATTGGTGTTGCGATTACCGATGGTAATCAGCAGATCATGTTGTTCTCGAATGAAGGTAAAGCAATTCGTTTTGCTGAAACTGATGTTCGTGCCATGGGGCGTACTGCCAAAGGTGTACGTGGTATGCGTGTCAGCTTCGCTAGCAATACCATTGAAGCTGAAGATGCCGATGTTGAAAATGATGATAGTGATGACAATGATGATTCATCAGATTCAAACTTAGTCAGCCGCATTGTTTCACTGGTTGTTGTGCCTGAAACGGGTGAAGTGCTGTGTGCATGTGCCAATGGTTATGGTAAACGTACCCCAGTTGATGACTTCCCAACCAAGAAACGTGGTGGTAAGGGTGTAATCGCGATTAAGACCAGTGAGCGTAATGGTGAGCTTGTCGGCGCAGTATCAATTGATGAAAGCAAAGAACTCATGTTGATTTCGGATGGTGGTACTTTGGTACGTACACGTGCTGCCGAAGTGGCAACCACGGGCCGTAATGCACAAGGTGTTCGTTTGATTCGTTTAAGTGATGCTGAAACTTTAGTTGGTGTGGTATCTATTGAAGCAGTAGAGGATGACGAAGAGTTAGATGCGATTGACGAAGTAGAAAATACTGAAGCTGAAGCAATCACTTCTGAACAAGTGGCGGCTGAGCCGAAAGATGATACATCTGAAGCGTAAACAATAATGTTTTTAAAAAACCCAAAGTGATCTTTGGGTTTTTTTATAACTATTGCTCAATTGACTTTGATTTTTATATATTGGTCAATCTAATGTTTTTAATTTAAATGCATAAAATATATTGATAATAAAATAAAGGAATATAAAGATGAAAGAAAATTATGCGCCTGTTTACCCCCATGATCCGATTGTTGAAATTTTTGAAAATATTTACTTACTAAGAGGCAGTATCAAGCTTGGATTTGGTCTCTCTATGAATCGTAATATGGTTATTATCAAACAAAACAATGAGCTGACTCTAATTAATGCAGTTCGGATGTCTGAAACAGAATTAGAAAAATTGGAAGCTTTAGGGGCGGTTAAACATGTCATTCGCTTAGGTGACTTTCATGGCTTAGATGATCAGTTTTATATTGATCGCTATCAGGTAACATTTTGGAGTCAATCACACCATGTGAACTACTCTGGTTTATTTCCGACAAAGACCATTCAAACAGATGTCGTTCCACCAATTAAAAATGCTGAATTTTTTATTTTTGAACAGGCAACTTGCCCTGAAGCTATTTTATATATGGAGGATAAAAAGCTTTTGATCACTACGGATAGTATTCAATACTGGAGTGATTGGAAATATTTTAGTTTACTGAGCAAAATCATCATTTACCTTATGGGATTTCGACTCGGTTTATTTATTGGCGGGCCTTGGTTGAAAAGAGTTACACCAAAATCTGGTAGCCTAAAAAGTGATTTTGATCGTCTATTGCAACTGGATTTTCAGCATCTTATTGCTGCACATGGCACAGTTCTAGAAAACGCAGCTAAAGAAAAATTAGGAAACGTCGTCAAAAAGCAATTTGGTATCTGATGATAGAAAGGAAGCTATTCAGCTTCCTTTTTTATTGGTTCCATTATAACCAAGCGATAATAAGAAATCGCCAATAATATTGCA
This sequence comes from Acinetobacter gyllenbergii, assembly GCF_001682515.1. NCBI lineage: Bacteria > Pseudomonadati > Pseudomonadota > Gammaproteobacteria > Moraxellales > Moraxellaceae > Acinetobacter > Acinetobacter gyllenbergii. The sequence continues at coordinate 892,461 of NZ_KV575261.1, read as the reverse complement.
GCAACAGTTGCAAGATAAATCAGTTTTGGTACCACAATGGCAGTTGGTACGCCCATCTGATTGAGCTGAACAAACATTTGTACACCATGGGTTGAAGGTAGTGTCCATGCAAAGTATTGCATCCAATGTGGCATGGCTTCATGTGGCCACGCAGTGCCTGTCAGCAAAAATAGGGGGACGGACGTCACCACAATCAAATGACCCACTCGTTCTGGTATATCGACCAGTGAACCGACCAGCATCCCTAATCCAATCACGCAGCTGACATAAATCGGTACGGCAAGCAGCATGCCCCAGAAATTGCCGCCATGTGGATACTCATATAACCAGAAGGTAAAGCCAAATAAATACAGGCAGCCTAAACAACCCGTGGTAAAGATTGCTGCAAAAGTGGCCCAGAACTCGACGGGTTTTGCCCCCCAGCCTTGTTCACGATAACTGGCAATCAGCATGGCAAGGCCAAGCAAAATAGTCTGATGAATAATCAAACTGGCCACAGCAGGGAAGATATAACTGCCATAACCCGACAGGGTATTAAACAAAGGAATTTGATGAATTGAAAGTTCTGGTTCAAAAGCAGAAGCATTGCCAAATTTTTCCAAATGCTCTTTTAAGGTATATTCAATTGAGCCTGCTAAGCCTACACCAACTTCTTTGGTTCGAATGAAATAAGCGGTACTGAGATATAGACCAATTCCCCCCATCTCGCCATGTTTTAAGCTATTGGTGAGATTTTCAGGAAGTAGCAAAATACCTTCAGCTTGCTGGTTTTTCACCATCCGTTGTGCTTCGAGAAAGCTATCTGTCACGGTGATGATCTTAATATGCGGGCTATTCGATGCTTGGCTAATGATTTTTGAAGTTAAAATGCTTTGTTCTTCATCCACAATCACAATCGGGATATCTTCTGCAGATTGTGCTTTATAGGCAGTAGGATAGAAAAAACTATAGAGCAAGATTGCCGCAATGAGGGTGGTAAATACCGAGCTATTGGAAAAGATATTTTTAAAGGTCTGTAGGTAATAGCCGAAAAATGATTTCATGAGCATAGCTCCTGAGTATTTTTCTTTAACAGACGGACACTTAGCACAAAAAATAAGCCTGCAAAGATCAGTAGTATCCCTAATGGAAGCAGTGAAACATACAGATCACTGCCAATTATCCATTGCTCAGTTTGTAATTTGGCATAAGGGGTATAGGGAATAATGATTGACCAGAATTGAGTAAATGCAGGGGCATTATTCAAGGGTAGGGTAATGCCTGAGAAGCTCGGTGAAGATCCGCCATAAAGCGCGATAAAACCAAAGGTTTTGGGTAAATTCTGAGTAGCTAACACCACTGTACTGCTAATCACGGCATAGGCAAAATACAGCAAAAACTGTGCAACCAGAATGAGCGTCAGTGAACCCGCGATAAAGTAACCACGTATATGTGCGAGCCAGAACATCCAGCACCAAGTCCAAGCACAGAAAATAAAGACATAGAGCAGGATTTTACCCAGTAGGCTGGAGATAATTTGTTTTGAGTTCACCCATTCACCAACGGTCTTGCGCTTAAATTCCTGACCAATGGCAAAAGCCACACAGCAACATAGGAGTAAATGTAAGACTGCTGGTACCATAAACGGTTCCAGAAATAGTTCATAACTCATGCTTGGGTTATACAAGGTTGAGATTTTAATATGCGGCGTGGGCACGTCTAAATAAGGAATAGTATTGGCTAAATAACTTTGCCCCATATAATCCGCCAGACCATTTAAGGTACTGATCAGCATGGCAGAGGAAATGGTATTCCCGATACTAAAAAAAGACTGGTTATAGGCAATGCTAATCTGCGCATCTTGGGCTTTGACCAGACGTTGCTCAGCCCCTTCAGGGATCATCACGAATCCCCACGCTTCGGTTTTATTGATGAGTCGTTCGGCTTCATCTTGGCTAGCCGTAATGGTTTTAACCTTTAAGGTGTGATTAATGCTGAGCGCATGAATCACCTTACGACTCATTTCACTTTGATCTTGATCAATCACCACAATGGGTAAATGTTCAGCTTTACCCGCTGAAAACATGCTGCCAAACAACAGAATCACCAGTAACGGGGCAATAACCGCCATAAACAAATCAACTTTATGGCGTTTTAAATAGCGCAATTCCCGCAGCATCACTGCAAACATCGCTTATTTTGCCTCTTCAATTTTAAACAAGACACTCATACCAACTTTTAAGTCTGGAATGCTTTGCTCTGGAACCAAGTGGAACTTAAAACTGCGAATATCATAGCCGCCTGTCTGACGTGTAGTTTTGATGGTTGCAAAGTCACCTTCAGCATCAATATTTTTGACTTTAAAGGTCGCTTTCTGGTTCAGCGCAGGAATAAAGCCTTCTAAAGTTTTAGTTTTATAAACGGAACTATACATGTCTTCGCGAACATTCAAGCTGATCCACAAATCATGATCTTCGATAATGCTGACTACAGGAACACCCGTTGCGACAAGTTCGGTGGGCTTACCGTAAGTTTTAGATACGGTTCCGTCTGTTGGTGAATACAGTTTGGTTTCTTCAGTCAGGGCATTGGCTTCTTTTACTGCGGCTTGAGCCATCGCAACTTGTGCATCGGCAGTTGATTTTTGTTGTTCAGTACTTCCACGTTTGGCACGGGCATATTGTTGATAAGATGCTTCGGCAGTTTCACGGGCAGAGGTTTGTGCTGCCAGCATTTCATCACGGCGTTGACGCGAGATTACACCTTGTTGAAATAAAGTTTCACCACGCTTATAAGTTGTCGCTGCTAATTCTGCTTGGGTTTTCATCGCTTGCCAATTGGCATATAGCGTTTCGATATTCTCTTGTTGAGCACCACGATATACCGTTGAATGAAAAGCGGTCGCACTTTGTAATGCCGCTTGTGCTTGTTCTTTTTTCGCTTCTAATTCAGGACTGACAAAACGAACCAATGCTTGGCCTTTTTTAACAGTTTGACCTTCAGACACATAGAACTCTTCTATACGGCTTGGAACTTTGGTGCTGATATGCACTGTTTCTGATTCAACTCGACCTTGTAACTCAATCGCTTGGGGTTGATAGGCTTTCCATAAACCAAATGCAATCAGACCCAAAAGCAGGATTAAAATAATGAAGCCGATAATTTTTGCCTTGCCTTTTTTCGGTGGCTCAGCAGGTGGTTGTTGCTGATTTGAGGTGGTATCAGGTTTGAGTGGATCCACTTTTTCTACAGGTGCAATTTGCTCAGTCCGGGTGTTGGTGTCTTGAGTTTCAGCGGCGTTACCCACTTGATCTGTATCGCGTTCTGAATTGGATGATGATTGATCTTGGCTCATAAATTTCTCCAATTAGCGGATATAGTCAGTACGTGGTTGATTAACATAAAGCTTGAACTCATCAATCGAACCATAGCTTTGTAATAAAGTCGCTAAAGATAAGATGTATTTATATGAATTTATCGCCATCTCACTTCTTAATGCGCTGAAAGCATTTTGTGCATCAATCACTTGAGTCGCCGTACCCATACCTTCTTTAAATGAAAGCTGTTGGATACGTAAATTCTCTTGTGCGGCTTTGGTGTTTTGGGTTAACAGTTGATGGCTGGTTTGAGATGCATTTAATTCGCTATAAGATTTGTACAGCACATTTTCGACTTCTTGCTTGGTGCGCTCTGTCATTAATTCAGCAGCATATTTTTTCAGTTCGGCAGCACGGATATTTTTATTGTTATCAATGCCAGAGAATAAATTGTATTTGGCCATCACACCGACAATCCAGTTCTCTTTATTGTCCAGCCCATATTCACCAAAGGCAAACAAACTTGGTTTTTTCGCAGATTGTTGTACTTTGATATTTTCGTTGGCAAGTTGGGTATCCATTTGCAGCTTTTTAATCAAACTTGAATTTTGATCATAATTTGCAAGCAGTTTGTCCAGTGAATGATTTTGGCTTGTATTTACAAACAGGGGAGTAGTGAGGTTTAGGGCTTCTTTACTCTGTAATAGGTTTTTGAGACTAAACTGGCTCGCTTGTAGATTTGACTGGGCATTTTGATAGGTACGTTCTGCATTATTCCGCGCCACTTCAAATTGCATGCGCTGGCCTTTATTAATAAAGCCTTGTTTCTCTAATTTGAGCGCGTTGTTATAGTGTTCTTGCATTGCATTTAAATTAAACAGGCTGGCATTGAGTAACTGTTGTTGCAATTGCACATTAAAATACGATTGGATCATTTCAAAACGTTGTGAATCTTGTTGTTGCTTTTCACTGATGTTTGAGCGTTGTGCTTGAATCGATGCAATTTGCTTCGCACTGCTAATTTTACCGCCAGTATAGAGCGGCATGACCATTGAGATGGAGGTGCGGACATCATGATCTTTGACTGTAACATCTAAATTATTGGGAACCTGGTTTAACCCTTCATTAACCGTCTGATCAAAACCTTGACTGACTTGATCAATTACTTCTGGCGGAAGCACGTTGCCCCATTGTGATAATTTATCATCAAACCCACGAGTGAGTGAGTTTTCCAGTCGACGTTTACTCGATTCTAGGGGTACGCTGGTTTCACTATGAAATGAATAGGCACGGGCATTTAAATCAATGCGGGGTAAGCCGAGATGTTTTACAGCTTCCATTTCAAGTTGTGAGGCCTGTTGCAAGGCTTGTTGGGCTTGTGTCGAATAGGCATTTTCCACAACATATTGTTCAGCTTCGCTATAACTCAATGTTTGTGCAAATACAGCCGTAGAAAATAGGGCGCAGCTGATTAAGCCTATACTCAAGCTTAACATTTTAGGAAAGTGCTGGACCTTAAAACTCGGTCGATCATGTCGTTTCAACATTTGGTTATGTCGCAATTTAATAATATCCTGACTAAGTCTAAATTCTTTTTGTAAAATTAAAATAATATGTTTTTAATTAAATAGTTATATCTCCACTTTTGGTGTAGTGAAATTGTAAAAAGTAGAGTTTTTAATCTAAATAAATCTTTGAAAAAAAGACGAAAATGAGCTGTTTTAATCGACTATTGAACCTTGGCCTAAAATATCATTTATACATCCAATAGGATTGAAAAATTAATATCATTTTCTTGGTTAAATTGAAATATTTACGCGATAAGCTGCTGCAAGCTTCGCCAATCTATGGTTAAATTCCCATTCCAATTTGTTCCACTTTAACAAGGGAAAAACTCATGCGTGCTTATAATTTCTGCGCTGGTCCTGCTGCATTACCTACTGCCGTTTTAGAAAAAGCTCAACAAGAATTGTTGAATTGGCAGGGCAAAGGTCTATCGATCATGGAAATGAGTCATCGTAGCAATGACTATGTTGCTGTGGCAGAGAAGGCTGAAGCTGATTTACGTAAGCTCATGAATATTCCTGAAAACTATAAAGTCTTGTTTTTACAAGGTGGCGCATCCCTACAATTTTCAGCAATTCCATTAAATCTGCTTGGCAAGAATAATAAGGCAGATTATATCCATACGGGTATTTGGTCTGAGAAAGCACTCAAAGAAGCCAAGCGTTACGGCGATATCAATATCGTTGAAGCAGGTACGCTCATTGATGGTAAACATGCGATTACTGAGCAAAGTGCATGGAACCTTTCAAACGATGCTGCTTATGTGCATTATGCGGATAACGAGACCATTGGTGGTTTGCAATTTGCTGCGATTCCAGAGGTGAATGCGCCGTTGGTTTGTGATTATTCATCTAGTATTTTGTCTGCGCCATTGGACGTCAGCAAATTTGGATTGATTTATGCGGGTGCGCAAAAGAATATTGGCCCAGCGGGTTTAACGATTGTCATTATTCGTGATGATTTATTAGATCAAGCGAAACCTGAAATTCCAAGTATCTTAAAATATGCGGATCAAGCTAAAAATGGTTCAATGGTGAATACACCTGCAACCTACGCATGGTATTTATCTGGTCTTGTGTTTGAATGGTTGCTTGAGCAGGGTGGGGTAGATGCGATCTATAAAGTGAACCAAGAGAAAGCCAAACTACTGTATGGTTATATTGATTCTAGCGATTTCTATAATAACCCAATTGCCATTCCAAACCGTTCAATGATGAATGTACCTTTTACATTAGCGGATGAGGCACTTGAAAAGACCTTCTTACAAGAAGCTGAACAACATCACTTATTGAACTTGGCAGGCCACCGTTCAGTGGGCGGAATGCGTGCGAGTATTTATAATGCTGTACCGTTGCAAGGTGTGCAAGCATTGGTGAACTTTATGGATGAATTTGCGAAACGTCATGGTTAAGCCATAAGGTGTCGAGAAAATAAAAGCCCTCAACATTGAGGGCTTTTATTTGCGAATAGGGTAGTGGTCAAAAAGTTTAAAAAAAGCCAATTCGATGAAACATGAGTGCTGCTAAAAACATACCAAGTAAAAAAAAGCAAAAAGCACCAACATCAAGTTTAAGACCTTGATCACTCGAATGAATCAGACTGGTGGTCGTTTGTTCTGGTATAATTTTCATTAGAACGCCTAAAAATGCCATTTATGTGATTTTTTGTCACTTAACTGCAGTTTTAGCATAAATATCAGTATGAATAAAGATCAATTTAACTTTATTACATACCATTTCACAAAAAACATATAAACTTCAATTCTCAGCTTGTTTCACCATTACCAACCATTTCATAATACAACACTCTATTTCATGCCATTTGTGTACATATTCGTGTACATAATGGCTTATTCTGATTTTTAAATCAGTTTTGTGTACATATTATTTTTAGAGTTTGAAATGGCATTATCTGAAGCTTGGCTAAAAGCAAATAATGGTAAAGAGCGAGAAGCGGTTGAAGTTGTTGCCGACCGTGACTCTATGAGTGTAAGAATATCACCAAAGGGTAAGATTGTCTTCCAGTTGCGCTACAGATTCAATAATAAGCAAGAAAGGGTTGATCTTGGCACCTACCCCCACTTAAGCCTTAAAGATGCACGTTTGGAAGCTACACGGCTTCGTGGCCTGTTAGATCAAAATAAAAATCCAAAACTTGAACTACTGGTCGAGAAAGAAAAGAATATAAACCCTGTCACATTCAAAGAAGTTTTTTTAATGTGGTATGAATCATATTGCTCTAAAAATAAAAAAGAACATGAAAGCATTAAGCGCATGTTTGAGAATCATCTATTTAATAAGCTAGGTAATCACCCTATAGACCGAATTGATATAAGCGATTGGCTGGGGATTTTTGAGGAATTAGCAGGGCGTATACCCGGCACAGCAAAAAACCTTTTATCAAATACTAAACAAATGCTGAAATGGGCTGCTAAGCGTAAATATATTCAAACCAATATTCTTGCTGATGTTTACCCGAAAACTGATCTTAATATTACATCGATACCAACAAAGCGCGTTTTAACTGACGATGAAATTATAGTTTTCTATGAATGCTTAAAATGGTCGAGATTAACAACTAAAAATAAAATCTTTTTAGAACTATGTTTGATCTTTGCTTGTCGTAATGGCGAACTAAGAAGGGCAGAAAAGAAACACTTCGATTTGAAGCGTAAAATTTGGAAGGTCCCACCGTCAAACCATAAAACAGGATACAAGAACGACAAGACGCTGATACGTCCTATTTTGCCTTATATGGAGGATTTGATAAGAGAGGCTATGGAGTTAAGCGAGGGTAAGTATTTATTCAGCAATGGCAAAAATATTGATGAGTATCTAACTGATCCAGCATCTACAGCATTGCCGAATAGTGTCATTGGCTGGGTGAAGCGATTCAAAAAAGAAACCATGGAACATTGGTCGCTTCACGACCTACGCAGAACAGCACGAACAAACTTTAGTGCATTTTCAAAAAACAGGGATATTCACGAGATTATGATTGGGCATGTTTTGCCAAACAACCAAGAAGTATATGACTTATATGGGTATGTACTTGAACAGGCAGAGGTCTATGAAAAATGGATTGAGAAATTACAAAGACTGAAGGGGTAAAAAAGCGGCTCATGCAGCCGCTTTCTTTCCAATACATTGTCTTTCCCATTTGTGCACATCCGATAACAGATATCGTTTAGGTGCACCACCAACAGAAGGGAAAGTAGGAGCAGGGAAAGGAATGCCCCATTGTGTTTTAACCTCCCAGCGCCAGAGCGTAACCTTGGTAATGCAGAACATCTCACATACTTGGTCAGAAGTAATATATTTAGCCATTCACCCCTCCGCATCCGCTTTTGCTTCTACAACTGCACGACATTCTTCTAGTGAGCCAACTACAAAAGACCGTTCGCCATCTTGTTCAACCCAAGTTCCGTAGACCCGATTTGAAGGCAAATGAATTGTATGATGTTCTTCAATTTCCATTATTTCCTTATCACCTAGGCTCTCACCAATGGCAGGGATGGATTCAATTGTTGTTGCAAAGTTTTCAGGTTCTTCTGCATCTTGCCACCAAGTTTCAATTTGATTCTTTGGCACCACCACGCAGCCTTCAAGCTTTTTCTGCATGTGATTGATAGCGCGTTTCCACATTGACCAGCCTGTATTAATACGATGATATAAATCGTCAGCATCACCTTTAAAATCTGGATCTATATCATCACGAACAACAAAGTTACCTGCCTCCATATCGAACTTAAGCAGTTCAAAATGCTCAGGCAGCCAATATGCCTCTTTGAATAATGGCAATTGTTCAGTCCAAAACACCTGCTTTTCTGCCAATGTTGGCTTTTCTTTACTCATCACCACACTCCCAACACCGCAATTAATAAAAGCCCAACTGCTAAATCGAGCAAGATTGATAAACCTAAAGTGAGTTCTTTCATGGGGTTACCTTCGCTTTAATACGCTCTTGATATAGTTTTGAGTAATACTCTTGAGCGTGTGGAATTTTGTCTTTGATCTTTTGAATCATTGATTCGTCGCGCTCATATCGAACAGTTGTAAGACGCTCTCGTAAATCAATCTGCTCAACAAGATCAATCAATTGTTCTTTGTCATCCCAATCGCTTGTGAGTTCTACAGGGCAAGGGAATAGCCAGAAATCAACCTCGGCAGCTTGGCAACCGTACAACCACATATAGCCCTGCATCTGCCAGTCATATCCAGACTTTTTAGCCTTTTCTTGTGCTTCATCTTGGAAGAAAGGGTGGGTGCCAATATCCCAAGTGCATTTCGTGTCGATGATCAAATCATTATTTGAATCAAGGATGTCGCACTCACCAGTGATTAAATTGTTTTCCCAGCGACCTTGATGCTTTGCATACTGTTTAAAGCGAACCTTTCCAGACAGATCAATTGCAATATCTTCTAGAGCATTCCCTTTAGCTGTGTACTGGTTACCCTTAAAATACTTGAACGTGGTTAAGTCTTCTTTAACGATTGTTCTGATTTCGGACTTTGCTGTATCCGATAGAGATTGGACCTTAAGTTGTTCAATCATTTCGTTTTCACTGTCTGAACGCTTGCGCTTTTTAATAAGAGCATCAATTTCTTCTGTTCTAAGCTCCTGAGCAATGCTTTGAGCATCGCCCATTAACTTAGATAGGCTTGAGCATCTGAATAATTTCATACTGCATTTACCTCCGCTTTTTGAGCATCAGTAAGCGCATAACCTTCCAGAACGTAGTCCTTTGAGATTGCATCTGCTTTTAGCTGCTCAATTAGAGAAGGAAAGTCCTGCTCTGAAACAGTAGGCTTTTGCACTTCAACTTCACCAACTTCTTTAGAAACTGCATTTTTAAACCAGTCTTTAGGTGTGCTCATGCCATCACGTAGACTTGTGAAAATCTTGCGTAAGGACACAATGTTGGCAGCGGTGATAGCTTCTAGACGACGTTGGATATAATCCTCAATATCCTTTTTGCTTACACTGAACTGTTCAAAAGCTTGTACCAACTTCTGTACTGCTTCTGGTGAAGTATCAGCACTCGCATGAATTGTTCTTTCACATTGAGCAACTGCATCATCAATAACATCACCTGGAATGACACCCAAGATACATGCCCGAAGTCGGCGTGCACCGTTGTTCGCTACCAACTCGTAAATATCACGTGGATCAGAAAGCTTTTTAGATCCACTGCGGGTGTAACGCATATGTGGCACTTGGAACACTTTGGTTTGACGTGTATTTGTTTCTACATCCCAAGCAAATGCCTCAACAGTAGATTCACCATTTTCCGAAGATAGTTCCCGAATACCGTACTGAATATTCCCCCAGTTTTGAGCAAGCATTTCAGCCAGACGAATAGAAGGTCCTGTAACTGAGCTGCCACCACGGGCATAAGAATAAACAGCAGATTGGGCCAAGCCAGAACGCTGACATGCATTCATGATTTTGTCGTAAGCTTCAATCGGATTGCGTGGGAACTGTTTTGCAATAACTAAAGCAGCCTGAACTTCTGCAATCGCACGCTGACTATCTGCTTGAACAGTCGACATTGCATGAGTAGTAGGGGCTGATACCGCAAATGGATTCTGTCCTACGTGTTGTACTGGCGCATTCATAACCTTCTCCTAATTTTTAAACATTTCAATGGTTTCAACACGACCATCTAAATAATGAATTTTTGCTGCACCTTTTCTTGAACTGATGTAAGTCTGTCCATCTATAAATGCATCGCCATACCCATCATGAGGAAAGGCCTTCCCATCATCGTCACTGAACCAAGTACTCCAACGGACACCACAACAAGGGCAAAAATCAGAATAATCCTCAGTGATTTCTTCAATTCTCTTTTCTGCTTCTTTAATTGAATTGGCTTCCACACAGAGGTATTCATCTACCATTTCGTTTTGGATGAAATACCCACCAGAGTTATTTTGTCTAACTGTATAAAACATGGGCTTCTCCTAATAATTCTGTTCAATGTCAGTTTTGATTTTTGTGAAATCTCTGATTAAGCTTTTTGCATAGTTGATGCGATCAATTGTTTTGAATGCATCAGATAGACCTAAACCAAATATCTCTGAACCTCGGCCTAAATAGATCACCTGAAAAGATCCTTGATCAATCGTCGCAATCACATCCTCAGCTACTGCTGTCAAAGCTATAATGCTGTGAGCTAAAACAATCACTTCCGCATTTAACTTTGCCAATTCAATGCTTTCTAAGTTGACTTGAGCGTTCATCCCTTAATCCCCCTCAGCGCTGTAACAACTTGCTTGATTTCTTCTTCGGTGCGCCAACATCCAAAGCTTGAAATGAATAGGGATTGATTGTCATCAATTCCTCTAGTCCAGTCATAGCCACACTCAATTCGAGGGCTTAAGAACCAATACTGCTCACCCACTTTCGGCTCAAAAGGCGCAGGAATCTCTAGCTCAAGCTTTATGGTGCGGGGTTTGAGGCGGAATTTAAAAGAAGGGTGACTAAACGCGCGAATTTTCCATTCATCAGTCACATCCTGAAATACGTCACCAATCATCCATTGAACTAGTTGACCATCCGCCAAAGCTCTTAACGCATCAGCCCCACTAATCAGGCCTTGTTCAACTGGCTCAAGAGTCACAGGGATTGCTTTTAACCCTTCAGTATTAATGCCTACAGCTCGACTCTTATCCCATCCTTTCAATTGGCGACTGAACACATAGAAAACATCATCTGCCGTTTTATACAGATTCAATTCACCTTGGCTATCAGATATAAATAAGCTGTAATTTCCATCTTTAGGATCATTCCGATGCAAAACAACAAGGTCTCGAAGCTGAGGGAGAGTAACTGGCGCATAGGCATCCGCATCCATAAAAACACCGCCCATTAAAATCTTAGTGTTCCCATTGGCAAATATGAAACCTGAAGTTGTTTCCCAAAAAACACCCTTATCCTCTTTGTACCACTGGAAACCAAGCTCAAAAAACAACTCCTGAGCCTCTTTACTCTCAGCCTCATCATTCACTTTGATTTTGTAGTTATTCATCTCACACACTCCAAATCGCAGGGCAGATGTGCGCATAAAGCACATATAAGAAGGCGAAAAATGCCATGTAGAACACAACCATTAAGGCTTTGATTGATTTTTGGTGGTCGATCATGGGGTGTCTCCTTTTGGTGGTGCAGGGAGTGGCATCCAGTGGGTGACAGTTTCATCCATCAACCAAGATCCATAGTCGCTATTGAATAGAGATACTTCTGCATACCAATCTTCATCACGATCGTCATAATCCTCCATGGTTTGCTCAAGTTCTTCCTTGCTTACATAACTTGCGACTGTGATTTTTAAACCATCAACTTTGTATGGAGCTTTTGAGCACAACACTAGAACAGGGGTGCTATAAGCTGGCATCTGATCTTCAACACTAATCCAGTTCATTCTTCTTCTCCGAAGCCTTAAGGCTTTCTCAATTCTTGTTCGATGGAATTAACAATCTCTTGCACATCAAGACGATCAACATAGGCGTTTAGCACTTCGCCATCTTCGTTGTAGACGTGGATGTCTTTGATTTCTTTTACTTCTGCTGCATCGAATGAACCACCTTGAACGCCATAGCTGTCACGGTATTCATCAGATACAAAGTCAACTTCTAAAGTGAATTCCTTGTTAGAAGTTTCGAAAATGGCCTGATCTTTCTTCTCGAATTCAATGAAGGTGAAAGGAGCCATTACATAGACTGGTTCTACTACTGGCTTAATATCTTGTTGTTCTTTCGCGGGGCTAAATGCATAAGCAGCAATTGCAGCGCTTACTACGCTCGCACCTACTGCCAGTTTGACTACGTTCGTTTTTATGTTCATACTTAAATCCTCTTTGAGAGAAAGCTCCGCATCCTGCAAGATTGTTCGGAGCTTTTTAATGTCTGTATGAGATAAATATAAGACAGATTATAATTATGGTCAATAAGGAAACTTATAATAATATAAATAAATTTATAAAATATATTTTAGGCAATAAAAAAGCACCCGAAGGTGCTTCTTATTTTGTGGCTAGCTTTTAAAGCAAACCACCTTTCCAAACTACACGGCCTTCAATACGAAGGTTATTCATTGTTTCTGTACTGATTTCAATGTCTGGATGATCATTCTTATCAGGATTATCAGATCTAATTACCCAATGAGTAATCATATTAACTAACCGTTTTATAAAGTATTCATTATCAATGCACATAAAGTAAATTTTAGAGCTTCTTGGCGATGTATCAGAGGTATCTATTAGTAATACTTGACCATCTTCAATGGTAGGGTACATGCTATCCCCAATTGCATGAATAACTACCAATTTTTCTTTATTTAGTCTTTGTGAAACAATCCAATCTTCACTGAAAACCAAACCACCTCTAACATCCACGTGATCAATGATAGAGCCAGATCCACAAGAACCAGCTACATCAAATTTCGGGATCAAAACATACTCCTCTTTAGAGGGTGTTTCTCCAGCTTTGTCTCCGCCAATAATGACAAAGTCTTCAAGCGACCCTTTTTGTTTATCTATGTATTCTTGACCGCTCAGCAAGAATTCACTTGATACATCGAGAGCTTTAGCGATTTGAGGCAGGTACTTTGACTGATCACTGCTGTTGTTTTCAACATGTGAAATAGTAGCTTGTGTTACTTGAGCTTCTTTAGCCAATCTTTCCTGCGACCACCGCTTTAACTTCCTGCAATGACGGACGCGATCTCCAACTGTTAAGCCAACCATGAATAGACTCATTGAATTTATAAATACCCTTATAATTTACCAACTATCTTTATAAAATAAATTATTGATCTTTTATAAGTCAAGTTATATATTATAAGAAAACTTATGGTTCATAGGATTAATCATGGATAAACCAGATTGGGCAGAGCTAATTACACGCTTAATTGATGAACGTGGTTATACCGAAGAGAGTATTGCGGATCATGTTGAAACAACACAACCAACAATTCACTACTTAAAAACGGGAAAGACACAGGACGCAAAGTACAGCACAGGGGCAGGAATTATCCGCTTGTGTTCATTAAATGGAATTTCAATCACCAACAAAAAAGCCTCAGCTACGGCAAATAGCTAAGGCTCACATTCAAACAGAGGTTACCTGTATGAACAAAGTAAATATAACACAGCAGTCGAATACAGGAAAGCACGATGCAAATTGTGTGAATCCTGCATCTTGTAAGGTGTGTAAGTCTTATGTTGAATCAATCAAATTCACACCAGATAGAGCAATCCAAGCAATGCTCAAACAATGGGGAGGATGAGATGTCTCGACTCCTTATCAGTGAGCAGCCTTTGCAATTCTCTCCAACTCTAGCAATTGAGTTAGGCAGTATTGAGGCAACTGTATTTCTACAACAGCTTCATTTTTGGGTTGGTGTTTCTCAACACCAGTTCGATGGAAAAAACTGGGTGTATAACAACATCACTCAGTGTTTGGAGATGGTCAAAAATACAATCTCAAAACGCACTTTAGAGCGAATTATTTCGGACCTAAAAAAGCGTAATTTGATTGTTGTTGATCAGCTAAATTCCAACAAATGGAACAAAACTAATTACTTCACTCTTAACTATGAAGAATTAGCAAATATTGATGCTAAATATAGCTCAAACCTTTATGCACCAGATACCGCCAAAATGGCGGAATCGATACCGCCAAAAGTGCAACATCGATCACGCCAAAATGGCGGAATCGAATCTGCCAAAATGGCGGAATGTTTACAGAAGAATACAACAGAAGAATACAAACATAATTCTTATAGCGATTCGTTTGAAAAGTTCTGGTCTGAAGTTCCAAACAAGGATGCAAAAAAAGCAGCAGCTACTGCATTCAAAAAAGCTATCAAATTAGTTTCTGTTGACGACCTGATTGTTGCTTACAAAGCGTATATCCAATTCTGTGATTCACAACAGAGATTCAAGAAAAATCCATCTACTTGGTTAAATCAAGAATGTTGGAATGATGAATCAATCAAACACTTAATTGATCAACTCAAAGGTGTTGATTCTAGTACTCCAGTTGTGACAACACAATTAATCGATTTGTCTGGAAGTAAGCCAAAAGGTTTTTTAGGAGGTAACCAATGATTATCTCTGAAATCAAAAACCTTCAAATTGAGCAAGCTGTACTGGCAACTCTTATGACTGTGGCAGGTTCTTATGCTCAGGTTGAAAGCAAGTTGGGTGAGGAAGATTTCTTTGCTTCACGCCACAAAACCATCTTCAAAGCAATTGCAGACTTGGATTCTAAAAATTCGCCATATGACGCTGTATTGGTCCATGAGTACCTTGAAAGCCACAACCAGTCTGAGCAAGCAGGTGGTGAGCAGTACTTGATGAAACTTATGGGTGATGCACCTTCTAGTTTTTACAACCTAGCGTCATACACAGAGAAACTGAAAGACCTAACAGTTTGCCGCAAGGTTGAGTTGGAAGCTCTGGATGTATTGCGCAAGGCTCGCAACTTGACTGTCAGTCGTGGTGACTTGGTTCTCAATGCTCAGACCTCATTTGCTGAGATCAACACTGAAGCAGAGACCGAATCATTGGTCCATATCCATGATGCTGCATCTCAAACTTTTGGCTACCTCAAAGAGAAAATGGAAGCCGCAGTAATGGGAAAACCATTGATCAAAGGGATTCAAACTGGAATCTATGAGTTGGACCAAAAGCTTGGTGATGTCGTGCCAGGAAGCCTTGTTATTTTGGCTGCGCGTCCTGCAATGGGTAAAACAACTTTACTCCAAACGATTGCAAGCCACGTTTCGATCTATCAACAAAAGCCAGCACTCATCATGTCAGGTGAAATGCCGAAGGATCAGATTGCGATGCGTTTGTGTTGTGCGATTGGACCTGCTGATATTGGTTTGATTCGCAACACGCCACACTTGGTCTCAAAAGAAGAATTCTCAAACTACACACAAGCGGTCGCATTGCTTCATAAAGTCCCAATGGAGATCAATGATACCTCAAGACCTTCAATCGCCAATGTACGCGAATCTATGCGCAAGATGAAGCACAAATATGGGTCATTGGGTGCAGTGTTTATTGATTACCTTCAGATCATGAAAACCACAAAGCAATTCGCTCGTGAAGATTTAAAGATTGCTTACTTCACTGGTGAGCTCAAAGCGATGGCTAAAGAGTTTGATTGTGTTGTGGTCCTTTTATCTCAGTTGAACCGTGAGCTTGAGAAACGCCCTAACAAACGCCCAATCATGTCGGATCTACGTGAATCAGGTGCCATTGAGCAAGACGCGGACCAGATCATCTTCTTGTACCGCGATGAAGTCTACAACAAGGATTCGAAATACAAAGGCATTGCTGAAGCCGTTATAGGTAAAAACCGTCATGGAGAGATTGGAACTGCATACATGCATTCTCAGTTGAAATACTGCCAATTCTCAAATCTTGATCAAGATGCAGTTGCTCAATTGCATGCAGATAGCGTTGGAGGTGCAGCGTGAAACATAACCTCATGTTAGGCGATTGCCTCGAGCGTATGAAGCAAATTGAAACGGGTACCGTGGATATGATTCTTTGTGATTTGCCATACGGTACCACTTGCTGCAGTTGGGACGCGGTTATTCCATCCGAGCCACTTTGGGAACAGTACGAGCGAGTAATTAAAGAGAATGGCGCAATTGTTTTGTTTGCAGCTCAACCATTCGCAGCAGTACTTGCGACATCAAACCTAAAACTATTTCGCTATGAGTGGATTTGGGAAAAGCCTGCAGCTACTGGATTCTTTAATGCACATTTCCAACCATTGCGTGCGCATGAAAACATCCTCGTGTTTTACAAGTCAAAGCCGACGTTCAATCCAATCAAAACGTTTGGGCATGAACGAAAGACAGCGAAGCGCAAAGACATTGGTTCAGAGCACTATGGAAAACAAGTAAACATCAAAGCATACGATTCAACAGAGCGTTACCCGCGATCAGTTCAATTGTTCAGCAGTGATAAGCAGAAATCAAACTTCCATCCGACACAAAAGCCTGTAGCTCTTTGTGAGTACTTGATTCGTACATACACAAATGAAGGTGAAACAGTACTCGACAACACAATGGGAAGTGGTACCACTGGCGTTGCTTGTGTAAACACGGGCCGTTCATTCATTGGGATTGAGCAAGAGAAAAAGTACTTTGACATAGCGCAAGAACGCATTACTCAAGCAGGTACCGAGAAAGACATGCAGCCTGATCTATTTGGAGAAGCGGTATGAAACATCCTCTAGATAATCAAACTGTGGATTGGGTTGAGAATCGTATGGTTCCAAATCTAACCCAAGTACGACAAGCACTAAAACTATTAGCTGAGCGCAAAGGCAGACCAGACTATGAGTTATGCACGGCAAAAGAAGTTAAGTGTGCATTAGAGCATGGATTGGAGCATCCATTAATCAAAGAGCTTCCGTTCTTTGAGTTGGAGCCAAGAGAAGAGGACAAACCGTTAAAGCCAGTGGTTAAAACTCACAGAGTTTCTAAAACAAGAGCTGCTAGGCAAAAGATAGAAATTGATCCAGAAGTGAAGAAAGAATTAATTGACTGGCTTGTTAGCTATAAAGGGTCATTGGCTGAATTGGGGATGTTGTCTAAATGCTCAGCTTCTCTTTTTAGTCATATTAAGACTGGTAAGCGTGGTTTTAGCTTCGATGTTTATACAAGAATCATGAAAGCACGAAAAGAATTAGAAGGATCTGCGGCATGAATAAAACCATTACTAAACGTGACTCAAGTGACGGAGAAGGGCGATGAAGAAATTAAAAGTACTAAACGCCTTTGCTGGTCTTGGTGGAAATAGTATGCATTGGGATAACTGTGAGGTAGTTGCAATTGAAGAAAATGAAAAGATTGCTGCTGTTTATCAAAAGCTTCATCCAACTCATGAAGTAATTGTTGGGGACGCTTACCAGTTCTTCAAAGAAAACCATGAGAGTTTTGACTTTGCCTGGTTCTCACCGCCATGCCAAAAGCATAGTCGAATGATGAAGGCAACACGCCATAAAGTGGCTGATTACCCTGACTTTCGTTTGTACGAGTTGATCACATTTTTACAGCATTTCTTTAAAGGTGATTGGGTCGTAGAAAACGTAGTTCCTTATTACGAGCCTTTAATTAAACCGACTAAAAAAGTAGGACGGCATTTGTTTTGGGCAAGCTTCGATATTAATGCTGAAGAAGTTAAGCAGCCAAAAGGGTTTATTAATAAATCAAACCTTCAGGGTAAGAAAGAAATGATGGATTGGCTCGGAATGCAGTTTGATGAAGTTATTTATTACAAGGGGAATCACTGTCCAGTTCAAGTTCTTAGAAACTGCGTTCATCCAGTTTTGGGTCAGTCGATATTCAATAGCTATCGTGAGGAGCAAAGCCAATGAACGCGATCAATTTCATTCAGCAGCACGGTGTTGAGAAGGCGAGGGAAGTTGTTGAGGGTGCGCCAACTGTTTATATAGGCACAGAGCAAGCACAGCTTTGTTATCGAGAGAAAGACAAAAAATACTCCACTCGTTTTAAGCCAAGCAATCTACTTGTGAATGTTTCTAGTCTCAAGCGCCTAGTTGAGAGCGTTGATCTAGTTGAGCAGTTTGGTAATGACCTAGTTGGTGCTAAGCAAATGTTAGAGTTCTCTAAGGACTGCCAAACCATTGAGCTTTCAGGTTCTGTGATAACTGTAGAGCGCCTAAAACAAGCCATAGCAGACTACGAGGCAATTTATTCTGGAGCGAAAGAATGAGCATAGATAATTTATTGGACGCTATCTCTGATTTGTGCCCAGCCAATATTCCCGAGATCGAAGCCTTACCTGTGGTAGACCTAAAAGTTGGCGATGAGTGTGTTCTTGTATGGTCAGAAGAAAAAGAGGTTTGGAAAGTAAAAGCATTTTGTTCGGATGGTGATGTTGACATTGTTGACGAGAAATACAACGCACATATGAGTGTGCCACTGCATGAATTGAGATTAGCTAAGTTTCTTTTGAAGGACTGCGAAATCCTAGACTATCCCGAAGATTACACATCCCCAAATTGCAAGAAGTTTGATGAGAAGGTGAAGTGATGAGAAGTGATTTTGAGAAAAACAGATACTGGATAGGTTTATTCAGAACTGATGTTGAATTTAATGCATTGCTTGGCGAGTTTGGAAGATACGAATTAAACGGCTCTAGAGATGTGTGTCATAGCTACGTGGAAGCCTTTAATGCCAAGTGGGAAGCTTACGCAAATGCATGGCAACACCGCCAGACCGAGGTGGATGAGCTGCAAAAGCGGGTGGATGGCGCTTACATCAAATTAGCGATGTTAAGACAAACAGAGTTATGGCGAGAAGATGACATATTTGAACTGTTTGACGAGTTAGAGCAAGCGCTCAAGGGGGAAGGATGAAAGCAATCAAGATCCCATGTGAGCATGACTTGCTTAGCAGTAATCACAACACATGGGTTGATGCTGTTATGCGCTGTAAGGGCGGAAGCCCTTACTGTGGCGCAGACGGTTATTGCCATGCTGGTGGTAGTTGTTTTGCTGATCAAGAGCTAACAAGAGAGCAAGCAATTTTAGAGGTAGATCGCTTAGCTCAAGAATTACATAACTCAAAGATTGAAAACGACAAGTTAAGAAACTCAGCTAGTCAGCTTGTTAATCAACTTGAATTGGCAAAAGAGCAGAACCTTAAAAACGGTAATGATCAAAGAGTTTTTGCATTGAAGTTTTGTATTCACGAAATCAAGAAAGCGATGGGGTGACCAATGACCACATTCAAAGAGGCTCAAAGAAGTAGATCAAAACCTGTGGCGCGCTCTAAACGCGTTCACAAGGTGCCTACAGAAGATCAAGAGCAAATCACTCTCATGTCATGGGCTCATCATGTGAAGTTTGGGAATGGTCGCCTTTCTGATTATTTGATTCATATCCCTAATGGTGGATCAAGAAACGTAATTGAAGCGGCTAAGTTTAAGAAGATGGGTGTGAAAGCTGGTGTGCCTGATCTTCAGTTGTTAGTGCCAAATGGATTGATTCATGGCCTATGGATTGAACTCAAATCAAAAGCAGGCAAGTTGCAGCCAAGTCAAAGATTGATGATGCAGCGATTAGAAGAGCAAGGTTATTTATGCAAAGTCTGCTTTGGGGCGGACGAAGCAATACAAGAAATTAAAAAATATTTATGTATTTGAGGTGACGGTATGAATGCGGCAGTAAACACAAAAGTTATGGATTGGTCTAAACGTTCAGCTCATCAGTGGTTAGAACAATATGGACTGTGGGTTAGATCAACAAAAATGAACGTATCAGCTAATCCTTTGGCTGTACTAATTGACCAAAATGACAAAACTAGATTGCGTGCTAGCCGCATTTCCATCCCATGTGATTTAACAGATGTGGAAGGAGTTGAGGTAAGTAAGTTGTTGGCAAAAATGCATAATGATAAACGAGAGTATTTGTCAGAACGAGGATGGTTATTGATTCTCAAGTATGAGAATGAGTGGTCAGATCAGTCAATTGCCAATACACATAATGTCAGCCGTGCATATGTTCGTGCAGAGATTGCAAAAGGGCTTGCTTACTTAGATGGAGTAATTGATTCATTTACCTATTGACTTGGCTGCCATGTTTGTTTAAATTTGTGATATGGTAGAACTATGTTATGGAATTTTACCAACGTTATTTTAAAAGCTCATCGAAAGGTGGGCTTTTTTGTTGTCTAAAGTTTCCTCTTTAAGCTCCTCTTTTTTGAGGAGCTTTTGTTTTTCTAAGCATTACGTCAATGGTGCTTAGGATTTATGCCCTGCTTCGGTGGGGCTTTTTATTGGAGCATCGAAATGGATGACTATTCAAAAAGAATGCGAGAAAGAATAAGAAAGGCTGATCGTGATGCGGATATACATGGGTATAAGTGTTTAGGTTCTATTCTTACTATCCTTGGTTTGGCTGTTTATGGCGCATATAGATTAATAATGGGTTGAACATGGACACAATCGAAGCTAAAAAGAACCTCAAGCGTTATGAGGATGAGATAGAGAAATATCAAAACCTATCCAGAGGCCTAATGACCAGAGACGAAATGTTAATGATTGATAAGAAAATTGCTCAATTAAAACTATGGGCAAAGAATCTTAGAAACGAACTGTATGCGTGATGCAAAGCGACTAGAGGCTATCAGGAAGCTTCCTTGCATTAAGTGTGGTGGTGGGCCAAGCCAAGCAGCACACTCTAACTTCGGCGAACATGGTAAAGGCAAGGGGATCAAAGCAGATGATAAATACACTATTCCGTTGTGCCATTCTTGCCATAGTGATTTTGATCAATACAAAACGATGGGTAGAGAAGAATCAAAAGAATGGTTCGCAAAGATGCTAGAAAAGACTGAGAGGATGCTTAACTTACAAAAAGAGGATCTGTTTTGATCCCCTAAATTTACCCAACAAACACTAATACTTTTTAAACGAACCTGTCAGCAATGGCAGGTTTTTTTATGCCTGTAAAAAGGCAACCACTGGCTAGGTTGATCCCCGAAAAGCATACTTTTCATGTTCAGTGTGCCTGCCAGTTCTTTTCTTTGAACATGAGCAAGTAAGAGGAACTCTTATGAACATGATGACAGCGCCTATTTATCATCAGAATTTAGTTACTTTCAATAATGCAAATTTAAGTATTATTGATTACAACGGTCAGCCATATGTACCAATGAGGCCCATTGTAGAGGGTATGGGCTTGGACTGGATGGGGCAATATACCAAGCTAAAACAACGCTTTGCTTCAACCATAGAGGAAATCTCTACAGTTGCCCAAGACGGTAAACAACGTGTGATGATTTGCTTGCCACTTAAAAAGCTGTTTGGTTGGATGATGACTATCAGCCCAAATAAAGTAAAGCCAGAATTAAAAGAGACCATCATTAAATATCAGGATGAATGTGATGATGCGCTTTGGAATTACTGGACAGGTAAGGTAAGCGCAAGACGTAAAGCATTTGATGAGTTAAATGAAATTGATATGGATGACAAGGTGTCAAAAGGGAAAGCCACTTTCCATAGTTTAGGCATGCACCAACGCAAAAAGGAAAAGAAAATTAATGAGCAAAAGCGCTTGAGTTGGATGAGTAAACACATAGGTTTCTTGGATTTTTAAGAATGGTTAATGTGATAGATAAAAGCCGCCAAAAAGGCGGCTTTTTCTATTTTAAAATTTAGTTTTTATAGAGGTGGGTATGAATCAAGCAGTGTTCACCATCAAAGATCATTCAGACATAACTAAAACAATGTCGTTTTTGCATACCAACTACACGCAGGCTAATTTTGAGAATAAGCCTTTGGTTGTGACGATCACACCTGAATGTAGAAAGCGTTCCCTTGCGCAAAATTCTCTGTATTGGAAATGGCTTTCTGTGATTGAGAGAAAGACAGGTAACGATAAAGATCAATTGCATTTTGAGTTTAAGAAGAAGTTTCTAATAAGTATATTGAAGCGTGACGACAAACAATATGCTGAGATGTGTTTAGCCTTGTCAGTATTAAAACAAAGCGAATCTGAGCAATTTGAGGCCATTGCAAATGGTGTTATTCGTGAGACTTCAACAACTCGGATGGATACAAAGCAATACACTGAATATTTACAGCAGATCGAGGCTTATGCACTGGCAAAGCTCGGTATTTCTCTGCCAGTACCTGATGATCTTAAATATGCATTGGAATAGAGATTAGTCTGATATATATTATTTTTTCTTAAATCAATTAAATAGGAAGAATAATGTTTGTTCAGCATAATGAATACTTTATCAACACCTCAAATATTAATTACTTTAAGTCTAATGAAAATGCATTAAAAGTTTATGTATATTTTGGGGCTACTGGTGAGGGTACTGGAGGTGGGATGGTAACTCTCAACTGTGACAGTGAAATAGAGTTTGATGAACTAATAGAAAATCTTAAGAAATGAATAAAACCGCCCAAGTGGCGGTTTTTTAATGAGGTAAATCCATGGCGGCTAAACAAACAGGTCGCCCTTCTGACTATTTGGTAGAAGTGGCTGACGATATATGCTCACTTTTAGCAAAAGGTGAGAGTTTAAACAGCATTTGCAAAAAAGAAGGCTTTCCAAGTCGAAACACTGTTTATCGATGGTTAAGAGAAAATACGGAGTTTCGTGACAACTACGCGAGAGCAACAGATGATCGTGCAGATTCAATATTCGAAGAAATGTTGGATATTTCAGACAATGTGGATCCTGAAAACGCTGAGATTGCCAAAGCTAGATTAAGGATTGATACCCGTAAATGGGTTCTATCTCGTATGAATCCTAAAAAATATAGTGACAAGCAATCTGTCGAACATACAGGAAAGGATGGAGCTGACTTAACAATCACAGTGGTTAGAAAATTTGTAGACTAAGAGGTGCCATGTGGAATTGCTAATAAAAACTCCACGATGGGCACAACCTTGGTTTAAGCCTGCAAGGTACAAAGGTGCCCATGGTGGTCGTGGTTCAGGGAAATCGCACTTTGTAGCGGAACAACTTGTCGAAGAGTGTGTGGTTGATAAAGATCTACGCGCTGTGTGCATTCGTGAAATTCAAAAATCAATTAAATACTCAAGCAAGCAATTAATAGAAGACAAAATTAAGGCCCTTAATGTCTCGCACTTATTCGAGGTGCAGAGAGATCTGATCAAGCGTAAGGGGGGTGACGGCGTTATTCTTTTCCAAGGTATGCAAGACCACACAGCAGATTCTATTAAATCTTTGGAAGGATTTAAGGTTGCTTGGGTAGAGGAAGCCAATAGACTTTCAGCAAAATCTTTACGGTTATTAAGACCCACCATGCGTGCCGAAGGTGCACAGATATGGGCAACTTGGAACCCTGAGTCAAAAGATGATCCTATTGATGATTTTTTGCGAGGTGAATTTGCACCTGAAAATGCGATTGTCATTGAAGTAAACGTCAACAATAACCCCTTTGCACCCCAAACCCTGATTGATGAATATGAAGAAGACCGCAAACGTGCGATTCGTATGCAAGCTGCAGGGGATCAAAATGCTTGGGCTATGTTTGAACACGTTTGGCATGGTGCATATATTGAGTTTAGCCAAGCAATTATCTTTTCAGGTCGTTATGTGGTTGATGAGTTTGAGCCACAATCGGATTGGACTGATGTTTATTACGGCTCAGACTGGGGATTTGCACAAGATCCAACGACATTAAACCGAATATTTATTCATGACGATGTACTTTATATTCGTAATGAAGCCCATCAAGTCGGATGTGAAATTGATCATTTACCTATGTTGTTTGATGAGGTGCCTGGTTCAAGATCACATAAAATTAGAGCAGATTGCTCAAGACCTGAAACGATTAGTTATATGAAACGGCAGGGTTTTAAAATTGAAGGTGCTGAAAAGTGGGCTGGATCAGTTGAAGACGGCGTAACCTTCATGAAGAAGTTCAAAAAGATTGTTATTCACCCAGATTGCCCAGAAACAGCAAGAGAATTCAAGCTCTATTCATACAAGGTAAACCGTGCAGGGGATGTGCTACCAGAGATTCTGGATATGCATAACCATCACATGGACGGCATTCGATATGGCATACAACCATTAATCAAAGGTCGATCTCCGAAAAAACCTGCAACTGCAGGCAGTCGAACATTTTAAAAGGTAAGAAAATGGCAAAGTCTAAGAAAGAAGACAAAGCTTCTAAAAAGGCTTTGTCTGGTGGTAGTTTATTTCAACAAAACGCCGTGTCAATGCTCTATAGCTTGGGTAAACAGCCCGATATAGATGAGGTGCTTCGCAAGGCTGGCGTTTCTCGGCATCGGCTTAAAATCTTGCTTGATGATGATGAGATTGCGCAGGCTGTTGAAACGCGTATTGATGCGCTACTTGCAACGCCGTTCCGCATTGAGCCGAGTGATACGCCTGAGGCGATATTGCTCATGCAAGAGCTTAAAGAGTGGTTCACTGAAGTAGCAACAGGCGCAATTAATGCGCTTTTTTTTGGTTACTCGGTTCAAGAGGCGGTTTACGAATTAAAGCCAGAAGGGCACATAGGTATTCAGTGGATTGGTGAAAAACCTATGCAGTGGTTTGAACCTAAGAATGATGGGCGTTTGATTTATCGACCAGAGGGCACAGGTCTAGAGATAGTTGTTGATCAAAAGCTTAAATTCTTTCTGACACGGCGCAAGGCAACCTATGAGCAACCATATGGCAAGGCACTATTGGCTACGTTGTATTGGCTAAACTTCTTTAAGCAGAATGGTTTTAAGTTTTGGGCAAAGTTTCTTGAGCGTTTTGGCACACCAATTTTATTGGGAAAATGCAAAAACTCTGAAACAAATGATATGAATCAGGCATTGCTTAACGCCCATGCTCAAAGTGTGCTTTCGATCGATGCGGAGGATGATGTTGTAGTTTTAACTGCGGGTGCAAATGGTACCGCAGGAGCATCATTTGAGACTTTCAATAATGTCCTAATTCGCCAGATTCAGAAAGTCGTACTTGGACAAACACTGACAAGTGGAACTGATGGCACAGGGAGTCGTGCATTAGGTCAGGTACATGAGAATGTTCGTAAGGATAAGCTCAATGCCGATGTTCGTCTGGTTACACCAACGTTTCAAGCTACTGTGAACGCATTGTGTTCTTTGAATGACTGGCCTAAACATGAGGTCTATTTGGGGGAGAAAACAAAGCAGCTCAATGCTGATCAAGCTGATCGAGATGTAAAGCTGAAAAATGCTGGTGCAAATCTAACTCAACAATACTTTAACCGCGAGTATGGTTTGCAGGACGGCGATGTTGCTGAGACTCCACAAGGGCAGCCAGAACAGAAATTTAAGGCAATTCCAAATCGCCGGTTTAGCTTTGCTGCAAGTGTTAAGGATATATCACAAGAACAGCAAGAGCTTGATGAATTGGCGGACGAGAAAATGCAGTTATTCTCAGATGCAACTATCAAGGATCTGATTGCAAATAGTACGAGCATTGAGGATTTGCGAGAAAAGTTGTTTGCCTTGGCTGGTGATGCTGATACTACTCAATTCAATGAACTGATGGATCGAGCTTTATTTGCTGCTGATATTCTTGGATATGTTCATTCAAAAGAGGGCCGTTAAATGGACAATATGACCCTCTTACAAGCTTTGGTGTATGCAAGATCCCGTAATATCGTTATGCCTGCTGAATATTACTTGCTTGACCTAAACTCAAGGCAATACGCATCAACGGTAAGTGGGCTTGCGAGTTTGGATCAAATTAAATCGGTTCTAAACGCCGTCTATAAGACTGTTGAGACTGGTGGAACATTTCTGGACTTTCAGAATCTAGTTGAGGCTGATGGTATTAATTTATCTGAGGCACAATTAGACAATGTTTTCAGAACGAATGCTCAAAATGCATATGCCCACGGCAAATGGTTGCATCAGCAACGCAATAAAGATAAACGGCCATACCTTGAGTATATGGCTATCAATGATAGTCGAGTGAGGCCAAGCCATTTAGCTTTGGACGGCGTTATAAGGCATATAGATGATCCATTCTGGAAAACTTATTACCCGCCTAATGGTTATCGTTGTCGATGCACAACAAGAGCGCTGACAGAAAAGCAAGCTCAATCAAAAGGTGTAACACCAGATGAGGAATTGCCAAACATTCAACCTGATTCAGGTTGGTCCTTTCAGCCATCTAATTATGATCAGCATCCCAAAAACATTCTAAATTCTAAGAATTCAAACCTGGCTAACACTCAGGATGAAAAGAAGATAATTGAAAATCTGAGTCGAGAGGCGATGACTGAGGGGGAAGCTATCAAGCAAATCAAGACGAATATTACTGAGCTTGATGATGCAAAGCGCCGTATTTTGGATGATATGGTGGATAAAACGATTAAATTAGATCCTAATATCCGCCCCAGTGACTTGCGTATCACTTTGGATTTATCAGATGACAATGAAAATGCTTTGACGAACATCTTGAAACAGTCGGAGATTCAGAAAGATCAACAAGGTACTGTGGCAAAAAGCATTTGGGACAAGATCATGGGGGCTTTTAACCGACTTTTTAGTTTTGCTAAGAACACGGCGAACAAACTCACCGGTAGTTCAATCCGTGGAATTGACGATTTAAACCTGAAGGCAGGTAATGTCATCGGGATTAAAACGCCAACGCTATTTCGAGAAGCCGAGAAAGTTGGCAAACAAATCATCATTCTTGATGCAAAAGGTGTAGCAATCGATCTGAGTAAAATCAGCAATCTAGATGGCTCACTATTAGCCCCTGATTTGAGTTTAGAAGTCGTTAGCAACTCAGATGATCAACTCGTGCTGAAACGAACTAAAGAGCAAGCTGTGCGCTATTTTATAGCAAATCAGAATGCATTCAGTCTGTATTAGTCATTTACTAATTAATTAAGCCGCCGTTTGGCGGTTTTTTTATGGAGAAAGAAAAGTGGCAGAAGAAACAAGTCAAACAAAGTTCAAGTTTGCGCTTTCTGATGTTGAACTTCCCAAAATTGAAGATGGTGATAAACGGCGAAAATTCATCGGAGTAGTTTACAACGGTGGCCGAATTGACAACCACTCATATTGGGGGCGTGAAGGCGTTGTAATCGATTTACAAAACATCAAGTTCAAGACAAAAACAGGACTTATTGAAGAGCATATAGGTGGCTTCCGCGTTGGAGTGGCAACCGAAACAACTATTGATAATTCAGTAAAGATTACAGGGCACTTTTTGAGCAATAAACGTGCTCAAGAGATTGTCAGTGATGCTGATGAAGAATTTCCTTTCCAGATGTCTTGGTGGGCAGATCCAGAAAGTGTTGAGCAGGTGCCATCAGGTCGCTCTGTCACAGTGAATGGGCAAACCTTTCAAGGTCCAGTGAATGTGTTCCGCAATGTCCGAATTCACGAATACACCATTTGCACAACTGCTGCTGATACTTCAACAACAATTGAAGCGTTTTCAGCAAAATCCAATTCAACCAAAGAGGACACCAACGTGACCGAGTTAGAGCAAGCACAAGCTGACAAAGCGAAGGCAGAACAAGAGCGTGATGACGCATTAAACAAGTTAAAACAGTTTGAAGCAAAAAAACGAACTGACGATATCACAGCACTTGAAACTGAATTAAAAGTTCAATTCAGCGCTGAAGATAAAACGGCTTATACAGCAATGGATGAATCGACATTTACTTTTACTGCTAAGCAGCTGCGTCAATTCTCATCCAAAACACCGCCATTAGGTAATTCTAATACTGGACACCTGTTCAGTCATCAGGCCAAAAATGAAGGTGAAGATCAACAAAACAAATTTGGCGCAGGTTCCCTTGTTGACCAAGCTAAAAACCGCAAGTAAAGGAGCTTGACATGGTTAAAACAGTAAATTTAACAGCAGCAATCATTACAAGCGTTATTGCTTGGGAATTAGATGGCAATCATCGTCCGAGTCGTGAAAACGCCGTCATCGCTGCAAGCCAAGATTTATCAAATGGCACAGTCATTTCTTACAACGCTAATGGTCAGGTTCAAATTTTTGGTGGTGCGACTGATGAGGTCGCTGTTGGAATCTTCATTGGTGAGCAAATTATCACTGCAGCTGGACAGACGGCGAAAGGGGTTGTGATTGCCCGTGATGCACGTTTTGTAGAAGGTAGTTTGATTTATAAATCTGGCTTGTCTAACGCCAAAAAAACGGAAGCTTTAGCAAGTTTAAAAGCTTTACACATTACACCAGTTCGAGCAGCTTAAAAGGGGCTAAAGCATGGAATTAGAATTTTCAACTGAAGAGCTATCATTAGCTATTACAAACCTACCAACACGAATTGGCGTGCCAACTGACACAGATTTATTCCGTGTTATTCCTGGTACCACAAACTCTTTTGGTGTTGAGTTTTATGAAGAAACTCAAACGTTGGTGCCAACAACAGAATGGGGTGGTGTGCCGCCAAAAAACACAAGTGGAAAGCGCCATGCTAAATCATGGAAGATTCCACACATGCCGCTTGAAGATACGGTGAATGCAGCTGATGTGATTGGCATTCGTGCATTTGGAAGTACTGCAGCGGAAACAGTAAGCGGAAAAGTGCTTGATAAGCTTCAGTTAATGAAAAATAAAATTGATGCGACTCTTGCTTTCCGCCGTATGAAAGCAAAACAAGGCGTTATTCTTGATGCTGATGGCTCTGTTATTGTCGATTATTTTGCCGATTTTGGTGTGACACGGACCGAGATTGATTTTGATCTTGGCACAGCAACAACCAATGTATTAGCGAAATGCCAGGACGTTATTGATGCAATTGAAGATGCGTTAGGCCAAGAAATGTATTCTTCAATTGAGGTTGAGGTTGATCGTGCCTTTTATGATGCTTTTACAAACCATAAAAACGTTAAAGAAGTTTTCTTGGGCTGGTCTGCAGCTGAGCAAAAATTAGGTCGCAGCAATACTTCAGGCTTTGAATTTGGCAGTATCAAGTTTGTTGTAAATCGTCAGAAAATTGGTAATACACCAGTTCATGAGCTGAAAACTGGTGCAGCTTATCCACGTGGTACACAAGATGTTTTCGTAACAGCGTTGGCACCTGCTGACTTTAACGAAACCGTTAATACTCAGGCATTACCGTACTATGCAAAACAAGACACGAAAAAATTTGACCGTGGTTTTGATTTACATACTCAGGCAAACCAACTTCCAATCGTGTTGAAGCCAAAAGCGCTTATCAAGGTTAAAACAACAACCTAAGGCGGGTGTCTATGTACGCAACACATGATGACATGGTGAAGCGTTACAGCCTGAATGAAATATCACAGTTAGAGCGTTATTTGATGGGGGATGAGTCTGTTGAAGCTGCCATAGCAGATGCAGGCTCAATCATTGACGGCTGGATTGGTGCAAAGTACGCAATCCCGCTTGAATATCCTCCCGATAATATAAAAATCTTTGTATGTGATATTGCTCGCTACTTGCTTTGGAAAAGCAAAGCATCTGAAGAAGTCCGAAGACGTTATGAAGATGCGATGAGTTATCTAAAGGGCGTTTCAAAAGGCACAAACGTTTTACTTGTTAAAAATCCAACAACCGAAGAAGTTAAACCTGCAGCAAAAACACCTGCCACTATGCCAATTGGCACAACTTACCGTGGTGGTGTTTTTAGTGATGATGTTTTAAATCAGATGCCAAGCATCAAGTGAGACAACCATGGCAGATAAAAAGGGTTTTTACTTTCAAGGTGAAGAAAAGCTGCGGGATTGGCTGCGTAAGGTTGAGGCGAAAGCTGGCGATCATAAAGATCTATATGACGAGCTGGGGGATATTCTGCTTGATGGTGTTCATGATCGCTTCAAGCGGGGTGTAGCACCCGATGGCAGACCTTGGCAGAAGTCATGGCGGGCAATCGCACAGAAAGGCCAAACATTAAGAGATACGGGCCGATTACTAAACTCGATCCGTACTCGTCTTAATAAAAACGGCGTTTCAATTCTCACTGATGTTCTATATGCAAAGCTGATGCATTATGGTGGAACTATCAGAGCCAAAGGCAAGCCATATCTTACTTTCAAAACTCCAACAGGTGGTTGGGTAAAACGCAAATCAATCTTTGTTCCTGCACGTCCTATCTTTGGTGTTTCGGAAGATGATGCACAAAACATGTTGATAGCGATTGAGGATTATTTGGAGGAGCTCTTAAAAAATGCCTGATAACTATTTTGCATTAGAGATGATCATCAAAGAGCGACTACAGGGGATTGACTCAATCCAAGCGATTTATACGCCGTTCTCCGTTGATGACATGCTTGAGTGTACGGCTGTTGCGCCGTCTATCAGCATTATTTATGTGGATGATCGCGTGGGAGAGTCAGCAGGCAACGGTTCAGCAAGTGTTGTGTACCAGCAATGGCTTGTTGTGCTCTGCGTTGAGGAAGCAGGTTCACAGCTTGAAGATACAACGCTGATTCGCAGAGCCGCTAGTCCGATGATCATTGAAATTTTAAAGCGTATGCAGGGTTTTAATCCTCAAACTTTAGGATTCAAACAATTCAAGCGAGCAAATGCTGGTGTGCAACATATGTCGGCAGCGGGCAAATTGTGGTTGCCGTATTTGTTCGAGTGTCAATTAATTAATAACTTTTGAGGTCTTTATGTCCAAGCTATATGAAGCGGTAAAGCCTATTGGTCGATTTGTACCAGGTGATTTTGTTGCTGGCTTATCTGATTCAGAGATTCTGGAGCATTTAGGCAAGGGCAACATTAAAGAGCATGTGCCTGAGCCAGTCGAAACAGCAAAAAAACTTACTAAAACGGAGGCCAAAACAGATGGCAACTGAATATATCTCGCTACAGGGTAAATTCCATTTAGCCCCAATCGTAAATGAAGTTGTTGGGGCGCTTCGCTATTTGGGCAATATGCCTGAATTCGAGGTGGGAATTACTGCAGATGTTCTTGAGCATCAAGAGAGTACAACAGGGAAACGAACAACCGATTTCACAATGGTTCAAACAACTGGCGTGACTTTCTCTGGAACGATTGAAGAAGCGAGCAAAGAGAATATTAAATATATTCTTTCTGGTGAAAACTTTGAAATCCCATCAGCAACTGTAACAGGTAAGTCATTGGGAACTGTTGTGGCTGATCAAGTGATTTTGCTTGATGCTTATAACTTGACTGCTGTTGTTGTTAAGGACTCGACAGGAACACCTGTTGAAGTACCACCAACAAAATATGTACTTGATCCAGTATTTGGAACCATCAAGTTCACTGATGTTGCTGGCCTTACAATGCCGTTAAAGATTGACTACACATCTGGTGCGGTTACTCAAACAACAATTGCATCAGACTTAGAACAAGAATACCTGTTGTATTTTGAAGGAGTGAATACGGCGAACGGTAATAAAGTTGCCATGAAGTTATGGCGAACCAAGAAATCACCCGAGGTGACTTTTCCATTGATTCATGAAGAGCTTGGGCAATACCAGATTCAAGGCCAAGCACTATCTGATATTTCCAAGGCAAGCGATTCAAAGCTTGGCTTGTATGGCCACTTTGTGAATATCCCAGCAACGCCGTAAACCCAACAACTACAGGCACAGGGGCGCTTAAGCGTCTTTTTTTGTGCCTGTACATTTAGGATTTTTTCTATGAATGACTTTTTTATTGCCAATAATGAATCATTGCCCCACACATTCATTGATCAGAAAATTGAAGTGAAGCAGATTCAAGTTAAGAACTTGGCTCGTTTCTCGGTTTATGCAATTAAGATCAAAGATGCTTTGGAAAGTTATTCAAT
This sequence comes from Acinetobacter gyllenbergii, assembly GCF_001682515.1. Lineage (NCBI taxonomy): Bacteria > Pseudomonadati > Pseudomonadota > Gammaproteobacteria > Moraxellales > Moraxellaceae > Acinetobacter > Acinetobacter gyllenbergii. The sequence goes on along the minus strand of NZ_KV575261.1, from coordinate 860,304 downwards.
AGAAACAATCACGCCGTTAATTGAGCCACAAATCCTCAATATCATGGGGTTGTGCTCAATAGCCACAACGTTAAGTCCAAAGGCTTTTATCGAGAATACAGCGCAAACCAAGGCCATTGCTGAGCTCGTTTTAAAAATACTTGAAGTAAATGAAGCATTTTTCAAAAAAGATAAAAGACAAAGCAGGTCGAAAAAGGAATCAAAAGAGGTCACTTGGTTTCATTCGTTCTCTTACCTGATCAAGAGTGGTCATCGCCATGATGAAATCATGAATATGACTTACGGTGCTTTCATGCATTACTTGAAAGAAGCCCAAGCACTGGAACGTCAGCAAATAAAATCGTATGCGATTGCAACTCGGGTTGCGAATAATGCGAAGCAACAGGGGTGGGATAAATATATTAAGCAATTGGATGAATAAATAACTCTAGGGTTATTGCATAAATATAACTCTAGGGTTATAATAGCATCATCAAGTTAAGAAGGTGGTAGTGTGAAAAGTCTGGATTTGATCAAGATGATTGAAACAGACGGTTGGTATCAAGTTAGGGTTACAGGAAGTCATCATCATTTCAAACACCCAACTAAAAAGGGACTGGTTACAGTTCCACATCCTAAAAAGGATTTACCAAGCGGAACTGTTAAAAGCATTTTGAAACAAGCAGGTCTTAATTGACCTGCTGTTTTCCGACTTTAGTAATACCAACCTAAAAACAAAACGCATATGGCGATTTGAGAAAGCTAATGGCTTGGAGTAAGTGAGATGTTATATCCGATTGCAATTGAAAGAGGATCTGATACTGAAGCTTTTGGTGTCATTGTTCCAGATATCGCAGGTTGTCATGGGGCAGGCGATACATTTGAAGAAGCCTTAGAAAGTGTAAAAGAAGCAATTTCAGGGCATTTAGAAATTTTGGCTGAGGATGGTGAAGATATTCCTTTAGCTTCATCAGTGGATAAATATATTGATTCTGATGAATATAAGGGCTTTATTTGGGCTGTTGTGGATGTTGATGTAAGCCGTTATCTAGGTAAGGCTGAAAAAATCAATGTCACATTGCCAAGTCGATTAATTCGTTTAATTGACGATAAAGTTGGCAAAGATCGACAGTTTAAATCTAGATCTGCATTTTTAGCTGCAGGTGCAGAAAAGCTTCTACATGCTTAATTTAAATTAACCTCCATATGGAGGTTTTTTAATGTCTGCAATTCACACAACCAAACAACATATCTTTTAAACGAACCTGTCCATAGCGGCAGGTTTTGTTGTTTTCAAAACAGGAAAAATGGAGAAAAAGTCATTTTTTCAACTGAAAGAATAAGCCTTGCAGCAAAGCGAGGTTTTTTTATGCCTGTCAAAAGGCAGTCACTGGCTAGGCTGATCACTGAAAGGAAGATGGTCATTTTGACTGTTCATGCATCTTCTTGCCAGTGCTTTTCTTTAATGAACGGTCGGAGTAAATATCATGAATATGCTTTCAACTTTAAATTTAAGAGCTGTTGTCACACAGGATAACGGTGAAGTAAAAACTACGAGTTACGCCGTAGCAGAGGCATTTGGGAAATTACATAAGAATGTCATCAGGGATATTGAAAAATTACGTTGTTCAGACGCTTTTAGAAAGCTCAATTTTGAGCTTTGTTTTGAAAACAATGAGTTACAGAATGGAAAGCCAAGAAAGTTTTATCGAATGTCGAAAGATGGTTGGATGTTCTTGGTGATGGGGTTTACAGGTGAAAAAGCGGATTTAATCAAAGAGCAATTTATTGAAGCCTTTAATTGGATGGCTCTACAACTTACCCAAAGTTTTCAATCCAAGTGGGCTAGATATAATAAAATGTGTCTTGAGTATAAAACAAGAAAAGAACAAGTGAGTTGTTCAGCGCGTAATATGCGTTATTGGCAGGACGATAAACCTTTAATTGAAAATGAATTGAATAAACTTGAAAGTGAATTATCACCACAATTAACACTTATGTGACAACGTTATGGTTTTGTCTAATTGAAGGGTCGTATTTAAAATGCGACCTTTCAATGGGTGGTTTTTAATGACTTCATTTCATCCATTTGATAAATTATGTGCGATAAATAACAATTGGTTGAAAAAATGAAATACTTAATATTAGGGGTTTTAACAGCTTTATTATCTTTCAGTGCATTTGCGTACGATACAAACTCTATGCGTTCATCATATGAGTTGGTAAGCGTTGGCGATAGTGAAAGCGACTTGTTAAGAAAAATGGGCAAACCCAAACCGCGATATTTCGTTTATCGTGATGGCCGATCATCATGCGCTGCAACTGAATACGTTTATGAATTTGATATGCATGTATATACCGTTTTAGTTTGCAACGGCGCTATTTTTAAAATTGATTTAAGCAATAAGTGAGATAAAGATGGGGATAAAATATTGCAAATCATGCAAAAAGCCCATGCGGTCCGAAGATGTTAATTGTCGAACATGTGGCGCAGAATACAAGAATAATCCTATAATTTTAATTGTAGTAGCATTACTGTTTTTTGTTGGGCTGTTATTGGCAGTGTATCTTTTCTTCTCTAAAAGCACTATGGCTCCTGTTAATGAGGGAATAAAATCAGATCCCGTAAAGAGTCTTAATACTAATTGGGTTATGGAAGAAGACACAGATAAGATGACGGATAAAAAAAATTTCTACTTGTTTAATCGGGCACTTAATGTGGATACAGGGAAATCTGTTGATGCAGGAATAACGATTGGGTGTTCTTTAAATGGTGGATTAAATGGTGTTTTTACATCAGATAAGCCAATTAAAACCAAAAACTTTAATAAAGATGGTGCTGAAGGTGAATACTCTATTAGGTTTGACGATAAACCAATGGAGAGTGGAAGCTCAACTCTAACATCCATTAATCGTGTTTTTGTTCTGAATAATAACCACCTACAACAGGTTGAAAGTAGCTCAAGGGTTTTGATTCGGATTACCACTGGGATAGATGAATCAAGAACATTTGAAATTAACTCAGTTGGCGGCGCTGATTTGTTTACAAAAATGAGAGAACTTTGCCTTTCTAGAGCTAAAGATAATAAAGCACCTTAGGGTGCTTTTTTAATACCAAAATTATACCCAACCAACACTAATACTCTTTAAACGAACCTGTCTGCAATGGCAGGTTTTTTATGCTTGAAGGAAAGTGAGATGGCTTCAAATAGTTTAGATTTTTTACTTAATTTACGTGCCAATACCACAGGATTCGACCAAGGAATTAACGGCGCAAAATTCGCCGTAAATGCCCTTGTTGGTGCTATGGCTGCTTTGGGTGTTGGTTTAGGGGTAAAGGAACTTGCAGAGGCTGCTGATAGTTATGCGAACCTTTCAGCACGTATCCAGTTATCAACAAAAGATACAGGTAATTTCACAACAGCCATGGCTGGTGTTCATCAAATTGCACTTACAACAAACTCTAGTCTAGATTCAACTGCTGAGCTTTTCACAAAGCTGAATACAGTTGCAAAAGACATGGGTATGACTCAGCAACAAGCACTGGATCTAACTAAGACTGTAACTCAAGCCATTAAACTTGGTGGAGGCTCAGTTCAAGGTTCTGAAGCTGCAGTTCAGCAATTCATTCAAGCCATGCAGGGCGGCGTTCTTCGTGGTGAAGAATTTAACTCCATGATGGAGAATGGGTACGGATTAGCCGAAGCCTTAGCCAAAGGGTTGGGAGTAACTACCGGTGAACTCCGCAAGATGGCCGAAAACGGCGAATTAGGTGCAGAGCGCGTACTAAAAGCACTTGAAAGCCAAAAGGCTGCTATTGAGGCTTCTTATGCTGAATTGCCAAACACCATCGGGAATGCCCTACAAAAGATTGCAACTTCATGGCAGATAGTTATTGGTGAGATGGATCAAGCAAATGGTGCGTCTGCAACAGTTGCATCTTGGCTTTCAGTGCTTGCTGATAATTTAGATATTGTTGAAGTTCTTTTAAATGATATTGGTGACGGATTTGTATGGTTTGGTGATCAACTTAAAAAGATTGATCCAGCAACAATTGAAGCACTTAAAACAGCTCTGTTATCTGCTTATGATGCAATTAAATCTCTTAGTTCGATAGTTGGCACAACTTTTGAAATAACAATTGATATTCTTAATACTGCACTTGCTCAAGTTTTTAATTTTTCTAGTGGCGTAGATACTGCAACTGATAATACAAATGGATTTACCAAAGCATTACAATATTTAAATGTAGCATTTGGATACCTAAATGACGGATTCAAAGCAATAAACATTGGAATACATCTAATTGCTGGTGGAGCGTATGATGCAGCTGCAGCATTTAGTTATTGGGTATCAAAAATAACATTTGGTGAAGTTTCTGCCCAAGCTCAAAGAGATTTTGAGAAACTGAGTATAGAAGCTCAAAAGCATTATAAGATTTCTGCAGACTCCGCTTTAGATTTTAAATCGGCAGGGGTAGAAGCTATTCGCCAGATTAGCTTAACTCAAGATGAGAAAAATGCTGAATTAGTTGCAAACAACCTGAAAACACTAAATGAATTAACAGCTCAAGAGCAAAAGCATGTAACTGACTATAAAGCAATTAGTGATGAGCGTATTAAGTTACAGCAACAATTGCTTGATGCGAGAAAAGCAGGTGATCAGGGTGCAATTGATGCAGCTTTAAAAGGTTTGGCTGAACTGGATAAGAAGGAAAAGGATTATCAGGCAGAAAGTAAAAAAATATCTGATGAGAAAATCAAATTAGCTCAGGAATGGGTTGATTCTCAGCTCAAGGCATCAGATGGAACAATCAAAGCAGCAGACGCAGCAACTCAGAAAACTTTGCAAACAGCTATTGCGGCACAGGGTCTAGCAATTGAGTTTGATAATGCTGGGAAAGCTACTGTTAAAGCAATGGATGAATCAGGAACGGCGGTTCAAAGCCTTGATTCGCGGTTAGCTGCTGGTCGAAAAGGTGTTGCTGCGCTTGGTTTAGACTTTGATGTATTGCTTAACAAAGTATCAGAAGGATTTACGGGTAAAATCAAAAATCTTGATGATTTTACTGATAGCCTTGAGCTGATGGGGGTTAAAGGAACGCAAGCGTCCGATACAGTTTATGCTGCATGGGTTAAGCTCTTGGAAACTGCAAAATCACCAGCCGAAATAGATGCAGCTAAAGCAAAACTCAAAGAGTATGAAGAACAGGGGGTGTTCTCAACTAGACAAGTTGAGAGTGGCATGCTTGCAGTGCAATTACAAACTGCTAAAGCGGCTGAAACTACTGATGAAGCCACCCAAGCTTTTAAGCGCCTTGGTATTCAAACTAAAGAAAATCTTGCATTACAAGCAAAGCAAGCATTATCTGATTTTGATGTTGTGCGTAATAGTGGGCAGGCTACTCAAGCCGATCTGCAAAAGGCTTATCAGAAAACGATTGACCTAGCTTATGCCAGTGGCAATGCAGCTCTAATCTCAACAGCAAACTCTAAAGCGGCTTCACTAGGGTTGCAAGTTCAAGTAGACGAAACAGGGAAAGCCTCTGTTAAGTCAATGGATGAATTATCCAATTCCGTTGCTAGAGTCGGCGACACGGCGAGAAACTCAGCAGCCCAAGGCTTTAGAGATCTAGGCCGAGTTGCGCGGGAAGAAGCGCAAAGCACTGCAGACGAGTGGGAAGCTGCTATGTCTAAGATTGATGCAGAACGCAAAGCACAAACTGCAGAAACTCAAAAAAGCTTGAACGGTATGGGTAGTGATATTTCATCAATGGCAAATGATTTTTATAAGAATCTAATTGCTACGGGCATGAGTGAAAGTCTTGCAAAAAGCTATACAGATCGTGCAAGCCGAATGATGTGGGAACAGTTGAGTCGCGGATTGGCTGGCGGCACTGTGCAGGGTCAATACGATGCTACAACAGGTCGGAATGAATCACTTGAATGGATGAATAAGATTCTTGAAGGCCAGAAGCGCAAGCAGAATGGCAAAGATGGGGTAGCGGTAGGCGGCGGTTCTAAATCACCTTCGATTCAATCACCAACAATTCAAGCGCCGTCCGTTGAGTCTCCTAAGATGCCAAACATAGATACCTCTTCATCGAAAAATGTCCGAATCGAGTTTACAAATGGCAGTGATTCTACATATGTTTATACAGATGATCAGAATGCTGATTTCACTGAGAGGTTCTTCAGAGAATTAGAGCAAGCCAAGAAAAGAACATAGGTTTAAATATGACTAAAATTATCAATTTCCCACGAAAGTCAAATGAGTTAAACAATATTGAAGAAGCATGGGAGGAAATAATGGGGGAGGTATATGCTCAAATTGGGCATAGAGTACCTAATGAATACATTGAAGAGTTTGCAAAGTTATTTAGACCTATGTTTGAAAACCTAATCCCTACCAACATTGTCTTGCCATTAATTTCAGCTCCTGAAGATCCATACTTTGAGTTAATGAAAGATACTGAAAGTTTCTTAAATTCTTATATTACACATTCAATTAGAACCCGAAGAGATAGAGAGTTGCTTTGGTTTCTTAGAGAGAAATATGGTTTTTGGGGGAACGAGTAAACATGAAATTAAAACGTAAATTGACCAATGAAACCGTCCCGCTAGAGGACGGTTTTTTATGGTCTGATGAATTTGCTTGGAAGCCGATTGAACAAAACCAAGATTACGCCGTGGACGGTACCTTGATTGTTCAGGAAGGTAAAAAGAAATCAGGCCGACCAATTACATTGTCACCACCTGAAGGCATGGGGTGGGTTAAACGAGCGGTTTTATCTAAGTTGCAGGATTGGTCAGCTTTACAAGGTGAACAATTCACACTGATTTTTGAGTATCCCCATGATACCCGCCAATTTAATGTGATTTTCAACCATCAAGACGGCGCAATTGAAGCAGATCCAGCAAAAGGGATTCCAACAGTTTCAGAGAGCGATTATTACCAAGTCACTATTAAATTCTTAGAGGTGCCAGATGCCAGTTGAAACAAACAATCTAGTTTTATATAAGTCTGAGCGCCTGACTGATACGGCGGACGGTGGCGGCAAGTATTCTGGTCAAGTCGTAGTAGATGGGGAGAGTAACAACCTTTTCCCTGATGTTTCTGAACTTGATAGAACTATGGGCCGCGTTTCGATGCGTAAGATCTTTGCAGGGATTAATAACAACGATACTGAATCGCTCATGGGTTCAACTGTTTTTGTATCGAAGAATCCACAAGACCCGAATGTTTCTGCATTGCTATTCAGTACACGTTCACATACTGATACCCGCGATTCAGCTCAAAACCGCGTTGAAAACTACTTGGCCAAAGGTGCTCAGGCCGTCGGATCTTTACTTGATGTTGCATATTCAGGTATGAAGTCAATTCAAGTGTGTATGACGCTCAACGAAACGGAAAACAGTGTCGGCGATACGATTGTTCTTGTTGCTAGTGAAGGTACAGTAAATGAATTTGCTCAATATGTACGACTAACCAAAGTTGAGACACGTTCATCATTCATTCGTGTAAATGACAAAGATGTTGAACTAAAGATTGCTACATATAGCTTTCAAGATGCGCTATCACGTGATTTTGTCGGTGTATCAGCTGTGCAATGGTACAACAACACCAAACCCGCAACAGTGGTGCGTGATACGATCATTGCAGATGCGGGCAAGTATTATGCGAGTGTAGGTCTTGCTGATAATGCAGCAGTGGGTAGTTTTTCGATTCAAGTTGATTCAATCTTTTCGCAGTTAATTCCATCTTCGCAAACTGAAACGCCGTTATTAGATTTGAATGCAGTCAGTGAGAATCCAGCATTGATTGCAGGTAACTCAGGAACGATCACTGTTCAATACACAACTATTGTGAATAATGCGCAGAGCTTATACATCGGCTCAAGTGTTTTACCTGGCTCAATGACATTTAATTTGTTTGGGCAGGCAATCACAGACAACGGCGGCACATTGCGGACTGTCAGCGGTACCCAAGTTGGTACCATTGATTATCAAACCGGCCACATTGTTTGGACCAATGCAATTGGAACTGGTACCACAACGATTAATATTGCTTTTACACCTGCATCAGCGCCTGTTCAGCCTTTTGAATCTTATGCGTTGCCTGTGACAGCAGCGAATCAAGGTACCAACTGGACTGGAACATTAACACCGATTCCTGCACCTGCTGCGCTTTCGATTTCGTTTATGTCACAGGGTAAGTTTTATACTTTAAAAGACAACGGAACAGGGCGATTGGTAGCTGCTACTGAATCCATTGGCAGTGGTTCAATCAATTATCAAACAGGCACTTGGTTGCTTACGACAGGTGCTTTGCCTGATGTGGGAACACCAATTCTCTTGCAATGGGGCAGTCCGATTGCAACTTTTGCCCGTGCTAATTTACCCGTTGCACCTGCAGGTTTAGATTTCCAGTTATTCCACAATGGTATTGTTAGTGCCACGGTGACTTGGTTGCTCGAAGGCGTTGAAAAGACCGCTACAACCAATAGTGCTGGTCAATTCGCAGGTGATGCCACTGGTAATATGACCTTTAACAATGGTAAAGGTCGGATTATTCCAAATAAGCTACCGCAGAAAAACACCGTTTTCACAATTTCATATAGTTACGGCGATGGTAAATCACAAACCAAGAATGCAACCCCTGATGTGAATCATAAGCTTATGTTCACCATTGGCACTGGTTCAGCTATTCAGCCTAGTTCTGTTGGCCTTGAAATTCCTTTGTCGCGTGATGTTGGCGTTGCAGTAGAGGGTACGTTGGTTTTGCGTGATGTGCCGATCGACAGTGTTACTGGAAATCTTGTTGATAACGCAGGCACAGTGCAAGGCACCATCATTTATGCAACTGGTGCATGTGAAGTAACTCCAGTACTGCAGAAAATGACTTACAAGACTGTCTATACACCTATTACATACTATACAGCGGGGTAATCATGGGATTTTATCTACCTCAGAATAAAGAAGTTGTTGGCTCTGTAATCAACTTAAAAGCATTTGATCCTACAGCCATTCAAGTCAGATATCGTGACACATCCGGTTCAGGGGCAAATTCAACAACAGTTACGGCGAGTAAGCTAAGCTTTGATTTAACGCAGGGTTTTGATGAGCAGATCCTGTCTGGCTCAGTGCGTTATAAGTTGGGCTCTGACACTTTTATTGATCGTTCTGGCTTGCTGTATCGCAATATTGACAGCGCAACTGGAAGCGGCACGCAGTCTGGTACCATTCAATACGGTACCGGTGTACTTGAAATGGAAAGTTGGACACCAAACGTTGATAACCTGCTTACGCTGCAGTCTTTAACAACGACGACTGATCTGTTGCCAACACATCATGTCAGCTTTCGTACTCCGACAATCCCAATTCGACCAGGTTCTTTAACAGTTGTTGTGGCGGCTATGGCTGGCGGTCAATTAACACTAACAGCCAATGAAGCGGGGATTATCGAGACTGATGAAGCGCATGGGTCAATCAACTATGAAACGGGCTTTGTAGATATCTATTTCTACAAGAAAACCAAAAAGTCTGATCATCCAGAAATTGTGAATGAGGATTGGTACGATCCGCTTTTAGACTATACAGACGGCGGGAACACTGTCTGGGTCAATGCGCCGTATTGGATCGATGCAACAACAGTCCGCTATAACGCCGTGGCATATACCTACATCCCGTTAGATTCTGAAATCCTTGGATTAAGCGCAACACGGTTACCTGCAGATGGGCGTGTGCCGATTTTCCGAGTCGGTGATATCGGTGTTATTGCTGCTTCTAAAAAGCAAGAATTACCAAGCCATGTGGCGGGTCAAACCTATGATCTAAACGATCAGCGCATCTCATGGTGTGAGCTCGAAGATAGCAACGGCGTTAAAGTACCGTTTGATATGTATGTTGTTGACTATGATTTTGGCAAAGTGACGTTAAGTGGTGACTTTGCTTTAAATACGTTGGTACCACCGATTTCGGCAGCATACCGCTATCAAGATATGGGGCTGATCAATGATGTTCAGATCAGTGGCCAAGTCACATTAACCAAGCCAATCACTCACAATTATGATGCAGCAAGTTCGATTGTGGGTTCAGCTTTGGTGATTGGGGACATGCAAAGTCGCTATTCAAATAAGTTTGTGCAAGGAACTTGGAATAATGTCTGGTCGAATGAAGCCACAGGGCAACCTATTTCGGCAAACTACAACGATGCGCTTTATCCGTTTGTTTTAACCAATAAAGGATCTATTCAAGAGCGCTGGGCATTGGTTTTTACTGATGTATCAACGTTCAGAATTATCGGTGAAGTGTCAGGACAAATTGGCACCGGTACAACTACTACAGATTGCATGCCAGTCAATCCAATCACGGGTGAGCCTTATTTTGTAATTAAGAAAGAAGGTTGGGGCGTAGGATGGGCGAGCAACAATGTACTTCGCTTTAATACTGTGGCATCAATGTATCCAGTGTGGTGCATCCGAACAGTGAAGCAGTCTGAACCAACTGTGCTTAGCGACAATTTTCAGATTATGTATCGTGGCGATATTGACCGAGATATTTAAAAATAACCCAAAGGGCTGCATGTGCAGCCTTTTTTATTGAGTAAAAATTATGGCTTCTGATGTAGATGTTCAATTCTTTACCCACTTGAATGGCCTTGTTTTATCAAACAACTGGGGTGATATGTGCCGCATGCTTGATATTTGTCTCGTCAATGGATTGGCTTTGCCGAGTGTGACAGCTGCAAGTGTTGATGCGCAGGGTGATATTAATCTAACTTTTTTTGCAGCTCATAATTCATCTTTGTTTCAAATCGTTGAGCTTTCTGGATTTTCACCATCCGAGATCAATGCGAAATACCGAATCAAAGGTGTGCCTTCAACAACACAATTGATTCTCAAGGCTGAGCATGCAGGGAAAACCATTACGGCAAGTGGATCTGCAAAATTACCATCATTTGGGTATGACCTCATTTTTAGAGATTCTGGTGATGTAAAACGAGTTTATCGAGCTAAAAACCCAAGAGCAGAGCATCCCTTTATTCGAGTTGATGAAACTATTTCGGACGGCGTAAATAGCTATAACTCGGCATATGCTAAATCAGCAATGGTCGGATTAATCGAGAACATGACCCATATTGATGATTACAACGACAACAGCAAACTTCAATTACCCTTAGATACAACAGACTTGGCAAAAAACTGGAAAATTACAGGTACCGGTGCCAATGTTGTAAAAGGTTGGGCAAGATGGCATTGGGCTGGTGGCGACTCTGAAGCAAGTACTCAGATAACCGGCAATCGACTATTCTCAATTGTGGGAAATAGAGATGCTTTTTATTTAAGTATAGAGATTGGGAAAACAACAGCGAATAGTTCAAATAATTTCTATCGACCAACTTTGTTGGGATGTGGTTTATTTGAAACCAGTTTAACAAATGATGTAATTCCGAATTGGTTTTTAATGTCTTACGGAAGTGGAATAGCGGCAAGTAGCACAACATTGAATATGAATAGAATAGGTCAATCAACATTGCCATCATGTTTACCTTTGTTCAGTAGTTCGACTCATGCAACATTTTTTACCCCGAAATATAGTATCAATCAGCGTTTTAATAATCATGTTTTAACAAATGGCATCATGCCTGATTTTCGGTCAGGATATACAAACAATTACCCCGCAAATCAAGTCAGTGCTTTAGAAATTCCAATCAATGATAATGATGGTTATTTAAGAGGTACTTTAAAACATGTTTGTTATGCTGGAAAAAATATAACTGGATTAGAAAAGCCAGCTTTCATTCTCAGCGAAAAATCAATGTATCTGGCAACTGATCAAATGGCTCTTACGGCATCTCCGTATATTGGCGGGTTGTATTTTTATTTGGGAGAATTAAGTTGAAACCTGTTTCTCGCAAAACATTTAAGTCAAATAACTTTCTTCAAGATGTTGGGTATGGCACAAAGAACACTGTTGCGTCAATCAAGGGCTCAGTTAAAAATCTGGGTGCAAAATATCAAGATGCACTGGTTGTTTTGTACAACAAAGCAAATTTAAACGTGATTACTGTTGTAAAGCCTGATGCAAACGGCGATTACAAAATCAATGCTTTAAACAATTCTGTTACGTGTTTCTTGGTGGCATTTGATAGCAAGAAGCAATATAACGCCGTGATCCAAGATGGAGTAGTGCCAAAATGAGTGTGATTCCTTCTTTAGCCGCAGGACTGGCCCAACTTCAAGCACTGGCCACGTTTTTAGATACAGGTAGCAGCAATGCTACTTTTATTTTTTATGACAATGCTAAACCCGCATCAGTGAATGTGGCTGCAGATCCAACTGCAAAGCTTGTTAAATTAACTTTCCCAAAGCCATGTTTCAAACAACTCAATACTGATGGGATAGAGCTTTTTCAAACCGATGCCGCACTTGTCACAAAAGCCGGTACGGCGGTATGGGCGAGAATCTATAACGGAAACGGCGATGCAGTTGCTGACTTTGCTGTTGGTACCGAAATTACATTGGCGCAGCCGAATTTAGCGCTTAGCAGCACATTGATGGTTAATTCATTTGTACTTAAACCAGTGACTTAAAAGAGGTGTTCATGTGTCTTACATTCCACCTGACCCGCATAATGTAAGTCTTGAGTTTAAAGATGAGTTTGGATCAATAGATCCGCACAATCTGATTTTAAATTTCGGTACTGATGAGCAAATCAATGCTGCGGTGAATGCAGTTGTTTCAACGTCATTTATAGCTGAAATTCTTGCAACGCAATACACGTACAATTCTGTTGAAGCGGTTGTCAGTACCAATTTTGAAGCTGAAATCAATGTATTAAATGGCTATTCAGCACAAGTATCTTCTGTTTTAAATACAGCATTTAATGCTGAGATTAGGGCAGTTGTAATTGATCAGTATTGTGGAGTAGAAGCAACAGTAAATACTGATTTTATCGCATTGATTAACGCCAAGTTTGATATAAATTTCACACGGGGCTTAAGCTTTGGTTGCGTGGCCATTTATCAAGATGCATTGCAAACATTGATTGAAAATCAAATAAGGTTCGGAAAACCAAGATTCAAGGCGCATAACAGCGCCTTTATTATTGAGCGTGGTTTGAACATATCAAACGCCGTGACGATAGGGTTTGATAAGGCTGCATTCTTAGAGCAGTCAGTTAGATCGGTCTTTGAAGAAACTACGGGGTTATCTAGTACTTCAAGAATTGTTTGGCAGGAAAACGATAAACGATTCATTTCTAGAACATTGGTGTTTGAAGAGTCTGAAAAGCTGTTAATCAATCGTCAAACCAGTTGGGATGAAATGATAAGAAAGCGTAAGAAATTTACGTTTAGTCATGAAGTCGCAGAAGTTTTAGAAAAGCGTTTCTGGTTCAAGCATGACAAAGGCTTGGAACTGGTCACAACTGATTCAATCCCATGGGATGTTGCAAAGTCAGTCTATTACCGCAAATCAAAAGTAGATCCAATTGAGCCACAGCCCAAGCCTGAATACGTTGGAACTTCTGATCTAAACTTTGTTTGTTTGTGTCATGACGTTGATTCTCATGATGTCATTTTAAATTTTGGTGCAGATGAATGCTTGCCAAACATTGCACCAGTCGATTGGTGGTATATCGTGAATGAAATTAAAGTAACTCGGTTAGACAATGGGCAAGTTATTCAGATTTATAATGGTGATTACAGTACCGACCGAAAGAGTTGGTCGTGGTCCTACAATCTCACAATCCCATTTTATGAAAAGTCAAAAACCGAGCCGATAGATGGTAAGCCGGTGATCTTGAAAATCATGATCAATGGCAATGAGCACAGGATGCTGCTTGAGAACATTACTCGTTCAAGACAGTTCGGCAAAGAAACTTATAAGCTTTCTGGCCGTAGTCCAACGGCGCTACTTGATGCGCCGTATTCACCGACAAGATCTTTCACTCAAGAAAATGAACGTTCTTCTGTGCAATTGGTGCAAGCTGAGCTTGATCGGGTGAATAGCGATATTGTTTTGAGTTGGGAATTAATAGATGCCTTAGGTTGGATCTTGCCGCCTGAGAGCCTGAGCTATTCAAATCTGACACCAATAGCAGCGATTAAATTGATTGTAGAGGCAGCGGGTGGTTTTATTTACAGTGAGCCCGCAAGTAATACGCTGACAATCAAGCCTCGCTATAAAAAGACTTGGTGGGATCCAATAGCGATTGATGAATATGATCGGGTAATCCCTCAAAGTGTTGTCACTGATCAATCAACAGATTATGAGCCTTATCCTGATTATAACGGCGTATATCTCACAAATGATCGTAACGGAGACACTGGGCGGGTCATCCGAACAGGTACCGCAGGTGATGTACTTCAAGAGTCGATCAATAGTCCATTACTGACATCAACTACAGTCATGCACAGCAAAGGCCGTGAAGTATTGGCCAAAGCTGGTCTAGTTGAAAATCACAGCTTATTGATGCCGATCACTCAAGAAATAGGCTTGTGTTTGCCTGGTGAGCTTGTTGTGTTTAATGGCGATTGGTGGGGTATTGTTGACGGTGTAAGCGGTTCATTCACTCATAAGCTTGTGAATCAAACTGCATCAATTGAGAGGGTGAATTGTGAGTAATATCTTTAACCGGTTCTTTGATATGTTGCCAAAAACTCCTGAGTTTATCGGGACCATTCAAAGTGCAGATCATCCAAATTACAAAGTCTTAGTCGCAGATGGTACGGGACTTGTGCTTTGTACTAGTGCAACAGTTTTTAACGTAGGAGCAAAGGTATATATCAGCGGAAATGAAATAAAGAGAAGTGCGCCCACGGGCGTTGTATATCAAATCGAAGTTTAACTAAAAGTCCAATGATGGATTGGACAATACAAGAATATCGCTTTAAGGCGATTTTTTATTATCTGGAGAAAAGTGAATGCAAGACCATGAGAAGACATTACTCACCTTATTCATCGTAGGAGGGCTAATCGGAATGAGTAGGCTCTTAGTTTCTAGCGACCCATTATCAGTACGTTTGATTGTTGGTCGAACTATTTTGGGTTCAGCTACTTCTTCTATTGCTGGTGTAGTTTTAATTCAGTTTCCAACATTAAGCCCTATTGCCTTGGTTGCTATTGCATGTGCGCTTGGAATCTTGGGCAGTACATTTATTGAAGAATACTTGAAGAAAAATGTTAATAAGTGGGGTGGGTGATGGATTGATCGATATTAATAGATAGGCAGAACAGCATGCGATCTATACATTTGTTAACTTTCTGATATTCTCTCCTTGTTTAATGGGAGAGAATAATGAATAAATTTCTTTTTATAATTTTATCTTTATTTGGAACAGGCGTTAGTGCTGCAAATTGGGAACGAGTTGGAGATAATCCATCTTCTGAATTTTACTTTGATACAGAAAGTATCAAACCAGTAAATTATAATGGTGAAACAATTATTAAAGCTTGGGAGAAGGTTATAGTTAAGAAACCAAAATCCAAAACAAAAGTTAATGATGAGATGTTATCACTAACTTATTTTGATTGTGAAAATAAACTCTCGGGTGCAAAACAAATTATAACGAGAAGAAATGGAGAAGTGTTTGACGACCTGTCTTCCACAATTAGTTCGCCAAAGCTCTCTGATTTGGTTCCAGAAAGTGCTTCAGAAGCAATGTTAGAGGCTGTCTGTTCAACCTATCAAATAAATACAGGAACTAGAAGCTACATGAAAGCAGTGAAGAATTAATTATGTAGATATTTTTATTTCAAACAGCTCAGCAGCATCAAGGATTACAGACGTATACTTGCTCAGAAGAGTAAAGGTGTTATCAAAATACTGCATTTAAAGCATGTGTTTATCTTGAATATCCTGAACTTAGACAACATAGAAGATAATTACCTAACAAACCAAACCGCCATCAGGCGGTTTTTTATTACCTAAAGGAAAGTAAAATGGATAGAAAACTTTTTTTTGATGCTGCACGTGTCATTGCTGGCGGCAAGCTTACACAAGCCCAAGTTGATGAACTTAATAAAGTTGTAGATGGATTATCTCCAGATAAGGAAATGACAACCAGCCGAGTCGGTATTGATCTAATCACAAGCTTTGAAGATACGCGTCTTAATGCTTATGATGATGGCGTAGGCGTTTGGACTATTGGCTACGGCACCACAGTTTACCCGAATGGAATTAACGTCAAAAAAGGTGATGTGTGTTCACTTGATCAAGCTAAAGCATATTTCGCTTTCGATCTAAAGCGCTTTGAACGTGCTGTGAATAGCTCTGTTAATGTTGCCATTAATCAAAATCAATTTGATGCGCTTGTAAGTCTTGTCTATAACATTGGCCAAACTGCATTTAGCAAATCAACACTTTTGAAAAAGCTGAATGGTAAGGACTATCAAGGTGCAGCTGATCAATTCCCACGATGGAACAAAGGTGGCGGAAAGGTGATGAAAGGCTTGGTTCGTCGCAGAGACGCTGAACGAGCACTCTTTCTAAAGAAGTAACTTATATGTGCCAACGATCAAAACTTGCTTCGCTTGTCACAGTGCTGTGTCTTCTGTTCTCAGGATGCACAGCTCACTCAATAAGAACAAATGTATCAGTCAGTGTTTGCTTGCAGTGTGTTCAGCATTAGCAAGCATCACTCCCTCGCAATCTCCACGCCTTTTAACTTTCTTCCTCTTGTCACCATGAATCTATTGGCCTCTCTAATTTCCAAAAACTTGATAGCCTCATCCTTTGTATCTAAAAAGACATACTGCTGAGTGATCATGCCGTTTATATCTGAATAGTCCTGGTAATCTTCAAAAAGTGATTGCTGGATGTGCAAGTATTGCTTGCCTTTCTTTATGTAGAAGTAGCGCATTTCAGATTCTCCAAAAAGTAGAAGCCCATGAGGGCTTTTATCTACTGTGTACATAAGTGTGTACATATTTGGATTTCAGTATGCTTTTATTGTATTTAAAGCATTGATATTTAATTTAAAAACAACTAAACACTAGTGGTTTTAGCATAAATATTGGCCTGAATCCATAGGTTGCCACGAATATATTGGCCAATGTTAAAGTTTTTATACAATTCATTTTTGGTGGCAATACGAATTAAGATTGCTGGTAAATCATCTTCTAATACCAGCGTGACATCATAAAGGGTATATTCATCCTGCATAAACTGCATTGATGTTTTACCGACGATATTACCTTGGAACCATGCTTCATCTTCTTGACCAAGCGTTTCACCGAATAAGTAAGCCACCATTTTAGAAAAGTCGACAGTGACAGGTTCTTGATCTTCTGGTGTTTTTGGTTGCCAGTCATTAATCAGTTCTTGTAAGTTTTCTGGTGCAATTCCATTATGTTCTGCCAAAATTGCATTTAATGCACGGTGATGTTTAATTGAAGCAGGGTCGTCAACAATGATTTTCTCATCGTCAGATACCGTTTCCAATTCATATGCCCAAGCATTAAATTGAACTTGATAGGTTTGATTCTTGTCATATTGACAGCTATTTACGCTGAATAAATTATCAAAGGCATAAATAATGGTATTTTTATTTAAGTTTAAACGTAATACCGCCTGAGTCGAAGAATTACAGCTAATAATTCGTTCGATTTGCGCATCATATTTATAAGGACTTTCAAAACTTGGAAATGCTGTTTTTAATGCACGTGGTTTTTGGTCTTCAACGGCAATAATCTGGTTGATCGAAACGGCTTGACCACTTGGGCCTTGAATCAACCAAAATGATTGATCCATCTCATGTTCATCTTGGCATAGTCCCATTGGCATTACGGGTGCATCAAGTGCCAATCCTAACCATTTGGGAACATCTGTTTCGGGCGTATCGGTCAATAAGTTCCAATGCTCGACATGATTACCGAAATTTTGATCTTGAATTTTAATGGTTTCTGGACTGTTTTGATTTTTCATAAAGCGTAATGCTAAAAAGATTGAACTTACTCTATTAAATCGAGGGTAACTGTCATATTTCAAGTCTGAATCTGTAATTCAGTACAAATTAATTTATTTTTTAGCGTGAAATATCAATATGCTGTTCAAGCACGAGACATAGCAACAATCAGCCTAATCACATGCATGATCGTCACTCTACTTTTACCGTAATCTGTTACACTCTGTTTTTTATTCTCAAGAGCTTTTGCCAACGTGCTGCCATTTAAATTGTGGGTAGATGCTGATGCTTTGCCTAAAATTTTGCGTGAAGTGATTCTGAGAGCATCTGATCGTTATCAACTCGAAGTTACTTTTGTTGCCAATCAGAATGTTGGTATTACCCCATCACTAAGGATTAAATCCATTCAAGTGATGAGTGGGGCGGACCAGGCTGATCAGGAAATCGTAGATCGCATGCAAGAGAATGACATTGTCATTACGCAGGATATTCCGCTTGCAGCACAAGTGATTGAGAAAGGTGGTATTGCCATTCATCCACGTGGTGAAATTTATACGACTGCCAATGTGAAAGCACGTCTGCATTTGCGTGATTTTATGGATACCTTACGCGGCGCAGGGGTTCAAACGGGTGGCCCGCCACCAATTTCAGAACGAGATAAGCGAGAGTTTTCTAGTTCACTGGATCAGACCATTTTAAAACAAAAACGTAAAACAGCTTCTTGAGTTTGCCATGCCATCACGTATCAATTTAATGCTGACTTATGGTCTGTTGGTCTTCATTTGGGCAACTACACCTTTGGCGATTGTATGGAGTGTTTCTGATATCCATCCGATGTGGGCATTGGTGATACGTTTTTTTATTGCCTTACCATTGTCGGTTAGTGTGTTATGGCTGTTAAAGGTGAAATTTCCGACCCATAAAGTTGCGTTATTGAGTTATGCTGCCGGTTCTTTAAGTCTGATTGGCTCACAAATTTTTACCTATGCTGCGACTGCTTATTTGAGTTCTGGTCTAATCGCTTTAATGTTTGGCTTAGCGCCAATTATGGCGGGATTGATTGGGCGTTTTGGCTTTCAACAGAAACTGGCAGGATTACAGTGGTTGGGTATGGCAACATCGATTGTTGGACTTGCGATGATTTGCTTAAGTGGCAGTCAGCAACATGTACAGCCAATTGGTATTATTTTAATGCTGGTGAGTGTTTTTTCATATTCATTATCCATTTTTTTAGTGAAAAAGATTAACGCAGACTTACCTGTTATGGCGCAGGCAACGGGTTCAATTCTAGTTTCAACACTATTGGCGATGTTATTGTTGCCTTGGATTTGGCAATATGCACCTACGCATTTTCCTTCTGTTAAATCGTTATTGGCGCTGATATATACTGTCGTTATGGCTTCGCTGATTGCGATGTTTTGTTACTTCAAATTAGTGCAGAACTTGAAAGCCACCACCTTGTCTCTGACCACGGTGATGACACCGATGCTGGCGATTTTGATCGGAGCATACTTGAACCATGAACAATTATCTGCTCAGGTTTTTATTGGGGCGAGCATTATTTTAATCGGGTTAGTCCTTTATTTCTTTAGAGACCTACGCGCATATCGCCGTTTAAAAATATAACTGATCCTTAGTTTTTAACTGGCTTCTGCGGGTTGCGTTTGTCGAATACTGGCAGCCAATTTAGCGCGATCCTGTGGGTTAAGAGTAATGAAATAGGCGCCAATTCGGAATTTACCTTGTTCTTCCGCAGTACTGTGCGCCACTTGCGCTGTTGCTGCAATATGGAAAAAGTTTTCAGGATGACTGAGGGTGATATGGATATAAGTACCTTCGTTAATATCTTGAGAACTAAAGAAACTTAAACCATTCTCAGAAAAATTGACTTGCTCGGGTACGGGCAGTAATGATTGCACGATATTGTCGTAAAAAGAGCCTGTAATCAGATTCAATTTTTGGTTAAAAAGGGATAAGATGCGAGCAATTTGTTGATCTTTTTCATTTAATTGTTCTAATTCGTAGCGAAACGCATGATCAAATTGATCTAATTCTGCAAGTAGTAGAAAATAGCGCGGTAATACGAAATGGGAATCATATGGGTCATTCAGCGCAACATCATCTGGAATGATTTGATAGTTGATTCTCAACACGGCATCAATACGAGACATCACTCGACGTTCAGTGTTGTCGTCAACAAGATGATGTTGTGAATTTTCCATAATAAATCACCTCGGACTAGATGGTATGTTTAAGCCAATTTCGCTGTATATAGGGTTGAGATACACTCGTGCTCAGCGGAGTAATCATTTTATTTCTTTTGTCGCTTTGGTTTCCATGATCGGCTTGACGCTTGGTGTCGCTGTGCTCATTACAGTATTATCTGTCATGAATGGTTTCGATCGCGAATTAAAAAATCGTGTCCTTGGAATGGTTCCACAAGCCACTGTTTCTTCTACTCAAATTCTAACAGATTGGCCTGAGCTTGTAAAAAGAGTTGAGAATCACCCACATGTAACTGGGGCTGCACCTTTTACTCAACTACAAGGCATGCTAAGTGGGCAGGGTCAAGTGGCTGGCATTATGGTGACGGGGATTGAGCCTGAATATGAAAAGAAGGTTTCGATTATCCAGAACCACATGGTCTCAGGTGATTTAAATGCATTGAAGAAAGGTGAGTTTGGGATTGTCTTAGGCAAGGACATGACCGATGCACTGGGCCTTGGCTTGAATGATAGTGTTACCTTAGTGCTGCCCGAAGCCACACCATCACCTGCAGGTGTCGTGCCACGTTTTAAACGTTTTAAAATCGTTGGTATTTTTAGTGTGGGTGCAGAAGTGGATTCAATGGTCGGTTATATCGCCTTGAATGATGCTTCTACCTTATTGCGTTTACCAGATGGTGCACAGGGTGTACGTCTTAAAGTGGACGATATTTTTGCTGCTCCCGATGTGGTTAATCAGATTGTTAAGCAATTACCTGATAATTTTTATGCCACAAGCTGGAAGGAAACGCATGGGAGTTTATTCAGTGCAGTGAAAATGGAAAAAAATCTGGTCGGTTTGCTCCTGTTTCTGATTATTGTAGTGGCCGCATTTAATATCGTATCGTCATTGGTCATGGTGGTCACCGATAAAAAGGCTGATATTGCGATTCTACGTACTTTGGGGGCTTCACCCGCATTTATCACCTCTGTTTTTATTGTACAAGGCACAATTATTGGTGTCGTGGGTACAGTGATCGGCGTTATTTTAGGGAGTGGTTTTGCATTAACAATAAGTGATTTGGTCGGCTGGTTAAATCATACTTTTGGACTGAATTTATTCAGTGGTTATGTTATTGGCTATTTACCCTCTTATTTACGTTGGCAAGATGTCCTCATTGTTGTGACCGCATCTTTGTCTATCAGTTTTTTAGCAACAATTTACCCCGCTATTCGTGCAGCGAAAACGCAACCAGCTGAGGCATTACGTTATGAGTAAGATCGTTCTAGAATCAAAAAATATCTTTAAGCATTTCGATGATGGCAAAAGTAAAGTTGAAGTGATCAAAGGCTTATCCCTTCAAGTCAACGCGGGCGAGTTCGTTTCAATTGTGGGTTCAAGTGGTTCAGGTAAGAGTACCTTATTGCATGTGTTAGGTGGCTTGGAGCAACCTTCACAAGGACAGGTGTTTTTACAAGGTCAACGCTTTGATAATTTAGGTGAAGCAGAGCGTGGCTACAAACGTAATCAATACCTTGGTTTCGTTTATCAATTCCATCATTTACTCCCTGAATTTTCTGCCTTGGAAAATGTGGCGATGCCGTTAATGTTGCGTAGAGAAAGCAACTTTAAGGATGTGAAGAAGCAAGCCGAATATTTGTTGGATCGCGTTGGGCTATCTCACCGTATGGATCATAAACCAGGTGAATTATCGGGTGGTGAGCGCCAACGTGTAGCTTTGGCGCGTGCTTTGGTCACCAAACCAGCGGTGGTGTTGGCAGACGAACCGACTGGAAATTTGGACCGTAAAACAGCGCTCAGTATTTTTGAATTGCTTACTGATTTGAAAAAAGAACTCAACATGGCGATGTTAATCGTGACACATGATGAGCAATTGGCGCAGTCAGCTGATTCAATTTTGCATATGCAGGATGGTATCTGGGTGGGTGAGCATGTTTAAACCCATTTCATTTTTTATTGGGCTAAAATATACACAAGCCAGAAAAAAAAGCCGTTTGGTGTCATTCATTTCCTTGATGACCATGATTGGTTTGACTTTAGGTGTGGCGGTACTGATTACGGTGTTATCCGTGATCAATGGTTTTGATCGGGAATTGAAAAACCGTATTTTAGGCATTGTGCCACAAGCGACCATAGCATCCAGTCAAATTATGACCAATTGGGAAGGTTTGGCGACAGATATTGCTAAACAACCCCATGTGCTTGCTGTTGCACCTTATACCCAGTTGCAAGGGATGTTAACGGCACATGGTCAAGTAACAGGGATTATGATTTCTGGGATCGAGCCGGAATATGAAAAGAAAGTGTCTATTGTTCATAATTACATGAAAGAAGGGCATTTAGAGTCATTACAAAAAGGGAAATATGGAATTGTTTTAGGTCAAGATCTAGCCGACAGCTTAGGACTGAAATTGAATGATCCTGTAACGCTAGTCTTGCCAGAAGCGAGCAATTCATCAGCAGGTGTTGTGCCTCGCTTTAAACGTTTTGAAGTGGTTGGTATATTTAAAATAGGGACTCAAGTTGATTCGATGGTTGCTTATATTGCCTTGAATGATGCAGCTACCTTATTACGCTTACCAGATGGTGCGCAAGGCATTCGCTTAAAGCTTGATGATATTTTTGCTGCACCTGAAATTTCTGAAAGCATTATCAAACAATTACCAAGTAATTTTTATGCTTCTAATTGGACTTATACCCAAGGCAATTTATTCAGTGCCATTCAAATGGCAAAAAATATGGTGGGGTTGTTACTTCTACTCATTATTATCGTGGCAACTTTTAATATTATTTCATCCCTGATGATGCTGGTCACCGATAAAAAATCAGATATCGCAATATTACGTACCTTAGGGGCATCACCGTTATTGATTACTCAAATTTTTATGGTACAGGGTACGATTATTGGGGTGATTGGAACGGGTTTAGGGACTGTTTTAGGCATTATTCTCTCTTTAAGTATTGGTGACATTGTCTCTTGGATCAATAACACGTTTGGCTTAAATTTATTAGATGCTTATTTTGTCCATTACCTGCCGTCATATTTACGTTGGCAAGATGTATTGCTGGTAGTGAGTGTCTCATTATTGTTGAGCTTGCTTGCAACAATCTATCCAGCATTGAGGGCTGCAAAAGTTCAACCTGCTGAAGCATTACGCTATGAGTAAGTGATAAATATTTTAATTTAATCTCTTGTTAAAGCCCTGAAAAAGGGCTTTAATTTTATCTTTAGAATAATTAAAACTTAATTTTAGAAAATGTTGAAAATTGTGTTAATCAGCTGGATTGCTGGTATTGCCCTGATGGGGCACGATGTTAGCTTTGCTGCACAGACTGGATGGATTTGGCTAACGCTCGCAATCGTAATCTTTGGTATGCGTTTATACTACCGAACTGTGTACTCCCAATCCGCTGCCTATACGTTTTTACTTTTGATTAGTACGAGTTGGGCCGTATTCTGTATGGGCTTTAATTATGCAGATTCAGCTTTAGAAAAACGATTAAAACTAAAAGAGCTGGAAGTACAAGCCTTTGAAGCCATTGTTTATATCAAGAAAATAGATCAGCTTTCGGCAGAGGGGCAGAAACAAATTGCAGAAGTATTGAATCGACATGCTCACCCCGTCGATTGGTTACTTTATCTGAATACAGCAAAACAACCCGCGATTCTGGACCAGACTTTGGCACTAGGCCATTATTATCGGATCTATGGCAATATCAAACCTGCACATAGTTATGCTGTTGCAGGTGCTTTTGATCAGGAAAAATGGTTTTTACAGCAAAATGTTATGTCGGCATTTTCGGTGACACAGATTCAGCCATTAAGCCGTGATGAAATCTATCGTCTCGGTTATCAACCGCATCTTAAGCAGCAGCAAACACTACAAGAAAATTTTTTGCTCAATGTTGAGATGCTGCGGTTGTCATTCCGTAAAATGCTGCAAGCGAGTAGGCTAGAGCACAACGGTTTGTTATTGGCTTTGCTGACAGGTGATGAAAGCTTGTTATCAAATCGTTTAAAGCAACAATTCCAACAATTGGGAATTTCCCATTTATTGGCAATATCGGGTCCACATGTCTTGGTTTTTGCACTGATGCTGACATGGGTGTTGACGTGCATGGTACAGCGTTATGTACCAAAATTATATTTATGGCAACCACGACAGGTTTTAGTACTGTTGCCTTTTGGATTCAGTGTACTGTTATATGTGGCCTTTGTCGGTTTTGAAATTCCTGCGCTGAGAACTTTATTAACTGTGATTATTGCCAGTATATTTATATGGTTTCGGCAGTCGATTCAGCCATTCGCACTATTGGTTTATAGCGCAAGCTTATTACTGATTTTTGATCCATTCAGTATTTTGTCTACTGCATTCTGGTTGTCCTATGGAGCGTGCTTTATTCTGATACGCATCTATCAAACCATTAGAGATACACCTCAAGAACAAGTCATCACAACGACTCAAAAACTACTTCTAGCTGCAAAACTTCTGATTGAGTCACAATGGAAAATATTTATTGCATTACTGCCTTTGGTGCTTATTTTCTTTCAGCAAATTTCATGGCTTGCACCAGTCAGTAATCTGATTGCCATTCCATTGCTTAGTGGCGTAGTGGTGCCTTTAGGGATTATCGCAGCATGTATTTGGTTATTGATTCCTGCACTAGGACAACTGCTCTTTCAACTGAGTGATGGATTACTGGCTATTTTGTTATGGCTACTCAATGGTCTACAGAAAATTTCACCTGAGTTATATGGCGTCAGTTATACACCTTGGATGCTGCTGAGTTTTATTGTTGCTATCGTGATTCTATTTCTGCCGAGAGGTATCGTCCCTAAGCTATGGTCGTTGGTATGTTTTTTACCAATTTTTCTCGGGATTAAAGTCCAGTCAACTGTATTGACTATTCTTGATGTGGGGCAAGGACAGGCCGTATTTTTACAGCATCCAGAACTGAGCTTAATGATTGATACGGGTGGGTCATATGATGAAACTAAGTTTAGCTTGGGGGAGCGCGTCATCATTCCTTTTTTAAGGCAGCAAGGGATACGGGCATTGGATCATGTGATTTTGTCTCATCTGGATCAAGATCATAGTGGCGCATTTGCAGCAATCCAAAATGCTTTTGCAATCACTCAAGTACAGTCCAATCAGCATAATGAAAAAATGCCATTTAAAAATAATTTCTCATTGTGCCAACAAGGTCAAACTTGGTCATATTCAAATCTAAAAATAGAGATTCTATCACCCGATCCGGAGGGCTTAGCTGTTGCAACACATCAGCAAAATGAACAGTCTTGTGTGGTCTATCTGCAATTCTTAAATGCTCAACCGTATCAAAATTTTCTGATTATGGGAGATGCAGGTTGGGAAACTGAATATAAACTATTGCAGCAATATCCTGATTTAAAAGTAGATATTCTAGTTTTAGGGCATCATGGCAGTAAACATAGCTCTGCCTATGATTTTTTAGCCGCATTAAATCCTAAATTAGCAATCGTTTCGGCAGGTTTTGAAAATCGTTATGGTCACCCAAGTCAGGAGCTACAAAGCCGTCTGCATGCTTTGAGAATCCCATTATTGAATACTGCTCAGACAGGCAGTCTCAGTTTTGTATTTAATAATGGTGTTACTGAATTGAAGCAACAAAGACAGCAACGAAAATGGTTACAACGAGAATAGCCTAAGTATTCTCTTGTTGTTGAGTTTGGAGACGTACTTCAGCCACTTTTGCCAGCGCTTCATTTTCATCAATATCATAGATTTTCTTTAACGCGGGATTAGCACGAAAACGCTTGTAGCTCCAGTGATAATGCTCGGGGTAACGTCGAATCAGTTGTTCTAAGGTTTGATGGATAATTAAGGTGCCATCTTCTGCTTTACCCTCATAAATCTGAGGATTGATTGGCTCGACATACATATCAAAACCATCTTGATCATTTCTCATGGCATAAAATAACAAAGCTCGCGCTTTGGTTTTTTGAATCAGTTTGGCACTGAGACTACTGGAGGCAAGCGGAATACCAAAATAATCAACCATATCTCCACCATGATCAGGGGTGTGGTCTGGAAGAATAACGGTAGTACCGCCTTGTTTTAATGCTTTAAAAATCTGTCGAACCCCACTTTCATCTGTAGGAACTAAATGGGCTTGTTCGCGACTACGTGCATCACGGACAAACTGGTCAGCATCTGGATTTTTAACTGGTTTATAGAGGATTGTCATTTGAGTGTATTTTGATAACCATGAGTTCATGACTTCCCATGTACCAAAATGAGGGATGACTAAAACTAAGCCTTTCTTTTCTGCTACAGCTTCATGGAAATAATGTTCGCCATGAATGTCGTGGATTCTTTGAATATTTTTTTCATTTGTTGAGCCCCAAATGCTTAAAAACTCGAAATAAGAGGTCAGTTCGTTTTGTATTGCCTGCTTAGTGAGTTTTTGTCTTTGTTGTTGTTCCATTTCAGGAAAAGCAATTTGTATATTCAAGCTGATAATTTTTGAAAGCTTAGAAAGCGAAAATGTATTGACTAAGGCCGCAACCAAGCGTGCAAAGAACCGCCCTAATCGGAGTGGCTGACGACTAACAAGTCTGATAAGACGATAACTTGAACTGTTTGATTTGGGCTGAGTCATGTATTCAAAATTAGAAAAATTACAAAGGGAAGTATAAAGCAAAAAATAATTATAAGTTAAAACAAGTTATTTAAACAGTTTTACGTAAATCCGCGTATATAATAAACTCACTTTTTAAAATATATTGGATTGGAATCTTATGTCCGATTGGCCACCAAAACCACAAAATGAATCTACAAATAGTAATAATGTGACAGGCAAAGAATGGCAAATTTTAGAAAAAGCTGTTCTTGCTTCTGTGGAAGAGCAACGTCGTAGTCGTCGTTGGGGCATCTTTTTTAAATGTCTAGGCTTTGCGTATTTGCTGATCGTACTGTTGGCAATGACCAAAAGTTGTACCTCGTCATCAGATAAAGCGACCACCAGTATCAGCAGCAATCACTTAGCTGTGGTCGATATCGTGGGAACCATTGATTCATCTGCAGGTCAGTCTACAGTGAATAGTGAAGATACCAATAAAGCGCTGAAACGTGCATTCGATGCCAGCGGCAGTAAAGCCGTTGCATTGAATATCAACTCACCAGGTGGTTCACCAGTACAGTCAGATGAAATCTGGCAAGAAATCCGTTACCTGAAAAAACAGTACCCCGATAAAAAAGTCTATGCTGTCATTGGAGATATGGGAGCATCGGGTGCGTACTATATTGCTTCTGCAGCAGATGAAATCATTGTTAATCCATCGAGCTTAGTCGGTTCGATTGGTGTGATTATGCCAAATTATGGTTTAAGTGGACTAGCACAGAAGCTAGGCATTGAAGACCGTACCCTGACTTCAGGCAGTAATAAAGATATTTTGAGTATGACCAAGCCACTTGATCCTGCACAAAAGCAACACGTGCAATCAGTATTGGATAATGTACATACTCACTTTATTAATGCAGTGAAAGAAGGACGTGGCAAGCGCTTGAAAAGCAATGATCCTGCAGTATTCTCTGGTTTGTTCTGGACCGGTGAGCAGGCGATTGCTTTAGGTGTTGCTGACCGTAGCGGTAGTTTGACCACATTGATGCGTGATCTAAAAGTCGAGCAAAAAGTGGACTACACGGTTCAGCGTAACCCATTAGAGTCAATCTTAGGGCGTATGGGTGCTAAAATTGGTGAGGGGATCAGTAGTTCGCTTGCGGCTCAACTTGAGACTCAGCAGAACGCGAAAATACAATAATATCTATGCTTTGATCAAAGCACTACGTTGATTTTAATGGGGCTGTGTATATCACAGCCTTTTTTATTCGAAAAATAACTGGACAGTTATCCTTTTAATTTGCAATACATCTGTAGAGCAGGATAATTGACCAATCAGTGAAAATAAAAGACAAGCTTATGAAACCTTTGATTCATTTTGCCCATGCCAATGGCGTTCCATCTAAAGTTTATCAAAAGCTGTTTGATCAGTTAAAAGATCAATACGACATTATCTATGTTGCTGAGATTGGAAATGACAAACGTTATCCAATTACCCATGGCTGGACGCATTTGGTTGACCAAATTATTGATAGCATTGTACAGCAAGCACAAGGGCGTACAGTGATTGGTGTAGGGCACTCATTAGGCTCGGTCTTGACACTGATGGCGGCTTATCGCCGCCCAGAGCTATTTTCACAAGTCATTATGCTTGATCCACCTTTAATTATTGGTAAGTCGTCTTTTATTTTTCATCTTGCCAAAATCTTTAAACCTAAATTAGTGGATAAAATCACCCCAGCAGGTTTGTCGGTACGTCGTCGTGATCATTGGGATTCGCGGGAGCAAGCTGCGGAGTTGTTAGGTTCGAGAGGTTTTTATCAGCACTTTGATCCAGATTGCTTCCAAGCCTATATTGCTCATGCTTTGACGGATGATCATCAAAATGGCGGTGTAACACTCACCATTCCTAAGGATGATGAAGTGGCCATGTTTAGAACTACGCCATCCATGTGGTGGTTACCAATGCCGAAACCTTCTGTACCTGTACATTTGGTTGTGGGACAAGACAGTGTTTTCTTAAAAGAAAAGTTCCCTCAAGTGGCGAAAAAGAAATTAGGTATTCCTTTTTCTGTCGTGGATGGTGGACATATGTTCCCCTTGGAACATCCAGTGGAAACGGTTGAGAAAATCAAAAGCTTGGTGGTTTGAGCTAATAAAAAACACATCCGAAGATGTGTTTTTTATTTTTAAAACTGAGCAAATTGAATCGGTCGTTCTAAGGGCTTCTGGTTGAAATAAGCTTGACCATTCCGCCAAGTCAGTTGGCCATTACATAGCCATTCTGCAACTTGAGGATAGATGAAATGCTCAAGTTCATGCACACGTTGTGCTAGGCTTTCTACGGTATCGTGTAAACCGACTTGAATTGCTGATTGTGCAATACTTTGTCCTGCATCGAGCTCCGCCGTGACAAAATGAACTGTACAGCCATGCAAGCGATCTCCAGTATTTAATACACGTTGATGTGTATTCACACCTTTATAAAAAGGCAGCAGAGAAGGGTGGATATTTAACATTTTACCTTGCCATTGACTGACAAAGTTCGGGGTTAAAATCCGCATAAAACCAGCAAGGATTACCAGATCAACTTGCCATGCTAATAATTGTTGATGCATGGCTGCATCGAAGCTTTCGCGATTTGGATAATCTTTATGTGAAATAACAGCGGTCGCAATATTGGCGTTCTCAGCACGCTGCAATGCATATGCATCAACTTTATTTGAGAGGACACCAATGATTTGCCCTGACAGATTTGCATCTATCAGGGCCTGTAAGTTGCTACCGTTGCCTGAGACAAGGACAGCAATTCTCATTATGCAAAGATCACGCGAATTTTTTCGTCTGCGCCTTCAACTGATTCAGCATTTTCTTGGATATAACCAATTTTCCACGCTTTTTCGCCTTGCGCATTTAATACAGCAATAGCTTTGTCAGCTTCGCTTGCATCGACTGCAATCACCATACCTACGCCACAGTTAAAGGTACGATACATTTCAAAGCGTTCTACGTTACCTTCACGTTGTAACAACTGGAATAATTCAGACCATTCCCAGCTTGACTCGTCAATGACAGCTTGTGCGCCATTTGGAAGAACACGCGGTAAGTTACCCGGTAAGCCACCACCAGTAATGTGTGCCATTGCATGCACATCAACTTGTTTGCAAAGTTCGAGTACTGGTTTTACGTAGATACGTGTTGGTTCCATTGCCACATCGGCAAGTGGGCGACCATCAACGATTTGAGTTAAGTCTACATTCTTAACATCTAAAATTTTACGTAGTAATGAGTAACCATTAGAGTGTGCGCCACTTGATGCGACACCAAGAAGTACGTCACCAGACTTCACTTTAGTGCCATCAATAATTTTGCTGTGTTCTACAACACCCACCGCAAAACCAGCAAGATCGTAATCTTCACCTTCATACATGCCCGGCATTTCAGCAGTTTCACCACCGACCAATGCACAACCAGCAAGTTCACAACCTTTACCAATTCCTGTTACGACATCAGCAGCAACATCAACATTTAAATGACCTGTTGCATAGTAGTCGAGGAAGAATAATGGCTCAGCACCACAAACAAGTAAGTCGTTTACACACATTGCAACGAGATCTTGACCAATCGTGTCATGACGGTTGAGGTTGAGTGCTAAACGTAATTTAGTCCCTACACCATCTGTTCCTGATACCAATACAGGCTCTTCATAACCTTTTGGAATTTTGCATAAAGCACCGAAGCCGCCAAGACCGCCCATTACTTCAGGACGAGTGGTACGTTTAGCGACAGATTTGATACGATCGACCAATGCGTCTCCCGCTTCAATGTCGACGCCAGCATCTTTATAGCTTAAACCAGTATTTGGGGTAGAAGTTGAGTTGCTCATAGTGAAGTCTCCGCAGTGGCGGCAGATTATAACCTGAATATACGAAACTCTTATGTTATTTATGCTCGAAAATGCTATCTTTAATTAAATTTTTTTTCCATTTATAACGATTACACGAAAAAAGGCTAGATTTTATGCAAGATCAGGTACTACGTCGTATCTTTATCCTCGCTGGGCTCGCATTATTGCTTTGGGTGCTTTATCTACTGAAGCCCATTGTGATTCCTTTTGTAGGTGCTTTTTTCATTGCCTATTTATTTAGCCCGCTGGTTGATGTTCTTGTAAAAATTAAATTGCCGCGCTGGTTAGCGATCAGTATCGTATTTATCGGGATTGGCGTAACTTTAACCATGGTTTTGTGGTTCTTAGTGCCTTTGATTTGGAAACAGTTAATGTATGCACGGGATAGTATTCCTGCAGGAATTCACTGGATTAATGCAACCTTCTTACCATGGGTGTCGCATACTTTTAATGTCGTGCCAATGGAAATTGACACGGAGCAGATCACTAAAGCTTTAATGGATTATATTCAGACCAATTACAGTGCAGATAGCATTCAAACCATGGCATTAAGAGTTGCTCAATCTGGTTTGAATTTTATCCAAATTGGCGGGGTCGTGATCCTGATTCCAATTATCTCTTTCTACTTTTTACTCGATTGGGAGCGAATGCTGCAAAGCTTTAGACGTTTAATTCCGCGTCCTTATGAAGCTTCAACTTTAACCATCGTTCGTGAATGCCATAGTGTATTAGGTGCTTTTGTAAAAGGCCAATTCCTCGTTATGCTTTTATTGGGTATCGTTTATGCTGTGGGCTTACAACTGATTGGTCTTGAAGTTGGCTTGATTATTGGAATGATTGCTGGTTTGGCCAGTATTATTCCTTATTTGGGTTTTGGTGTCGGCATTATTGCGGCGGTGATTGCAACATTGTTTCAATTTGGATTGGACTGGACGCAGATCCTTCTGGTTGGTGTTGTATTTATGATTGGGCAAATGGTCGAAGGCTATATTCTTCAACCATTCTTATTGGGCGATAAAATTGGTTTATCGCCAGTTGCGGTGGTTTTTGCTGTACTCGCTGGGGCGCAACTCGGTGGATTTTTGGGGATGCTGATTGCTTTACCTGTCGCAGCAGTCATTGTGGTACTGTTAAAACATGCACGTGATAATTATGAAAAAAGTCGACTGTATGGTTTACCAACAGAAGTTGTGTTGGTCGAAGGCGAAACTCAGCATATAAATGTTGAAACAGGTCATGTAGAACTTGATATTCATATTAAAAACTCTCAAGATACAGAGACTTCAAACTCGAATGACTTAAAGTAATTGAGGAACACATTAAACATATGCGTCAACTCCAACTGGATATAGAACCTCAACTCGATGCCCGAATCAGTGATTTTTCGGGGCCGGGTTGGGGACCTGTGGTTGATGCGGTAAGACAATTACATGCAGGCTTAGTAAGTCGATTCTATGTTTATGGTGGGGCGGGCACTGGTAAGAGCCATTTACTGTCTGCAATCTGTGACTCTTATTTGGAATTAGGTCGGCCAGCAATTAAAGTCTCATTATTAGAATTATTAGATGCTCCGATTGAAGCGATTACCTCCTTGGAGTTTTATGATCTAGTCGCGTTAGATGATATTGATGCAATTAGTGGTGTTCCGCACTGGCAAAAAGCCGTTTTTCATTTAATCAATAATCATGAAGGGCAGTTGGTTTTTTCCTCTCGTGTTGCACCTATTGAATTAAAGCTGGAACTACCAGATTTACAATCAAGACTTACCCAAGCCGTTAGTGTCAAAGTGCCAAATGGTAGTTCCTATATTGATCGACAAGCGCTACTACAGTCGGTCATGACCCGACGAGGGATTCATTTTGATCAACAGATTGTTGATTATTTATTAATGAATGGGCCGCATCAGGCATCCATTTTATTGCAAACATTAGCTCAACTTGAAAAAATGTTGAAAGGCGAAAAAACCAAGCTTTCAAATACAACGCTTAAGCAAATTTACGCATTGATTGATGAATATCGCCAATAGCATAAAATTTCTTGAGTAATTTCGAGAGCTATGACAAAGTACGCACAAAGGAATGTGCTTGCAAACTCCTAGTTTGTAAGACGAAGAAAAATGAAAAAAGAAGGAGATCGGTATGCTCAAACGGACGCTTGCCTGCGCTTTATTTGCGATTACAGGACATGCATATTCTGCGGATATTCAAGTGACAACGCTGCTTGATGATGAGAATTATACCGGTTGTTCGTTACGAAATGCTGTAGGGTTTATAAATAACAGAAGTCAAAAAGAATTCGAAAATGGTTATCGTGGATGCGGTAATAAAGATGCTAGCAGTATTATTATTTTACAGCGAGATCAGACCTATCAACTGAATAAAGCATTGGAAATTAAGGCATCAATGTCAATTCGCACCGCAAGTAGTGATGGCTTTAATGACAATAAAAAAGGTTTAAATAATGCGACACTCAAAATGGTGGGTTCGGATCGTCTTTTTGTAATTGACGATAATAATGTGGAAAGCACTTTACTTGAAGTTAAGTTAATTGAATTAAATTTACAAGGCGCCTCTCATAAAGTAAATAATGGTGGCTTGATTCTTAATCGTGAAAGTTTATCAATTGATTACTCAAGACTAACAGGTGGGTCAGCAAATCGAGGTGGGGCGATTTATAACGTTGGTATTCCATCTGGAGATAAAAAAACAGTTGGATATATTAAGGCCAGTTATAGTCTTTTTCAGAACAATAAAGCTGATCAAGGCGCAATTATTTTTAGTGAAATGCCAAGTTATTTAATTACTAGATCTGTACTGCGCGATAATGAGGGTGTGGCGGGCCCAGATGGCGCTTCACTGTATGTTTTGAATGGCTTTAATAATGACACCGTCGGCGGTGCATTAGCTGATGGAGTCTATGGAATTCGAAGCAGTACCATTTTTCATAACAAAGGTGGCTATGTTGCAAATATCCGTGAAGGCATGATTCTCAATAATAATACCATCATCAAAAATGCTGCTGGTTTGTATTTACAATCTTTAAATCGGAAAGTAACAACTAAAGAAAATGGTGAAACCAAAGTTGAGGAATTCCCAAGTGCTTATGTGTCCAACAGTATTCTGATTGCCAATGGCAATAGCAACTGTGGCAGTATTTCGACCGATACGACCATTGTACAAAGTAATTTGACGACAATGGACTGTAACCGAAATCCTGGTGACCGCTTGCCAAACTTTATGTGGAATGCAAATGATCCTGAGCAAGCAGTAATTGCTGGGGGCACAAACGATGAAGGTGTTTGCGCAGCGCCACCAGCAAAAGGTTTACTTTGCCCATATACGATTCCCAAAGACCAAATGTTAGGTTTCTTTAAGCCGCGTTTATTAACATCATATAAACAACTCACGGATTCCCTGATTGTCAACAAAGGGCGACTTTATAGTGATGGGACCAGTTTTAGTCTGGGGAATTGTGAGGCGAAAGATCAACGTGATCAAGATCGTACAGGTTTTGATGAGCTCTGTGACCTTGGTTCCATAGAATTAGTTGTGAATCGTAACAATGTCTCAGTTGAAGGAATGGATATTCGATTCAAGGAGATTGCCAAATTTAATATTTCTAGCAATTTATTAGATGGAGAGTTGTTAGATCCAAATACTTGTGAGCAGCTTTTAGGAAAACGCTCGGATGGGCAAGCTTGGCAATATGGTTGCTTGGACATCGTACAAAATCAAACACCATCTAAGGGTAAGACCACCATTGATCAAGATGGTAACGTGACCTATGTTCCTTATAGTGATTGGCATGGAGCCGATATATTTAAACTGCGTATCATGACGACGATTACACGCTTTAATAATGTAACGAACTATTATATTGAGATTCCTACAAATATTGTGCAAGACCCACCAGATACATTTAAAAGTAAAACCGTAAATGTGGGGAGTTTTGGGTTTGGTGCTATTCTTGCTTTATTCGGCTTAATAGGATTACGTCGTTTTAAATCATAATCAGGGATGTGATGAGATGAAACATTATAAGAAAACAATTTTAGCGACGATGATGTTGGCAACCATGCCATTGTTGGCTGCAACAAATAATGCACCGATCAAAGTCACAACTTTTGCAGATGAGGATGGAGAAAACGCCAATGCCTGTTCATTACGTGAAGCATTAAAAACAGCTGAAACACGCGTTGCTTACGGTGGATGTGCGGTAACAGATATCTCATCTACTAGGCAGAAGCTTATTCAGCTTGAAAAAGGCGTCTATACGCTAAAAAAAGAACTTGATCCAAATGTTAACGTATCAATTTTTGGTGCAAGTCCAGTTGATTGGGAAGGAAAGAATGTTCTTGTCAATGATGCTGTAAATCAATACCCAGCGCAAATTGAGTTGAAAACTACGATTAAAGCGGAAAACTCACGTATTTTTAATACGACACGAGGGGCCAAAAACTTAAGTTTAACCAATCTAATCTTAACTGGAGGTCGAGCTACGGATTTTGGTGGTGCCATCTATGCGGGTGCGGATGTTGTACTGCAAAGCAGCCAAATTTTAGATTCACAAGCCATCAAGGAAGGAGGGGCAATATTTATGGCAGGCCCTTCTTCGACACTGACGATGACCAAGAGTTTGATACAGGGCAATAAAGCTGAAAAAGGCAGTGTATTGTCTATGGGCTGTATGACAGACGCTCGATATATTCAAAATAACTCAGTTTTGACCGCGAATAGTTTTGTCGGAAATGGGTCGCAAAATTCAAGTAGTATGTTTGAGTTCTGTGGTGAGGTTGCTGCAAATATCAGTACCAATACAATTGCAAAAAATATTGTAAATAGCTCTACTGGTAATTTAATCAAATTTACTGGAGATACCAAAGTTGGCACTGATCCCAATAATCGTCCAAGCATTTTAAGTGATAAAAGCAAATTAGAATTAAAAAGCAATACTATTGTCGAAAATACGGCGTTCACTACGCTGCTCTACGATAAGTTGGGTCTTAAAAATTTGCTCTTTAATGTGATCGCCTATAATGGTGATAGTAATAGTTATGCTTGTCGATATTTGTTTGGCAATGTGGCTGATCAGGAAAAAGTTAATTTTGGCCTTAGCTATAATGCGGTGGTACTCAAAGAGACTGATTCAACCATACCTGTTAATAATGTATGTGATGTACCAAAGGAGTCGTTAAAAGATAATAAGACCAATTTGAATGTAAGTAATATTAGTATTACAACACTGTTAAGTCCAATGCAAACGCCTTCTGCTTACACGGCTTTTATGCCGATGTATTATCCAAAGCCGAATGTAACAGAGGTTAAAGTTGATGATAAGACTACCAAGAAAGTAGGTTTATTGGATATTGACGGTATTGGCTGTAGTGATGTTGACCAACGTGGCTTGGCTCGTATTACAGATGGCACATTACATTTTGATCCAACTTCTCGTAATCGTTGTGATATTGGTTCAGTTGAATTAATGCAATTCAAAGCTGGTGATTTACAAGATTTAAGAAATATTTCAATTAGTAATTCCGTACAGGCTTACCAAGATCAATCTGACTTTTTTGATAATTTGGTGAAAAATCCCAATGACCCAGATTTCTTGACGTATTATAAATACAGACTAGCTGATTACCAAAGACTATTAAAGTCTACAAAAGACAATTTGCATTATCGTGCCATTTATATTGACCTCAAAAATTATCAATTGCCTTTACCGCAAGATATAGAAGAGGGCGGTAAGTATAAACTACAATTTTTTGATCCTAATTTATTTGATGTTAAAGCTGAGCCTTTGGGTAAGGGCTTGATTGATGGTGATATCGTTCAGATTGATGAAGATGATAAAAAGAATTTAGTGTGTACTTGGAATAATGATCTGCAGCAAATTATTTTTTATCGACTAGATGATGAAACTACTGCAGATGTAGATAAGGTTTTCTGTAAATATACCATTACTTCTAAATCATCAACACCTGGCCCTGCAGTTAGCTCTTCAGGGTTGCTTAAAGCGTCTTTTACGAATATTGCACCTGTCGCAACGGATACTTCTTTAACTTTTAAATATCAGGCAAAGCAAAAGTTAAGTTTGAATTTACTGAATTTCGCAAACGATGATGGTGATACGGGCAAAGGTGGACCAGGGCCAGAACAGATTCCAAATAAACCTAAGTTCTGGAAGAATAAAGATGGTATAGAACTACCAATTCGATTGAGCGAAATTCCGACTAAAGATCTTACTATTACAGCAGACCGCCAAGGGCCTTGTCCTGAACCAGATCAAAAAGAAACTTGTTATGGTGGGAATATTTATGTACAGGAAGTTAACGCATTTAACCCATTTAACTTTGATTTTAAATATCAGGTTTATGATGCAGATGGCATGAAATCAAATGAAGCGATAGTGAGAACGATTAATACGGCAACAACGACAGATGATACTCGTACGGCAAATGGAGGCGGAGGCGGTGGTAGCTTTAGTTTCTACTCTGTATTTGGATTATTTGGATTATTGGCTTATCGTCGCTTTAGGAAATAAGTTAAACCAATAAAAATAGCGCCTTTAAGGCGCTATTTTTTATTCTAATCATTTAAAAATTAGTGTTCAGCGTATTTGGTGAGATACTCTTCTCTGATATTGATACGTTCTTCGGTACTGGCATTTTGCATACGTTTACGTAATGTATTCCGTTCTTGCATACTCATTTTTTGCCATACATCACGCATTTTTTGCTTTTCTTCTTCAGGTAATTGCGTGAACCACTCCATCCGCTGTTGCAATTGCGAACTCTGATTGGTCGGAATTTCCTTCAGGGTTTGATAACGTTGAATTAAAACGCGTTGCTCTTCAGGGGACAAGTCATCCCAAGCTTCTTCCGTTGTCGGTTTATTTGGTTTAGAGAATACCCAAAAGCGCTCTGAACCTGCAAAACTGGTTTGTAATAAGCCGAGTGTACACACAACAAGTGCTAATTTTTTAGCTGCCATGTGGAACTTTATCCTCACCTAAGACCAATAACATTTCCATATCTTCAACCATTTGTGGTGAAAGTTTTGGATTTACGACAACCTGATTTTGAGGTTGATCTGCTAATTGTAACGAGCTAGGCAGAACCACAATCCCCATAAGGGCGGCAGCAAACGCAAAACCAGTCATTTTCCAAACACTGTAATAAGAGGTTGGTTTCTTTTGCACAGTATCAAGAACATGATTCATCACCATCATTTTGTTGTGATGTTGTTCTTTCGCAAGTTGGTCGAGTCTGGATGTCACATGTTTAGTGAACTCATCTTTTTTCATTTGATGATCCTCCCGTATGCGGGTTTAAATGCTCTAAAGCAATTCTGAGTCCCTGAATTGCGCGGTGGTAATGTGTTTTCACACTGCCTTCACTGCAATCCATAATCTGTGCTGTGGTCATTGTATCGAAACCTTCCCACGCTCTAAGCATAAATGCTTGTTGTTGACGGACGGGTAATTGATTGATCGCCGCTTGAATTTCCTCCATCGTGACTTCTTGATCAAGAAACTCGAATGGGTTAGGGGTTGATTCATCGACAACATCAATAATTTCTTCGTCATCATCTAAACTAATTTTTTTAAATAATGAGAATGGACTGGCGCGGCGAGCTTCTTTGCGTCGCCAGTCTTGGAGTTTATTATTTAATATGGTGTAGAACAGGGGATACCATTCTTCAGTACTTTTATCTGCATATGATTTGTGCAATGAAATGAAAGCTTCTTGCACTAAATCCATTGCAATACCTTGTTGTCCCTGCGTTGCACTTTCCATCATAACCAAGGCACGACCTGTAACGTCTTGCATAAAAAAACGCAGACGTTGTTCAACGGTACTGCGATCAGTACTGTTTTCGGTTCGAGCCTGTTTCGGTGCTAAATCCATAGAGATGGAAAATCCTGTCATGGATACCCACCATTAATTCCAATTCATTAATCATATAACGTTGAAAATGGTGGGCGCGTTGACAACTTAAGCAATTATTTTTAGTAGTGTAATTGATTTTCTCAGTAAAAAAATCGTAATTAAAATAATTTAACGTTTTTACTGACGTTGACGAACCATTTCAAAAAAGCATACTGAGCCTGCAATTGCGACATTAAGTGACTCTTGTCCACCAGGTTGAGGGATCGCCACTGCTTGAGCATGCTCAAGTGCATAGTCACTCGCACCTTGACCTTCGTTGCCTAAAATCCAGACGCATGCTTGAGTTAAATCTTGGCTATATAAGCTGGTTGAGCGGTGTGAACTGGTCACAAAAACTGGAATTTGAAATTTTGGAAGAATATCCGTGAGCTGGAAGTTTTCAAAACATTGAAGACTAAAATGAGCACCCATCCCTGCTCGAAGCACACGTGGAGACCACAGTGCAGCTGAACCTTGTGTACAAATCACCTGTTTGATGTTTGCAGCGGCAGCAGAGCGGAGGAGTGTACCTACATTTCCAGGATCTTGAACATTTTCTAGAATTAAAGTGTCGGCCTTAAAATCAATGGTAGCAGCAGTTTTGGGCAGGTCGACAATCGCTAGACATGGAAGGGTTGTGCCTAATGTGCTTAAATCTTTATACAGGACTTCACTGATAACGAAGATGTGAGCTTGATGGAGTTCAATCACCTCTTGTAAATCTGGATGTTCTAAGGCTTGTTCGGTGGTAAAAAGAGAAAATATTTTTTTCTGCTGTTGCAACCAAGCCAAGCACAGATGTGTACCTTCTAGAACGGTTTGCTGATGTTTTTTTCGGGCACTGTTGAGCTCGATCAGACCACGCAAATGTTTGATTTTTGCATTGTCTTTGGATTCTAGGAAAATAACCGCCATAAGATAAACATCCAAAAGGGCATCATAACTTTATAATGCCCTGATTATAAAAAGTAATTAGTGGTAGCTTGTTACGCGTTCTACTTCGTTTTTAGAGCCAATAATAACAGGAACACGTTGGTGTAGTTCTGTTGGTTGGATATCCATAATACGAACACGACCTGTTGTAGATGCGCCACCTGCTTGTTCAATGAGCATGCTCATTGGGTTTGCTTCATACATCAAACGTAAGCGGCCTGCTTTCTTCGGATCTTTTAAATCGTAAGGGTAAAGGAAAATACCACCACGGCATAGAATACGGTGAATATCACCGACCATACATGCAACCCAACGCATATTAAAATCTTTTTCACGGACTGATGTTTTACCCGCTAAAAGCTCATCAATATAACGTTTCACAGGGTTTTCCCAGTGACGTTGATTTGATGAGTTAATTGCAAACTCTTGTGTATCCGCCGCAACTTGTACTTGTTCAGTGGTTAATAAGAAACTTTGAGTGGTTGGATCGAAAGTAAAGAACACCACACCTGCACCCACAGTAAGCGCTAACATGGTCGAAGGACCATAAAGCACATAACCCGCAGCAACTTGTTCAGTACCTGCTTGCATAAAGTCGGCAGATTGAGTCACAGCATTCTTTGCAGGAAGGATAGAGAAAATCGTACCCACACACATATTAATGTCGATGTTGCTTGAACCATCGAGTGGATCGAATAAAACGAGATATTTACCATTTTCCTGAGCAGGGGTGAAATCATCTAATTCTTCTGAAGCTAGACCGCCGACTTGAGGATGCGCTTTTAATGCATCAATCAGGTAATCATTTGAAATAACATCGAGTTTCTTTTGTGTTTCACCTTGCACATTTTCATTGCCTGCACTACCCAAAATACCTGCTAAAGCACCTTTTTGTAATGCTTGATCAATGGTTTGGCATGTAGCAGCAATGGTTTCGATCACTTGTGCCAACTCTGGAGTCAAATTCCCATTTTGTTGTTCTAGGTATTGGGTCAAATTAAGGTTTGACATATTGAATAGCTCCGATTTAGCCGCGTCAAAAATTGATAAAAAAGAATGAGGGTATTCTAGATGAGATCGTGCAAAAATAAAAATTATCTTACTTTATTTATGTTGCTTTTATGATTACAAGCACGTTATTACATGCTATGTTGCATAGATACTAAACAGGATGTTTGGAGGTTAAATATGACAACCAAGAATTTTGAGGCAACGCCCACGCCGAGCGAACCGATTAGCTTAGATACGATTTCCAAAGAAAATGTGCAGGATGCATGGAAACAGTATGAGGCGAAGCCAGAATACAAAGAGTTTAACAAGCATGATTTGATTGAGTCGATGCAAAACAAGTCTGACCCTCAATCTTCGTCTTGATGAATGATATAAAAATGCTCACATGAAGTGAGCATTTTTATTTAAAGCGGAACCACAGTTATTTTAATAGTGGTGGAACAGCTTCGTAGTTGATTTCTACACGGCGATTTTCTTTCCATGCAGCTTCATCATGACCTGCGTTCACTGGTGATTCTTTACCATAGCTAACTGCTTCAAGTTGCTGTGGGTTTACACCATTGGTAATCAAAAAGCTTTCAACCGCTTTTGCACGGCGTTCGCCAAGTGCCATATTGTATTCACGTGTACCACGCTCATCGGTGTGACCTGTAAGGGCAACACGAGAGTTAGCATTGGCAACTAAGAATTGAGCATGTGCTTGAAGGGTTTGATAGTCTTCATTCGATAAGTCACTGCTGTCATAGTTGAAGTGAACAACGCGCTTAGCCAAGAAGGCTTTATTTGCAGCAGTGACGCCTTTTGAAGATGCGCCCGCCAAGTTTTGCGCGTTTAATGCTGCATCTTCACTTAAACCATCTGTACTGACTGTGGTTGAGCCATTTGGATTGGTACCAGTGGTAATATCAGCAGCAGGTTTACGACTTGCACAACCTGTGAATACAAGCGTAGCAGCAATCAGCGGAAGCGTAAGATATTTAATGTTCATATGATTCTCCAATCGATTAAACTTATTTTGGTGCCCAAGCTGGTTCACGAACTTCACCTTGTTCGCTTGGTAAATTCATGCGGAAACGGCCGTCAGTAGACATAACCGATAATAAACCACGGCTGCCTTCACGCGTTGCATAAACCACCATCTGTCCATTTGGTGAGAAGCTTGGTGATTCGTCTAAACTGGTTGGTGTGAGAATATTGGTGATACCGGTATTGATATCTTGGATTGCAACTTTGTAGTTACTGCCACTTGGGCGGTGGACTAACGCAATCTTTTTACCATCAGCACTTAAGGTTCCACGTGCATTGAATGCACCTTTGAAGGTTAAGCGTTTGACCGAACTGTCATCAAAACTATAGCGATAAATTTGTGGTGAACCGCCACGGTCCGAGGTAAAGATAAATGATTTACCATCGGGTGCATAACGTGCTTCAGTATCAATCGCAGTATCATTGGTCATGCGTTGAACTTGGCGTGTGCTTAAATCCATTTGATAAACTTCAGGGTTGCCATGCATTGAAGCAGTGAACAACATTGATTTACCATCTGGTGAGAAGCTTGGGGCACCATTCAATCCACGGAAGCTGGCTAAAACTTCACGCTGGCCTGTGGCCAAATCTTGTAAATAAATTGCAGGACGTTTGGTTTCAAAAGATACATATGCAATCTTCTTGGCATCTGGTGTCCAGGCAGGAGACAGAATAGGATCTCGTGAGGTCAGGACAGTTTTAGGTTGTTCGCCGTCTGTATCTGCAATCTGTAAGGTATAGCGCTGAGCAGGCGTGGCCTGATTACGAAGTACATAGGCAATACGACCGCTAAAGTCACCTGCAATACCTGTCAATGCCTGATAGATGGTATCACTGATCATGTGGCCTGCTTGGCGAATACGTGAGCTAGGTACAGTCAGCACTTCATTGAGTAAATATTGTTGTTTTTGTACATCATAAAGTTGGTAATGAATTTCAAAAGTGTTGGCATCAACTGCTTTCATTTGCCCAACGACAACATAAGGCACACCTGCATTTTGCCAGTCACCCGCTTGAACCTGATTAAGGCTTGCGGTTGCTGGTAAATTTTGAGATGCGCTGGTAAAACGGCCTGAACGATTTAAATCACGCTCGACAATCGGATAGATTGCGCTGTCATTAGCAAACGGTACAATTGCGATTTTCGGCGCTTGTTCAGGTGCTTTGGCAATTTCAAGCTGTAACTGCGCAAATGTTGCTGTTGGAACAACTGCGCTAATTGCTGCGAAAACTGCTAAGGAGAGTAGGTGTTTACGAGTCTTATCCATAGTTACAATTACTTGCATTCGTATTTTTGTGGCTGTTGATTATTTAACATAGTTACAGGCTTTGTGCTATTAAAAGCCTGTAACGTTAACTATTCATTACTATTTTGCAGTAAAACTTGAAGTAAAGCTTCTAGCTTCACGGCGAGCAACTGGATCATCTGGCATTGGATAGGGTGCAGCAGCCCGAATTGCAGCCTCTACACTGGCTTTAACGTCTGGGTCACTTGCTGTTACCACAACTGATAAAACTGAACCACTATCGCTTAATGTCACGCGTGCGCTGGCACGTTGACCTGAAGAACCTGCTGGCATATTCCACGCACGATAGATTTTTTGTTCAAAATCTCGTTTCGCAGTTGATGCAACGCGTTTTGCATCGGCCTTTTTCTGAGCCGCTTCTTGTTCAGCTTTTTTGGCAGCTGCGGCTTTGGCATCTGCTTCAGCTTCGGCTTTACGTTTGGCATCTGCCTCAGCTTTTGCCTTAGCGTCAGCTTCGGCTTTGCGTTTGGCGTCTGCATCGGCTTTTGCCTTCGCATCTGCATTTGCTTTACGTTTTGCATCAGCATCGGCTTTTGCCTTCGCATCAGATTCCGCTTTACGTTTAGCGTCTGCATCAGCTTTTGCTTTGGCATCTGCATTCGCTTTGCGTTTCGCATCTGCCTCAGCTTTAGCCTTGGCATCAGCTTCGGCTTTACGCTTCGCATCTGCGTTGGCTTTTGCTCTCGCATCGGCCTCAGCTTTACGTTTTGCATCGGCTTCAGCACGTGCCTTTGCATCAGCTTCGGCTTTACGCTTCGCATCTGCGTTGGCTTTTGC
Source organism: Acinetobacter gyllenbergii (assembly GCF_001682515.1). Lineage (NCBI taxonomy): Bacteria > Pseudomonadati > Pseudomonadota > Gammaproteobacteria > Moraxellales > Moraxellaceae > Acinetobacter > Acinetobacter gyllenbergii. The sequence goes on along the minus strand of NZ_KV575261.1, from coordinate 816,695 downwards.
TCTCGCGGCGGTCTCAGCTTTACGTTTTGCCTCAGCTTCAGCACGCGCCTTGGCATCGGCCTCAGCTTTGCGTTTAGCATCCTGTTGCGCTTGAAGTTTTGCGTTTTCGGCAGCTTTTTGCTGTCTTAATTTCGCATCTTGCTCCGCTTTTTGGCGCGCCTTAGCTTCAGCCTCTGCTTTGGCATTTTGTTCAGCTCTACGCTTCGTATCTGCTTCAGTCCTCGCTTTTGCCTCTGCTTGGCGTTTCGCTTCAGCGTCCGCACGTTGCTTTTGTGCTTGAGCTTCTGCAAGTTTACGTTGTTCTTCAACTTGCTGTGCACGAGCAGCTTCATCTGCTTTGCGTTTTTGCTCAGCAAGTTTGGCTTGCTGTGCCTGTTCAGTTTTTTGCTTTTCAGCCGCAAGTTGTTGTGCAGTTGGTGGTGGAGGGGTTACAGGAATATTTTCAGGAAGTGTTGTATCCACGACAGGGCTTTGCACTTCTTCTGCCTGATGTTCAGCAGAGACTTGTTGCTCAGGTTGCTGTAAAGACTGGGGTAAATCTTCTGGCTTCACCAAAATAGTGGTCAGTTTTTTAGGTTCTTCAGGGGGTTTACTCAAGCCTAAAAACAGTAAGCCAACAATTGCGATTGCATGGACACCGAGTGTGAAACCCAGTGCAATCGCATTTTGTTTAAAAGGTGGCTCTTGAAATTTTTTCATAGCTTATTTTAACGGCTCTGTCAGTAAGCCAACTTGAGTAAGGCCTGCTTCTTGTAGACTCGCCATCAGTGAAACAACTTCACCATAAGGACGAGATTTATCACCATTGACCAATACAGTCAGTTGTTTATTGTCCTGTTCAGCTTGCGTCTGGGCTTCACTTAAAACAGTTTCAAGTTGTTCAAGCGAAAGGGGATCACTGCCTTTGTACTCTTGATATTGCAAAAAGATATTGCCATCTTTACCAATGGTCACCATGGCTGGCATATCTTTGGATTCAATTGGATGATTGTTTGCTTGAGGTAAATCGACCTTAATACCACTGGTGATCATGGGTGCTGTCACCATGAAAATGACCAACAGCACCAACATGACATCGATATAAGGAACGACGTTCATGTCGCTTTTCAGTGGTTTTTTAATCCGTTCAAAACGTCCAGATCGTTGAATCGCCATTATGCATCTTCCTGTGTCGTTCCAATCGCTTGACGCTGTAAAAGGGCAACCATTTCTTCTGCAAATAATGCACGATCTGAATAAGTTGCTTCACCTTTAGCGGTAAAGTGGTTAAACGCAAGTACAGCAGGAATTGCTGCAAATAAACCAATCGCTGTTGCAATCAGGGCTTCTGCAATACCAGGTGCAACAGTTGCCAAAGTCACTTGGTCAACAGCAGCAAGACCGATAAAGGCATTCATGATGCCCCAAACTGTACCGAACAAGCCGATATAAGGCGCAACTGAACCAATACTGGCAAGCGCACCTAAACCGACTTCTAAGCCGCCTTGATCACGGCTTAAGCCTACACGCAGGATACGTTCAGTTCCCTCGATGGTTTGTGTGGTATCCGCTTTACGTTTTTGTAGCTTAAAAAACTCACCGAGGCCTTGATAGAAAATATCTTCTAGGCCACGGCGTTTAGAGTTTAGTTGAGCATTATTGTAAAGCGTATTTAATTCGGCACCTGACCAGAACATTTTTTGAAAATGCTCATCCTCTTGTTCTGCTTTTTTAAAGCCCATATATAATTTGGCAATTAAATACCAGCTATAAATTGAAGAGAGTAACAGGATCAGCATGACCAGTTGTACAACAGGACTTGCTTGTAAAATTAGGTCAGAAATATGCAGGGAAGATTCTAAGTTAGTTGCCATAAGTTGCTGTGCCGAAAGTTTATTTTAGTCCTGTGCTAATTCTTTTTGAATCAGATCACGAATTTCATCAGGAAGTCTACGTGGCATTAACTCTTTGTTTAAACATGCCAACACAACCTCACCTGAAGCCAGCAAGATTTCACCACGATAAATATTTTGTTGCAACACAAAAGATGCGGCTTTACACGAAATAACACGTGCTGTAACGGTAATTAAATCATCCATTAATATTGGGCGTACATATTTAACAGCAATTTGATGTACTACGAAGTTGTAATCTTTTTGATGCCAATAATGGTCAACACCTGCTGCACGTAACCATTCGGTACGAGCACGCTCCATAAAACGGATATGATTGGCATGGTAAACGATACCGCCTGCATCTGTATCTTCGATATAAACGCGAATGTTGAACTCAAAATGATTTGCCATGATAAAAATCCATTCTTGATACGAGGTGTTGAATAGTGTCGCAGTTTAGCATATTGATTTTTGGGGCAAATGGCACAACAGATCAAGCAAGCTATTCGTTTGAGTTTTTATCTAAGATTAAAGTCTGCGTTGCATAATCTTCTAAATGTTCAGCAAAATAGCCTGCAACAATCAAGGTTTTTAGAGGATCATCTTTTACTTTATTGTATTGAATGTAATCTTTTACATGGTCGTATAGCATACATAAACCTAAAAAACCAACTGCAAAAATGATAAATACCAACCATTCTGGGGCTTGGTTAAATAAGTAAAGTGAAATGCCGAGCATACAGCAACTGATCAATAGAATTGCCAAGTTTTTAAAAGTCAGTATAGGTTTGCGCGGTGGGCGATGTTCCTCGACCATCTGCTTTAGATCGTCTTGAAAGCATAATGAAATAAAGATTGTAGCGTGTGTATGGTCAAAGGCAAGGCTTGTGAGTGACCAGTCCAAATGTGAGGTAGTGTTGAATTGTTCAAGCTGCTCACTAGAAAGGGAAACAGCTTGTTGTGTTGAATCGACAAGTTGACAAGAGAGCGACAATGCAGAATGAGCTTGGAGAAGCGCATCTAAAAATTGTCTTTGTTCTTGGCGATATTCCGAAAACATCACATATCGAGGCAACTCTTCGATAGGCGGTAAATCAGAAATAACGTCTTGATACGATACTTTAATTCTTTCTATAAGTTGTTGTTCATCTAGGGTTTGAGTCATGATTTATCTATATTTATGATTCAGGTGGTGTCATACCAAATTGTAAATATGCCATATTGGTTGCAATACGGCCACGTGCGGTACGCATCACATAACCTTGTTGAATCAAATAGGGCTCAATTACGTCTTCAAGCGTTCCGCTATCTTCCGCCATGGCTGCGGCTAAGGCTTCAACACCAGTTGGTCGACCCTCAAAGCGTTCCAGTAACATACTGAGATAACGCCGATCGAGCGTATCTAAACCTGCTTTATCGACATTGAGCATGTCCAAAGCCCGTTGCGCCATATCCTGAGTCACTTCACCAGTGCCTTTGACTTGGGCATAGTCACGGACACGACGTAATAATCGATTGGCAATACGGGGCGTCCCGCGTGCACGACGGGCAATTTCTGTTGAACCTTCGTGAGTAATCGGCACATCCATTAGGTTCGCTGAACGGGTCACGATATGGGTCAGGTCTTCAACTGAATAGAACTCTAAACGCTGTACAATCCCAAAACGGTCACGTAACGGGGAGGTGAGCAAACCTGCACGTGTTGTGGCTGCGACTAAAGTGAAGGCTGGCAGATCGAGCTTGATTGAACGAGCCGCAGGGCCTTCACCAATCATAATATCCAGTTGGTAATCTTCCATGGCTGGATAGAGAATCTCTTCAATCACGGGTGAAAGACGATGAATCTCGTCAATAAACAGCACATCACCTTCTTCTAGATTGGTGAGCATTGCGGCTAAGTCACCAGCACGTTCCAATACTGGGCCAGAAGTTGATTTTAAATTACCGCCCATTTCTCTTGCGATAATATTCGCCAATGTGGTTTTACCTAAACCTGGTGGACCAAAGATCAAGGTATGATCCAGTGCTTCACCACGACCACGCGCTGCACCAATGAAGATTTCCATTTGCTCACGAACCACGGGCTGACCAATATAGTCAGCCAATGAGGTTGGGCGAATGGCACGATCAAAATGATCTTCAGGCTTTTCTGTTCCGCTAATAAGACGATCTTGCATATATCTATTACTTCATCATGGATTTGAGCGCAGCACGGATAATGTCAGCCGATTCAGTATAGTCTGCTTTGACTGCTGCCACTGCTTTTTGTGCTTCTGCTGGTTTATAACCCAGCGATTGTAAAGCGGCTTCAGCTTCGGCAACTGGTGAATTTGCCATAAATTGAATTTGAGCAACTGCTGCATTCGTGGTACCGCCGGTTGAATGCGCTAATGCTTTGAAACGATCACGTAATTCAATCATTAAGCGTTCTGCAGTTTTCTTGCCCACGCCAGGGACTTTAATCAGCGTATTAATATCATCATGTTCAATCGTGTGAATCAGTAGCTCAACACTTAATGTCGATAAGATGCCCAAAGCCATTTTAGGACCAACGCCATTCACTTTGAGTAGTGTGCGGAAAATGATTTTTTCTTGTGCATCACTAAAACCATAAAGTTGCTGAGCATCTTCACGAACCACTAAGTGCGTCCATAAAGTGACTTTCTGTCCTTTTTGTAATTGGCAAAATGTCGAAAGTGGTGTGTCAATTTCATAGCCAACGCCGTTTACGTTGAGTAATACGGTTGGGGCTTCTAGGGCAAACACTTCGCCAATTAAACATCCGATCATTGAGTCTTTTCACTTATTTGTTAATGGTTGAATAGTAGATGCCATTTGTTCTAAACGCAAAATGGCTTTGAGAATTTCTTTACGATTTCGTGTGGATTTTATCCAAGCAGGTAAACGGGAAAAATAACTACCATTTCCTGTTTGAGAGGTTCGCTCTCGCAACCCAGCTTGAATATATGTTTTTAACTCTTTTAAGTGCTCAATATTATAAACGGAAATCTCCCCATGCCGAGTTGGGGTTTTTAAATATAGTTCTAAGCCATAGATTGTGCGGCCCATATTTTGATCCATAATAAAATTAAGCCCAAATTGGTCAAATTTTGAGATATGTTGGCAAAGGTGGCATCTTGCCTGAATAAATGGTGGTAATGAACCTGCATTAAGCAGCTTTTGCTTTGCGCTTAACCATGCTCCACCACATTTTTGACAACGTTTGTACGTTGTAGCGTAATAATGACCATTATGAAGCTGAGCAGTATCACTTTGGCTTGGATTAATTTGGTAAGCACAATGTAAACAACTCAATAAAAATATACCTTGATACCTATTTTTTTTAGGTGTTTGTGGTTCTTTGTATTTTAAAATACATGGCTGATTGCACTTAGGGCATTTAACCCATTGATCAAGATAAATAAAATTTGATAGATAAACTCCATTATCTACATGCCGCTCCAGCATTAAAAGAACCCTATCTTATTGCCTTGCAACTCTTGAGCCAGACTATAAGCCTGATGATCCGAGAACTTACTAATAATATCGAGAACTTGCATAATATTATTATAGTGGTTGTTTTGCAGATTTACCCCTGAATGTTGCAAAATAGACATTAAGCGTTGCTCTTTAAAGCTTAAGGTTTTATGTGGCATGGTCAGTGGGATAAAGGCATCCAGAATGGTTTGTAGGCTTTGATGGGCAATAATCTCCAAACCTGATTTTTGAGGATGCTCAAAAATACGGTCTCTTGCAAGATTCTTTGCAGTTTGAATTCCTGCTTCAATATCGGGTGAGCAATATTGTAATAGGCTACCTTTAAGTTGGCCGGTTAAAATTTCATAATGATGTTTGGCGAAAGCGGTGGTGACTTCATCGACTAAGCGCTTCATGACACGACCGCGTAAAGCTGCAATCTTTTGCTGCCAAGTGGTATGCGGTAAATGTAATTCTTCTGGATAACCATAATCAGCAATCAGATTCAGAAAAATCGGCTCAACTTCAGCATAGTTCAACATATTGAGAATGATGCCATCTTCTAAATCAATCAGCGCATAACAAATATCATCAGCCGCTTCTAATAAATAGGTCAGCGGATGACGACAATAATGGTATTCACCAAGCTGAATGAGACCGAGCTGTTCTGCCAACTGTCTTAAAATTTCTTTTTCAGATTGATAACAGCCAAATTTTGCCCGTTGATGTGAAGGCGTATCACCTTGTTCTTCAATTGTTTTTGAGAGCCATGGATATTTTAAATAAGCACCCAATGTGGCACAGGTCAGTCGCATACCACCATCATCAGGGTGGTAATCAATACGACTTAAAAGGCGAAGTCCTTGAGCATTGCCTTCGAATTGGCGTACATCTGCTGCCTCTTCTGGAGTGAGCCTAGCCAGAAAGTCGCGATGTGAAGCATCATCAAACCATTCCCGAATGGCATATTCACCTGCATGGCCAAAAGGAGGGTTTCCAATATCATGTGCTAAGCAGGCTGCTTGAATAATCGCACCAACATCCGCAGGTGAAATCCACATCGGTAATTCATCTTTGATTTTTTCTGCGGCGAGCATGCCGAGTGAACGACCGATACAAGAAACTTCAAGCGAGTGTGTTAGACGGGTGTGAATCCCATCATGTTGAGTCAGTGGGTGAACCTGTGTTTTTCTATTTAGCTGACGAAAACTTTGAGAAAATATAATTCTGTCATAATCTTTGTGGAATGGGCTTCGAGCCAATTCAGTACTACTTTTTTTACTACCTAAACGAATTGCAGAAAGCAATTCTACCCAACGCATTTGTTCCATTCATCATTATTCACTATGAGTTCAGGATCATCATGCCAAAAAAAAGATTAAAGCACTAGAGTAGGGCGACATGGTTTGGCGTTTAAAATATTTTGAGTTCGCGTTAGGATTGCTGTGTTGCAAGTATATGTCTTGGAGTGAAAATAGTAAATTTTGTTAATAAGGTTAATCAGTTTGGCATTCCACCGTACAACGGTGGAACGAGGTAATTTAGATCTTTCTGAACGTATTGTTAGGTATGGGAAAGTATTACCATGAGTGAATATTTTAAGACGTACACAGAATCGCACGATGGAATAGAAGGAACGTTCTATTGTGAAGTGGAAAAAGGGTTGATAATCCGTCATATTAGCGTTTTTGAAGGTATTTTTTATTGGGCAACTCCTAAGGAATATTTTCATGAACGATATGATTTTACAGATCAACCAGAGTTTGGAGAGCCTGATGAGAGTACAATTTCTATATCAAAAGTTGAGTTTGATAAGATATGGAATCATGCATTAAGGCAGAATTTAATTTGAATATCATCAATGGTGATCTTATTGATCTAACAAAAAATGGAAATTTTGATGTAATTATTCATGGATGTAATTGCTTTTGTACAATGGGTGCGGGAATAGCAAAAGTAATTAAACAAGAATTTCCTGAAGCTTATTTGGCAGATATACAGACTGAGGTTGGTAGCAGGGAAAAATTGGGCTCTTATAGTCTTGCATCGATTACAAGAAATGATATTAACTTTATTATTGTTAATGCATATACACAATATAATTGGAGGGGGAAAGGCGTGAAAGCGGACTACCTTGCTATTAGATCTGTTTTTTCAAAAATTAAACAGGATTTCTGTTCTTGTAAGATAGCTTATCCTATGCTTGGTGCTGGTCTTGCTGGAGGAGATTGGAATGAAATATCAAGAATTATTGATAGTGAGTTACAAGGTTTGAATCATACCCTTGTTAAATTACTATAATAGTATTGTCTCCATCCGCCGTTGTACAGTGGAATATCAAACTGGTTTGTTCATGAATGTCTCGTTCCACTGTAAATGAATTGTTACGAATAAAGTAAAATGGATAAAGCTACAAGAAATTAAGCCATTTGCAGTAGAAAACTCTGATTTTTAAGATGGATATAGCTAGCTGAAATGAGCCTTTCACAGTAGAATATGCGCTCTTTCATAAGTCACATTGTGGTAGGTTCTTTAGACCCACCCGTGGAGCCAAAGTCAACATGTTTATCGTGGCCGGTGCATCAGCACATTCTTCTTTCAAGAAAGCTCAACTCTTAAACCGATTAACGTCAATGAGTTCTGTTCAATCTTTTGACAGCCAGTGGGTTTATTTGTTTGATCAAGCGCTCAACGAGCAGCAACATCAATCGGCATTACAACTTTTAAACGATGGTCAATCTTTCGAACTTCGCCAAGCTGCAAGTGATGAAATCCAGATTTTAGTCACACCGCGTGTAGGGACAATCTCGCCGTGGTCATCTAAAGCAACCGATATTTTCCAAAACTGTAATACCCCAATTCACCGTTTAGAGCGTGGTCTGCTGTTTACACTGAAAGGTGTGAAAGAGATCTCAAATGAAGTGAAATTGGCCTTACATGACCGTATGACAGAGAGTGTTTTTGCTCAAATTGATGATGCAAAAGCTTTATTCTCAGAAACTGCGCCGAAGCCATTGAACTCAATTGATATCTTGGGTCAAGGAAAAGAAGCGTTAGTTAAAGCCAACAATGAGTTTGGCTTTGCTTTATCTGAGCAAGAAATTGATTACCTCACCGAAGCATTTACCAAGTTGGGTCGTAATCCAAACGACATCGAATTGATGATGTTTGCACAAGCAAACTCAGAACATTGTCGTCATAAAATCTTTGGTTCTGAATGGACAATTGATGGTGAAAAACAACCATTATCATTGTTCCAAATGATTAAAAATACCTATAAAGAATCTCCGACCGATGTGTTATCGGCATATAAAGATAACGCATCTGTGATCGTGGGTTATGACACCATGCGTTTTTATCCGAAAGCGGATGAAAATGGTCACTTCGTTTATAAATATAAGAGCCAAGCTGCTCATATTTTAATGAAGGTTGAAACACACAACCATCCAACTGCCATTGCTCCATTTGCTGGGGCTGCAACAGGTTCGGGCGGCGAAATCCGTGATGAAGGTGCAACGGGTCGTGGTGGTAAACCAAAAGCGGGTTTAACAGGCTTTACTGTTTCGAACTTAAATATTCCTGGTTTTGAACAGCCTTGGGAAGATAACTACGGTAAACCTTCACGTATGGCTTCGCCATTACAAATCATGATTGAAGGTCCATTGGGTGGCGCTGCGTTTAACAACGAATTCGGTCGTCCAGCATTGAATGGTTATTTCCGTACTTTTGAACAGAATGTCAATGGTGAAGTGAAAGGCTTCCATAAGCCAATCATGATCGCTGGTGGTTACGGCAACATTCGTCCTGACCATGTTGAAAAAGATGCAATTCAACCGGGTGACTTGCTCATTGTGTTGGGCGGTCCTGCAATGTTGATCGGTCTTGGTGGTGGCGCAGCGTCTTCTGTAGACAGCGGTACCATGGGTGAGAGCTTAGATTTTGCTTCGGTACAACGTGAAAACCCAGAAATGGAACGCCGTTGTCAAGAAGTGATTGATACCTGCTGGCGCTTAGAAGACTTTAACCCAATCGTGTCTGTACATGATGTGGGTGCAGGTGGTGTATCTAATGCTATGCCAGAACTTGTGAATGATCATGAGTTGGGTGCAGTACTTAACCTGCGTAAAATTCCATCATTAGAGCCAGGTATGAGCCCGATGGAAATCTGGTCAAACGAAGCGCAAGAACGTTATGTGCTTGCCATTCGTCCAGAGTCTTTAGAACAGTTTGAAGAAATTTGTGCACGTGAGCGTTGCCCGTTTGCGGTATTGGGTGAGGCGACTGAAGCGCGTCACTTAACGGTTGAAGATCCGTTGTTTGAGAACAAGCCTGTTGATATCCCAATGCAGGTGATCTTAGGCGGTACACCGCGTATGCAACGTTCGTATGAAACGATTGAGCGTACAGGCAATGACTTTGACGCTGGAAAAGTTGATTTGAAAGATGCGATTTTCCGCGTATTGAAGAATCCTACAGTCGCATCTAAATCATTCTTGATCACCATTGGTGACCGTTCGATTACGGGTATGGTTGCACGTGATCAGATGGTGGGTCGCTGGCAGGTTCCTGTTGCAGATGCAGCAGTAACCACCACTAGCTTGCAAGGCTTTACAGGTGAAGCAATGGCAATGGGTGAACGCCCACCAGTAGCATTATTGAATCCTGCTGCATCGGCTCGTTTAGCCGTTGCTGAAGCGATTAGCAATATTGCCTGTGCTAACATTGAACAAATCAGTGACATCAAGCTTTCTGCAAACTGGATGGCTGCGGCAGGTCAAAAAGGTGAAGACCAAGCCTTGTTTGAAGGTGTAAAAGCGATTGGTATGGAAATGTGTCCTGCATTAGGTATCGCAATTCCAGTCGGTAAAGATTCACTTTCAATGCGTACCACTTGGAACGATGGTGAAGACAAAGCGGTGACTTCGCCAATGACTGGTGTGATCACTGCATTTGCTCCAGTTCTAGATGTTCGTAAAACCTTAACGCCTGAATTGAAAAACTTAGCAGACTCAGTACTGGTACGTATTGATTTGTCTAAAGGCCAGTTCCGCCTAGGTGGTTCGATCCTTGCGCAGGTGTATAAAGCCATTGGTTCGGTGACACCTGATGTCGATAGTTTTGATGACTTCAAAGCATTCTTTGCCTTGATTCAAGATTGGAACAATCGTGGTGTGATTAAGGCTTATCATGACATCGGTGATGGCGGTTTATTGGCGACTGTTGCTGAAATGATGTTTGCTTCACGCTTAGGTGTGGCATTAGAAAATCAAAGCACTGAAAGCTTATTTGCTGAAGAAATTGGTGCTGTACTGCAAATTACAGCGGCTGATTGGGCGCAGTTGGAAGTCGAGGTTGCAGCATCAAGTCTGAAAGATGCAATTGCTGTTGTGGGTCGTGTCAATACAACCGACCAATTAGCTGTGAATGGTTTGACTTTAGAACGTGCTGAATTACAACAAGCATGGGCAGAAGTATCGCATCAGATCCAACGTTTACGTGACAACGTTGAAACTGCTGATCAAGAGTTTGCTTTGATTGCAGATCAAAACCACAAAGGTTTAATTGCTCAAGCAACTTATGATTTGAATGAGCCAGTTGAAGCGCCGTTTATCAATACACGTCGTCCTAATATGGCGATCTTGCGTGAGCAGGGTGTTAACGGTCATGTTGAAATGGCAGCTGCTTTTGACAAAGTTGGCTTTAATACCATCGACGTACACATGAGTGACCTCCTTGCAGGTCGTGTCAGCTTAAGCGACTTCGAGGGTTTAGTGGCGTGTGGTGGTTTCTCATACGGTGACGTGATGGGTGCTGGTGGTGGCTGGGCGAAATCAGTCTTGTTCAATGCCAAATTACGTGACCAGTTTGAGCAGTTCTTCCATCGTCAAAATACATTTAGCTTAGGCGTATGTAATGGCTGTCAAATGATGTCGCAACTTGCACCACTGATTCCAGGTGCAGAGCATTGGGGTCGTTTCCACCGCAATACTTCAGAAGTATTTGAAGCACGTGCTGTGAACGTCCGTGTAGAAAAATCAGTTTCTGTCTTGCTTGAAGATATGCAAGGTTCGATTTTACCAATCGCTGTAGCGCATGGTGAAGGTCGTCTGGTTGCAACTGAACAGCAAATTGCTGCTTTAAATGCTGAGAACCAAGTGATTTTGCGTTATGTGGATAGCTTGGGTCATCCAACTCAGCATTATCCGTTGAACCCGAACGGTTCACCTGAAGCGATTACTGGTTTAACTTCTAAAGATGGTCGTGCAACCGTGATGATGCCACATCCAGAGCGTAACTTCCGTGCATTACAACATTCTTGGAAGCCAGAAGACTGGGCTGAAGATGGTGCTTGGTTACGTATGTTCCGTAACGCACGTAAATTTATTGGTTAATTAAACCCATGCAATAAGCCACCGTCAGGTGGCTTATTTAATTCCGTATAAAATAATCATCAATGGACAAGAAAAATGAAATCAAAAATCCATTTCCACGAATTTGCATTGCTGATGGCATTACTTATGTCCATCGTCTCTTTCTCGATTGATGCTGTTTTACCTGCACTCGGTGAAATTGGTCGTGTTTTTACTTTGCAAAATAGTAATCAGGCGCAATGGGTCATCATCAGTATTTTCTCTGGCATGACCATTGGACAGTTGATTGCAGGACCCTTATCCGATGCAATTGGACGGAAACGGATTTTATTCACTGGCATCGTGATCTACTTTATAGGCAGTTTATTGTGCTATTCCACCCAAAGCTTTGAATGGTTCTTGCTGGGTCGTTTTATTCAGGGTGTTGGTGTTTCAGGGCCTTATGTGGCTTCGATTTCCATCGTTCGGGATAAATACAGTGGTGCCCAAATGGCGCGGATCATGTCACTGATCATGATGGTGTTTATGGTCGCACCTGCGGTTGCACCGAGCTTGGGACAGTTGATCATCCATTTCTTTGGCTGGCGCGATATTTTTGTGTTGTATATGGTTTATGCGGTAGCTGTTGGAGCTTGGGTGGCTTTGCGCTTGGAAGAGACCTTAGTACCTGAGAATCGTCTGCCAATGCGAGTACAAGCCTTTAAGGATGGTTTTAAAGAAGTGGTGAGCAATAAAACCACCATGAGCTATTTGTTATGCGCAGGCTTTTGTTTTGGTGGATTTATTGGCTATCTCGGAACCTCACAACAAATTTTTATGCAGCAATTTGGCAAAACAGGGCAGGAGTTTAGCACTTATTTTGCTTTACAGGCAGGTATGGTGGGGATTGCATCCTTTGCTAATTCAAGAATTGTCATGAAGTTTGGTATGCGCCCTATCTGTATTTATGGCTTTCTTGGTTTAAGTCTAATCTCATTGCTGTTCCTCATCATTCAGCTATCTGGCGTATCCATCTCATTCTGGATGTTTATGTTGTATACCTGCATTTTGTACTTATTGTTTGGTAGCTTATTTGGCAATCTCAATGCGATTGCAATGGAACCCATGGGGCATGTGGCTGGTATGGCTTCTGCCATTATTGGCGCATCGTCTTCGGTGCTATCGCTGATTCTCGCCTCTATTATTGGTCAGTTATATAACGGAACTTTAATTCCAATGACCTGTGGTTTTGTGATTCTATGTGGTTTGGCATTTGCGCTGACCTTATATGAAAAAAGGCAGTTAACTAAATTAGAAAGTTAAATCTTATAGTTCTATTTTTGCACTGAAATCTGTTTAAAAGCCATCATCAGATGGCTTTTTATATTTAGCTTTTGATGCAACTCATTAAGGCATCACGCGCTCTGAATCCACCGCTAATGGAGGATGCGTAAATTGTTTTGCCCTGCAATAGAATTTCCATTGCGCCAACATCATCCAGCTGGGGAGCCGTCTGTACCATAGTTACAGGAACGAACAGCATACCTTTGTTTTGGCTGGGAAGTAGAGTCGCCTCAGTTGGCATAACGGAATGATCTGTTCGTATGACAATATCGAGTTGTTGATTGCTGGTGGTGATTGGTATATGAGGACCAGTAAAAAGTAACGCTCCTGTATTTTTTTCTGTCGGGCCAAAGAGAGTGAGCTGATTTAATCCTGAATTATAAGAGACAGCACATCCTCCTTTCCTGCCTCTGTATTTGGAGAGAAACCAGATTCCATGTTCACCTTGATAAATTTGTTTCATGTTTTTAGAGGGTGTTGATGAGTAGTGTGAATTTGCATCAGTTTGAATGGACTCATTTGCATAGAGAAAGGTTGATTCTGTTAAAGCAGTAAAAGTGAAAATTAGGGTCATTAGAGGTTTATGGGGCATATAAATACTCTTGCTTTGCATTCTAGTTTTAAAAATTCTATTTACTCGCTTTAAAATCTAATTGAGCGAATCATGGGATATTTGACTGTGCGTTATATATCCTGATTGGTCTTTTATATATTTTTTTAACATAGGTTAAAAGATCATAAGATGATCAATAGCTAAAATTGTCCTATGATGTTTATTATTAAAGAATAAGGTGTTTGATAATATGAGCACTCATTTTTTTTTAGGTAGATCGATGGGGTGTTGTGGCTGATGATGGCAAAGGTATTTTTGGTATTCGAATAAGAGTAGTACGTGAATAGCTGAGAACAATGCACTTGATGGTGTAAAAAAGGTAGAGATTGTAAAATTAAAGAATTAGAGATTTATATATGGTTGATTTTATTTCTGAGTTGATAAACTGTCGACATGAAGATACGCATTTACCTTTTTATCCAGAACATATTCAAGGCTATACAGAGCAAGAACTTGACCAGATTGCTGAAATTTATAATCTAGAGATACATGGGCAGTTCCGAGAGTTTTTATTGCAAATGGGAAGATGCTCAGGTGGTTTGTTGTGGGGTAGTGTATCTATGTTCAGATATTCATGGAATAAAGAGGCTTATACAGACTATCAAAAAGTTTTAGATGATGAAGATGAAATAAATAAACCTAAAGGGTGGATTAGTGCAGTTGAAAATAAACTCTTCCCATTAACAAATGAAAATGAAGGCAATCAGTTTGCATATCTGGCGACTGCTTTAAAGAATGATTATGTTTGGCTATGGGATGATGGACAACCAGAATCTGAATTTAGTTGTACTGGATCTACACTTTTAGAATATTTAAAATGGTTAGTGGCGGATGAGACTAAACAAGCGCGGTTTTGTGACAAATCGGTCAACTTTGAACAGGATAAACAATATATTACGGGAAAATTATTAGACTAAATCATTGGTTTGGAAATAAAAGTTTTATTTATATAACTTCGAGTGACTAAAAGTGCAGTGCTATGAAAAAGTTGTCCCTGTAGTTTTTAAACATAAAAATCACGGTATAGATATATTGGCTTTTCATCATCCACTTGCTGGGACTCAATTGGTTAAGGGTACAATTGAACAGGGTGAGCAATATGAACAGGCTGCAATTCGTGAGTTGTTTGAAGAGTCGGGATTGAGTGCTCAGCCTAATCCCAAGTTTCTGGGTAATCTCATACTTAAATTTAATCAGCAAAACTGGTATTTCTATGTATGCGAGGTGAAGGGTGAGCTGGCTGAAACGTGGCAACATCATTGTCAGGATGGCGGTGGGTTAGATTTCAAATTCTTTTGGTATCCTTTAGATCAACAACCAGATGATTCTTGGCATGAAATCTTTAGAGAAGCGTTAGGTTTTTTAAGAAACTCCTTATTGTTGTCATAATCCATCTGCTCTGGGTGAAAGCCAATCTTGATATTTATGTCTTAAATCATTTCTTTTCACTTCATCAAAGATAATAAAATCAATGCCACCATCATAAGGTGCAATAATTATATTTTTCTCGAAAGAAATCATAAAAGCTCTTAACTCATCATCAGCGATCTTTTTCAACAAGTCATTGTGTTGATTCATTTGCCAAGTTACTTCTACTGTACAAGGTCTAAAGAAATGATCTTCATCCTCACCATCATAATATTCAGGATTGGCTTGTGTTAAGTTGATTTCCTGCTCTAAATGGAATTGGTATTTAAGCCTAAAAGCAGGGTCATAAGCTTTTTTGTTCCTGCTTGCTGTGAAGTAATGGCCTGAAACAATAAAAATAGAAGTGCCGGTACCGAAGCAATCTGTAATGATTCTATTATGCCGATCTAGCAATAATTCATATTCAGCAGCCGTATCGGCATATCTTTTTGATTCCGGTAGGCTATGAATCCTAAACCAAAATTGAGGAAAATCTTGGATTAAATAGTGAGAAATCGGAAGTTTGTTGGGATAAAAACGATCCCATTGAGTTTGAAATGAATGAGTCATATTAATTTATAAATATTCTATAGAAATTTATTTTATATTAATTAGATAAAAAGATAAATTGGGCTCATTTGTTCTAATCATTTATATAAAAATTGCTTTGCGGAGTTGGATCAATTCTTGCTTCTTATATTTCAACAATGAACAAAATACGAGAAGTCTGATGATGAAAAATGCAAATTATTTAAGAACAGTGCATACCAAAGATCGAGGTTGGTTTTGGTTTGGTCTAACGGTGCTGATTCAAGTGCTATTTATTGTCGGGAGTTACCTAGCGATCAATATTTCACTTTGATTCTTCAGCTTTTATCGCGTTATGATGAGAGTCTCATCTATTTGATTTGAGCTGTTTAAGTGATGCTAAAACTAATTTATTACGTGCCAGAATCTCATTTGGAATCGACTAAACAAGCGATTTTTGCTGCTGGGGCGGGTGGTATTGGCAATTACGAACATTGTGCGTGGCAAGTCAAAGGAACTGGACAGTTTAAGCCCGTAAAAGGTGCGAATCCCTTTTTAGGGCAATTAGATGAATTAGAGCAGCTCGAAGAATGGCGCGTTGAAACCATTGTCTCTGAAGAAAAGGCCAGTGCTGTGGCAAAAGCTTTAAAGGCAAGCCATCCCTATGAAGAACCTGCTTTTGAGTTTATTCAGATTTTAGATATTCAATAAACTTTATTCTTTTCTAAGCATACTGCTTTGAATCAACCGAGCGATATCTGTTGTCCGTGCATGAATCAGCTCTGCCGCATTTTGACAGGCTTCTTCTAGACTGGTTGGGCCTGAGGTTAAAGAGAAGGCAGCAGTAACACCATGTGGGTAAAGTGCTTGGTAATTCTCTCCAAGTGTTCCTGCAATCACAATGACAGGGATATTGGCGGCTTGTGCTATTTTGGCGACACCGAATGGAGTTTTACCATTCAAGGTCTGCTCATCAAACTTGCCTTCACCTGTAATCACCCAATCTGCACTTTGGATTTTGGCAGTGAGCTGATTTAATTCCGCAATGACTTCGACTCCAGATCGAAACTCGGCTTTTAAGAATGTTCTAGCAGCAAAACCAAGTCCACCAGCAGCTCCTGCACCAGCTTCATTACGTTGATCGACGCCAAGCAATTGTGTGGTGACATCGGCAAAATGGGAGAGGGCTTGATCTAACTCTAACACTTGTTGAGGTGAAGCCCCTTTTTGTGGCCCAAAAATATGAGAAGCGCCATTGGTTCCACATAAAGGATTGGTCACATCGGCGGCTAATCGAAATTGGGTTTGTTGAATGCGTGGATCAAGCTGATCTAAATTGATTTTAGCTAAGTTTTGCAGTGCAATGCCGCCAGCGGCTAGGGGATTATGCTTTGCATCTAGAAATGTTGCCCCCAATGCCGTCAATAAGCCTGTACCTGCATCATTGGTTGCGCTGCCGCCGACAGTCAGTACAATTTCCTTTGCACCCGCATCCAAAGCAGCGAGGATCAGTTCACCTGTACCAAAAGTACTGCTGATACATGCATCTCGATCAGTAGGTTGCACCAACTGTATACCACTGGCTTGTGCCATTTCAATAATGGCAATTTTTTCTGTGGCTAACCAGCCCCATTTAGCCAGTACAGGTTCACCAAGAGGGCCTTGTACCATTTGCTCACGCCATTCCCCTGAACAAACTTCTAAGACAGCCTCGATAGAGCCTTCGCCACCATCCGCCATGGGGCATTGAATGATTTCTGCATCAGGAAAGACCTGTTGCCAACCTGAAGCAATTGCTTGAGCAATCTCCTGTGCAGATAGGCTGTCTTTAAAGGAATCTGGGGCAATCACAACTTTCATAATTGTTTGTAACTTTATCTTGTTCTGACCTGAGCTTAGTCTGTCTGGTGTGAAATAGCTAGATGAGTGCCAAAAAGAAAAAAGCCACTGAATTGTATCAACTCAGTGGCTTGGTTTAATCAACGATTATTGCATCAATTAAACTGAGAAAAATCAGGTTTACGTTTTTGCATAAAGGCTTGCACTGCTTCCATCATTTCAGGAGAACGTACACGTTGCATAAAGATTTCAGCTTCATCATCAACACATGCGATGATTTCAGCCAAGTCTTGTTTCATCAGAGCTTTAGTTTGTTTGATCGAAGCCAATGGCAACGCAGCTAAATGTTGCGCTGTTTGTTGCGCAGTGGCGTAGACATCTTCAACCACATCATTGACAAGATTGGCTTTAACCGCAGTTGCTGCATCAAATTTCTTCGCAGTGAAGAGCAATTCAGCGGCTTTTTGATAGCCTGCCTGCTTCACCAATAAACGACTTGCTGCGCCTTCTGGAGATAGGCCGAGGCTAACAAATGGAATCTGGAACAGGGCAGTATTGTCTGCAAATACCATGTCAGCATGTAATAAGATCGTCACGCCGATACCGATGGCGACGCCTTTGACTGCAATAATGAGTGGCTTAGAAAAACGCGCAGCAGCTTTTAACAATACAAAAGGAGGCTGATCACCCGCTTTGCCTTCATGTGGTTTTTGAATAAAACCCATAAAGTCTTTCATGTCATTACCCGCAGTAAAGTCTTGTTCTGCACCACGGAAAATGACCACACGAACGTCTTTGTTTGCATCGGCTTCATCTAGAGCTTTTGCGATCCAAAGGTAAAGTTCGCCATAGAGTGCATTTTTTGCTTCTGAACGGTTAATGGCTAAGGTGAGTACGCCATCTTCTAAATTTGCTTGCAAATGTTGATGAGGTTGTTGAATACAGCTAAGTGTCATCGTACTATCCTTGCTTTAATCCAGATTGATTTTTAAGTGCCCTCATTATGTCGCATATTTATCTGAATGACACAACTGATGAGTTCACAAAAAGTGAAATTAAGCCTATGTACACATTTGACTATCTTGTTTTTATTGGACGTTTTCAGCCTTTTCATTTGGCACATCTAGAAACTATTGAAATTGCATTACAGCAAAGTCAGAACGTGATCTTGGCTTTGGGCTCAGCTCAATCTGAACGAAACATCAAGAATCCTTTTCTGGCGACTGAACGCAAGCAGATGATTCTGTCAAATTTCTCTGAAGATGAACAAAAGCGGATTCATTTTGTACATGTGATTGATGTTTATAATGATGAAAAATGGGTTAAACAAGTCAAAGATTTGGTCAATGGCGTCATTCAGCCAAATGCAAAAGTTGGTTTAATCGGTCATTTCAAGGATGAATCTTCGTATTATTTACGCTTATTTCCTGAGTGGCAGATGGTGGAGTTGGACAGTTTGAAAGATTCAATTTCAGCAACGCCAATGCGTGAGGCTTATTATCGTGGAGAGATTCAAACTGAATTTTTTCCTGAGGGGACAATCCAGTTTTTGAGTGAATTTCAAAAATCAGCGATGTATCTGAAACTACAACAAAAATTTAAGGACAATGATCGCACCAATATTGATGAGTCTTGATACTGAGGGAAGGTTAAGCATCTTCCCAAAAGATAATTCGATTGGAAAATGGATCTGTGATACTGAGTTCTAAAGTTTCCCAATCGGTTTTCTCTACTTGAGGTTTGGCAAATTTATAGTCTTTTGTATCAATCTCAGCCTGTAGCAGTGTCAGATTTTCCCAGTAAATTCGAATGGCACTATGCGGACTGGCATCACCGAAATGCTCGGATAGATGGATAATACAATCGCCTTTGGAAATCTGTAGATAAACAGGGAAGTTATCCCCAAAAGTATGTTGCCAGTCCAATTGGAAGCCCAAATACTCAATATAAAATGCTTGAGCCAGTTCGACATCAAAAATACGAAAAATAGGGGTAATTGATCCAGATTGCATGCTTCTTCCTCTTAGCGAACACCAAACTGTTGAGTCCAATAACTCTTTTGTTTGGTTGAAGCATCGACTGTACATGCTAGCGCGTAGTCTGTAAATTTGGGATGCATTAAATTATGACAATGCACAGGACTGGCAAGCCATGTGGCCATCACATCATTTAAATTTTTTTGTCCACGCGCTACGTTTTCTCCACCGCCTCGACCTTTAAATTGTGTCTGTTTTAAGCGTGTTCTAAAATCTTGCCCAGCGCTACTAACATGTCCAAGCATCGTGTTCTGCGCCATATCCTCAGCATGAACCAAGGCACTTTGATATAACTGATTGTTCCATCTGAGTGGTGCAACTGCGGGAAAATGCTGTCCACCACATTGACGTGGATGTTGCCGAATTTCATTAATTGCATCAAGCAGCACTTGTTGATAAGCAGGGTTTTGTAGGTCTTGGCAGCGTATTTCGGTCGCTGATTTTTCAATTTGGGCGACTAAGGGAGCAGAATCCTGAGAAGTCGTAGGTGCATTGGAGTTACATGCTGCCAGAAAGAATAATAAGGATAGGGGTAAAAAAGCATTGAGATGAGCCATTTTAAATGTCTTCAATTTAATTCTTTTAATCTATTTATCATACGTCAATCGCAAAGCTGAGGGCAATTTGCTTGAATAAAAAAAGCGAGTCTTTAACCCGCTTTTTTGTTACTCAACATGATTATGCGGTTTGTAATGCTTTGAGGTCTTCAAGCACTTGTTCTGCATGTCCTGCCGCTTTGACTTTGCGATAGCTTTTGACCAATTGCTGGTTATGGAAAATAAAAGTTGAGCGTTCGATGCCCATCACTTGTTTACCATACATATTTTTTTCTTTGATCACATCGAAATGTTTGCATAGCACTTCTTCTTTATCGCTGATTAAATCAATCGTCAGTGCTTGTTTTTCAGTGAAGTTCTGATGCGCTTTGACTGAGTCGCGTGAGACGCCAATAATTTGGCAGTTTAGAGCATCAAATTGGTCTTTTAAGCAAGAAAAGCCAACTGCCTGAGTGGTACAGCCAGGGGTTGAATCCTTTGGATAAAAATAAAGTACCAACCATTCACTGTTGAGTTCAGCGAGATTGATTTCCCCTTGTGTGGTTGGGAAAACATGATTTGGTAATTGAATATTCTCAGACATTGTTCATCCTTCGATAAAATTAATGTTGTTCAAGCTCAAGTGGCAAAAAAGCATATTCCTCATGATAAACAATATCGCCTTGGCGTACAGGAATAGCTTTGTTAAAAATTGGCCCATCAATGACTGTGGTATGAAATTCACCACCTTCACCACATGGATCAACACCACGATTTTCTAATTCTTGGATGTAGTCTAGGGTAAGGATTCTACCTAAATCTTCAATTTTCATACCAAGTTTGAGATTGACAGTGACGATCACACTGCGAAAACCAAGATTGATAAACTCTTCTACCACTTCTTTATGTGGGCGCAACCACAGCGGCATGCCCAATTTTAATCCCACTTGTTGAGTCACCTGATCATGCCAACAGCCATGCTCAGGCATATCCAGATCACCTGTTACCAGTACTTCAGCACCGTGTTGTTTGGCTTGATTGAGTAGCGCGATAAACTTTGCTTCATAATCAGCCCAACTCGATGATGTCATATACACAGGTAAACCAATCGCATCTGCTTGGGCGCGGATAATATCCAGTGGCATCGCGTGTGACCGAGAACGTTGTCCTTGTTCTTCCAGCATCATAATCAAGCCGATCACAGTACCAGTTTGCATGGCATGGTATAAGGCGAGGGAACTGTCTTTGCCACCACTAAAAGAGACAACTGATTGCCTTTGATTAGCATTGGTTTTCCATTGGTCTTGCATGGTGTGATTCAACCGATTCTAGATAAAAGAGATTTTAGCAAAACCCAATAAAAAAGCCCGCATGAATGCAGGCTTTGTTTTGAGCAATTCAAGCTTATTTTTTTGGCGCTTGTTGCTGCTGTTGCTGAGCAGCTTTCATTGCTTCTTCAGTGAGTTTTTCTAACTTGCTCACAAGTGGTGCGCCAAGACAAGATTGTAGGTCTTTATTTTGCTGTTGTACAAAAGCTAAAGAACTTGGGCTTTTCTTCGCATTGATTGCGCTTTGGATTTCCCATTTCTGAGCTTCGGTTACTTTACCTTGTGCATCAATTTGACATCCACAGAATTTGCTCACTTCTGCTGCTGTTAATTTACCGCCTTTTGCAGTTTGGTCTTTACATACATTGACCAATGCTGCTTTTACATTGGTACTTTTATACGCAGTTTGTAATGGATTATCAGCTGCGTGAGTTGCCGTTGCAAATAATGCAGCAGCTGACATCATTGTAGAAAGAATAAGATTTGATTTAGAAAACTTCATATAATGTACCTAATTTTTACCCTAATATCGGTTATTCAGCGTAGCGCGTAGGATCCGCAATACCTGCTTCGATAAAACCTTGTTGACGTAAACGACAACTGTCGCATTTGCCACATGCACGTCCTTGAGCATCTGCCTGATAGCAGGATACCGTTTGACTATAGTCTACGCCATGTTCGATGCCTAAGCGTATAATATTCGCTTTGGATAAATGTAACAAAGGTGTTTCAATTTTAAGGGGTTTTCCTTCAACACCTGCTTTTGTTGCCAGACGAGCCAAATTGGCAAAAGCGTCAATAAATTCAGGGCGACAGTCTGGATACCCTGAATAATCAACAGCATTGATTCCAATCACGATGGCAGCGGCGTCAAAAACTTCGGCTGCTGCGAGGGCATAAGACAAGAAAATTGTGTTACGTGCTGGAACATAAGTTACAGGAATGCCTTCTTGTAATTGTTCTGGAACTTCAATGTTATGATCTGTAAGTGCAGAACCACCTAAGTTACCCAAATCAATATTAATGATACGGTGTTCTACGCCTGCACGTTGTGCAAGTGCCTTGGCCGCATCAAGTTCAGTTGTTGAACGTTGACCGTACATAAAACTTAAAGCAATACATTCATAGTTTGCTTGTGCCCAGGCAAGACACGTTGTTGAGTCTAAGCCACCAGACAATAATACGATGGCACGAGAACGCATATTATTTTCCATGATTCAACCTAAAATAAATTTGAAAAGCTATTTGGTGTTGCAGAACGGTCTTTGTGAGCTTTTTAACGACCAGATTCATCATTCCATAACAGTTTATGTAACTGTAGCTGGAAGCGAACAGGGAGGTGGTCATCCAAAATCCACTGCGCTAAATCGCGCGCTAATGCTGGCAAGCCAACAGCACCTTTTTCAACTGCAAAAGCAGGCGAGAACCATATGGTACTCACTTTATCTTGCAACTGAAATTGTTCGAGTTGTTGTCTTGACCACTCATAATCCTCACGATTACAGATCACAAATTTAATCTGATCATGTGGTGTTAAATAGTCAAGATTACTATATAGATTTCGGTGATCTTCTTTAGAAGTCGGTGTTTTTAAATCAAGTACTTTAGAAACACGTGGGTCGACTTTAGAAACATCCAAGGCACCACTCGTTTCCAAGGAAACTTCAAACCCGAGATCACACAGGCGCTGTAGTAATATCAGGCAGTTCGGCTGAGCAAGCGGCTCGCCACCAGTGACACAAATATAGGGGGTTTTATGTTGGCTTGCAGTTTCAATAATGT
Organism: Acinetobacter gyllenbergii; assembly: GCF_001682515.1. Classification (NCBI taxonomy): domain Bacteria; kingdom Pseudomonadati; phylum Pseudomonadota; class Gammaproteobacteria; order Moraxellales; family Moraxellaceae; genus Acinetobacter; species Acinetobacter gyllenbergii. The sequence continues at coordinate 793,581 of NZ_KV575261.1, read as the reverse complement.
GTTCAAGCGATAAACGCTCACCGCCTTCAAAAGAGTAGGTGGTATCACAATAACTACAACGTAAAGGGCAACCTGTTAAACGAATAAAAACCGTTGGTAGACCAAAGGTATTCGCTTCGCCTTGCAAAGAGTAAAAAATCTCCGTGATGCGTAAACCAGCCGCAGGATCAGAGACAGGAATTGCAGAAGAACGTAAGGAAGCCATAAACAGTTACCACAAACAGGTGCTACACAAGCAGCATGCTACATAAAAAACAAAATCTCTACGACCATGACTGATCGTAGAGATGGGGAACGATCAAGTTCCACAATAAATATTACAAATTAGTCAGCGCGTAATAAATCATTCAAGCTGGTTTTAGCACGAGTTTTCGCATCAACTTTTTTCACGATGATTGCAGCATAAAGGCTGTAAGTACCGCATTTAGATGGGAGGCTACCCGCTACAACCACAGAACCTGCCGGTACGCGACCGTAGTGAACTTCACCAGTCTCACGATCAAAGATCTTGGTTGATTGACCAATGAATACGCCCATTGAAATGACAGAACCTTCTTCAACAATCACGCCTTCAACGATTTCAGAACGTGCACCGATAAAGCAGTTGTCTTCAATAATGGTTGGGTTGGCTTGTAATGGCTCTAAAACACCACCGATACCCACACCACCAGACAAGTGAACATTTTTACCGATTTGAGCACATGAACCGACAGTAGCCCATGTATCAACCATTGTGCCTTCATCGACATAAGCGCCGATATTGACATAAGAAGGCATCAACACCACATTTTTAGCTTGGAAACTACCACGGCGAGCAACAGCAGGCGGTACGACACGTACACCTGCAGCCTTGAACTGTTCTTCAGTCCAACCTGAGTATTTAGTTGCTACTTTGTCATAGAAACGAAGATCACACGCTTCAATTGGTGTGTTGTCATTAAGTTTAAATGAAAGTAAAACCGCTTTTTTTAACCACTGGTGAACAACCCACTCACCATCAATTTTTTCAGCAACACGGAGGGTACCGTTATCTAAACCTGTCAAGGCTTCTTCTACTGCTTGACGGATTTCTGTTGGGCAATCCGCTGCACTATAGTTGGCACGGTCTTCAAATGCTTGCTCAATGATCGTAGAAAGCTGAGACATGATCTTCCTTCTTCCAAAAAAATTTTGAAGATTTTACACTAATTTTGTAGGGTCTGTTGCCATTTTATAAATAGGTTGCGTTATAAGTCTAAATTTCACAAGCCATGCCTTGTATCGTCTAAAAAATCTCCATTATCGCAACCCTAGAGAAAGTGACAGCAGCCCCTCAGAATCTTTGAAAAATGAAGTTACAATATATTGTTTTAAAATTAAGCAATAAAAATGTCATAAAAACGGAGATTGTTGTTTTTTATCTATAATTTTAAAATACATAATTCCTTTGAATTTGTATCAAAAAATAACAAAAAGTAATCAGTTTCTGTATAAAAAGTTAGCGATCATTCTTTTATGCTTATTTCACAAGCAACAATTATATATTTATTTAAATAAAAGCGTTTTGTGAGGAGACTTCAATGAAAGCTTTGCGTGTTATGTTAGCTGCAGGTGCATTAACAGCGATTGCAGGTACTGCATTTGCAGCAGATGAGCAAGTGGTGAAGGAATCAGTTTATGCATTCCCTTCATACTTAGATCCAGTTTCAGTTCGTGCTGAAGTCGGTACGACAGGCTACGGTGGTGCAATTTCATATCGAGTCAATCCATACGTGAGCTTAAGCCTTGGTTATAATGGTGGTGACATTTCTTGGTCTGATGATCTTAAAGTAAATGGCTCTAAATATGACTTAGATATGGACAATAAAACAGCGTATTTAAATGCTGAGATTCGTCCTTGGGGTACAAATGCAAATAACTTTGTGAACTCAATCTATGTCGCAACAGGTGTAGGTTATTTAGATAATGACTACAAACTTGATCGCCGTGTAGGTCAAGGCCGTAACTTCAGTGTGAACAATACTGATTTTAATGCAACTTCTGATGTACATATCGCTGGTAAAATGAGTTATAAAGATGATATCGCACCATATGTTGGTGTTGGTATTGCACCGCAAGTCTATAAAAATATTGGCGTGTTTGGTGAGGTTGGTGCTTACTATACGGGTAATCCAACAGCATCTTTACAAAACGTAAATGGTGGTACAGCTAGTAATGGTAGTGGCGCTAACTTGAATGATGAAATTGCGAAAGAAGAACGCAATATTGAAAACAAAAGCAGATATGAGTGGATGCCAGTTGCAAAAGTGGGTGTGAGCTTCAAGTTCTAATCCATGCATTCAGCATAAAAAAACGAGCGCCATGCTCGTTTTTTTATGCCTGCGAATAGACAAAATAAAAGGCTCATTTAGAGCCTTTTATTTTTTTGGGTGTCTACTCTTCTGGATAAGCCACTTTTTTGAGTGCTTTAATATCTGTTTCTGGTGAGCAGAGCGAAATAAATTCATAACCATAACCTCGGAGTAGATGGCCTTTGCGGACCGCGATCCAAGTGGTATTTACGCCAAATATATCGGTTTTGATCTGTTGTAGACGATAATCACGTTCAGCATCATAAGCGACATCGTTGACAATTCCGACGCCCATGTTCAGTTCAACATAGGTTTTAATTACGTCGGCATCGAGTGCTGACATGACGATATCAGCATGTAATTGCGCGTCCTCAAAAGCCTTGTCAATTTTTGAACGTCCAGTGAAACCACCATGATAGGTAATCAGAGGATATTCTGCCAAGACATCTAGGCTGATTTTATCGAGCTTTGCCAATGGGTGATCTTTCGGCGTAATAATACTGTGATGCCATTCATAATAAGGCACGCTGGCCAAGTTTTCTTCTGTGGTTAAAGATTCCGTTGCAATCCCAATATCTGCTTCGCCTTGTAACAACATTTCTGCAATTTCTACAGGGCTGGCTTGTTGTAATACCAAATGTACTTTTGGAAATAGTTTTTTAAATTGATTCACAATCGGTGGCAGAACATAACGTGCCTGAGTATGCGTGGTTGCAATGGTCAATGTACCTTCATCCACTTTATTGAAATCATCGGCTAGACGTTTAATATTGTCTGCATCAACCAACATCCGTTCTACAATGCTAAGTAGAGATTGACCTGGTTCAGTCAAACCCAATAAGCGTTTTCCTTTGCGTACAAAGAGCTGTACACCTAATTCATCTTCTAAATCTTTAATATGCTTACTGACACCAGATTGGGAGGTATAAAGAGCCGCAGATGCTTCAGTTAAATTAAAGTTTTGGCGAACAGTTTCCCGAATAATTCTGAGTTGTTGGAAGTTCATAAAAGTTTTTCCTCATAAGAGGATGGGGCGTGTTTTACCCCATCAATATTATTTTAAGCAACTTGCGTTGTTTGATCTGCGAATAAATGAAGTTGAGCCGCACTGATCCAAACGGTTTGATTTGGTTTGAATTGATGTAAGTTCGCCTCTTCTACACTTAATAAAATTTCGATAGTACGTCCACTACGATCTTGTAACTCCGCCACAACTCGACCTGCAATCCATACTTCACGTAAGAAGGTTGCCTCAATGGTGTTAGCTTGAGGTTGGGTATGAATATGTAATTCATTTGGTCGTGCAAATGCAATCACTTTCCCTTGCGGGGCATCTAATAACGTTGGTAGCTGAATACGATCATCGCCGATACGGATAATACCGCCAGTATGCTCGCCTTCAAAACGATTTGCTTGACCAAGGAAATCAAAAACAAACGGTGTTGCAGGTTTTTCGTACACTTCTCGTGGTGAGCCGATTTGTTCAACATCACCTTTGTTCATCACGATAATCTGGTCAGCAACTTCTAGCGCTTCTTCTTGATCGTGGGTGACAAAGATCGAGGTGATATGTAACTCATCATGTAAGGTACGTAACCAGCGGCGTAATTCCTTACGAACTTTGGCATCAAGTGCACCAAATGGTTCATCTAAGAGTAAAACACGTGGTTCTACTGCGAGTGCACGGGCCAATGCGATACGTTGGCGCTGACCACCAGAGAGTTGGGCAGGATAACGGTCAGCCAAAAAGCCGAGTTGTACCAAATCGAGCAAGCGAGTCACACGCTTTTTGATTTCAGCTTCTGAAGGACGTGTTGCACGTGGGCGAACGCGTAAACCAAAGGCAATATTGTCAAAAACAGTCATATGGCGGAACAGTGCATAGTGTTGGAACACGAAACCAACCTGACGCTCACGAACATGGATGTCCGTTGCATCTTCGCCTTCCAGTAAAACTTGACCACCATCTGCAGATTCTAAGCCTGCAATAATACGTAATAAGGTTGTTTTTCCACAGCCTGAAGGACCGAGTAGGGCAACCAATTCACCTTCAGGAAAGTCTAAAGAGATATTTTTGAGCGCATGGAATGCACCAAAGTGTTTTTCAATATTTTTAACTTGAATACTCATCTGTTCATTCCTTAGTGATTCGGTTGATGTTCATTTGCTTGATCTTGGCGGATTTCCAGCCAAGTTTTCAAAATCAATGTAATGATCGCTAAAAATGCCAGTAATGAAGACACAGCAAATGCAGCACTAAAGGTATATTCGTTATAGAGAATCTCTACATGTAACGGTAAGGTATTGGTTTGGCCACGGATATGTCCCGACACCACTGAAACGGCACCAAACTCACCCATCGCACGGGCATTACACAGAATCACACCGTAAATCAGACCCCATTTGATATTGGGTAGTGTCACTTTCCAGAAGGTTTGCCAACCTGAGGCACCCAATACAATCGCTGCTTCTTCTTCCTCTGTGCCTTGGGCTTCCATTAACGGAATGAGTTCACGAGCAACGAATGGAACAGTAATGAAAATGGTGGCTAAAACAATTGCAGGGATGGCATATAAGATTTTGATGTCATGGTCCATTAACCAACTGCCCATCCAGCCTTGTGTACCAAAAATTAGCACCAACATTAAACCCGCAATGACAGGTGATACCGAGAAAGGCATATCAATAATGGTGGTTAAGATGGCTTTTCCACGGAACTGGAATTTTGCAACCGCCCATGCTGCAGCAACACCAAACACGACATTAATGGGTACAGCAATGGCTGCTGTGAGTAAGGTTAGTTTGACTGCTGATAAGGTATCTGAATCAGTTAAAGCGTTAATATAAACGGTCAGACCTTGTTTAAATGCTTCAACAAAAACCAAAATCAGTGGGAGAATTAAGCAACTCAGAAAAAAGATCAGTGCAATACCAATCAAGGTATAGCGTACCCAAGTTGGTTCACGGGTTGCATCTCTGGTTTGTAGTTTGAGTGCTAAAGCATTGCCATTGGTATTTAAACTCATTGTGCAACCCTCCCTGTGCGACGGCTCGCCCACGCTTGTACTAAGTTAATTAAAAATAAGATACCGAAAGAGAGGACGAGCATGACCACTGCGATGGTGGTTGCACCGGCATAATCATATTCTTCTAAACGCGAAATGATCATCAGTGGCGCGATTTCAGTTTTATAAGGCTGGTTGCCTGCAATAAAAATGACTGAACCATATTCACCAACACCTCGGGCAAAAGCCAAAGCAAACCCAGTCAGTAATGCAGGGAATAAAATTGGTAAAATAATTTTGGTAATGGTCTGCCAGCGATTGGCTCCCAAGGCAGAAGCAGCTTCTTCCAATTCGGTTTCAATATCACTGAGTACAGGCTGTACGGTACGAACCACGAAGGGTAGACCAATAAAGATTAAAGCAAGTGTGATCCCAATTGGGGTATAAGCAACTTCGATCCCAAGCGGGGAAAGGTATTGTCCAATCCAGCCTGTTGGGGCATATAACGACGTTAATGCAATACCTGCAACAGCCGTTGGTAGGGCAAATGGCAAGTCAACTAAAGCATCGACAATACGTTTGCCTGGGAAGTTATAACGGACAAGACACCAAGCCAGTAACAAACCAAAAATAACGTTCACTAAAGCCGCAATCAATGCTGCACTGAAGCTAAGCTGTAAGGACTTTAAAATACGTTCGGAGGTTAAGATTTCCCATAAGCCATCCCATCCAATCCCAAAAGATTTGATAAAGACAGCAGATAAAGGAATAAGCACAATCAAAGACACGTAAGCGAGGGTGAAGCCTAATGAGAGACCAAACCCAGGCAGCACTCGGGAACGCTGCGACATGATATTTCCTCAAAGAGAAATGTTTGCTAAAGCAAGCAAATAAATAATGCGAATACTAAGAATATGGGGAGCTGGGGTTAGGCAAATTTCAAATTAAAATTTGCCTGACTCATTCGGACGATAGGCTGCATCTTTTTTTCAGGGAGCAAATAGGTCAGGATCTCAGGGAAGGGACCAAATCCAGATGCGACATTGATATGGCCAACAGCACCTAAATTAATCGGTGTTAATTTCCATGCTTGAGCCAATTGCAAGGCATCGACATAACCTAACCAAGGGTCATTTTCACTAATTAATAATGTGGTCGGTACTTCGATTTTGAGCTGCTGAAAATACTGTTTATAGTCAGTTAGGCTATGGCGCGCAAAGCCTGCTTCACCAAAACGTGCAGGGTTGGCGGGTGCAACCAAAACCAGATTTTTAACTTTTGCTCTGAGTTCTGGGTGTTCAGCCAGTGCTGCTACACTGGTTAAGCAGCCAAAACTATGTGCCACGATTTGAACAGGTGCTGGAGCGGCTGCTACAGTTTTAACAAATTGAGCAACCCATTCACTGAGCACAGGACGATCCCAATGTTGCTGTTGAACGCGAGAGCTAGACACGAGTTGCTGTTGTAACCAAGATTGCCAATGCTGCGCTTCGCTACCACCTACACCTGGAACAATTACGGTATGAATCATGTCCGCTCTCCCTATTTACCCGTTGAGTAAATTATTTCGCTGAGTTGTTGAGCTTGACGATTTGGTCAAACACACCGCCATTATCAAAGTGAGTTTTTTGTACTTTGGTCCAGCCACCAAATTCTTGGTCAATTGTCACCAATTTCAGTGGTTTAAACACATTGCTGTATTTCTTTAATACTGCGGCATTACGCGGGCGGTAGAAGTTGCGTGCAGCAATCTCTTGTCCTGCTGGTGAATACAAGTAGTTCAAGTAACCACGAGCGATTTGTAAATTGCCTTTTTTCTCAGCATTCTTTTCTACGACAGCCACTGGTGGTTCTGCGAGAATTGATAGAGAAGGGGTGACGATTTCGAATTTGCCTGGTTGCTCGCGTACGGCAAGATAAGCTTCATTTTCCCAAGCCAGCAATACATCACCGATACCACGTTCAGCAAAGGTTGTAGTTGCACCACGTGCACCTGAATCCAGTACTTTGGTTTGTTTATAAATTTGACGCACAAACTCTTGAGCTTTGGTGTCGTTACCCCCTTTTTGATGTTTCGCCCATGCCCAAGCACCTAAGTAGTTCCAACGTGCACCACCCGATGTTTTTGGGTTTGGTGTAATGATTTCTACACCTGGCTTAACCAGATCACCCCAATCTTTAATTTGTTTTGGGTTGCCTTTACGAACAAGAAATACAATTGTTGAGGTATATGGCGTAGAGTTGTTCGGTAATTTCTTTTGCCAGTCCGCTGGCAGTAATTTGGCATTTTCAGCAATCTCATCAATATCTGCTGCAAGTGCAAGTGTAACGACATCTGCATTTAAGCCATCAATTACGGCACGAGCTTGTTTACCTGAGCCACCATGTGATTGTTTAAAGTCGATGTCCTGACCAGTACGTTGTTTCCAGAACGCACCAAATTGTTTATTGAAATCTGTATACAGTTCACGCGTTGGGTCATAAGAAACGTTTAAAAATTCTTGTGCCGCAAATGAAGAAACTGAGAGTAATGCGGCAATGACGCCGACTTTAACTTGAGAAAAACGCATGGAAAACCCCTTAAAAACTAAATCACTGTTTGGAATATGTAGGCAGCATAACGCCAGTTTTTTTGCAAAAAAAATAATTAAAATCGAATTTGTTATGAAAAAAATAGAAATAGATAAAATAGATAAGCTTTGCTGAATTGTTGATATACAAGTGATTTTTAATTTTGGACTGTAATTGCTATAATTGTTTTAAATCAATCGCTTATTGTTTTAGTGCTGATTTATAAAGTGGAAGGTATTTGAATGATGCAGTGTTATAAAAATGGACAATTAATTGATTCCATCCCTTTATTAGATCGAGCGTTCCATTATGGTGATGGTTGCTTTACCACAGCACGTATTTTTCACGGAATTTTTGAATTAAAAGAACTGCACTTTGCACGTTTAAAACTGGCTTGCCAGTCCTTGCAACTGGATGCTGATCTATCTTTTATTGAAAAGTCGCTTGTGCATTTACAGCAGCAATATTCCAGTCTTAATGGCACTTTAAAAGTGGTGATTAGCCGTGGTGAAGGAGATCGGGGCTATAGTCTGCCTTTACATGCGGCTGATGTGTACTTGTGGTATTACCCAAGAGTGACACAGGCTTTTCAGCCTGAATGGATTGAAAGTGGCATGTTAAATCATGCTTTGGGTTTGAATATGCCTCATTTAGTAGGCTTAAAAACCTTAAATAGATTAGAACAGGTCTTGTTGAAACAAGAAGCTGATCAGCGTGGTTGGCTAGAAGCACTCGTTAGTGATGTACAAGGCTATATTGTTGAAGGCGTGAGCAGTAATTGTTTTATTCGTATAAATGATCGGTGGATTACGCCTGAACTTCGCTATAATGGCGTCCACGGTGTGATGAGAGCCAAAATCTTGTCGAGAATGCAGCAATATCAGATTGAATGTGAGCAGCGATGTATCGATATGAATGAGATTGGCCATATCCAGAGTTTATTTTTTTGCAATGCGTTACATCCAATGAAAGCGGTTGTTCGATTTAATGATCAGGTCTTAGAGCAGCAACCCTATCTTGATTTATTTGAAACTTTAAAACTTAGCCAGATTGATTAATATGCCAAAGCCGCCTAGTTCCAGCAAAAGTAAGAAAAAGCCAAAAGCTAAACCGAAATCCAGATTTTCTTTTTTTAAAGCCTTTTTGATCGCCATTGTTATTTTTGTTTTGGTGTTCTTTGGCATTGTATGGTCGAGTTTATTTAAAAATTATCCGGTAGACAGTAAAAAACAGCTTTTAGTAATTTCTTCTGGCGATACCTATTCAAGATTTATTGACCGTTTAGCCAAAGAAAATAAAGTGAATTTTCCAATAGTTTTAAAGCTGTATCAGAAGTTTATGATTCATGACACCATGAAAGCGGGTGTCTATGAAATCACAGAAGGCATGAGTATTCGTCAGGTGATGGATATGTTGTCAGATGCAGATAATGCGCAGATGAACCGTATTCTGGTGATTGAAGGAACAACTTTTTCACAGTTGATTCAGAGTCTAAGAAAAGATCCGAATGTCACCAATACTTTGCTTGATCTTCCGCACAGTGAATTATTAAAGCAATTAAATATTTCATATACGCACCCAGAAGGTCTATTTGCGCCAGATACTTATTTCTTTGCCAAAGGCGAAACGGATAAAAAAATCTTAACGGATTTGTACCGCCGTCAAATGAAATCGTTGGATGATGCTTGGGCCAAGAAAGCACCGAATTTACCTTACAAAGATAAGTATGAAGCCTTGATCATGGCTTCGATTATTGAAAAAGAAACCAGTTTAGATAGTGAGTTAGAACAGGTTTCAGGTGTCTTCGTCCGTCGTTTGAAAATGGGGATGCGCTTACAAACGGATCCAACCGTGATTTATGGTATGGGGGAGAATTATAAAGGCAATATCACCCGTAATGATCTGCGCACGCCAACGGCGTATAACACCTATACCATCAATGGTTTACCGCCAACACCAATTGCTTTACCAAGTAAAAAAGCGATTGAGGCAGCGATGCATCCAGATGATGCTAAAAATATCTATTTTGTTGCCACGGGCAATGGTGGGCATAAATTTACAGCGTCTTTAGAAGACCATAATCGTGCAGTGCAAGAATATTTAACTGTGCTACGTTCAAAGAAAAAGCAGGGCGAATAATGTTTATTAGTTTTGAAGGTACGGAAGGTGTTGGTAAGACTACGCTGATTCGTAAAATTCATCAGTACTTTGAACAGCAGGGTAAAGAAGTCGTGTTGACCCGTGAACCGGGTGGAACACCATTGGCTGAACAGATTCGCTCACTGTTGTTGGCGGTGAATCATGAGGAGCAAATGAGTCATGATACCGAGCTGTTATTGATTTATGCAGCACGTGCACAGCATTTACAGCAAGTGATTTTACCCGCATTAGCGGCTGGGAAAATTGTACTGAGCGATCGTTTTACCGATGCCAGCTTTGCATATCAATGTTCTGGACGCGGTTTAAGTCAGGAAAAGTTGCAACTGTTAAATCAAACTTTTGTCGCGAAAATGCCGAATATTACTTTTTGGTTGGATGCACCAATTGAGTTGGGCATGACCCGTGCGCGAGAGCGTGGTGCCTTGGATCGTTTTGAGCAAGAGAAATTAAGTTTCTTTGCTAAAGTTCGTGCTGGTTATGAGACTTTATGGCAAGCAGAGCCTGAACGGATGAAGCGATTGGATGCGACACAGAATGCGGATGTTGTGTTTGAAGATGCTTTGCAATATTTAAAATAGGCCAGTCCTTATGAATAAAGATCATGATAGCTATCATTTAGATAAGGCAATTGATGCGATATCGAGTCATATTGAACTCGCGATTTTTATTCAAAAATTACGTCAGAATCTTATAGATGATCCCAATGGTTGGGAGAATATCAATCTGGCTGATTTTCTTGATGCTTTAGCTTCATGGACTGAAGATATGGACGGATATTATAAAAATACAGATCAGGTTGACCGTTTAGCTCAACCTGATTGGAAAACCTTTGCAGAAATGCTTATGGCTGCTCGAATTTATGAATAATTTTGGAGGCTAAAGATATAGAAGGAAGAATCTTTAGCCTTAATTTCATCACTCATTCACCAAAGGCTGTTCTACTTTAAAGTTTGGTGGAGTTAAAACCGTCTTGCGAATCTCATTTGAGAGTTCTGGATAATCCAGCGTGTAATGCAAACCACGTGATTCCTTACGTTCCATTGCGCAACGTACAATCATTTCCGAAACCAGAACTAGGTTACGTAATTCAATCAAGTTTTTGCTGACACGATAATCTTGATAATACTCAGTAATTTCACGTTTCAGCATTTCAATACGGTGTAAGGCACGTTGCAAACGTTTGGTGGTACGTACAATACCGACATAGTTCCACATGGTAGAACGTAGCTCATCCCAGTTTTGTAAGATGACGACATCTTCATCGGCATCGGTGACTTGTGTTTCATCCCATGTTGGAACATCTGGGAATTGAAACTCAGCATCAAATTTCTGTTCGATATCTTCTGCTGCACTCATGCCATAAACGAAACATTCAAGTAATGAATTACTCGCCATACGGTTAGCGCCGTGTAGGCCTGTATAAGAGGTCTCACCAATGGCATATAAACCATCTAAATCGGTTTGGCTATGTTCATCCACCACCACACCGCCACAGGTGTAATGCGCTGCAGGTACAACTGGGATCATATCTTTGGTGATATCAATGCCAAGCTCAAGCAAACGTGCATATAGGGTCGGGAAGTGTTCGGTAATAAATTCAGGTGACTTATGGGTGATGTCTAACCAGACATGACGAATTCCTAAACGTTTGATTTCATGGTCGATGGTACGTGCCACAATGTCACGTGGTGCAAGTTCAGCACGTTCATCAAAACGCAGCATAAAACGTTCGCCATCCGGTAAACGTAAATAAGCACCTTCACCACGCATTGCTTCAGTAATTAAGAAAGAACGCGCTTTTGGATGATATAAACAAGTTGGATGGAATTGGTTAAATTCCATATTGGCGACACGACAACCTGCCCGATAGGCCATGGCAATTCCATCACCTGTCGCAATATCAGGATTAGATGTGTAGAGATAAGCTTTCATTGCACCACCGCAGGCAAGTGCAGTGAAAGGTGCTAAAAAGGTATGAACCTGCTCGTTGGTTTCATCTAAAGCATAAAGACCAATTGATCGATTGGCTTGGTCTTGATGTCCAAGCTTGTGTAAGGTGATCAGATCTATCGCAATATAATTTTCAAAAATCGTAATGTTGTTTCGTTCTTTCGCACGTTCAACCAAGGTGGTTGAAATGGCTTTGCCTGTTGCATCGGCAGAGTGAATGATACGACGTTGTGAGTGACCACCTTCACGGGTCAGGTGTAGTTGCTCATCATCATCTAGCGTAAATTGCACGCCTTGCTTGAGTAGGAAGTCAACTGAAGGTTTGCCACCTTCGACAGTATGTTTAACAGCATCTAATTCACAAAGATGACCGCCTGCAATCATAGTGTCATTAATATGTTGTTGAATTGAATCTGTTTCGTCTAATACTGCAGCAACACCGCCTTGCGCATAGAAGGTACTGGCTTCTGTCAGCGCTGCCTTGGCTAAAATTGCAATGTTGTAATGACTTGGTAAAGAGAGTGCAAGACTTAAACCTGCACCGCCACTGCCCACAATAATCACATCAAAATGGTGAATTGTTTTTAAATCAGGCATGTCAATCTGCTTCAGTTTTAAACGTTCGCTAATGACACCGCTTTTTTATCAAAAAGGCAAGGGCTAATCTGCCTAGAATTGAGTGAATTTTTAGCGAATGCGAATTATTTGCCGATTATTTTTTGCCTAATCTGTATGAATGAGAAAATGATTACGTTTCAGTACATTGTTTTAATCTATCGTTAAGCTCTCCAAGATAAAACCATTTCTATCGGATGGATTATGCTGAATCTCTCCATAATTTATTCATATTTCATCATTCTAGATCGTTGTATGCATTGAAAATATAAACATATTTTTACGAAAAGAATGGTGAGGTTATGCTAAAAACATAGACCAGAATTTTATTTTAATCATCAGTATGTAGGTTCTTGCTTCATGAAAAGTCGCTATTTACAACAAGGAATGTATGCTGCGGTATTTACGATAGCAGCATCTCAAGTCAATGCTGCATCGCCAGTAGATTTTTCAAATCTGGTTGAGCAGGTCAGCCCTGCTGTTGTGAGTGTCAATGTTGTCAAGAAAATGACTCAGGAAGAGTTATTACAACAACAAGTCCCTGAAATTTTACGTCGTTTTTTTGGTAATCAGGTGATCATCCCTCAACAGCAGGGGCCACAGGAAAAAACTGGCTATGGTAGTGCCTTCTTTATCGGGAAAGATGGCTACTTGCTCACGAACCGTCATGTGGTTGAAAATGCTTCTCGTATCAGTATTATCCTGAATGATCGCCGAGAACTGGATGCCACGCTCGTTGGAAGTGATGAGCGTACCGATATTGCCTTGCTGAAAGTGAATGGCAATAATTTCCCAGAGTTAAAAGTGGGTAATGTCGATCAACTTCGAGTGGGTGAACCTGTCTTGGCGATTGGTTCACCATTTGGTTTTGACTATTCAGCGTCGGCAGGGATTGTCAGTGCGAAATCACGGAATATGAGTGGCGAGACGTCTGTTCCGTTTATTCAAACAGATGCGGCTTTAAACCCAGGTAACTCAGGTGGTCCATTGTTTAACCAGCGTGGTGAGGTGGTCGGGGTGAACTCACGTATCTTCAGTGGTACTGGGGGGTATATGGGCTTATCATTCTCGATCCCAATTGATGTGGCGATGGATGTCGTACAACAATTGAAGACCACGGGTAAAGTAACGCGTTCTTATCTTGGTATTATGATGCAAGATATTGATCGTAACTTGGCAGAAGCTTATAAGTTGCCGAAACCAGAAGGTTCGTTGATTACCCAAGTCGCACCGAAGTCTCCAGCTGAAAAAGCAGGCTTAAAATCAGGTGATGTGATTTTGAAGGCCAATGGTGCATCAATTTCACGTACCAGTGATTTGCTTTATTCACTCAACCGTATCGCGCCGAATCAAACCGTTCAGCTGGAAATTCTACGTGATGATAAAACACGTACAATTTCTGCAACATTGGGTACCGCACCAGATGACACCGCTGCTGATGCAGAGAAAAATAACCCAACCAGTGGTTTAGGGATGAGTATCCGTGATCTAACGGCACCTGAGCAAGCGCGTTTAGATGTGCGTGGTGGTATCTTGATTCAAGATGTGAAGCGTGGCGGTACTGCGTCTTTATCAAATCTGGTTGCGGGTGATGTGATTGTACAAGTGAATGGCACAGCGATTACCAATAGCCAACAATTTGCAAAAACAGTTTCTGCCTTGCCAAAAAATAGTGTTGCGCGTGTAACGATTATTCGTCAAGGTCAGCGTGCAATTCTTGGATTACGTTTACCTTAAGATTTAAATTTTTTAAATCCCGCTTAAATAAAAACCACTCTAGAATTAGGGTGGTTTTTATTTTGAAATCCAGTTGTGTTTAGACTAGGGTAGCGAGTGAAATGTTAGTCGTGATGAAATACGCAAAATTATGAGTACGATTTTTGATTTAAAAATACAGGTTGAGCCTAAGCATATCGATGTATTGGGTCATGTGAATAACGTCATGTACATCCAGTGGATGCAAGATGTTGCTTCAGCGCATATCGAGGCATTGGGCTTAGGTCTGGCTCAATATCTTGAGCTGAAACATGCCATGGTGGCTGTTGAACATCATGTGCAATACCGTAAGGCGGCACTAGAAGGTGAGGACGTCATTTTACGGACATGGTTGGATGATATTAATGCACTCTATTCATTCCGCCAGTATGCTTTTTATCGCCCTAAAGATCAGAGCATTTTATTTGTTGGCAATACCAAATGGGCGTGTATTGAAATTGAGACTGGTCGTCCAAAACGGATGTCACCAAGCTTTACTCAAGCTTATCAACCGATTGCTGTAGACTTAGATCCAATGGATTTCAATGTGACCTATTTTGAATAGATAAGATTAAGTTTAGGCGAGATGAAGAGTGGATGTGATGCAGCCCTTAAAGAGACTAGAAACCGAGCGTTTGATTTTAAATAGTCTAGATTTAGAAGATGCTGCATTCGTTCTCGAGATATTTTCAAATGCTCAGGTGCTCGAATTTTATGATTTAGATGCTTTTTCTGAGATTGAACAGGCGGAAGCACTGATTCATCGAATGCATCATCGTTATCATTCAGCCTCTGGTTTTCGTTATGCGATACGTTTAAAGACAGGTCAAATGATAGGTGGTTGCGGTGTTAATCGTATTCTTGAGGAGGAGGGTGATCATCGTGCGATTATCGGTTATGACCTGCATCCAGATTATTGGGGAAATGGTTATATGCTTGAGGCGATTACAGCGATGCTAAATTTGATTCGAACAGAGTTGTTGTTTGACCAGAAAATTCGCCATGTAGATGCACAAGTCATGCAGCAAAACCTTAAATCACAGCGACTTTTACAGAAATTAGAATTTCATCAAATTCAACCTGTAGTGGAAATGGGGCAGATCTTCTTACAGTTTAGATTGTCGTTATTTTGATATTGCGCTATTGGGGCCTAATGCTATGCAGTATAAACATCTATACGGTTGCCTATATCCGCTTCAGATGGTTCGTTATTTGATGACTTGAATGAGGCGGATGAGTTTCTTTTGATTGAGACTGCAGCTATTTGCATACCTCGGGGGAGATTAGCCTGGATTCATTTTTGGACTCGTCTGAAGATAAGACAAATTTGGAAAACCCTAAACAAGTCTATAACCGATCAAGAAATTGGCAAGAATCAATCAGACAAGCTTTATGAGGAATTATTACTCTAAATCAGATGGTTGTGCGGCTTGTACTGCCGCGCCACGTATATTAGATAAATATTGGACACCCAGAGAGGGCTACTCAGGGCTATGAAAAATTTAACATTAAAACATTACTTGGCGCTTGTTCTCGTTTTTTCAGGCATTTTTGCTATTTGTTTTGAATCGCTTACAAAAGGTTTTGTCACCTATGTGCCGTATGGTGGTGAATTTGTTTACTTGAGGGAGATGGAAGGTTCCAATGAGGATGAAAGTGTACTCTTGTGGTTCTTCGGCATCATAAGCATTATGCTTGGCGCAATAATGTACTTTGTGAAGAATGTTATATATGTTCTGAGAATTGGTTTTTTTACTTATGTATTTTTGTTTCTCTGTGCACTTATGACCGATAGCGACCCTTTAAACCAACTCATTGTGAATACAGTTAAGTTTGATCATAATATTTATCTCATCTTGTGGTGCCTTTCGTTTGCTATCTACACAGGTATATTCTTCAAACTATGTATTCAACAAGATGTGTTAAGCGATTAAGAAATGTCGGCTCATATAAATTTAATAGTTGAGCGCGGCTTCTGGCTATTGGTTTATAGTTAGCACACATGTTGTTCTCCCTAGCAATACACTAAAGACTACACATGCTATTAGCACTATATTTTTAATATTGTTGTGCTTATACTGTGCCGAACTTTTCGTACATTTTTTTCCACAGCAATAAGCAATTTTTTAATTGAGTACATTGTTGTGTACATATTATTAAGGTAACCCATGGCGCAAGCTAAAAAATCCGTAGATATCAAAAATATACGCAATTTCTCGATTATTGCTCATATTGACCATGGTAAGTCGACTTTGGCTGACCGTTTCATTCAAATGTGTGGCGGTTTACAAGATCGTGAGATGCAAGCTCAAGTATTAGACTCTATGGAGCTTGAGCGTGAGCGTGGGATTACCATTAAAGCTGCATCGGTAACGTTGTATTACACGCATCCAAATGGTCAAGAATATCAATTAAACTTCATTGACACCCCAGGACACGTGGACTTCTCTTATGAGGTTTCTCGTTCTTTGGCGGCGTGTGAAGGTGCATTGTTGGTTGTTGATGCTGCACAGGGTGTTGAAGCACAGTCCGTTGCAAACTGCTATACCGCCATTGAGCAAGGCTTAGAGGTTTTACCAATCTTAAACAAGATTGATTTACCGCAAGCAGAGCCTGAGCGCGTGATTCACGAAATTGAAGAAATTATCGGGATTGAAGCGACAGATGCACCGACCTGTTCAGCAAAAACCGGTTTAGGGGTTGAGGGCGTCTTAGAGCGTCTTGTTGATGTCATTCCTGCGCCTGAAGGTGACCGTGATGCGCCTTTACAAGCACTGATTATCGACTCATGGTTCGATAACTATCTTGGTGTTGTATCGCTTGTTCGTATTAAACAAGGTCGTATCCGCAAGGGCGACAAGATGCTGGTGAAATCAACAGGCCAAACCCATCCAGTGACTTCAGTGGGGGTGTTTAATCCGAAGCATACCGAAACTGACATCCTTGAAGCGGGTGAAGTTGGCTTTGTGATTGCCGGAATTAAAGATATTTTTGGTGCGCCAGTCGGTGATACCATTACACTGTCTAACACACCAGATGTTGCGACTTTACCAGGTTTTAAAAAGGTTAAACCACAGGTTTATGCGGGTCTGTTCCCGATTGATTCAAGTGACTTTGAACCCTTCCGTGAAGCATTACAAAAATTGCAGATCAATGACTCTGCTTTATTCTTTGAACCTGAAAGTTCGGATGCACTAGGTTTTGGTTTCCGTTGTGGCTTCTTGGGTATGCTACATATGGAAATCGTTCAAGAGCGTTTAGAACGTGAATACGATCTTGATCTGATCAGCTCTGCACCGACGGTAATTTATGAGGCGCTAACCAAGAAAGGCGACATCATTTATATCGACAGCCCGTCGAAAATGCCAGATGGTTCGACCGTTGAAGATCTACGCGAACCGATTGCAGAATGTCATATTCTTGTGCCACAAGAATACTTGGGTAATGTGATGACCTTGTGTATCGAGCGTCGCGGTATTCAAAAAGACATGAAGTTTTTAGGTAACCAAGTCTCAATTACTTTTGAAATTCCTATGGCTGAAGTGGTCATGGATTTCTTTGATAAATTAAAATCATGTTCACGTGGTTTTGCTTCGCTGGATTACAACTTCGTCCGTTTCGAGAGTTCAGCTCTGGTTAAGGTTGATGTTTTAATTAATAGCGAAAAGGTTGATGCCTTGGCAATGATCTGTCACCGTCAAGATGCTCGCCATCGTGGTATTGCATTGGTTGAAAAGATGAAAGATCTGATTCCACGTCAAATGTATGATGTTGCGATTCAGGCGGCGATTGGTGCGCAAATCATTGCCCGTTCTACTGTAAAAGCAATGCGTAAGAACGTATTGGCTAAATGTTATGGTGGTGACGTTTCGCGTAAGAAGAAACTTCTTTCGAAACAAAAAGAAGGTAAGAAACGTATGAAGCAAGTGGGAAGTGTCGAGATTCCGCAAGAAGCGTTCTTAGCTGTATTAAAAGTTGATCGATAAAGAAAGATGAGGCTGGGGAAACGTTTGTTTTACCCAGTCGAACGACGAGCAGTGAAACTGCAAGAGAGGGTTTGTGGATTTTGATTTTAACTTGATTCTGGTACCAGCGACACTGATTTTCTTTTTGGTGTGGTTACTGGATAAGTTGGTATTAAAACAGCGTGCAACACGTGGGCGTAATCAAGAGAACTTTGTCATTACATGGGCCTATGATTTCTGGCCAGTGTTAGCGGTTGTACTTGTACTGCGTTCTTTCTTGTATGAGCCATTTAATATTCCGTCAGATTCTATGGTCCCGACCTTAGAAACGGGTGATTTTATTCTGGTGAATAAGTTTGATTATGGTGTGCGTTTACCAATCGTAAATTCTAAAATCATTGATGTGGGTGAGCCAAAACGTGGTGAAGTGATTGTGTTTCGTTATCCACCACAACCTACGATTAGCTATATTAAACGTGTAGTGGGTATACCTGGCGACCACATTCAGTTTAAAGCGGGTCAATTGATTATCAATGGAAAGCAGATTGCAAAGGTAGCAACACAATTCTCACGTGAGAAAGACCAGCAAGATACGCCGACAGCACTTTATTTTAAAGAAACTTTGGGTGAACATCAGCATTTGATTCGTTACTTAGAAGGACGTAATCCTTTGGCTGAACAGTTCCAATTTGCGCAATTGCGGGGTGCTGAAGCATTAGTCCCATTTGTTGCCAAAGAGAATAACGTATTTATCCAAAGCAATGGTCAAGATTGGGAAGTGACTGTACCAAAAGGACAGTACTTCGCCATGGGTGATAACCGTGATCAAAGTGCAGACAGTCGTTTTTGGGGCTTTGTACCTGAAGCGAATTTAACTGGGCGAGCTTTTTATGTATGGATGCATAAAGAACCTGGTTTAAATCTTCCAAGTTTCAACCGAAATGGTAAGATTGACTAATAAAAATAGATAGGAAATAGACAGATGCGTAAATCTCAACAAGGGACTTCGTATATTGCAATTTTATTTGGGGTGGTTTTATTTGCAGTTGCTGTGAAAGCAGCAGTTGCGATTTGGCCAGCATACTGGGATGACAAACTGATTAATACTCAGATTGAGGGCTTGCTTAAAGATAGCCCTGAAAATATTACGCCGAGTAAGTTTAACACTCAGATGGATCAACGTTTTGATATGAACGGGATTCGTGATTTACATTTTAAAGATATCGCGCAAGTGACTTATAAAGATGACCTTGTCGTGATAAAGAAGTATGAAATACGTAAGCCTTTCATGCTGAATATCAGTTTAGTTATGACCTTTGAGAAGACTTTTGACCAAAAATCTGCAAAACAAGCTCAATGATACACGGCTGCAAGGGCGTATAGGTCACCAGTTTAAACAGTTTGACTTGTTAAAACTGGCTTTGACCCATCGCTCGGTCAGCCATAAACACAATTATGAACGCCTAGAATTTCTAGGCGATTCATTATTAGGGATGATCATCGCTAATTATTTATACAATGCTTATCCACTGGAAAATGAAGGCCGTTTAACGCGAATGCGTGCGACTTTAGTTCGACAGGAAGCGTTGGGAAAAATCGCAAACGATTTACAGCTGAGTCGGTCATTAATTTTAAGCACAGGCGAGTTAAAATCTGGTGGTCATCACCGAGAGTCTATTCTTGCAGATACCGTTGAAGCCATTATTGGTGCTATTTATTTAGACAGTAATGATCTCAACTTGCTGGAACGCATTGTGCTAAAATGGTATGAACCATATCTTGATCATATCGAACCGACAGATCAACTGAAAGACCCGAAATCACGTTTGCAAGAGTATTTACAAGCACGTAAAAAACCTCTCCCAGTTTACGAGGTTGTAGATATTCAAGGTGATGCCCCGAATCAACATTTCAAAGTGGAATGTGATGTGGCGGGATTGCCAAAAATTATAGGCGAGGGCTCAAGTCGTCGTTTTGCCGAACAAACGGCAGCGGCAGAGATTTTAAAATTATTGGAGCAATAACCTGATGTCTCATTCAGAAGAAAATAAGCCAGAAGCAACTGAACAGCAAGATGGCAATAAAGTAGTTGATCAATTTTTTAGTTCTCAAGGAAGTACAATTCCTTCAGATTTCAAAAGCGGTTTTGTTGCTATTGTTGGCCGTCCAAACGTGGGCAAGTCAACTTTGATGAACCATATCTTGGGTCAGAAACTATCCATTACCTCGCGTAAACCACAAACCACACGTCACAAGATCGTGGGGATTGATTCGCGTGAGAAATCACAGGCGGTATTCGTAGATACCCCTGGGATGCATAAAAAAGAAGTTCGCGCCATCAATAAGATGATGAACCGTGCTGCGCACTCAGCATTGCGTGATGTGAACTTGGTTTTATTTGTGGTTGATGCACAAAAGTGGACTCAAAACGATGAATTGGTTTTGGAAAAACTTAAAAATGCAGATATGCCTGTGATCCTCGTGATCAATAAGCTAGATACATTTGAAAATAAAAATGAAGCTTTACCGCTGATTCGAGAGCGTGCGAAGCTGATGAATTTTGCTGAAATTGTTCCAGTTTCGGCATTGCGTGGTGCAAATCTCGATCATTTACGCGATACCATTGAGAAGTATCTGCCATATCAACCACCTTTGTATTCATTAGATCAGATTACCGATCGTTCTGAACGTTTCCTTGCGAGTGAAATCATTCGTGAGAAAATTATGCGTCAGTTGGGTGAAGAGCTTCCATATGATTTGACCGTACAAATTGAATCGTTTAAAACTGAAGAAGCGACCGTAAATGAAAAAACAGGTCGTTTAAAGCCACCTTGTACGTATATTGATGCAACGATTTTCGTAGAGCGTCCAGGTCAAAAAGCCATTGTGATTGGTGATAAAGGTGCGAAGCTAAAAAGCATTGGCATGGATGCACGTGCAGACATGGAAAAAATGTTTGAACAGAAAATCATGCTGACACTTTGGGTGAAAGTCAAAGGTGGTTGGTCTGATGATGAGCGTGCGTTAAAAAGCTTGGGTTATAGCGATATTTAACAGGTTTTAAGGCAATGGAAACAGGTATGAAAATAACAATCCGTGTACTCGCAATCGTAACATGCATCTTCATGTTGCAAGGCTGTGTTCATAAGCTTGTGACCGTACCTGTTAAAGTTGCTTATAAGACCACCAAAGGTGTTGTTAAGGGGACGGCTGCTGTGGTTGGTGCAGTTATTCCTGATGGCGATGATGAAGAAAAGGATGAGAAAAAGAAGGACTAGTCTCGCTTTATGATGCGTAATGAAGTCCTGCATGGCTATTTGATTCATCATCGTAAATATCGTGAAAAAAGCCATATTGTGCATTTATATACACAAGAATATGGTCGGGTGGATGGGATTTTAAGACAAACCCCACCACCTCAATATCAGCCAATTCGTTTACAAGCCACAGGCAAATCAGAACTCAAAAATTTCACCAAACTGGAAATTTTAAATCAACCTGTGTTTTTTCACGGGGATGCATTTTTTGCGGGTTTTTATTTAAATGAAATTTTGCTGCGTTTATGTCCTTTAGAAGAGGCTATGCCGCAAACCTTTGAACAATATCAATTGATATTATTACAATTACAACAACTCGCTTCACATGAGCAAGCAGCATTATTTTTGCGACAGATTTTACGACAATTTGAACATGCTTTACTGCAAGAGCTTGGTTACGCAATTGACTTTTCAGTTGATGCAAATCAACAAGAGGTGCATGCTGCCCAGCATTATCTTTTTCAATTGAATGATGGTTTCTTACCAGTTGCACAAGCCTCACGTTCTACGCTCTCAGGCATGTTGATTGGCTCAATGCAATGTTATGAAGAGGGACAGGATTTTTCTCCCGAACAGTTGCAATTATTGGGTAAACTATATCGGCAAATGATTAGCTCTTTGTTGGGCGATCGACCGCTGAAAAGCCGTCAACTTTGGATTCAAAGTACACAAACTTGATCTTCTTGATGTATTGATGATGCAAAAAGAAGGATAAACGATAGGATATTTTTATGGCTGCAATCTTAGGTGTAAACATTGATCATGTTGCGACATTAAGACAAGCACGTGGTACAACTTACCCTGATCCAGTTCAGGCTGCTTTGGTTTGTGAAGAAGCGGGTGCTGAAGGGATTACTTTACATTTGCGTGAAGATCGCCGCCATATACAAGATGATGATGTGCGTCGTATGCGCCCATTGTTAAAAACACGTATGAATCTTGAGTTGGCTGTAACGGATGAAATGGTTGAGTTTGCCAAAGAGATTCAACCCCAACACGTGTGTTTTGTCCCTGAACGTCGTCAAGAAGTCACCACAGAAGGTGGCTTGGATGTGGTGGGTCACTTTGAAAAGGTCAAAGCTGCAACTGAAGCACTGAAAGCCATAGGCAGTGATGTATCTTTATTTATTGATGCTGATTTGGCACAAATTGATGCAGCGGTGGCATGTGGTGCACCAACCATTGAAATCCATACTGGTGCTTACGCAGATGCAGAAACGGATGAACAACAGCAAGCTGAGTTGGCCCGTATTATCAAAGGTGCCGAATATGCAGCAGCAAAAGGTTTGGTGGTGAATGCAGGGCATGGGTTGAATTTAGACAATGTCGCTGCAATTGCTGCGATTCCACACATTCATGAACTCAATATTGGTCATTCAATCATTGCAGATAGTGTATTTGTTGGTTTGGCTCAAGCAGTAAAAGAGATGAAAGCAGCGATTCAGGCTGCTGCGAGATAATTGAATGAGTAGTATAAAGTATGATGAGTTGATGCAACCCGTCATTGATTTTTTAGGTTGCAGCACTCCTCGAGCTTGGCTGGATGAAGCGCTGAATAATCTAGACACTTTAATGCAAGACCATGCCAATTGTGAAAAGAAAGCAGCTGGAACGGCCATGAATCTCATGTTCCGCTATAGCTTCTTTACTGACTTGCAAGTGAAATTGGCACAATTGGTACGTGAAGAAATGCTGCATTATGAGCAGGTTTTAGAATTCATGACCAAACGTGGACAAGAGTGGAAGGGTTTGAGTGCCGGACGTTATGCAGGTGAATTGCGTAAAGAAATTCGCACTTATGAGCCTGAGGCGTTAATTGATGTCATGATTATTGGTGCATTTGTAGAAGCACGCTCTTGTGAGCGTTTCTATGCGCTGGCACCGATTGTGGACGATGAGCTGGGGCGGTACTACCGCTATTTGCTTAAGTCGGAATCTCGCCATTTTGAGGACTATCTAGCCTTGGCATTGGATGTTGCAAAAACAGCGAAACTCAAAGATCCCGAAGAAGATATTCAACAGCGAATCGAGCGTATCCGTGAAGTGGAAAAGAATCTGATTTTAAGCCCAGATGATACCTTCCGTTTTCATAGTGGTGTACCTGCAAAAGTCGCTGCTTGATTTAGACTATATTTTCAATATAAAGACTTCTACTTTTTAGAGGTCTTTTTTATTAAATGCGGTTTTAGCAACAATAAAAAAGGCCCTGATCAATGATCAGGGCCTTTTTAGAATCTTGGCTCTCCCACCTGGGCTCGAACCAGGGACCTGCGGATTAACAGTCCGTCGCTCTACCGACTGAGCTATGGGAGAATAGTAGATTGGCTCTCCAACCTGGGCTCGAACCAGGGACCTGCGGATTAACAGTCCGTCGCTCTACCGACTGAGCTATTGGAGAATCTGATGCGCATTTTAGGCATGAAAAGCGGATGCGTCAACAACAATAGTAAATAAAATTAATCGTTTGCTTGATTAATAATCTTTTTAGTCCTCGAATAAGGAAATTTGTACAAAAAAGATTTAATTTACTTAAAAATTAATCAGTTATTGAATGTTTCCTTAAACTTTGCCAAGGCCTCAATTCGATACTGAATCAGCATTTCACCAATCTCAGGACCCGTAATATGTTCAGGTAAATCTTGTGCACGTATATTACGTACGATTTCCATTGCATCTAAAACATATTGCGCTTGTGGATAGGGGCGATGTTCCAAACCTAGGCGACCTTTGGCATCACATTCACAGGCTTGTACAAAGGCAATGACTTTCTCAGGACGACGTAGCACATCTAAACGTTGTAATAACCGCCATAGTGTCCCTGGTTTTAGGTTCATGATCTGATGGCATTTTAAATGCTCTTTGCAGACGATCAGCGCCAAATTTTTTAAATGTGTCGGTACTTTTAAACGATCACAAATGTCGGTTACAGGCTGTATGCCACGTTCTTCATGCATGATATGGCGGGGTAGTTCGTCTATAGGGGTGAGCGCTTTACCAAGATCATGAACCAATACCGCAAAACGGACGTCCAATGCATATCCTGCTAAACAGGCTTGTTTAAGTGCCATTAGCGTATGAATACCGCAATCGATTTCTGGGTGGTATTCTGGACGTTGAGGTACCCCAAAAAGTGCATCGATTTCTGGAAATAGAATCTTTAAGGCGTTGCAGTCTCTTAAGGTTTGGAAATAGACATCCGCGTGATCTTCTAGTAAAGCACGGGAGGTTTCTTTCCAGACCCGTTCTGGTGTTAATGCATTTAATTCACCTGATTGGGCAATATCCTGCATTAATTGCAGCGTTTCATCTGCAATTTTAAAGCCATAGGCGGCATAGCGGGCAGCAAAACGCGCCACACGAAGAACACGCAATGGATCTTCGGTAAATGCATCAGACACATGACGCAGGATTCTCTGCTCTAAATCTCGTTGACCGCCATAAGGATCATATACTGTGCCCGCTTCATTCATGGCCATGGCATTAATGGTAAGATCACGACGAATCAGATCTTCTTCTAATTTAACGGTTGTGTCTGTGAAAAACTGGAAACCATGATAGCCAACGCCTGATTTACGTTCTGTACGCGCAAGAGCATATTCTTCTTTTGTTATTGGATGCAGAAATACCGGGAAATCTTTTCCCACGGGTTGATAGCCTTCGGCGAGTAATTGCTCGGGCGTTGCTCCAACCACCACATAATCTTTTTCGTGATAGGGATGGCCGAGTAAATGATCTCGGACAGCACCGCCTACTAAATAAACTTGCATGAAAAAACCTCTATTCTTCACACAATCATGCTACAGAATAGAGGTTTTCTCAAGGGTTAAGCGAAGCTTTTCAAGAAAAGCGAGGCTTAAGTGAACTTAGTTTTGGCTTTGCTGAATTTCGGCAACCGTTAACGCTGTCATATTCACCAAACGACGAGTCGTTGCTGTAGGTGTAAGAATATGAACAGGTTTTGCAGCACCCAATAAAATAGGACCAATGGTCACATTATTACCAGAAGTTGCTTTTAACAAGTTGAATGAAATATTGGCTGAATCTAGGTTAGGCATAATCAACAAGTTTGCTGAACCTTTGAAACGTGAATTTGGGAATGCAAAATGACGAATATTTTCATCTAATGCTGCATCACCATGCATTTCACCTTCAACTTCTAACTCAGGTGCCTGCTCTGAAAGCAGACGATAGACTTCACGCATTTTTTGTGCGCTTGGGTCATTCTGGTCGCTACCAAAGCTTGAGTGAGAAAGTAGTGCGACACGCGGTGTAATACCGAAACGACGAACTTCTTCCGCAGCCAAAATGGTCATTTCTGCAAGTTGTGCAGCCGTTGGGTTGGTATTTACATAGGTGTCGGCAATAAATAAATTGCGATCTTCAAGCATTAAGGCATTCAAAGTAAAGAATGTGCTGCGACCTTCTTTAAGGCCAATCACATTTTTCACGAAATCTAAATGAATATCGTAGCTTGAATAAGTACCACACAACATACCATCGGCTTTACCAAATTTCACCAGCATCGCTGCGATTAAAGTAGAACGACGGCGTGCTTCGCGTTGCGCATATTCAACCGTTACACCCTTACGTTGCATGATTTGATGATATTCTTTAGAGAAATCTTCGTATTGAGGATTTTTTTCCTGATCGACGATTTCAATATTCACGCCATGCTGTAAACGTAAACCCAACTTTTTGATGTTGTCTTCAATAACCGAAGTGCGACCAACAAGAATTGGTTTTGCCAAACCTTCATCAACAACAATTTGAACGGCACGTAATACGCGTTGATCTTCACCTTCAGCATAAGCAATACGCTTTGGATCAGTTTTCGCTTGAGAGAAGATTGGCTTCATCAAGAATGCTGAGTTATAAACAAATTCAGAAAGACGTTGACGATATGCAGAGAAATCTTCAATTGGGCGTGTAGCAACACCAGAATCCATTGCTGCTTTCGCAACAGCAGGTGCAATTTCTAAAATCAAACGTTGATCAAGTGGGCGAGGGATTAAATAATCACGACCAAATGAAGCTGATTTTTCACCATAGGTGGCAGCATCTGCTTCAACATGTGCCATACGTGCAATTGCATGTACGCAAGCAATTTTCATTTCTTCATTAATGGTTGTTGCACCTACATCCAATGCACCACGGAAGATATAAGGGAAGCAAAGCGCGTTATTCACTTGGTTTGGATAGTCTGAACGACCTGTTGCCATAATCGCATCTGGACGTACTTCATGCGCATGTTCAGGCAAAATTTCTGGGTCAGGGTTCGCAAGGGCAAAAATAATTGGATTTTCAGCCATTTCTTTCACCATTTCTTTGGTGAGGATACCTGCTGCTGAAAGACCGAGGAACATGTCTGCGCCAGCCATAACTTCATGCAATTGTGTTGCTTGAATGTCTTGTACATAACGTTTTTTCGATTCATCTAGGCCTTCACGTGATGTCGTGAGAAGGCCGCGAGAGTCGGCAACAACGATGTTGGCTTTATTCACGCCTAATGCGCAAAGCAAGTCTAAGCACGAAAGTGCAGCTGCACCAGCGCCAGACGCTACAATTTTAATTTCATCAATTTTTTTATTGACCAGTTGCAAGGCATTGAGCAATGCTGAACCGACAATAATACTGGTTCCATGTTGGTCATCATGGAATACAGGAATTTTCATGCGTTCGCGAAGTTTCTTCTCGATGTAGAAACATTCTGGTGCCTTGATATCTTCTAAGTTGATACCACCAAACGTCGGCTCTAATGCAGCAACGATATCTACAATCTTGTCTGGATCATTTTCATCAATTTCGATATCAAAGACATCAACACCAGCGAACTTTTTGAACAGAACGCCTTTACCTTCCATTACAGGTTTAGACGCGAGCGGGCCAATATTTCCCAAACCAAGCACGGCTGTACCATTACTCACGACGGCAACCAGATTACCACGCGCCGTATATTTGGCAGCGGTAGAAGGGTCACGTTCGATTTCCAAACATGGCGCAGCAACACCAGGTGAGTAGGCAAGCGCTAAATCTCGTTGGTTAACGAGCTGCTTGCTAGGTGTCACACTGATTTTTCCTGGGGTTGGAAATTCATGGTAATACAAAGCGGCTTGTTTTAAAGATTGATCGTCCATCTGAGTCTCGTTTGTTCCGATAATAATCAGACATCTAGCTGTCTAATTACGATATTAAGATAAGTGCACAAGAATATAGCACTAGTTCATGCTTTCGCACAGTCAAAAAAGCTTATTTTCACTGAACTGCATACGTATTGACAGCTGCTATTCAGTGAAAAATACAGCGTAAAAAAGGTTAAAATTCATGTTTAAATGGAATATCTTGCGGTTGACTGCTGCTTTTGTTTTTGCAGATATTCTGTCGCATGAGCGGCAGTGAGAGGTTGTGAAAACAAGTAACCCTGTAATATGTCGCAATTTTGTCGTTTTAAATACTCATATTGCTGCTCGGTTTCAACACCTTCAGCCACAACTTTTAGGCCAATGGTCTTGCCCATGGCGATCATGGCATTAACGATCGCATCCTGTTTGGCATTGCCAATTTTTGAGATAAAGGCACGATCAATTTTCAAAATGTCAATTGGATATTCGGTGAGGTAGGCTAGTGATGAATAACCCGTACCGAAGTCATCCAATGCAATTGAAATCTGGCGTTCTTTAATGGCATGTAATACCGTTTTGACGCTGTCGGTGTTTTCAATAAAGGCAGATTCAGTAATTTCCAATTCAAGATTTTTACCCGAAATTGCAGAGCTATTTAATACCGCATCAATATCATGCAGCAACTGACCACGTAAAATTTGCTGTGCCACTATATTGACTGCAATATTGATATTGCTATAACCAAGTTGTTGCCATGTTTGTAGCTGTTTGGCGGCTTCATGTAAAACAAATTGTCCAATATCCGAAATCAGACTGGTGCTTTCTGCCAAAGGAATGAAAATGCTTGGCATGATCAGGCCCTTGGTTGGATGTTTCCAACGGATCAATGCTTCAAAGCCATTAATTTGATGGTTATGCGCATTGATCTTAGGCTGGTAATACACCACCAATTCGTTATTCTGAATAGCTTTTCTTAGGTCGAGTTCTAGATCTGTATATTTGGCTACAAAATTGGCTCTTTCATTGGAGTAGTAGCGAATGGTATTACCACCTAAACGTTTGGCTTCGGTCAATGCCTGTTCTGCATGGGTGTTTAAATTATCGACTTGACGGCCATGTTCTGGATAAATGGCAACTCCGATTGAAATACTGACAAAGTATTCTTGATCGGCAAGGTAAAAAGGTTTGCTAAAAGCTTCAACAATATTATTACAGAGCTGATGAAGTGGCGGATGTACGGGCGAAATTTCATAAATAATCGCAAAGTCATCTGCACTTAAATGGGCGACAAGTAATGCATCAATATTACTGATGCGTAAGCGTTGTGCGACCTGTTTGAGGAGTTCGTTGCCAGCTTTATTGCTAATGATCTCATTCAAGGCACGGAAGCGGTCGATATTTAAACGGATGACAGCCAAATGCTGAATCGAAGCTTCATTGACCAAATATTGATGTAATTGTTGTTGGTAATAAAAACGGTTCGGTAGATCGGTGAGCGTATCGTAATTGGTTAAATAGGATAAACGTTGCTCTTGGTGCTTACGTTCAGTTTGATCTGAAACAATCCCAATATAATTGATAACACGCTCTTGTTCATCTTTCACAGCATTGATATGAATCCACAAAAAACAAGATTTTTCAGAAATATAGGTTTCTTGAAATTCACCTTCATATTCCTGTTCTTCACGTAATGTATCAAGAATCGATAAATGAAAATTATGATGATGCTGCTTATTTTGCTTAGTAATTTCAAATAACTGCTTATCGATAATAGCCTGTTTATCCATTCCAGTTAGCTGTTCGTATTTAGGATTCACTTCAACATAGTTAAAGTTTTCATCTAAAATAAAAATACCTTCTGAAGCTTGCTCAAATACGCTGGCAGCAAGCTTTAAACGTTCCTGATCTTTCTTTTCTTGATTAATATCGCGGTGAATACCCACCATTCGCAAAGGGGTGTCGTCTTTGGGATTCCGTAAAATCACCTGACCAACATCATGAATCCAAGTCCATTCACCATTATGACGTTTAATTCGGAAGGTTTCTTCATAGCGCTTAGTTTGGCCACATAAATGATTATATAAGGTGTTTTTTACCCGCTCGATATCATCAGGATGAATGATTTTATGCAGTAGGGTGTAATGGTTTTCAGAATTGCGCGTGACTGCTTGACTATGTGCATTGGTGACTCCAACGGTATGGCTTTCAAGATTCCAGTCCCAAGGGCGAATGCCTGCGGTTTCATGGGCAAAGCTTAAGTTCTGACGATGTTCTTCTAAGCTTTCATTCATTTGCGTCAAGTCGAATGTACGCTCACGAACTTTTTGTTCCAGCAGGTGATTATTGAATTGCAGTTGCGCTTCAATATCTTTGGACTTATTCACTTCACGCTGTAATTGTTGGCACAGCTCTTCGGTCCATTGGTTATGCTGCTCGGCCACATCAATAAGTTGTTTATTTTTATCCAGCACCAAGGCCAAGCGTTTATGAATTTTATAGGTGACTTGAGCACAGAGTACCGTGGCAAAAAAGGAGGAATAATAGGCCAGATAGAACAGGGTGTGATCATGATCTCGATGCAAAAACTGTGAGATGATTAATGGCACAATACTTGGGATAAAAAATAAGAAGAAATAGCGAATATGTTGAGTTAAAAAAGTCAGTGCGATGATATGAGAGGCTGTGAGCAATAAAGCTGTTAAGGTTAAAACATGTGACCCAACCAAATGCGGGATATCGACCGCCAAGTAATGATTGATGACAATGGTGTTGACCCCAATCAGTAAGCCTGTAAAAAAACAGATCAGTTGAAAAATGAGATTGGTTTGATTGCTATAGCGAACCGAAGAATAGCGTTTGAGTAAGAAATGACAAATACAGCTAAAGCTAAACAAAAGAATGAGGGTGATGCTCATCCAGGTTGTGAAAATGTTGGATTCAAAAGAGTAAAAAATCCCAAATAGGGCATAATCTAACAGACAAATACAAGACACGCTTAAAACGAATAAACGTACGTGATTTGGATAATCAATTTGGTCCGTATAGATAAACTGTGGCAAATTTTTGTCCTGAACCCCTAACATACAAAGAATAATCCTTTTAATTTTTTATCTATATTCACAGTCTTTGTCTTTTTGTAAACATATGGAGCTTATTTTAAATTAGCGCTAAAGATCACAGAAAGCAATGCCAAGTACTTAGCTCAATGAGAAGTGATAATTTAAAATCGACAAGGCAACGATAGGAGCGGTTTCAGTTCTTAACACTCGATCACCAATGCACCAGTTTTTAAATTGATGTTGATTAGCCAAGTGAATCTCGGCTTCACTTAAACCACCTTCTGGACCAATCAATAAGGCGAGATCGGGGCTGCTGTTGAGCAATACATTGGTTTGGTCTTTATTGGGTGCAAGTACAAAACGTGATGCAGGCAAGTCACTGCTGAGCCAGTCAGCCAAAGCAATTGGGGCTAAAACTTGAGGAACTCGGTTCATGCCACATTGCTCACAAGCGGCAATTGCTACAGATTGCCAGTGGTCTATTTTTTTCTGATCACGATCGTACTTTAAACGCATTTCGCAACGTTCACTGGTGAGTAATTGAATACTGGTTACACCCAATTCAGTTGCTTTCTGAATCGCATAATCCATGCGATCACCTTTACTCATCACCTGACCCAATACCACACTGAATGGTGCGGTACGATCAGTTGGATCAAACTGATCAACCGAAACAAAGGCATTTTTTTTGTTGATTTCAGTCAGGGTGACAACGTATTCACCACCTTTTCCATTGAAAAAGATGGCTTGTTCTTGCTCTTTCGCACGCAGTACACGGACCCAATGGTGAAATACCGATTCGGTTAATTCAATGGTATTGCCAGTGTTTAATTCGGTTTCGATATAAAAACGATTCATGCTTGGGTCGTGCTCGTACAAATTAGTTTAAACCAAGATCGACAACCAGTTGTCGAGTCGGTTCTGTTTGGTTCATTGAGTAAAAATGTAGCGTTGGTGCGCCACCGGCAATCAAGCGTTCGCAAAGTTTTACAATCACTTCATGACCGAATGCTTTGATGCTTGCACTGTCATCACCATATGCAGCCAGTTGCTTACGAATCCAACGTGGAATTTCCGCACCAGTACCATCCGCAAAGCGGATCAGGTTGCTTGCATTGGTAATCGGCATAATACCTGGCGCAACTGGAATATTCACGCCAGCTTTGGCAATACGCTCGATAAAATAGAAATAAGCATCTGGATTGAAGAAAAACTGAGTAATACCAGCATTGGCACCCGCATTAACTTTTTCGACAAAACGTTGAATATCACCATCAAAGGTGTCAGCTTGAGGGTGCATTTCAGGATAGGCTGCCACTTCAATGTGGAAATGATCGCCTGAATGCTCGCGGATAAAGCGAACTAAGTCTTGGGCATAAGGGAGTTCACCCAAGCCGACCTGACCAGATGGTAAGTCACCACGTAAAGCGACAATACGATCAATCCCTTGAGATTTATATAAATCTAAAAGTTCGGCAATACGGACTTTGTCATCACCGATACAAGACAGGTGAGGCGCAACAGGCGTACCTTTGCCATTAAAGTCATGAATCGCAGCTAATGTACGTTCGCGGGTTGAACCACCTGCACCGTAGGTAATTGAGAAAAACTCTGGATTTAACAGCTGTAATTCTTGATGAACACCTTTTAATTTTTCTGCACCCGCATCTGTTTTAGGTGGAAAAAATTCAAAAGAAATAGGAACACGTTTCGTCATTTCAAATCCTTTTTAAAATCTCTTGGAAATTTTAGAAAAAAGGGCAGTCCGTAAAACGTCTGCCCTGAATTTCTTAGTATTTATAAGCGTCAGATTTGAACGGCCCTTCAACAGGAACGCCTAAGTAATCTGCTTGTACTTGAGTCAATTGTGTTAACACACCACCAAAGCCAAGCACCATTGCAGCAGCAACTTCTTCATCTAATTTCTTAGGAAGGACTTCTACGCGAATCGCAGCTTGTTTTTGCTCAGCAGGTAAGTCAGCAAATTTTTCAGCGAATAAATGCATTTGACCTAGGACTTGGTTAGCGAAAGAACCGTCCATCACGCGTGATGGGTGGCCTGTTGCATTACCAAGATTCACTAAACGACCTTCAGAAAGAAGGATCAAGTAGTTGTTCTCGTCTTCTGAACGATACACTTGGTGTACTTGTGGCTTCACTTCAACCCACTTGTAACCACGTAAGTATGCCGTATCGATCTCTGTATCGAAGTGACCAATGTTACATACTACAGCACCCGCTTTTAAGCTATCTAACATTGCAGAATCACATACATGGTAGTTACCAGTTGTGGTCACAACAAGGTCAGTATTGCCCAATAAGTCTTGGTTAATGTCTTCTTTTTTGCCAGTTTGTACGCCATTTTTATATGGAGAAACAACTTCGTATCCATCCATGCAGGCTTGCATTGCACAGATTGGATCAACTTCAGTTACACGTACGATCATGCCTTCTTGGCGTAAAGATTGCGCAGAACCTTTACCTACGTCACCGTAACCAATTACAAGTGCACGACGACCAGAAAGCAACATGTCAGTCGCACGTTTGATCGCATCATTTAATGAGTGGCGGCAACCATATTTGTTGTCATTTTTCGATTTAGTGATCGAGTCGTTAACGTTGATCGCTGGCACTTTAAGCGAACCGTCTTTCCACATTTCTAACAGACGTTGTACGCCTGTAGTGGTTTCTTCGGTAATGCCGTGGATACGCTCTAAAAGTGCAGGGTATTTGTCATGAACAAGTGCAGTTAAGTCACCACCATCGTCCAAGATCATGTTGGCATCCCAAGGTTGGCCATTCACATTGATCTGTTGTTCTAAACACCAAACATATTCTTCTTCAGTTTCGCCTTTCCAAGCGAAAACTGGAACACCACTTGCAGCAATGGCAGCAGCAGCATGGTCTTGAGTAGAGAAGATATTGCAAGAGGTCCAACGCACTTCTGCGCCAAGCTCAACCAATGTTTCAATAAGAACAGCTGTTTGGATTGTCATGTGGATACAACCCAAAATTTTTGCGCCAGCAAGTGGTTTAGCTGCTGCATAACGCTTACGTAAGCCGATCAAAGCTGGCATTTCTGCTTCAGCAAGTTTGATCTCTTTACGACCGTAGTCAGCAAGGGAAATATCAGCAACTTTATAATCTGTAAATGAAGCATTCACCGCGTTCATCAGGATCTCCTAGAAAAAATAGTATGGATCATTCTGTTCGCGGATGCCGTTGTTGGTTAAAACGAGTGTTTAACCGATCGTCGAGCCTGGCAAATTGATCTTTAGTACCGATCAATTGTCGCAGCATCCCTCGACTGGGCATAATGATACTTGGAAATTGCGTTGGTTCCAATAAAATTTTGTATGAAATGGTTAGAAAATGAGGGATTAAATAGAGGGAGAAATATTTAAATTTGTTGATTCTTAGAATCAGGATTCCAAATCCCTTTGAAACCCTGAACGATCAGAAAATTTGTCATTATGCTTTTAAATGATCTTCGAATTCTTCGCCAAGCTGCATTGCTAAAGCATTACCAGATAAGTCACAGGTGACTAGACCATATTCTTTTTTAAAGCTGAATGTAAAACCACGGTTATCTGTCAGATTTTTAACTGAATAGCCTAATTTTTCTAACCAAATACGGAAAGCCAATACATTTTTTGCTTTAACAACTCTGTTTTTCATGACAGATCTCCTTGTGAACATGTAAATATTAATAAGGGTCGGTTAAATTTTTTTAAAGGGGGATTGCATAGATTTATTTTTCCACGTGTAACTAATGTAAATTTAGCGTAATTTTTATAGAGAGAAACTTATCTGATATTTATTTATCATTTTGATTTTTATTGATTATTTAATTTTATTTTTTAATTAACTACACTCGATTTTTTTTTAAATTGAGCATGATAAATGTAAAAAATAATTTCATTTTCCACTTTTAACGAAAAATGGAAAATGAATCGTTTAAATTTAATGCATTTATTTAGAACTGATCTTTCAAACTACGTATACGTGCAAAATCATCAGCACTTTCGGTACGTAAAAAGGGATTGGTTTCAAGCTCTAATTCAATGGTGCTTGGGAGTGTGATTTTATCTGCTGCTCTTAGGGCTTTGACCTGTTCCATCCGCTGTTGTAATGCCACATTGTTAGGTTCAACGGTGAGAGCAAATTCTGCATTGGCTAGGGTGTATTCATGCGTACAGTAGACCTTAGTTTGAATGGGTAGGGCTGCCAGTCGATTTAATGAGTGATACATTTGTTCGGCAGTACCTTCAAATAGGCGGCCACAGCCCATTGCAAACAAGGTATCACCACTAAACAATGTCTCTATTTTTTCAATAAAATAGGTAATATGACCAAGGGTATGCCCGGGAGTCGCAATGATTTCAATTTTTAGGTCGTTAAAATGAAAATGATCGTCATTTTGTAAAGGGTTGGAGATCAGTGAAATTTTACTGAGTTCATCGCGTGGACCATAGACCATAATATTTTGATCGGCGAGTAAGCCTTCAACCCCACCGGTATGGTCTTTGTGCCAGTGCGTCAACCAAATTTGCTTCAGTTGAAGCTGATGTTGTTGGCAAAAATCAATCACTAAACCCGCTTCAGTTGGGTCGATCGCCACAACGTCCTGTGTATGTGTATCTTCCAATAACCAAATATAGTTTTTTAAGGCATTTTTTACGTCAATGGCATGAATCTTATAATGCATAGCCGAATCCTAAAGCTTTGTTTGATGTGGTTATGGCGAGCTAGGTACTCAGTTGAGTGCCTGTTTCTAGTGTAAATGTAAATGTGCTCCAGTGCAAAATCGATGTTGCTTAGATGGGGAGGTGAATGACTTTTTAGGGCATATTTTGACAGCTAAGTTCAGGCGATATTTTTATCGTTGACAAGTGCTGTATTTTCAATGAAGATGAGATAAAAGGTTTATAAGTTAATGATTTATATTCATCTTTAGTCGTATAAAAATACTTAATTAAAGCTAAATTAATAAATGCGAATGATTAGATTAAATAAGCAGTATAAGTGATTTGCGATAGATGGAAGTTGATAAATCAAAATAACAAGAGAGGGAATCATGTCTGAGATGGTCGACCATGAAGTGGTCGTTATTTTTAAAAAATATTTATCCCCGCTCTCTGCCAAACTTACAGAAATGTTGAATGAACATTTTAGCCATCAAACAGAGCGACGAGGTTGTGGTTATACCCAAGCGACACGTGTGATTGCTGAATTTGTTTCGCAAACACGCGATCCTATCGGCTTACAGGATTTTCGAATTTTTGAAGATTACGATACTAAAGCATTGAGGAATATTCTCAATCAAGCTTCCTCCTATGGACTGATGTTGGAGACATGGCGCAATCTGGATGTTAATACTGGGGTTCAACAGTGTTTGCAGCGCTTAAACCCAGAAGAGAGCTTTGCACAGAGCTTGCAACAAGAAGTCAATTTTCAAGCCAAACTCAGACATATTTATCAAAACGTCCAACTCGAAGAAAGCAAACTAATTTGCCAGTTGCTGAGTGATATTCTTTTACCACAGGATGCACAAGTGCTGGGCATGATTGATTGCCAGTCCTTAGAAGAAAAACCTAAAGTTGGTTCATGTCCGATGGCAGAGAAATTCTTCTTACGTATTGCGCATCATCGTTTATTACGGCAGGGGGAAATCAATATTTTTGTCGATGCACAGCAGCAACCGATCATGATGGAAAAACTGAATATGGGGGATAATCATTCCTGTATCAGTCTGGTGCCTTTAATGATGAATGGGGTGCGCTTACCTGCGGGTAGTTTGTTTTCAGCCAGTTATGACATCGAACAGCTGCCTAAGCATAAAAATAAGCAATATAAGGGCTATGTAATTCCAATTACAGCAATGAATGGTTTTTGGTTTTTACGCTTAACCACCTTGGCCGTGTCACCTGACAATCGTGCACGTGCCTTTGGCTATCATTTTAAACAACAGGTGGATAATGGGCTGTTTCGACCTGATAGCACCGAATTAAGTCAACTTGTGGAGATTGCCCAAGACCAAATTTTTGTAGGGCATCCATGCTAAAAGCCTGTTATTCGCCTCGCTATTATGCACAAACGCATACCAATAGTATGGAAAAACTCACTGCTGTCGCTGAGGTGTTACGGACTCAGCAGATGGTTGAACTGGTTGATCCTGGTAGCATTGATGTTGAACTGTTAAAGAAATTGCACAATCCACAGTATGTTGAAGCTTTTTTATCGGGACAGTCTGCGTTTGCGACCATACAAGGGTTTAAGCCTTGGAATGAACAGCTTCGCGATGCAATTCTGGCAGTACAGGCGGGGCAATTGGTGGGTGCGGAGATTGCATTTAAAGAGGGTATTGCTGCCAATATTGCCCAAGGCTTTCATCATGCCAGTTATGAATCTGGTGCGGCCTATTGCACGTTCAATGGCTTGGCCTTAGTGGCAAAGCAATATCCAGAAAAACGTATCTTTGTTTTGGATTGTGATCAGCATGGCGGTGATGGTACTGCGATTTTCACCAATCGCATGACTAACTTGCTGAACTTTGGGATTTTTGGGATTCGTTTTGGTTGCAAGGCCGGTGACCGTAGTTTGACGCGTTATATTCATCCAAAACAAGGCAATTTCGATTTATATCGTGAAGCGATTTTTGAGGCCTTTCAATATGCTTCAAGTTGGGAGGCGGATCTGATGATTTATCAGGCGGGGATGGACTGCCATCAACATGATAAATATGGCTCTAAATGGTTTACGACGGAGTTATTATTCGAACGTGATCGAATTGTCTTTGAGATGGCCAAGAAAATGAAAATTCCAATGCTGTTCGTTTTGGCGGGGGGGTATCAGGCACTGGATGATTTAGTGCCATTGCATGTAAATACCTTTAAGGCGGCGAATGAAGTTTACTTTGCATAAGTTGATTTAGTGTTGGCCCAAAACCAGAAATAGGCCCAAAGAAATAAAGATTAAACCACCCAATATAGACATAGTTTTTTGGATACTTTGGGATTTATTCATTTTTCTCATGACGAATTCAGCCAGAAAAACGCATACAAGATCTGCAGAAATAAAAATCGTATTAACGATTAAACCTAAAAGGATGAATTGTAGCCAGACTGGTGATTCTGAAGCGCTATTGATAAATTGAGGTAAAAATGCGAGATAAAAAATCGCAGTTTTAGGATTTAATACTTCGACCAAGATACTTTCTTTGAGTGTTTTTCCTGCGATTTCTTCTTGAGCAGTGTTTAGCGTGTTGGATGTTGGAGTGTCTTTGATGAGTTTAATACCTAACCAGATTAACCAACATGCACCAAGGACTTTAATGACAGTGTATAAAACTGGAAATAAGTGAAATAGCGTCGTGAGCCCAACTGCGGCGGCTATGATATGGGCACATCCTCCTATAAAAAGTCCTAAAGTTGCCATGAAACCAGATTTTTGCCCTTTTGCTAAAGCTTGTGCGGCGGTATATAGCATTGCTGGACCAGGAATATAAGCAAAGATAAATGTAGTAATTAAAAAGGTGGTGAGTATTTCAAGCGATGCCATATTGTGCTCTTGCTGGATTTTTTACTATTATTTTAATAGAGCATTATTTTATATCATTTGGTCAGTTTTTGAGAAAAATAAAAGGAATATATTGGGTTTTCAATATATTCCTTAATCAAGTATAGAATGAAAATTAGCGTAATTTAGCTAACCAATCACCAAGCATTTGGACCATTTGGACCAACAGTAATAACACGATGACGGTTAAAATCACCACACTGGTGTCGAAACGTTGGTAACCATAAGAAATCGCCAAGTCACCAATACCACCAGCACCAACAGCACCTGCCATCGCTGTTGCACCAATGAGCGAGATCGTACCTGTGGTTAAATTCAGAATCAAAGAGCTACGTGCTTCAGGAATAATAAACTTAAAGATAATTTGCCAAGGTGAAGCACCCATTGCCTGAGCGGATTCAACAATGCCTTCATTCACTTCAAGTAATGAAGTCTCAATTAAGCGACCTAGATATGGGCCGACATAAATGGTTAAAGGTACAATCGCTGCCCATGTCCCAATTGATGTTCCAACTAACATTTTGGTCAGTGGAATCACCGCAATCAGTAAGATAATGAAGGGTAGGGAACGCAGTGCATTGACAATTGGGTTGAGGAAATAATAAATCGCACGATTTTGTAAGATGCCACCAGTTCGGGTAACCACTAAGGTAATGCCTTGGATTAAGCCCCAAATACAGCCAAACAGCAAAGAGAAGAACACCATTTGAAAGGTTTCTTGCAGCGCTGTAACAAACTGGTCAATTGAAAGCGAGCTATGCCAAAACGGAGCAGTGACTTGAGTCAGCCATTGTACAATTAAATCTCTCATTGGCTAACCACTCCAGACTGTTCAACTTTCACACCTTGAAGCTCAAGGAACTTTACCGTTTCTTGGATCATAAGCGGGTCGCCCAGCAGTTGAATAAACATTTGTCCAATCACCGTACCGTTAATTTCGGTCATGTTGGCAAATAGGATATTTAAACTGATATCAAACTGCTTAATCGCGGCCTGAATCACGGTTTCTTGTGCCGATGTACCCAAAAACTGCAGGCTATAAATACTATTGTGGTGCTTGTGTTCAAGATTATTCAGAATATTGATCGGCAACTGCTGTTGCAATACGGTTTGAATAAATGTTTTGGTGGTAGGATGTTGTGGTTGACTAAAAATATCTAAAGTCGGACCCGTTTCAATCACATGACCAGCTTCCATCACTGCGACATAATCACATACGGATTCAATCACATCCATTTCATGCGTTACCATCACAATGGTGATATTTTGTTCTTTGTTAATCTTTTTTAATAAAGCCAAAACCGATTTGGTGGTTTGTGGATCAAGTGCTGAGGTGGCTTCATCGCAAAGTAAGATCTTGGGATGATTTGCCAACGCGCGTGCAATTCCGACGCGTTGTTTTTGCCCACCAGAAAGTTCATCAGGGTAGGCATCTTTTTTGTGTTTAAGATCAATAAAATCTAAGAGTTCAACCAGACGCTTTTCACGTTCAGCTTTGCTATGACCTAATAGCTTAAGTGGCATTTCAATATTTTCAGACACTGTTTTGGTTTGAAGTAAATTGAAGTGCTGAAAGATCATGCCGATATTTGCACGTTCTTGACGAAGTGTCCGTGCATCCATTGCGGTAAAGTCTTTTTGATGAATGATCACTTGTCCCTGAGTCGGACGCTCAAGCAAATTAATCAAACGGATAAGCGTACTTTTACCTGCACCACTATAGCCGATAATGCCAAAGATACTACCGTCTGGGATCTCTAGATTGATCTGATCCAACGCATTGATCGTTTGACCTTTCAACTGATAGTGTTTCGAAATGTTTTTAAATTGGATCATGTTCGTCAGTACTATGGCAGAAAAGAAAAAACAGGCAAAATCACTTTGCCTGTTTTATTTGAGGGTATTATATTACGAATTTGCTTCGGTGAGATAGCTTGTTGGTTTGTTTACGTCAACTTTAGTACCCGCAAAGTGTTCTTGAACATATTTCTTCACAGCTTCAGTATGGTAAAGCGCGCCAACTTTTTGCAACACAGGATCATCTTTACGAGATTCAGCAGTTGCCAATACGTTTACGTTTAATTTGGTGCTTTGATCAACTGGCTCATAGAAAATCGCATCTTTGAGCACGTTTAAACCGCCTTCCATCGCAAGCGTATTACCTAATAAAATCGCATCAACTTCGTCTTTAACACGAACTGCTGTTGCCATTTGAATCGGCTTGATTACGATTTTCTTGCTGTTTTCGATAATGTCAGCAGGTGTACCTTTCACTGGATCGAAGTCAGCTTTTAACTTGATCAAGCCAGCACTTTGTAAAAGTAATAATGCACGAGATTCGTTTGCGCCATCATTTGGAATGGCAATGGTTGCACCTTCAGCAAACTCTTCAACCTTTTTCACTTTACTTGAGTAGATCCCCATTGGCTCTAAATAAGTCGTTGAAACAGGCGCAATCTTGTCTTTGTTTGCAGCATTAAAGGCAACAAGGTAAGCATAAGATTGGAATGCATTTAAATCGACTTCTTTGTTTGCAGCAGCAGTATTCATTGCCACATAATCTGTGAAGTTTTTAATGTCGAGTTTAAGACCAGCAGCTTTAGTTTCAGGTAAAGTTGCGATATAACGCCAGATGTCAGCGTCTGAACCCGTAGAAGCGATTACAACAGTTTGTAATGCAGCAGCATCACCTTTTTGTTCGGTCGATGCGGTATCTGGTTGTTTACTGCATGCGGCAAGTAATAACACCGATACACTTAAAAAAAGACTAATCAGCTTTTTCATGTATAAATCCTAATCGGAATAATGTCGAGAAAATCAGCATTTCTCTAGCATTAATGATTGCAATAGGTTTGTATGTTGTAAATTGGCATCGGCCTCAAACAATCATGTCAATTATTCTTGAAGTTTGAACTAGAGTCCTTTCCACAACACTAGAAAAATGAATGAATATTCATGTGCCCATTCTGTATCTCAGAAATGAAAAAAATGAATAACACACCCTATTTTCTAATCAAATTTGGATTTAGCTGCAATTTGTTTTGTTAGGTTAAATATTCTAATCATTTGAAAATCATGAAAAAGAATATGGAGTTAACATAAAAACAACATCTAAAATTGGGGCAATCATATCAATAATTGAGTATGGGTTATAGAGGGGAGAATTGTACCATTGCGTATAAGAGACTGATTATTTGAAGAAAATTATGTGCTAAGTAAATATAAATGGATGATAGTTTTATAAATTTTCTAAAATACTTAAAAAGATGGATCAATTAAATAACAAATATATATTTTTCTGAAGTTTATATTTAAATAATGAATATAGAAGTTGATTTTATGCTGTTTCAGGAATAAAAAAGCCTTCCGAAGAAGGCTTTTTGGCTTGAAGTGGCTTATTCAGCTTTTTCACGTGCAATGGCACGGTAACCGATGTCACTACGGTATTGCATACCTGTAAAGGTGACTTGACCACATACTTCTAATGCATTGATTTGTGCTTCAAGTACGGTATCACCCAGTGCTGTTACACACAGTACACGACCACCAGCAGTAATCACATGACCATCTGCGCTCATTGCAGTACCTGCATGGAAAATCTTGGTGTCTTCTGGAGATTGACCAAGACCTGAAATCACATCGCCTTTGCGAACCGTTTCAGGATAACCGCCAGCGGCAAGTACGATACCAATTGATTTACGCTCATCCCATTCAGCTTCGCTTGGTAAATGACCTGCAATACCAGCTTCAACTAATTCAACCAAAGACGATTTTAAACGCATCATAATCGGTTGGGTTTCTGGGTCACCAAAACGACAGTTGAATTCGATCACACGCGGTTGACCTTGTTCATCAATCATTAAGCCAGCATATAAGAAGCCAGTATAAACATGACCATCTGCTGCCATACCATCAACGGTAGGGCGCATCACTTCATTCATGACCCGTTCAAAGACTTCTGCGGTTACGACTGGAGCAGGAGAGTAAGCCCCCATACCGCCAGTATTGGGACCTTCATCGCCTTCAAAAATACGTTTGTGATCTTGTGAGGTGGCCATCGGCAAGATGTTGTTGCCATCAATCATGCAAATAAAGCTGGCTTCTTCACCCGCAAGAAACTGCTCAATCACAACACGTGAGCCTGCTTCACCAAACTTATTACCTGCAAGCATATCGTCAATCGCAGCAAAAGCTTCTTCGTTGGTCATTGCCACGATCACGCCTTTACCAGCAGCTAGGCCATCAGCCTTAATTACGATCGGTGCACCATTTTGTTCAACGTAGGCTTTAGCCGCATCAACTTCAGTAAATACGTCATAAAAAGCGGTAGGAATGTTATGACGTTTTAAGAAGTGCTTGGCAAATGCCTTTGAGCCTTCAAGCTGTGCAGCGTACTGGGTTGGTCCCCAGATTTTTAAGCCAGCTTCACGTGCTGCATCCACCACACCATTCACTAATGGTGCTTCTGGACCAACAATCACCAAAGCAACATCATTTGCCTTCGCAAATTCAATAATCGCTGGATTGTTTAAAATATCGAGTTCAACATTGATACATTTGTCTTCAGTTGCAGTGCCGGCATTACCTGGTGCAACAAATACTTGAGTGACTTTTGCATCTTGTGCGATTTTCCATGCAAGTGCATGTTCACGGCCACCGCTACCCAAAACTAAAATATTCATTATTAAGTTATTTCCCTTTTTCAGTATCTAAGAATATACCTGTTCAGAATAAAAAAGTCCCTCTGAATCTCCCCCAAACCCCTCTTTGAGAAAGAGGGGAGCAAGCTTATTCGAGTGAAAAAGTAAGTCCCCCTTTTTTAAAGGGGGATTTAGGGGGATTGCGTTGAGACTCAGATCATTTAGTGACGGAAATGACGCATACCTGTGAACACCATGGCAATGCCAGCTTCATCCGCAGCTGCAATGGT
Source organism: Acinetobacter gyllenbergii (assembly GCF_001682515.1). Classification (NCBI taxonomy): domain Bacteria; kingdom Pseudomonadati; phylum Pseudomonadota; class Gammaproteobacteria; order Moraxellales; family Moraxellaceae; genus Acinetobacter; species Acinetobacter gyllenbergii. The sequence goes on along the minus strand of NZ_KV575261.1, from coordinate 750,227 downwards.
TTCTTCGTCGCGCATTGAGCCGCCTGGTTGGATAATACATTTAATGCCAGCTTTAGCTGCATTATCAATACCATCACGGAACGGGAAGAATGCATCAGATGCCATGACAGCACCTTCAACCACGAGGCCTGCATGTTCCGCTTTAATCGCAGCAATACGTGCCGAGTTAACGCGACTCATTTGACCAGCGCCTACACCAATGGTTTGACGGTTTTTGGCATAAACAATCGCATTCGATTTCACATATTTTGCCACTTTCCAAGCAAAGATTAGGTCATCAATTTCTTGTTCAGTTGGTGCACGCTTGGTCACAACTTTAAGATCATCTTTGGTGATCATGCCCAAGTCTTGGTCTTGAACCAATAAACCGCCATTTACACGTTTATAGTCAAGTTGTGCTGTACGTGCATCAATCGCAGGAAGTTCTCCACACACCAGCACACGGACATTCTTTTTCGCGCCAGTAATTTCAAGTACGCCATCCGCAATGCTTGGAGCGATAATCACTTCAACAAATTGACGATCTACAATCGCTTGTGCAGTTGCAGCATCTAATTCGCGGTTAAATGCAATGATGCCACCGAATGCTGATTCAGGGTCGGTTGCATAAGCAAGATCATAGGCTGCCTTGATACCATCTAATGAAACCGCAACACCGCAAGGGTTTGCATGTTTAACGATCACACAAGCAGGTTTTGCAAATGATTTCACACATTCAAGTGCGGCATCAGTATCTGCAATATTGTTATAAGAAAGCTCTTTACCTTGTAATTGCTTCGCAGTTGAAACAGATGCTTCTTTGGCATTGGCTTCTACATAGAAAGCTGCGTTTTGATGCGGGTTTTCACCATAACGTAAATCTTGTGCTTTATTTAGCTGTGTATTGAAGGTACGCGGGAACACATCTGCTTCGCCTTCTGCTTTACCTACACGTGCACCTAGGTAAGAGGCGATCATGCCATCGTATTGTGCTGTATGCTCAAACGCTTTTACCGCCAAGTCAAAACGTGTTTCATAAGACAAGCCACCATTGGCTTTTAATTCAGCAATAACTGAATCATAGTCAGAAGCATTTACGATAATACCGACTGAAGCATGATTTTTTGCTGCGGCACGGACCATGGTCGGGCCACCGATGTCGATATTCTCAATTGCATCTGCAAGAGAACAGTTTGGTTTTGCGACAGTTGCTGCAAATGGATACAGGTTCACAATCACTAGATCAATCGGATCGATATTGTGTTCTTGCATCACCGCTTCGTCCAGACCACGACGCGCTAAGATGCCTCCATGAATTTTAGGATGCAGTGTTTTTACACGACCATCCATCATTTCAGGAAAACCTGTATGTTCAGAAACTTCTACTACGGCGATATTGTTGTCTTTAAGCAACTTATATGTACCGCCCGTAGATAAAATTTCTACCCCTAGAGCTGCAAGATTTTGAGCAAATTCAACGATTCCAGTTTTATCGGAAACAGAGATTAAAGCACGTTTGATAGTCATGATTTTAGTCAACAGTTTGAAGTCTACAGATTGAAAATAAAAGGCAAAAAAAATGCCCACGAGAACGTGAGCATTTTATCAATTATTCACTCATTAAACCGTGAGCTTTTAACTTTTTGCGTAAAGTTCCGCGGTTAAGGCCTAAAATCTCAGCGGCACGTGTTTGATTGCCGCGAGTATATTCTAAGACCACAGATAAAAGAGGTTTCTCCATTTCTGCTAAAACCATGTCATAAACTTGAGATGGTTGCTCACCTTGCAATTGTGCAAAATAATGACGAACTGCGCGATCTACATGGATGCGAAGAGCGACATCAGATTGAGCCGTAAAAATAGGAGATTTGCTATTCATGCGTTTTAATCCGAAAAATCAAAATATCACTTGGGTAAAGTAATATAAATGTGGTCTAAATTACTGAGCCCTGTTTTAGATCCTAAAACAGTGACTCTAAAACAAAAGGACTATTAGCTTGCCACAAATCCTCGAATTGTGTAAAAAATAAGCGTAACAATAGTTAAATATTTGTTACCGCCTACTTTTAAAAACAAAAAAACCAACAATGCGCTTATGGGATAGAAGCACAGTTCGTTTAACGATTTTATTGTCTGTAAATTACGAGGAGTAAGTAGGTCAAAGCATTCGTGGCGCGTATCATACCACTGTCAGCGAAAAAGTGAGCAAATTAACTGCACTTTTTTTTGTTTTTTTGTCACTTTTTTGATCTTTTAGGGCTGTACAAATTCTAAACTATAGTCATTGAAGCTATTTTTGCTTTTCGGAAGGCTAAATTCAAAGCGAAATGGACTGTTTGATGGAATGCGTTGAATCGTTTTTAAACTGTCAACCAAATAGTCTTGTGGTTTGAGTAGTACATTAAAAACAGCTTCATCATTTTGTTTGAGCACGACTTTAATAGAAGGGAGTACTACACTATTCTCGTGATGATTTAAAAGTACGCCCGAAAAAACAGTTGCGTCTTTTTCGCCACGCTTAATTTTTACTTTTTCAAAGCTGAGATATTTGTATTGCTCATTGCTGGTTTGGCACGAGAAAATACCACAGGCATAATTAAACATCTGGTTTAGTGCAGGGCTTTCGTGCATGAGTTTTGGGTTGAACCACAAAATCTGAAAAGCAAAAACTAAAATCAAAGCAATATTGCCAACACCCCATAAGGTGTAATACATCCACCCATGCTGCTTCTCATTATTCTCATGGTCAATCAGTAAAGTATCTTCTGAAAGATTTAAATTGGGGAGGGCGGTAACAGGCTCGGTATTGAAATAATTGAGGTTGTTGAGGTAGGTCAATAAATCAATATTTGAGTTTTCAATTTTCTGATCAAAGATGCTCAAAATCTGCATTTGCTTTTCTGCAAAGGAGCTGTCAGGTTGAATTGAAGAAAAAAGTGAGCGATTGACAGGTGTCGGAATCGCTTCACTGTCTATTTCTAATAAGTTGGTTAATGCATTAAAGTTAATGACGCATTTTGGACAACAAACCATACCCTGTGCAACACTGAGTTGTGAAAGGGTCACTTTGTACACAGTTGAACATTTAGGGCAGCGGGTTTGTTTTTCACTCATAAGTAACAATGTTCTCAAATTGTTGTTTTACGTTTTCCTGAAATGCGACACCAGTTCTCTTCACGCTTTTCGATCTCTAATATATCAAAAAACTGTGAGTAAACACTAGAAACATCAGCAACTTGCTCTTCGATTACACCAGCAAGTGCGAACTCGCCCTCATTTTTTATTAAAGTTGAGAATTCAGGCGCAAGTGCCATTAAAGGTGCCGCTAAAATATTGGCGACAAGGACATCTGCTTGTTGTGGTTTAAATTCTTGATCAAACTCTTCGGGTAATCCTACAGAAAGACGATCCAGTACACCATTTAATTCTGCATTTTGTTTAGTCGCAAGTACCGCTTGTGGGTCAATATCAGTCGCATAGACTTTTTTAGCACCCAATAGTAAAGCCGCAACACCTAAGATGCCTGAACCACAACCATAATCGATGACAACTTTGTCTTTTACATCGGTTTTACCTAACCACTGCAGGCACAAGAAAGTGCTGGCATGGTTGCCAGTACCGAAAGCCAGACCTGGATCTAGCTTGATATTGGTTGCATCCGCTTCAGGGGGTTCTAACCATTCTGGTACGATCCAGTATTTTTCACCAATTTGAATTGGTTCGTAATAATCCATCCACGCGCGTTCCCAAACTTGGTTTTCCAGATATTCATGGCGCATAGGTACATCAGGAAGTTGGCCTTTTAAGAAAGCTTCTAAAGTATCGACATCAATTGGGTCATCTTCTTCTTGTTGGTAAATCCCCGTGACGATAACTTTATTCCAAAGCGGGGTTTCTCCAGGTAATGGCTCAAGCAAAGCTTGGTCTTCAGCATCATCTAAAGTCACGCTCACCGCGCCTAATGACAGGAGTAATGTTTCGGTCAGTTCGACTTGGTTTTGATCAACAGTAATATGAATTTGTAGCCAGTTCACAGGAAAACCTAAATAAATGTATTTGTGCTTATTGTAATAGATTCATGCTTGTTAAAGGGATTATAAAGTAGACAGATTACAATTTTAAGATGAAATATTTTGTCCTAATGCAATCTATTATATTGTTTTTATATAAAAGAAGGCCAAATTTGGCCTTCTTTTATATCATTTGTTTATTCTGCATTAAGGTGCAGTTTGTTCGACATCAGGCGCTACTGGCGGTGTAGGAGCCATAGGAGGCGCTTCCATAGGCGCAGTACTATTGTCTACAGGTGCGCTACTGACTGGACGAGGTGCCGATTGTGTTTCAGAAAGGCGACTTTGGGTCTCGACGGTCGCATTAGATGCTGGTGTTGGTGGTTGGAATGCTAACTTACCCGCTTCATTTGGCTCACATGAACCATTGAAAACAACGCCTTTAAATGCAAATGAAACTGGATCACCTTGTTTTTTGCCTTTACAGACCTGTTGATATTTTTTGGCCTGTTGGTCTTGGCTAGCTTTGGTATCTGCATGCGCAGCTACGCTAAAACATAGGCTACAAATAAGAGATGAAAATAAAAGCTTTGAGTTCATATCATTGTCCTAAAGTATTTTTTATACACTTTTTAGAATAAGAAACTGGGCAGATAAAACAGTGGTGTTCAAGTTAATAGTGATGAATCGCTGTGTGCCGTCTAAGAGAAAAATGCAACATAAGGTTTCTTTTTGTATGTTCTGTAGCCAGAACAGGGAGTTGCAATCCTCAACTATCTTGACGGTTTTTGGCAATTTAATGCAAAACTCCTGTATAATGCTCTGTCATTTTTTGAATACACATTTACCACTATGCACTATCCTAAAGTTTACGACGTTATCGTAATTGGCGGCGGTCACGCTGGTACGGAAGCAGCGCTTGCTGCGGCACGTATGGGAAGACAAACATTATTGTTAACGCATAACATTGAAACTTTGGGGCAGATGAGCTGTAACCCAGCAATTGGTGGTATTGGTAAATCACATCTTGTTCGCGAGATCGATGCACTTGGTGGTGCAATGGCACTTGCTGCGGATAAAGGTGGTATTCAATTCCGTATTTTAAACTCTCGTAAAGGTGCGGCTGTCCGTGCAACACGTGCGCAAGCGGACCGTGTACGTTATAAAGCAGCGATTCGCGATACTTTAGAAAATCAGGCGAATCTGGATATTTTCCAGCAAGCTGCAGACGACTTAATTGTTGAAGGCGATACTGTTAAAGGTGTTGTGACCCAAATGGGTATCCGTTTTGATACCAAAACAGTGGTATTGACGACAGGGACTTTCTTGGGAGGCGTGATTCACGTTGGTCTACAGAACTCAAGTGGTGGCCGTGCGGGTGATCCTCCATCAATTGCTTTAGCGCATCGTTTGCGTGAGCTGAAATTACCTGTTGGGCGTTTAAAGACGGGAACTCCACCACGTATTGATGCCCGCACCGTCGATTTTTCTGTCATGACACCACAGCCGGGTGATTTCCCATCTCCAGTGATGTCATTTATGGGGGATGCTTCTATGCATCCTGAACAAGTGAATTGCTATATCACGCATACCAGCGAAAAAACCCATGAGATTATTCGTGGTGGTCTAGATCGTTCACCAATGTATACCGGTGTGATTGAGGGTGTTGGTCCACGTTATTGCCCATCAATTGAAGATAAAATTCATCGTTTTGCTGATAAAGATTCACATCAAGTGTTCTTGGAACCAGAAGGCTTAGATACCCATGAGCTTTATCCAAACGGAATTTCAACTTCTCTACCATTTGACGTGCAGTTCAATTTGGTTCGTTCAATCCGTGGTATGGAAAATGCACATATTCTACGTCCAGGTTATGCGATTGAATATGACTATTTCAATCCACAAGCATTAAAATTCACACTTGAAACCAAAGCGATTCAAAATCTGTACTTTGCTGGTCAAATCAACGGGACTACCGGTTATGAGGAAGCGGGTGCACAAGGGTTGCTTGCGGGTTTAAACGCGGCACGTCGTGCCTGGGAACAAGAAGAATGGACACCAAAACGTGATCAAGCTTATATGGGGGTATTGGTTGACGATTTGATTACATTGGGTACCAAAGAGCCGTACCGTATGTTCACTTCGCGTGCGGAATACCGTTTGATGTTGCGTGAAGACAATGCCGATCAACGTTTAACTTCTATTGGCCGTGAACTTGGTCTAGTTGATGATGAACGTTGGGCTGCATATAGCGAAAAAATGGAAGCGGTTGAGCGTGAAACGTCTCGTTTACAGCATTTATGGGCGGCGCCAAATAACCCAATGGGTAAAAAATTCGTCGAAATGACCGGTGCTGATCTGAGTAAAGAGTGTAGTGCCATCGATTTGCTGAAACGTCCAAATATCAATTTTAGCCAAATTGCTGAATTAACAGGTTCAGAAGTGTCTGAGCATGTGGGTGAGCAGATTGAAATCGCGGTGAAATACCAAGGTTATATTAATCGTCAACATGAAGATGTGGCTCAATTAAAACGTCTTGAAGAAACTAGAATCCCTGCTGATTTTGAATATGAGGGTATTTCAGGTTTATCACGTGAGATCACATTAAAGTTAAACACTGTTCGCCCTGAAACCTTAGCACAAGCAAGCCGTATCCCAGGTGTAACACCAGCTGCGGTACAGTTATTGATGATCACGATCCGTAAAAATAATATGGCGAAAAAGTCGGCATAATTGCCGCCTTCGTCTGTGGCCGTTAATGTTAAAAACACCCTTTATAAAAGGGTGTTTTTTTCTGCTATACAAATTCTGTTAGGTTGTGTTTGATTGAGGGAGATGAGTAAATGAACAACTGGATTATTTTATTCATTGCCATTGCTGCAGAAGTGATTGCGACATCAGCCTTAAAAAGTAGTGAGGGTTTTACTAAACCTGTAGCGTCTATCGTGGTTGTGGTGGGTTACGTAATTGCATTTTATTGCTTGTCTTTGACCTTGAAAACTATTCCTGTTGGAATTGCGTATGCGATTTGGTCTGGTGTTGGAATCGTGTTGATTACCACAGTCGCATGGTTTGTTTTTGATCAAAAACTGGATGTCTGGGGAATTGTTGGCATTGTTTTGATTATGAGTGGGGTGTTGATCCTAAACTTATTATCTAAAACAAGTTCGCATTAAACCCTAATTTATATGCAATTTTAATTTTCTTTACTCAATTTTCCTCAGCCAGAATCTTAAATCTTTTTTGAATAAGAGGAGGCTGAAGTTATTAAATTATCTTACCTTAATGGTTGAGTTATTATAAAAATATATGTTAATTTTATTAAATAATATTAAGAAGAGGATCAAAATAAATGCAGCTTAGTAATCAGAAAATGGCGAACTATTCTTTTTTGGTGGATATGTATGCCGATTCATATTTTCCAAATGACTTGGTCAAGAAAGGTGAGCAAATCCTAATTTCACTATGTCAGCAGATCGAACAAACTCAACCGAAGACATTAGCCGAGTTATATAAACTAACGCATGCTGCCACTGAGCAATTTAATGAATTACAAGAAGAGTTTTGGGAGCAGGAGAGTGAAATAGAAACGGCTGCCAGAGAAGCTATTGGCCAAGACTTTGATGTTATTGCTGCTGCTTATGGCTTTGAGAATGCTGATAAAGAGGAAATTATCGCAACTCGAGATTGGTAGTAATTTAATACAGTAAGAGAGAAACCGAGTGATTGAGATACTCGGTTTCTTGTCTGATCTGCACGCTAGGCTAGCTATAAGCTAATCTCAATCCCTTGTTTTAAATTTTGCTGATCAAATTGCGTATTGGCATCAATTTGAGCATACGCTTTTGGCAACAAGCGACGTGCTACATGATTTACTTTTTTTTCTAACCACTTTGGCATGTTGATTGCCAATGGATTGGTTTCAGTCTCAGATACATTGGTCATCACTCGCGTTCCCATGATGTAATCAAACCAAGGCTTGGTCACACACCAGTTCGCATTCTGATTGCTGGTCATATGGTGATCGTAGTGCCAAGGAATGCGTTTTTTAGCGAACTCTGGATCGAGGTGTGATTTGGCATGCACCTTCCAATAATTCCAAATGCCATAGTAAAGCCCTGCAGTAAAGAAGGGTGCAACTGGTAGAAAAATGGTGGATGCAGCCGCTAGGCTGATGAGTGCCGATTTTTCATTGTACATTTCAGAATTTTTAAACATCGACTCAGCATAACCTTCATCATGAAAGCCATTTAAGCGAGCGCGTTTATGGTGAGCAATATGGGTAAAGAATGGACTGTTTCTATTCTTGCTTGGAAATTCATGTAACCAGACTTTGTGAAAGTACCATTCCATACCATTAGCAACAAAAACACCTACTGGAAAACCGATCATGTTGGATTACCTCGTCTAACATAGATCGGATTTTAGAAAAGAATGGCTTAAAACTTTTGACTTATCTGGCAGCTTTTATCAGCCTATTAAATCAATTTAAACTTGTTTACGTTGACGATATGCCGTTGGTGTTTCCCCAGTCCATCGTTTAAATGCTCTTGAAAAAGCGGAGGGTTCAGAAAAACCGGTAAGATAAACAATCTGGTCAATACTTTCTTCAGTTTGGGAAAGCAGTCGCCGTGCCAGACGTTCACGATAATGAGCAATGATTTTTTCATAGCTGGTATTTAACAGTTGTAAATCAGCTCTTAAGCTACGCGCACTACGTCCTAAATGCTCAGCAATGATGTTCTGATCAAATTCGCCAGATTCTAATAAACCACTGGCCAAGATTTTTTCGATTTCGTTTATAAGCTGGTGTTTGTTCAGTAGCTCAAGCTGTGAGGCAGCATGATGTTCATGTACTTTTAACAGTTCAGGTTCGTGTGCAGCAGAGGGTATTGTTAATTGTGTCTCATCAAAGCAAATGTAGCCATTACTTTGACCGAGTCTAACTGGACATCCCCATATTTTTTGATATTTTTCTTGATGCGCGCCATTTAGATAAGGCAGACCAATTTCAGTTGGTCTAAAAGTTCCATCACTGATGTATTTAAAGAAATTGAGTAAAATCCCAATCGCACATTCCAGATAATGTCTTATTGGATGATTGAGACCTGAAATATAAACAGTATTGTCTTCATTAATTCTGAGTTTAAAAGACATAGCATCGGTGAGTAAGGCCTGATATCGAATGGTTCGTTTGAGACCTTCTCCAAATGTTGGGCTACTGAGAAAAAGATATTCAATCACTTGTCCGCGAAATGGTGGCACATTCGCACCAATATGTAAGCCAATATCAGCATCTTGGCTGATTTCTTCAGCAGCTTGCCAAAAGCGCTGCTGAGTTGCGTTATCACGCCGTACAAATTTATCAGGTGGTTGATCGGGCAGATGAACACTGGCAAAGATAGCGGCAGCATCGAGATCCATCTTTTGCATGGTTTGGTAAACCATCCATAGAAAGATGCCTGCATCAGAGGTTTTTCTTGAAGTCATAAAACAGGGCAAAGAGGTGTTTTAAAATAATATACGCTGTTCTTTTTAAGATAGGAATGGATTGAGTTAATTCTAAGGGGCGAAGGTACTTATGCTGTGATAAGTACCTTATTGAATCTGTTTATTCGGTGACTTCAACCGTTACGCTATAGGTATAAGATTGTGTAATAGGCTGTTTGCTGCTGTCGCTATTGGCTTCAGGATAACTCGTGGTGATCAGATAAATCCCTGCTTCACTGAATTTTACTTCAACCTCACCTTTGGCATTGGTTTTTACATGGGGCTGATCACGCTTCGCATTCGGTTGATAGCTGCTGGCACCTTTAAAGACATCAACTTCTAGATTTGGAACAGGCTTACCATCCATGAGCACTTGTGCTTTAAAAGATTCACCTGCAAACAACTCATTTGGATGAGTGAGGAACTTAAATTCAAAGCCTTTGTTGCTCACGCTAGGTACAGCGCTTGGTTTGCCTTTGGTGACAAAACTTTCAGCGATATAGGTGTTGATGGTTTGAGCAGTTTTTGCATTAGCAGGAATTTGGTCTTCAGCAATAAAACGGGGTGGTTGATTTGCTGGTGCTTGAGGTGCTTTTTGTTCTGCATTATTGCCTTGTGGCGGCATCGGGTTTGCATTGGCAGGGCGTTGTGGGCGAACACGTAACCAACGGCCATCAATCAATGCATATTTGGTTGGGTTGCCGGTCGCATTTAGCGTGCGAAGTCGATAAGTGCCATCTGTACTTAAATTAGCTTCAGCAATATTGAATTTCTTTAATTCGGCTGCTGCTTTGATGGTTTCCGTTTTACCTTCGGGAGTGGTGAGTTGATAATCTGTTTTAAAGTTACGACTTGCGACAAAAAATTTTTCAATGGTGATTCCGCTTTGGAAGCTCACGTTATCCGCTTTACTGTCGAATACTTCTGGCAATAAAAAAGGGCTTGCTGTATGGGCAAAGCTGAGGGTTGGTAGCGCAGAAAATAGAGCAATAGTAAGCAGATGACGCATGAAGAATTCCTTAAAAGAGAAATAAACAAAAATGCAAAAGAATTGCTACAATCTACTTGATAACGAGTATCAGTTGCAATATTATTTCGATAAATTTTTAATCGTTTTTATGCCATTAGACATATATAGATGAACACGTTATTTTTCTCCCTAATGTGTATCTCAAGTGAATAGAATGTTTTTGATTTTATTGAAAATAAAATGATTTCACTTTCATGTTATTTTGGTTGTAATTTATGCGTGAGACCAAGCCATTTGCTTTTCATAAAGCTTATGTATTGGCTTAGGTAAATCTTAGAAAATGGAAGCTTAACGATGTCATCAACGCAACAAATTTTTCGCCCAATTCACATCATTTTTCGTTTATCTCCGTTGATGGCAGCCATCGCTGTATTCATGTCTCCAGTGACTATAGTTCAGGCCAATGAAGCGACTGTAAAAGACCCTCAGATACTACAAGCACCTGTTCAAACGCCAAGTTATAGCTTTCATCAAGATCATATTCTAGGGACTTCTTTGGATGTGGTGGTGACCACGGCAGATCAAAAAGATGCAGAAAAGGCATTACAGGCTATTCAGCATGAAGTGGCACGTCTGGATCAGATTTTATCGGTATGGCGTGATGACAGTGAAATTAGTCAACTCAATCGTGAACAACAGATCGAAGCTTCCTCTGAACTGTATGAAGTAATTGCAGCATGTGAACAATGGCGTAGTGCGACCTGTGGTGGTTTTGATGCACGTTTAGGTCAATTGATTCAATTGTGGGAGCAAACTCATCAGGTACAAAACCTAGATGACCAAACCCAAGAAGCACTTTTAAGTCAATTAAAAACCCAAAGTATTGAGCTAAACCCAGAAACCAAACAGATTAAATTCGATTCAGCTGTCAAAATTGCACCAGATGCTTATGCCAAGGGTTATGTGATTGATCGTGCCTTGATTGCAGCAAAACAAGCGGTACCACATTTACAAGGAATATTGATTGATATTGGCGGTGATATGCGGGTGTGGGGCCAATCCCCCCAACAAGCAGGCTGGAAAATTGGCATTCAAAACCCAAATGAGCGTTTTGATAATGCCGCACCAGCACAGGTTTTGAATATTAAAGATCAAGCAGTGGCATTGAGTGGTCAGGGTTATCGTTCATTGGCAGGTCAATCGCATTTGCTCAACCCACAAACGGGGATGCCGATTCAAACCATTGAACAATGTGTGGTGGTTGGACAGTGTGCTGCGGATGCAGATGCTTTGGCAACCGCTTTAACGGCCATGTCACCTCAAGAAGGGATGCAACTGATTGAGCAATTAGTTGGATTTGAAGCACAATTGGTTGCGGCTGATGGTAGTCTTTACCAAAGTTCAGGCTGGTCTACACTATTAGATGCCAATCAAGCTGCAATCATGCGTCATGTCGCAGGCAATGGCGCAGCAACGGCTTGGCCTAAAGGCTATCAGGCACAAGTTGAAGTCAATATTCCTAAGCTTGCTGTTGATAATTATCGTGCGCCTTATGTTTCAGTGTGGGTCACGGATAGTGATAAAAAATTGGTGCGTACCCTTGCGGTTTGGGGTAAAGATGAGAAATGGATCAATTCAAATTATGTGTGGTGGCGTCGCTATGGTCGTCAAATGCCAAATCTAGATGCAGTGGCTAAGCCATCGCGTCAGCCTGGACAATATCGCTTGGCTTGGGATGGTAAAGATGAGACAGGTAAGATGGTTGATGCGGGGAAATATTTAATCCATATTGAAACCTCGCGTGAGCATGGTGATCATTCCTATCAAAGCTTTGAATTAGAAGTGGGTCCTAAAGCACAGAACAAAACACTTCCAGCGCAGGCTGAAATTGGTACACTGAAATTAAACTTTCAACGTGGTGCTTAATTAAAAGCTCACTCATTCCATGAGGCTTGTCTCTTGTATCAACGCCGTGATTTTTACCGCCATGCACGTTATGTGCATGGTTGGCTATCTGCCTTTGCTTTCATTGTGCTGATTTTTTTTGCAGCAACTGGATTATTGTTGAATAATCCCGATTGGTTTAAATCATCTAACGATGAACAAATTGTAAAACTCACTTTACCCGCTGCTTTTGTCAGTGCGATCCAAAAACAAGAAAATCCAACTCAGGCGATTCTAGATTTTGTTCGAGACAAGCAGCCGCTGATTGGGCGTTATAAAAGTAGTGAAGTGATGGATGGGGAAGTGATGATTCGTTTGGAGAGCCCTGCGGGTTCAACAGACCTATGGGTGTTGATGGATGAAGGTCAAGTGGAAATCACGCAGAAGCCCGCAAGCACGGTTTCACTGCTCAATGATCTACATCGCGGTAAAAATGTCGGTGCAACATGGCACTGGTTGATTGATATCAGTGCGATCATCATTATTTTACTGTCTTTGGCGGGCTATATCTTATTTTTGACCATTAAAACGCGTTTAATTCCCCATTTGCTTTTAACTGCGGCAAGTTTATTGACGATTATTTTACTCATTTGGTTTGCCATTTAAGGTGAAGTCATGACTCAAGCCGTACTGATCGTTATTGCAATTTTAGCAATATTATTGGGTCTACATCTTTTTGTGATTGCGTGGTTGTACGGTCAGCAAAGACAGTCAAAAACTTCTTTACAACAGCATCCAGCTTATTTGGTGGTCTATGCCAGTCAGTCGGGACATGCAGAAGTTTGGGCGAAACATACCGCGGAACAATTACGTTTGCTGGATGATCAAGTCTTAGTCAAAAATATTCAGGAACTGAGCCACGATGATCTAATTCAACAGCAACGAATTTTATGGGTGGTGAGTACCTATGGTGAGGGGGATGCACCCGATAGTGCACAATCCTTTATGAATAAGTGCTTTAGCGAAAACTTAGATTTATCCCATTTATCCTTTGCAGTGCTGGCTTTGGGAGATCGGCGCTATGCTAATTTCTGTCAATTTGGACAGCGATTGGAACAATGGTTGCTTCAACAGCAGGCACAGCCTTTATTTGATACAGTTTTAGTGGATCAAATGAAGAGCCGTGATTTAGAACACTGGTTAAATAGATTAGAACAGCTGACCTCAATACAGTTCAGTGATTTAACCCATTCAGAACGGGTGCTGCAATTCAAGTTTGCACATCGGCAGTGTTTAAATAAAGGCAGTATTGGTGAGCCGATTTATAAAGTTCAATTGATTGGGGATGAGGACTTGGTTTGGTCATCAGGTGATATTTTAGAGATCCAATGCGAAAACAATCTGGATGATATTGAGGCGTTTTTGCAATCACAGCATCAGCCAATAAATGCTAAGTTGATCGCTCAATTAAGCACCTTGAATTTAAGAAAATTACCAACCAAAGTAGAGCAGTCTTTTCAGCAATGGTTAACCCAATTTGAGCGCTTACCCAAGCGTGAGTATTCGATTGCCAGTTTGCCTGAAAATGGCTTTATTGAGCTGGTCGTTAGGCAACAATATACGGAAACAGGTCTGGGTCTAGGCTCTGGCTGGCTGACACAAGGCTTGCAGCGAGACCAAATTTTACAAGCTCATATTCGTCATAACCCAAGCTTTCATTTACCGCATGATGCTAGACCTTTGATTTTGATTGGTAATGGTACGGGGATTGCTGGTTTACTGGCACATTTACGCCAAAGAGAACATTGGGGTTATCAGCAAAACTGGCTGATTTTTGGTGAACGACAGCAGCAATTCGATCATCTTTATCAAGCTGAAATTCATTATTGGCAGCAACATGGTTTTCTTGATCAGGTGGATTATGCATTTTCCCGTGATCAAGTTGAAAAAATCTATGTACAAGACTGTTTAAAAGAGCAATCGGCGCGATTACAGACTTGGGTTGCGCAAGGCGCAGCAATTTATGTCTGTGGTAGCCTCAAGGGAATGGCTGGTGGCGTTGATCAGGTCTTAAAAGAGGTTTTAGGTCTTGATTTGCTGGAGCAACTTAAACAACAACAGCGCTATCAACGCGATGTCTATTAATCGGATTCAGCTAAAACCAGTGCTTTAATCTTGCTGGCTTTTTCAAAATGATCCAGTCGATGCGCCATGATCCACCAATGGGCAGCCTCCATGAGAAGTTCAGGATCATCATTTTTATTGGCAAAGAAAGCATAAAAAGAAAGCCCGACGTTTTCGCCTTTTTTGGCAATTTTTTCATTGCAGACATGAATAATTTTGGCTCTTAATTCGGCTCTCATTGTGTTCTAAATTCTGGAGGGTAAGTTTGATTGTATCATAGCATTAGAATTATAAATGATTGTAATCGTTTGGTTTAATCCTTATTTTTAAACAACTCAAGTCAGCTATGCCTGTACTGATTGAGTTGTTTCAATGATTTTAAAGCCAAGGAAAATTAGAACTTCTTCTCCAATGAAAATTGGAAGGAAGGGATGCTTTCATTGGTTCTTGCCTGATAGAGACTCCCATCGGCTTGGTTGGTTAAGCGTTCCTTATAATGGGTACTCAAGACGTTGTTGAGATTAAGACTCGCTGCCCAGCCATGGCTAAAGCGTTTGGTTGCACTGAGATCTAAGCTGAAACGTTCATTGGTGGTGCGATCATAGGGTTGACTATCTAAGGCACGGGTAAATTCAGGCGTGTAACTCACATTCACGCTGGTCGAGAGTTGCCATGGTTTATAGCTATACGATAAACCCGCACTGGTATTATAAGGTGCAACATCACTGGCTAAACGTTCACGGTGTTGTTCATCTTCAATTTTGGCGCGAATCGTTGAGACTTGTCCATTGAGCATAAATGAATGCCCAGCTTCAGTTTGTTTGAGTGCATAGCGTCCAGACAATTCAACACCATAGGTGGTCGCTTGATCTTGGTTTTGTGGGCGCTCCACATAACGTGTACCTTCAAGTGAGATGACTTTCTCGATGTAATCTTTAATTTCACGATGATAGGCCGTTAAACTCAGACCACCACTGGCAGAGTCATAGGCGAGGGTAGATTCAGCCGCACGAATTTTTTCTGGTTTTAGATTGGGATTGCCGCCACGATCGGGATTATTCAAGCTACCTGCATCAGTATCTGTAGAGACAGTCACATTCGGAATCAGTCGATCGGTATTCGGACTTTTAAACGCTTGGCTTAAATTGGTTTGAATCGACCATTGCTCGGTTAGGTCAAAACGATATGCCAAAACAGGACTTAAATGTTGATCTTGGTAATCAACCAAGCCCGAACGATTTAACCATTCTTGGCGTGCACCTACAGTGATGGTTTGGCGGTCGGTAAAACGCCAGCTACCCTCACCATAAACAGCATAGCGTTGTTCATCAAGGCTTTTGCTCACATTACTATCGAGTTCGTTGCTACGTGTATCAAAACCAAATTTAATTTGACGGTCTTTATCTAATTTACGAACCCCATCATAGGCAAGACCATACTCATTTACCGTTTCATCGGTATAAATTGTATTTTGTGGCGAGCGGGTGAGTTGGGTTTCCGTCTGACGTTCAACAGACAAACGGATTTTATCACTCAGGTCTTTATCTTTACGTTCATAACGGGTGTTTAAGCGAATACTATCATTTTTGTCATCTTGAGTTTGATTGGCTGAATAGCCGTCCATTTTGATATTGCGATAGAACAATTCAGCAATCAATTTTTGTTGATCATCCAGATCATATTGTAAGCGAGGGGAAAACATCTGCATGGTACGGTTAGTGGTACGAAGTTGTTCACGCGTTCCTGTTGCTGTTTCTGTTTTAGTCATTGAGGTATTGTCTATCCACATTTGATTGGCAGAGACACTATAGGACCACTGGTTTTCACGACCGTCTGCTTGAATGTTGATTTGTTTGCGCTCTGATTGTTGTTCACCATTATCACGTAAGCCGTAGCCTAATTTTACTGTTCCATTTAAGCGGGTATCTAATGGCTCTTTTAAAATAATATTTATGACAGCGGAGGATGCAACTGAGGCTTGGGCAACACTCGGTTGTTTGATCACTTCAATACGTTCAATCATTTCTGGCGTAATGGTATCAATGACGGACATCCCACCACGAGGACCACCTTGCACTGGTTCACCGTTGACTAAAAAGGTGGGTGCTCCGCCACCACGAAAACGCATGCCTGAAGCACCACTACCACCGCGTGGTCCTTGGCCAAAAGCAGGGATCTGAAATCCAGCAGCGCGTCTTAAAGCATCCATCACAGATTGGTCGCCGTATTGCAGCATTTCTTCACGGCTAATGATAGTTTTCGGTACCGCACTAATGTCATCATCTTTGGCTTTTTGGGGTTCTGCAGAAGCTTTGAATGAAAGAGTTGGTAAAAGCTGTGTGCTTGATTCTGTCGACGTTGAAGTGGGTGGCTTAATCTGGGGTTCGGTCGCGTAAATGGATGCACTTATACTGAGTAAGGCTGAGCTGAGTACACTCAACTTTCCATAAGAAATAGTATTCTTCATTATCAAACCCCAAAAAATGATCAAATTATTTTCCGTGTAGCCTAATGTAAAATTGTGTAGAAAAATGGAATTTACTCCTAAGAACTCAAAGATTTAAAAATTATTTTCAAGCTTGGGTTTGAAGATGAGAATAAAGCATAAATTTTAAATGCATAAGAAATGGCCTATTAAGTTAAAAATTAATGCAAAAAATGATGAAAATGAGAATGATTTTTATTAAAATTGTAGCGTTTTTTTATTTTTAATATTTTTTTAATTTTTGTCTGAGTTTTTTTGAGAAATTTTATGCGTTCTTTACCTTTAAATATGCATCACAAGCCTATTTTTAAATTTAGCTTGTTAAGCATGATGCTGTTGCAAGCACAGTATGCTTTTGCCAGTGAGGCAGCGGCGCCAACGGCAGTGATGCCGACCATTAAAATTGAAGCAATGAGTGAGCTTGATCCGATCAAAAGCTATATTGATTATGATCAGGCAAGCGTGACTCGTAATGGCCTCAAGAAAAAAGACATCCCGCAGACCATCGATACCATTGATGTGCAAAAATATAAAATTTATGGGGCTAATGATCTTAGTGTCATGCTACAAGGGACGCCAGGTGTAACTACCACATATGATACACGTGGCGATGGCATTATGATTCGTGGGTTCAGTGCCGATACCAGTGATATTTATCGTAATGGTGTGCGTGAAGGGGGGCAAGTACGTCGTAGTACTGCCAATGTAGAACGTATCGAGATTTTAAAAGGGCCTGCGTCTGTACTTTATGGTCGTGGTGCAGGCGGTGGTGTCGTGAACATGGTCACCAAGTTTGCTAATTTTGATTCAAAGAGTTCTGTTGGTGTTTATGGCGGATCTTATGAGAATATTGGTGGTACTTTAGATATTAATCAAGTGGTCAATGATAATTGGGCTGTACGTTTGGTTGGAGAGAAGTCTGATACCAATAGTTTTCGTTCAGGTATTGGTACAAAGCAATCTATGTTTTCACCAAGTGTGACTTATCGTAGTGATGATGAAAAACTACTTTGGACCACAGAATATACCTATGACAAATTAGATCGTGTTCCAGATCGAGGGCCTTCATTTTCGGTATTAAGTCGTTTCCCTGAAAATATCTTGAGAGAAACAGGTTTTGCAACCTCATCGGATTTCATTATCGATGAATTACAAACAGTACGTACTGACTTAAAATACGAATTTGCGCCAGATTGGAAGTTCCATTGGGCATTAAGTTATCGACAAGCGAATCAAGATTTCGATAACTTCTTTGGTGGAAGTTATTGTACTGATAGTACAAAAGGCTGCAAACCAGGTTACATCAAGCAATCATATGCTTGGCAAGAAACCATGAATAAAACAACAACGAATACCTTTGATATTACGGGTAAGTTTAATACAGGGAAATTAGAACACCAACTGATGGTCGGTGCAGATTGGTCACATGAAGACCGAGAGCCGAAGTTAGGCAACTATTCAAGTGGCGATAAAGCAGGATTGTATTATCAATTAATTAATCCTTACAATCCAAGAGATTATCAATCATCATTTGATCGAGTTAATGGTAGGCCAATCGAAACTTCTTATACGCACCAAAATAATGATAGTTTAGCATTTTTTGTACAAGACCTGATTTCATTAACACCAACATTAAAAATGATGCTTGGTGCTCGCTATGATCAATATGAAGTTTCTACGCGCGATACTTCTACTATATCTCAAACTTATGGAGCAACTGTTAAAATTGATGCGGAAACATTTAGTCCCAATATAGGATTTGTTTGGCAGCCAATTGACAGTCAAAGTTTATATACATCCTATAGTAAAAGTTTTGCACCATTTGGTGGAAGTGCTGGGCTTTCTCCTTTTACTAGTGGGACGGTTGACTTAGAAACATTCAATGCTGAACCGCAATATAATGAACAATATGAAATAGGTATAAAAAGCGATTGGCTCGATGATCGTTTAAGTACTCAATTTTCTGTCTTCGATATCCGTAAGAAAAATATTCGTTACCGTCCGAATCCAGATGATGAGCCATCATTATATGTGGTTGGAGGGGAACATCAATCTAAGGGGGCGGAGTTTAGTTTTATCGGTCGTATGATGGATAATCTATTTGTGCGTGGCGGCTATGGTTATACTGATGCTGACGTTAAACAAGATAAAGTAAGGCCAGAGAATGTAGGACATTATTTAGCTAATACAGCCAAAAATACTGGTAATTTATTTATCCGTTATTTGCCATTGGATAATATTTATACAGAGATTGGGGCGACCTACAATGGCTCTTTTTATACCAATATTTCTAATAATCCCGATACAAAAATTGATGGTTGGACTCGTTTCGATGCTGCCGTTGGTTATAAAGGAGAACATTGGGGTGCGACCTTAGCGGTAAGTAATTTAACAGATAAAGTGTATTGGAGATCAAATACAATGCCAGGTACGCCACGCAACTTCTTGGTGCGTTTGAACTACCAGTTCTAATCTAAATACGTTATTGTGACTTTAAGCACTTTTGTCTAGACAAAAGTGCTTTCCTATTTTTAGCTGCTGAAAATGAACAGTTTTTTCTATTACAAAGATATAGTTTATATCTATCTTATTGAATTATATAAAAAGTTATTGCAAAAAAAACTGGAATATTCTAATATTTGATTGAGTAAAAATTAAGCAAATAAATTATGAAAATAACTATATAATTGTGATGTAGTTATCATTTGTGATTTTAATATGTGTTTTTGTTCTCGTTTCTCTTCTTTTTTGTTAGCATTAAAGAAAACTTTATAATAGAGATAATAATAATGAAGATTAAAATTACGATCATCTTGACCTTTTTGGTGCTCATTTTGGGTTATGTCGCTTATGTGGATGCTCAAACAAAAAAACGCCAAGAACTACTTAAAATTGTTCAAGATGCTGAAAGCAGCTTGAACACAATACAACATAGTCCCCATACGCATTTATCCTCATATCAACGTACACATTAGTTTTTGTGGGGAATATAAGACCATTGTTAGCTCAATCATCCGAGATTGGGCATGAAATGCGCTTTTTTTGTGTTGTGATACTCAAGTTTTGAGTAGAATCTGTTAAAATATTTACCATTAAATAAAAAGCTGCATTTTGAGATGCGGCTTTTTACGTTTTGATATCGGAATCGAATCTATACATATCCTCTGCGTAGCAAGTGCAAAACTGGCATATAGATTGCTTTGAGCCTTGTATACCTTTTTGTGTACATTCAAAAAAGATTGCAAACACAAACGTATAGATTTCACATTCTACGATCTTAGATTTCAACAGGTGCTATGTTATGACAACGCCTAATGCTTCGGCTGGTTTGCTAGAACGCTTATTTAAATTAAGCGATAACAAAACCAACTTTAGAACAGAAGTTCTAGCAGGTGTAACTACATTCTTGACGATGTGTTACATCATCATTGTAAACCCACTCATTCTTTCAGAAACTGGCATGGATCACGGTGCTGTGTTTGTTGCGACCTGTTTGGCTGCAGCAATTGGGTGTTTGGTCATGGGGATTATTGCGAACTACCCAATCGCACTTGCACCTGGTATGGGCTTAAATGCTTATTTTACCTATTCAGTCTGTTTAGGCATGGGCGTGCCTTGGCAAACTGCTCTCGCTGCAGTTTTTGTCTCAGGTTTAGTTTTCCTTGCAATCAGCTTCTTTAAAATCCGTGAAGCGATTGTCAATGCAATTCCAATGTCTCTGAAATTTGCAATTGGTGGTGGTATTGGTTTATTCCTTGCCTTAATTGCACTGAAAAATGCAGGCATTATTGTTGATAATCCAGCGACTTTAGTGGGGCTTGGGGATATTAAGCAACCAACAGTCTTATTGGCATTATTTGGCTTCTTGATGATTGTGGTTTTACATCAGTTTAAAGTCCGTGGTGCCATCATCCTCAGTATTTTGGTGGTGACTGCAATTGCAACTGCAATGGGCTTGAATGAGTTTAAAGGTGTTGTTGGTCAAGTTCCTTCTTTAGCACCAACCTTTATGCAAATGGATTTTAAAGGTTTATTTACTGCCAGTATGGTTGGGGTGATTTTTGTGTTCTTTATTGTCGATTTATTTGACAGTACAGGAACCTTGGTGGGTGTATCACATCGTGCAGGCTTACTGCAAGATGGTAAATTGCCGCGCTTGAAGAAAGCCTTATTTGCTGACTCAACTGCAATTGTTGCCGGTGCTGCTTTAGGTACTTCTTCAACAACGCCTTATATTGAATCTGCTTCGGGTGTTGCAGCTGGTGGGCGCACGGGTTTAACCGCAGTCGTTGTTGCATTCCTATTCATTGGTTGTTTGTTCTTGGCACCATTGGCTCAATCTGTTCCAGGTTTTGCAACTGCACCTGCATTATTATTTATTGGTGTGTTGATGATCCAAGGGATTACACATATTGATTGGGATGATATTACTGAAGCAGTTCCTGCATTTTTAACCATCGTATTTATGCCATTTACCTATTCAATTGCGGATGGTATTGCGATGGGCTTTATCAGCTATGCTTTAGTTAAATTACTGACAGGAAAAGCAAAGACAGTTCCTTATATGGTCTGGATCATTGCGGCGCTGTGGGTGTTTAAATTTGTTGCATTTGGCGGCTAAGCAAAACATCGCTATTCTTTTATCATTCTCTTTTTGAGCTGTTGTTGTAATGGCTCATTTTCAAGAGAGCTTAAAGGGCGTTATTTCGATAACACCCTTTTTTCTTTAGACGTGGAGTTAATATGAATCAAATCGAGCTGATTCGTGCTTTACCCAAAGCCGAATTGCATGTGCATATTGAAGGGACATTTGAACCTGAACTGATGTTTGCTATTGCACAGCGTAATCAGATTCAGATTCCTTATCAATCGGTTGAAGAAGTGAAGCAAGCCTATAACTTCCATAATCTTCAATCATTCCTTGATATCTATTATGCAGGCGCGAACGTGCTGGTGCATGAACAAGATTTTTATGATCTGGCTTGGGCATATTTTGAAAAATGTGCTGAAGACCGTGTCGTACATACCGAAATGTTCTTTGACCCACAAACGCATACTGAGCGTGGGGTTGAGTTTGCAACCGTGTTGGCTGGTTTAAAACGTGCCTGTACAGATGCAAAACAAAAGTTAGGGATCAGTTCTCAGTTGATCATGTGTTTTTTGCGCCATTTAAGCGAAGAAAAAGCATTTGAAACGCTGGAACAGGCATTGCCATTTAAAGATGATATTATCGCGATTGGTTTAGACTCAAGTGAAGTTGGGCATCCTCCAGCGAAATTTGAACGTGTTTTTGCCAAAGCACGTGAAGCAGGTTTCTTGATTGTGGCGCATGCTGGTGAAGAAGGTCCGCCAGCATATATCTGGGAAGCGCTGGACTTGCTGAAAGTGAATCGTATTGACCATGGTGTGCGCTCAGAAGAAGACGAAGGTTTGATGACGCGTTTAATTGCTGAGAAAATGCCATTAACGGTTTGTCCTTTGAGTAATTTAAAACTCTGTGTCGTCAATGATATGGCTGATCACAATATCCGTCGTTTATTACAGAAGGGCGTGCATGTTACTGTGAACTCGGATGATCCTTCATATTTCGGTGGTTATATGAATGATAACTTTGTGGCGATTCAGCAGGCTTTGGATTTAAACAATGATGAGTTAAAACAGTTGGCAATTAATTCTTTCGAAGCTTCATTTATTTCAGATGAAGAAAAACAGAAGTGGATTGCTGAAGTAAAACAAATCTAAATAAAAAAACCGCGTAAAGCGGTTTTTTTATGCATGGAAATTTATTTGGGTTGGCGCAACATACTGAGTAGGACATTATCTTTATCAATCAAATGATGTTTGATTGCCGCTAAAGCATGTCCTGCAACCAATAAACCCGCAAACCATGAGAGATAAATGTGAATTGGTTTAACAATTGCAAGTAAGTCTGGATTGTCTTGTACTAGGCGTGGAATTTCGAATAAATATAAAACAGGTGCAGGGTGTCCAGCGCTCCAGCTAAATAAACAGCCTGTAATTGGCAGTGCGAGTAGCATTAAATACAGCAGGAAATGTCCAACATGTGCCAAAGTTTTCATCAGTGGAGACATGGTGTCTGGTAGTTGAGGGGCAGGGTGGGTATAACGCCAAAAGATGCGAATCACAACTAAGAAAATGATGGTGGTCGCGATATTCTTGTGTAGCGTAATCACATTGCCTTTAAAGCTTCCGTCAACGTCATAGCTGAGGAAGTTGCCACTGTAGAAGCCAATCAGCCAGGCGGCAATGAAAATAACAGCCATGAGCCAGTGAATAACTTGTGCCGTACGCGTGTAATATTGTGCTGAGGTTGACATTGCAACATCCTGGCTTTGTTATAGGTAATTATTTTTAATAATAGATAGCGCTTTTTCATTCTCCTACAGTGTAAATGTAACGGAGCGTTTTATGAGTAGAACGGTGTAAAGCTTATAAATGGCGTGTGATTGTTATATTATGTAAAGATCGCGCTGAGTCATATCATAAAACGTATCATTTAGGCACAATACGCCTGCCAAAATTTAGATACAGGTTAGAAATCATGAAAAAGTTGGTACTTATTGTTGCCCCTGTTGTTTTAGCTTTAACAGGATGTGTTACGCCAGATGGAAGTAATTCGGCTGGAGCAACTTCTCAGCAGTTAGGTATGGCGGCATTGAAAGTTGCAGTAAATGCAAAATGTATTAATGAAATCAATGCACTTCCAGCTTGGAAAACAGCGACCCGTTTGATGACAGCGGAACAGCGCGACAATATTCAAACTGAAGTGTGTGGCTGTGTCAGCGAAAAGGCACCAAACAGCGTGACTGCGGTTGAATTAGCGACGGCTGCTATTGACCCAACTGCGCGTGCGACCATTGTGACTCAAGTTGTTTCGCAAACTGTGAATGCTTGTGTAGCAGAAACTTTACAAAAAGCTAGTTAAGCAGAATAGGCTGAGTCATCAGCCTTTAGAGATTTTTTATGAGAGTTGCAGGTGTAGATGAGGCGGGGCGTGGGCCTTTAGTAGGTTCTGTTGTTGCTGCCGCAGTCATTTTAGATCCAAATAATCCGATTGAAGGCTTAAATGACTCTAAAAAGCTAACCGAAAAAAAACGGGAAAAGCTTTTTGTTGAGATTCAGGAAAAAGCTTTAGCTTGGTCAATTGCTGAAGCAAGTCACACTGAAATTGATGAGTTGAATATTTTACAGGCCACGTTTCTTGCTATGCGTCGTGCAGTAGAAGGTTTAGCAACTCAACCTGTCAAAGTGATCGTGGATGGAAATCAGATTCCAAAAGGAATAACGATTCCGTGTGAGGCGATTGTTGGTGGGGATGCCAGCCATGCTGAAATCAGTGCAGCGAGTATTCTGGCTAAAGTAACACGTGATCGTCAAATGCAGGAACTTGACCAACAATTTCCTGATTATGGTTTTGCCAAGCACAAAGGCTATCCAACTAAAGCACACTTTGAAGCCATTGCGGCCCATGGTGTAATTGATGAACATCGCCGCAGTTATGGGCCAGTCAAGAAAGTTTTGAGTCTATAAAACAATTAAAGCGACTAAGAATAGTCGCTTTAATCATTCGAGAAGCATTCTGCGCATTAACGATTGAAGTTGTTATGACGAGGGAACTCATTATTCTCTTCTTCATAAGAATGTTGATAATCTTGATCAAGATGTTGCAGATGCTCATGCATGGCACGCTCATGTTGGATACGTTGGTAAATTTCCTCACGATGCACAGAAACTTCTTTTGGAGCATTTACACCAATACGCACCTGATTGCCTTTTACGCCAAGCACAGTAACACTGACTTGATCCCCAATCATTAATGTTTCTCCGACACGACGGGTCAGAATCAGCATGTTTATCTCCTTGCTAAACGCTTAAACTTGCGACAGGGAATTCATTGTTTGAAAGCACAGCCTAATATACAGAAAATTCTAACAGAAATATGTAAAAAACATTTTTTTTAGTAAGTTCTGTGAGAAGCTTCTTAAAAACCTCAAGGCTAATATAACAGAGCCACTATTAAAAAAACTATAGTGGCTCTGTTTTTTTTCTTATTTACTTGCGAGTAAATATGTTTAAGCAGCTATTAATTAAGCACGAGCACTGCTTTCGCCGTGTTCACGGTCTAGACCAAAAGCTGTATGTAAACAACGAACTGCCAATTCCAAGTAGTTTTCTTCGATGATGACAGAAACTTTGATTTCTGATGTAGAAATCATGAGAATATTAATGCTTTCTTCTGCCAATGCAGTGAACATTTTGCTCGCTACACCCGCATGTGAACGCATACCCACACCTACGATTGACACTTTTACGATGTCATCACGTGTTACAACTTCACAACCTTCGATGCTGTTTGCAGTTTGTTCTAAAATTGCTTTTGCTTTTGCCAAGTCGTTACGATTCACGGTAAAAGTAAAATCAGTTGTGCCATCTTCTTCAACGTTTTGGATAATCATATCCACTTCGATGTTGGCATTGCTAATCGGTGACAAGATTTTAGAGGCAATACCTGGCTCATCAGGAACACCCAAAATCGTTAGTTTTGCTTCGTCACGGTTAAATGCAATACCTGCAATGATTGGTTGTTCCATATCGTCTTCTGCCTCAGTGGTAATTAGTGTGCCTACGTTTTGTTTGAAATCATCATCAAATTCGCCATCATTTTCGTTATCAAAGCTTGATAATACGCGTAATGGAACTTGATATTTGCCAGCGAATTCAACAGAGCGGATTTGTAACACTTTTGAACCTAAAGATGCCATTTCCAGCATTTCTTCAAAAGAGATACGGTCAACTTTTTTCGCTTTTGGTGCTACACGTGGGTCGGTTGTATAAACACCGTCCACATCGGTATAGATTTGGCATTCATCTGCTTTCAAGGCCGCAGCAAGTGCAACGCCTGAAGTGTCAGAACCACCACGACCCAAAGTGGTGATATTGCCATTGGCATCATAACCTTGGAAACCAGCAACGACGATGACACGACCAGCATCTAAATCTGCAGTCATCACATCGGTGTCAATCGATTCAATACGTGCTTTAGTAAATGCGCTGTCGGTTTTAATCCCAACTTGACGACCTGTATATGACTTCGCTTCTACACCAATTGAATTCAGTGCCATTGCTAACATGGAAATCGTTACTTGTTCACCCGTTGACACCATTTGATCTAATTCACGTGGGTCAGGGGTGCTGGTAATGGCCTTGGCAAGCGCAAGTAAGCGGTTAGTTTCACCACTCATTGCTGATACAACCACGACCACTTTGTGACCATGATCATGCCAACGCTTGACACGATGAGCAACATTTAAAATGCGCTCAGGAGTACCCATAGAGGTACCGCCATATTTTTGAACGATTAAAGCCATAGTTGTTCCATATAAGCCATGACCCTGAGAGGCATCAGGGTCAGTTACACAAAAGTGAAGTCTTTATTATTGCGCAAGCCATGCAGGTAAAGCTGCGATGACTTGATCAAACTTCTCGTTAAGTGGCGCGCCACCTTGTGCTAAGTCAGGTTTACCACCACCTTTACCACCCAGCTCTTGAGCCAAGTGTTTGATGATGTCACCTGCTTTTAGAGTTGCAGTGTATTGTTTAGCGACAGAGGCGATTAAACTCACTTTATCACCTTCAACACCAGCTAAAATAATGACTGCATCTTCTAATTTTGATTTTACGCTGTCATGAAGATTGCGTAATGATTTGGCATCTAAACCTTGTACCGTGGTAATCAAGGTTTGACGACCAGCAATATCTTTGACTTGATCCAAGAGTTCAGCTGCTTGGAAGCTGGCTAACTTTTGATTCAATTGTTCAATTTGCTTTTGTAGGCTAGAAGCAGTTTCAACAATCGCTTCAACTTTCTCTACGGTTTGCTCTTTTTGTGCTTTCAATAAAGCATTGATGGTTTGGATGTCAGTTTCAGCTTTTTGAACTACGTCAAGTGCTTTAGTACCCGTCACCGCTTCAATACGACGAACACCAGCAGCGACACCACCTTCAGAGGTGATTTTGAACAGGCCAATATCACCTGTGCGTTTTACGTGAATACCACCACACAGTTCGATCGAGAAGTTTTTCTCATCAATCACTGAACCCATAGACAGCACGCGAACTTCTTCACCATACTTTTCACCGAACAGCATCATCGCACCTTTGGCTTTTGCTGTTTCGATATCAAGCAGTTCAGTGCTTACCGCTGTATTGGCAATCACTTCGGCATTGACTAAACGTTCAATCTGCTGCAATTGTTCAAATGAAACGGGTTGGTCATTGGCAAAGTCGAAACGTAAAATATCGCTGGCAACCAAAGAACCCTTCTGTTGAACATGCTCACCAAGAATCTGACGTAAAGCTGCATGTAAAAGGTGAGTTGCAGAGTGATTGCGTGCTGTTGCTGCACGAATATCCGCTTTAACCGTTGCTTCAACAGGTTGAGTTGCTTTGAGGCTACCCATGGTCACGATACCTTGGTGTACAAAAGCGCCACCAGATTTTTTGGTATCTTGTACTTCGAAGATACCGGTATCGTTTTTGAAAATACCTGTATCGCCAATCTGACCACCGCTTTCTGCATAGAAAGGGGTTTGGTTCAATACGATCAGTGCTTCGTCACCTTCGTTGATTTCATCAACTTGAACGCCATCTTTATAGATCGCAACAATTTGACCTTGGCCTTGAGTCGCATCATAGCCATTAAATTGAGTTTCGCCTTCAACTTTGACAATGCTGTTGTAGTCAACTGCGAATTTACCCGCATCACGTGCGCGTTGGCGTTGTGCAGCCATCTCAACTTCGAAGCCAGCTTCGTCAATCGTCAGATCACGCTCACGTGCAATATCAGCCGTTAAGTCAGTCGGGAAGCCGTAGGTGTCATACAGTTTAAATACAGTTTCACCAGCAATCACATTGCCTTTCAGTTGAGCTAATTCACCTTCGAGCAATTTCAAACCTTGCTCAAGTGTTTTCGCGAATTGCTCTTCTTCTTTAAGAAGCTGTGCTTCGATACGTGCTTGCTGTGCAGCAAGTTCTGGATAAGCATCGCCCATCACTTCAATCAGCGGTTGCAACATCTTATAGAAGAATGAACCTGTTGCACCTAACTTGTTACCATGACGTACGGCACGACGAATAATACGACGCAATACATAACCACGACCTTCATTTGAAGGATTAACACCGTCAGCAATCAAGAATGAACATGAACGTGCATGGTCTGCAATCACTTTTAACGATGCTGGATATTCAACGGGTTTATTTTGTGCTTTCGCTTCAGCTTCAATGGCAGTGGTATCTAAACCAATGATGTCAGCAGCAGCTTTTAATAAGTGTTGGAACAGGTCAATTTCATAGTTTGAATTGACATGTTGCAGTACAGCCGAAATACGCTCCAAGCCCATACCTGTATCTACAGAAGGCGCTGGAAGAGGGTGCATGACACCATCCGCAGTACGGTTGAACTGCATGAAAACGTTGTTCCAGATTTCGATGAAACGATCACCATCTTCTTCTGGTGTGCCTGGTAAGCCACCCCAGATATGATCGCCATGGTCATAGAAAATTTCAGAACAAGGACCACAAGGACCTGTGTCACCCATTGCCCAGAAGTTATCTGATGCGTATTGGCCACCTTTGTTATCGCCAATACGGATAATACGTTCAGCATCGATCCCGATTTCTTTGTTCCAGATATCAAATGCTTCATCATCGGTATGATAAACCGTGACATATAAACGATCTTTCGGTAAGCCTAACCACTGTTCGCTAGTCAAAAATTCCCAAGCAAATTTCAGCGCATTTTGTTTGAAATAATCACCGAAAGAGAAGTTACCTAACATTTCAAAGAAAGTATGGTGACGTGCTGTATAACCGACGTTGTCAAGGTCATTGTGCTTACCGCCAGCACGTACACATTTTTGTGATGAAACAGCACGGACATAGTCGCGCTTTTCTAAACCTAAGAAGCAATCTTTAAACTGGTTCATACCAGCATTGGTAAACAGCAAAGTTGGGTCGTTGGCGGGAACGAGAGAACTCGAAGCGACACGTGTATGCCCTTGCGATTCGAAATAACGCAAAAATGCTTCACGGATTTCAGCTGATGTCATAAAGCGAGTACTCACAACCAAGACACTCCATAATTTTGAATTTGGCTATATGCAACAAGGTACGTTGTGTCTAATGTTCTACAATCGAACCCAGTGCGTGGCATAGATTTTAAAAGTGCTAAATTATAACGGAAAATACCTGCCTCACCAACGATTTTACAAGCAATATCATATAAAACTGTGTTTAAGCTAAAAATCTATATTCAACAATGCGCTTGATGTTTTACCATATAGCATAGAAAAGATGATGTTTTGATGAATAAGGACGCTACATGCAACGTATCGCTATCAATGGATTTGGTCGAATTGGTCGGAATGTATTACGTGCGTGGTTTGAGAGTCCTAAGCAATTTCAGTTTGATATTGTTGCCATTAATGATATTGCTGATGTGCAGACTTTGGTGCATTTGTTTAAATACGACACCACGCATGGTCGTTTTGCTGGTCAAGTTGAAATTCAAATTGAAAACCAACATATTTTTCTGAATATCCAGTCCAATCAACGCCAGTTAAAGTTACAGGTTTTTAAACAAGCCCAGCCCGAATTATTACCGTGGGCAGACTTAGATATTGATGTAGTACTTGAATGTACAGGTTTATTCCGCTCACGGGTTGATGCCACTCGTCATGTTGAGGCGGGTGCCAAGCGTGTGATTATTGGTGCTGCGCCTTTTGATTCTGTCGATGCGGCGATTGTCTATGGTGTCAACCACAATGACGTAAAAGCCTCAGATCAAATTATTTCTAGCGTCTCGTGTACAACTCAGGCTTTAGTACCGTTGGTCAAAATTATTGATGATGCCTTTGGTATTGATACGGCATTAATGACGGAAATCCATGCAGTTACGGCAGATCAATCGGTTTTGGATCATGCGCACCGAGATTTACGTCGTGCACGCGCATCAGGGCAAAATATTATTCCAACCACATCGAGTGCTTTAGGTGCGTTAAAACAAGTTATGCCAAAAATGGAAGATCGGATTAATGGTTATTCTATTCGCGTGCCGACCATTAATGTGGCTGCTATTGATCTGACTTTTGTTTCACATTCACCGATTACCGTGCACAAAGTCAATGAAGTTTTGAGCAAAGCGGCGCAATATGATTATGCACAGATTATGCAAGTGACGGATGAGGATTTGGTTTCAAGTGATTTTAATCATTCACCATATTCTTTGATTGTAGATTTAACTCAAACCATGGTGGTGGGGCATCAAGCAAAAGTTTTTGCGTGGTATGATAATGAATGGGGTTATGCAAATCGCTTGTTAGATTTGTGTGAAACTTTTTGTGATTAATATTTTAAATAAGATATAAAAAATAATCTGGGGTGTCGCATGACATTGATGTTGATTTGGGGATTTATTGCTGTTTTATTGGTGGCGGTGGCTTTTTTATTCTGGTTTCAGCTTAAAAGCGTAGACGTACCAAACTCAGATAGTCAGGTGCAACAACTTGAAGAAAAGGTTATACACCTAGAGTTGCATCTGAAAAAGAGTCTGGAAATCATGCAGGATCTTGCCAAGAAGATGCATGTCCAACAAGAAGTTTTAGACCGTACTGTGGCAAATATTACTGCATTGGAAAAACAGAATGTTGAGCTAGTGAATGTTTTGGAAATTATGGTTAAAAGTGGGAATAAAAGTATTTAAAAATTATTAATTTTTCTTTGTATTATATAATGCTAATTATATATCATAGGCTTGTTCATAATAAATAAGATTTAACTAAAAAGTGATGGTATGGAACTTAATTTAAAAAATAAAGGTATCGTGATTATCTCAACAAGCCTTATTCTAACGGCATGTGGAGGTGGGTCTGATCAAAGTAATGAATCTAGGGTTGAAGGGAAACCAACTCAAGACGATGTGCTTTATCAAGTTTATTATCAGGCACCAAGGATTTCTGACAATATTATTGAAGACTATTTTGAGATCACAAACTATTCTATTAAGAATAGTCAGATTAATTTCAATAAGTCACATAATGAGCCTTTAGACAAGAAGATATTGACTGCAACAAAAGTGATAGAAAAAGGTACGCCACAAACAAACATCGTTAAGCGAATATCTTCTACGCAATGGTTGTATGAGCGTACACCGGAACTTAAGCAGAATTTAAACTTTCAATTGGTAAAATTAGATGGTGAAAATATTTTTGATCGAGTAATGCCGGGTTATAGAGATCATGTTGATTTAACAGTAAACCCAGAACGACTTGACCAGAATTTAATTAAATTTTATTCGACCTATAAAAATGCTGTATTTCCTAAAAATAGTTATTGTTATCGTTTAAAAGAGACTCAGTGGAATCAAGCTTATCTTGAGTCTGATTTTTCATTTTCTGATTTTTCATCTTTTAGTGAGCAGAAGCGACAAATTGTCGATCTATATAATAATCTGGATGAAGATAAAAAATATTTTAGACTTTTAGATACAAAGTGGCATGGCTATAACCTCATTGCATTAGAAAATTTAGAGACGGCTGAAACATACAGTAGATTAGGCAATGGTGAAAATAAAAGTACCAATAGCCAATTCATTTCAGGCCAGTTATGGGATGCTGACAAGCATTTAGCCTATGAGAAAAGTCATCCTTATCAAGGTGGAGATACCCCAATTGATTTATGGATGAAGCAAAATCAACGTTTAAATAATGCCAAATTAGAGAACGGCTGTTTTGCATTCAATACTCAGGCTGCTGATGCAATCAAAAAATTAAATCTGATTAATTGGAAGCAGGGGGATCGTTCAGATGTTAGGCAGTTCTTTGGATTAAGAACGTGGACGTATACCAGCAAGGAGTAGTTTCAATCTATTGAATATACTCGTTAATTTTTTCAAGATGATTGATTGCTCTGTGAATTGAGGTATAAAGAATTATTCAAATTCAAAGGTGCATCACATAAATCTTCGTGCTACACTACGCTGAATCGGGCATTCACCCGATTTTTTTATGTGGTTGCTTTTTGTGTGGATGCTTCCACATTGAACAGATTTTAGGTTTGGAACATGGCCATTTCAGAGACATGGTTGCTCCCTGACGGGGTAGCAGATGTATTGCCAGAACAAGCGCAAGTGGTTGAAACCTTGCGTCGAGAAGCGTTAGATTTCCTCGCAGTTCGAGGTTATCAATTGGTGTATACGCCATTTATTGAATACATCGAATCGCTCTCACTACTTTCAGAATCTAATCAAGATTTAGATTTAGTCACTTTCAAAGTTATTGATCAGCTTTCCGGTCGTCTACTCGGTGTTCGTGCGGATATGACGCCGCAAGTTGCACGTATTGATGCCCATGTTCGACCAATTGAAGGTGTGGCGCGTTATTGTTATGCAGGTTCAGTACTGCATACCAAACCACAGAATTTTAATGCAACACGTGCACCCTTACAGTTAGGTGCAGAGTTGTATGGTCATGACAGCATTGAAGCCGATGTTGAAATGATCAATGTTATGCTCGCATTAATTGAGCATACCCATACTTTAGAAGGGGCTCACTTAGATCTAGGTCATGTGGGTTTATTCCGTAGCTTGGTTAAGCGTGCTGGTTTAAATAAAAATACAGAAAGTGAACTTTCTGATTTATATCAGCGTAAAGCATTGCCAGAATTGGAAGCGTTCACTCAAGATTTAAGTATGGGTGCGGATTTTTATGCATTAGGTCGTTATGCAAGTGATCTGGATGCATTACAAACGCATTTAAGCCAAGATATTTTAAATGATGTTGATTTTAAAACCGCATTAGATGCTTTGAAATCGACATTGGCACAAATCCAATCGCGTTGGTCTGACCTCAATGTTGGCATCGACGTGGTGGAGTTGCGTAGTTATCACTACCATACAGGTTTAATGTATGCCATTTATGCACCAAATCGTGCAGCACCACTGGCTCAAGGTGGTCGTTATGATGGTATCGGTGAACACTTTGGACGTGCACGTCCAGCAACCGGATTTAGTTGTGATTTATATGCCTTAGGCGCGACACAGTTTGTTGAAATTGAGACTGTGGTTGCACCAAAAGGCAATGATCAAGATTTATTAAATGCAATTGCAGAGGCGCGTGGCCAAGGTTCACGTGTGGTGCAGTTGTTGGGTAATGATGATTTAAGCTCAGTGCCATATGCGACCCATCAGTTGGTGGCTCAAAATGGACAATGGGTAATTGAAAAAATTTAATTGCCAAGTGATTTAAAACTTGGTTTCCAATTTTAACAGCATGATGTAATGAGGCTATTATGGGCAAAAATGTTGTGGTACTTGGTACCCAATGGGGCGACGAAGGAAAAGGTAAAATCGTCGACCTGCTCACAGATCAAGCGGCTGCGGTAGTACGCTATCAAGGCGGACACAACGCAGGTCATACGCTTGTCGTAGGTGGTAAGAAGACTGTATTACACCTCATTCCATCAGGTATTTTACGTGAAAACGTATTGTGCTTAATCGGGAATGGTGTCGTTCTTTCTCCTGAAGCCCTAATTAAAGAAATGGCGATTTTGGAACAAGAAGGCGTACCTGTTAAAGAACGTTTACGTATTTCTCCAAACTGTCCATTAATCTTGCCAAACCACATCGCGCTTGACCAAGCACGCGAGAAAAAACGTGGTAATGCCAAGATTGGTACGACAGGTCGCGGTATTGGTCCAGCTTACGAAGACAAAGTTGCACGTCGTGCTGTACGCGTTGCAGACTTGATTCGTGGTGGTGCTTTGCTTGAAGAAAAACTTCAGGAAATGCTTGAGCTGCATAACTTCCAACTTACTCAATTCTATGGCGTTGAGGAAGTTAAGTTTGAAGACGTACTTGCATTGTGCAACGAATGGCGTGAAGTGCTTGCACCATTAGTGATTGATGTAACGACTGTACTGCATAATTACCGCAAAGAAGGTAAGGCAATCATGTTTGAAGGTGCGCAAGGTTCATTGCTTGACATCGACCATGGTACTTATCCATTTGTAACCAGTTCAAACACCACTGCAGGTGGCGTAAGCTCTGGCTCAGGTATGGGCCCATTGCATTTAGATTATGTATTGGGTATTACCAAAGCATATACAACACGCGTAGGTGCAGGTCCATTCCCAACTGAGTTGCATTATGATGCAGCAACAGATACAGGTGATGCGATTGGTCGTCACTTAGGTACAGTTGGTCATGAGTTTGGTGCATCTACTGGTCGTCAACGTCGTTGTGGTTGGTTCGATGCTGAGATTTTACGCCGTTCGGTTGACGTGAACTCATTATCTGGTATTTGCTTAACGAAGCTTGATGTATTAGATGGTTTAGAAGAAGTAAAAATTTGTGTGGGCTATGAAGATGTAGATTCAGGCTGTGCAGGTTCTTCTGATGCGATTTCATTCGAAAGTTTGAAACCAATCTATGAAACCATGCCAGGTTGGAGCGAATCAACTGTAGGTCTGACTCAAATTGATCAACTTCCTGCAAATGCATTGGCATATGTACGTCGTATTGAAACTTTAATTGGTTGCCCAATTGATATCGTTTCAACTGGTCCTGACCGTGCAGAAACAATTGTATTGCGTCATCCGTTTTCAGCATAAGCTGAATAGATGATAAAAAAAGCTCTCATGAATTTGAGAGCTTTTTTTATGGGAAATATTTAGGGAGAGCGAGATGACGTTAAAACTGATTGCTGAAGACTATATCCAGCCAGATAAAATTGATGAGGTATTACTGCTTTATCAAGAATTGGTAGAGAAAACGAGAACTGAAGCAGGCTGTATTGCCTATGATCTGTATCATGATCATAAGCAAACAGGACATTTTGTTTTTATCGAAGAATGGATAGATCGTGAGGCATTGGATTTACATGTACAGTCGGAACATTTTCAGCGCTTAGTACCACAAATTGATCAATATCAGATACAGGCGGGACGTTTTACTCATTTGCATCATTTCGAAACTTTATTATCCGATAAAGAATAAGCTGATCTTGGCTCAAAGATCAGCAATAGCAAAAAAACAGCTTTTGATTCCAATCTTTGTTATTTCACAGCCCAAATAATCCTCGTTATAGTGATTCTACGTTCAAACAAAGAGGGTTTAAGCATGACCAAAAAGAGAATCCGCTACAATGGCTATGAATTAGCGTGCCGATGTTAATTTAAATCAAAGCGCTTAAAAAGGTACAAACCAATTTTGATCAAGGCGGGGAGAGAGGTTGGTTTGAACATTTAAACAATAAAA
Source organism: Acinetobacter gyllenbergii (assembly GCF_001682515.1). NCBI lineage: Bacteria > Pseudomonadati > Pseudomonadota > Gammaproteobacteria > Moraxellales > Moraxellaceae > Acinetobacter > Acinetobacter gyllenbergii. Next base: position 714,951 of record NZ_KV575261.1, on the reverse strand, counting down.
ATAATACTGAGTGTTTGATAATAAAATTTATAAAAAATCGAAGAGAACCGTGAGGTTCTCTTTTTTATTGGGATTGATCTTCGATTTCTTTGACTGCATTGTAGACCGCTGCAGGCTCGATATTGAGGATTTTTTTACCAAAGCTTCTAAGCCACCAGACCAATTGTGAAGTAAATGGAACCGTTGCAGAAACTTCAACGATATTCTCTTCTAAGTGTTGGATGATTTGATCCTTACTTAGTTGGCTTTCATAGAAACTTTTGGCTGTACTTTCGGTCATCGTTAGCTTTAACTGAATTTGTTCAGTTGGCTTGTTATAGTCAACGCGGAATCCGAGTGCGCCAGATTCAATATAATTATCAATTTCAAAGTTCACAGGATGTAAAGCACGGCTTTCCAATACCGTTGCTGCCTTAAAGCGGTGCAATGCAAAAGTCTGTACGTCAGTTTTATCATTGCGGGTACAGATTAAATAAATCACTGCACCTTTTTGAACCAAGGCTAATGGATTGAGGATATAGCTCTTATCTTCACCTTGATGAGTTCGGGCACGATAAATACATTCGATCTGTTTGTCTTGTAATAAACCTTCGTAAATCGCCTGTTGCGCGTGTTTATCGACTACTGGTGGAATCAGTGGTTGAGTTGCCGGCACAATACGCACACGGTTGATCCATTGTCTGACATTGTTCTGGGTCGATAAACTACGTTTGGCGAGGTCAAACCAAGGTGTCATTTCTTCTAATAAACTCGGTGGAAGCAAGTGACGTAAATGTTCTTCGACCATCATAAACGTAACGGCTTGTGAGCTGGTCATATGTGGCAAGCTCTGAATCGGTGCATCCGAGCGCCAACGCCAACCTTGAGGCACGGTTTTATTGCTTTCAATCGGGAAGCGTTGGGCAATCTGGTTTAAATCACGCTGGATTGTACGCAAACTGATATCAATACCTTCTCGTTCTAATATTTCTTGTAATTCACGAGTACCCATCCATTTCCCAGTTGAAAGGCGGGATAAAATTTGCCATTGGCGATAAAGGCTATTGGATGTTTCTTTTTCTTGTACGGATGACATAAGCGTAATACGTAATTCAATGGTCTAAAGCAGACACAATAAAAAAACTATACTTAATTATCAAGTCCATCTGATCCAGATTACGTATTTACGACTGAAATGGGGGCATTTTTGCTTAAATATTCTAGTTCTGGTTGAAAATTGATCATTTATATAAGTGGCATTGAAATTGCTTTGTTTAAATATAAATAAATGATGAGACGAGGTTTCTATGTCAGAACAAGAGAACAGCCTACATATCAGTACAGATTATTTTACAGCAGAACCAAATACAGCAGTTCCCGTTGATACGTCTACATTTATTTCTCAGCTCAATGTCAGTACAAATCTATTTGAGCAACTGAAATCACAATTTTTTAATGAAATGTTAGATGATAAAAGTTTTAACGGTGAAGCATCGAAAAAAATTGAACAATGGTTGAGTATTCGTAGCCTGGAGGATTTAAAGAGTTTAGAAGCACAAGCGAAGCAGCATTTTCTCTATCAAGGGATTACCTTTAATGTCTATGGTGATCAGGAGGGCGCAGAACGAACCATTCCGTATGACCTTATTCCACGTGTGATTGAAAAGAAACAATGGGAAAAAATTGCAACAGGCTGTGCACAACGGGTAAAAGCCCTAAATTTATTTTTAGACGATATCTATCATGGTCAGCATATTTTAAAAGAAGGCTTAATTCCTGCGGAACAAGTGATTGCCCATGAAGCTTTTCAGCCACACATGCTGAAGCATCAATTGAAAGGTAAGATTTATTCGCAAATCAGTGGGATTGACATCATTCGTGATGGTCAAGGCGATTTCTTTGTATTGGAAGATAATTTACGTACACCATCAGGCGTATCTTATATGCTGGAAAGCCGCAAAATCAGCCAGAAACTAATGCCTGATTTATGTAGTAGCAATAATTTACAAGGGATTGAGCAATATCCAAGTCTGTTAAAAGCAATTTTGGAAGAAAATGCCTATGTTGATCGGCCTTTGATTGTCGTGCTTACGCCTGGACGTTTTAACAGCGCCTATTATGAGCATTCATTTCTAGCACGGGAAATGGATGTACCACTGGTGACCAGTCGGGATTTATTTGTTGAAGATGAGAAAGTTTATGTCAAAACTATTCGTGGTCGTCAGCAGGTAGATGTGATTTATCGCCGTGTTGATGATGATTTTCTTGATCCACTTAGCTTTAGGCCTGATAGCAGCTTAGGTGTGGCTGGCTTAATGTCAGCTTATCTACAACATAATGTTGTGATCGCTAATGCGCCCGGAACTGGGGTTGCAGATGACAAATCGATTTATCCTTATGTCGATCAAATGATTCAATTTTATTTAGGCGAAGCACCGATTTTAAATAATGTGCCCACTTATCAATGTCGAGAGGCTGAGCAACTTGATTATGTGTTGAGCAATTTAGAAAAACTGGTGGTTAAAGAAGCACAAGGTTCTGGTGGTTATGGCATGTTGATTGGTCCGCAAGCAGATCAACAACAAATTGATTGTTTTAGACAGAAATTGATTGAAACACCGCATTTATATATTGCACAACCGACTTTAGCCCTTTCAGTCGCGCCAACAATGACAGCAGAAGGCGTTGCTGAGCGACATATTGATTTACGACCTTTTGTACTCAGCTCACCTTATCGTACTGAAATTGTGCCAGGTGGCTTAACACGTGTTGCCATGCAAGCAGGCTCTCTAGTGGTGAACTCTTCTCAGGGTGGCGGAATTAAAGATACCTGGGTGGTTGAAAGTTTACGTTCCTAAGCGGTATTTCCGCAGCTTGGATATAAGCTGGGCTGTGGCATTGATATAAAGAAAAGGGAGGAAATTTATGCTTTTACTTAGTTCAAGTGCTCAACATGTTTACTGGTTAGGACGTTATTTATTCCGCATTGCCTATGTGGCAGAACAGCTACCTTTTGTAGATGATCAGCAGGCTTCCAAATTTGCACAAGCGCTTTGTTTGCATATTGAAGATGCAGAGAACTTGAACCAATTCATGTTAGACCGACAGCAGCCTTATTCCTTGTTGAGCCAACTTGAGATTGCACGTGACAATATTCAGGAATTAAGGGGCTTGTTGACGGCACAGGCCTATGCGGAACTGAATTATCTGATTAAAAGTACGGCTGCGGATGGATTCGAGATTCAAACTGTGGTGCAAAATTGTTGCGATATTCTAAAAGCAGAACAAGAAGATATTTTTCTATTCTTCCGTATTGGGCAATGTATTGAGCAAATCGATACCTATTTTAGATTTCAACATAATCTTCATACTGTATTTGATACGATTGATCCAACTATTGAGCGGTTATATCATTTGGGATGGCAAGACATACAACCGTGTTGGGAGACATTAAAAGAACAGCCATATTTAAATCAGTTTTATGCATTTACCTATAAATTGGAAAATCAATTTGAGGCATCCTCATGAAACTTATGGTGAATCACCAGACGCATTATCGCTATAGAGAAGTTGCACGGAATAGTGTCCAGTCGATCAAGATGATGCCGCAGAGCTCTCGGCACCAAAGTATTGAGAATTGGCATATTAGTGTTCCGGGACAATATTCGTGTCAGCGTGATGCGTTTAACAATCTGTGGATTACCGCAACACAACGCCATGATTATCGTTATCTGACGATCATGGCGCAAGGTGTGGTAGATCTGCATGCGACTGAGTTGGGTTATGTCGAGACCGATATTTCACCGATGATATTTTTACAGCGGACGGCGATGACTTGCTGTGACCTGACCATGTCAGATTTCGCACATTCGATTGTTACTGTCAAAGACCGACAGCATTTGATTGTTTTATCAGAAAAAATTTTAGAGCAAGTGCCGTATCAACCTGAAAGTACCTCTGTAACGACCTCTGCAATTGATGCATTTTATGCAGGTCAGGGCGTCTGCCAAGATCATACACATATATTAATTGCCATGTGTCGTGCGCTACAATTACCAGCACGTTATGTATCAGGCTATATCTACGATGAAAATCAACCGCACCTTGCCAGTCATGCATGGGCCGAGATTTTTGTGGATAATGAGTGGTATTGTTTCGATGTAAGTAACCAGATATTTACACCCCAAAATCATATTTATGTTGCGGTCGGGCGCGACTACTTAGATGTTGCACCAGTGCGTGGCATTCGTGAGCAAGGTGGGGTGGAAAGCATGATGTCTGTGGTACAGGTTTTGGCATGTTAAGTATAAAGAGAGAAAGATGACCTATTGTTGTGCATTAAGATTAGAGCAGGGTTTAGTATTGATTAGTGATACTCGAACTAATGCTGGGGTCGATCATATTTCTGTATTTCGCAAATTGCATACCTTTGGGGTGGAGGGTGAGCGTTTCATTGCGCTACAAACATCCGGTAATCTAGCAACGACTCAGGCTGTGATAGGACATTTGCAAAATGCTTTGGCGCTGCATCAAGAACCCAACTTATATAGTGCCAATACCATGTTTGAAGTGGCTGAGCTGGTGGGTAAAACCTTACGTAAAGTGCTTGAAGATATTACCAGCGATACGCAAGAACAGATGAATTATTCTTGTAGCATCTTGGTCGGCGGGCAGATTCAAGGCGAAGAAATGCAGCTGTATAATGTGTATCCGCAGGGCAACTTTATTTGTGCAACCATTGATACGCCTTATTTTCAGATTGGTGAAAGTAAGTATGGAAAACCGATTTTAGATCGTGCCTTGTATTATGATATGCCCTTAGATGATGCTCTACGTTGTTCACTCATATCTTTTGATTCAACTTTGCGATCTAACGTTTCAGTCGGCCTACCTTTAGATGCTTTGGTTTACCATAAAGACAGTTTTATAATTCCAGAAGGTAAGCGTATTGGTGAAGATGATCCTTACTTTACCCAAATCAGTAAACAATGGTCAGAGACTTTGCGCCGTGGTTTGCAAGAATTGCCAAAACCAACTGCTGACTACGGTTTATAACTTCCGTTAAGTCTCTCTCAAAAGAATGCATAGAGCCTTTTGAGAGGGAATTATCCTAAGAGGTTGGTCTGTTTTTGCTTAGGATGCGATCCAGCGACAAGATGCTTGGTCGAGATGTAATCAGTATCGCAAGAATAAACATATACAACAGGTCATGGATGTAGAAGAACCAACTAAGCCAACTTATCGTGTCTAATCCATTGGGGATGGTATGGATCCCAACCGTGTATAAAGCGGTTAGACAGATTATAAATAACAAGATACTACTGATTTGAGTTAACAAACCGATAATCAAGAATAAACCTGCGAACATCTCCGTGGCAGACACAAAGCTGCTCATGATTTCTGGAAATGGAATGCCTGCTTCGGTCATCGTTTCCAGCATAATCAGTTTGTTTTTTTCAACGAAAAGCTTGTTGAAACCTGTAGTAAAGAAAAAAATGCCGATCGAAATTCGGATCAGAAACAGAACCAATTGCTGGATCGGCATTTTATAAAGCGGATTATCGTAAATTAGTTTGAACATGCTGAATCGGATGGGTTAAAACCCTTATTAGAGGTAAAACCCAAAAATTGATCAAGTCATGTTTAGTTATCTAATTGACGTCTTGGGCGTTGGGTGAGGCGGCAAAGTAGCTCGTAGCCGATGGTTCCGTTGGCTGCTGCCACATCATCAACCAAGCGAGATTGGCCCCAAAGCTCAACTTTTGTGCCAATTTCTGCTTTAACAGTGCTGATATCAATCGCGATCATGTCCATACTGACACGACCAACAACAGGGACCAGTTGTTGGTCGATGGCAACAAAGTTTTGTTTGATATACGCACGTGGATAGCCGTCACCATAGCCAATCGAAACAATCGCGATCTCTGTCGGACATGTGGCTGAATAGGTCGAACCATAACCGACAAATTCACCTTGTTGAATCTGATTCAGTGCAATGATTTCGGCACTAAAGGTCATGACAGGCTTTAGATCGAGTTCATGTACGTTTTTATCGGCAAAAGGTGATGCGCCGTAAAGCATGATACCGGGACGAACAAAATCAAAATGCAGTTCAGGATATTTATAAATTGCAGCAGAATTACAGCAAGACACCAAGATTGGTTCACAGGCTTGTTTGACCTGTAAGAACTGCTGCTTCTGCTGTTCATTTAAAGGATGCTCTACATCAGCATTGGCAAAATGCATGGCAAGTACACAGGTAAAACCTTCAGTTTTTAAACGTTGAATGACTTTAATGATTTCATCGACTTTGAAACCTAAGCGGTTCATGCCGCTATTTAGTTTGACCCAAACTTTTAAGCCTAATGTGTTGTAAGCGGTTTTATGTTGAATCAACCATTCAACTTGTTGTGCGTGATGGACAATACATTCAAGTTTCTGTTCAATAACTTGTGTCATTTCATCTTCAGCAAATACACCTTCAATCAGGGTAATGGGTTGAGTATATCCCAGTTGCCTGATCTCCAAAGCTTCTTCTAAACAGGCGACACCAAAAGCGTCCGTGGCCTCTAAGGCGGCTAAACAGTTCTTAACTCCATGTCCATAGGCATTGGCTTTGACCATACTGACGATTTTTGAATGTGGAGCAAGTTGTTTAACACGGTTTAAATTATATTGCAGTGCTGCACTGTCAATATAAACTGTTGCTTGGCGCACCCTGATTTCTCCTTTGGGTCGGCTAGGAAATGAGATAATGCAATTTGAATCGCGAAGGGCTTATTCCTCATCCTCATATTGAGCATAGAACTCAGGCGAGAGGTTACTAAAACGGGTATATTGGCCTTCGAAGGCAAGACGAACGCTACCAATTGGACCGTTACGCTGTTTACCGATGATAATCTCGGCAGTGCCTGCTTCTTTAGATTCTTTGTTATAGACTTCATCACGGTAAATGAACATGATCAAGTCGGCATCCTGCTCGATCGCACCCGATTCACGCAAGTCTGACATGACTGGGCGTTTGTTTGGTCGGTTCTCCAAACTACGGTTCAGCTGCGATAGTGCAATCACAGGACATTGCATTTCTTTGGCTAAGGCTTTTAAGCTTCGTGAAATTTCCGAGATCTCGCCGACACGGTTATCGCCCATACCAGGGACTTTCATCAGCTGTAAGTAGTCGACCATGATACAGCCGATTTTCCCATCATGCATTTTGGCCACACGACGAGCACGGGCACGAAGTTCGGTGGGTGGTAGGGCAGACGAGTCATCGATATAGAGATGCATTTCTTGTAGCTGAAGAATGGTGCCTGTCACTTTGGTCCATTCGTCTGCATCGAGATTACCTGAACGTAAATGCCCTTGATGGACTTTACCCATGGCTGAAATCAAACGCATGGCAATCGAGTCTGCTGGCATCTCCATCGAGAATACCAGAGCAGGTAGGCGGTTGTATTGCAGTACACTTTCAACCAAGTTCATGGCGAATGTGGTTTTACCCATTGATGGACGTGCCGCAACAATAATTAAATCCCCAGCCTGCATTCCCGAGGTTTTGTTATCGAGTTCCAAGAAGCCCGTGGTTAAACCGGTAATGTTGCCATCAAGTTTAGACAATTCATCTAATTTAGTAATGACATCTGCAGTGACAGAGCTGATGGATTTAGGCCCAGAATCTTTTTTATTGTTATTGTGCTGTTCGGCCAAAGAGAAAATACTGGTTTCTGCTAAATCAAGAATCTCACTGACAGGGCGACCTTTGGTGTCATAGGCATTTTGTAAAATATCACTGCTGATCTTGATCATGTTACGCAGAGTTGAAAATTCCTTGATTTTATTTGCATAAATTTCAAGGTTATAGAAACTTGATGGAGAGTCTGCCATCAATTGCATCAAGTATTCTTCACCACCGATGGCATCTAACAAGTTTTGTTTGAGCAACCAATCATTGACCAAAACAGCATCATAAGGCGAGTTTTCTTGTGCCAGTTTCTCAATGGCACGATAGATATATTTGTGACGTGTTGCATAAAAATCATTTTCTTTAAGTAAGTCACTAACTTGCTCAAAAGATTCTGCAACCGTCATTAAGGCTGCTAAGACCGCTTGCTCGATGGCTAGGTTATGCGGTGGGGTACGGAATTCTTTTAGCTGACCTGAGTCACTCACTTTACTCTCTGTGCTTGGAGAATTTTTTGTAAAATTGGCATTCGCCTGTGACATAACAAGACCTAATAAAAAGATGAAACAATACCGAGTGACTATCTTAATCCAAATGGAGCGTATCGGCACAATTTAATTCAGTGAAAATTGTGTAAGTGGCGAAAAAGTGTGGTTCAGCAGTTAGAGCCGATTGGATGCACCCCATTGGCACATCATGTCTAATAATGGAATCAAGGACAGCCCGCGTTCAGATAAGCTGTATTCGACTTTGGGTGGAATTTGTGGATATTCCTTACGAATAATCAATTGGTCTCTTTCCATTTCTTTCAAGGTCAGACTCAAAGTTTTAAAAGAAATATTCCCGATGGAGCGTTTTAGCTCATTGAATCGCATGATGGATTTATGCTGATAAAGCCAATACATAATGATCATTTTGTATTTGCCATTGATCAAGGAAAGTGTATATCCAAAATCTGTTTGCTCTAAGTCAATTTGGGGTGGGGCGCAAGTTTCCATTATTCTCTGCTGACACTAACTTTTAGTCTAGTATATAACCATCATGACCGTACTTAAATTATCTCTAGCATGCTTTCATAATCGACTCATCACTATAACTGTACGATCAATGGAGTCTATTGAAATGAAAAAAACGCTTGTGATTGTTGCTCATCCTGACATCAATAATTCCATTATAAATAAATGTTGGATTGAAAAATTACATCAATATCCTGAGCAGTTCACTGTACATGAGCTTTACCAAAGTTATCCAAATGCTCAGATTGATGTGTTAAAAGAACAAGCTTTGGTTGAAGCACACCAAAATCTAGTATTTCAGTTCCCTGTGTATTGGTTTAACTGCCCACCATTATTAAAGCAATGGTTGGATGATGTCCTGACTTATGGTTGGGCTTATGGTTCAGTAGGAAATCAGTTAAAAAATAAGAAAATAACCCTTGCAGTATCGACTGGAAGTAAAGCACATGATTATTCAGTGGATGGGCGACATCAAGTGAGTTTAGAAACTTTGTGTGCTCCTTTTGAATTGACTGCACGTTATGTCAAAGCCGATTATCAGCCTGTTTATGCTTTTTATGGAATGGAAACCCAGCCAGAGGAGGGTGAGGTTTTACCTACAATCAATGATGTTGAGCAAAGTGCAGAGGATTATGTGAAATATTTATTAGCGATGCATTAATGATGTTTTATACCAGATTTATTCCTAAAACAGGATCATTAGACATAAAAAAAGAGCATGTAAAACATGCTCTTTTCTTTGCAGAAATTACTCAGATACGATAGTAACGAGAACTTCAGCAACAACATCATGATGCAATTGGATTGCGATGTTGAATTCACCAGTGTGACGAAGCGCACCGTTTGGTAAACGAACTTCTGCACGGTCAACAACAAGACCAGCATTCGTTAAAGCATCCGCGATGTCACGAGTACCGATAGAACCGAACAATTTACCTTCGTCACCAGCTTTCGCAGTGATCACGATGTTAACTTCGTTCAATTGTTCAGCACGTGCATTTGCAGCAGCTAATACTTCAGCTTCTTGCTTCTCAAGTTCAGCACGACGAGCTTCAAAAGCAGCAGTGTTTGCTTCAGTTGCAGCTACAGCTTTACCTTGAGGGATCAAGAAGTTACGACCGTAACCAGCTTTAACTGATACTTTGTCGCCTAATTTACCAAGGTTCTTAATGCGTTGTAATAAGATAACGTCCACAGCTCACCTCACTTACTTATGGTTGTCAGTGTACGGAATCAAAGACAAATAGCGAGCTTGTTTAATAGCTAACGCTAATTGACGTTGATAACGAGCTTTAGTACCTGTAATACGGCTAGGAACAATCTTGCCGTTTTCAGTGATGTACTGTTTTAAAGTGTCGATATCTTTGTAGTCGATGTACGCAACATTCTCAGCTGTAAAGCGGCAGAACTTGCGACGACGGTAAAAACGTGCCATTGAGGTTCTCCTTATTCAGCTTCTTGAATTGCTTGTTGTGCTTCTTCACGTTGAGCTTTACGCGCACGTTTTTCTTCAGCACTCTTAGCAAGTAAAGATTCTTCAGTAATTGCGTGTTCACGACGGATGATGATGTTACGAATGATTGCGTCGTTATAACGGAATAATTCTTCTAATTCATCAAGAGTCGTTTGACCACATTCAACATTCATAAGAATGTAGTGTGCTTTGTGAATTTTGTTAATCGGGTAAGCCAATTGGCGGCGGCCCCAATCTTCTAAACGGTGAATTTGACCTTCAGCTTCTTTGATCTGAGAGATATAGCGTTCAACCATACCTACAACTTGATCGCTTTGGTCTGGATGTACCAATAGTACGATTTCGTAGTGACGCATTGTCAGCTCCTTACGGTTTAAGCAGCCCCTAAATATAAAAATTTAGAAGCAAGGAGTCATAACTTAAAAGTTATGTCGCAAATTGCGAAGCGGGGATTATATTCAAATTGACGCTATAAAGCAAATTTGCCATAGTCTTTACATGATATTTTTTAAATAAAATAGGCAATAAGCATGGAACAACGCTTTTTAAAAACAGTTGCATTGATCGAGTCAATTTTACAGTCAGGCACTGCGGAGGCATACTTTGAAGTGTTTGAGCAATATGAAGGGAGTATTTATCAAGTTTTAATGATTGTTGATTGGAGAGAAGAAGATGAAGTAATTGTTGAATATTGCGAAAAAATATTGCAAACAGGGAATTTAAGCGTAGAGACAGAAAGTGCTGATAATACCCAAGGTTTTATCATTCGTCTTCATTACAAAGATCAAGCACTGATCATTCCTTATCAGGGCGAGGGTGCTGATCGAGATACCACCTTAAAAGCATTAAATCAAATTTTACAGCCAGATTATGAAATCCGTTTTTGTGAGCCTTCCGATGGTTCCGATACCTTGGAGTTCATCCCATTACCAAAAGCATTATGGCAAAAATTAGATCAAAAATATTCACATCAGATTGATCAATTGTTTAGACGATTTGAGCCAGAGAGTGTGTTCTTTGGCTAAATGATGTAGCAGCGTAATTTTTACGATTGTAAAAATAGGTGCAGAGTATAAACAATACATAGTTTTCATTTAGGCAATAAAGAACTCAATGTTTTTATTGCACGAAATGATAAAAATTGGGAGAGCATAAAAAGATAGAGTGTTCTCTATCTTTTTAAAAAATAGGGAAGAGTGGTGCAGGGCTTTTAAAAGTAAAGCTAAAGCTTAAACTGATGACAGTAACGAGAATTACTGAGAAAAGGAAAAAGCGTTTTGCCCAAAGCTGATCATCTTCGGCTTTGAATCCTAAAATAGCAAGGTAGAGCCAGTAAATGCAAAGTACATTACAGATAACCAAGAAAACCATATTGGTATATCCATAAACATAGAGTGCATTCATCGCTAGAGTAAATAAAACCACATAAATCAGTGATTCGATTTTTGTTCTAAGGATGGAACGGGCTACAGGTAAAATAGGAACTCCTGCGTTTTTGTAGTCGTCAAAACGATAAATTGCGATTGCCCATGAATGTGGCATTTGCCATAAAGCATATGCAACAAAGATCAGTAGCGCCGCCATATCGAACTGATGACTTACAGCCGTATAACCAATAACAGGGGGACTCGCTCCGGAAATACTACCGATGACGGTTTGATGGATAGTGGTACGTTTTGTCCACAAACTATAAAAACCGACATAGACTACAAAACCAATCACAGCGAATAAAAATGCATAAGCATTGACATAGAACCAGAGCATGCTAAAGCCAATTACACCTAGAACCAATGCATAACACAGGGCAACAGTAGGGGAAATGGTTTTTGTCACAAGTGCGCGATTCATGGTGCGCTGCATTTTTTGATCGATGTCTTGATCAATAACATTATTGACCACACAACCAGACGCAACCACAAAAGTTGTTCCGAGCAGGGTAAGCAATAATAAGAGGTAGTCTATAGAGCCTTGGGCGGCTAAGAAGAAGCCGCCCAAGGTGGTAATAAAATTACCGAAGAGAATTCCTGGTTTAGTCAGGAATAAGTACTTTTTCCACATGACAATCAGTTTAGATCATCATGTTGTAGTGTAGGTAATTCATAATCCACACAGAGCCGACTAAAAGTACAGCGATACATAAGATTGTGTAGATAAATGCAATAAGGTTCCAACGTTGTTCAGACGATGTATTCATGTGTAGGAAGTACACAAGTTGTACAAGTACCTGAGCAACCGCAGTAATTGCAATTACTGTAACTAAAACGCCACGGCTGAAACCACCTGACATCACCATCCCGAATGGGATGATGGTAAGGATAACAGAAAGGATAAATCCAACAGTGTATTGTTTAAAGTTACCGTGTGACGCACCTGCAGCATTATGGTCATGACTACTCATTAGAGAACTCCCAGTAAGTAAACGACGCTGAATACACAGATCCAAACGATGTCAAGGAAGTGCCAGAACAAGCTTAAGCAAGCAAGACGACGTGTATTCGGTAAGGTCAAACCATTCTTTTTGATTTGATACATTAACACTAACATCCACACCAAACCAGAAGTTACGTGGATACCGTGTGTACCAACCAAGGTAAAGAATGCAGATAAGAATGCACTGTGAGTTGGGCCATGACCTTCGTGTACGAGGTGATGGAACTCATAGATTTCCATACCAATGAACGATGCACCGAAAAGGAATGTAATGAATAACCAAGTGATCACTTGATTTACATTCTTTTTATAAGATGCAAGTACAGCAAAACCAAATGTTACCGATGAGATCAATAAGGCAAATGTTTCAGTTAACACGAAGCCTAATGAATCATGGAACAGGTCATATGCACTTGGAGTTCCTGGTGGAATATGACTGCTTAATACAGCGAACGCAATGAAGAGTGATCCGAAAAGAATCAAGTCACTCATCAAGTATGTCCAGAAACCAAAGACCGTTAAGTCTGTATCATCATGTTCATGATGACCATCGTGGCCGTGGTTGTCGTGATGAAGTACTTCAGCCATTTCCTTAGTCCTTCTTCAAGTGTTTTTCAAGTAAAGCATAGCGTTCGTTTTCAATACGCTCAACTTCAGCAGCAGGAACGTAGTAGTCAACATTCTTAGTGAATGAGCTTACGATCAAGCTAACAATTGCTGAAACGAAAGAAACGACAGCGAGCCACCAAATATGCCAGATGAGTGCAAAGCCAAGAATCGTAATGAACATTGCAATGACAAAACCAGCAGCACGATCAGTCGGCATGTGGATGTCTTCATATTTAGTGTTACGTGCGTATGCTACACCATTTTCTTTGTCAGTCCAGAAACGGTCAACGCCGCTTGCATCTGGTTCATGCGCAAAGTTATAGAACGGAGCAGGAGATGACGTTGCCCATTCAAGGGTACGGCTATCCCATGGATCGCCTGTGTGGTCCATGTTGTCCTTACGTTGTAAGAAACCAACGATGATTTGCATTAAGAAACATGCAATACCGATCGCGATAAGAACAGCACCAAACAATGCAATCGCCAAGTACGGATCCCATTCAGGGTTGTCATATGTATTCAAACGACGTGTCATACCCATGAAACCAAGGATATAAAGTGGCATGAATGCAAAATAGAAACCGATGAACCAGAACCAGAACGCAGCTTTACCCCATGCTTCGTTGAGCTTCCAACCAAACATTTTTGGCCAGTAGAAGATGATGCCGGCAAACATACCAAACACCACACCACCGATAATTACGTTATGGAAGTGAGCGATCAAGAATAATGAGTTGTGTACAAGGAAGTCCGCAGGTGGAACAGCCATCAATACACCAGTTAAACCACCGATACCGAATGTTACAAGGAAGCCAAGCGTCCATAACATAGGTGTTGTATAGGTGATGCGACCTTTATACATGGTGAATAACCAAGAGAAGATTTTCACACCTGTAGGAATCGCAATAACCATGGTCATGATACCGAAGAACGCATTCACGTTCGCACCAGCACCCATGGTAAAGAAGTGGTGAAGCCATACAACGAACGCAAGTACAGTAATTGCAATCGTCGCATACACCATAGACTTATAACCGAACAACGCTTTACGAGAGAAGGTTGCAACGATTTCTGAGTATAGACCAAATGCTGGCAATACCAAGATATATACTTCAGGGTGACCCCATGTCCAGATCAAGTTCACGTAAAGCATTGGGCTACCGCCAAGCTCATTGGTGAAGAAATGGAAGCCGAAGTAACGGTCAAGCGTCAGCATTGCAAGCGTACCTGTTAATACAGGGAATGATGCAATGATGAGTACAGCCGTACAAAGTGAAGTCCACGTGAAAATCGGCATGTCCATCAATTTCATGCCAGGTGCACGCATCTTGATGATGGTAACAAAGAAGTTAACACCAGATAAAAGCGTACCTAGACCAGAAACCTGAAGTGCCCAGATATAGTAGTCAACACCCACACCAGGAGAATATTGAATGCCAGATAGAGGAGGGTAAGCCATCCAACCAGTCGCAGCAAATTCACCCAATACAAGTGAAAGCATCATCAAACCAGCAGCGCCTGCGAATAACCAGAAGCTTAAAGAGTTTAATAATGGGAAAGCAACGTCACGAGCACCAATCTGTAAAGGTACAGAGATGTTCATCATACCTACAACGAGACCCATTGCTACGAAGAAGATCATGATCACACCGTGTGCTGTGAAGATCTGGTCATAGTGGTCAGGATGTAAGTAACCTTCGCCGCCGCCTTTCGCGAGGAAAAGTTGTAGACGCATCATGATCGCATCGGCGAAACCACGCAACAGCATGACAACAGATACGATGATATACATGATACCAATCTTTTTATGGTCTACAGTGATAAACCACTCATTCCACAAATATCCCCATTTCTTGAAATAGGTGATACCGCCCAAAACAGCAATTGCACCAAGTGCCATAAAGACCATGGTGACAAGTACAAGGGGTTCAGTCGGGATAGAATCCCACCCTAATTTACCAAAAATCATATCCATGTCTTATTCCCCTTGAGCAGCGTGTTCTGCTGCAGCATGAGTTTCTGCTGTTGCATCATGTCCAGCAGAATGGTCAGCACCGTGATAGTTACTCATGTAGTGGTTGATGATTGTTTCAAACAATTTTGGTTCAACTGATGAGTAATAAGTCACTGGGTGTGGCTTAGTCGGGAACGGTTTCATCGCTTCAGCTTTAGCAAGTGCTTCTTCATCACCAGCAGCTTTAGCACGATTCACTAAATGCTCGATCTGATGCTTAGAACGATCGCCATCTTTAAGCGTTGCTAACTCAGCTTGGTCAAGTGTACCTTTTTGAATTGCTTCAGGGTTAATACTTGTACCATTACCAGCTTTAACTGCTTCTACCCATTGTGCAAATTCTGGCTCAGTCACGCTATGTGCTTTAAAGCGCATTTGTGAGAAACCGTAACCTGAATAGTTTGCTGAGAAACCACGGAAGATACCTGGTTCATCGGCTAATAGGTGAAGGTGAGTTTGCATACCAGCCATTGCGTAAATCTGACCGCCTAACTGTGGGATGAAGAACGAGTTCATCGTAAAGTTAGAAGTGATTTTAAAGCTTACTGGTGTTTGTTCTGGGAAGCGTACTTCGTTTACCGTTGCAATGTTTTGCTCAGGATAGATAAAAATCCATTTGAACTGTTCAGCGACAGCTTGAATAGTCAATGGTGCTTTATCTGATTCTAACGGACGGTAAGGGTCGTACTTGTGGGAACCCCACCAAGTTAACCAAGCTAAAATACCAATAATAATGACAGGTACACCCCATACAACGATCTCAATTGTCGTAGAGTGTGCCCAAGTAGGTTTATAGTCTGCATCTTTATTCGACGCGCGATATTTCCAACCAAACCACAATGCCATAACGATTGATGGGATTACCACCAACAGCATTAAATAGATCGCAGTCATCATCAAGTTACTTTGACCTTGACCAACTGGACCTTTATTGTTTAGAAGTACCATATCACCGCCACACCCAGTTAAGAGCGCGGCCATCGTTGATAAAGACAATACAGCTAAAATCGTTTGTCTCATTTTACAACCTCGGTGAAGAGTCCCATTCCCTAATTAAAATTATGGGATAGCGATTAAAGTGTCGCGTGATTGATAAGAATTGTTTAAAAAGTGCTTAGCAATCACGCGACACCGCAACGTTGTTGGGCATTATGCCTCATATTGAAAAACTAAGCTACTGATAAAGTGGCCTGAACTGCTTGTTTTAAAACCCGATTTATTTTGTAGGGATTAAGGTTGAGTTAAGTTCTTTTTGTATAGATATCAATTTAATATATAAAAAAAGAGGAATAAATCCTCTTTTGTTTATTGATTTGTGATCACTGTTTAATGACTTTGGTTTTTGCCAATTTATCGTGCAAAGTTTGACGCTTTTGAGTAAAAGCGAATAAAGCATAATCAATCACAGTGATGATTGGAACGAGAAGAAGATTCAAAATAATGAATAATACGCTTCTCAACCAAAAGGCACGAATTGTACTCACTTGAGTGGAGGTCTCGGCGTCTACAATTTTAATCTTGGCGATTTTTTTACCAATACTTTGACCAGATTTTGCAATAAAGAATGCTTGAATCATGAGCATGATAATCAGATAAGCAAAGATCATCATCCATGCTTCATTCGGAATTAATTGCATCAATTGATGTTGTAATTCCACTGCTTTATCAGATGCCATTTGGGTGGCTTGCATCTGTTTTTGGATTTCAAATAATTCTTGGTATTGGCTTTCATTAAAAAAGAAAGATGGGATAGAGGCCATCGGTAGCCAAAGGATGAGATCAAAAACTTTGGCAAGAGCGCGCGAATGAAAAGGTGCGAGTTCTGGCGCTTTTTGTTCGACCTTGATTTTGTAAGTTGGCTCGTTCGTTTCAGTTTTAATTTGAGCACTAAAAGGAGAGTAACCTACAGGTTCGTAGACAAGTTTACCTTGTGTGAGTTCACCAAGTGTTTTCCATTCAGTCATACCTTCATGCCAAGCCAAATCTGTTAGTAAAACTTGTTGACTGGCAAGCATTTGGTTCACTTGTTCTAAACTGTAAGGTCCTGCTTGTTGATTGTTACGAGCCAAGTAAATTTGCATAATTTTAAAATCTCAATTACAAGGGTGTGTTGACATTTCAGACATGTCTGGCGTTATAGGCTAAAACAACCCAAACAAGGCATGAAACGTAGACAATGGCAGTTCCCTTGTCAAGCTTCATAACGAAGTTTGGGGAGGTTTTAGCCATAACCCTACGGGACAAGGACATTTTTGCCACTACTGCGTTATCTTGCGCAGCTATAATCACTGCTCATTATTTAGAATGGCTAAATTGCGTAAGCCATGCCTTGTATTGTCTAAAAATGTCCGTTGTCGCAAGTATCTCTGAAATCTCAACAGACCCTACGATGAAAAAGACCCTACGAAAGAGGGCCTTTTTCTAAAAAAGACTAGGCTTTCTTGATTTGTTCTTCAGCAAGGAAGAACCAAGTATCAAGTACTGAGTCAGGGTTAAGTGACACAGATTCAATACCTTGTTCCATAAGCCATTTAGCAAGGTCAGGGTGATCCGAAGGACCTTGACCACAAATACCAACGTATTTTCCTGCTTTGCGGCAAGCATGAATTGCCATAGAAAGGAGTGCCTTAACTGCTGGATCACGCTCATCAAATAAGTGAGATACGATACCAGAGTCACGGTCAAGACCGAGTGTTAATTGTGTTAAGTCGTTTGAACCGATAGAGAAACCATCGAAGTGCTCAAGGAATTGCTCAGCCAATAATGCATTGGTAGGTAATTCGCACATCATAATGATTTTTAAACCATTCTCACCACGTTTCAAACCATTTTGAGCAAGGAGTTCAATTACACGTTTTGCTTCAGAAACAGTACGAACGAATGGAATCATGATTTGGATATTGGTTAAACCCATTTCATCACGTGCTTTTTTCAAGGCACGGCATTCAAGCTCAAAACAGTCACGGAAGTTATCAGATACATAACGACTTGCACCACGGAAACCCAACATTGGGTTTTCTTCTTCAGGCTCGTAGAGCTTACCGCCGATCAAGTTTGCATATTCATTCGATTTAAAATCAGACATACGTACGATGACTGGTTTTTCTGCAAATGCAGCAGCAAGTGTCGAGATCCCTTCAACCAATTTCTCGACATAGAATTCGATTGGAGAAGAATAGCCCGCAGTACGTGCCATGACAGCAGCACGAGTCTCACGTGGGAGGCTTTCAATATTTAACAATGCTTTTGGATGCACACCGATCATACGGTTAATGATGAATTCAAGACGTGCAAGGCCGATCCCTTCATTCGGGATTTGAGCAAAGTCAAATGCACGGTCTGGGTTGCCAACGTTCATCATGATTTTGAACGGCAGTGATGGCATTGAGTGAATCGAGTTACGTTGAACTTCGAAATCTAATGCACCTTCATAGATGAAGCCAGTGTCGCCTTCGGCACAAGATACGGTCACTTCTTGACCATCAGAAAGGACTTCAGTGGCATTACCACAACCAACAATTGCTGGAACACCTAGCTCACGTGCAATAATAGCGGCGTGACAAGTACGACCACCACGGTTGGTAACGATCGCAGCAGCACGCTTCATTACTGGTTCCCAGTCTGGGTCAGTCATGTCAGAGACAAGTACGTCACCGTCCTGAACCTTATCCATCTCTTTAATTGAAGTAACAACGCGAACTTTACCTGAACCGATACGTTGACCGATTGAGCGACCTTCACAAATCACAGTACCGCGTTGTTTTAACAGGTAGCGTTCCATTGTGCCGACGTTTTGACGACTTTTTACCGTTTCTGGACGTGCTTGAACGATATAGATCTGACCGTCATCACCATCTTTCGCCCATTCGATGTCCATTGGCGAACCGTAGTGCTGTTCAATGATCAGCGCTTGTTTAGCCAACTCATGTAACTCATGGTCATTTAAGGCAAACTGTTGACGTTCTTGTTTTTCAACATCAACCACCACCACTGATTTACCCGCTGCACCTTCTTCACCATAAATCATTTTTTGGTGTTTAGAGCCAAGGTTACGGCGTAACACTGAGTGTTTACCCGCATTTAGAAGTGGTTTAGATAAATAGAATTCATCAGGGTTCACCGCGCCTTGTACGACCATTTCACCCAAACCGTATGATGCAGTAATAAAGACCACATCACGGAAACCAGATTCTGTATCTAGGGTGAACATAACACCTGCAGCACCTGTCTCTGAACGAACCATACGTTGTACGCCAGCAGAAAGGGCAACAACACTATGTTCAAAACCTTGGTGTACACGGTAAGCAATCGCGCGGTCATTATAAAGAGAAGCAAAAACTTCTTTGATCGCGATTAAGATATTATCAATCCCGCGAATGTTGAGGAAGGTTTCTTGTTGGCCTGCGAAAGACGCATCAGGTAAGTCTTCAGCAGTAGCAGAAGAACGTACAGCAACAGCAATGTCTGGGTTGCCGTTTGAAAGTGCAGCAAAAGCTTCACGAATTTCTTGTTCTAATGTCGCAGTAAGCGGAGTTTCAACAATCCAGTTACGGATTTTTGCACCAGTTTCAGCAAGTGCATTTACATCTTCTACATTTAGCTGAGCAAGTTCAGCCTGAATACGAGCGTTTAAGCCGCTTTGATCCAAGAACTCACGATAGGCAGCTGCAGTTGTTGCAAAACCACCAGGTACCGATACACCAGCATTGGATAAATGGCTGATCATTTCACCCAAAGATGAGTTTTTCCCACCTACGAGTTCGACATCGTGTTTTCCTAATTTTTCCAGACCGATTACGCGCGCTTCCAAAGTATTTACTCCACTTTTTTTGCAGTATGAATGACCATCATTGGTATGAAATTATACAAAAGTGCTTAGATTTAGTGTTTTACTAAGCGACAGTCATGTTAGATGAGTTTACTATAAAGATTATAGAGCACTAAGACAAATGTTTAAGGAGAATTTTGATGCCCGTAAGTAAAGAAATTAAACGGAGCGTTTTTTTTATTTCAGATGGTACCGCAATTACCGCAGAAACCCTTGGACATTCACTACTTGCGCAATTTCCAAACGTCGATTTTGACATTCATATTATGCCGTATATTGCCACTGAAGAAGCAGCAATGGTGGCCGTGGCCGAGATCAATGCCTGCCAATCTCGAGATGGTTCTTTACCGTTGGTTTTTGACACTTTGGTCGATCCACATGTCCGTGAAATTATCAATACTGCCAAGGCGGTCAATCTCGACGTTTTTGAAGGTCTGATTAGCAAATTAGAACAAGAGTTGGGTACACCGCCGACGACCTTGGTTGGACAAACCCATGCTGTCACCGATTCAGAATATTATAAGGCACGTATTGATGCGGTACATTTCGCACTAGATAATGATGATGGGGCCAGAACACGTCATTATGATAAAGCCGATATTATCTTAATTGGCGTATCTCGTTCTGGTAAAACGCCGACCTCAATTTATTTGTCATTACAATTTGGTATTCGTGTTGCAAACTATCCTTTAACTGAGGAAGACCTCGATGACAATCGTTTGCCAAAAGTGCTACGCGAACATAAAAACAAGTTGTTTGGTTTGATGATTGATGCGGAACGTTTGGTTGCAATTCGCAGTGAACGTAAAGCCAATAGCCGCTATTCAAGTTTTAGTCAGTGTCAAATGGAACTGCGTGCCATTGAGGGAATTTATATCTCGGAAGGGATTAAATATCTGAATGTGACAGAGATGTCGATTGAAGAAATCTCAACACGTGTTTTACAAATGACGGGATTGAAACGTCGTATTGGTTAGTGAGATTGGGCTACCTAAGCCTTCTGGATGAGGTAGTCCGTAATTTTTTGATCGATTTTATAAGAAAAAGTTTGATAAATATCATTAATTTTAAATAAATAATTGATATTGAATAACAAAGTAAACTTAACTTATCAGTGCAGTAATTGCTGATAATTTTATTGCATTTCTGCTACAATATTGTGACTCAAATCTCACTTTTGTTGTTGGTGGTCTATGGCTTTTATTGCAACTGAATATCTTGATTCTAAGAGTTCCGTTTGGAACAGAAGTCTGTGAACTTGGCTATCTCTTTTCATGCTAATCGTCAAATGAGTGAAGCTCAGAAAAACGTTTTTAATCGTATTCCAAGTTTAGTTTGGCTACTCTCAGAGCAGGGTGACACTTATTTTTTTAATAGTGTAAGCCAAGAGTATATTGGTTTCAATGACTTAGATCATTTTGTGAAAGATTGGACTGACTTAATCCATGGTGAAGAAAAGCCACTCTTTCAAAGTGAGTGGCAGCAAGCGTTTGCCAATAAAACGCCATTTCAAATGGAATGCCGGTTAAAGCATCAATCAGGTGCGTATCGCTGGTTTTTATTGTCGGCTAGATTTATAGAAGCGAATTCAGAAGAAAAGGCACATTGGTTTATCAACAGTGTCGACATTCATGAAACCAAGCAGTATCAGCAAAACTTAGTCCAATGTATCAACGCTCAAACCAACATGCTGGATAATAGTATTGATTGCATCAAATTACTGGAAGCGGATGGTTCTTTACTGCATGTAAATAAAACAGGATGCATTGCGCTTAACATTTCTCAAAGTCAGCAAAGTTTTGGAATGAAGTGGGCTGAACTGTTACCTGCGGAAATACGTTCCAAGGCGGCTTATGCCTTGAAAACAGCTCTCAAAGGCAAAACTGCACGTTTTCGGGGGATGAGTGGTGAAGGTACAGCAAGACAATATTGGGATAATTTGCTCACTCCGATATTAAATGATCACGGGCAGACCATTCAGGTTCTGTGTCTGTCTCGAGATGTGACGACACAAAGACAGACTGAAATACAATTACAACTTTCGAGTGAACTGGACGATTTAACGGGATTGTACAATCGTCGTTTCTTTAAATTACAACTTAAACGCTCATTACATCGACATAAAAAAAGTGAAAAGCTACTTGGTTTGATGTTATTGGATTTAGATTATTTTAAACATGTGAATGATACGCTTGGTCATGCAGCTGGAGATCATTTACTCCGTGTTTTGTCTAAGCGAATTGAACAGATTTTACCTGAAAATACTTTTGTTGCTCGTTTAGGTGGTGACGAGTTTGCGATTGTCGTGAACGGAATTGAGACACAAGCTGCGCTTGAGAAAATTGCAATCGATGTGAGTCGACAGTTAGAAGCTCCGATTACTTATGCTGGGAATTTGATTAACGGCAGTATGAGTATTGGCTGCACGATTTATCCACGAGATGCCAAAGATTCAGCCAATTTAATGAAGTGTGCTGATACGGCACTGAATGATTTGAAAGCGACAGGGCGAGGTGGATTTCGAATGTTTAACCCACAGATGCAGATTGCCGCTCAAAACATTGCAATTCAATTAAATGACGCACGGCATATTATCCGTGATGACCTAATCGTTCCATTTTATCAACCCAAGGTACGTTTGACGGATGCCAAGGTTGTAGGCTTCGAGGCATTGTTACGTTGGCAAACGGACGATCAGCATATTCATTCACCTCGTAAGATTGAACAAGCATTTCACGACTATATTCTAGCGACTAAAATTAGTGATGCGATGCAAAATAAAGTTTTTAAAAATATCGCAGCTTGGATCGCACAAGGGTTAGAGGTTGTTCCTGTCTCAATCAATGCAGCGCCTGTCGAGTTTCTGAAGGATAATTATGCTGAACGTTTATTACATCGTTTAAATCTGTATAAAATTCCTCATCATTTAGTGGAAATTGAAATTACTGAACAGATATTGGATGATCGTGGTTCTGATTATGTAGTTCGAGCATTAAATTTATTAAAACAACAAGGCGTTAAAATTTCACTGGATGATTTTGGAACAGGACACTCGTCTTTAACCCGCTTGCGTGATTATCCTGTTGATTGTTTGAAAATTGATTGTGAATTTATCCGCCAAATGAATGAGGATGATGCGATTTTAGCCATCGTTCAAGCCATTATTGCCTTAGGACCAAAGCTTTCCTTGGACATTGTTGCTGAGGGGATTGAGAACATTGCACAACTCGAATTGCTCAAATCATCTGGATGTTCTATTGGTCAGGGGTATTTATTTAGCCCTGCGGTCAATGTACAACAAGCCACAAAAATGCTTCAAGCTGGAATTCAGATGGACGAATACAGATGCTAAGTCGACAGGGTTGATTGAGAGAATAAACCTTGTCGACTCTAGCTAAAATCTTAATTGTTCTTTATGTCCATCAATCGGCTAAAGTTTTGCAAGCGTTTTTCGGTATCGTAAATATCACAGGTAAAGATAAATTCATCGACATCATATTGCGCCGCGATTTTATTTAAACCCGATTTAACAGTTTCTTGAGAACCGATTTGTGCCATGGCATAAAAATTCTGAATTGCCAGTTGTTCAGCACTTGTTGCAAGACCTTGGGTCGAGTCAATCGGTGGTTTGAGTTTTAAGCTGTGACCACGGATCAGATTTAAAATACGTTGATAAGAACTGGTCGCTAAATATTGAGCTTCCTCATCCGTTGCAGCAACTACGGTTGGTACCCCCATAGAAACATAAGGTTTGTCCAGATATTCAGAAGCTTGAAAATTATCACGATAAAGTTCGATGGCTTGACCTAACATTCTTGGGGCAAAGTGTGAGGCAAAAGAATAAGGAAGTCCGAGCTTGGCTGCCAGTTGGGCGCTGAATAAACTTGAACCGAGTAACCAGACTGGTACATGGGTATTTTGGCCTGGTGTAGCGATAATTCTTTGATTCGGCTCAGGTGCTTTAAAATATTGTAAAATTTCCATCACATCTTGAGGAAATTGGTCTTCAGTTTCCTGACGGCCACGACGCAGGGCACGCATTGTCATTTGATCCGTACCAGGAGCACGACCTAGACCGAGTTCAAAACGATTTGGATATAATGTCGCTAGCGTCCCAAATTGTTCCGCAACCACCAATGGTGCATGGTTTGGCAGCATAATACCGCCTGAGCCCAGACGAATATGTTGGGTATTTGCAGCAATAAAGCCTAATAAGACTGCTGTCGCTGAGCTGGCAATTCCATCCATATTATGATGTTCAGCTAGCCAAAAACGTTCATAACCTAGTTTTTCTGCGTGCTGTGCTAACTCAAGTGCATGACGCAGTGAAAACTCGATACTTTTATCATCCCGAACAGGTGCAAGTTCCAGAATAGAGAACTTTATATCTTGTAGTGATTTCATCATTAATTCTCAAAACCATATATCGAAATAATACGATATAAGTTGGGCTTTGTATATCGTTTTTGATCGATATATTTTATTGTCTGAAATAAAAAAAGCGCCCGAGGGCGCTAAAAGGGTTAAACGTTTTGATCTGATTAACGGTGTTTGTACCAACCACGATGGCGACCATTGTCATGGCGGTAGCTTTCACGCGAATTATAATAACGACGGTCATCATAAGAACGGCGGTTGTCATAACGGCGGTCGTAACGACGATCATCATAACGGCGATCCGCATCGCGGTCTTGACCTACCTTTTGACCTAAGGCAGCACCACCAGCAGCACCGAGTGCAGCACCAATATAGCCACCATTGCTTCCACCCATATTACGGCCAACGGTATAACCGCCCACGCCACCTAAACCACCACCAATAGCAGCTTCAGTGCGATCACGTCGATTACTTGAAGCAGCTGCGCCACCCGCACCGCCAATGGCTGACCCAATCATGGCACCAGTATCACCACCGAGTTGTTTACCTAGGGCAGTACCCACTACACTACCTAGGGCTGAGGTTGCTGCAACACGTGTAGTATTGTCGGCATGTGCAACAGTCATCATTGAAGACGCTGCTAAGATAACGCTACATAACCACATATTCGATTTCATGGTGAAACTCCTTATCCATTCTTTTGGACAATATTCTTTTTGCTTGCGACAAATGTAACAAGACTTTTAAGCGAAAATATGGAGTGCAATATCTGGATTGAGAGAGTTTGACGATGGTTTTGTATGGGTTGTATTACAAGTGAAGAGATTGTGAATAAATTATAAAAATAAAGAATGAATGCGTAGTAGCCAACGATGAACGTGGGAATCGGGTACAATAGCCGTAGTTTAGAATTAGGGCGTATGTATGCTGCTGGAAAAAATTTTGCAATCACAAGGTTTTGGTTCACGTAAGTATTGCCAGCAGTTAATAAAAAATGGTTCTGTTCAGATCGATAATCAGATCTGCGACAATCCCAAGCAGAATATTGCCACGGATCAACTTCGCTTTCAGGTATTCGGCGAAGAATATCAATATCGAGAGCATGTCTACATTGTTTTAAATAAACCTCAGGGTTATGAATGTTCGCATCAGGCCACGCATCATAAGAGTGTCTTTAGCCTTTTCCCTGAAATTTTGCTTCATCGTGGTATTCAATGTGTCGGTCGTCTGGATCAGGACACGACGGGTTTATTGTTACTGACTGACGATGGTCAATATCTACAAGCATTGACTCATCCACGTAAACATGTGCCGAAAGTCTATCATGTCACCACTGCTGATCCTGTCACAGCTGAGCAGAAGATTGGATTAGAGCAGGGCGTTGAACTTCGAAATGAAAAAGGGGTGTATGCTGCAACAGATGTCCAGCTTTTCTCAAACCATCAATTGGCGATGACCATTCATCAGGGGGTCTATCACCAAGTCAAAAGAATGTTGGCTGCGGTAGGTAATAAGGTTGAAACTTTACACCGTCATCAAGTGGGTTTACTTGAGTTGCCTGAATTAAAACAAGGTGAATGGATGTATCTTACGCCTTCGCAAAAAAAGTTAAGCCAAAATATTGCGCTTGAGCAGCCGTCACTTTAAAAAACAATGAAAGGTTTTGAACTCACTGTCTTGGATAAAGCCCATTTGTTCATAAAGACGGTGAGATTGATAATTGTTCTTTTGCGTTTCAAGACTGATGCGTTGTGCATTTTCATGGCGTGCAAACAAAATAGCTGTATCAATCAATTGTTTTGCGGAGCCTTGTTTGCGGTAAGATGGCGTGACATAAACATCATCGAGGATGTAATAAGTTTCACAAGCCACTGAAGAAAAAGCCAGATAGAGCAAGACAAAGCCTGTAAATACGTCATCTTTAACATGAATAAAAATAACACTGTCTTTGTTGTCAAAGCGATGTTTTAAAAATTGATACGATTGTTCAATATTTGATGATGCACCGTAGAACTGACGGTATTCGTCAAACAAGACAGCAAGTTGATGAAGATCTTCCTTTGTTGCTCGCTTAACAATCATTCCTGTCCATCCTTACACTTATAATTTTATTAGGACTGTCAGGATAGCGAAAAAAATTCAGCTTAAAAAATAAAAACTTGTTTATAAATGCAACATTGTTAAGTTTTGTCACTCTCACCAAGCAGTGCATTCAACTCTTCAAATAAATCTTCATGATCATCTTCAATCTCGGTTAGAGATGGATTTTCAGCATTGGCTGCGGCTTTAGATTTACGCAGTTTAAGCAACTGTTCCATGTTGATGTTCTGGTTTTCAATCGCAAAAGGAATTGACTTGGTCAGCACCACTTGTTTGAAGAAAAGGCGAACAGCTTGAGCAGGGGAGATCCCTAGCTGTTTAAATACAGCAAAAGCTTGCTTCTTTTCCTGTGAATCGAGGCGAACCTGATAAACTTCTGTTTTTCGCATGAAGAAAGTAACCACATATTTTTAGTTATCGTCATGTATTTTAAACCATTGCAATGTAATTTCAATATTTTTGAAGTGAAAAAATAGAATTTTTGTCATTACGTTGTGGTGGCAATGCAAGTTCAAAGTGAGAGCTAAAGCGCATTTCCTGTTTTAAAATTGGGTCAAAAAATTGAATTTCTTTGGCCAGTAATTGTAAAGGTTGGCTAAAATCATCTTCTGCTTTATGTTGAATATTTGGGTAAAAAGAATCATTAAGTATTGGAATATTCAGATAATTTAAATGAACACGCAATTGATGTTGTTTGCCTGTTTTAGGGCTGAGTTTATATTTGGCATAGCATTGATCATGCATCAATAATTCAAGCAAAGTTTCAGTATTAGCTGGTTTTTTTGGATCAATTTGCATGGTGTAAAAAGGCTGACTTTTTTCTAAATGGAGCTGCAAAATTTGCGGAAAATGCAGTTCAGAGCGATAAGCTGCGATTGCATGGTAGGTTTTTTGCACTTTTCTGTCGGCAAAAAGTTGTTGATAGATGCCTCTTGAGCTTGCCTTTTTACAGAATAGAACCACACCTGCAGTTTCACGATCAAGTCGATGAATGGGGGTAAGGTCGACGTAGCCTGTTTGTTTTTTTAGTCTGACCAAAAGGGTTTCTTGCACATATTGACCTGTCGGACTCATGGTTAAAAAGTGCGGTTTGTCGACGACAAGTAGATCATCATTTTCAAATAAAATTTCATGCTGAAATGGCACATGAATTTCGTGAGCAAGGAAACGATAGTAGAAAATATGCGTATTGGGGGTATAGGGGCTGTCAAATTTGAGTTTGGTCCCATCTGCTGCATAAATTAGCTCATCTGCAAAACGCTGTTGCCATTCGCTCGCTAGAATATGGGGGAAGTGTTGGCAGAGATAATCAAAAATGGTATGTACCGAAACATCATGAGGTAAAAAGACTTTACTGGCGCTGACACCATTGATGAGCGGGGGATGGAAGAGAATTGTAGAATCAATCATATTTAGTAAATAGCAGCTTTATGAAGATTGCAGAACTGGGTAGATATCATGTTTACTCTTTATCTCGTTATAGCATTGAGTGCATACAACAGTCATTTTATTAAAATTATGAAACTTATCTGTCATACCATTTTCTTGAGTAAAAACATATTCACATGCTAAACACCATCCTTGCAGATTTGTTGGGTTTGAAACATTTTCAATAAAGCCTAGAGGTTGATTATTGTTATTACGAATCAAATGTCCACATACAACTGCAGCGTAATTTTGACCATGACATTCACACTCTATATATAAAGATTCGGAAGACATTTCTATCCTTTAAAATTGAAATAGTAATTGGATTAAAAAGTAGCAACTTCTTTCTATGGATTAGGCTTTAAAGCAGGGCAATGTTATCATAGCTGCCATTCCAATTTTGTTTTATTTGCCATGTCATCTTCAGTGAAATTTACTCTAAATCATGAACAAGACACTCAACATTTTGCACAAATACTGTCTCAGCATGTGCACTCAGGCATTATTTATTTAATTGGTGATTTGGGTGCAGGAAAAACCACATTTACCCGTTATTTTCTACAAAATTTAGGGCACCAGGGTTCGGTCAAAAGTCCAACTTATACCTTGGTTGAACCTTATACCATTCAAGGTAAAGAGATCTTTCATTTTGACCTGTATCGTTTGAATGATCCCTATGAGTTAGAGTTAATGGGTATCCGTGATTATTTAGATACACCTGATGCTTTATTTTTATTTGAATGGCCATCGAAAGGTGGTGATGAAATTCCAAAACCAGATATTGTGATTGATATTCAAAAATCGGAAGATGAATTGACTCGATTCGTGACTTTGACCACGGCGTCTGATGCTTTATCTCAAACTTTGCAGGAACAATTGAATGGCGCATGATTCAACTCGTCGTATTCATACCCTAGATGCTGCCTTAGCCAACCAGATTGCTGCGGGTGAGGTGATTGAACGTCCCTCATCAGTAGTCAAAGAATTATTAGAAAACTCGATTGATGCTGGTGCAACTGAACTGATTATTCGAGTGGCACAAGGCGGCTCGACCCTGATTGAAATCATTGATAATGGTAATGGTATTCACGCTGAGGATTTACCTTTGGCTGTGATGCGTCATGCCACCAGTAAAATTCAAACTGCAGATGATTTACATGCCATTGTTAGTTTAGGATTCCGTGGTGAGGCATTAGCATCAATCGCAGCTGTATCACGCTTAACTTTGACCAGTAGCCAAGATGAGCAGGGTGTAGGATATCAGGTTGAAGTGAATGGTACGGCATTCGATCATCAACAGATCCAAGCAGTGGCTGCTCAAAAAGGCACGCATATTCGTGTCCAAGATCTTTTTTTTAATGTACCAGCGCGTCGTAAATTCTTAAAAAAACCAAGCACTGAATTTAATCATATTGAAGAAATTGTGCGCCGTTTGGCATTGACGCATTTTGATATTCGCTTTGTACTGGAACATAACGATAATATTCGTTTAAATCTGCCTGTGGCGGATAGCGGTGAGTTACGTTATCAACGTGTTCAGCAATTATTGGGTCAACAGTTTATTCAAAATGCCTACTGGATTGATGCTGAAAGTATCAATATGCGTTTGTCGGGCTGGTTGGGACATCCTTCTGATGCACGTGCGCAAGCTGACATGCAATATGTCTATGTGAATGGTCGTATTGTCAAAGATAAAACCATTTCACACGCTTTACGTATGGCCTATGAAGGGATTTTGCATGGTCATCAACATTCATCTTATTTATTGTTTTTAGAAGTTGATCCTGAAAATATTGATGTGAATGTACATCCGACCAAGCATGAAATTCGTTTTTTAAATCAGCGTGAAGTACATGAATTTGTACGTCACTATGCTAAAGCAACTTTGTCTCAATTTCAGACCGCCAGTGCAGATTTAGCACAGGCAATGAAAACAGATGAGGGTGCAACAGAACACTTTAATTATCAGCCTCAACCTAAATACCAAGAACAATTTAATTTGCATCGAGCAGTCGCTGAGCCTGAGCGACAAGCCAATCAGCAGGTTGCTGTTTCGACAGATTTATTGACTGAGTTTAATCAAAGCCGTCCACAAGCAGTGCAGTATAATTCAACACCACAAGAACCACGTTATAACAGCTCTGCACAGTTAAATAATGCACTCAAAAGCTATTTAGCGCCTTTACGTGAAGAAACAGAAGATGGAAATGATCAAGGACCATCACGTGTGGATGAGTTTCCTTTAGGAATCGCAATCGCACAACTGCATGGCATCTATATTTTGGCGCAAAATACTGAAGGCCTGATTATTGTGGACATGCATGCAGCACATGAACGTATTTTGTTGCAGCAGATGAAGTCGGCATGGGATAAACCTGAATTCTGGACCTCACAGCAACTATTGATTCCTAAAGTTGTTTCGATTACGCGAATGCAAGCGACTCGCGTTGAAGATTTACAACCACAATTGCAGCGTTTAGGTCTGGAAATTGATCAGTATGGCGATGAGCAGGTGATTGTGCGTGGTGTACCTGCGATTTTGCATAAAGCTGATTTCGGAAATTTAGTTCCTGAATTGTTAAATGATCTTGATCCGAATGACGAGGCGCGAGGTTTATTGCAAAAACGTGATGAGCTACTTGCGGGTATGGCGTGTCATGGTGCTGTACGTGCACATCGCCAGTTAAGCCTATCTGAAATGAATGCTTTATTGCGTCAAATGGAACAAACCGAATTTGCCAGTCAATGTAATCATGGTCGTCCGACTTGGCGCGCATTTCCACTTCATCAATTAGATAAATTATTTGCTCGAGGAGAGTAGTTTTACATGTCAAATCAATTGCCCGTCATCAATTTAATGGGGCCTACCGCAAGTGGTAAAACTGCATTGGCATGTGAACTCTATGAGCGTGGTAATTTCGAGCTGATTTCGGTAGATTCGGCTTTAGTGTATAAAGATATGGATATTGGCACAGCAAAGCCAACCAAAGTAGAGCAACAACAATATCCGCATCATTTGATTGATATTATTACGCCTTTAGAGGTTTATTCAGCAGCACAATTTGTTGAAGATGTCTGCCCATTGGTCGATGATATGCATGCACGCGGTAAAACCCCGATTTTAGTCGGTGGCACAATGCTATATTTTAAAGCACTGTTAGAAGGGCTAGCGAATAATTTGCCAAATGCTGACCAAGCAATCCGTGATGCAATTGTTGCTAAGGCTGATCATGAAGGCTGGCAAGCGGTTTATGATGAGTTAGTAGCTGTTGATCCTGTTGCAGGGCAAAAATTTAAAGTCTCAGATAAACAACGGATTATTCGAGCATTGGAAGTCTATCGAATTACAGGCGAGCCGATAACAAAACTACAAGCTGAACAGCCCAAAAATCAACCATATCGTTACATATTTCATAACTACGCATTGATGCCAGATCGTTTAGAATTACATCAACGCATTGAGCAAAGATTAAGCAAAATGTGGAACATTGGTTTTTTAAATGAAGTAGAGGAATTGATTAAAAAATACGATTTAAATGATAATTTACCGTCCATGCGGTCCGTCGGTTATCGTCAAGCTTTGGATTTTTTACTAAAAAGTGACCTAAGTCTCAAAAATAAAGTAGAAATGGAGAACAAAGCCCTTTTTGCGACGAGGCAATTAGCCAAACGTCAATACACTTGGTTACGTTCTTTGCAAGAATTACACGATTTTAAAACTTACGTGACGATAAAGCAGGCGAAAGAAGACTTGCGAAACTTCTTTGGATAAAGCAAAATTCGCAGGCTGTCTTTTTATAATTTTTAGTTGAAAAATAAAGATAGTTTTTTTGCGCTGATTTAAAAATTTTTTGGAGTTAAAAATGTCTAAAGGTCAAACTTTACAAGATCCGTTCTTAAATTCTCTCCGTAAAGAACGTATTCCAGTTTCTATTTTCCTTGTAAACGGTATCAAATTGCAGGGTCATATTGAGTCATTTGACCAATATGTTGTTTTGTTGAAAAACACTGTAAGTCAAATGGTTTATAAACACGCGATTTCTACAGTTGTTCCTGCGCGTAACCCACGTCCAGCTGGTGCTCAAGGTACTGCTGGTGGCTTCCCTGCACAAGGTGCGACTGGTGGCTTCGGTGGTCAAGGCGCTGCTGGTGGCTTCGGTGGTCAAGGTGGCGGCTTCGGTGGTCAAGGCGGCTTCGGCGGTCAAGGCGGCGGCTTCGGTGGTCAAGGTGGCTTTGGTGGTCAAGGTGGCTTCGGTGGTCAAGGCGGCGGCTTCGGCGGTCAAGGTGGCTTCGGTGGTCAAGGTGGCTTCGGTCATCAAGGTGGCTTCGACGGCGAAACTAAATTTGAAGATGGTCAAGAAGACGAAAACAATCGTTAATTGATCGATGATCTTTAATAAAATGCCAGTCTTAGAATAGACTGGCATTTTTTTGTCTATGAGAAAGCTAGAATAAATACTATGGAAATGATTGTAGCCGCGGCATGTTGTAGTGTATTGGTTTCGATTTTACTGAAATACCTAAAAGCAAAGGGATTCGATGTTTTTCAAATGATTGCGTGGAATTATTTAAGCGCAAGTCTCTTATGTTTTTATTGGTTTAAAACTGATATTACACATATCTCTTTAAATAATACCCCATGGTGGTTAATTCTCACTTTAGCCGTGTTATTGCCCAGTATATTTTTATGCTTAGCAAAGTCTTTGCAATTTGCTGGGATTCTGAAAACGGAGATTGCTCAGCGCTTAGCCGTGATACTTTCGTTATTAGCAGCCTATTTTATTTTTGGCGAGCAGTTTAGCCAATTAAAATTAATTGGAGTGGGGCTAGGAATCATCGCGATTTTAGCGATTATCATCGGTCAAGCCACGGAACAGGCAAGTAAAGGCGTGAATTTAAAATCAGCCTTGTTTTTGTTTAGTGTCTGGGCGGGTTATGCTGCGATTGATGTATTGCTAAAATATAGTAGTAGCTTAGGTTTACAGTTTGCGGTCACGCTGAATTTAACGTTTATTGCAGCCTTCATTCTATCCATTGCTTATATCGCAATTACTCAGCCGAACTGGCAGCCTAAAAACATTTTTACCGGTTTGTTTTTAGGTGTGCTGAATTTTGCCAATATCGCCTTATATGTAAAAGCCCACATGCTATTTAAAGAAACTCCTGCGATTGTTTTTGCGGGCATGAATATTCTTGTCGTGGTATTGGGGGTACTCAGTGGCGTGGTACTATTTAAAGAACGGTTAAAGGCCTATACCTGGATTGGATTGATCAGTGGGATGGTCGCAGTTCTGTGTTTGGCCAAAGCAATGATGAAATAAAATAAGGGAGTAAGCAGCGTTACTCCCTGAGAATAAATCATTAGAGACGGGTAAAAACAACCTCATCTGGGAGTCGTGATTTAGGTAGTTTGGCATTGAAGTCCGTTTCGCTGCGATAACCTAAAGCAACAACCACAGAGGCTTTTAGCCCTTTTTCGGTTAATCCAAACTCTTGATCAATCAGTGTTCGGTCAAATCCTTCCATTGGGGTGGCATCAATGCCTTCTAAACCTGCTGCAAACAACAGTTGTCCGAGTGCAAGGTAAGTCTGGTTTTCCATCCATGCAGGAAGATTTTTAAGTTCATTACGATAAAACTCAACATAACCAGAACGGGTATCTCGCTGGCCTTGTTTTGCTGCTTCATCTTTAAAGCGACCACTGAGATCATCTTGCTGTAAGAGTTGCTCTAGGTACTCAGCAGAAATATCAGTACGGGTACAAAATACGAGCGTATGTGAAGAGTTGAGAACTTTGGCAGCGTTATAGATGTAATTGCCTGTCAATGCTGATGCGATACGCTGCTTTGCTTGATCAGATTCAGCAACCAAGAAGTGCCAAGGTTGAATATTTACCGAAGAAGGGCTGAAACGTAAAATTTCGAGTAGTTTTTCAAACTGCGCTTGAGGAATTTTTTTCTCTGCATCATAAGCTTTTGTGGCGTAACGTGTTTTTGCTGTAGCTAAAGTATCCATCCGTCATTTACTCGATTTTAAAATTTAAGGCTGTACTAGATTAGCATAATGCAAATCTAGTACAGCCTTAAATTTTTATGAAACAAAGCTACTTATATTGAATAACTTGGCAGGAACATGATCTTGACATCATGTCCTGCCATTGTTATTTACCCTATGTTTATAAATTTATTGTCCATAGATCCAAACGATTTCTTTTTTATTTAAACAATCATAATAAGGAATGTTTAAAGTAGAGATTGCATTATCTACTGAAGTTACATGTCCTATTGCCATGATTTTTTGGCCAATTTCAAGTTCGATATTCCCATCTGAAATAATATTATTTTTTACTTTAAAACTATTTGGAAAAATAATAGGGATATCTCTCTGTCCAGTGGAAATATAGATACACTTATTTATATCCTTCTGAAGTACACCCAAAATAAAAGTGAGTCGGGACCCTTTGCCCATTTTCTGGTATGTCATTAAGTTGATTTCATTCTGTGAAATATTTTCTACCTGAGGTATAGGTGTGCTTGCAGATTTCGATTTAGTGGTACAGCCACTAAATACAAAACAAGAAAGCCCTATTATGAATAGTTGGGGTAATTTATTGTGTAACAATGGCAGTACCTATAGAATTTAAATAATCGAGACTTGTATAGATCGCTATAGTCACTGGTGTAGAAGAGTTATTTTGTGTTTGCCATGCACAGCTATGCATGATTCCATACCCAGTGGTTAATGCAAACCAAGGACCGCCGCTGTCTCCAGGATAGCAACGTAAAGAACCTTGTCCAGTTGTATGATCATGCCCTGCATTCCCATTGGTATTTTTTACAACAACAAATGTATTGCCATTACCATCTGCATTCGAGCTATTTATACTATCCACCTCACCACAACTTTGTGTAAGTGTACTTACAAGTTCACCTGTTTTGCCCAAATGGCAAATATATGCACCATTAACTGTACCATTATCATATGGAGTTCCTGTACGAGTTTTTGTCGCTGTTAACTTTCGAAAATTGACACTTGAATCTGCATAAAATTCGGCTTTAGCGGCTTGGGCTGTAGATGTTCCTGCTGGAAGAAATCCAAGGTCGGCAACACTGTCATCACGCCATCCACTAGTAATGGGCTGATTCGCAGGTAGGGTGTTTATTGAATATGTCGTCCCATCTTTTATCAGTATATTGATAATTAGAGTAGTTTTTATCATTTGCACAATGACCAGCTGTAATTATGCCCAACTTATTATCAGAAAGGCGTTTACCTATAAAGCCACTAAAACAAACAGGAATATTCGAGCTTTTTAAAGGTGACCCTCCTCGAGTAGCCACTCTTCCCCCAAAAGGAACAACACTAATCTCAACAGGAACAGCTAAAAGATCTTCTGCTATTTGTTTTGCATTGCCTTTATCAGATTTAACATAGACTTTAGCATGTCCTGTTTTCTCATCGTCATAGACTAATTGTAGTTCTGGGAGTGATTTTTTTAGCTGCTCTCGTTTAGATTCAATATTCTTTAAACGTTGTTCTTTTGTTTTATAATTTTGTTGACTGAAATTAATAGGAGCAGACAATGGTTGTGAATATTGTGTAGCCACTGTTCTGATGTCTGCATCGCTAATATTAAATTGTTTTCTTAAATTAGAATTGCCTTTACTAGATATAATGCTTTGGACTGCTTGTGAAGTCTTAGGTTTAACCGTTAATGACGTTGGTAAATTTTTAGCATAATTCGCGACATTCACTTTTAAAGCAAAGTCATTTTTACTGTTGTCAAAATACATTCCTTGTAGATCACCTTTTACATTGTTTCTAATATTGGAAATATCAGAAGATGTCCCATGCATAATCAATAATCTTCGTATGGCCTCATCATAAGGTACATCATATGAAGCTGCATAGAATTTTGCATCAATTGCTAAAGCTTCTGCCTCATTTATGAGATTTGAGTCATCTGCGAAAGCAGAGTTGGTCGAAATAATTAACAAAGTGAGAAAAGACATTCTTTTTAGCATCGAAAATTCATCCTGAATTGTGTAGTATAAATTCAATATAGGTGAATATTGTTAAGTTATGCTAAATAAAATGAAACTAAAAATTGCAGCTATGTGATATGGATAGTAAATTCTATTTAAATAAATTTATATTAATTTATTGATTTTACTTACATTTCTTGTGTATTAATAATGCCACTGTTTAAAATCTAATTGATAATTTTCTTGTGGGTTGAGTTCTAAAATCCAAGCTGAATCTGCTCGCCAGTCCCCCAAAACAATACGTTGTTTATTCAGGACATGATGAATCTCTGGACGATGGGTATGACCGTGAATTAAATAATCAACGCGTTCAATCACGGATTCGACTGCTTGAGCATTGACATCCATAATGTCATAGCTTTTCAGCTGTTTGGTTTCGCTACTTTTTTTCCGGAAACCATTGGCCAGTTTTTGTCTAAAGCTGAGTGGCAAGCTTTTCAGAAAGCCGAGTAGTAGAGGGTTTCGAATCACTTTACGAAAACGTTGATAAGCAACATCATCGGTACAGAGCGCATCTCCATGTTCCAGTCGGAACGTATGTTGCTGAATATTTAAGGTATAAACGTCAGGCAGTAAGATGCCATCGAATTGTTTTAAGAATTTTTGACCTAAGGCAAAATCACGATTACCCACTTGGAAATAAACTTGGTTATTCGCTGCGGTGAATTTTTGCAAAGCGCTGACAATTTCATCTAACCATGGGGCGGTGTAATCATCCCCAATCCAAGCGTTAAACCAATCACCCAAAATATAGAGCTGCGTGTTTTTATCCTGATATTGTTTCAATAAAGCTAAAAACCCTCGAACGAGTCGAGGGTGATCAGGTGACAAGTGTAGATCTGAAATAAACAGATAAGTCACAAAGAATCCTGTTGGATAAAATTATTCAGAGATAATTTTAGCAGATTCAATAACAACGTTCTCTAAAGGAACGTCTGCGTGATAACCACGGTTACCTGTACGTACGCCTTTGATCGCTTCTACGATATCAAGACCTTCAACAACTTTACCAAATACTGCATAACCCCAGCCTTGTGCTGTTTTACCAGTGTGGTTTAAGAAAGAGTTGTTTTTAACATTGATAAAGAATTGAGCAGATGCAGAGTGCGGAGCTTGAGTACGCGCCATTGCAATTGTGCCTTCATCGTTGCTTAAGCCGTTGTCAGCTTCGTTTTCGATTGAATCACGGGTTGCTTTTTCTTTGAAGTTTTCGTCCATGCCACCGCCTTGGATCATAAAACCATCAATCACGCGGTGGAAAATTACGCCGTCATAGAAACCGTCACGTACATATTCTAAGAAATTTGCAACCGTTTTTGGTGCTTTTTCAGCGTTAAGCTCAAGAACAATACGACCTTTGTTGGTGTTTAATTCGACTTGAGGAAAACTCATTACATTAATCTCCTAAACATGGGCAAATTGACCATGGGTTTTTGGTTGAGAGAAGCATAAGCAAACTGTAAACTACAAGGCAAGTAAAAAACGTTAAAATCTTTCATAAATAGCAAAGATTGCGTTTTTATTTCCCATTTTTAACTGTAAGAAGTGATTTACACCCTATGAAGCCAAATGATGTTGTTTCTGAACTGCCAAAGACCCCGACGCCGAATACCCATGCCTCTGTCGATGCCGCGCAGCAAGAACAACAGGCAGGCTTAGACTTTGTTCGTCAAGTGATTACCGATGATCTTAAAGAAGGTCGTACCCAAAAAGTAGTGACACGTTTCCCGCCTGAGCCAAATGGTTATCTACATATTGGTCACGTGAAAGCGATTTGTTTGAACTTTGGTATCGCTGAAGAGTTCGAAGGTTTATGTAATTTACGCTTCGATGACACGAATCCAGATGCCGAAGAGCAAGAATACGTTGATGGTATTGCCAATGATGTGAAATGGTTGGGCTTTAACTGGAATGGTGAGCCTCGTTATGCATCAGGTTATTTCGATCAACTTTATACATGGGCTGTTCAATTGATTGAACAAGGGGATGCTTATGTTGATTTGCAAACCCCAGAAGAAATCAAGCTGAACCGTGGTAATTTCGTTGAGCCAGGTAAAAACTCGCCGTATCGCGATGCAACCGTTGCAGAGAACCTTGCGCGTTTTGAACAAATGCGTAATGGTGAAATTCAAGAGGGTGGTGCTGTCCTCCGTGCCAAAATTGATATGGCTAGCCCGAACGTGCATATGCGTGATCCGATTCTTTATCGTGTATTGCATTCAGAGCATCACCAAACCGGTGATAAATGGAAAATGTACCCAATGTATGACTATGCTCATCCATTGTCGGATGCGATTGAAGGTATTACTCACTCATTGTGTACTTTAGAATTCCAAGACCATCGTCCATTCTATGACTGGATTGTAGAGAAAGTGCATTCGCAAGCCGTACCGCGTCAGTATGAATCTTCACGTTTAAATATTGACTATACAATTACTTCTAAACGTAAATTGCGTAAATTGGTTGAAGGCAATTATGTACAGGGCTGGGATGATCCACGCATGCCAACGGTTGTGGGAATGCGTCGTCGTGGTTTTACCGCTGAAGGTCTGCGTGATTTCTGTAAGCGTGTTGGTGTTTCTAAAACGGATGGTATTGTCGATGTGGCAATGCTTGAGTTCTGTATTCGTCAGTCATTGGAAAATACCGCCGCACGTGGCATGGCAGTACTCAATCCATTGAAAGTAACCTTGACCAATTTACCTGAAGAATTGGATCTCACTCATGCACGTCATCCAAACGTGGATATGGGCGAACGTATTATTCCGTTAACGCGTGAACTTTATATTGATCGTAAAGATTTTGAAGAAGTACCACCAAAAGGTTTCAAACGTTTGATTCCTGAGGGTGAAGTGCGTTTACGCCATGCTTATGTGATCAAGTGCGATGAAGTGATTAAAGATGCGAATGGTGAAGTGGTTGAGTTGAAGTGTTCAATCGACCCTGAAACTTTAGGTAAAAACCCTGAAGGGCGTAAAGTGAAAGGTGTGGTTCATTGGGTCTCTGCGAGCAAAGGTGTACCTGCGGAAGTTCGTATTTACGATCGTTTGTTTAACGAAGCAGCACCAGATGCAGATGATGATTTCTTGGTACATTTAAATCCAGAATCGCTGCAAGTGGTACAAGCGGTGATTGAGCCTGCTTTAGCCCAAGCAAAACCTGAAGATCGTTTCCAGTTTGAACGTGAAGGTTATTTTGTTGCGGATCAATATGATCATCAAACGGATAAGCCGGTGTTTAACCGTATTTTGGATCTGAAAGATAGCTTTAAAGCTGACAAGAAATAAGTTTTGAATTTATTGTCTTGATCTTAATAAAGCCGATTTGTTTTCAAATCGGCTTTTTATTTCTGCTGCTAATGGGTTTTTTAAGCATTTTATTTTAAATCGGTGTATCGCATTGTGCGATTGTTGGTCGGTCGGTTTGTTACTGATCTTGGTGATGCCTTGCTTGTTGGATGTGGGCAGCAATCGCATCGATGATGAATTGATAGAGATCAGTTGGCAAATCATGTCCCATACCCTCAATTTTTAACAGCTTTGCGCCAGAAATAGACTTTGCGCTATCTTGGCCGCATGCAATCGGGATTAATAAATCCTCTGTGCCATGAATCACCAGTGTCGGGGCAATGATGCAGGCGAGGTATGAGCGAATATCACCGGTTGCTGCAATTGCAGCAATTTGCCTTTTTAGTCCATCTGGATCGTAATTGCGGTCATATTCCTCCGAAATAAGTTTTAAATATGCATTTTCGTCAAAACTAAATCGAGGGCTCGAGATATATTTTGCAAAATGCAGTTTATGCAGAAAAAAATCAGTTTTATTCAAATGTGGATCTGGACTGGGGCAGGTGAGCAGCGCCATAACATCAGCTTGGGCACTTGGAAGCGCTGGGTTTCCTGTACTCGACATAATGGATATCAAGCTCTTGACTCTTTTAGGGTAAGTACTTGCCATCAGTTGGGCAATCATCCCACCCATAGAGCGTCCAATAATGTGGACTTGATCAATTGCTAAAGCATCAAGTAATCCCACTGTATCTTCAACCATATCGTGAAGCGTATAAGCAATCTTAATGTTCTCGCCATTTTGGCTAGCATGGATCAGATCATTCAATTCTGGAGCGGGTTGATCATGCAAATGTGTTGACAAACCAACATCTCGATTATCAAATCGAATGACTCGAAAGCCTCTTTGAGCAAGCATTTGACAGAATAAATCACGCCAATGAATCATCTGAGTACCTAATCCTGAAATTAATAGAATGGTATTTTCATGCTCAGCGCCAAAGATATCGTAGTGGAGATAGAGATTGTTTGTAGAGACCTCATTCATGCTTCATCTCAAAAAAGTAAGATACAATGCTTGCAATATACTTGAGTTGTCAAGTATATTGCAAGCATTGTGTCGGTATTGAAATTAGTTATGAATAAGCTTGAATTATTACTGGATCAACACCTTGTTGGTTCTTTATTGAGTAAAAAACTTGATCTGGCGCTTAGCGTACACGGAATTAATCTGACGGAATTCATTCTGATGTATCACCTTGGTCTGGTGCCTGAGGTGGGATTAAATCGAATCTCATTGGCCCATAAAGTTGCACTAACAGCTTCTGGTGTCACCAGAGTGTTACAACCTATGGAAAAAACTGGACTGATCGTAAAGACGGTTCATCCACGCGATGCGAGACAAAGCTTTGTTGTACTGAGTGTAAGTGGTCAAGAACTTCTTAGCAATGCGATCACGACGGTCGAGCATACGGTTGATTCTATCTTTGCATTATTCAATCAAGAGGAAATCAAGACGCTACAGCTTTTGTTAAATAAATTAAAAGTTTAAAGGGGAGGCAAAATGAAAGACGCGTATATTTTTCCAACACAAGAGGATGGAATTCGTTTATTTAAGCGACATCTTCAAGGGGAGGTCGTCATGTTGAACTTGCTTCGATTGAAGCAAGTGGCGGATTATTCAGATTGTCCAGATTTAGCACCAGCAACCCCAATTACAGGGCGAGAGGCTTTTCAGCGCTATATCGACCATACACGTCCATTTCTACAGCAAACGGGTGGCGATATTTTACTGCTTGCCAATGCAGGTGAATTTTTTATCGGCCCCTCTGATGAGTATTGGGACATTGTGATGTTGGTAAAACAAACATCCATTGATAGTTTTATGTCGTTTGCACAGAACCCAGAGTGCATGAAGGGAAATGGACATCGTATTGCAGCAATTCAGGATTCTCGATTACTGCCAATGCAGACAACAACACAGCTTTAACATTGGTGCAACAGACTTTATGGATGAACCATCAAAAAGCCCAGCGATTTAATGTTGGGCTTTATTACAGTTCTAAAATAGCAAGCTTTAAACATTCAGATGGTCTAAGAATGTTTGAATGACCAATCGGCACTGCTGTTCCAACTGTGCTGCATAAGCTTGATTATCTTGACGCAATTGAGGAATGGATAAGCCTGCATGGCGTATTTCACAGGTATGCCCGATCAGCCATTTCTCAAAACTTTGCCCAACCACCTCAAGATGAAATTGCAGTGCCAAAATATTGTTGCCAATAGAAAAAGCTTGGTTTGGATAAATTGCAGAACTTGCTAATAAAGTTGCATTTGGAGGCAAATCAAAGGTATCGCCATGCCAATGCAGGACTTCGACATTTTCCAGTGCAGTTAAAGGATTATGTTCAACTACTTTAATGTCCAACTGACTCCAACCGATTTCTTTTTGGTGTCCTGCATAGACTTTTGCACCCAATGCATGCGCAATCAGTTGTGCACCTAAGCAAATCCCAATCGTTGGTTTATTGGCTTTTAAACGTTGTTTTAAACCTGCAATTTCATCTACTAAAAATGGATAGTCCTCGGTTTCATAGACGCCGATTGGACCGCCAAGAATTACGGTTAAGCCTTCATAATTAAGTGCAGGACTCAGATCATCGACACCCGCTTCGAAATAACGGACACGGAAACCGAATTGATAAAAAATATCTTCTAATGAGCCTAGGTCTTCAAAAGCAAGATGTTGAATGGCATAAACAGTTTTGAGATGAGCGGCGAGGGTCATAACCGAGTACCAATTGGATAAAAATTATGTTGTATCTTAAATCATTTTTAAGACAGATGTCTTGATGTTGTACGCTGTGGGCGGCGCTTAAAAATAGTATTGCCCACATCGCCATTTTAAAAAAGCAGTTTAGGTTGATGATTGTCTTCTAGAGTTGGAATAACATGTTCATCCTTCAAGTCAACGCCAGAAAGCCCCAGTCGTTTGGAGTTATGCATTAAAGCCAATAAGCGTTGAGTAGCAATCGGAATACTTAATCCTGCGGGACGAATATTGGAAATACAGTTGCGTTGTGAATCCAGACAGCCACTGAATGCATCCAAGGTGTAATAGAGCCCCATGCTATCAGGCGAACTGAGACCGGGACGCTCACCAATCAGCATAATCAGCATACCTGCCTGAAAAATTTCAGCGACTTCATCACCTAAAGCAACACGACTGCCTGTGGCAATCACAACGGGTGCTAAAGACCATTGTTGTTCTGCAAAAGGCTGGATTAGTGCCTGTATAAAAGGCAGTGCATTTTCTTCAATGGCGCGGGCAGATAAACCATCACCAATCACGATGCAGACATCATAACTCTGCTGAAGTTGTTGCATCTGCTGAAGTTGTTGCATCGAATCGGTTGAAAGTAAACGTCCTAAATCAGGTCGTTTTAAATACAGCTCTTTATGTTCTGCCTGACTTTGCACATGGATGGGATTGAGCCCCAATTGCTGTAATTGCTCAGTCAGCAATTCAACATTTAAGCACTGAAAAACCGCATCTTTGGCCTGAGCATGGCTGAGTTGGAAATCCAGTAAAGCGCGGGTTGGGATACTGCAACCTGCACGTCCAATGGCAATACGGGCATCGGTAAACTGTTTTAGGGTTTCCCACGGGTCTTGATGCGCCTGTGCAGGAAATTGAATGTCTTTGGAAAGTTTCATTTGATTCTCCTCAATTCAATGCATCAATAACTTGGAGAATTGAGCAGGCATCTGTTCTGCCCAATGAATATGCTGTTGTTGCTGTTTTAAAATACCTTGCTGTTCTAACCAAGATGCAAACTCAGGTGCAGGCTGTAGCCCAAGCAGTTGTCTGAGGTATAGTGCATCATGGAAGGAAGTGGTTTGATAATTCAGCATCACATCGTCTGAACCCGGAATGCCCATAATAAAATTAATTCCCGCCGTACCAAATAGGGTCAGCAGCACATCCATATCGTTTTGGTCGGCATCAGCATGATTGGTATAGCAAATATCACAGCCCATCGGCAGACCGAGCAGTTTGCCGCAGAAATGATCTTCCAGACCCGCACGGATAATTTGTTTGCCGTCATACAGATATTCAGGGCCAATAAAACCAACTACGGTATTGACCAATAAAGGATTGTATTTACGCGCCACGGCATAGGCACGCGCTTCAATGGTTTGTTGATCTACGCCGTGGTGTGCATTGCTGGACAGGGCACTGCCTTGGCCTGTTTCAAAGTACATCACATTGTTGCCGAGCGTACCGCGGTTTAAAGCCAACGTCGCTTCATAACCTTCTTGTAGCATGGCAAGAGAAATACCAAAACCCTCATTGGCTTTCTGTGTACCTGCGATGGATTGAAACATCAGGTCAATTGGAACATTTTTTTCTGCCAGTTGAATGCCTGAACTGATATGGGTCAGAACACAAGACTGGGTCGGAATTTGATATTCCTGAATGACGTGATCGATCAGTTTTAACAGTTCAGATAAATTATGCAGATTATCGGTTGCAGGATTAATCCCGATCACCGCATCACCATTGCCATACATTAAACCATCCAAAATACTGGCGGAAATGCCCAGTACATCATCGGTAGGATGGTTGGGTTGCAGTCGGGTGGATAAATGTCCCTTCAAGCCAATAGTATTACGGAACTTGGTCACCACTTCACATTTGCTTGCAACATAAATCAAGTCTTGATTGCGCATAATTTTACTGACAGCTGCAACCATTTCAGGTGTGAGACCTGCTGCAAGTTGTTGCAGTTTGTCTGTAGTTGCATCTTCACTTAGTAACCAGTTGCGGAAATCACCCACTGTAAAATGTGCAATCGGTGCAAACAGATCAGCACGATGTTCATCAATAATCAGACGGGTAATTTCATCGCTTTCGTAGTCCACCACGGTTTCATTTAAAAAGTTTTTTAAAGGCACATCTGCCAGCGTAATTTGTGCAGCAACACGTTCAGTTGCATCCTGTGCCGCAACGCCTGCTAGTTGATCGCCAGAACGTAAAGGGGTGGCTTTTGCCAGCAAGGTTTTAAGATCAGCAAACTGATAGTGTTGTTGGGCGACGATTTGACGGTAACGCATGCGCTTCTCCTTA
This sequence comes from Acinetobacter gyllenbergii, assembly GCF_001682515.1. Lineage (NCBI taxonomy): Bacteria > Pseudomonadati > Pseudomonadota > Gammaproteobacteria > Moraxellales > Moraxellaceae > Acinetobacter > Acinetobacter gyllenbergii. The sequence continues at coordinate 670,552 of NZ_KV575261.1, read as the reverse complement.
ATCTTCCTGATTATTGCTTTTCATCTGCGGTGATCTGGGCAAACTCTTCTTCTGGCGTTCCTTGAATGAGTTGATGGCGGCTATAAAAGATAAAATAGGCAATAAAGACCATATAAATGCCTGCTGCAATACACCACACTTTAGGATTGACCAGAAAACCTGCGACAACTGCGATGGCAGCTAAAATTAAGGCAATGCTCGAGGTTACGATACCACCAGGTGTTTTATAGGGGCGGTGCATTAAGGGCCGAGATACGCGGAGCTTAATATGTGACAGCATCATCAAGACATAAGAAATGGTCGCACCGAAGACTGCAATTAAAATCAGTAAATCTCCTTCTTTAGTTAAGGACAAGAAGAATCCAATAATGCCAGGAATAATGATGGCTAAATAAGGGGCATGATTTTTATTGGTCAATGACAGCGATGTAGGTAAATAGCCGGCACGGGAGAGGGCGAAAATTTGGCGTGAATAAGCATAGATAATCGAAAAGAAACTGGCGATGAGTCCAGCAAGGCCGACAAAATTGACAAAGTTTGCCAACCATGTGCCTTGACCATAGACTTTGACGAGCGCATCGACTAATGGTGCACTGGAGTGTTGCAAGGTACTGGCACCGGCTGCACCTGCGCCCAAAAATAAAATCAGTAGGGCAAATGCGGTTAAAATTAACATCGCACCAATCAGTCCGCGTGGCAGTGATTTGGCCGGATCTTTAGCTTCTTCTGCGGCTAAGGGCACACCTTCAACAGCCAAGAAAAACCAAATTGCATAGGGAACAGCTGCCCAAATGCCTAAATAGCCATAGGGTAAAAAGCTGCTTGCGCCAAATTGTTGCCCCGCAGGAATATCAAACAAATTCTGCGAATTAAAATGAGGCAGCATCGCAGCAATAAAAACAGCCAGTGCAATTGCCGCAACCAATGTGATGGCAAACATAATTTTGAGGGCTTCACCAGCACCTTTGAGATGAATACCCATAAAAATGAGATAACAGGCTAAATAAACTTGCCAGCCGCCAATGCCAAATAACGATTCACAATAGGCACCAATAAAGACCGCAATCGCTGCAGGTGCAATCGCGTATTCAATCAGAATTGCGGTACCTGTTAAATAACCACCGAGTGGGCCAAATGCGATACGCGCAAAACTATAACCGCCACCCGCTGTTGGCAGCATGGTCGCCATTTCAGACATGGCAAGGCATAGGCACAGATACATCACGGCAACAACTGCGGTGGCAACAAACATGCCACCCCAACCGCCTTGTGCAATACCAAAATTCCAGCCAGCGAAATCACCTGAAATGACATAGGCGACCCCTAAACCGATCAGTAATAACCAGCCCACGGCACCTTGCTTGAGTTTTCTTTGGGCAAAATAGTCTTCGGAAGATGTTGTTGATGCTGAAAGTGCAGAAATAGGGTCTTGATTGTTCATACAAAGCTCCGTGTATGGGTCTCATCAGCAAGATGCAAAAGCAATGCCGATGTTGCACACCTTGTGCCAAAATTTAATTTTTATTCGCTTGGATCATCCAGTTTTGTGGGGGAAAGAGCGTGTTTATTGAGCAATGAACATCAGGTTGTCGAATACCGTATAAGCTCTTTTCGCAAGACTTATACGGTATTTTTATCGTTCGACAAACTTAGAAAAAGCCCATCGCTTTGGTTGAATAACTCACCAACAAGTTTTTGGTTTGTTGATAATGATCGAGCATCATTTTATGATTTTCACGGCCTACACCTGACTTTTTATAGCCTCCAAATGCAGCATGAGCTGGGTAGATGTGATAACAATTGGTCCAAACTCGACCCGCTTCAATGGCTCGACCAGCACGATAGGCGGTATGGGTTGAACGTGACCAGACCCCAGCACCTAAACCATACATGGTGTCATTGGCGATCTGGATGGCTTCATCAAAATCCTTAAATGTAGTGACAGACAGCACCGGACCAAAAATTTCCTCCTGAAATACTTGCATCTGGTTATGACCTTTGAAGATGGTCGGTTCGATGTAATAACCATTACCTACCTCGTTACGACCATGCCCACCTAAGAGTATTTCAGCACCTTCTTGTCGGCCTGTATCAATACAACGTAGAATTTTTTCTTGTTGTTCTAAGGATGCTTGTGCGCCGACCATGGTGTCGGTATCGAGTGGATGTCCAAGCTTAATTCGCTTGACCCGTTCGATGGCTTTTTCCATAAATTGATCGGCGATACTTTCTTGAATCAAAGCACGAGATGGGCAGGTGCAGACTTCACCCTGATTCAGCGCAAACATCGCGAAACCTTCAAGGGTTTTATCAAGAAAATCATCATCATGATCCATCACATCGGCAAAGAATACATTCGGTGATTTTCCGCCGAGCTCCAAAGTCACAGGAATAATGTTTTCCGTGGCATATTGCATAATCAATTGCCCAACTTGGGTTGAGCCAGTAAACGCAATTTTGGCAATGCGTGGGCTGGTGGCCAGTGGGCGACCAACTTCAGCACCATAACCATTGACGATATTGAGGACACCTGCTGGTAATAGATCCTGTATCAGTTCCGCCACCAATAAAATACCGACTGGGGTTTGTTCGGCAGGTTTGATTACTACACAGTTACCTGCTGCCAATGCGGGGGCCAGTTTCCATGCCGCCATCAAAATCGGGAAGTTCCAAGGGATGATTTGCCCCACCACACCGAGTGGCTCATGAAAATGGTAGGCGATGGTATCTTCATCAATTTCGGAGATACCACCTTCCTGAGCACGGATACAGCCTGCAAAATAACGGAAATGGTCAATGGCTAATGGGATATCTGCTGCTAGTGTTTCGCGGACTGGCTTACCGTTATCCCAGGTTTCAGCAACCGCCAACATTTCCAAATTGGCTTCCATGCGGTCTGCAATTTTTAGTAGCAAATTAGAGCGTGTGGTCGGAGAGGATTTGTTCCATTCTTTTTTGGCTTTATGGGCAGCATCCAGTGCCAGTTCAATGTCTTCGGCACTGGAGCGAGGAATACGGGTAAAACTTTTGCCATCGACAGGGGAAATATTGTCAAAGTAAACTCCTTTGACTGGTGCAACCCATTGCCCACCGATAAAGTTTTCATACTGGTCTTTGAAATGGATTTTTGAACCAGATTGATTGGGATCAATATAGCGCATAGACATACTCCTTTATGTGTTGTGATATTTTTAAATAAAGTACCAAGTACGTTATTAACACTGAACATATCGCGGCAAAGGTTGGAAAAAGGTTGGAATTGCATGTCAAGGACGTAGGGAATTACAAATGCATACAAAAAAGGAATTATTGCAACAGCGCAAGCAGGTTGAACAACTGAGAACGCAAAGTAGCCTCAACCCGCAGCATGCTGAAAAAATGGAACAGAGTATTGCCAGCTCATGGGAGCGTTCGAGTTTGGCTGATATTCCTAAAGAACGTCTGGCTGCCCCTTTATCTAATCAATTGACTGAACCAAGAAGTTCACTCAGCTTGGCCTTGCAAGCTTGTCGGGAAGATCTTAAACATATTGCAGAACAGTCTTCAATGGTGCTTGCTGTCGGTGATATGGGCAGTACCATAATCTGGACAGCATCTTGCACACAGATGCGCAATGCTGCTGAACAAGTTCACTTTGTTGCAGGGGGGCAGTGGCAGGAAGAGTTGGTTGGTACCAATGCTTTGGCACTTTCACTCAAAACCCGTAAATCGAGTTGTGTATTTTCCAATGAACACTATATGGCATCGGTGCATGATTGGGTTTGTTATGCTGCACCGATTATTGACCCTTATTCCAAGCAGGTTTTAGGTGTGGTGGATTTATCGACCACATGGGAAAACCACAATAGTTTAGGGCTATTAGCGGTCGAGCGTTGTGCCGCAATTTTGCAAATGGCGGTGCAGGAGTTACAACAGCAGCATCTGTATTTTCGGACTTTAAATACGGCACAGGTCTTGCTGAACGGACGGAATTTAACTTTAACTCCAAGACAAATTGAAATTCTGGTGATTTTGGCCTTGTGCCCGCAGGGATTGAATTTAGAGAATTTACATCAGGCTCTCTATGGTGAGCGTAAAGTTAGTATTGGGACCTTAAAGGCAGAAATGTCGCATTTAAGGGATCGTTTGGGTGATGCACTTGGTTCACGACCTTATCGTCTCAACGTTGCCATTGAGGCAGATTTCTTGCAACTTGAGCAAGCCTTGGATGCCGGTTATATCAGTACCGCACTGCAATGTTATACGGGCATCTTTTTGGCCAAAACTGAAAGCCCATTTTTATGTGCATGGCGAGATGGCTTGGAATCCCGTTTGAGTCATGCGATTTTTCAGACACAGGGCAGTGACGTTTTATTGAAGCATTTGGCCTATTCACCTGAAGCGGTGGATGCCGCTGAACGTTTACTGGAATTACTGCCAGCTTCGCATCCTGCTAAAAATATGCTCAGCAAGTACCATGACCACTGAGCATCCTGATATTGAGAAGGGTCGTCAGTATTACTGGATTTTTTCTGCTAACCAAGCAAACAGATCTTTATAAACCTGTGCACGCACAGGCGGTGCGGATAACACCAAATCATGCAGACCATTTTGAATGGACAGGGTTTGTACATCACCTTTCATTTTCTTGGCATTCTGGGTCATGTCTTTGACATCGAGAATCACATCGCTTTGTTGAGCGTCGATTCCCCATTTTCTTGGATTATTGGATTGATGTGAATGCATGATCAAAGTCGGTACATTTAAAGTCACACCTTGATGAATTTCTTTTTGCGCTTCGTGAATCGCCGTCACAAAAGACAAGTGCACAAAAGGCATGGTTTTTGGTTTCCAATCCAGATTGAAATCCCACTCACCATAAAAATCTTTATGTAAGCTTGGGGTATACCATTGGTTTAGACCACTTGGAAATTTGCCATTCGGTAGGCGTTTGCCTACTTCGCTCAAGAGTGGAATCCCCACTTTTTTCTCAAGCACACTTTTATAGAAATCATAGAATGGACTGTTGTTCCAGACTGCTTTGATTAAGCGATGGTCTGGATAATGTGCAGCATATAAGGTGGCAATTAGACCGCCAGTTGAATGGCCTGCCAGTAGCACTTGATTGTGATTTTCTTGACCGATAATTTCCAGTGCTTTGCTGATCTCAGCATCGTATTCACGTAAATCAAGCACATAGTAAAATTTTTGGTGAGGGAGGTGAGAGCGACCATATTTTCTCAGGTCAAGAGCGTAAAAATCGTAGCCATGCTGATTAAATTGTTCAGCCATTTCTTTTTGGAAAAAATAGTCTGCAAAACCATGAATATATAAAACCGCTTTTTTGGTCGCTTCAGCAGCCTTCTTGCGAACCAAAGTAGCAACAACTTTTCCATCATAATCATCAGCGAAATTTAAGGTCAGTTGCTGATAATCTTGGCCTAGTATATCTGTTTGATATGTATAGAGATTTGAAGTAGTCATTTTTATAGATCAAGTCTGAATTCATTAACAACCACATTAAATGAAATCATCTGTATGTCAATGCAATTATGCGACATCAAGCGTTCAACAATGTTGGAGATTAGGTAAGGAAATTCGGTGAGATTTCGCTTTGCATTTTTATTTTGGGTAAAAAATCGTTAAGCTATGCGCTGTTGATTTTGACTGAAGAAATTATGAAACAAGAGACTGCACTCAAGTTACTTAAAGCTGGCGAAAATGTTTTTTTAACGGGCTCAGCAGGTGCAGGAAAAACCTATACGCTTAATCAATACATCCATTATCTCAAAGCGCGTAAAGTACCTGTGGCAATTACCGCTTCGACAGGGATCGCGGCAACCCATATGAATGGTATGACTATTCACACTTGGGCAGGGATTGGAATTAAAGATCGTTTGAGTGATGATGACCTCAAGCGAATGAAAGAACGTAAATATTTAAAAGAGCATTTAGAAAATGCCCAAGTTCTGATTATTGATGAAATTTCCATGTTGCACGCCAAGCAACTGAATCTGGTCAATCAAGTCCTGAAATACTTTAAAGAAAGTGACGAAGCCTTTGGTGGGATTCAGGTGATTGTGGCAGGTGATTTCTTTCAGTTACCGCCCGTTGGTAAAAAGGATGAAAGCAATCGCGATAAATTCTGCTTTATGTCTGATGCATGGGTCGAAGCTAAATTCCGTGTCTGCTATTTAACGGAACAGCATCGTCAGGATGATGAAATTCTCAATCAGATTTTAAATGCGATTCGTGCCCAGAATATTCAAAGCAACCATATTAGTGCTTTGCAGCAATCGCGCCAGCACGATATTGGCGAGACCTTTACCCGTTTATATACGCACAATATGGATGTCGATAATATTAATTATCAGCATCTCAATGAAATCGACAATGAAAGCCATCAGTTCAATGCGGTTATCGATGGCAATGAAAAGTTGATGGAAACCTTAAAATCATCGGTGCGTGCGCCTGAAGAACTGACCTTAAAGAAAAATGCCAAAGTGATGTTTGTCAAAAACAACTTTGATATGGGTTATATCAATGGCAGCTTGGGTGAAGTGATTGGTTTTGAAGAAGATGATAAACAGGGAATCTTGCCTAAAGTGAAATTGACCGATGGCACAACCTTCTTGGTTGAGCCTGAAACATGGTCGATTGAAAATGAAGCAGGGAAGGCGATTGCCAGTTTCCAACAAATTCCTTTGCGTTTGGCTTGGGCGATTACGATCCATAAAAGTCAGGGAATGACTTTGGAAGCCGCAGAGATTAATCTGACTCATACCTTTGAAAAAGGTCAGGGCTATGTCGCTTTATCACGTTTAAAATCACTGACGGGGCTGAAACTACTTGGCTTTAATGAACAGGCACTTGAACTAGATAGCTTGGCGATTAAAGCAGATCGCCGTTTTCAGGAATTATCGACTGAAGCAGAAACCAACTTTGAAAATATTGATTTAACCACCCAGCATAATGCTTTTATTCGACATTGTGGTGGCACATTGAATGCCACTGAAATTGCCCGTAATGAAAAGAAAATTGCCAAGGGTGCCAAACAGAACTATGCCGCAGCGACCTTGGATGAAACCCGTACTTTATTTGAAGAGGGTTATGAAATTGAAGATATTGCACATGAGCGTGGTTTAACCCCTGCAACGATTATCAATCATCTAGCACGTCTGCATAAAGAGCAGGGCTTGGATATTTCGGTGGCCAGTCCAGGCGATGAAGTGATTGAAGAAGTGCGCAAGATTTATAAGCGTCTGCATAAACGTAAAAATCCTGAACATTTTACTGATGATGGTGCAATTAAATTACGTCCTATTGTGGAAGCTACTAGTCCGCGAATGGCGTATGATCAAGTCCGTTTAGCCTTATTATTTATTGAATAGGAATGATAAAAAAATGCCGCATTTGATTGCCAACTATTCAGCCAATTTAACTGAATTAAATCCGCATCAATTATTAAAAGATGCGAATATTGCATTGGTTGAAACGGAATTGTTTATCGCAAATGATATTAAATCCCGTGCATTTAAGGATGACGTATTTTTAATTGGTTTGAATGAAACAGAAGAGGCCTATATTCATTTAAAGCTGTATATATTGAGTGGACGAACGCAGGCGCAGAAGCAAGCAGCGGGTGCGGCATTGTTGCGTCAACTACAGCAAAAAAGCTATATGCAATCTGAGGTCAGCTATCCCGTTCAACTCTGTGTTGAAGTGATTGATATGCCCAAAGAAGATTATTTTAAAGCGACAGTTTAGTTTTGAAAACATCGCTGTTTTATCAAATAGGGAGAATTGGCCTTATTTGATAAAACATATTGATTGATGTGTGTCTTTGTTTAATGATCTTTAAAAAAATATTGCTAATTATTCTAATCGTTTATATTAAAATAAAGGGCTTATTTCGATATTCGTTGCAGAACATAACATTAAAAATATAGACAGATTTGTATGCTGTTTATAAAATGACGTAAATTTTAGTTAATATTTTTAAAATAATGTTGAGTAATATATTTCAGGCCTTGGACAGTTTGGGCCTTACAGCACAAAAACGTGCAATCCATATTCAGTTTTCCAATCAAGATTTAAATACTCAAGTCTTCCTACAACGCATTGATGGACAGCATCAACTGAATGCGGGCTTTAAAGCAGAATTAATTTGCTTGTCGACCAATGCGACCATTCCACTAAAACAATTTATTGGTAGCCAAGCGGCAATTGATACGGTGACCGATAATGGACAATTGACCCGTGTCACAGGGATTATTACTCAAGCCTTACAAGGGCAATCGGATGGTAGCCTAACTGTCTATAAGCTGACTTTAGAAGATCCCACCGCATTGTGGAAACAACGCCGTAACAGCCGCGTGTTTATGAACAAGAGCGTGCCTGATGTCGTGCAACTTATCTTCAAGGAGTGGCAGCAGAAGAGTTCTTTATTTGCGTCAAGCTTAACTTTGGACTTAAGTGGACTGCGTCAAGATTACGATATCCGTCCTTTTATTATGCAATATAATCAATCAGATGAAGAGTTTTTAACATCTTTGATGCGTAGCGAAGGGATTAGCTGGTTAATTGATGAAGCCGAGCGAATTGTTCCGCAAAGCAGTGTCGCGATTCAGCCGCAAAAACTACGCTTGATTGATGACAATAGCCAATACCAAGCGCTAGACAGAAGAATGATTCGTTACCACCGTAGCAGTGCCACCGAACAATACGACAGCATGACCAGTCTGGTCGGGCAACGCAGCTTACAACCGAGCAGCGTGCATGTACAGCGTTGGCAAGCTGATGTACTGGAACAAGAAGATGGCGCAGGCAGCGTCCAAAGTACACATAAACACAGTGCTCAATATGACAATGCCAGTTTAGGGCTGGAACAGGCATGGCATTTTTCACCCGCGTGGATGCAAGACCTGAATGGTGAAGATGGTGCAACCCCATCGGGCAATGCCCAAATTGAAAAGCTGAATCGGAACTTGGGTCAATACTACGACTTACAATCCAAACAATTTACAGCCCATACCACCGTCCGCGATACCCATGTGGGTTACTGGTTTGAATTGGTTGAACATCCTGAAATTGATCAACATGCTGGCAGCGATAAAGAATTCCTGATTACAGGCAAAAACTTCTATAACCAAAACAACTTGCCTAAAGATCTACATCAGCAGATCAATCAATTATTAGCACAAAGCAATTGGCAGCCAACTCAATCTAATAACACAGAAGAACGCCAAGCCAATCAACTGACACTACAACGCCGCAGCATTAAAACCGTACCCGAATTTAATCCCTTACAACACCGTCCAACAGCCTCACCGCAACGTGCCAAAGTGGTTGGGCCAAGCGGCGAAGAAATTCATGTCGATGAATGGGGTCGAATCAAAGTCCGTTTCCTATTCACCCGTAACGATGACCACAGCCATGATGGTGGTGCGGGTGCCAATGACAATGACACCGATTCAGCTTGGGTTGATGTACTGACCCCTTGGGCAGGTGAAGGCTATGGTGCACGTTTCTTACCGCGTATTGGAGAAATCGTAGTCATCGACTTCTTTGATGGCAATATTGACCGTCCATTTGTAGTGGGAAGAATTCATGAAGGCCAGCGTAGTCCAACCAAGTTTGATCATGTAGGTAAGCTGCCAGACACCAAGAAACTGGCAGGGATCAAATCGAAAGAATATCAGGGCGAAGGCTTTAACCAACTGCGCTTTGATGACACCACAGGACAGATCAGCGCCCAGTTGCAAAGCAGTCATGCCGCCAGCCAACTGAATCTGGGTAAACTCAGCCATCCCAAAGACAAGGCTGAAAGTGAAGACCGAGGTGAAGGTTTTGAGCTACGTACCGACCAATGGGGTGCAGTGCGGGCAGGCGATGGTTTATTGCTTTCCACCTATAAACAGGATCAAGCGCAAGGTGAACACCTCGATGCCCAAGTTGCTAAACAGCAGCTCGAAGGCAATCAAAACAATGCCAAAGCCTTAAGTGAAGTTGCCAAGAACCAACAGACCGATGAAATAGAATCGCTGGATCAACTTAAAGAGTTTGCGGAGCAGATCCAAGAGAAAATCGCACAATTTAAAAAATCATTATTATTGCTGAACTCACCTGCGGGTATTGGTTTAAGTAGCAATGAAGATATTCATCTCTCTGCGGATGGACAGATCAACCAGTTTGCAGGCGATAGTATCAATCTAAGTACGCAGAAAAATCTGATTACGCATGCGCAAAATAGAATCAGTGTGTTTGCTGCGCAGAATGGCATTAAACAGGTGGCTGCCAAAGGTAAGTTTGAAGTCCAAGCGCAGTCGGATGGCATGGATTTACTTGCCAAGCAAGGCATCCAGATTATTTCGACTGAAGATCGCATTGAGATCAGTAGCCCAAAAGAGATTGTGATTACTGCGGGTGGTTCTCAGATTAAGCTGAATGGTTCAGGTATTTTCCCTGTGACCAGTGGCAAGTTTGAAGCAAAAGCAGGGCAGCATTTACTGGCCTCAGGCGCGAGTGCAAGCCGCAATGCACCCCAGTTACCACAAGCAAAATCACTGAAAGGCGCGCTACAGTTATTAAGAAGTTATGGGGGAGATAATTTCTTTAAGCAGAACAGCTATAAAGTGATTGACTCTTTAGGTAAGCAACTGACTGGCAAACTGGATGGAAATGGTTTTGCTCAAGTGACAGGCATTGCACCAGGCGCAGCTAAGGTTATTTTTGAAAAAGATGAGACCAGTGCATGGGCAGCAAGTAGTGACTTTAAACGTGATTATACTTGGGCAGAGCCGGTAGAAAAAGTTACCGCCTCATTAAGCAGTGCATTGGGACAGAACATGAAGCAACAGCTAAGCAGCAGTTTGCTTTCGATGGATAAAAATAGTCTTAAAAACATAGGTAAAAACACCTTAAATGGTTTGGTTGAGCAGACGGTTGGACAAATCAAGGATCAAGTTAGCAATACCGCTTTAAGTGCTGTTTCAAAGCAACTGAACCTTAATATTTCTCCAGATCAAATGAAAAGTCTGGCACAACTCGCCATGAATCCGAGCCAGTCGGTTGACATGGTCAAAGCACAGGGTGTGGGTTTTGTAAAAGATCAAGCAACTGCAAAATTGGCGGAGGCCACCCAAATGGATTCGATCCTTCAACAAGGCATCGTTGATCGTTTTCATGGTCAAAACAAGGGCTAGGACAGATTTTAATTCACGCGCAGCAATTTAAAAAATAGATGTATTGAAATAAATTAAGGGTTTGAGATTGATGGCTACGGAAAAAACACAACAGGCAACAGATCAAAAAGCGTCGAAGGTTGAACTTGCTGTTTTTAATTTGGACAGCGTACACACGGTAACTGACCTGCAAATGATTGCCAAGCAAATCCAGCTTTATTTACAGGTGTGTGGGAATACCAGTTTAGAACAATTACAAGGCAGTACGAATACGGCAACGGTAGCCAATATTTTTGCTTTAACAGGCAGTGTGCTGGATTTAATTCTATACGCGACTGATATTAAGACAGAGGATGCTGCGGTACAACAGGGTGCATTGCTCGCTGCAAATTTAATTGGGTTATTTGCAGAACCAAACAATGAAGCACATGCGCGTATGGCATTACGTCCGATGTTTGGTCTAATGTCGCAATGTTTATATCCAGAAAATGGAAAGATTAAAGACGCGGATATTAAACGCTTGGGTCTGCATCTGAATGCGATGGTCGCAGGTGATTTAGAAAAGTTTTTACAAGAAACACAAGCCAAATTAGCGACCTTACTCTCACAGGCAACGATCTTAGGCAGCAGTATTCTTACGAGCTTGTCTGTGCCTACGACACCAATAAGTGCGAACATGGCTGCAACGTCGGCAGCTGCAACAGCAGAGAAAAGAGACCCCAAACTCAAATTTAGCAATTGGGCTGCACCTCTCATTGATTTAATCGGTAAACCGAGTCAGGCAGATTTAACCCCTAAACTACAACCCGATATTCAAACACGCCTGCAACAGAAAGCAACACAAGCAATTGCAACTTTAAGCCAGACTTTACAGCAGCAAGCCAATGCAGGGCAGAAATACAGCTTGGCTTGGTTATTACAACAAACTTTAACTGCGATTCAGGCCAGCGAAAATAAAGGCAATGCCAGTGTGCCGATTAATCAGACGGGAGAATATGAGCGCCATACCAAAGGGGATACCTTGGAGTTTGTGAGCTTACAGGCGGATGCGTTGAATGCACCACCTTGTGAAGGTGATGGTTCAGAGACTAGTAAGAGTATCAGTTATTCAATTGGTGCAGAGCGGGTTCAGCATGCTGATTTCTATTTACCGAAAGTTGGTTTTGTATTTAGCCGTCAATATAACTCGCAAATGGATGAGTTTGATCAGGGGATGATGGGCGCTCGTTGGATGATGCCTTTTTCCAATGTGATTCTGCCAAAAGAACAAGGCTATATCTTCATTGATGCGAAAGGTCGTAAACATGCCTTACCATCCACGATTTTGCAACAGGCTTACACTGTGCCTTATGAAGGAATGACGGTTCACCCAATTGAAAATGGGGATTTACTGTTAAATTTTGGTGGTGACTGGAGTTTTCATTTTCATCAATTTAGTTTTGGTCAGCCCTATCATTTAATTCAACAATTCAATGAAAACACCAAGGACAAAATTAGCCTAAGTTACCTTTTGGCAGATGGTGTTGCTTATCTTCAAGCCATTGATTTTCAATTTGAACAGGCTCAGCATCAACTAAAATTTGCCTTTAATGAGCAAGTTAAGATTATTGCTGTATTTGTGGATGATCAAGTTGAGCCTTGGGCGCGCTATCACTATGATGCACAAGGTAACCTGATCACAGCTTTTGATCAAAATGGGCACGCACGTCAATACGAATATAATCAGGCGCATCAGCTAACGCGCTATACTGATCGTACAGGCCGAGGACAAAATATCCGTTATGAATCGACGTTGCCAAAAGCCAAAGCCATTGAAGAATGGGCGGATGACGGCAGTTTCCATACCAAGCTAAAATGGCATCCACGTTTACGCCAAGTTGCGGTTTACGATGCTTATGATGTAGCAACCTATTATTATTTTGATTTGGATGGTTTTACCTATCGGACTCGTTTAGCCGATGGTCGAGAGTCTTGGTATTCTCGTGATGGTGAAAAACGTATTACCCGACAAATTGACTTTGAAGGTCGAGAAACTCAACAAGAATATAATGATCAGGGCCAACTGGCGAAAATTGTACAGCCGAATGGTGGTGTGATTCGCTTTGCATATAATAAGAATAACAAGCCAATTGAAATTAAGGATCCAGAAGGTAATATCTGGAAACGGGAATATGATGCACAAGGTAATGTCAGTAAAGAAATTAATCCTTTAGGTCATGTCACTCAATATAAATATAACAATGACAATCAGTTGGTTGAAGTGATCGATGCCAAGGGTGGTGTTAAGAAAATCCAATACAACGATCAAGGACAAATGCTGTCTTATACCGATTGTTCAGGTAAAAGTAATACATGGAAATATGATGAAGAGGGCATATTACTTTCTCAAAATTCTGCTGATATGCAAGAAGTGCAATTTCTCTATAGTACTAATGGCAAAGACAAAGGACAGCTAAAGACAGTTGCTTATCCAGATGGGTTAAAAGAATATTTTGACCATGATGAAGAGGGACGTTTACTTAAATATACTGATACGAAAGGGCAAGTTACTCAATATCATTACAATCCTACAGGGCTGCTTGAACAACGAATTGATGCAAATCAAAATCGTATCGGTTATCAATGGGACAAACAAGGGCGCATTCAGAAACTGATTAATCAAAATCATGCGGAATATTTATTTGACTATAATCAATATGGTCAATTGATTAAAGAAAAAGCCTTTGATGGTGAAGAGCGGTATTTTAAGTACAATGAAGAAGGTTATGTGGATGAAACTCGCCAAGGTAATTTATTGACAAAATTTGGTTACCATGCTGATGGACAAGTTGCATCTAAGACATTCACTCATTTACAAACAGGGTTAAGTCAAACAGAAAAATTTGATTATAATCTTAATAATCAGCTGATTCGTGCGAGTAATACACTTAGCCAAATAGATTTTTACCATGACTCACTTGGTCAATTGGTTAGAGAACACCTAAATTATAAAATACCAAATCTAACGTCTAGTACAGCGGTACTTCGTTATGAGTATGATGAGCTTGGTAATTTAAGCAAAACGATCCGACCTGATGGACAACAGCAGACGAATCTGAGCTATGGTTCAGGACATATCTACGGAATTGCGTTTAACCAGCAGGATGTTGTTTCTTTCCAGCGTGATGATTTGCATCGTGAAACGGTACGTTTCTTGGCAAATGGTTTGATGCAAACTAAGCATTATAATGATGTCGGACTACTGATTTCTCAACAGATTGAGCCTGAGCAAGAAAGCTCAGATCGACTCCGTTACCAAGCGCATAGACATTATCAATACGATAAAAATTATTTGCTCACCCAAGTTGAAGACAGTCGTTTAGGACAGCTGAATTATCAATATGATCCGATTGGACGTTTGATTTCAACCCAGAGCCAGCACAAAAACGAAAGTTTTAAGTTTGATCCTGCTGGTAATTTAATTGATCCTGTTTCAGTATCAAGCACAGTTCAAATTAAAAATAATCTTATTAAAAGCTATCAGGGGAAACATTACCAATATGATGCACAAGGTAATGTCGTTGAAACCCGTAAAGCAGGTAAAACACTTAAGCTAACATGGGACAATCTTAATCGCTTGGTTCGTAGTGAAAATAATGGAAAAGTGACTGAGTATGGCTATGATGTCTTTGGCCGTCGTTTATATAAGAAATCATCAAACCAAGATTTCACTTTATTTGGTTGGGATGGTGATTTGATGATTTGGGAATCCAGTCAAAATTCGAACCATCCCGAGAATAGCTATACCAAACATTATGTTTATGAGCCTGACAGCTTTATACCGTTAATACAAGCGGGATATCAGGGCTTTATTCAATTGATTGAAACCCCAGATTATAGCGAATACCTCAATAAACCTTATTCAGTTTATAAAGATCCGATCTGGAGCAGTGATACACGTAAGAACCGAGTGGCTTTAGAACAAACTGTTTTTTATCATTGTGATCAGGTGGGAACACCGCAAACACTGAGTAATGCCGCAGGTGAATGTGTTTGGGAAATTACTCAGGATACATGGGGGACTGCACTCGAGATTCAAATGCTCAATAAGGACAATCCATTTGAGCAGAGTAATCTTAGATTCCAAGGTCAGTATTACGATAATGAAACAGGACTGCATTATAACCGTTATCGTTATTATGAGCCGTATAGTGCAAGGTATATAAGTAAAGATCCAATCGACTTATATGCAGGTTTGAACCATCATGCTTATGTGATTAATCCGACATTGTGGGTGGATGCACAGGGTTTATCTCCAGCTTATGGAGGAGCATTTTTGGGATATAGTCAACAAGCCTCTCAAAACATAGAATATCGAGGCTATGTTGATCATGATTGTTGGTTAAAAACAGGAGAAATATGTAGGCTTAAAGCTGCCCCTTTATTTGATTATGTGTATTGCTCAGGAGGTGTAGGTCCTTTTGCCTATGCAGAGATCACCAATTTACATAATGGTAAAGTTTTCCAAGTTGGCGCACTTTCAACGCCCGAGGTTAAAGGGGCTAAAGCAATTGGACGTAATGCAATTGCTATGATAGATGGTAGTCGAAAACTGGGTGCATCGGATCTTTCTAAGTTGAAAGGTAAGTTCTCAGCAAGTTGTATGGCGGGTTATATTTTTAATAAACCAACTAAAGAAACATTAGCAGACAGTACTGATCAATTTTTAACAGGGTTAGCTGGAAGTGCTAGCGGAGGAATCTGGGGGATACGAGCGGGTGTTGTACTTCCTCTTGATACTGGTCCAGATACTATTTATAAAAAGGTTCTAAAATATTTTTCAGCAAGTACAATGAAGGGGTTAGAAGTGGGTGTAGGTACACCAGGTGCAGATTTTAATGCTGGCTATGGTGTTGAAGCACAAGGTCGGACAATTACAGGAACTATTAAGGACTAAATATGAGTGTAAGTAAATTCGGTCTAAGTATTGCTATTATATCACTATTAATAGGTTGTAGTCATCGTGTTTATGAGCAACCTTCAGATAAGTATCCATTTGAAGCGAAAATGAAAGAACTATTAGGGGATGACCTTCAAATTGTAAACTCGTTGAGTAAATCAGAAGTAGAAATTTCTTCTTTTGATTTACCAAAAAAAACTAATGAAATAGATAGAGTACTTAAGCAATTACAAAGGGATGGTTGGGTATTAAAGGGGAAAGGAATAGGGGTTGATACCTACTGTTTAGGTCGGAATAATAAAATAAATATTGTCGTTCCAATATCAAAAGGTGTTTATGATTACAAAGGAGGGCAGTTGAATATAACAGACTATAGTATTGATGGTATTTCTTATAGCTATAATAAATGGGGATTAGATATGTGTGAGTGATTTTATGATAAACCTATTTAAACCTATAGTCTTATTTGCTTTGTTTTTACAAGTCGGTTGCACTGATGCTATTTATGAGCAACCTTCAGATAAGTATCCATTTGAAAATAAAATGAAAGAATTGTTAGGTAGTGATATAGAAATTGTAGACTCATTACACAAAGCTGAAGTTCAGATTTCTTATTTTGAACTACCAAAGAACTCGAATAAAATAGAAAGCGTAGTAAATCTGCTAAAACAGGATGGATGGGTTTTAAAAGGAAAAGGTCAAGGAGTTGATACTTATTGTTTAGGTTTAAATAATAGAGTTAATATTGTTGTTCCTGTCTTTGGCGGACTGTATGATTTTAAAGGTGGGAAATTAAGTAGAACTGATTATAGTGTTAATGCTGTTTTATATTCTTATGATAAGTGGGGCGATGATCTGTGCGAATGATTTTATGAAAATTCTACTTAAATCCATAGTCTTATTTATTTTATTTTTGCAAGTTGGCTGCACTGATGCTATTTATGAGCAACCTTCTGATAAATATCCATTTTAAAATAAAATGAAAGAATTGTTGGGTAGTGATATAGAAATTATAGACTCATTACACAAAACTGAAGTTCAAATTTCCGTTTTTAGATTTGAAAAAGACCCTGAAAAATTAAAAAAAGTAATTAGTCAGTTGGAAAAAGATGGCTGGGTATTAAAAGGACATGGGCAAGGAGTAGATACCTACTGTTTGGGAGCTAATAATAGTATTAATATTGTTAGTCCTAATATAATAGGTGTTTATGATTTTCAAGGAGGAAAGCTAAATATAACAGATTATAATTCTGATGCGGTATCTTATAGTTATAATAAATGGGGCGATGATATATGTGAGTAATTTTATGATAAATCTATTTGAACCCATAGTCTTATTTTCTTTGTTTTTACAAGTAGGTTGCTCTGATAAGATTGATGAGCGACTCTAGGATAAATACTCTTTGAAAAAAATTAACAAATGCTTTCTTAATAGTTATATTGCTTTTGAGGGGTTAGGGTAAATGTCAGATGGGTTTGTTTTATTTTTATTTTTATCCTCATTAATTTTATATGTTGTTTTGTTTTGCATAGTTAGATTTTATTTGTTTAAATATTTTGTTAATAAAAGCATTGTGAGTGATTATTTTGGTTTTAACTTGAAAAGTTATAAACATACTAAATATCTTTATAGGATAGTATTTAAAAATTTTGACAATTGTGATTTTTATGCAAAGAGAATAAGGTTTTTTTATTTTATACAAATTGCTTTTTTGTTTTTATTTGTTTTTTCATTTTTCTTAATGTTGAGATAATTTATGAGATTTAATATTTGTTTTTTTAATTTAGTCTATTTTTTAAATGTTCAATGTGTTAAGTTTTGATGGTTTGAAATAAAAATGTGAAAGATAGCTATTGTGTGGGTTATTATTGTGGGGGTTCATATTTGATTGCAAAATAGAATCAGAAATTGTGACCTTACTAATTTTTATTTAAATAGGGCTGCTAATTATTTTTATCCAACTTATTAGTCACTAGGTCATTTATACTATTTGCAAGAAGATCTAATGAATTCTAAAAAATTTTTGTTTCGGCTGGATTTTCAAGAGGTTTTTATAAGGTGCTGAAAAATAAATTATTGTTGAGTCTAACGGTAAGTATTTTCATTACTGCATGTAATGCTTCAAATACATCATCTGATTTAAATATGACATTTGAACAAGCAGAAGAATTAAGGTCACAAGCAGAAGCAGCTCCATCAAATTCAGATGAAAAGAAAAAATATTATAAAAGACTCGAAACTATTTATGAAAATTTAGCAAAAGAAGGGAATAGTGATGCTCAACTCATATTGGCTGATATTTACTTTAAAGCGCTGAGTGGAACTTATGATGCTGAAAAATCATTTGAGTGGACAAAAAAATCGGCAGATAATGGAAATATTTCTGCTATGTATAATACGGGTTTTAAATACTATACTGGGGTTGGAGTCCAAAAAAATATAGAAAATGCAAAAAAATATTATCTTAAAGCTGCTAAATTGAATGATGTTGATGCAATGGGCTCTATAGGTTCTATTTATATTGAAGAAGGAAATACTGAAGAAGGGTTGATTTATTTAAAGAGGGCTGCTGAAAAGAATGATGCACTTTCCCTGTTTGAGTTAGGGTTGATATATTGCGATGGTGTGGTTGTAAAAAAAGACTATAAACTTTGTAATGATTATTGGGAAAAATCTGCATTATTAAATAATGCAGAAGCTGCTCTAAATTCAGGTATTAACTTAATGAATGGTAAGGGTGTCCCTAAAGATGTGGATAGGGCTATTAAGTATTTTGAAATAGCTAGTAAATTGAGTAAAGGACAAGCATCTTACAACTTAGGGGTTATATATTCATCTCCAAATTACAATAAGTTAAATGAAAGCTTATCTCAGTTTTATTTTAATAAAGCATATGAGCAAGGCATATCAAATGCTAAAGAAAAGATAAAACAGTAAGTATTAATATGATTAAATATTGTTGTACAAGAGACAATGTGGGAATAATCATCGGAGAAAATATGTTCCATAATTATGCTCCTATTAAATTAATTAATACTGGGAGAGAAAATAATGAGTGAAAATGTTAATGAGAGACTAAGAAGTGTAGCCAAAAAAGTTGTTGCTTACCAGTTTTTTTCTATAATAATACTTATACTTTTTACAGTAGTTGGTAGTGAATATGATCTTAATGTTTTAGTGTTTTTAGGTTTTTTTATTGTGGCAGTATATAGTATATATATTAAAAAAATTGATTTTTGATGAAAATATTTACCCGAATTGTAATAAAAGTTTTTTTAAAAAAGAAGGTAGTTTATCTAATCTTGGGTTTAGTATTTATACTAAAAAGTGTACTAATTGTGGGTACAAGCTTCAAAAATAATTTTAGCTTATTTTTTAAATTTTACTCAGAGAAAATCTTATTTTGCATTCTTTTTAACTATTTTTTGTAAATATTCAGGTAGAGAGGAGAGTAATGCTTTATGAAAAAAATGGTTTCAATGTTATTAGTGGTTTTAACAGGTTGTAGTTCATCGGTATATAAACCTATTGATGAAAGATTTTTAGATTTTGAGAAGATTTCTAATGAGTTTTTTTCAAAATATGATTTTGATTTTGAAAGCCGTTTAAATAAAAGTAATATTGTGACAAGTAATGTTTTTATTAGAGGAGATGAATTTTTAAATTCTGATTTTGAAAAGGTTAAACTAAAAATAGATAAGACTTGGAGGTTGGTTTACTCATCACAAGATCAGTATGTTTACTGTTATAATAGATACAATGAATGGCAATAATAAATCCAAAGCATTTGAATTATTACAATAAATTTTCAGAGAAATTATATCTTACTAGGGAGGATGTTGGAAATTGGGTGGTTTTATTTACATATGATGAGGATGGGACAGCTTATTGTAAAGATGAAGAATTTAATTAACTCTATAGGTTTCAGTGGTTTTTATGTTTGATTTTCTTAAATGTAGTCAGTTGTTTGGTTTAAGTCTACTTTTTTGTGCTTGTACAAATAGTGCCCCGTACGAAAATAGTCATGAATTTAAATTAGCAGAAACTGGTAATGTTGATGCGCAATATAATGTTGCAATAAATTTTTTAAATGGTGATGAAGGTTACCCAAAAGATTATGATCAAGCTAAGCGATGGCTTGAAATGGCTTCTGAACAAGGTGATACTTCTGCGCAAAATGCTTTAGGCATTATTTATTTTAGAGGCCTAGGTTGTGATAAAAATCTAATTAAATCAAAGTATTATTACAGATTAGCGGCAAATAAAAATCATGAAAATGCACAATTACAATTAGCTCTCATTCTATTAAATAATAAAAAAGATGGGGGAGTAAAGTAAGCTAAAGAATGGTTAGAAAAGGCTAGCTTACAAGGGAATACTGAGGCAAAGGATAAGCTGAAGGAGTTAGAAGGCAGGTAATTTATTCTTAATATAGTAATATGGATTTATTTTTATAAATATTCTCCATTTTACCATAGGAGTAATCCATTCTTTTGATAAGTCATAAGTTTGTAAATGGAGATGAATATTCATTTGGTGTAGTATTTTTAATCTTACTGCTAGATATAGGTGTAGATGGCACATATATATACTTAAGTAGATATGCAAGGAATAATAAATGCCGATGTAGATATTAAGAAAATATCTCAATTACTTGGTTGGCAATGTAGTTTAGGGTTTATTTATAATGGCAGTGGAACAAGTGCTGGAGACAAAGTTGATAATTTTTTAAGAGGCGGTACTGGTGGAGTAGGAGAAACATTTTTGGTGATCGGATCTTAGATAGACATTCATTCTCATCTTATAATGCAGATAGGTTAATATTTAAAATCCATAGTATTGATAGTTAGTATTGTTTTAATATGGTTTTAATATGGTTTTAATTTGATGATAAAATTTATAAAACTGATGTCTATCTTTGCTTTTAGCATCGGTTTATTTGGATGTAATAATGACAGTAATGAGATTGATGTTAAAATGGAGGTCGAGCGAATTTTTAAAAACTATAATTACGATTTCAAAGAAGGAATGAAGAGGGGCTCTGTTAGTTATTACAATATTTTTGTTTCAAAGCAAGATTTATCACTAGATGAATTTGAGATGGTTAAAAGAGTAATTGAGAAAAAATGGAAATTAGTCTATTTTTCGGAGGATCAATACGTATTCTGCTATGATAATTATAATCAAATGACTATTCTGTATCCAAGAAAAGTTGAATATTTTGACAAATTTGGACAGAAACTTTATATTAAATCAAGTAGTCTTGATAAGTGGGGAGTTAGTTTGAAATATATTCAAGATGGTACCTCTTATTGTAAGGATGAAAAATTCAATTAGTTCTATATGTTGTATTGATTTAAGTGTCTGTTTAAGCTTGTTTTGTGATTGAAAATAATGAAATTATTAAAAATAAATTACTTTTTAATTTTTACTATATGCCTTTATTCTTGCACTAGCGTTGACGAAACTCAACAAGGTAGGTATTTTACACATGTCATTAATCAATACTTTGGGGAATATCAACCAAATGAAAAAAATTGGGTTGATAAGCCAGAAAGTAAATATTCAATTACTAAAATAAAAAAATCAAATCTTTCTTTAAATGATTTTTCTAATATTCGTAAGAAGTTGGAAGTTGATGGTTGGAAACTTATTTCTGATCAAGATAGTTACTATGAGTATTGTTTGGGTAAGAAAATACATATAGGTATACTTTATCCAATACGACCACATCATTACAACTCTGAAGGGCGTGAAGTTAAATATACAGATATTAATGACTGGTTAGTAGGGTTATCTTATGGAGAAAGTGGAGTGAATCAATGTAGAAAAGATGAGATACCCGTAATTAAATTAGATTAATTTAAAAAGATAATTTGAACAAGTTTTTAAATTCTGTCTTTAGACATATTCTAATATTTTCTTAGAGATAATATCAGCATATATAAAACAATAGAAATAGATTTTGGCTGAGAAATAGATGCTGGTGCTTCGATTAGTGTTTTATTTTTAAATATAGATTAAATATTAAGAGTAAATTTATGAAAGTTATTTCAATATTGTTTTTATCTGTTTTACTGACTGCATGTTCTAGTACTGAGGAAAAACAGCAAAATCAATATTTTTATAATGTAGTTAATAAATACTTTGGGAAGTACAGCCCGAAAGAGAAATTTTGGATTGATAAGCCTGTGAATAAGTATGCAACGGCAGAGGTGGAAAAATCAAAAATGTCATTTGGTGATTTTGAAAGTATTCAAAAAAAATTGCAAGATGATGGTTGGGTGCTAATATCAAGTCATGATAGTTTTTTTGAATATTGTTTTGATAAAAAAATATACATGGGAGTGTTGTATCCAATAAATGCAAAACACTATGGTTATGATGGTGGGGAAATAAAATATGAAAATATAGATGAGTGGTCAGTTGGATTGTCATATAGTGAAGCAGGGGTTAAGCATTGTATTAAAGATGAAATTCCAGTAATTAAGTTGGACTAAATGTGTTTTAATATTCTAAATGTATGTTTTTTTAGTATAATGGTTACTTGAGTGAAGAAATTTATTAAAATAAATCTTTTATTGGTTCTTGTTTTGTCTGCTTTATCTTGTACAAGCGAACGAGAAAATTCTAAAATTGTGGATTTTGAAGATATCATATCTAAATATTTTAAATCTTATGATCCTGTTTTTGAACCATCTATTAGGCGCTCTGGAAATCATGCCGGAACAATTTTAATTGATAAGAAAAAACTATCAAAGATAGAAATGAATGATATAAAAAATAAAATAAAATCAGATGGGTGGGGTGAAATAGAGAATTCTGAGAACTATTCGCTGTATTGTCTCAGTCATTATCAGCTTATTGGGATTTTGTATCCTAATGATTTGATTGATAGAAACAAGAAAGGTGAGGAAATTACTTATGAGGATATAAACTCTTGGAATATAGGGTTGTACTATAACAAAAATGGTGTGAATAGTTGTGAGAGATAGGTTGGATAGCTTTACTTAAGCTAACTAATTTTTTATTTTTTAATCTTATTTTACACCATTACCATAATTATAAGCTTGACCTAAAATAAATTGTCCAGAAAAATTAGCAAACCTAATTAAGAAATTTTGTATGTAGAAATTACTTTTGTCATTGAGAATTTATCATTGGCTAAAATTACCTAACTAGGAATGTAGCTACGAAGCCAGTGGTAGAATGTAAGAATTCAATCTATAAATATCCTTCGATCAGGAATCAAAGAGTTGTATCTGAGTATTATGAGATGAAAAAAAGATCTATTACTTTTACTACAGGGTGTGCAATTAGTGCCAATAATTTCTGTTTATCGGCAAATATTGATGAATTAGATACATGGGATTACTTTAGTAAAATAATTATTTATAAAAATTTAGAACAACAAAAATGGTCATGTTTGGACTTGAAGGGGTGGAAAGTTATTTCAGTTGCTTATCAGGACAGAGATGGTCATCCTTCCATTATATCACTTGATCAAGTGGGTGATGTTGGCATATTTCAAAAGAATAATAATGAACATCAAGAGATTAGACATAAAATAGAAGATAAAATTTATGGACAATTTAATCGTATACGTATAATTAACGGTGATTTATATGCTTGTGGTGATGGCAGCCAAGTGTATAAAAATAATCAGAATCAATGGAAGCCTATTGGTTTAGAGTTTATAGAAGCTCCACTTGAAGTAAAAAAAATAGATAGATCATTCTTAGAAGATAAATATGATCTATCATTCGATAGATGTATATATGATATCAATGGATTTGATAATAATAGTATATACATATGTGGAGTGAAGAGTGATGAAGGATTTATTGCATTTTTTAATGGACATGAATGGGTAGAGGCTCAAACACTTACTACATCATTCTTATATGGAATAACATTGTGTCCAGACGAGACCAATGTTTTAATTTCAGGACAATTCGGTACGCTTCTGAAAGGAAATATGTATGAGGGATTCAAGAACTTAAAGGATATACATATAAATTCGACTTTTTATGGTACAGCATTTTATCAAGAAATTATATACATAGCCTCAGAGCAGGGGCTATATAAATACGAAAATTCAGAGTACTCAATTGTTCCTGAATTAAGTGACCTACAAGGAATTATTGCTGTGGAGGAAAAAGAAGGAGCACTTTGGATTCTTAGTCATAAGTATTTGGTTCGGTTTAATGGAAAAACATGGGATAGAATCAATCATCCAGATAATAATGCAATATGATGAATAGTAAAGCCTCGGTTGAAGTGTTGCATGCTTAACTAAAATTACTATGGAATTAGAGAGATATACATAATGTTATCTGATGAGATGCTCAAGCTAATTAATGATCATCTAGTTTTTTTTAATATACGCTTTAGGAATATTAAAGTAGCTAGAAAACCAACCACTGAATTTATAGCTCAATATCAACAAACTTATCCTAACTATTTATTTTATATTTGGGATAATCTAGGTTTTGCTGGTTTTGAAGATGGTGGTTTCTGGTTGGTCAATCCAGCTGACTATATTGACATTTTGAATTTGTGTTTGAAACATACTGATTTTACTAATCATGATGACTTTTATGTATTTGGTAGGTCAGCATATGGAAATTTGTACGTTATGAATAAAAAAACGAGTTCAAAATTGACAATAGATATCGTAAATTTGAGAATTTATCCAAATATTGATGTGCATAGTTCATTCGATGAAATGGATCATGTTAAGACTTTCCTTGCAACGATCGTTACTAGAGCGAAAAATGAAGATATTGATATTTATGATAATAACGAAAATTTTCTTTTTGAACGTTGCTTAGCGAATTTTGGTGAGCTAAAAGACCATGAAATCTATGCGTTCGAACCACCTGCAGTATTAGGTGGGCAGAAAATGCTTGAGAATATGAAAAAAGCAAATCTATTCGAATATATTCCATTTGTAGCTAATTTAGATAATTTTCAAGTGATGTTAGATATTTGCAAAGAATTAGATCGTTTAGAGATTAAACCAATAAATTAAAGTATTACAATGAATTGTGAATAAAATAAAAGTATGAAATCACACTTTTATTGTCGTAAATTATATTTTATATACTTTAATTCTTCTGATGATAAAATTTATTCTGTTTTATCTGGATTTCTATCGTACTTGTTTTTCCAGAGTAAAAACTCCTTTTCATTCTTTTGTTCTTTATAGGCTATAGCTAAATTATACTGAGCAGTGGCATTACCATCTTCAGCTATTGGTTTGAGTAAGCCAATCGCTTTGTTCAAATCTTTTGATGTGCCTTTAGCATTTGCGTATAAATTTGCTAACTGTATTGATGCTGTTTCATAGTTTTGATCTGAAGACTTTGTGTACCATTCAAAGGCTTTTTTATAATCTTTTTTTACACCATGACCATAATAATAAGCTTGACCTAAATTAAATTGTCCAGAGGCATTGCCATGGTCCGCTGCTATCCTAAATTTTCGTACTGCTTTGACTGAATCTTGTGGAAAAAGAATACCATTAGCATAATATATGCCAATAAAATTAACAGCCTCATAAGAATCAAATTTTGCTGCCTTTTCGAAAAAATTCAATGCTTTTCGATAATCTTCCTCATTTTTTGCTTTATTAAATTCTATTAATCCTAAGTTATGTATAGATGCAGCATGATTTTGCTTAGCAGCTAAAGTGTACCAAGAGATCGCTTTTTCTTCATTGGTTTCACCATTAAATCCATATTGATAGCTTGCGCCAATATCATTTTGTGCAGTGGGATTTCCTTGATTGGCAAGCTTCAAGAGTATTGAAAAGGCCTTATCATATTGATCATTATCAATAAAGTATTCTGCTTGTTTAAGTTTTTTATTGGTTTCTTCGTCATAGATATATACTTTTTCTGTATTTGAACTAGGGTCTTTGGTGGTATTGCCACAAGAAGCTAAAAAGATAAGAAAAGAAAGAGCGAAAATATTTTTCATCAAAATTGAAAGTATTGCTATAACATATGGTTTCTTATTTTATTGTTAATTTATATAATTAACAATAATTAAAAGATATAATAATTGTTCGCTAATGTTTTTCATAAAATATGTCTTGGGCTATAGGACTAAGAATGAAATTTTTGTTTTCTGTATTTGTATTAATGTTAAGTTTGACAGGGTGTGATGTAAAGGCTGGTCAAGCTCATGATAAAAAAATAAGTATAGATTTATCTAAAATAAATGAGGTAATGAAGCGTAATGATGAAAAGGAAAAGAAACAATTCTTTAGCGGATTAGTCATTACAGCTGGAAAAGACGATGCTATCGCTCAAAACTTGATGGGCGTGATATATGAGAATGGATATTTAGATCAAAAAAAAGATATGAACAAAGCAATTTACTGGTATACGCAAGCAGTTAAAAATAATAATGGTTTTGCCGAAAATAATTTAGGGAGTTTATATGCACATGGTATCGGTGTGGAGCAAGATTATAGAAAAGCATATGAATACTATAAAAATGCTATGGAGAAAAATATACCTGAAGCAATAAACTCGATTGGTTTTATGTATTTCAATGGATTCTATCTCAAACAGGATTTAAAGAAAGCATGTGAATATTATCAAAAAGCTGCAGATCTAGGGCATCTACTTGCTCAGGCAAATGTAGCGAACTGCTACTACAATGGTTCAGGTGGAACAAAAAGCCTCAATAAGTATTTTGAATATTCTCTAAAAGCAGCAGAGCAGGGATATGCCCCATCACAATTTAATGTTGCAGCGATGTACAAGAAGGGGGAAGTTATTGATAAGTCAATTGAGAAATCTGTGTATTGGTATAAAAAAGCAATAGAAAACAGTGAACCTCGTGCTGCTTATAATTTGGCATCATTATATGAAAAAGGTGATGGGGTAAAGCAAGATTTTGATCTTGCATATGCTTATTATACTTTAGCAAAAGAGTTTGGATTGGGTGCAGCTCAAAAAAAATTACTGGAACTAGATAGTAAAGTTTTAAATGGGAATATTAGAATTTTAAGAACTGATGAGGGTATTAAAATTGCTGTAGATGACTCTAATCATAACAGAGGGGTTGTGGAAGTTAATGATTTTTTGAATTTAAATAATTAATTTTATTATCTTTTTTAAAATTTTTTAAAATTTTTTAATTTTTTTATAAGTTGTCTTGAGTGCGACCTTTTAATTAGACTTTTATAAATATTTTGGATAGTTGATGCTATGCTCATTAAAAAATTATTAATGATTTATTTAATAATATCTATTGTACTATGGGCTATATTCCATCAATTAGCATCGAGATATGTGAATAAAAATGAAGATTTAAAAAGTATTTTTTATGGTGACTTGTATAAAAACAAAAAAATTAATGTTGCTAATATTGAAACGATAATTTTAGCTATTATTTTTGTTAATACTATTTTCTGGTTTTCATATAAAAATTTAAAAAATTTTTTTGAAGAAAGGAGGTTATTCTATGGCTTAGATTTTAAATCCGCAATGGTGGTGATAGAGCAACATAAAAAATTATGGTCTTATGTTAAGTTATCAATGTTTTTTGGCTTTGTGATAGTTGTAAGCTCATTCATGATGTTTTTTCTTTAAATTTTATACGGTTAAACTTATGAAATATCAATTTTGTTTTATTTTAATTATTGTTGTAGCTGGTGCTTGTAGCTCGAACAATGAGAGAAGTATTTCTAAAGTAGAAGAAAATAAACTCATTTCAAAATATGAAAAAGAAATGAGTCAATCAAATTATAAAGAAGCATATAATACGCTTAACAATTTGGTTCATTATAAAAGTGATTTTGCAAAAAATGAAATGGGCTATTTTTATGAAAATGGTCTACATGTCAACAAGGATATGAAGAAAGCAATTAGCTTATATGCTGAAGCGGGCAATAATGATTACACTCCTGCTGTATATAATATAGGTAGATTAAGACTCGAAAGTAATCATGGGGCTGAAGCTTTTTCAATCTTAAAAAAAGCAGCATCTAACGATTATGCCCCAGCAATCAATCTTATAGGTGTTATGTATAACAATGGAGAATATGTTGCGAAAGATTTAAATAAAGCACTTTCTTACTATAGTAAAGCTGCTAGTTTAGGAAATCCAGATGCTCAATTCAATTTGGGGCAAATGTACTTTTATGGTGAGGGAGTGAAGCAGAATTATAAAACATCTTTTTACTGGTACGATGCTTCTGCAAAACAAGATTATGATTTTGCTAAAATTCAGTTAGCTACCTTATATTACAAAGGCTATGGTGTTAAAAGAGATGTTGGGAAAGCTATAGATATTATTCAGGAAATGGCAGAAAATGGCGACACCAATGCAATCTACAATATTAGACTCTATTACAAAGCGGCCGATGATCTTACTGGCTATGAATATTGGGATAAAAAATGCCAGAGTAATATAGCCTGTACAAAAGTTGATTAAGAAAGCTATCCTATAATTATAAATATTTAAGGATTGATTGTTTTGAATTTTCTTTTAATTTTTCTAGTATTTTCTTTATCTACTATTTTATTAAATAGAGATAAAATTGAAGTGTTAGCAGAAGCTAAAGCTTAGTTATGGAAAGCTCATCTTCTTAGAAATATTGAAGCAAAAACTAAGTTTGATGAGCTAAATGATGAAAATTAATTTTATAAGTTATTGTATTTTATGTTTAATTTTCTGTTAGAGAAAGAAATACCAAAGCACATGAAGATATTACTCATTGTTCTAATGTTTGTTCCTCTGTCAAGTTGTTCTTTATTAGAGGAAAAATCATGCATCCATAATTTTAATAAGCGAGTGGTGGAACTCAGCTATGATATAAAAGTACAGCAAGCAATCCGTCGTATTGATCAGAATATTTTTTGTGGAAACCTAACTTATACTGAGTTCTATAATCACGTAGATGTGTTACTAGAGGATTTGAGTGATACTCAAAAACAAGATTTTTATACAGTTTTATTTTTTGCTGAATTCCATCGCAATGAAAATGGCGGTGAGTATGTTGAATTTTTGAATAAAAATAATATTAATATATATAAACAGTATAAACGAAAAATCAGTGATCAAAATTTATTGGCTAAAATGAAATATACAGATGAAGAGTTTTTGAATATAAAAGCCTTGGGTGAGATGCTTCATTAATGTATTTTATTCGGATTTATTATATAATCTTGAAATTTTAGTTTGATAGCTAAAGTTAAAAATTTTAATTAAATATAAAGGGTATGTTTTGTCTTCTGTAAAATTTTCTTATATTGCTGGTTTTTGGCGTCGATCATTCGCTTTTCTTATTGATTTATTACTGGTAGGAGGTTTCTGCTGGAGTACGATTCGACTTTTATCTAATTTTTTGCATCAATTCCCAGTTATATCTATTTTTATTGGATATTTCTTTGTTGTTTTATATTTTGGTTTGTTAAACAGTCATTTACACTCTGGACAAACTTTTGGCAAACAGCTTTTAAAAATCAGAGTGGCTGGCATACATGGGAAAGATCTTGCTGTAATCCCATCATTGCTTCGTTCAGCCATCTTGTTCGCGCCATCATGCCTTATGTCATTAAGTGGTTATTTTCCGATTTTACTATTATCTGAATTATTCAATCTGTTGTTGGCCTGCTTACAAATTTTGCTTATTTATTTTTATATTTTTAACCGACAAAACCGCCGTTCCATTCATGACTTCGTTGCGGGTTCAATGGTGATTAATTTTAAAAAAGATGATCAAGAACAGCAAGTTCCAGAGATGTGGCCTAAGCATAAGATTTTTGCAGCATTGATTACGTTGGTGGGTTTAGGTATTGGAATTTCGTCTTTCAATTTGTTTGACCGTAATAATACTGTTGAAATTAAAAAGTTTAAGAACAGTCAACCAGAAATTATCCATGTAAAACGGATTTCAGAAACGGAAGAAGAATCAGAGGCTCAACTCATTTTATTCGATGTGCAGATCAATGATCTAACAAAGCTTAATAATTCATTTTTCGCACAAGAGTTCGCAGATCATCTACAGATACTCGAGCCACAGTTAATAAATGACAGCAGTAACATTTCAATTCTTTTGAGCACGCGGCTTCAATTTGGCTTAGCCTCATCAATGGATTTGAATATGTACTCGGTTAAAAAAACGCAGCAAGGATTAAAGGTTGTAGAAGAGATTTCTACTGTAAATTTCTAAACCATAAAAAAGAGCTAAAGCTATCTATTGCATGAATTAAACCTTTAGATTTACGTGTAGATAGCTTCAGCATTTCTAAACCTGTTTCATTAAACACACTCTGTAAAGACCGACTTTATAGTTTAAGCGTTGTTTGTCTGCATGAATTTCTTCATTTTCTTATGAGGTTAAACAAGGACGTACAACAATGAAAAAAGCACTATTTCTCTTGGGTTCAATGGGTATCTTGGCAAATACGCCAGTCTTGGCTGCCGATTTCAGTATCGGTGATCCGAAAACACAAGCGGGTGAACTGAAACTGACAGGCGCAATCCGTACCCGCTATATCCATAAAGACTATATTGTCGAAGCCAATGAAGGTTCCAAAAACGATGACTGGCGACTGGCAGATATCAAAGCGGTACTCAGTTATGAAAACCCAGACTGGATTGCATCGATGGATGTGCGTTGCTACCAATATGACCGCTTATGTGATGCACTCTTTTTAAAAGATGCTTGGGCAGGCTATAAGTTTTCAGATCAGCAACGACTGACAGTCGGTTTTCAGTCGGTTGATTTTGGCTTCGGGCGACTCTGGGGTAATAGCTATTATGAAACTTTGCTGAATACCGTTGGACTGGAAGATATCCAAAATCTTGGAGTGAAGTATCAGTTTAAGGACAATCTGTATAACTTCATTCTCGGTTTTTACCCGACTGATGGTGGTAATTACAAAGGCACCTCCAAAGATTCAAGTCGTTATAGCGGTAACTTTGTTCGAGCCGATGATTTGACCCAAGGTACCGATATTGATGAAAAGAATATGTGGGTGACGCGCTTATCTCGAAAGTTTGAGCTCGATCAATCTCAGAATTTCTCCACGGAAATTGGCGGCTCTTACTGGTATTCGGAATTGGAAAATAATCGTACCAATAAAGACGGGCATCGTAGTACATGGAGCATTTTTAGTACCACCAACTATCAGGCATGGCAATGGTTGTTCTTGGCAGGAGAGCAGGACATTAAAAATGCAGATGACCTTTTACCAAAAAGTTCGACCATTGGTGCATTTGATTATCCCTATCAGGTGGCCAACAAAGGCAAATATATGGCCAATGAAATTAATTACACCTTTGCCAAGCCATTCCATCAGTTAGAAAATATTAAACCCTATGTCTCGTATAGCCGTTTTTATAAAGATGAGTCAGGTTATCAAGATTCGGATCGTTTAATTGCAGGCTTGTATTTTAATTATAAAAAAGTCGGCATACAGGGTGAATATATCTGGAGTCGAAATGACCCAATGACGGGCAGTGGTGCGGATGGCCTTGCTCAAGGTGACAGCAATCAATGGAATAAATTGTTCTATTTATCGTTGGGTTATTACTTCTAAACTCAGCGTTGAAAATGAGCCAGTCTGTTTGCGATAGACTGGCTTTTTTCGTTTAGGCGGTTCTTAAGATTAAAGCACCAACTAAAATGAGACATGAGGAGATAATCCGTACCGCATTGATGCGTTCTTTTAGAATAAAGATTGAGATCAGTGTGGCAAATAGAATTGAGGTTTCTCTTAGTGCGGCAACAATCGCAACAGGTGCAAGCGTCATTGCCCATAGCGCCAAACCATAAGAGAAAAATGAACCGATGCCACCAATTAAGCCCAAATGCCAATTACGACGGAAATATGCACCCATCTGACGATATTGCATTCTCAATGCAAACATAAAAAAGATCAGACCAGACAGCACGAAACTCCACAGGATATAAGCAATTGGCGAACCAGACAGGCGAATCCCATGACCATCCAGCAAGGTATATCCTGCAATCAAGACGGCATTCAGCAAAGCCAGACCAATACCTTTACGTCCCGTTTGGGGAGCAGCCAGAATCATCGATAAAATGCCGATGGAAATGGTGATGATGCCAAGCCATGCATTGAACTGTAGTTTTTCATGCAGCAAAAATGTACCTAGAATTGCCACAATCAGCGGCGCTGTGCCACGCATTAAGGGGTAGGTCAGCCCCATATCGGCAACGCGATAGATTTTAGCCACCATGCCAAAATACAGAATTTGTATTGCCGTTGAAGCCAGAATATAAGGCCAGCTATCGCTGTGCGGCATTGGGAAGAAGGGCAAGAGCAGCGCTGCTAAAACTGCTGCTGATGCAGTGACCAATACCGTGGTTAAAAACTTATTTGTCCCTGCTTTTACAATGGCATTCCATGTGGCATGGCATACCGCTGCGATTAAAATAAGGACAAATATTGCCGTGCTCATAGGCTGCCTGCTGATTCATGATCTCGCTAATGTGCATGATGTTGGTGAAAAAAGAAAGCAGGCAGCTTATCGCGATTATAAAAAGACTTTTTCCGTATTCGGATTGATTGGCTCAATCGGCTGGATCAACTGACCTCGAGTCAGATTCTGAACATGTTGTAAGCGGTTGATCAATTCATTCTGAATAAACAAGATACAGGTCTGTAGTTTAGACGAGCTTTTTAAGCGCGAAGGATACACTGCCCAAACATCGGCATCTTGCCAGTATTCAGGCAAGATATGCTGCAATTCACCGCTAATTAGTTCATCGGCGACATCCCAGATTGAACGTAAGATAATGCCATGTCCTTCAATGGCCAGTTGATGAATAATCTCGCCATTATTGGAGATAAAGCGCGGCGTGACATGTACCGACCGATCTTCCGAAGGATGACGTAATTTCCATAATACTGAGGATTGGTCACGCTCACTGATGGTCAGGCAATCGTGGTTGCGTAAATCTTCCAGACTTTCAGGCATGCCATGTTTTAACAGATAACTGGGTGCTGCGCAGAAAATTCGAAAATTTGAGACCAGTTTTTTCGCGATCATATTCGGGGCAATGTCGTTGCCAATGCGAATATCTAGATCAATGCTATGTTGAATCAGGTCTTTGGTGTTGTCGATGGTATCGAATTGAATTTCCAGTTTGGGATACATGGTCATCAATTTAGACAAGATGGGCGCAACATGTTTACGGCCAAAACCAAAGCTGCTGACAATGTCGAGATGACCTGTGGGCGTGCTTAAGGGGTTATTCACCAGCTCACTGATTTCATCAAACTCATCCAGAATATTCGAGACTCGATCCAAAATCAGTTTGCCATCTTCGGTCAAACTGACATGGCGGGTGCTGCGATGGAACAGTTTGCAATTTAGGTTGGTTTCTAAAATGTTGATGCGTTTACTGATAAATGCAGGTGAAGCACCCAGCTCCTCAGCTGAATCGACAAAACTCTTGCGTTTTGCGACTGTGCAAAAAACCTTTAAATCCGATAGGTTAGGTAGATTATTCACGATCCGTGTCCATTGGGGTGATAGTTTTCTTATTGATCATTGTTGCTGAAAACAGCATGTTTACAGCTAAGGATATTAACCAAAGGTGTAAGGGAGCGTTATGGCAAAAAAGTATAAAGTTGCCACGATTGCGGGTGATGGGATTGGTTTAGAAGTTCTACCAGAAGGCATCAAGGTTGTAAAGGCAGCAGCAGACAAATATGGCATTCAAGTTCAAATGGATAGCTTCGATTGGGCCAGCTGTGATTACTACCTTGAACACGGCAAAATGATGCCGGATAACTGGTTTGAGGTCCTGCAGGAATATGATGCAATCTTCTTTGGTGCGGTGGGATGGCCTGAAAAGGTGCCTGATCACATTTCACTATGGGGATCATTGCTGCAGTTCCGTCGTCGTTTTGATCAGTATGTGAATTTACGCCCTGTTCGGTTAATGCCTGGGGTGAAATGCCCACTTGCTGGCAAACAACCCGGCGATATCGATTTTTATGTGGTACGTGAAAACAGCGAAGGTGAATATTCAGCGATTGGTGGTAAAGCTTTTGAAGGCACCGATCGTGAGTTTGTGTTGCAGGAAGCGGTGTTTACCCGTCATGGTGTCGATCGTATTTTAAAATATGCGTTTGAATTTGCGGATCAGCGTGAGGCTAAAAAAATCACGGCTGCAACCAAATCTAATGGTATTGCAGTCAGCATGCCGTATTGGGATGAACGTGTCGATGCAATGGCCAAAAATTATCCGCAGATCAAGGCAGATAAGCAACATGTTGATATTTTAGCGGCACGTTTTGTCTTACAGCCTGAGCGTTTTGATGTGGTGGTGGCATCGAATTTATTTGGTGACATCTTGTCGGATTTAGGCCCTGCATGTACCGGCACCATTGGTTTGGCGGCTTCAGCCAACCTCAACCCTGAACGTAAGTTTCCTTCGCTATTTGAACCTGTACATGGTTCAGCACCAGATATTTACGGACAACAAATTGCCAACCCAATTGCGGCGATCTGGTCGGGTGCCATGATGCTGGATTTCTTGGCAGATGGAGATGAGCAGGTGATTCAGGCAGGACAAGAGATTATGCAGGCGATTGAGCATGTGTTGGTACATGGCCCGAAAACGCCTGATGTCGGTGGTACTGCCAAGACTTATGAAGTGGGTGATGCGATTGCATCCTGTGTGACTCAGCAAAAAATGGATTTATTCGCGATGGAGTAAGTACCCCTGAGGGAATAGTCACTATCCGAGATGGATTGAATAGATATGGATAATCAAATTACAAAGCCTTATACAGATAAGACGCTTGCGATCACCAGTCTTGCCGTTGTATTTATTTCGGTGGCTGGGTTAGCAATCTACTCCTCTGAATCAATACAACTGGCTGCAAAATGGATGCAGTGGACCACGTCGGTGTTTACCACGCCAGTCCTATTATTTGCTTTTTTATCAATTATTTTTACCTTCGGTTTGGCCTTTAGTAAATACGGCAAAATCAAGCTTGGTGAGGGGAAGCCCCAATACAGCACCATGTCATGGATTTTCATGTTCATTTTGTCGGGGATTGGATCTTCAACCCTGTATTGGGGCTTTTTAGACTGGGCCTATTATTATCAGACCCCGGGTTTGAATTTAGCCCCTGAATCGGCAGAAGCCCTGAAATACAGTGTGGCTTATTCCTTCTTTCACTCTGGTCTAAGTGCGTGGTCGATTTATGCCTTGGCATCGATTTCACTGTGTTACAGCTACCATGTCAGAAAGAATAAAGGCCTGAGCTTAGCCTCAATGGTCGAAGCGGTCACTGGCTTTAAAGCGACAGGTCCCGTTGGACGTGTGGTCGACTTGATGTTTTTGCTGTGTATGTTTGGTGCTTTGACCATTTCACTGGTACTGACAGCGGTCACTTTTACCAACATTCTGTCGCAACTCACGGGTATTCCGAATACCTTCATGACCAAAGTCATCATTATCTTGGCGGTGTCGGTACTATTCGCACTCAGCTCTTATGTTGGTATGGATAAAGGCATGCAGCGTTTGAGTCATATGGTGTGTTTGGGCGTGGTGCTGTTTGCGATCTATGTGCTGTGCTTTGGACCAACTCAATTCATTATGAATAATTCATTGATGAGCTTTGGCCTGATGGCGACCAACTTTGTCGATATGAGTCTGTTTACCGATCCGATGGGCGATGGAAAGTTCACCCGTGAATGGACTGTATTTTATTGGTTATGGTGGATTTCTTATGCACCTGGTGTGGCGTTGTTTGTGACTCGTGTATCTAAAGGACGCACCATTAAAGAAGTGATTCTTGCCATGGTCATCGGCGGTAGCGTTGGTTTATGGTTCATCTTTGGGGTGTTTGAAAATTACAGCGTTCACAGCTTCATTCACGGCATGGTCAATGTGCCGCAAATCTTGAGCCAACAGGGCGGTGAAGTGGCGATTGGTCAACTGCTCGGTTTATTGCCAGCAGGTAAGCTGATGATGTGGTTGTTCCTTGGCATTATGGTGATTTTCCTTGCAGCACATATGGATGCGGTGGGCTATGCGGTTTCTGCAACCTGTACCCGTGGCCTAAGTGAAGGGCAAGATCCATCTCCGAATGCGCGTTTGTTTTGGTGTCTGATGTTAACTCTAGTGCCGATTGCGATGATTTTCTCTAAAGCACCTTTAGATACCATGAAAACTGCCACCATTGTGACTGCCTTACCGTTTATTGTGATTATTCTGGTACAGACCTATGGCTTGGTGAAATGGTTGATTGAGGATTATTCCAAAGTGCCATCGCATTTGATCGAGCAGAATAGCTTTAATGACTTGGAAGCGCTTGAGCATACTGACCCAAATCAACAGATGCAGATTGATATTGCGGCAACCGCACTGGCACATAAAAGTAGTCAAAAGGAATTGTCATGACACAGCAACCGAACATGCGCTATGAATTAAGTGAAGAAATGCAAAGTCTGGTGTACTGGTGCAGCATTTATTCAGCAGCGGATAACGATATTGATTCAATTCGTGCAGCCTATGATGCCATGTGCCAGCACTACACTTTACCTCGCGATGGTACGGTGAAGATTGAAGATAAAACCGTTGTGCATGCCACCCATCCCGTCAATGTTCGGTTGTATTCACCCTTGGGTGAGGCCCCTGTTGCTGGTTGGCCTTGCGTGCTGTTTATTCACGGTGGTGGCTGGATGCTGGGAAATCTGGATTCACATGAATTTATCACTCGCTATTTATGTCGTGATCTGAATGTTGCAGTCCTGAGTGTGGATTATCGGTTGGTGCCAGAACATCATTTTCCAGCCGCTTATGAAGACTGTGAAACGGTCTATCAATGGCTACGTGAGCATGGCGCAGACTGGAACATTGATCCAACGCAGATTGCCTTAGCAGGAGATAGTGCAGGCGGCAATTTAGCTGCAGCACTGGCAGTTCAGCTACAGCATACAGGTGTGCAGGCCTGTGGTTTGGCCTTGATTTATCCCTGTTTGGGCAGCAGTTTTGATACCGCGTCTTGCGAGCAGCATGCACAGGCGCCGTTATTGACACTCGAGGAAATGCATTATTACCTGAAGGAATATGCACCGAATACAAGCGATTGGCAGGACACACGTTTAGCACCGCTGTTGGCAGAAGAGTTCAGTGATATGCCACGTAGCTTTGTTGCGGTGGCTGAATACGATCCACTAAGTGATGACGGACGTATTTTTGTGGACAAGTTAAAGCAAGCCAATATTGCCGCCGAGTTTTATCTCGGCAAAGGATTACTGCATGGCAGTTTACGTTTAGTACGGGACTGTCCTGTAGTGCAGGATTTATATCAGCACATGCTGAGTTCGTTAAAGCAAATGTTCAAGTGATTTGAACATCAGCCAATTTTGATAAAACGGTCGTTAGGACAAAACAGTTTAATGGAGTAAAACCATGAATGCAGTTGAAAAATTACCAGAAGATTTCTGTTCAAACCCAGATGTGGCATGGACCTTTCCAAAAGTGTTCTATACCTCATCTCAGGTATTTGAGCGTGAAAAAGAAGAAATTTTTGCGAAAAGCTGGATTTGCGTGGCACATGGCAGTGAAGTTGCCCAAGCGAATGACTATATTACCCGTAAGGTAATTGGTGAAAATATTATCGTGATTCGTGGCAAAGATAGCGTATTACGTGCCTTTTATAATGTCTGTCCGCATCGTGGTCATGAATTGTTAAGTGGTAGTGGTAAAGCGAAAAACGTGATTACCTGTCCGTATCATGCATGGACGTTTAAGCTGGATGGTAGTTTGGCATTGGCACGTAACTGTGATCATGTTGAGTCTTTCGACAAGCAAAACTCCAGCATGGTGCCATTAAAAGTGGAAGAATATGGCGGTTTTGTCTTTATCAATATGGATGAAAATGCCACTTGTGTTGAAGATCAGTTGCCTGAGTTTGCACAAAAACTGAATGAAGCTTGTGCAGTCATCAAAGACTTGAAACTGGCTGCACGTTTCGTCACGGAAACACCTGCCAACTGGAAAGT
Source organism: Acinetobacter gyllenbergii (assembly GCF_001682515.1). Taxonomy (NCBI): domain Bacteria; kingdom Pseudomonadati; phylum Pseudomonadota; class Gammaproteobacteria; order Moraxellales; family Moraxellaceae; genus Acinetobacter; species Acinetobacter gyllenbergii. The sequence goes on along the minus strand of NZ_KV575261.1, from coordinate 632,427 downwards.
AATCGTGGATAACTATTTAGAATGTTATCACTGTGGTCCAGCACATCCGGGTTTTGCTGATTCAGTACAGGTGGATAAATACTGGCACACCACGCATCAAAACTGGACGCTGCAATATGGTTATGCACGTTCTTCAGAAAAATCATTCAAGCTTGATCCATCGGTTAAAGACCCGACCTTTAGTGGTTTCTGGACGTGGCCGTGCACCATGTTTAACGTACCACCGGGTGCAAACTTCATGACCGTGATTTATGAGTTCCCGATGGATGCGGAAACTACTTTGCAGCACTATGACATTTTCTTTACCAATGAAGAGTTGACCCAAGATCAGAAAGATTTGATTGAATGGTATCGCAATGTCTTCCGCCCTGAAGATCTTGAACTGGTTGAAAGTGTACAACGTGGTTTAAAATCACGGGGTTATCGTGGTCAGGGGCGTATCATGACCGACAAGCAACGTTCGGGAATCAGTGAACATGGTATTGCTTATTTCCAGAATCTGGTTGCGCAACATCACAAGTAATTCTGTCTCAGGCATCAGATAATTTAAGGTGCGGTGATCAGGCCGTACCTTGCTTTCAATCGATAGGAACATGACATGTCAAGTTTGCAAGCAAGTCCGTTATTTCAACAACGCGGACTGATCAATGGTCAATGGGTGAGTGCACAATCCGATGCCACCATTGCTGTGACCAACCCTGCAACAGGTGAAGAAATTGGCGTTATTCCCAATATGGGGGCAGACGAAGCCACCGAAGCAGTCGAAGTGGCGTATCAGGCTTTAGCTGAATGGAAAGGCTTGACTGCACAAAAACGTGCAGACCTGTTATTGGCTTGGTATCAATTGGTTTTGTCACATGCCGATGAACTGGCGCGAATCATGACCATTGAACAAGGTAAACCCTTAGCTGAAGCTTTGGGTGAAGTGAAATATGCGGCTTCATTTATTCAATGGTTTGCCGAAGAAGGCAAGCGTGTTTATGGCGATGTGATTCCAACCACCAATAGCCAACAGCGTTTTATTATCACCAAAGAACCTGTCGGTGTGGTGGCTGCGATTACGCCGTGGAATTTCCCGATTGCGATGATTACCCGTAAAGCAGCACCTGCGTTAGCTGCGGGCTGTACCATCGTAATTAAGCCTGCCAATGAAACGCCGTATTGCGCACTTGCGCTTGCCAAACTGGCGGAAATGGCTGGCATCCCAGCGGGTGTCATTAATGTTGTTACAGGCAAATCACAAGACATTGGTTCGGTCTTTAGCAGCCATGAAAAAGTCAAAAAATTGACCTTTACCGGTTCTACACCAGTGGGGCGTTTATTGATGCAGCAATGCTCAGGCACCATTAAGAAGTTGGCGTTGGAACTGGGTGGCAATGCACCATTGATCGTATTTGATGATGCAGATCTGGATAAAGCGGTACAAGGTGCAATCTTTGCCAAGTTCCGCAATGCAGGTCAAACCTGTGTCTGCGCTAATCGAATCTATGTGCATGACAAGGTTTATCAAGCATTTACCGAGAAATTTGTGCAAGAGGTACAGAAATTCAAAATCGGCAATGGTCTGGAACAGAATGTACAGATCGGACCGTTAATCAATGACAAGGCGGTACTGAAAGCAAAACAATTGATTGATGATGCCTGTGGCAAAGGTGCAAAAGTCGCTTGTGGTGGTCAACAGCATTCTTTGGGTCAGACCTTCTTTGAACCGACAGTTTTAACTGATGTGTCTCGTGAGATGGATATTGTTCAGGAAGAAATTTTTGGGCCTGTGGCACCGTTGATTCGCTTTACTGAGGAAGCCGATGTGGTAGCGCAAGCCAACGATACCATATTTGGTTTGGCCGCTTATGTGTATAGCGAAAACATTTCACGGATTTGGCGTGTCGCTGAACAGCTGGAATATGGCATGGTCGGGATGAACTCAACCGCGATTTCCAATGAAGTGGTGCCATTTGGTGGCGTTAAGCAATCTGGTGTTGGCCGTGAAGGTTCAAAATACGGTTTAGAAGAGTTTATGACTATTAAATATATGTGTTTAGGGTTATAGCAACAATGCCTGTGAGGACTCTCTTCACCGAGGGTCAACAGGCAATATGCACTTAAAATTAGAAAATGCTTAGATGAGCAGCAGGCGGTAAAGAGGATTTAGACATGGCTAGTCATTATGAAATGTTTGCATCAGTGGTCACACGGGTAGAACAACTAACACCACTGATCAAACGGTTTACATTTAAACGTCAGGACGGACAAAATTTCCCTCAATTCAATGGTGGCAGTCATATCATTGTGAAAATGAATGATCAACTGTCCAATGCCTATTCACTGATGAGCTGTGCTCAAGATCTATCAACTTACCAAGTCTGTGTCCGTAAAGATATTGAAGGTAAAGGTGGTTCAGTCTATATGCATGATCAGTGCAATGAAGGCTGTGAAATTCTGATTTCTGAACCCAAGAACCTATTTCCATTGGCGGCAGATGGTGAGAAACATATTTTGATTGCGGGTGGAATTGGGATTACGCCATTTGTACCACAAATGGATGAGTTGGCTGCGCGTGGTGTCGACTATGAATTGCATTATGCCTACCGTTCACCAGAGCATGCGGCACTGTTGGAAGAACTCAAGCAAAAACATGCTGAACATATTTTTAGCTATATCGATTCGGATGGAAAATGTCTGGACCTCGATCAACTGATTGGCGCTCAACCGAAAGGCACGCACGTCTATGTGTGTGGACCTAAACCAATGATTGATGCGGTGATCGATCGTTGTAATTACCATCGTTACCGCGATGAATATATCCATTGGGAACAGTTTGCATCTACGATACCCGAAGAAGGTGAAGCATTTACGGTGGTCTTGGCAAAATCCAATCAGCAAGTCGAAGTGCAAGGCAATCAAACCATTTTACAAGCAATTGAATTGCTCAATATTGATGTGGAATGTTTATGCCGTGAAGGAGTCTGTGGCACGTGTGAAACGACGATTCTGGAAGGTGAAGCTGAGCATTTTGACCAATATCTGAGCGATGATGAAAAAGCCTCACAGCAATCGATGATGATCTGTGTATCGCGGGCTAAAGGTAAAAAGCTGGTACTTGATCTTTAATTTAAAATTTTGATTCTGAAAGTATAAAAAAAGCAGCTGAAGCTGCTTTTTTTATTGATCATGAACATTGATTCGGATTTATTTTTTGCCTTTCTTGGTTTTTAAGTACTCTTGATAGGCTTCTTCGGCAAAACGTCTTAACGAGTCTCCAATGGCAGCATATTGGTATTCATTCAGATTGGCCAATGACGCACGGGCAGAAGGATGCTGTACCCCAAAGCCAGAACCAGGTAAGAGCACCACACCTGTTTCATCAGCAACGCGGAATAATAATTCGGTCGGATTCTTATTTTTCATGACCCAATCTGCAAACTCATCGCCATAGAGGGTTCGAGAGGTATTTTCTAAATTCACCAAAGTATAGTAATCGACTGAGTTTGGATCAGATGGGACTGCAACCCCCAATTGACGATATAGAGCCGCATCACGTTCACGCACCACGGATTTGACTGCTTTTTTATAGTTCTGTTGCGAATCCATCATATTGAACAGGGCAAACAGGATCATTTGTACTTGCTGTGGTGTAGAAAGACCCGCCGTGTGGTTGAGGGCCACATTGCGGCTATCCGCGACCAGACGATCAATAAATTTGATCTTGGCTGGATCGGTAGTTAAAGATGAATAGCGTTCTTCCAGTTCTTTCTTGTCTTTTTTCGACAGTGCCGCCAGTTTTTGATCCAGAATATTATTGTTTGAGAGCGCAATCACGCCCAATCTCCAACCGGTTGCCCCAAAATATTTCGAGAATGAATAGACCAAAATGGTATTGTCTGGGCAGATCGCAAACAGTGATTTGAAATTGTCTGCAAAAGTACCGTACACATCATCCGTTAAAATAATCAGGCCAGGTCGTTTTTTCACGATATCAGCCAAGATTGCCAAGCCTTCATCACTCAGCTTTACTGAAGGAGGGTTACTTGGATTGACGAGGAAGAAGGCTTTAATCGATGGGTCTTCCAGTTTTCGTAGTTCAGATTCAGGATATTGCCAACCAAGGTTTGGATCGGCTTCAATGAGGACTTCTTCTAGCTGATAGTCGTTCAGTTTTGGAATTTCTAGATAGGGTGTGAAAATGGGGCTGCCAATTGCAATCCGATCGCCATTGGCAATAATTTTATTCTCTTTTAAAGAGTTAAAAATATAGGCCATTGCCGCCGTTCCACCTTCGACAGCAAACAAGTCCAAACCCTCTTTAGGCATCCCTTGGACGCCCATTTCACGCAATATATATTCTTTGATAATTGATTCGCTGATGCGCAACATTCGGTCTGGAACAGGGTAGTTACAACCTAAAATTCCCTCGACCATTTCCAGTAGAAAAGCATCTGGGTCTAAGCCAAGCTGATCTCGGACATAGGAAATGGCTTTGCCGAGAAAGACCACACCAGGTTTATCCCGATTGTGCATAATGAAGTTATCGAAGCGAGATTGCAGACCAACTGGGCGAGGGAAGCCGCCTAAGCCTTCAGGCATATAAGAGAACGAAAACTCTGATTCGGTGGTTGAAAATAGCCCCAATTGGAAGAATGCCCGACGTGGAATGGTGGCTAAAAAGTTCGGATTGCCGCGTCCTGCATTCAGCATCATTCTGTCTGTTTTGCTTTGGGCAAGTTCGATTAAATTATCCTTGAGTTCGAATGGACTGAGTTTTGAGTATTTTGAATAATCAACGTTCCCCATGGGAAGTCTCCTTAATTATAGTTGACGCAATAAGTGATTGAATACAAATTATCTTTAGGCAAGGCCGACGATGAGGGGGCCAAGCAAGGTCAAGAATACGTTTGCCAGTGCATAAGTAATGGCGAATGGAACCGTGGGAATGGAATTTCCTGCTTTATCTAAAATCGCACCAAAGGCTGGGTTGGCACTGCGTGAACCTGATAATGCCCCTGCCATAACCGCAACGTTGTCATAACGCAGCACGTAGCGTGCGAAAAGCATGGACAGAATCAGTGGAACTAAGGTAACCACAACACCAATCATAAATAGGGACAGACCACTATCTTTAATGGTTTGAATGGCTTGTAGACCTGATTGCAAGCCAACTGCAGCCACGAATCCTGCCAGACCCAAATCTTTAAGCAGTTGTGATGCGGCTAAAGGCATGTTGCCATGAACCTGATTGCGACTGCGTAACCAACCAAATAGAAGGCCTGAGAGTAGCGCACCGCCACCTGCACCCAGTGTTAGAGGGACATCGCCAATACGCATTACAAACAGACCGATCAGTAAGCCGACAACCAGACCTGCACCATGGAAAATCCAGTCGGTTTTTAAGCTTTCTGGCAGTGCTGTACCTGCTTCTTTGACTAAACGATCAAGGTCACTTTTGGTGCCATAAACGGTGATGACATCACCTTGTTGCAGCACGGTATCATCACTCAAGCTTTGGGTTTCATCGTTACGTTTAATCGCCAGTACGTAAATCCCATGCTTTAAATAGGCAGGCGTATTGGCTTTGATATCACCCAAACTACGATTGATATATTTGGAATTTCGCAGGATCACATCGGTGGTGTCCATAATCATTTCCATGCCTTGTGAGGACTGTAACTCAGGACCAATTTGGTCTGAAACAGCCACCACACTGGCACGACGTCCGACCAATAACAGTACATCATCGGTTTGCAAAATAACTTCGGGTGCAACATCCACAAACTGATCTTTACGTTTTAGTCTTTCTATGGTGATGCTGCTTTGTTGAGCTTCAAGCTCTGCCACTGTTTGCCCATTGGCTTGTTTGACTTTATAGATGCGACCAACAATTTCAGGCATTGCAAGTTCTTGACCAGGCGCTAATTCAAAAGCACCCTTGAGACGTTCAGACTGTGCTTTTAAAGCATCATCGTGAATTTCTTTGCCCATAAATTTAGGCAGGATATTCACACAGACAATAATGGCACCCAGTGAACCAAAAATATAAGTCACGGCATAGCCGATGGCGACATTGGCTTGCAGCTTTTGAATCTCAGCTAAAGGGAGATCGAGGCGGGAAATCGCATCACCCGCAGTACCGATAATTGCAGATTGGGTCATGCCACCAGCGGCCAGCCCAGCTGCTAAGCCTTTATCAAGGTGGAACAGCTTTGCCATCACCAATACCGTAATTAAGCCACTGACTGCCATAAAGACAGCTAACAGAATTTCTTTAATTGATTGGGGACCGAGAGATTTAAAAAACTGGGGACCGCTTTCAAAACCAACTGCATAAATGAATAATGCAAATAGAATGGCCTTAACCCCATTATCAACAGGGACACCGATTAGACTTAACACGACTGCAACAAGTAGGGAACCTGCTACACCACCGAACTGAAATTTTCCGAATTGAAATTGACCAATCCAGAAACCGATTGCCAAAGATAAGAACAATAAAATCTCTGGACTATGTTTTAATTCGCCTTGTAACCATTCAATCATTTTTCGATCTCACTTTTATTATTCGATCTATCTTTCTTTAGGTTTGAATTTATTTATTTTTCATGTTTTTTTAAAATACTATGCTTCTCTAGCGAATACAAATGAATAGGTTTTCAAGGTATTGTTTTTATTAAATTATTTATATATCAACAAGTTGTTTAGTTATAAGAGGATATGCGTGATGCATAAACTTCAAATTTAATGTGTTTGTTACATGATGTTGTTTTTTTATACAAAAAATAACATTTAAGGCCAAGCTTTATATTGTGTGAAATACATATCAAATAAGGTGAATAGTGTTAAATATTAGTTGGATCTAAACCTTTTTTCTAAAAATTATTTAGTTTAAAACGTGTGTCGCTTCATTTCTGAATTTAATATTTTGCTGACATAAGCTTGTACTGAAAAATTGAAATATCGATGTACTAGTAAAAAATATAATGAATGTTCACTAAATTAATGTTCATTTAAGCAAAGGTGATTAATTTAAAGATACGGACATAAGCCGTAGCAGCAATACACCTTTCGCCACATTTCCAGATGTGGCTTTTTTTTGTCTGATTAAATCACTTGACGTAAGTCACGAGCTGTTTCTTGTAGTAAAGGTAAAATATGGGCAATTAAATAATCTTTGGTGGTGCGCATAGTGGGGGATACGATATTTAAGGCAGCAACAACGGCTGCATTGGAATCATAAATCGGTACGGCCACAGCATGCACGCCCAATTCGTGTTCTTCACAGGAATAGCACCAGTCTTGCTCTTTGATTTCATGCAGTAATTCTAAAAATAGACCAGTTTCGGTATGGGTATATTTGGTTAGACGTTTTAACGGGTATTTTTCTAACCATCGCTTTTGTGCTTCAGGGGTTAAATGAGCCAGTAAAATCTTTCCGGCAGAGGTTGCATGGGCAGGAAGGCGATTGCCTAAGTGTAAACCGTACGGATTGACCCGATCGGTTTGTTGATGAGCGGCACTACGGGCAATGGTAATCGCTTCATAACCATCTAAAACCATCACCGAATAAATCAGCGAAGTTTGATTGGTTAAAAGGTTTAATAAAGGCTGACAGATTTTAGGAAGTGGGGAGCCATCTAAATAAGCCCCAGAGAATTTAAGGATCTTGGGCGATAAATAATAATAATGTCCGTCGAAATCCAAATAGCCTAAGTATTCTAACGTCAATAAATGCCGTCGCGCAGCAGCACGTGTCATGCCTGTTTTTTCTGCTGCGGTACTCATGTTGAGACGATGACGGTCAGGCCCAAAGCATTCCAAAATTGCTAAGCCTTTAGTGATTCCTGCAATAAAGTCTTCATGCCGAATGGTCTTTTTACTTTCGTTATGATGAATCAAACGTGGATTCTTTTCCTGATCATTTTCCATAATTTAGACATCCTTGCTAAAACGGGTTCTGTATAAAACATTCTAAGCGAAAGATGACTATTTTACTTGGATAATGTTCGATCATCGAACATAAAAATTAATCATCGAACAAAATGCACTTTTAAACCTAGAACTCAGCACAGAATTTATCAAGAATAAATAGAAGAAATCCGAACAAAACACTCGACTTAATTTCATCGGTTTTCAGGATGAAAATACGAGTGATGCATCGTACAGGAAGTAGGTAGATGATTGATAAAAGTAAGCTCTCATTGACTGAGGCATTGTCACAAATCAAGGATGGCGCCACCATCATGATTGGTGGCTTTGGCACCGCAGGACAAGCCGCTGAATTGATTGATGGATTAATCGAACTCGGGATCAAGGACTTGGTCATCGTCAATAATAATGCTGGTAATGGCGATTATGGTTTGGCCAAACTGCTTAAAACAGGTGCGGTACGTAAAATCATCTGTTCCTTCCCACGTCAATCTGATTCATGGGTCTTCGATGAACTGTACCGTGCGGGCAAGATTGAATTGGAGTTAGTGCCACAAGGCAATCTGGCGTGTCGTATTCAAGCGGCAGGTATGGGACTCGGTGCTGTGTTTACCCCAACAGGTTTTGGAACACTCTTGGCGGAAGGCAAAGAAACCCGTCATATCGAGGGTAAAGACTATGTACTGGAATATCCGATCAAAGCCGATTTTGCTTTGATCAAAGCACACAAAGGCGATCGCTGGGGCAATTTGGTCTACAACAAATCTGCGCGTAACTTTGGCCCAATCATGGCGATGGCGGCGGATGTCACTATTGCTCAAGTGTCTGAACTGGTCGAACTCGGTCAACTTGATCCTGAACATATCATTACCCCAGGGATTTTTGTCCAGCATGTGGTCGCTGTTGATGCGACGATTGGTGCAGGAGCATAAACATGAGCTATCAAAAACTAAGCCGTGACCAAATTGCTGAACGTGTGGCACAAGATATTCCTGATGGCGCTTATGTCAATTTAGGCATCGGCCTACCAACCAAGATTTCCAATTATCTTCCTGCGGATAAAGATGTATTCCTGCATTCGGAAAATGGCTTGCTGGCATTTGGGCCACCGCCTGCCAAAGGTGAAGAAGATCCTGAGCTGATCAATGCAGGTAAAGAATACGTCACCAATGCTCACTGGTGGGCAGCTTTTTCCATCATGGCGACTCCTTTGCCATGATGCGTGGCGGGCATTTAGATATCGCGGTATTGGGTGCTTTCCAAGTGGCAGCCAATGGTGATCTGGCCAACTGGCATACTGGTGCAGCAGATGCGATTCCTGCAGTCGGTGGTGCCATGGATTTAGCAGTAGGTGCCAAGAAAGTATTTATCACCACCGATCACAACACCAAGCAAGGTGAACCGAAGATTGTTGAAGCGCTTTCATATCCAGCAACAGGATTGAAATGTGTCGATCGAATTTATACCGACCTGTGTGTGATTGATGTGACTGCTGACGGTTTAAAAGTGATTGAGAAAGTAGACGGTCTGAGCTTTGAGGAATTGCAAGCTTTGACGGGTGCAAAACTGATTGATGCAATTGATCCATAAAACCAGCACTGCCACAAATTATGGTCATGCTCAAAAGCTTTTTGTATAGGCGAGATCTTACTTTTCAAAGATGAAAAGTAACAAAAATCTTTGTTGGACTGATGGTATATCCATATACCACAGTCCAACAGGCGACATCCATGTCGCCGCCGCGAAACACTTAGAGCGAAATTGAGTCTAAATGAGCCAGACATGGATTAAAGGGAAAAACACATGAAAAACGCTTATATCATTGATGCTATCCGTACCCCATTCGGTCGTTATGCTGGCGGTCTTGCACTTGTACGTGCTGATGACTTGGGTGCCATTCCAATTCAGGCTTTGATGCAACGCAACCCAAGTGTCGATTGGCAACACGTCGATGATGTGATCTATGGCTGTGCCAACCAAGCGGGTGAAGACAACCGTAATGTGGGACGTATGTCTGCACTATTGGCAGGCTTGCCTTATCAAGTGCCCGCCACCACAGTGAACCGTTTATGCGGTTCATCACTGGATGCCATTGCCATGGCTGCCCGTGCCATTAAAGCCAATGAGGCTGATCTGATTATTGCGGGTGGTGTGGAAAGTATGAGCCGTGCGCCCTATGTGATGGGTAAATCTGACAGTGCTTTTGGACGTAGTCAAAAGATTGAAGATACCACCATGGGTTGGCGTTTTATCAATCCAAAACTGAAAGAACGGTATGGTGTGGATAGCATGCCACAAACCGCGGAAAACGTGGCGGAACAATTCAACATTAATCGTGCCGATCAAGATCAGTTTGCTTTAAACAGCCAGCAATGTACTGCAACTGCACAAGCCAAAGGCTTCTTCAGCAATGAAATCGTGCCTGTCAGTATTCCACAGCGTAAGGGTGATGCGATTGTGGTAGATGCAGATGAGCATCCACGTGCATCAACGACTTTAGAAGCACTAACTAAACTTAAGGGTGTGGTTAAAGCCGAAGGTACCGTCACGGCGGGCAATGCCTCTGGAATTAACGATGGCGCTGCTGCCTTGCTCATTGCTTCGGATCAAGCGGTGGAAAAATATCAATTAAAACCCCGTGCCAAAATCATTGCAGCCACCACTGTCGGTGTTGAACCACGGATTATGGGTTTTGCACCTGCGCCTGCCATCAAGAAATTACTAAAACAGGCCAATCTCACGCTAGAACAAATGGATGTGATTGAACTAAACGAAGCTTTTGCAGCACAAGCTTTAGCCGTCACTCGTGATTTAGGTTTGGCGGATGATGATGCACGAATTAATCCGAATGGCGGTGCGATTGCGTTAGGTCATCCTTTAGGTGCCTCTGGTGCGCGATTGGTGACAACCGCCTTGAATCAACTTGAACAAATCAAAGGTCAGTACGCCCTGTGTTCGATGTGTATTGGTGTTGGTCAGGGTATTGCCTTGATTATTCAACGTGTTGAGTGAGGTCTGTCATGAGCCAGTTATACGCCAGCTTATTTTATCAGCCTGAAGTCACTACCATTTTTAGTGATCAAGCTTTATTGAGTTATATGATTCAAGCCGAAGTGGCTTTAGCCAAAGCTCAGGCACAGGTCAATGTGATTCCTGCTTCAGCGGCAACGATGATTGAACAGGTCGGCCAAAATGCCGTAACACAAATCGATTTGGATGCGTTGGCTACAGCAGCAGGGCTGGCAGGTAATGTGGCGATTCCATTGGTCAAGCAATTCACTGCTTTGGTGAAACAGCAGGATGAAGATGCTGCTCGCTATGTGCATTGGGGTGCGACCAGTCAAGACATCATTGATACGGCAACGATTTTGCAGAGTCGTGATGCTTTGGCATTGATCGAAAAGCAACTGCAACAGGCCTATCAAACGTCCTTAACGCAAGCCCAGCAATACCGCCATCAGGTCATGATTGGACGGACTTGGTTACAGCAAGCGTTGCCGATTACTTTGGGACATAAATTTGCGCGTTGGGCAGCAGCCTTGAAACGTGATCTTGATCGCTTACAGGCAATGAAAAGTCGTGTATTGACTGCACAACTCGGTGGTGCAGCAGGCTCACTGGCATCTTTACAAGATCAAGGTTCAGCGGTAGTTGAAGCTTTTGCTGCGCAACTTCATTTAACCGTACCAGAATGTACTTGGCATGGTGAACGCGACCGTATGGTTGAACTTGCCAGTATGCTTGCTTTGATCGTTGGAAATGTTGGCAAGATAGCGAAAGACTGGTCATTGCTGATGCAAACTGAAATCGCAGAAGTTTTTGAACCAGCAGCAAAAGGGCGTGGTGGTTCATCAACCATGCCGCATAAGCGTAATCCTGTTGCCGCAGCCTCAATTCTTGCCGCAGCCAATCGTGTGCCTGCCTTAATGGCGAGTGTCTATCAAAGCATGCTGCAAGAGCATGAGCGTGCTTTGGGTGCATGGCATGCAGAATGGCTGGCAATCCCAGAAATTTTCCAGTTATGTGCGGGTGCTTTAGAACGTAGCTGCGATGTGCTTGAGCATCTGCAAGTCAATGCAGAGGCAATGCAACGCAATCTTGAATGTACACAAGGTTTGATCATGGCCGAAGCGGTAATGATGGCGTTGGCACCAAAGCTTGGGCGTATGAATGCGCATCATCTGGTTGAGCAAGCATGTCAGCAGGCGGTTGCTCAACAGCAGCATTTAAAAATCGTGTTATCCAGCATGGATGAAGTCAACACTCATTTTAATGATCAGGCCTTGGATGAGCTGTTCCAGCCAGCAACTTATCTGGGAAATATTCAGGCGCAAATTGATGCCGTGCTACACGCAGCAAAAGGAGAGTAGGCACATGATCACGCATATCAATAATCGCCAAGGACATCCGCTTGCCGTTCAAGTGCAAGGTTCGAAAGATGCACCTGTGATTATGTTCTCTAATTCTTTGGGAACTGATCATGGTATGTGGCAGGCGCAAGTGACAGCTTTGGCTGAGCATTATCAGGTCATCACCTATGACACACGTGGACATGGTGCAAGCGCAGTCATTGCCGATACGACCTTGCAAAACCTAGCAGAAGATGTGATCGATATTCTAGATGCCTTAGCCATTGAAAAAGTTCATTTCTGTGGCATTTCAATGGGCGGGATTACTGCATTGGCTTTAGCGATCTATCATGCAGAACGTTTTCACAGTATTAGCGTGGCAAATTCAGCTGCAAAAATTGGTACTGCCGAAGCGTGGAATAGCCGTGCAGAGAGTGTTGAACAAAACGGCTTGGCCGAAATTGTAAAGACCACGCATACACGTTGGTTTAGTGAACATTTTGATTATGCGCATGATGTTTTAGCGCAAAAGACGATTCAAAGTCTTGCGCTGACACCTGCACCGGGTTATGTCAATGCATGTCGTGCTTTAGCGGATGCTGATGTTCGAGATCAACTGCTTCAAATTCAGATTCCCACTTTAATTATTGCAGGGCAGTACGATCCTGTCACAACGGTTCAAGATGCAGAGTTTACGCATCAACTCATTGCAACCAGTCAGCTTGAAATCTTGGCGGCGTCGCATTTATCCAATATTGAACAACCGCAAGTGTTCAATCAGACATTGTCCAAGTTTATTCAAAACATATAACCAGAAGGGTTAGAAAGGAATTCGCCTACAAGGAGGCAACTATGGCACAGGAATTTGCTGCCCAAAAAAACAGTATGGATGCACAGGCACTGATTAATGAGGCACCTGTGAGCAAGTATCAATGGATGATCGCAATTATTTGTTTTCTCATTGTATTTGTCGATGGAATCGATACTGCCGCAATGGGTTTTATTGCACCCGCGTTGGCTCAGGATTGGGGCATTGATCGCTCTCAACTCGGGCCAGTCATGAGTGCTGCACTCGGTGGCATGATCATTGGAGCACTGGTTTCAGGACCAACAGCGGATCGATTTGGACGAAAAATCGTTTTAACCATCTCTATGTTGATTTTTGGTGGTTTTACCTTGGCTTCGGCTTATGCGCCAGACTTAAATAGTTTGGTGGTATTGCGCTTTTTAACAGGTATTGGTTTAGGCGCGGCGATGCCGAATGCGACCACTTTATTTTCAGAATATTGCCCGCAACGGAGTCGCTCTTTACTGGTGACCTGTATGTTCTGTGGCTATAACTTAGGTATGGCAACAGGCGGTTTTATCAGCAGTTGGCTGATTCCGACTTATGGTTGGCATAGTCTGTTTTTATTGGGTGGATGGACGCCATTAATTCTGATGGTCTTGGTGATTTTCTTATTACCTGAGTCCTATCGTTTCCTCATCGTGAAAGGTCAAGACCCTGCAAAAGTCCGCAAAATTTTAAGTCATATTGCTCCTGAAAAAGTTCAAACAGTCGAACATTTCCATATTCCAGAAGAACAGTCTGCTGTTGCAGAAAAGAAAAATGTATTTGGCATGCTGTTCTCCAAACAATATGCCAAAGGCACGGTTTTATTGTGGTCGACCTATTTTATGGGCTTGGTGGTGATTTATTTGCTGACCAGTTGGTTACCAACTTTAATGCGTGAAACAGGTGCAACCATGGAGCGCGCTGCGTTTATCGGCGGATTGTTCCAATTCGGTGGCGTACTCAGTGCCTTGTTCATTGGTTGGGCAATGGATCGTTTTAATCCAAATCGCATTATTTCGGGCTTCTATTTTATTGCAGGTTTATTTGCCGTTGCTGTTGGGCAAAGCCTGAGCAATCCAACTTTATTGGCTGTGTTGGTGCTCTGTGCAGGCATTGCCATTAATGGTGCGCAATCGTCTATGCCTGCCTTAAGTGCACGTTTCTATCCAACCCAATGTCGTGCAACGGGTATTGCGTGGATGACTGGGATTGGCCGTTTCGGTGCCGTGTTTGGTGCATGGATTGGTGCAGTGTTATTGGGCAATGACTGGTCGTTTACCGCCATTCTTAGTTTATTGATGATTCCTGCTACGGCAGCGGCCATCGCAATTTTTGTTAAATCTCTCGTTGCTCATACCGATGCAACTTAAGGCTCATATTTTCAAAATGAGGAGCAACCTTCATGAATGATGAACAACGTTATCAACAAGGACTGAAAGTCCGTACTGAAGTACTGGGTGAAACACATGTCGGCCGCTCTTTAGCGAACCTCAATGATTTCAATCAGGATTTCCAGAATTTTATTAGTCGTTTTGCGTGGGGCGAAGTCTGGTCACGTGAAGGCTTGCCACGTCATACCCGTAGTTTGGTCACGATTGCCATCTTATTGGCTTTGGGTCGTGAAGACGAACTCAGAATGCATTTACGTGCCTGCTTCAATAACGGTGTGACTAAAGATGAATTAAAGGAACTGATTTTACATAGTGCTTTATATGCTGGTTTGCCCGCAGCCAATGCGGCGATGCATATGGCCGAAGAAGTCTTTAAAGAACTTGGCATCGACGTGCAACCCGTTGCAGCACAACCACAGGATTAAGGAGACAGGCATGTTAAAGCATACATTAGGGGCATACCCACAACGTAATACCGATGATCATCCGCCAGCATATACACCTGGTTATAAGACCAGTGTATTACGCTCGCCCAAGAATGCCTTGATCTCAATTAATGAGACCTTGACTGAAGTCACATCACCGCATTTTTCACCGAGTATTTTTGGCCCTAAAGATAATGACCTGATCTTGAATTACGCCAAAGAAGGTCTACCTGTTGGTGAACGGATTATTGTGCATGGATATGTGCGTGATCAGTTTGGTCGTCCTGTGAAAAATGCCTTATTAGAAGTGTGGCAGGCCAATGCATCAGGCCGTTATCGTCATCCAAATGACAAATTTATTGGTGCGATGGACCCTAACTTTGGGGGCTGTGGTCGTACCTTAACTGATGAAAATGGTTTTTATATCTTCCGCACCATTAAACCCGGCCCTTATCCTTGGCGTAACCGGATTAATGAGTGGCGCCCAGCACATATTCATTTCTCCCTGATTGCAGATGGTTGGGCTCAGCGTTTGATTTCGCAGTTCTATTTTGAAGGCGATACCTTGATTGATACTTGCCCGATTTTAAAAACCATTCCATCTGAAGACCAACGTCGTGCCTTGATCGCACTGGAAGATAAAAACAATTTCATTGAAGCAGATAGTCGTTGTTACCGCTTTGATATTCATCTTCGTGGTCGTCGTGCGACTTATTTTGAAAATGATTTGACTTAAGGGAGACATACGATGAATGCATGGAATTTTCAGGAATTGAAGGAAACCCCATCACAAACGGGTGGTCCTTATGTACATATCGGTCTACTACCGCAACAAGCCAATATCGAAGTATTTGAGCATAATTTCAATCACCAGTTGGTGGATGAGCAAACTCAAGGTCAACGGATTCGTCTGGAAGGTCAAGTGTTTGACGGGCTGGGTTTGCCATTACGAGATGTATTGCTGGAAATCTGGCAGGCGGATGCCAATGGGGTTTATCCAAGTCAGGCTGATACCCAAGGTAAAACAGCCGATCCGCATTTTCTAGGTTGGGGTCGTACAGGAGCCAATTTTGAAACAGGCTTCTGGCGATTTAATACGGTAAAACCGGGCGCTGTTGCAGGCCGTAAAGGCTCAATTCAAGCACCGCATATTGCTGTCGCAGTTTTTGCCCGCGGTATCAATATTGGTTTGCATACCCGTATTTATTTTGAAGATGAAGTGGATGCCAATGCCAATGATCCAATTCTAAACAGCATTGAATGGGCGGTACGTCGCCAGACTTTAATCGCCAAACGCAGTGAAGTGGATGGTGAAGTGGTTTATCGCTTTGATATTCGTATTCAGGGTGATGATGAAACCGTGTTTTTTGATATTTGAGGGTTATGGCTAATAGCGGAGTCTTATTGAGTTCTCATCTTATCTTAGGATAAGCCGTCGGCTCGACCTGAGAAGCGTTTAAAGCTTCGTAAGTATTTCGGGATGAGGAGCGAAGCTACGCAAGGGCAACCATCTTGCGCAGCTAAATCGCTGCTCACCGCAAAACTCGTTCCAGACCAGCACGTCTCGATGCTATCGCAGAAAATGCATTTTATTGGTTTGGTCCTGATTCAGACAGTTGCGGATGACGTCTCCGAGTATCAGATATCACACAAGTGTTTATGTGGAAAACCTATTAAAGAGTTTGAAACACCATACTCTTTGGTTTCCATATCTATATAGGGACATATTAAAAAAGGAAAATCTTCATGGATAGGAAAAAAATTGCAGCATTCATCTTTGCATTGAGCCCCTTATTGATGGTTCAAAGCGTACAAGCGCAAGATCATCAACAAAAGCAGGTCGAGTTAGCTGAACTGGCAAAGCTGCCTGTCAAAACTATTGTACCCATCACAGCCAAAACCAAAGAGCAGGCAATTGCTCAGGCAAAAGTGATTGCCGCGAATCCTGATGCTGATCTCGCGGAGTTTCGGATTGATTTACTCAATTTTGCCAATGATAGCAAGCAAGTGATTGCCTTGGGCCAAGAGCTAAAACAGATTCTGGGCGCTAAGCCGATGATTGCCACGATTCGTACTCATAATGAAGGTGGACAGCTAACCATTAGCGATGCAGATTATGGCAAGACCTATCAAGCGTATTTACAGCAGCCATTTATGGACATGCTTGATGTGGAAATGTTCCGTGATCAGCAAGTTGTGAAGAATACGGTCAAATTAGCGCATGCAAAAAAAGTGCTGATTGTGATGTCCAATCATGATTTTCAAAAAACACCACCTGAGGCCGAAATCATCCAGCGCCTACTCAAGCAGGATGAGTTAGGCGCAGATATTCTTAAAATTGCAGTGATGCCGCAAAGCAAACAAGACGTATTTACCCTGATGAATGCGACTTTAAACGTCAGTCAACAATCTAAAAAGCCATTGCTCACTATGTCGATGGGTAAACTCGGGACAATTTCTCGGATTGCCACTGCAAATATGGGTGGCAGTTTCAGTTTTGGCATGATTGGCGAAGCTTCGGCACCTGGTCAGATTGACGTCACGCAACTGAAACAGTTTTTAAAAACGGTTCAACCGACACAATAATTTAAAAAGGATTTTTTAGACATGAAAACAACTTATGTACGTTTAAGTACTTTAGCCATCGCTATGGCCGTTTCGGGTTGGGCAGCAGCAGAAACTTATATCGTCGATCGTTATCAAGATGACAATGATAAAGGTTCTTTACGTTGGGCGATTGAACAAGCCAATCGCAAACCGACAGAAGCCAGTGAGATTCTGATTCAAGCGGTAGGGAAAGCACCCTATGCAATCAAGGTCAACAGTCCATTACCTGAAATCAAAGCGCCTGTAAAATTGATCGGTACACAATGGGCAAAAACGGGTGAATTTATCGCGGTCGATGGATCAAATTATATTAAAGGCACAGGGGTAGAAGCTTGCCCAGGTGCAGTCGAAGGACAATTCGGCACCAATGTCCGTACAACCACTTTGCCGGGCATCGTATTACGCGACATTAATGGGGTCACCATCCAAGGCTTAGAAATCCGTCATTTCTGTATTGGGATTTTGATGAACCGTGCCAGCAATAGCCTGATTCAAAACAACCGTATTATGCATAACTATGGTGGTGCAGGGGTGATGCTGACAGGTGATGATGGCAAGGGTAATCCTACAGCGACCACCACCAATAACAACAA
This sequence comes from Acinetobacter gyllenbergii, assembly GCF_001682515.1. Lineage (NCBI taxonomy): Bacteria > Pseudomonadati > Pseudomonadota > Gammaproteobacteria > Moraxellales > Moraxellaceae > Acinetobacter > Acinetobacter gyllenbergii. The sequence goes on along the minus strand of NZ_KV575261.1, from coordinate 614,310 downwards.
AGTATTGAACAACTACTTTCAGGACAATGGTGACGGGCTTGAACTGACTCGTGGCGCAGCATTTAACTTGGTCGCCAATAACCATTTTATTTCTACAGCAGCAAATCCTGAACCATCACAAGGGATTGAGATTCTGTGGGGCAATGACAATGCCGTGATTGGCAATAAATTTGAAAATTACTCAGATGGTTTACAGATCAACTGGGGTAAGCGCAACTACATTGCCTATAACGAACTGACCAATAACTCCAATGGTTTTAACCTGACCGGTGAGGGCAATATTTTTGACAGCAATAAAGTACATGGCAATCGGGTGGGAATCGCGATCCGCTCTGAAAAAGATGCCAATGCCCACATTACTCTGACCAAAAACTTAATCTGGAATAATGGCAAAGACATTAAACGTTGTGAGGCGGGTGGAAGTTGCGTACCGAATCAACGCGTTGGTGCGATTATCTTCGATATTCCGGGTTTAGAGCATGCACATTTCGTCGGTTCACGTGGTCATGGGGTCAAGATTGATCCTGCCAATTTGCAAAAAACCTGCAACACACCCGATGAGCAAGGCTGTAATGCTCAACCCAACCAGAATATTCAGGCACCGAAATTAAGCTTGTCCAAAGGACAAATTTCAGTCGAGGTCAAAGGCCAGCCGAACAAGCGTTATCAGGTCGAGTTTTTTGGCAACACATCAGTAAATTCAAATGAAGCAGAGCTTTATTTAGGTTCAGCGGTTGCTGCAACCAATGCACAAGGAACCGCAATGCTGACTTGGAAACCAACAATCCAAGTGGCTTCAGTGACAGCAACGATCACTGACCGTGTAGGTGCAACATCTGAACTCAGTTCAGCTGTAAAACTGAAATAAACGGCAAGGAGGCCGAATATGAAGTCGAATGCATTATTGCTCAAAATGAGCTGTCTGGCAGTTGCTATCTGTGCTGCTCAATCTAGTTTTGCGGATCAGCCGTGGTCACAGGATCGTCAATGGTTACTCGGTGATTGGAATGGTCAGCGTCAGCAATTGGAAAAAGAAGGCTATAAATTTACTGCCTCGATCATGAGTCAAAGTGCCACCAACTTGGATGGAGGCTATAACGATGACAATGCCTTTAAAAATGCTGCACAACTGTCGTTAGGTGCTAATTTCGATTTAGAGAAAATTGCGGGCTGGAAAGATACCAGTGCCAGCCTTTTAATCACCAAACGTGATGGTAATGCCGTAACCTTGGATCGAATTAAAGATCCGCGTTCTAGCGCACTAGGCAATTCACAGGAAATCTATGGTCGCGGCAAAATCTGGCGTTTGAGTCAGGCATGGGTGAAAAAGGGCTTTGTGGATAATACGGTGCAGTTCAAGATTGGCCGTATGGGCATGTCAGAAGATTTTAATGGCTCGCAATGCGAATTTCAGAACCTGTTACTGTGTGGTGGTCAGCTTGGGAAGTCGATTGGTTCAATTTGGTACAACTTACCTGTTGGATTATGGGGTGCCAATGTTAAATATCAATTTGCACCTGAATGGACGTTAGGTGTCGGTGTCTACGAAGTTAATCCAGATAATATTAAAACTGATCGCAATCGTGATGGGTTTAATCTGGATATGGACCATGTCAAAGGTGCGACTATTCCTGTCGAACTGGCATGGCGACCAAAACTTGCAGCCTTTAATGGCTTATCAGGCGAATATAAAATCGGTGCATTGTATTCAACAGCCCAAGCCAATGATATTGCGACCCTGGGCAAGGTACATGATGGTAAACATAGTTTCTGGATAAATGCACAACAACAACTGAGTCAAACAGGCAATGATCCAAAGCGTGGTTTGTACGTCAGTTTCAATGCCGTAATTAATGATAAAGCCACCACAGCAGTTCAAAGTACGCAGCAATTAGCTCTCTGGTACAAAGGACCTTTTGATGGTCGTCCAAATGACTCATTTGGTTTTGGTATTGCCAATTATCTCGTCAATGATCGTTATAAAAATCGTCAAATTGCACTCAATGAAACTCGCGGTTATCAGCAATACGATGCGCTTGCTGCAGATTATGTACCCGTTCAGCGTGATGAGCTCAATGTTGAACTGAATTACACCTATCAGTGGTCACCTGCGGTGATGTTGAGACCGAACTTGCAATATATCCATCAACCTGCGGGTGTTAAAGAGGTCGATGATGCATGGGTTGCAGGCCTGAGCATGCGCGTGAATTTCTAATATAGGAGAATGAGCGATGACTGAAACTTCAAGTTCACAGACCATACTCAAAATATGGTGCTTTATTTTGGCCTTAGTTTTGTTACTCACGGGCTTGTTTTTTACAGTCGGTGGGTTTCAACTCGCGACGTTGGGTGGATCATGGTATTTCGTGATCTCGGGTGTATTCACGCTGATCTCTGCTGTTTTTATTTTTAAGAAAAAAGCGCTGGGTGTCTGGTTATTCAGTCTGGTTTTTGTAGGAACGATCATCTGGTCATTGATTGATGCGGGTTGGGAATTCTGGCCTTTATTTTCAAGACTGATGTTCCCAGCAGGCTTATTTGCCGCGCTGATGTTTACTTTACCTGCCATTCGCCGTTATCAATTTCAGCCGAGTGCAGATCTACCTGCTTATGGTTTGGGAATATTGACGGTTATCGGCATGGTGATTGGTTTTTATCAGATGTTCCAGCCACATCCAACGGTTGCTGCCTCTGGTCAGGCCTTGCCTTTGGTTGCTGTGAAAACTGATATGAAACAGACCAACTGGCAGCATTATGGTCAAGATTCAGGGGGGAGCCGTTTTGCTGCATTGGATCAGATCACACGAGATAATGTACATCAATTAAAAGAGGTCTGGCGTTTCCGAACGGGTGATTTCACCACAGGTTCGGGAAATGGTGCAGAAGACCAAATGACACCATTACAAGTGGGTAATAAGATTTTCTTATGTACGCCGCATAACAATATTTTTGCCTTGGAAGCGGACTCTGGTAAACAACTTTGGAAAGCAGAAGTCAATTCCAAGTCGGATGCATGGGAACGTTGCCGTGGTGTTGCTTATTTTGATTCTACCCAAGCCTTGGTTCAGCCGACTCTGGCTGGAGCGACACAGGTAAAAGCGGTGGCAAATAATACTTCATGCTTACGTCGAGTCTATACCAATACACCAGATGGTCGCTTAATCGCAGTCAATGCAGATACTGGCGAACGTTGTAAAGATTTTGGTGTAGAGGGAACAGTAGATCTTCTGAAAGGTCTAGGTGAGGGCACCACTGCACCACGTTTTGAGGTGACATCTGCGCCAACCATTGCAGGAACTGTAATTGTGGTGGGTAGCCGTATTGCCGATAACTTTGCCGCCGATATGCCGGGTGGGGTGATTCGTGCATACGATGTCATTACAGGTGAATTACGTTGGGCTTTTGATCCACGTAATCCTGATCCAAACCATGTGTTAAAAGAAGGCGAAACCTATAAACGCAGTTCTGCCAACTCTTGGGCAGCCATGTCTTATGATCCGCAGATGAACACGGTATTCTTGCCAATGGGTAGCTCATCTGTGGATGTATGGGGCGGTAATCGTCAACCTTTAGACCATAAATATAATTCTTCTGTTCTGGCTTTAGATGCGACCACGGGGAAGGAAAAGTGGGTCTATCAGACCGTTCATAATGACCTTTGGGATTTTGATTTGCCAATGCAACCCAGCTTGGTGGATTTCCCAATGCAAGATGGCAGCAATAAACCTGCTGTGGTGATTGGCACCAAATCAGGTCAGTTCTTTGTCTTGGATCGTGTCACAGGCCAACCACTCACCAAAGTGATTGAGCAGCCAGTGAAACCTGCCGATATCAAAGGTGAGCAATACAGCCCGACTCAACCACGTTCGGTGGAAATGCCACAGATTGGCAATCAAACCTTAACCGAATCGGATATGTGGGGTGCAACACCATTTGACCAGTTGATGTGCCGTATCAACTTCAAATCAATGCGTTATGAAGGCTTATTTACTGCACCAGGTACCGATAAGTCATTGAGCTTCCCAGGTTCTTTGGGCGGCATGAACTGGGGCAGTATTGCCTTTGATCCAAGCCATCAATATATGTTCGTCAATGACATGCGCTTAGGCTTATGGATTCAGTTGATTGAACAAACCCCAGAAGACTTGGCTGTTCAGGCCAATGGTGGTGAAAAAGTCAATACGGGTATGGGTGCGGTGCCAATGAAAGGAACACCTTACAAAGTCAATAAAGATCGTTTCTGGTCGAAATTGATGATTCCTTGTCAAAAACCACCATATGGCACCATGACGGCAGTGGATATGAAAACCCGTCAGGTGGCGTGGCAAGTACCTATGGGAACCGTGCAGGATACTGGCCCAATGGGAATCAAAATGGGTTTACCTGTTCCAATTGGCATGCCGACCATTGGTGGTCCAATGGCAACTCAAGGTGGGGTGGTCTTCTTTGCTGCGACTCAAGATTATTACTTGCGTGCATTGGATTCATCCTCGGGCAAAGAGCTTTGGAAAGCGCGTTTACCTGTGGGTAGCCAAGGCACACCGATCAGCTATGTATCGCCTAAATCAGGTAAGCAGTATGTACTGATTACCGCGGGTGGTGCACGTCAGTCGCCTGATCATGGTGATTATGTGATTGCATATAGTTTGAATTAAGCTGAAATTGAAATAAACAAAACGGCAATCTTAGTGATTGCCGTTTTTTATTGATTTGATCTTAAGCCGTCGCCTTTAACACGGGCATATCTGTCGCATCAGAAATCACAGCAAATTGTAGTTGAGCATTTTGCCCCAGTTGGTAATCCGAGAAGTTAATTTGCCAAAAACCTAAGCTTGCGGTTGTTGCGATATAGAAAACCTGATTGCTGTGATCACGAATAATTTCCCATTGAGTATAGTCACCTTTGATATTGCCACTTTGGTCAATGCATTGTTCGCGAGTAACATAGATGCCTTTAATCACATTCATTACATGGGCAATCGCGGCAGTATTACTTGGGCGTTGTGTTTGGTTTAACCAAGGAATAGAGTAATTCAGGGTGAAGGCTGTACGTAAGAATCGATCAGAAGGTAATGCAGAAGAAGAGAGCCCGATTGAACCCCCACCATTACCCGCTTTATTCACATTGAGACCAATGATGGTCTGGCTGTTCGTTTCAACATTGGTAACGCCCAGATAATTTTCCAAGTTGGTACGATGCCATTCAATAAATGGGGTATTGGTCATGACCCCAATATCGGTATTGTCGGTAATTGATAATTGCCCATCACGAAATTCAAGTACCAGACTCGCCCCAGTTTTATCGTGAAACTGGAAATGAATCGGGATTAAATTTTTGAGTTCATCCGTGTGATTAAACTCGCTGTGCTCAGAAAATTGTAGCGGATCCCAAAAATATAAGACTTCCCCTAGCGAAGTGGGCTGTCCTTGTTGAATGGCGTATAAATCTTTTTTTAAGGTTTCAACTGAGTTGTAGTTAGACGCAGCCCAGCCACAAATATCCAACGCGGAAATCAATTTGGCATTTGGTGGTGCATCAGTTTTTTTAGGATAACGGGAAGGTGGTAACCAAAGTGCAGCTGCCGAAAATCCTTCTGTATTCATGGCATCACATAGTTTGGTATCAAGCAGATTTAAAGGGAGCTTAATCCCAATCCCCATAAAACCATATTTTGCAGTCCAGTGATAAGCAGGTGCATTGGGGCTTAAAGTATCAATTGCCTTTAAGGGTGTTGCCAATGGGATTGCAGCCAGTTGCCAAGTAAAGGTGGCGGCAAAATCCATAGTACGTCCAGAGATGCGATAGCCTGTTGCTTGAGGTAGAATAAACTCGGTACACATATTATTTTCTCTTTTGATTATTAGAATAAATCATGATTTTTGGTTTTTATTTGATCTTAAATTATTATGTAAGTGCTCTAAATACATAAGATCGTCTGAGCATTTAAAAAACTAGCAGAGGATATTTTGATAGTCAAATAGTTTTAATATAAATATAGGGTTCTATTTTTAAATATTATTTTAAATAAAAATAAATAATTAGATGCTGTATTTTCTAGTTTAAATCATTCGTACATTACAGTCAGAAAGTCGATATTGCGTGTGGGTAAGTAGAGTTGGCATATTCATTGCTTAATTTATGATATCTGGTCTGACCAGTCAGACAATGCGTTAAATTGGAGCAGCGATGCAACTCGAAACATTCAATCAGCTAGATTCAGATACGGCCAAACGGGTTTTGCAAGGCTGTGTGCACATTCCCAATTGGATTTCTGAACTGCTACAGCAACGTCCATACAGCTCTAAAGAACAGCTTTATCAAACTGCGCTTGCACAAGCGCAAACCTGGCAATGGCCTGAAATTTCTGCGGCCTTGGCGCAACATCCACGTATTGGTGAGAAAAAAGCGGCAGCGGTGTTGTCTGAAAAAGAACAGCAGTTTTCTCAGCAAGAGCAAGGGCAGATCCAAACCGATGCAGTGCTGCAACTGGCACTTTATCAGGGCAATTTAGATTATGAGCACAAATTTGGGCATATCTATCTGATTCGTGCAGCAGGTCGTTCCGGGCAACAGATACTGTCTGAGCTGCAACGCAGACTCAAAAACACAGCAGAACAAGAGCAAGCCGAAGTGAAGCAGCAATTAGGGGAAATTGCACTGCTTCGTTTAAATCAGGAGATTCAATAATGGCGGGTATCAGCACACATATTTTAAATGCATCACTGGGTCAGCCTGCGTCAAAGGTTCTAGTGAAATTACTGCAGCAAGTGGATCAAGGCTATGTGTTATTAGATCAGCAAGTTACCGATGCCGATGGTCGTATTAAAACATTCAACCTCGAGGTATTTGTGCAGAGCAATTACCAATTAATTTTTGAAGTTGCCGATTATTTTCAAGCTTTAAATACCGCAAGTTTTTATCCACGCGTATGTATTGATTTTAAGGTCATGGATATTCAACAGCACTATCACGTGCCGTTATTAATCAGTCCGTTTTCATATTCAACCTATCGTGGCAGTTAAACCAATTCAAGCAATGTGGACATTATGAATTTAATTTGAGGAATTAACCCATGCAGCAAGACAACCTAGACCGTGAGGCTCACGGATCAGCAGAACATCAATATTTAGGCATGAACAAAAACCTGATTTATGGTTTGCAACATGTCTTGACCATGTATGGCGGCATCATTGCACCGCCGCTCATTATTGGTGCTGCGGCGGGCTTGCAAGCCTCTGAAATTGGACTATTGGTGGCGGCTGCATTATTTGTTGGGGGAATTGCCACCGTTTTACAAACCGTTGGTTTCAAGCATTTTGGGGCGAAATTGCCGATTGTTCAGGGCGTCTCTTTCGCAGGTGTCGCCACGATTCTCGCCATTGTAACCACAGGTGGTGGTTTGGCCTCGGCGTTTGGTGCTGTGATTGTGGCGTCGATTATTGGCCTGTTGCTTACGCCATTTTTCGCAAAAATTATCCGTTTCTTTCCACCGGTGGTGACGGGTTGTGTAATTACCATGATCGGTATTTCGCTGACGCCTGTGGCAATCCGCTGGATTATGGGCGGCAATCCAAAAGCTGAAAACTGGGGGGATCCAGCCAATGTCGGTTTGGCATTAATGACCTTAGCGATTGTGATTATTTTTAGTATGTTACGCAGTCAAATCTTGCGTCGGCTTGCGATTTTGATTGCCATTGTGTTGGGAACCGTGCTGGCTTATTTTGCAGGATTCACTGATTTTTCCAATGTCGGTTCAGGTTCTATTTTTGCTTTACCGAGCTTTTTCCACTTTGGTTCTCCTGTCTTTGACTTTTCTGCCATTCTGTCCATGGTGATTGTGACCTTGGTGGTGATGACGGAAACCACCGCAGATATTATTGCGATTGGTGAAATCGTGGGCAGCAAAGTCGATTCTAAACGGATAGGGGATGGTTTACGTGCCGACATGTTATCGAGTGCAATCTCACCGATCTTTGGTTCATTTATGCAAACGGCATTTGCACAGAATGTTGGACTGGTGGCGATTACTGGAATTAAAAGCCGATTTGTGGTGGCAACTGCAGGCGGAATTCTGATTGTTTTAGGTTTGCTGCCGATTGTGGGGCGTTTAGTCGCATCCATTCCGATGCCCGTATTAGGCGGAGCGGGGATTGTCCTGTTTGGAACAGTCGCAGCCAGTGGAATTCGCACTTTAGCGAAAGTGGATTATAACGAGCATAAGAACCTGATTATTGTCGCGACCTCATTGGCGATCGGCATGATTCCGATTGTAAACCATGAGTTTTATGCACAATTTCCTGTTTCTGTGCAGATGTTATTACACTCTGGGATCAGTTCGACCTGCATCACTGCAATTCTACTCAACATCATTTTCAATCATCTTCCATTCACTAAAAAATCAGTGGAAGTGGCAAGCTTGCCCTTGAACTCAGGGCATTAATCATCACGGATTCAGGCTTGAATGTTCAAACTGAATCCTGCTTTTTACCTGCACATCGTTAAAAGTCGCTTATTTAATTTTGAATAGGTCTGGGGGCGTTTTTGGCTTTAAAAAAGTGCAAAGCAAGATTTTTAAAGCATCAGCAGGTCGGTTTTAAAGGTTTTAAATCAATTTTTAGATCAAAGATCTAGGGGATAACTATGCAAAAAATTCGCTTAACATCGGTTGCTTTCGCAGTCGCTATGGGGACAACATTACCAGCATGGGCTGCCGATACCAGCTTAAATGCTTTATTTAATCTGCAACAAGATTGTCAGCCTCAGGACAATTCAATTGAATCGATCTCTGCTGTATTGGCCTGTGGCAGTGTGCATGGCGTGGTCAAGTCTACGTATTATTCACTCAATAATGGTTATTTTGTGAATAATTTAAATCAAGATACCACGGTGATTGGCGGCTATATCAAATATGAAACAGCGCCTTTTTATGGGGTACAGGCAGGGGTTGGCTATGATATTCAGCGTCGTTTGGATGAGAAAAACAAGAATGATGAAGTCTCTGAATTAAAAGAAGATCGTGATGGTTTAGCAGAAGCCTATCTGACGTGGAAAAATGATTTGGCGCGGGTGACCGTCGGTAATCAGCGTCTCAATTTGCCTTTTATGGGAGATTATGCGGACCGCCGTGTCTTGATGTTCTTATATCAAGCTGCGGATGTACAGATCGGGAATAACAATGATTTCCTACGCCTGACCAAAGTGAATAAATATAAAAGTTATGCAGAAGATGAGTTCACCAAAAGCTCACGTCAAAACCCAAACTTGCAAACTGATGGGGTCTGGTCGATTGGTGCAGGGAAACGTTTTGCATTAGCGGATGATAAGACCCTAAAAACCCAACTGTGGTATCAGGATTATGATGATTATCTGCGTTTGATCTATACCCAAGCGGATCTGACATTTCCAAGATTGAATTATGCTCCTGAATTGTCACTGCAATATATGTCTGGCAAGGATCAGGGCAAGGCACTTGCAGGCGAGATCAATAGTCAGGTTTGGGGTGTTCAAGCTGCGTTGAAAGTTTTACCGGCTGCCAGTTTGAAGCTGGCCTATAACTATATTAAGCCCGATCAAAAGAGCTATTTAAATGGTGCGCTGCTTATGCCTTATGCCAGTCAGACATCGTCTGGTGAAATCTTTGCACAACCTTTTTTTACCAGTACCCAAGATCTAGGCGCGGGCAATGCCTTGATGCTGTCTTTGGAGGGCAAACTCACCGATCAAGTGATTGCTGGGGCACGTTATTCATTTATGGATTTAAAGGAGGCAGAGAATGTCGCCAGTCGAAACCAATCTGAATACATGCTGTTTGGCATTTATAACTTCACGGGTGCTTTGAAAGGTTTTAGTGTCAGTAATTTTGCGGGGATTCAGACATCACCGCGCTATGACAAGAATTTCTTACAAAACCGTTTTGCACTGAGCTACAAATTTTAAAGGACGAGGTAATGACAATGATGGCCAGCTTAAATAGCCGTTCAAGAATCTGGATTAAACAACCACTCGCAATTTATACCGCGAATCAACTCGATGCGAGTAATGGCTTGGTGATTGAAAATAATAAAATCATTGAGGTTTTGGCAAAGGACCAGCAACCCAGTCAGCCCTGTGATGAGGTATTCGATGCCAAAGACCTGGTGGTGATTCCTGGCTTGGTAAATAGCCACCATCATTTTTATCAAACCTTGACTCGAGCTTGGGCACCTGTGGTTAATCTCCCTTTATTTCCATGGTTGGTTAATCTGTATCCGGTATGGGCACGTCTAAATCCAGAGCAGTTACATGTCGCGACTCAAGTGGCTTTGGCCGAGTTGTTGTTATCGGGTTGTACCTTTGCTGCGGATCATCATTATTTATTCCCGCAACAATTGACCGATGCGATTGATATTCAAGTTAATGCCGCACAGCAATTGGGAATGCGGGTGATGTTAACCCGAGGTTCGATGAGTCTTGGACAAGAACAGGGTGGTTTACCGCCACAGCATACCGTGCAAAGTATGGAGGTCATTTTAAGGGACAGTGAACGCTTGGTGCAGACCTATCATCAACGCGGGGATAATGGCATGGTCAATATTGCCTTAGCCCCATGCTCACCTTTTTCGGTGACACAGGAGATTATGCGAGAAAGCGCGCAACTCGCTCAGACACTGGATGTTCGATTGCATACACACCTCGCAGAAACCTTGGATGAGGAAAGCTTCTGTCTGGAAAAGTTTGGCATGCGCACGGTGGATTATTTAGAACACGTGGGTTGGCTAAATGAACGGACTTGGTTAGCACATGGTATTCATTTTAATGCAGATGAAATTCAGCGTTTAGGGCAGGCGGGTGTGGGAATCTGTCATTGTCCACATTCCAATATGCGCCTCGCCTCAGGGATTTGCCCAACCCTCGATTTAATGCAGGCAGGTGCCAATGTGGGGCTGGGCGTTGATGGTTCCGCCTCTGGAGATGCTTCAAATTTAATTCTGGAAGTTCGTCAGGCCATGTATTTACAACGTTTAAAATACGGTGCTGAAAGGATTACTCCTGAGTTGGCCTTGCATTGGGGAACCCACGGTTCCGCACAGCTATTAGGGCGTGGACAACATTTAGGACAATTTGCACCTGATTATCAGGCCGATTTGGCCTGTTATAAGCTCGATGAATTGAAATTTTCAGGCAGTCATGACCCGATTGCAGCCTTACTCTTGTGTGGTGCCGATAAAGCGGAACATGTGATGGTTGCAGGCCAGTGGCAAGTTAAACATGGCGAGATTCATGGACTTGATTTAGAAGAACTGAAAGCAAAACATCGTGCTGCAGCAAAAGCCTTATTGGCGGCTTAAGAAATCGTGATTGATTTAAAGGAGGGGGCTGATAAGCGCCCCTTTTTAATTTAATCGAGTGGATTGCCAATAATATTACTGATAATCCCTTGCATGATATGTGAGCCTTGTTCTTGGTACAGCGATTGATACCATTCTTCAGTCACTTGAGGATCTTTCATATGGGTGACATCGCAACGCTTACGGGCTCGGAGCACCATTTCTTTGGTGCGATCATTGCGCTTGTTTTGATAACGCGCCAATGCATCCTCTAAACCAAAGGTATTGATTTGTAAGGCGCGGGCGAGGTAAATCGCATCTTCCATGGCTTGACAGCCGCCTTGTCCGATATCAGGGGTGGTGCTATGCGCTGCATCACCGAGTAGCACCACACGTCCTCTATAAAAATCCATAAACGGTTCAATGTCATGAATTTCGACACGATTGGTTTTTTGCGCATCTAAACGTTCAATCAGTTTTTGTACAGGTTCACACCAACCGCTGAAATGGGATTTCAGGTCTTGTTGATATTGTTCACGCTGATTTTCCAAACCAGCCGCTAGCGGCACATCAAAGAAAAAATAGAAACGATTTTGGGCAACGGGCATCAGTGAAACACGCTTACCTTCACCGATATACGTCGTCCATTGCATGGCAGGTGCAATCGCTTCATCAATATCAACCAAACCATTCCAATTCACATAACCTGCATAGCGACGTTCAACTTGGTAACCGAGGACAAATTTTCGGGTGAGCGAATGTGTGCCATCTGCACCAATCAGTAAATCGGCTGTAATTTGTGAGCCATCCTGAAAATGAAGGGTGACATCATCTTGATGGCTTTCAATCTCGGTCATTTTCATGCCCAGCTTGATATCTGCCAGACCAAATTGTTGCATTAATAATTGTTGTAGATCAGCTCGGGCGACAGGATAGGCATGTTGTCCGACTTCTTTATATAATGGTGATAAGCTAAATTGAGTCATGGTTTGTTGGCTCAGTCCATCCACATAGGCCAAAGATTCCATTTGTCCACCAAGCGCCTGAATTTGATCGGTTAAGCCAAGATAGTTGAGGCACTTCACCCCATTTGACCACAGTGAAATAGCGGCGCCGACGGGTAAGATTTCGGCAGCTTGTTCATAGATCGTGACCTGATGACCAAATTTTTTTAAAGCGATACCAGCAGTCAAACCGCCCATACCTGCACCTACAATCGCAATATTCATCGTTCAGACCCTAAAATATAAATAAGTTTCTAAACAGTTCTAAGCGAGAAGTGTGCCAATTTTAGCAACTGGTTTTACTGGTCATACCAGATAATTTGCTTTATTAAAAAGCAAAAATAGAAAGGCTGCATGGATATGGTTCAAAGCATGGGGCAAAGTGGTGCAGATTTAATTTTCGTGTTTAGATTGAGCTGTTATGCCGAGAAAAGTACACACCCGCCCGTTGTGCAGCACCAATAATATGCGCTTGCATGGCTTTTTCAGCCGCAGCTGCATCCTGATGAAATAAGGCTTGCAGAATTAACTCATGTTCTTGAATAGTTTTAAATGCCAGATTAGGTTGAACAAAAGGTAGGATCTGACTTTTTTTAATCCATTCAGTATGCATTTTAAGTGTTTGAATAATTGATTGATTATGGCTAAGTTCAATAATGTGCTGATGAAAAGCATAATCAAATTCAGAGGCTGCCTGCCAGTTTTGTTCTTTGATTGCACTGGCAAGGGACTGGTAGTGTTGCTGCAGGGTCGACTTATCCTGTTCGGTTAAATATTCACATGCAAGCAGGGCACAGAAACCTTCCAGTACATAACGTAATTGATAGAAATCTTTAAGCGAAACACGGTGTTCGCCATCCCATTGTTCTGCGGCTTGGCTATGCTGTGAAATCACATAAACCCCTTTACCCGCCTTGATTTCCAATAAGCCTAAAGCGGCAAGACGGGTTAATGCCTCACGTAAAGAAGCACGACTGATTCCCAACTGGAGCGCAAGATCACGTTGCGAGGGTAAGGCAGAGCCGACTGCATACGTATTTTGTTGAATGCGTTGATGAATCACTTCCACCGCTTGCTCAGTCACCTGAGATGATTTTCCATTGAGCATCGCCTGTGGACTCATCAGCAACACACCTTAAATATAAAAATAAACAGTTTGATTCTACACAAAATTTATCTTTTTGTTGGCGCTGTTGATTAAAAATAGCTATATTTTTAATAACAGGTCAGACCAGTTGGACTGGATCTTGCATAATAGAATAGAAATGAAACCTTCAGGAATGATCAATGACAGTGCATGTTGCTAAAACCGTAGCTTTACCGACCCATTTGCAGGCGTCCACCAATCTTGCTGATGCCAGAATTGGTGCAAGTATCGTCAGTTGTTCTGATGAGTTTTTTGCAGAAGCGGCAAGAATGTTGCAAAGCACACCCGCTCAATTCATTGAAGGAAAATATGATGACAATGGCAAATGGATGGATGGGTGGGAAACGCGACGTAAACGTGAGTCTGGTTATGATTGGTGTATTGTTCGTTTAGGTGCAACAGGGACTGTATCTGGATTTGATATTGATACCTCATTCTTTACAGGTAATTATCCAGCCTCTGCTTCTATTGAGGGCTGCTATGCACCAGATAATCAATTAGAAGGTATCACTTGGACGACGTTATTAGAAAATTCGGTTTTATCTCCAGATCAGCATCATTTTTTCGACTGCGCTGCTCAGAAAATTACCCATATTCGCATTAATATTTTCCCTGATGGCGGTATTGCCCGTTTAAGAGTCTATGGCCGTGTACTGCTCGAAAATGTCGATACAACCCAGCAGATGGATTTGATTGGTTTAAAAAATGGCGGGCGTATTGTGGCCTTTAGCGATGCGCATTTTGGCCATCCGAATAATTTACTCAGCCCTGATCGTGGTTTAAATATGGGCGATGGTTGGGAGACCAAACGTCGCCGTGCTCCTGGTTTTGACTGGTGCATTATTGCCTTGGGACAAACCGGGCAGATTGAAAAAATTGACGTCGATACCGCGTATTTTAAAGGGAATTTTCCCGCTTTTTGTTCGATTCAAGCCGCTTATGTTGAAGATGCGACTGATGCGCAACTTATTCCGCAGAGTATGTTCTGGCCTTTTGTATTGGAACAGCAGCCTTTGAGCATGGACAATATTCATGAATATGTTGCAGAAGTGCTTCAACATCAAAAAGTGAATTATATTCGCGTCAATATGATTCCCGATGGCGGTATTAGCCGGATTCGTTTATGGGGGAAAGCGGCACTGGTTGCAAAATGATTTTTCAGGGGTTTAAGGGGCGAAGCCCCTTAGCACACCCTCAAAAACCAATGGCGCAGCCATTGGTTTTTGAGCTTTTGATTTTAATTTGATTGCATAATCTGTAGTTATTTTTAAGCAAAATAAAGCAACAGCGCAAAAGTTGCCTTGCGCGACAGTGTTGCTCACGCGATGCAACTGATCTAAAGAGAATCAACCTATGCATGAAAAAAATATTGAAATTCGGCCTTTAACTCAAGACAGTTTTGCTGCTTTTGGTGATGTGATTGAAAAGAGCAATAAAGACTTTATCCCGATTAATCAAGGACTCACTGAACGCTATCATGCCTTATCGTTTGCACAGGTGTCAGGCGATCAGGTCGCCGTAGGGATGAGTATTTTTCATAATCTGTTTGCAACTCCCATTCCATTTCAGATTGAGATCTTAGAACGACATCCTTATGGTTCACAGTCTTTTATTCCATTACAGCAACAGAGGTTTATTGTTGTTGTGGCGTTGCCTTTTGATCAAACACGACCTGATGAGCAACGGATTCAAGCTTTTATCAGCAATGGGCAGCAGGGTGTTACCTATCATCAAGGGGTATGGCATCATCCTTTAATTACTTTGGAAGCAGATAGTGATTTTCTGGTCGTAGATCGTATTGGTGGTGGCAGTAATTGTGATGTCCATCATTTATCTCACATCTGTTGGATCACTGAAGCTTTAGTACAGTCAGAGATTGTGAATCTCTGACTGTATAAATTTTATAAAAAGAAGATATGTACATTTAAAATGTTGGAGGGTTGCTCATTTTAATTTAGAATTCTCGACTCTATGAATATTCGCGTATCTTTATTATTTTCTAATTAAGATTATTATATAAAACATAAATATTGATTTTCTATGTCAACAAAACGTTATGTAGCAAGAGAATTGCTTGAACAGCACACAAAGCAAAAGAAGCAAGAAAAATTAGAACAAAGGCGCTTAGCGCTTGAACAACGAGCTAAAGAAAAAAGAAAAGCGAAAGTACAGATTGCTTTTTTGATTATCGTATTCATTTTACCGTTATTTTTATTTCCAGCATATCCACGCAATCAGTGGCAGTATGAGATTTATCGTTATATTACAGAGCAGATGTTGATTACGGTGGGAACCAAAGGTCCTCTGCCATTTTTTACTATTCTTTCAAGTATTTATTATACGATTATAACATCTGTTTTCGGCGGTTATTTGTGTTTTCTATTTATTAAGAGAGTGGGTTTGGGCAAGGTGTTTCAGGAAAAAATTTATAGTAAATTTTTTCAGGCCGAGTTTGATGCATCGAAGAAATATCCATGGCTGGAGAAACCATTAATTAAAAAAACGATTGTTTCAGGGATGTTTTTCTTATTCCTCTTAATCGGTATCCTACATTTTATCCATGATGAAATTTCCTTTCAGGATGGTAGCCGTAGAGGTGCATTCATCCAGTTAAGTTATAATTATCGGATTGGTGTACTTTTTTGGGAAGCATGTATTAGCACTATTACGATATTCCCATTTTTCTATTTCGGTTTTTTATTCATTTATCTTGTTAACTATTTTTTCCGAGGATTAGGTACTGGAAAAATTATTATGCCCCCAAAAAAGACACCTAAAAAAACCAAGAATAGATCTAGAAAAAGATCAGAAACGAGAAAAATCAATCGATAATTTTTTAATAGCAGACAGAGACAATTTGCCTCTGTCTACAATGAATTAACGATTAGATAGGATTCGAAAATTACTTCAACTCTATCTAAATCATTAGTATTTCCCTTTAAAATTTGCACTAATTCTTTGTTTTAAATATTCCTTCGCTGTAATTGCTGGATATTTCTGTTGTGGGCTTTCAATCAGCACATCTTCATTGGCTTGGCAGAAGAAGGCGAGGCTATAACGTGCGCCTTGATATTCATCTGCTTCTGGATTTTTGACACGGTGGAAATTAGATGGCAATTGATCATCACTCCAACGCATCAACATATCGCCGATATTACAGGTGATGACATCATCCCGTGGTTCGATACTGGTCCATTGCTGTTGTTCCATATCTTTACCTGGACAGACTTGCAGACCACCTTGACCATTCCGTTGGAATAATAAGGTTAAACAATCAAAATCGGTATGTGCGCCTGCACGCCATAGACCTAATTGATCTTTTAAAGCTGGATCAATGGCATAGTAATGCAGCATTCTTAAAGTGCTTTGATAACTGTCTTGTTCAGGATCATGGGCAAGGCTAAAGAAGTTATCAGCAAAACCCAGTTTATAAGCAAAACAGGAGAGTATTTTCATACCCACATGCCAACACGCCTGTTCAAATTCAAGCATGGTATTTTTAAAGTCAGGTAGCTCTTGCTCTGTTGGATAAAGCCCATCCATACGTGGACGAGTAATTTGGTAGGATTCTTTTTGGTCTGGGGTACTGGTCGATGGACGGACTTGGGCCTTACTTTCCCAACCTGCATTTCGATGGAGTGGGTAGCGTGCTTTGACCGGCTCAGGCAGAGCAAAAAACTGTTGTGTCATGTCAAATGCAGTTTGAATCTGCTCAAGTGGAATACCATGATGCGAGACCTGAAAGAAACCAATATCAGTGGCAGCCGCCCAGAGTTGTTCCGCAATTTCATATTTACGTTGTTCAAAGTCAGATAA
Organism: Acinetobacter gyllenbergii; assembly: GCF_001682515.1. Classification (NCBI taxonomy): domain Bacteria; kingdom Pseudomonadati; phylum Pseudomonadota; class Gammaproteobacteria; order Moraxellales; family Moraxellaceae; genus Acinetobacter; species Acinetobacter gyllenbergii. Next base: position 597,036 of record NZ_KV575261.1, on the reverse strand, counting down.
ATCAATCACTCGAACTTCGCGTTCAAAGGTTTCTTGACCCAAAGCTCCCATACGCGCTTCTTTTTGCAGTTCTTCTAAGCTGTAGTCATGTTCAGCGATTGGAGTCATATTGGCGCTATTCATATTTCAACCTCATCTTTTGGATAAACCGTGACCCAATCAAATAGATTGAAAGAGACGGGGCCACATTCAAAAAAGAGCCGCACTTTTTCCATAAGAGAAAGCATTATAAAAAAGTGAGCTGATTTCTGAGCAATGACCCACATAGCAGTCGATGTAACTGACTATGCTGAACGCTTCTACTCTGACAGAAAGAATGAAGCACTTTTTGTGCCAGTTTATAAAGTGAAATAGATTGATGCTAAGATTGGTCTGAATTTTGAGCTATGTTGAATGGTTTAGTTCGGGGTGTGTTTCATTTAAATATAAGGCGTCAATCGGGCGTAGAATAAAACCAAGAGCTAGGCTATCTGCAATACAGGACAGTAATGAGTGTATTTAATCGGCATACAATAAATTGCCCACCATTTGGATTATTGAAATATGGCAGTGCACATTGGCTGGGAGAGGTTGAACTTGATGCATTCGAAGGGATGCTTCGGGTTATTGTTCGAGCAAAACGTGATGGTCCAACAGATGTGCAGATTGCAGCAATGACGCGTTTGCTTTCTGATGTTGCGACCATCAAGACATTGGCAAGTAAGGCAATGGTTGATGTTTTTGTGGATTGTGAACTTCTTCCAAGCGACTTTGGTTCTGATGTGCATCATATCTGGCAGTATCTTTCCCCTTGTGAAATAGAGGTCTCCGATGAAAATTATTTTGGCGGTGGTGATAATCGGATCAATATAATGATTCTTTTTGAGTCACCACAACATTTAGATTTTTTACCCGCTATAGTGACGATTGATGGGTACTTTGAGGAATGTATTTCGGGAACTTGATGGCGACTTATTTTTTTAAATCTAATTTCAGAATGATTGTCGACATGTAACCTCGTTATTTAAAAGATCAATTTATTCGGTCGCATAGTTCATTTAGAGTGCATCTGTACTTACTTAACGCACCATTAAACTGCATACAAAACCAAAGACTCAATGCAGTTGATTCATCTAAAAACAACTAATAATAAATCCAACCTAGAGAATTGCTATAAAAAACAAGATCAAATCAATCTTGGCACAGAGCTTGCTAAATCATGATTGAGTATAAGCGGTCAGTATGTTGCAAACATACGGGACATTGCTCTACAGCGTTTGCTGTTCCTCTTTTGGGGACAAAGCCAATTGATTTTTTGGTTTTGAGAGAAATGTGTAGCTTATACATTGATTGACCCCCTAAAAAGAACAGCAAGATGAATCCATACAGATTTAGGGGTCTTAATATGAATATTCAGCACTATGTGGGCAAAGGGCGACGTACTGTTATCGCGGGCGCGTTATTGGGGCTAGGTACAGTGCTCAGCTCAACCAGTTTTGCAGCCGATAAACTGGTTTTACAAACCACTTGGTTTGCACAAGCCGAGCAAGGGGGATATTACCAAGCATTGGCACAAGGAATTTATAAAAAATACGGGCTTGATGTCGATATTAAAATTGGTGGCCCACAGGTCAATAACATGACCTTATTATTGTCAAAACGTGCCGACATTATTATTAATTATGATCTACAGGTCTTAAAAGGCATCGAAAGTAACTTTCCCATCAAAGCGGTGGCAGCACCATTTCAATTTGATCCACAAGGTGTGTTAACTCACAGCGATGTAAAGTCTTTGGCCGATCTCAAAAGCAAAACCATTCTAGTCTCGACCAGCGGACAAGCAAGCTGGTGGCCTTGGTTAAAAGGCAAATATAAATTAGATGCCGCGCAGGCACGCCCTTATACCTTCAATATGCAGCCATTCTTAGCAGGCAAAAATGTAGTCCAGCAAGCCTATGCCACCTCGGAAGTGTTTCAGGCGAAAAAAGCAGAACCTTCGAGTAATTTCTTTTTATTTGCTGATGCGGGTTATCCAGCCTATGGCGGCATTTTAGTGACTCGCAATGATGTCATTCAAAATAAACCTGATGTACTGCGCCGTTTTGTTCAGGCATCGATGGAAGGATGGAAAAACTATTTAGCCGATCCACGTTTGGGCAATAGCATCATTAAAAAAGAAAATCCAAATATGAATGATGAACTACTGACTTTTGCAGTCGGGCAAATGCGCAAATTAAAACTGATTGATGGTGGAGATGCTAAGACCCAAGGCATTGGCGTGATGACAGATGCACGTTGGAAAGCAACCCGAGATTTTATGGTGAACGCAGGTTTACTCAAAGCCCAAACCAATTGGAAAGCCGCTTATACCACGCAGTTTGTTAAAGCTGCCAAATAATCTTAGATACTTGCCTGAAAAGTAAGTCAGGGTGAAAGGGTGAACAAAATAGGGCACTCGCACGAAGGGGAAACCACATGAATTCTGCTTTACCAATTGATACGCCAATACATGAATCTTCAACCTTTATCACGCCGATGATTATGGCGAGAGGGGTTGAAAAAACCTATCCCAATGGCACCAATGCCTTACAGCGACTGGATTTAAATATTGCCCGCGGTGAAATTGTTTCATTACTGGGACCGTCAGGCTGCGGTAAAAGTACCTTGCTAAAAATGTTTGCCGATCTGGAACAGCCTTCAGCAGGTTTGGTGCGCTGGAATGGCAAGGCTGAAATGCAATCTCAATGCAAAATGGCCATGGTATTTCAGGAAGCAACACTGATGCCGTGGGCCAATATTGAAGACAATGTGCGTTTACCTTTGGATTTACAGCATATTGCCAAATCAACCAGTACGCCCAAAGTCCAAGCTGCTTTAAAAGCCGTTGGTTTAGAAAAATTCGGCAAAGTTTATCCGCGTGAACTTTCGGGTGGCATGCAAATGCGTGCCTCTTTGGCTAGAGCCTTGGTGACTGAACCTGATCTATTACTGATGGATGAACCTTTTGGCGCATTGGATGAATTTACCCGCCATAAACTCGACAGTGATATCCGTCAATTATGGTCTGAACGAGATCTCACGGTGGTATTTGTTACGCATAGTATTTACGAAGCGGTGTATCTGTCTTCAAGGGTCATTGTGATGGGTGCACGACCAGGACGTGTAGTGGCGGATTTAAATATTAATGGGCCTTATCAACGCGATGAGTCTTTCCGAAGCTCAGACATTTTTATTCAACAATGTTCGCATCTATCGCAATTATTGGCTGAGGCAAGCGGAGGGCATGCTCATGATTAAACCATTGCTACAACATCCAACCGTACAACGTATTGCCGCTCCACTTGGGCTTGGTCTGATTTTTCTCATGTTTTGGCAACTGAGTTTTCAACAACTGGAAGTGCCTGTTTATGTCGTACCTAAACCTAGTGATATTGTCATGGCGCTGATTAATCAGTCTAGTGTGCTATTCAGTAGTTTATGGGTAACTTTAAAAATCACTTTATTGGCTTTTGTCTGCGCTGTGATCATTGGCACATTGATCGCTTTTGTATTTGTACAAAGTCGTGTGCTCGAAGCCTGTTTTATGCCGTATGCCATTTTATTTCAGGTCACACCGATTGTTGCAATCGCACCTCTGGTGATCATCTGGATTCAAAATACCACTTTGGCTTTGGTGGTGTGTGCCATGTTAGTCGCGGTTTTTCCAATACTGACCAATACCACCTTGGGTCTGCGTAGTGTCAATAAAGGGTTGCTTAATCTTTTTCAAATCAATAAAGCCAGTCGATGGCAGATTTTGATGCGTTTACGTCTGCCGAATGCTTTGCCTTATTTCTTTGGTGGCTTACGAATTTCCTGTGGCTTGGCGCTGATTGGTGCTGTGGTTTCCGAGTTTGTTGCAGGTGCGGGTGGCACCAGTGCGGGCTTGGCTTATCAAATCTTACAAGCAGGTTTTCAGTTGGATTTACCCTTGATGTTTGCTGCATTATTCCTGATTACTTGTACGGGTCTGGGCTTATTTGTATTGATGTCTTTATTAAGCCAGTTGTTTTTAAGCAAATGGCATGAGAGTGAGCAAGTATGAGTTCAGTGTCTTTAAATAATAGTTATTTAATTCAAAATGCCCATGCCATTTTGACTGGTTTAACTGGTGAAGCAGCGCGCTGCACATCCACCGATATCCGTATCCAATCAGGAAAAATTACGGAAATAGGGCGGCTAATCGCTCAGCCGAATGAACAGGTTGTGAATGCCAAAGATTGCGTGATTTACCCAGCATGGGTGAATACCCATCATCATTTATTTCAGTCTTTACTCAAGGGTGAACCACAAGGGCTGAACCAAAACCTGACCTCATGGCTTGCCAGTACGCCGTATCGGTTCCGTGGCGCATTTGATGAAGCGACTTTTCGGATTGCTGTACGTATTGGTTTGATTGAATTATTACGTTCAGGTTGTGCAACGGTAGCAGACCATCATTATTTATATTGGCCACAAATGCCGTTTGATGGTGCTGCAATTTTATTTGATGAAGCCGAAAAATTGGGTATGCGCTTTGTGTTGTGTCGCGGTGGTGCAACCTTAACGCGTGGTTTGGAAAGTGAGTTACCTCAAGCCTTACGTCCAGAGAAATTTGAAGACTATATAGCGGATATTGAGCGTTTGGTGCAGCACTATCATCAGCCAGATTCAAATGCTTTCCGAAAAATCGTGATGGCACCCACTTCAACTTTGCATTCGACCACAGCACAGCAGTTGCGTGAAAGTGCCAAAATCGCCAGACAATTGGGGATTCGGATGCATAGTCATTTATCCGAAACAGTGGATTATCTGGATGCAGCTAGAGCCAAGTTTGCTATGACCCCAGTCCAATTCTGTGCTGAACAGGACTGGATTGGCAGTGATGTGTGGTTTGCCCATTTGGTAAAATTATTGCCAGAAGAAATTCAGTTGTTGGGCCAAACTCAAACAGGAATCGCACACTGTCCGCAGAGTAATGCTCGTTTGGGTAGCGGTATTGCTGATCTGGTTGCTCTGGAACAGGCAGGCATGACTATTTCGATTGGGGTGGATGGGGCGGGTTCCAATGAAGCCGCAGATATGTTGTCTGAAACCCATGCCGCTTGGTTGTTACAACGAGCCAGGAAGGGGATGTTGGCCACACCACAATATGAAGGAGGACTATTTGAAGGTGGTGCAGATGCTGCCAGTATTGAGGATGCGATTCGTTGGGGAACGGTGGGTGGTGCGAAAATCTTGGGACTTGATCAAGTCGGTACAATTGAGGTGGGGCAACAGGCTGACTTGGTCATTTATCAGTTAGATGACCCTCGTTATTTTGGCTTGCATGATATGGCAATTGGGCCTGTGGCAAGTGGCGGACGAGCGCATATTAAGGCCATGTTTGTAGCAGGGAAAATGGTGATGGAAAATGATCAGATTCCTGATCTGGATATGATGGAGTTGGCTTGGCAAGCCGCGCAAGCGGTGAAGCTGTTACAACAGCGGAGTGTAGAAATGGCAAAAATAGCCTAAATTTTATTATACAAATTTAGGCTTCTATTCGTATTTAGAGGTTAAAAGGATCAATATTCATAGAGTATTTCTACTTAATATTCAGTCCAGCTTAATTAGAGTAATATAAATGAGTAATTGAGATAAGGACTCTAGCGATTAAAAAGCGATAGCTCTTGTATAATCACTTTTTTGATCAGCTAAAAATATTAGAGCTATGATATATTCTTCTTAGTAATGCAGCTCAGATTTTAGTAATGTCTGAAAACTAGGATCGATATTATGGGTTAAAAGGATAAAAAAATGGCAAGAACGGATTTAAAAGTACCCTTTGCTGAGAAAGATCAAGCCAAATCACTTGGTGCCAAATGGGATGTTCAAAATAAAGTTTGGTATGTGCCAGAAGGTATATCTCCAATAGCATTCCAAAAATGGTTACCACAAAATAATTATAACATTCAAGCAGACAAATTTTATATTGCAATATCAAATTGCAATTGTTGGAAATGTGCAGAACTTACCTCCGTTTATTGTTTTGCTGTTCCAGCAAATGCTATATTCCGAGAATATCAGGATGATGAAGATGAACTAGAATGGGTAAGTAATGTGCATGATCAGCATACTTTTATTAGCTATCTAAAGGAAGTAACTCCTAATGCTGAGCGAGCACTAAAAGCTGTAACGACGAAATACTTCTCTGATTTCAGTAAAACTATTAATTCGTCGTATTGGATGAATCACTGTGAACATTGCGGTATGAAACAAGGTGACTTCGAGCTGCATAGTGAATCAGATGCTATATTCTTTCCAATTTACTCAGAAACTGCAGAACTCATAACATTATTAGAAATAAATGAACCATTTGCTGGTAATGGAGATGGTTATGGAAATGTCACTTCCAATATGGATGATATTTTTCCATTAATGAAGATTATATCTACATTAACCTGAGTTTAGGATAAGAAATAAGATGTCCTAGCGCATACCTGAACTTAAAGTTATTGAAGTTTGATTAAGGCTGTCAGGTTATATTTGAGCGAGTACACAATAAATCCATCTAGTGTACTCGCTGCAAAATATTGTACTTTCATCCTGATCATCTCCTTATTTTAAAGGAGTATCTTAGAACTTATTTCCTTTGGAAAAATTGTTTAAATCGGATATACTACACGTGATGACGTTTTAAAAAGCCTAAGCTTGAAAAGGATGATGTCTATACCAATGCTCGGCAATCTGCTGACGGGTACAAATCCAGACCCGATCATGATTTTGTACATAATCCAAGAAGCGTTGCAGCGCCTTAAAGCGGGCAGGACGTCCTAAAATGCGGCAATGCATACCAATAGACAACATTTTCGGATGAGTTGCTCCCTCTGCATAGAGAACATCAAAAGCATCTTTTAAATATTCAAAAAAATCCTCACTACGATTAAAACCCGTAGGAGACGCAAACTTCATATCATTGGTATCAAGTGTATAGGGAATAATTAAATGCGGACGGATTGCACCCGCTGCATTGCGGAGTGTTGTCCAAAAAGGTAAGTCATCGCCGTAATAATCACTGTCATATTGCACCTGATCATATTCCGCCAATAACTGACGGGTATTGGGGCTATCGCGGCCTGTATACCAACCCGTTGGCATTTCACCAAACAAATCTTTGAGGGTATGCATGGCTTCATGCATATGTTGTTTCTCAGTTTCAATATCCATATTTTGATAATGAATCCAGCGCAAGCCATGCGATACCACATCATAGTGATGCTGTTTGATCGCTTCGACCACCAATGGATTCCGTTGCAAAGCCATTGCCACAGCAAAAATGGTCATGGGTAATTGGCGTTTGGCAAATTCCTGCTGAATGCGCCAAAAACCGACCCGTGAGCCATATTCATAAATCGAGTCCATCGAAAGATGCCGCGCAGGATAACTTTCTGCACCACTGATTTCAGACAAAAACTGCTCTGATCCTTCATCGCCATGCAAAATATGTTTTTCACCACCTTCTTCATAGTTCAGCACAAACTGCACCGCAATTTTCGCTTGATTGGGCCATTGGGCATGGGGGGGGTGATCGGCATAACCGACCATATCACGTGGATAATCTGCTGTTAAATGAGTGTCTGTATTGGGCCAAACCATAGCAATGCCTAAATCGTAAAAAGGTGAATCTTCACATCAACTTACCCGATTAAATCTTTGAGTGTCAAACATTATATTGATTTAAATCAACAACTTGTTTGTTTTATTTTGGTGCAAAAGTACCATGTTATTGATGAATGTTCTTTAACATGCGCGATTTTAGTGCTTCCATCTCGATAATGATTTGATTCATCATGATTTGCGCAATCCGAGAAAGTTGCCGTTTTGGTGCAACACAAAGTGCTACCGTAATTGGATGTAGGCCATGGTCATTGATTGCTCTAAATTCAAACTCACCATTTTCAATATAAGGGGCTGCATCCAGATAACTCATAATGCTGATGCCTAAGTTTTGTCTGAGCAAGGAGATCATCATATGGATATCATTGCACTCGATAGTATGACGTGGGTGAAAGTCCTGCTTTTTATATAAGGCCGTAACATGGTCATGAATGACCAAAGGCTCGGCGGGAATAATATGATTGAATTCCAGTGTATCGGAGAAGTAGATTTTTTCTTTATGGGCTAAAGGATGCTGTTTGGGAATCACGAAACCCAAGGGCATTTCAATAAAGGCGCTGATTTGTAATTGGTGCTGATGTTTAGGGTTCAGAATCAAACCAAAGTCGAGTTCAGCATTGATCACCAGATCCGCGATACGATCACTGTCCAAGACACGAACCTTAAAATTAATCCACGGATATTGCTCAATAATGGACTGCATCACCGCACTGACAAAGCTTTCACTCAGTGCTGCAATCATCCCAAAATCAATTGAACCGCGTTGTATGCCTTGGATTTCATTCAAACGTTTCTGGGTGATTTGAAACTCTTTTTGCCAGCTGCGTAGATCGGCATAGAGTAATTCGCCAGCCAAAGTCAGCTTGAGTCCACTGGGTAATCGTTCAAATAAAGCCACGCCGAGTTCTTCTTCTGCCAGCACGATCTGCCGATGCACGGCGGAGACAGAAATAAACAGTTGATCGGCCGCTTTTCTTAAACTGCCTGTTTTGGCAACGGCAATAAAATAATCGGCAAAACGTGAAAATGGCAGCGCCATTGTAAACTCACTTGAGATAAAGCAGGTTTCAATACAAAAGCAATTTTAGTGCCTAGACTGTTCTAATTTTTAGAATGAGTCATGTAAATCATTCTAATAGACGAAAATAATGATCTATTCCACACTACAAACAACAGCGGAAAGACGAAATCACGAGCACAGGATATGAACGCAATTCCATTCATCAATCTTCCAAATAAGCCATGCCATAGCCAATTTGATGATCAGGATTGGCAGATTCTTGCACAACATTGGTATCCCGTGGCACGTATTGAAGATGTGAGCAGTAAACCGCAGCAAGTGACCTTATTGGATATGAACCTGGCTTTGTATAAGACCGAAACAGGGCAGATTCACTTGGCTCGAGATATTTGCCCACATCGTGGTGTGCCTTTGAGTAAAGGCTGGGTTGAGGGAGACACTTTGATCTGTCCTTATCATGGACTTCATTTTAATGAGGATGGCAAATGCACTAAAATTCCAGCCCAACCTGATTTAACTAAAATCTCGGAGCGTTTTTCCCTGACCAAGTTTCCTGTTGTTTTAAAATATGGATTGGTCTGGACCAGTATTCTCGGCAGAGATGAAAGTTTGGCGAATTTTCCCGTGTTAGAGACATGGGAGAGTGCGGCACATCAAGCCATCTTGCCGCCGTCAGTCGATATTGCAGGTTCAAGTGGTCGTCAATTGGAAGGCTTTATTGATGTGGCACATTTTGCTTGGGTGCATCATCAGGCTTTTGCCGATCGAGATAATCCGGTGGTACCTAAATATTCGACTGAACGCACCGATTATGGCTTGCATACAAACTACACCAGCAATGTCAGCAACTATCCGCATGGCATGCAGCATTTAGCACCCGATGATTTTTTATGGGAACGGATCTTTGATGTTTATCCGCCATTTTCAGCCGTGCTGACCATTCATTTTCCGAATGACGGGGTACTCAAGATTTTAAATGCCTGTTGTCCCATCTCGCATAATAAGACCCGTTTATTTGTACCGTTAACCCGTAATTTTGATACCACAGGTGATTTACAGGCAGTGTATGATTTTAATGCGCAGATTTTTGCCGAAGATCAAGAGATGGTAGAGGCGCAAAAGCCAGAAGAATTACCTCTAGATATTAGTATGGAAGCGCATTTTGAAGCTGACCGTTCTTCGACCATGTATCGCCGTATCTTGGCGGAGTGGGGGTTAAGCAAACGATATACGGTATAGACTTCAATCCCATTTTAGCTAGAAACGGATAATATACTTAGAAAAGTAAGGGTTGAAATGGGAGAAAGATAAGAATACATAATTTATGTGTTAGCACTCTATTTTTAAATCTTAGATACGAAAACTATTACGAGTTAGAAATATATTTTCAACATGAAATATTAAAATGCTAAACACATTATGACAATCTTATATGAATAGACAGAATTGTATGGACGATAAAATTGCATTCTGATTAATATGCATTAAATTTAATCAAATATTCTATGTACAGATGCTGAATAATATCTATCAAGCTTTAGAGAGTCTCGGCCTTACAGCACAAAAACGTGCAATCCATATTCAGTTTTCCAATCAAGATTTAAATACTCAAGTCTTCCTACAGCGTATTGATGGACAGCATCAACTGAATGACGGATTTAAGGCAGAACTGATCTGTCTATCGACCAATGCGACCATTCCACTTAAACAATTTATTGGCAGCCAAGCGGCAATTGATACGGTGACCGATAATGGACAATTGACCCGTGTCACAGGGATTATTACTCAAGCCTTACAAGGGCAATCGGATGGTAGCCTAACTGTCTATAAGCTGACTTTAGAAGATCCCACCGCATTGTGGAAACAACGCCGTAACAGCCGTGTGTTTATGAACAAGAGCGTACCTGATGTTGTGCAACTTATCTTCAAGGAGTGGCAGCAAAAGAGTTCCTTATTTGCGTCAAGCTTAACTTTGGACTTAGGTGGACTGCGTCAAGATTACGATATCCGTCCTTTTATTATGCAATATAATCAATCAGATGAAGAGTTTTTAACATCTTTGATGCGTAGCGAAGGGATTAGCTGGTTAATTGATGAAGCCGAGCGAATTGTTCCGCAAAGCAGTGTCGCGATTCAGCCGCAAAAACTACGCTTGATTGATGACAATAGCCAATACCAAGCGCTAGACAGAAGAACGATTCGTTACCACCGCAGCAGTGCTACAGAGCAATATGACAGCATGACCAGTTTGGTCGGGCAACGCAGCTTACAACCAAGCAGCGTGCATGTACAACGTTGGCAAGCCGATGTACTGGAACAAGAAGATGGCGCAGGCAGTGTGCAGAGCACACATAAACACAGTGCTCAATACGACAATGCCAGTTTAGGGCTGGAACAGGCATGGCATTTTTCACCGGCATGGATGCAAGACCTGAATGGTGAAGATGGTGCAACCGCATCGGGCAATGCACAAATTGAAAAACTGAATCAGAATCTCGGTCAATATTACGACTTACAATCCAAGCAATTTATCGCCGATACCACTGTCCGCGACACGCATGTGGGTTACTGGTTTGAATTGGTTGAACATCCTGAAATTGATCAACATGCTGGCAGCGATAAAGAATTCCTGATTACAGGCAAAAACTTCTATAACCAAAACAATTTGCCTAAAGATCTACATCAGCAGATCAATCAATTATTAGCACAAAGCAATTGGCAGCTCACTCAATCTAATAACACAGAAGAACGCCAAGCCAATCAACTGACACTACAACGCCGCAGCATTAAAACCGTACCCGAATTTAATCCCTTACAACACCGTCCAACAGCCTCACCGCAACGTGCCAAAGTGGTTGGGCCAAGCGGCGAAGAAATTCATGTGGATGAATGGGGGCGGATTAAAGTCCGTTTCCTATTTACCCGTAACGATGACCATAGCCACGATGGTGGTGCGGGTGCCAATGACAATGACACGGACTCAGCTTGGGTTGATGTACTGACCCCTTGGGCAGGTGAAGGCTATGGTGCACGTTTCTTACCACGTATTGGAGAAATCGTGGTGATTGACTTCTTTGATGGCAATATTGACCGTCCCTTTGTAGTGGGAAGAATTCATGAAGGCCAGCGTAGCCCGACCAAGTTTGATCAAGTAGGTAAGCTGCCAGACACCAAGAAACTGGCAGGGATTAAGTCCAAAGAAGTTCAAGGTGAAGGTTTTAACCAACTACGCTTTGATGACACCACAGGACAGATCAGTGCTCAACTACAAAGCAGTCATGCCGCCAGCCAACTGAATCTGGGTAAACTCAGTCATCCTAAAGACAAGGCTGAAAGTGAAGACCGCGGCGAAGGTTTCGAGTTACGCACCGACCAATGGGGTGCAGTACGTGCAGGCGAGGGTCTTCTCGTTTCCACCTATAAACAGGATCAAGGTCAAGGTGAACATTTAGATACCGAAGAAACTCAGATACAACTAACAAGTAGTTTGAATAATGCCCAAGCTCTAAGTGAAGTTGCTAAGAACCAACAGACTGATGAAATTGAATCAGTTGAACAGTTAAAGGCATTCGCTGAGTACTTAGAAAAAAATGTAGCAAGTTTTAAAAAATCACTTTTATTACTCAATTCACCAGCAGGCATTGGCCTAAGCAGTAATGAGGACATTCATGTCTCTGCAGATGGGCAAATCAATCAATTCGCAGGTAACAGTATCAACCTGAGCACACAAAAAAACTTCATTGGTCATGCCTTAAATAAAGTCAGTTTATTTGCAATTCAGGGAAATTTTAATCTTGTGGCTGCACAGGGAAAGTTTAGTATTCAGGCCCAATCCAGCGCATTGGATGTATTGGCAAAACTTGGAGTTTGCATTGCGTCAACTGAAGATCGGATTGAAATTAGCAGCCCTAAAGAGGTGTTAATTACAGGAGCATCCTCACAAATTGCTTTAAATGGTTCGGGTATTTTTCCGAAAACTGGGGGGAAGTTTGAGAGCAAGGCAGGGCAGCATATGTTTATGGCGGGTGAGAGTGCAAATCAAATGGCCCAACTCCCACAGGCAAAACCATTAAAAGGTGCACTTGAACTTTTGAAAAGTTATGGTGGGCAAGACTTCTTTCAAGATACGAGCTTTAAAGTTTTGGATTCACTCGGTAAACAGGTGTTAGGAAGACTGGATAAAAATGGATATGCAGTTGTAACTGGTATTGCACCCGGCCCTGCAAAAGTTGAGTTTGAACGAGATCTGCGAAGTGCTTGGGAAGAGAAAAGTCATTTTAGTGAGCGTGATTATACATGGTCAGATGAAATCATTAGTGGAATAACGGCTCATGTACAGAATGCACTTGATGGCATAGGACAAAATATGATGTCACAACTAAAAACTCAATTATTCTCAGGCCAGATCAGTAATCTCAAAGAAATGGGTAAACATGCATTACAGGATTTAGGTCAGCAGACCATCGCGCAATTTAAAGATCAGACGAGTCATTATGTTCTGAGTGCCATTTCATCTCAACTTAATGCCAATTTATCCCTTGATCAGATCATGATGATGAAACAGATCGGAATAAACCCCAAAAGTTCCGTACAAGATGGATAAAAAACGAATTATCAAATTAAAAAAGCTCTATGACAAAGATGCGTCCGCATAAATAAAAGGTTTTAGTTTTATGACGACAAAAAATATTGAACAGATCAAAGAACAAAGACAATCTGTAGTTCAACTGGCTATTTTTAACTTAGAAAGTATTACAGATGTGGCGGATTTGCAAATGACTGCAAATCAAATCCAGCATTATTTAAATGTTTATGGAAATACCAGTCTTCAACAATTAAAAAGTGGTGCAAATATCCCAACAGTGGCAAATATTTTTGCTTTGACTGAGAGTATTTTAGGCTTATTGCACTATACAAGAGAAACAGAGAGTGGAGATGTAGGTGTTCAGCAAGTTGCAATACTTGGCGCAAACTTAATCGGTTTATTTGTGGAGCCTTATCATCAAGCGCATGTGCGTATGGCCTTACGTCCGATGCTTGGATTAATGGCGGATAGTTTATATTCTGAGAATGGCAAAATTACATCAGCACAAATTAAACGTTTGAGTTTGCACTTGAATGCCATGATTGCGGGGGATTTAGAAAAATTCTTGCATGAAACACAAATGAAGCTTCCTGAGTTGTTAGAGCAAGCCAGTGTTTTAGCCACCACAATTTTACAAAGTTTTGTCACAGCCCCATCGGGAACGTCATTTGAAAAAAAGATTATAGCGACTGGCGTAAGTGCGGAAAAAAGAGACCCTAAGCTTAAATTTACGAATTGGGCAGTCCCTTTAATCCATTTATTAGAGGCCCCAACTCAAACGGACATAAGTACAAAAATCGAAACTCAAAAGGGTAGCTCGCTCATTCAGGGCGTAACACAAGCACTTACGACTTTAGATCGTGCTTTGCAACAACAAGCAAATGTAGATCAAAAATATACCTTGGCTTGGTTAATACAAGAATGTTTAAACACAATCCAAACTCAAAACAAAAAAACAAATGCGAGTGTACCTGCCAACCAAACTGGAGAACATGAACAACATACCAATGGGGATATTTTAGAGTTTTTAAGTTTACAGATAGATGCAATCAATGCACCTCCATGTTCAGGTACGGATTCGCAATCTGAAAATAGTATTCGTTACTCGATTGGAACGGAACAAATCCAAGATATTGATTTCTATTTAACTAAAATCGATTTTACTTTTAGTCGTCAATATAATTCACAACGAGATGGCTTAGATCTCGAGATGATAGGAGCACGATGGATAACCCCCTTTTCTTATGTGATTACACAAAATACGCAAGGTTATTTGTTTATTGATGCAATGGGGCGTAAACACCAACTCCCATCTTCAATTATAACGAGTCGCTATAGCATGCCTTTTGAGCGCTTTAGCATAGAGCCGTTGGAAGATGGAGACTTAATTTTAAACGTTGGTACAGACTGGGATCTTTATTTTCATAGTTTTAATCAAGGTAAAAGCTATCAATTGATTCAACAGTTGAATCAAAAAACAGAAGAACGTATTCAGTTCAATTATCTGTTGATTAATCAACTTGCATATTTACAGGCTGTAGATTTTCAATTTAAAAGAGCCAAGCAAACACTCAAGTTTGCTTTTAATGATCAAGTCAAAATTATAGCTATATTTGTAGATGAACAACCTGAACCTTTAGCTCGTTATGAATATGATATAAAAGGTAATTTAGTCAAGGCTTATGATCAAAATGGCTATTTCCGTCAGTATGAATATAATCATGCTCATCAACTAACACGTTATACGGATCGTACTGGACGTGGGCACAATATTCGTTATGACTCAACCGCTGCAACTGCAAGAGCCATTGAAGAGTGGGCAGATGATGGCAGTTTTCATACCACACTAAAATGGCATCCCCGTTTAAGGCAAGTCACTGTTTTTGATGCTTATGATACACCGACGTATTATTATTTTGACCTTCATGGTTTTACCTATCGTATCCGCTTAGCTGATGGGCGGGAATCGTGGTATTCCCGAGATAAGCAAAAACGGATTACCCGACAGATCGATTTTGAAGGACGTGAAACTCAGCAGGAATATAATGATCTTGGTCAACTGGCAAAGATTATACAGCCAAATGGTGGTGTGATTCGTTTTGCTTACGATGTGCAAGGGCATCTAAGCGAAATTAAAGACCCCGAAGGAAATATTTGGAAGCGTGAATATGATACGCAAGGTAATTTGAGCAAAGAAATTAATCCACAAGGGCTGGTGACTCAATATAAATACAATAACGATAACCAACTGATAGAACTAACCGATGCCATAGGTGGAACAAAAAAATTTAAATATAACGATTTAGGACAAATATTGTCTTATACAGACTGCTCAGGGAAAAGCAGTCATTGGGACTATGATGAAACAAGTCAGCTCAAATCACAACAGTCTGCTGAAGAGCAACGTATTGAATATCAATATAGTACACAGGGTAAAGATAAGGGGCAGTTGCAAACGATCGTTTACCCTGATGGGTTGAACGAGCATTTTGAACATGATGAAGAAGGTCGCCTACTTAAACATACTGATACCAAGGGATTAATCACACGATATCAATATAATGCTGTGGGGCTGCTTGAACGTCGGGTTGATGCTAATCATGATCAGATACGTTACCAATGGGATAAAAAAGGGCGTATTCACAGGCTTTTCAATCAAAATCAAGCGGTGTACCAGTTTGACTATAATCATTATGGTCAGCTTATTCGTGAACAAGCGTTTGATGGTGAAGAAAAACATTTTATCTATAATGAAAATGGACAACTTTTCCAGATTCAGCAATCGAATATCCAGACGCAGTTCTATTATCATGCAGATGGACACATTGCATCTAAAGATTATATTGATCTGGAAACAAGGCAACCTTATACAGAGACTTTTGAATACAATTTAAATCAGCAGTTGAGTAAAGTAAGTAATGGTCTCAGCCAAATTGATCTTTATTATGATGCTTTAGGGCAATTGGTCAGAGAACATCAACATTATAAAATACCAGATCATCCAGCATTAACAGCAGTCTTGCGTTATGAATATGATGAATTGGGACATTTAATCAAAACGATTCGACCCGATGGGCAAATTCAAACCCATTTAAATTATGGGGCTGGGCATGTTTATGGGATCGCCTTTAATAAACAGGAAATGGTAGCTTTTCAGCGAGATGGTCTTCATCGAGAACGTGTGCGTTTACTCGCCAATGGGTTAATTCAAACCAAGCAATATAATCAGGTTGGATTACTTTGTTCACAGCGTATTGATACTGAGCAAGACTCAGATTCTTTCAATCAACTTTCTACAGCCAAATATCACGCTGAGCGCCATTATCAATATGATAAAAATTATCTAATTACAGAAATAGATGATAGCCGATTGGGAAAATTTAACTATCAGTATGATCCTGTTGGTCGTTTAATAACGAGTTTAAGTCCTTTTAATACTGAGCGCTTTAATTTTGACCCAGCAGGTAATTTGATCGAGTCTGGTCAAACCCAAGTCAATAATAATCTGATCAGACAATACCAAGGGAGATATTATCAATATGACGCCAGAGGAAATTTGATCGAACTACAACAAAAAGGGAAGTCACTCAAATTGACATGGGATCACTTGAATCGATTAATCCAGAGTGACCATAATGGGAAAATTACTGAATATGGCTATGATGTCTTTGGTCGTCGTCTATTTAAGAAAAACCAAAACAGCCTGACTTTATTTGGTTGGGAGGGCGATGTGATGACTTGGGAGGCAGAGCAGAATTTCGAAACAGGGAAAAGCTATACCAAACATTATGTCTATGAACCCAATAGTTTTACACCCTTATTTCAAACTGGTTACTCAAATTTTATCCGTTTGGTTGAAACACCTGATTACAAGCGCTATCAGACCGAGGCTTATTCCATTGCAAAAGATCCACTCTGGAAAAATGATACGAGAGTCAATAGAGCCGAACTGGAACGAGTTGCTTTTTATCATTGTGATCAGGTTGGCACACCGCAATGTTTAACAAATGAGCGTGGAGAGGCTGTTTGGGAAATTACCCTGAATACTTGGGGCAAGACACTCAATGTAAAAGCGTTTCATCCAGATAATCCATTTGAACATACTCATCTGAGATTCCAAGGTCAGTATTTTGATCAGGAAACAGGCTTACATTACAACCGGCATCGCTATTATGAGCCATTCAGTGCTTGTTATATTAGTAAAGACCCGTTGGGTCTAGAGGGTGGAATCCATACCTCAGCTTATGTCCGTGATCCAAATCAATGGGTTGACCCAATGGGGTTGATGGCAGAGAAAAATAAGAATGCGAATCAGTCAAAATATGAGCGTTACTCTCAAGATTTTAACCGTAGGAATGCACCGATTGTAGAGCGCCAGCGCAATACCAATGAGCAAGCCAAAGTTGCACGCGGTATGGGGCGCAATGATTTCCCTGTCATGAATAATAAACCGACGCCAAGTCCTGGTTTATTGGGGAATCTATTTCCGAATACCATGAGTGCTTTTGCGAAAGACCCTGCATTACGCAGAGATTTAAGAAATCAGGGTGCGATTAATAATACTGTTTTAGGAGCTGCTGTCGTTGCTGGATATGGGCCTTATGTTGTGGCTGGGGCAGCAACAGGCGGAGGAGCGGTTGCTGCACCGATTGCGCGGAAAGCTGCACCTTATCTTGGTAATGGTGCCACGTTGCCTAGTGCAGGTTTGTCGGCTGGAACTGTTGGTAAGGCTGCAGGAGTTTCAGCTTTGGTTGGAGGCGGAATGGATGCGGGCTTACAAGCATACAGTTGTAATTGTATAACTGATATTAATCTGGTCCGTACAGGTGGTGTGGCAGCAACAAGTGCGGTTACAGGGGCTTGGGGAGCAAGTACATCAGCGGCAGCTGGTTTTGGTCAAGTGGGTTGGAGTAGCATTGCATTAAACGCTCCTAAAGCAGGAAGTTTCATTAAAAACAATGCATCTGGTTTCCTTATATTTGCCAATGAACAGGTAATAGGTCAAGCAAGTTCACGTGCAGTGAAAGCAGCAACTGCCCCTAAAGACGAACAAAGTAAAAAATAAGGTGAAATGATGTTAACGATTTTAGTTGAAATAATAATGAGTGTATTTATAGCCAACTTTAAGGCATCTGAGCATCCAATTATTAATGTTGTTGTTCGGGGGGTTATAATTGCTATTGTGATGTTTTCCTTAATGATTTTTTCAGATTTTTCGAATAATAAAGAAAGCTCAATTGGATTAGCCCTTAGTATAAGTATTGTAGGTGGTATAGTAATTAGCATTTTAGCGCTCATAATTGAGATTTTCTTTAACTACATAGATAGAAATAAGTAGAAAGACTCTGTTGTGTTAACGATTTTAGTTGAAATAATAATGAGTATGTTTATAGCTAATTTTAAGGCTTCTGAACACCCTATAATAAATATAGTGGTAAGAGGAATTTTAATTATGATAACAATTTTTTTTATTGGATTGTTTTCTTCCCTTGTAAATGGGCGAGAAATTTCAGTCGGATTCACATTGATGGTTGGTTTTGTAGGAGGGCTAGTTATTAGTATTTTAGTGTTTTTAATTGAGTTTATCTGTGATTATATATGGGGTAAGGAGAAATAAATTATGTTAACAATTCTTGCAGAGGTAATTGTTGCATTTTTTGTTTCTAATTATAAGTCAGAAGAATATCCATATTTAACTAGTTTTGTTAAAGGAATGGTCATTGGATTTTTTGCATTTGTCATTGGCAATATTTTAGATTTAATCAAAGGTAATCTAATGAGTTTTCCTCAGCAAGTTTTGTTTTTTTTACTTTCATTTGGATTAGGTTTAATAATGTTTCTATTTTTTTCACTTTTCAGATGGTTAGAGAGAACAGATTTTGGTAAAAAATAAAGAATTATAATTTTTAATAAATAAGTTTTATAGAAATAATTAAATTATAACCGATATCAATCTGGTTCGTACAGGTGGTGTGGCGGCAACTAGTGCGGTTACGGGAGCTTGGGGGGCGAGTACATCAGCAGCAGGTTTTGGTCAAGTGGGTTGGAGTAGCATTGCATTAAACGCTCCTAAAGCAGGAAGTTTTATTAAAAACAATGCATCTGGTTTTCTTATATTTGCCAATGAACAGGTAATAGGTCAAGCGAGTTCACGTGCAGTGAAAGCAGCAACTGCCCCTAAAGACGAACAAAGTAAGAAATAAGGTGAAAATATGTTAACCATTCTAGTTGAAATAATGATGAGTGTATTTATAGCCAATTTTAAAGCTTCAGAGCATCCAATTATTAATGTTGTTGCCCGTGGTTTTATAATCATGGTTGTTGGATTTTGTATAGGGGTGTTTTCTTGTGTACTGGAGGGCAATGAAATTCCTTATATTTGGGGGCTTAAGATTAGTTTTATAGTTGGTTTTATTGTTAGCTTTTTAATTTATTTTATAGAAATATTTTTTAATTATATTGATGGAAAAAAATAAAATGTTAGCCATACTGGTTGAAATAATTGTGAGTGTATTTATAGCCAATTTTAAGGCTTCTGAACATCCAATTATTAATGTAGTGGTAAGGGGGATTATAATTGCTATTGTGATGTTTTTCTTAATGATCTTTTCAGATTTTTCGGATAATAAAGAAAGTTCAATTGGATTAGCCCTTAGTATAAGTATTGTAGGTGGTATAGTAATTAGCATTTTAGCGCTCATAATTGAGATTTTCTTTAACTACATAGATAGAAATAAGTAGAAAGACTCTGTTGAGTTAACGATTTTAGTTGAAATAATGATGAGTGTATTTATAGCTAATTTTAAGGCTTCAGAACATCCAATTATTAATGTTGTTGCCCGTGGTTTTGTAATTATGATTGCAGGTTTTTTTATAGCATTATTTTCATCAATAATAAATGATTGGAAGTTTTTTATATTTTTTACATTATTAGTTGGCTTTATTGGAGGAGGTGTTGGAACTATACTTATTTTTTTAATTGAAGTTTCATGTGATTGTATTTGGAGGAAGGAGAAATAAATTATGTTAACAATTCTTGCAGAGGTAATTATTGCATTTTTTGTCTCGAACTATGAGTCAGAAAAACATCCATATCAAATGAGCTTTGTTAAAGGAATAATTTTAGCTGGTGCGGGTTTTATTTTAGCAATGATAAGTGGTTATTTAAATAATGATAGATTGTCACTTTCACAAACAGTAATTTTTTTCTTCCTTTCATTGGGAATAGGATTAATAGTATCATTGTTTTTTATGTTATGTGTATGGTTTGATCATCAAGTAGAAAAAGACAAAAAGTAGATTTAGATTGAATCTATAGTAATGAAAGGGATTTTATTAAGTAAGGCGATTAAATTTTTATAATTCTAAATATATTAAAGGTAAGTATACATCTGCGGCAGCTGGTTTTGGTCAAGTGGGTTGGAGTAGCATTGCATTAAACGCTCCCAAAGCAGGAAGTTTTATTAAAAACAATGCATCTGGATTTCTTATATTTGCCAATGAACAGGTAATAGGTCAAGCGAGTTCACGTGCAGTGAAAGCAGCAACGGCTCCTAAAGACGAACAAAGTAAAAAATAAGGTGAGATAATGTTAACGATTTTAGTTGAAATAATAATGAGTGTATTTATAGCTAATTTTAAGGCTTCAGAACATCCAATTATTAGCGCGGTTGCGCGTGGCATTTTAATTATGGCAACAATTTTTTTTATGGGATTATTTTCTACTTTTTTTAATGGTAATGAATTTTCATTAAAATTTGCCTTAATAGTTAGTTTTGTTTTAGGTCTGTTAGGTTCTATTTTGTTATTTTTAATAGAGGTTTTTTTTAATTATGTCGATAGAAGGAAATAAAATTATAATCATTCTAGTTGAAATGATTATGAGTGTATTTATAGCCAATTTTAAAGCTTCATAACCCCCTTGTGAGCATAGCTGGATGGCTACACCAGTTTTTTAGTTTCTAAACGTATTCTTTTTCCATGATTTAGATTTTTGGAAAAATTAGGTAGAGTGTTTTTAGAAAAAATCTATGAGAAAATTTGATTAGGTAACTTTGATATGGACGATGTTTCATCTAGTAAGAAAAAATTAAAATTTAAAGTGTATGTGATGTGTGGTTGGCCGCTTATCTTGGTCCTCATTGGTGGAGCCGTTGGAGGTGGCTTAGGAGGAATCGCTTATCTACTTAACTTAAAACTATATAACTCTAATTTATCAAATATCGTTAAAATAATTTTGAATATATTAGTTGGGTCCACAGCTATTTTTTTGTGGTCTGTTATAAGAGCATATATTCAATCAAGTTTTTGAAATTAGATAATTATTTTGAAAGATTTTTTATGTATATAGTAGGAGGACTGAAGAATGTTCTTTATCTCAAGTTATACAAAAATTTGCCTATTTTCAGACATAAGCTGAATAAAGATAAGACTTTTCTTGAGGTCATTAATATTGTTCATGATGCAAGCAACATCATTAAATCTCATCCCGATAAGTTAATACATTGCCGATGCTGATCAGACTCACATCATAAAATCATATAAGCTAAAACAGATTGTATGTTTTTAAGGACAAAACGGAATGCTTTGTATGTTATTTGGCCTAAATTGTTTATTTGTATAGGCTTGTATATACAATTTCGCTAAATTCAATATACTATGACTTATAGTATTTAGTATGAGTTTTAGCCAATGTCAAGAGCGACAAAGCAAAACGATTTAGATTTGTCTTTAGAAGAAGACAGTCCTGTTCCTTTGTATTTACGTGTGAAACAAATGATTTCGCAAAAAATCTATGAAGGAACATGGACGGTCAATAAAAAGATTCCTTCAGAAAGTGAATTGGTCAATTTACTCGGCTGTAGCCGCATGACCGTGAACCGTGCCTTACGCGAACTGACCAGTGAAGGTTTATTAGTACGTATCCAAGGTGTTGGTTCTTTTGTTGCCGAAGGGCAAGGACGTACTGCTTTATTTCATGTCAATAATATTGCCGAAGAAATCATTGCCCGAAATCATAAGCACCATGCCGAAGTCTTGGTACTGGAACAGATTCAGGCCAATGCGGAACAAAGCATGTTGATGCAGATTAGAGAAGGACAAAAGCTCTTTCACTCGATCATTGTGCATTATGAAAATGATGTGCCAGTACAGATTGAAGATCGATTGGTCGATCCGATGTTGATTCCAGATTACTTGGCACAAGATTTTAAAAGTATTACACCCAATGCATATTTAATGTCGAAAGCACCTGTGACCGAAGGCGAACATGTGGTGACAGCAATTTTGGCTTCCGCACAAGAATGCAAATGGCTGAAAATCAATAAGACTGAACCATGTCTATTGATTCGTCGTCGAACATGGTCGAATAAACAACTTATTTCTAGTGCGCGATTGATCTATCCCGGTAGTCGTTATTATCTGGAAGGTAAATTTACTCAATGATTCAACACTTAGGCACAGCTGATTATCAGCAGATGCTGTGGAAGAATGGCGCAGGTAATACCATTGAGCTTGCCCGAAGTGACGGTGATAGTCTGGATACGTTTGATTGGCGTATTTCCATGGCGGATGTCAAAACTTCAGGTGATTTTTCCAAGTTTAATGGCATGCAGCGCATCCTCACAGTATTGGAAGGTGCTGGCATCATACTGAATATTGACGATGATACTGAACATCTGAAAACCTTACAGTCCGCACAATTTAGCGGGGATAGCACGACCAGTTGTGAACTCAGCAATGGGCCGATTCGGGACTTTAATCTGATTTATAATCCTGAAAAATGGAATTCTCGCTATCAATGGATGTGTGAGACGACTATTACTGAAATTTTCAGTACAGCCGATCTGATTTTTATTTTTAATCACAGTCAAGAATCATTAGAAATTGAAGTAAAGCAACAGATTTTCTGTTTAGCCCAGCATGAAAGTCTTCAAATTCAGCAGCCAAAATCATTGAAAAAACTGGTTTTAAAATCACAACGTTTACAGCGAGCTTGTCTAATCGAACTTACAAAAAATTAAGTTTTTCACATTTTCTTAAAACACATACAGCCTCAGGTTGTATGTGTTTTTTATTGCTAATATAAAAATAAATCCATTTATTTCATAAACTTGTAAATTATTTTCATAAAAGAATTGAAAAGCATCTTTTCAAGATAAAAGTTTTGTGTAGTATATGGATGTATATACAAGTTAATACATTGCTATACAGTAAAGCAGGTTAATTTGCTGATTCAAACTCAATGGAAGGAGTCCGATTGTGACAACAACGACAACAAAATTTCGTGATGTAGAAATTCGCGCACCACGTGGTACAAAGCTCAATGCAAAAAGCTGGTTAACAGAAGCGCCTTTACGCATGCTGATGAACAATCTTGACCCTGATGTTGCAGAAAATCCAAAAGAGCTTGTTGTTTACGGTGGTATCGGTCGTGCTGCACGTAACTGGGAATGTTTTGACAAAATTGTTGAAACGCTTAAAAACTTAGAAACAGATGAAACCTTGTTGGTTCAATCAGGTAAGCCTGTTGGCGTATTTAAAACGCATAAAGATGCACCGCGTGTTTTGATTGCGAACTCGAATCTTGTACCACATTGGGGAACTTGGGAGCATTTCAATGAATTGGATGCCAAAGGTCTTGCAATGTATGGTCAGATGACAGCGGGTTCTTGGATTTATATTGGTAGCCAAGGCATTGTACAAGGCACTTATGAAACTTTTGTAGAAGCAGGTCGTCAACATTATAACGGTGATTTAACAGGTCGTTGGGTGTTGACTGCTGGTTTAGGTGGTATGGGTGGTGCACAACCTTTAGCTGCAACACTTGCAGGTGCATGTTCACTTAATATCGAATGCCAACAGACCAGTATTGATTTCCGTTTACGTACTCGTTATGTCGATGAGCAAGCAACTGATTTAGATGATGCTTTGGCGCGTATTGAAAAATACACCAAAGAAGGTAAGGCAGTTTCGATTGCACTGCATGGCAATGCCGCTGAAATTTTACCTGAGTTAGTTCGTCGCGGTGTACACCCAGATATGGTGACTGACCAAACCAGCGCACATGATCCGTTAAATGGTTATTTACCAATTGGCTGGACATGGGAAGAGTACCGTCAGCGCGCTAAAACTGAGCCAGAAGCGGTGGTCAAAGCGGCTAAACAATCAATGGCGCAGCACGTTCAAGCGATGTTGGATTTCCAGAAAATGGGTGTTCCGACCTTTGATTATGGCAACAACATCCGTCAAATGGCACAAGACGAAGGCGTAAAAAATGCCTTTGATTTCCCAGGCTTCGTTCCTGCTTATATCCGTCCATTGTTCTGCCGCGGTATTGGTCCATTCCGTTGGGCGGCACTTTCAGGTGATCCAGAAGATATCTATAAGACAGATGCCAAAGTAAAAGAACTCATTCCAGATGATGAACATTTACATCGCTGGTTAGATATGGCGCGTGAACGTATCAGCTTCCAAGGTTTACCAGCACGTATTTGCTGGGTGGGCTTAGGCTTACGTGCAAAATTGGGCTTGGCATTCAATGAAATGGTGCGTAGTGGTGAACTTTCAGCACCGATCGTGATTGGTCGTGACCATTTGGATTCAGGTTCAGTATCGAGTCCAAACCGTGAAACAGAATCAATGAAAGATGGTTCAGATGCTGTATCTGACTGGCCATTATTAAATGCCTTGCTCAATACGGCAGGCGGTGCGACTTGGGTGTCATTGCATCACGGCGGTGGTGTAGGTATGGGCTTCTCGCAACATTCAGGCGTGGTCATCGTGTGTGATGGCACCGATGAAGCAGCAGCACGTATTGCACGTGTACTGACCAACGACCCTGCAACAGGGGTGATGCGTCATGCCGATGCAGGTTATGACATTGCGATTGATTGTGCCAAAGAGCAAGGCTTGAACTTGCCAATGATCACACAATAAACAGACAAGGACATTACGATGCTTTTTGCAATTGTGCATCCAGCATCGTAAGCGAACAATAGAGTGCAAAACAGGACGCCAATAATGGAACTTTTAATTCAAGCCGGCAAACTCACCTTAGCAGACCTCCGTAAAGCCTATTTCAATCCAATTAAAGTCAAGTTGGACGACAGTGCTTCAGCAGGAATCGATGCCAGCGTTGCTTGTGTGGAACAAATCGTCAATGAAGGTCGTACCGCATATGGTATCAATACCGGTTTTGGCTTACTCGCTTCGACTAAAATTGCACCAGAAGACTTAGAACAATTACAACGTTCTTTAGTACTTTCACATGCAGCTGGTGTAGGCGAGCCATTGGATGATGCCATGGTGCGTTTGATCATGTTGCTAAAAGCAAATAGCTTGGCACGTGGCTTTTCGGGGATTCGCCGCAAAGTGATTGATGCATTGTTGGCTTTGATCAATGCAGAAGTGTATCCACATATTCCATTGAAAGGCTCTGTTGGTGCTTCGGGTGACTTGGCGCCGCTTGCACACATGTCTTTGGTGTTAATTGGTGAAAGTAAAGCACGCTATAAGGGTGAATGGTTACCTGCGGTTGAAGCACTCAAAATTGCAGGTTTAGAGCCGATTTCTTTGGCGGCAAAAGAAGGCTTGGCACTGCTGAATGGCACACAGGCATCCACTGCTTATGCATTACGTGGTTTATTCGAAGCTGAAGATTTATTTGCCGCAGCAACTGTCTGTGGTGGTTTAAGCGTTGAAGCGATGTTGGGGTCTCGTGCGCCATTCGATGCACGTATCCATGAAGTGCGCGGTCAACGTGGTCAAATTGATGTGGCAGCTGCCTATCGTGACTTATTGACTGAATCAAGTGAAATTTCTCATTCACATGAAGATTGCAGTAAGGTTCAAGACCCGTACTCACTTCGTTGCCAGCCGCAGGTCATGGGTGCTTGCTTGACTCAAATTCGTCAAGCTGCAGAAGTATTGGAAATTGAATCAAATGCTGTTTCAGATAACCCATTGGTCTTTGCTGCTGAAGGTGATGTGATCTCAGGCGGTAATTTCCATGCAGAGCCTGTGGCAATGGCTGCCGATAACCTTGCATTGGCAATTGCAGAAATTGGTTCACTGTCTGAACGTCGTATTTCGATGATGATGGATCGTCATATGTCACAATTGCCGCCATTCTTGGTTGCCAATGGTGGAGTCAACTCTGGCTTCATGATTGCTCAAGTAACAGCCGCTGCGTTAGCAAGTGACAATAAAGCACTTGCACATCCTGCCAGTGTTGATAGTTTACCGACTTCTGCAAATCAGGAAGACCATGTTTCCATGGCACCGAATGCAGGCAAACGTTTGTGGTATATGGCTGATAACGTTCGCGGCATTCTTGCAGTTGAGTGGTTAGGTGCATGTCAGGGACTTGATTTCCGTGAAGGATTGAAGAGTTCTCCAAAACTTGAGCGTGCGCGTAAAGTGTTACGTGATCAAGTGCCTTATTACAGTGAAGATCGTTTCTTTGCACCCGATATCGAGCAGGCGAGTGAATTGCTTGCAAGTGGTTGTTTGAACGAACTACTCATTCCAAAGCTATTACCAAGTTTGTCAGAAGTGTGATCAATAAATCGGTCACATGGAGTGGCCGAATCTAACTAAATTTCCTCAAGGATTGGAGATTATAATGTCACAACACTCCACATTACAGCGGGGCTTAAACACCCGCCATATTCGTTTTTTGGCATTGGGTTCAGCCATTGGGACAGGACTCTTTTACGGTTCAGCAACAGCCATCAAAATGGCTGGTCCATCCGTATTACTTGCTTATATCGTTGCAGGGATTGCAGTCTATATCGTCATGCGTGCATTGGGTGAAATGGCTGTACGCAATCCAGTTTCGGGTTCATTCAGCCATTATGCCTCTCAATATATTGGCCCACTCGCGGGTTTTACCACGGGATGGACCTACGTTTTTGAAATGATTATCGTAGCCTTGGCTGATGTCACTGCCTTCGGGATCTATATGGGCTTCTGGTATCCCGATGTCCCTCGTTGGATCTGGATTCTGTCACTGATCATGTTTCTCGGGGCAATTAACCTGATTCATGTCAAAGTCTTTGGTGAACTTGAATTCTGGCTTTCGATTGTCAAAGTCACTGCCATTGTTGCCATGATTATCGGCGGCTTAGGTTTGATGTTCTATGGTTTTAACGCTGATCATACTGGCTTTACCACAGGTGTCCAAAATTTATGGATTCATGATGGCTTTATGCCAAACGGGATTGCTGGATTAATTGCAAGTTTAGCCGTTGTTGTGTTTGCCTTTGGTGGAATTGAGATCATTGGCATCACGGCAGGTGAGTCAAAAGACCCGAAAACGTCGATTCCTAAAGCGATTAATGCTGTACCTGTACGTATCTTGTTGTTCTATGTTTTGACGATTTTCGTATTGATGTCGATTTTCCCGTGGAACCAAATTGGTAGCCAAGGTAGTCCATTTGTACAAATTTTTGAAAATCTCGGGATTGGATCAGCTGCAACAATTCTGAATATCGTCGTAATTACCGCAGCAGTGTCTGCCATCAATAGTGATGTATTTGGTGCAGGACGGATGTTGTATGGCATGTCGAATCGTAGACAAGCACCACAAGTATTCCAAAAAGTCTCTAAAAATGGCGTGCCATGGATGACGGTTGTAGTGATGGCAGGGGTGTTATTGGTCGGTGTATTACTGAACTACCTGATTCCTGAAAATGTATTCATCATCATTGCTTCGATTGCAACATTTGCAACAGTTTGGGTGTGGTTGATGATTTTACTTTCTCAGGTTGCAATGCGTCGCAAGTTGTCGAAAGAAGAAATTAAAGCTTTGGATTTCCCTGTGATTGGTTGGCCATATGCTCCAGCATTTGCAATTGCGTTCTTAGTCTTTATTTTGGGGATGATGGCATATTTCCCAAATACCAGACCTGCAATTTATGTCGGGGCAGGTTGGTTAATCTTACTTTGGATTGCTTATAACATCTGGGTAAAACCTAAACAAAATACAGTCAAAGAAAATCAGACCTTGCAACAAAATATCGAAATGGAAAGCTAATGATCAAACTGCTCAGGTGTTGATTATGCCTGAGCAGTGAGAGGAGTTTTAAATGAAAAAGCTTTGGAAAAACTGTCATATCGCCACCATGCAAAATGGGCAATATTCCAGTATTGAACATGCTGCAATGGTCACTTCAGGGCAGCATATCCACTGGATTGGAACATTTGAAGATCTTCCTGCCGATGCTTATTCCGAAACCATCGATTTGAATGGCGCATGGGTCACACCAGGGCTAATTGATTGTCATACCCATAGTGTATTTGGTGGCAACCGTAGTGTTGAGTTTGAAAAACGCTTGCAAGGTGTTAGCTATGCTGAAATTGCAGCAAGTGGCGGTGGTATTGCGAGTACCGTTCGTGCAACCCGTGAAGCGAGTGAACAAGAGTTGCTTGCATCGGCTTTGAAACGAGTTCGCTGCCTGCTTAAAGATGGTGTAACCACCATTGAGATTAAGTCAGGTTACGGTCTGGACTATGTCAATGAGCGGAAAATGCTGCGTGTGATTCGTCAGATTGCAGAAACTTTGCCGATGACGGTTCGCAGTACTTGTTTGGCAGCGCATGCTTTGCCACCTGAGTATAAAGATCAAAGCGATGCCTATATTGAGCATATCTGTAATGAGATGCTGCCTAAACTCCATCAAGAAGGGCTCGTCGATGCAGTCGATGCATTCTGTGAATATTTGGCCTTTTCTCCTGCACAAGTTGAACGCCTATTTAAAACGGCTCAGTCTTTAAATTTACCGATCAAACTGCATGCGGAGCAGCTTTCTTCACTCGGTGGCTCTAGCTTGGCCGCACGGTATCAGGCTTTATCGGCAGATCATTTAGAGTTTATGACTGAGGATGATGTGAAGGCAATGGCTGCGGCTGGAACGGTAGCAGTGTTATTACCTGGCGCATTCTATTTCTTGAGAGAAACCAAATATCCTCCTTTAGAAAGCTTGCATCAACATGGCGTACGGATTGCCTTATCGAGTGATTTAAATCCAGGTACCTCACCAGCATTATCTTTACGCTTAATGATGAATATGGGCAGTACCTTGTTCCGTTTAACCCCAGAGCAAACTCTAGCGGGCGTAACCACGCATGCGGCATATGCATTGGGTTTACAAGAGACTCACGGCACTTTAGAGACTGGTAAAGTTGCAGACTTTATTGCGTGGGATATTGAGCATCCATCCGAGATCGTTTACTGGTTGGGGGGAGATTTACCAAAGCGGATTATTCAGCATGGCAATGAAATCTCAATCTAGTTTTAGGCTTATTTTAAAAGAGTTTGCAGGATGAATCATTCATTTACATGGCAAGGGCGTAAAGATGGCGAAGGTGCTGAACATCTGCGTATTCATCAAGTCATCAATACTACGCCAAGAGCGGATTATGCCTTAATTGGATTTAGCTCGGATGAAGGGGTTAAGCGCAATAAAGGTCGATTGGGTGCAGCAGATGCGCCTGATAGCATTCGTGCGCAGTTAGCCAATTTACCTGTACATCAAGCTGTCACGATTGCAGATATTGGAACCGTAGTATGTGACGGTTCAAAACTGGAACAAGCACAGGCTGAATTGGCAGAGCAGGTTGAAAGAAGTTTAAAGCAGGGTATGAAGCCGATTGTGTTAGGCGGTGGTCATGAAGTGGCTTTTGGCAGCTTCTCTGGCTTGTTTCAATATCTGCAGAACAATGAACCAAATAAAAAAATTGGCATCATCAATTTTGATGCACATTTTGACCTGCGTGAAGCGGAACAGGTGACCTCTGGTACACCATTTCTGAATGCAGCCAAACTGTCTGAACAGCATCAGCAAGAATTTCATTATTTGTGTATTGGCGTGGCGAAACATTCAAATACCAAGGTTTTATTTGAAACCGCAGATCGGTTGAATTGTACTTATATTTACGATCATGAGTTACAGCAACAAAATGTTGAAACTTTAATCGAAAAGTTGGCAGCTTTTATCGGAAAAGTTGACTATTTGTATATTACAGTTGATCTTGATGTATTTAGTGCTAGCATTGCGCCAGGTGTAAGCGCACCTGCGGTTAAAGGGATTGATTTATCCGTCTTTGACCCATTACTAGAGGCCATTAAGGAAACCGGAAAGATTAAAGTTTTTGATGTGGCGGAATGTAATCCACGGTTTGATTTGGATAGTAGAACTGCCAAATTAGCCGCTTATATAATTTTTAACTACATATTTGATTGATGGATCATGTGAATTCATCAAAAGGTTAAAACATGTCTAATTTATCTTATGTCTCTCAAAATGACGGTCCATGGGCAACTTATCTTGAACAGATCGAGCGTGTTGCTCCATATCTAGATGGTTTAGAAGACTATGTGGACACATTGAAGCGCCCAAAACGTGCTTTGATTGTCGACGTGCCAATTGTTATGGACGATGGCACAATTCGTCATTTTGAAGGTTATCGTGTACAACACAACTTGTCACGTGGTCCGGGTAAAGGCGGTATTCGCTATCACCCAGATGTAGATTTAAATGAAGTAATGGCTCTTTCAGCATGGATGACAATTAAAACTGCGGTGGTAAATTTACCATTCGGCGGTGCAAAAGGTGGCATCCGTGTTGACCCGCGTCAACTTTCACCACGTGAATTAGAGCGTTTAACACGTCGTTATACCAGTGAAATCAGCCATATCATTGGCCCTCAAAAAGATATCCCTGCTCCAGATGTGGGTACTAATCCAAACGTCATGGGTTGGATCATGGATACTTATTCATCGGGTCAAGGTCATACGGTGACGGGTGTTGTAACGGGTAAACCGGTACACTTAGGTGGTTCTCTTGGTCGTATTAAAGCGACAGGTCGTGGTGTATTTATCACGGGTCAACAAGTGGCTGAAAAAATCAAATTACCTTTAGACGGCGCGAAAATTGCGGTTCAAGGTTTTGGTAACGTTGGTAGCGAAGCAGCATACTTATTTGCTGACTCGAAATCGATCATTGTGACGATTCAAGATCACACTGGTACGATTTTCAACCCAGAAGGGATTGATCTCGCTGCGTTAAAAACTCACATGCAAACTCACCAAGGTGTGGGTGGCTTTGAGGGTGCACAAGCGATCAGTGATGAAGAGTTCTGGAATGTAGAGATGGATATTTTGATCCCTGCTGCATTGGAAAGCCAAATCACAGTGGAACGTGCTCAAAAATTAACTGCGAAGTTAGTACTTGAAGGTGCGAACGGTCCAACATTCCCAGAAGCGGACGATGTATTGGTTCAACGTGGTATTACGGTTGTGCCTGACGTAATCTGTAATGCTGGTGGTGTAACCGTATCTTACTTTGAGTGGGTTCAAGATATGTCGAGCTACTTCTGGTCTGAAGAAGAAATTAACGAAAGACTGGACAAATTGATGATTCAAGCCATCAATGATGTATGGCATAAATCAAGTGAGAAAGAATGTACCTTACGTACCGCTGCCTTCATTTTAGGCTGTGAACGTATCTTAAAAGCACGTAAAGAGCGTGGTATTTTCCCAGGTTAATACTGGCTGGATATCATCACAGCGACCTTAAGGTGTAAACTTTAAGGTCGTTTTTCTTATTGCTAAATCAATCCAGAAAGAAATCTTTCTGTAATTTGGTATTGCCGCTAACACAGGCATATTGCGCAAAATCAGTGATCCCGATCCGCGCCAACGCTTGTTCATCAGTTAAGCTCTGTCCCGTCAGTTCACCTTTGACCGTACTATAAATCGCAAAAGCCGCGTCCGCCATGATCTCAGGTTTACGGCTGAGTTGCCGTGTATTTTCCTCACCTAGGTTCTTCGAAACCGCTGTTGTTGCGATATAAGTTTCAGGCCAGAGGGTATTACAGGAAATACCATAGTGCCGAAATTCCTCTGCCATACCCAAAGTCAAAATGGTCATGCCATATTTAGACAATGCATAAGGCGAGAGCATACCTAACCATTTCGGTGACATATTCACAGGTGGTGATAGACTCAAAATATGCGGATGCTCTGCTTGTTTGAGATAAGGTAAAGCAGCCTGCGCACAAATAAAAGTGGCACGGTGATTAATGCTTTGGATCAGGTCATATTGTTTTAATGAAGTCGCTTCGACGCCTGAGAGTGCAATCGCACCTGCATTATTAATCAAGATATCAATGCCACCAAAGTTTTTGGCTGCTTGTTGCATAGCAGCATGAATCTGCTGTTCATCTCGCACATCTAAAAGTAGGGGCAGTGCTTTGCCGCCAGCAGCTTCAATCTCTTCA
Source organism: Acinetobacter gyllenbergii (assembly GCF_001682515.1). NCBI lineage: Bacteria > Pseudomonadati > Pseudomonadota > Gammaproteobacteria > Moraxellales > Moraxellaceae > Acinetobacter > Acinetobacter gyllenbergii. The sequence goes on along the minus strand of NZ_KV575261.1, from coordinate 564,490 downwards.
GCCACACTATAAATTGTGCCTGTTAATTTGGCTGTTTCCACTTCAGTTTTTGCTGCAATGACCACATTTGCCCCAGCTTGTGCTGCTTTCAGCGCAATGGCTCGGCCAATTCCTCGGCTGCCACCCGTAATAAAAATAGTTTTTCCTTGCATATTACTCATGTCGATGTCCTATATTTAATTTTTATCAATATGTCGTTAAATCATAAAAGGATGCGCAAATTTTTCTGGATTGTAGAGCTGTCGTTGTTTGGCAATTTCTACAATGCGATGGCGCAACTGACGTTTGATCACGGCATAGGTTAGGCGATGCTTTTGTGACATCTCTTCGGCAAACCTAAATACTTCAGTATTTAAAGTTTCAGCGGGATGAATCTGATGCACTACTTGTGCATCTAAACACTCGAGGCCAGTCATAGATTTACCTGTTAAGGACATCTCCCAAATCGCATGCTGATTGGGAAGGAGTTGCACAATTTCTGCAATACAGTCGGTAAAGGGAATGGTCAGTTTGACTTCAGGAAAGCAAAAACGTCCTTTGTCTGCGCGCATTAAGCGGAAGTCACAGGCAGATGCCAAAATTGCACCACCAGCATAAGCATTGCCATTAATTTCAGCAATCACAGGGAGATTGAGCAAGGCCAAACGCAGCAGCATATTTTCCAGTTCTAAGGTAAAGGCTTTTTTATCTTGCATGGACTGCTGCATCAGCCACGCAAGGTCTAGACCATTACAAAAGGTCTTGGGGTGGTCACTTTGAATCACCAGACAGGCGTTATGCGAATCACGCTCAATTTCATCAAAGATCTCGATATATTCATTCAGCACATCTTGATTTAAGACATTGTCCTGATCGCCATTGGTTAAGGTGAGAACATAAATGGACTGCTGTTGATCAAGCGTCATGGTGGTCATTGAAGCGCTTCCTGATTGTGCGTTAGTTTTTTGATTGCAGTCATTATTCCCAATAAAACACTCGCACAATAGGTGGGACTATGCCATATTGATGATCATTTTAGGACAGTGGGTGTTCGATGCGAGATCCGTTTGGATTGTTTCAGGAAACCATTTCCGTTTCTTATGCACATCTATTATTAGAAATTGTGCATGATTATGCCATTGATACTGAAACAGTTTTGTCTGGTACGGGATTAAGGCTCGCAGAAATGAAACAAGCCGATGCCAAAATGAGTGCGCACCAGTGGTCAAAACTGGTGGTCAATGCCTTAAAGCTGACGGGTAATCCACGTCTAGGCATTGAATATGGCTTTAAATTACGACCGACGTCGCATGGGGCTTTAGGTTTTGCATTTCTCAGCTGTACCGATGTCGAAACTGCTTTAAGCCTTTGCCAGCAGTATTTCTGTACCCGCATCCAAAATTTTATCCCTGAATTAAATATTCAAGAAGATTTTGTCTATGTACATTTGGATGATGTACATCCTGTTAAATTAGGTAATGCACAGCAATCTGATCAATTAAGATCCTTCTTAATTGAGAGCTTACTGTTTGGTGCCATTCATTTTCTTAGTTTATTTTCTAAAAAAATTGCAGAAAATTGTGAAGTCTTTGTCGACTGGGCGGACGCACAGAATTATAAAAGTGTTGATCTTGCTCAAATCACCATTCATTTTAATCAGCAACGTAATGGTCTGCGTTTTCCCAAGCACTATTTACTGTGTAAAAATCCAAATGCAGATCAAACGGCCTTTCAGCAAGCGCTGCTGTATTGTGAAAATGACAAACTTAAATTACTTAAAGAAGCAACGCGTGACCTTCAGAAAAGCATTCGTTCCGAGTTGCTCTATAAAGCAGGCAATGCCTATCCAACCTTGCCCATGATTGCACAGCGTTTGAATATGTCTGAGCGCACCATCAAGCGGCATTTGCAAGCACAAGGGACAACGTTCTTGCAGATTTTAGCGGAGGTTCGTTTTAATCAAGCCAAGAAATTATTGCAACAGCCACAATACAGTATTCAAGATGTTGCCAGTCTTGTGGGCTATGAAGAAGCCACTAATTTTATCCGTGCTTTTAAAAAGATGTTTGGCGAAACACCGAGTCAGTATCGGAAAAGCTATTTGTCCAAGGCTGATTCATCTAACATCGCATTTTGAATGGTTTGAATAAAGGATTCCAGCGCATGCTGAATTTGATCGGTCCATTCAAAGGAACAATTCATGCGAATAAAATGTTGATGTGAAGGCAGTACATTAAATAACGGACTTGGCGCAACACCCACCTGTTGCTGAATCAGTTGTTCATAGACTTGCATGCTGCTGACTTTTTCAGGCAGTTGAATCCACAGAAAATAGCCACTTGGATAGTTATACACCTTACAGTCTTTAGGCAGATGCTGTTTCAGATATTGAAAGAACTGCTTTTTATTCTTTTCCAAAGCCCGTCGAAGCGTTCTTAAATGTTTTTCATAATGATGATGAGAGAGGAACTCCACCAGTGCATTCTGGATCAGTGCATTGGCAGAAATGGTACTCATCAATTGCAGATGCTGAATATGCTCGGAAAATTTACCTGCATAGACCCAACCCATACGAAAACCTGAACCCAAGGTTTTGGAAAAAGAAGAGCAGTGCAACACCAGATTCTGTTGATCAAAATACTTCATTGGCAGCGGTTTTTGATTGCCATAAAACAGCTCTTCATAGACATCATCTTCGATTAAATGAATTTGATGCTCATGCAACAATTTGGCAATTTTATATTTAATCTCATCGCTGACGGTAAAGCCAATCGGGTTATGCGCATTCAACATAAACCAACAGACCTTGATCGGATAGCTTTTAATGACTTGTTCAAAGGCTTCGATATCAAAGCCATGCTGTGGATGTTCTGGCAGCGTAATTACTTTCAGCCCCAAACGCTCAGCCGCCTGCCATGCACCATAGAAAATGGTTTGCTGTAACAAGATATAATCACCCGGTTGAGTAATCGCTTGTAAGGAAAGGTTTAAGGCTTCTAAGCCACCCGATGTAATGACAATGTCATCCGCATCAGTTGGAATCCCTTGCATACAATAGCGTTGCGCAATCAATTTTCTGAGGGCTAAATTCCCAGGTGGGAGGTTGGTGGTCTGATCATAACTATGTCGATTACGGGAAAGCTGTCCCATGATCTGGATCAGCTTGGGAGGATAGAGTAACTGGCTATCTGGAAAAGCCGAACCTAGGGGACTGACCTGTTTCGACTGAATCGATTTAAGATATTTAAACACCAAGGAGTTGATTTCAATTTTGGGATTTAAAGACACCACTGAATAGGCTTGTGGAATCTGAATATTATTTTGCTCAGCCACAAAATAACCTGACTTTTCTTTGGAATAAATCAGTCCTTGTGCTTCCAGCTCTTGGTAAGCATTCATCACCGTAATTAAGCTAAAGCCTGAGCGCTGTACTTGTTCACGCAAAGATGGCAGTTTGGTGTGCGGTTTCCATGACCCATTCTCAATGAGAAGTTTGAGCTGGTGTGCTAACTGTTCTGATTTATACATAAACTCAAGTGAATCCGTATAGATGGAACAGCTTTTATGCTAGCTGTTCCATCTCTTTTTTAATAAGCAAACATCAATAACAGTCTAAATAAACCTGCAATGATGGCAAGTGCAAAAAAACCGACTAACCATAAGATTATAAACCATTGTGTTTGGCTTAAATGCAGAGATTTTATTTTCATGCAAAGCTGCTCCTTAGTGATAACCTGTATCTCCAACCCGTACTTTATCCCTAAACACCCAGTAAGAGAGGATGGTGTAGGCAATAATGATTGGGATTAAAACTACAGCCCCAACCAAGGCAAACTTTTGACTAGAATGCGGTGCAGCTGCTTCCCAAATCGTGACGGATGGCGGAATAATATTCGGCCAGAGGCTGATGACAAATCCAGTAAAGGCCAAGAATACGAGTGCCAAGGTATAGATAAACGGCTTGAAATCCTGACGTTGCTTACATGCTTTTAAAATCAGGAAGGTAAACAACAACACCAAGATCGGCACTGGGCTAAAGTACAGCAGATTTGGCAAGGCAAACCAACGTGCTGCAATTTCAGGATGAGTGAGAGGGGTATATAGACTCACCCCTGCAAAGACCACAAACAGTAAGATGATCAGTTTAGGCATCAATCCATACATTTGATCTCGTAGCTCATGGTCGGTTTTCATAATTAACCAGCCACAACCAAGCGCGGCGTACATCGCAACCACACCCAGCCCTGTAAATAGAGCGAATGGGGTCAGCCAATCCAAGCCTGAACCTGAGAAAATACCATTGGTGGTTTGGATGCCTTGAATATAAGCCCCTAAAATCACGCCTTGCAGGAAGCTGGATAGAATTGAACCCCAGATAAATGCTTGATCCCATAAATATTTGGTGCGATTGGCTTTAAAACGAAACTCAAAAGCAACACCACGGAAAATCAGTGCAATCACCATGAGGGTAATTGGCATATACAAAGCTGAAAGCACCGTTGAATAGACCAATGGGAAGGCAGCAAATAAGCCAGCACCACCGAGTACCATCCACGTTTCATTGCCATCCCAGACTGGTGCGACGGTATTCATCATCACATCACGTTCTTCGCTGCTTTTAATGAACGGAAATAGAATACCAATGCCGAGATCAAAACCATCCAGAATGACATAGATCAGAACACCAAGGCCGATAATGCCAACCCAAATCAGAGATAAATCAATCATGGTGCTTCTCCTTGTTTGGGTCTTGCTGATCAATGCTTTCATCAACTGCACTTAATGGACGCATTGGGGTTTTGAAATGTCCAGGACCTGCAGGTTCAAGATCAATGGCTTCAATAAACTCAGGACCTTTTTTCAGTAACTTCAGCATGTAATAAATACCGCTACCAAACACGATGGTATAGACCACCACAAAGATAATCAGACTGATACCGACTTGATCCGCAGTGACTGTATGCGATAAACCATCTTTGGTACGCATCACCCCATACACCACCCAAGGTTGACGGCCTACTTCAGTAGTGACCCAGCCTGCAAGTAGCGCAATATAGCCTGTTGGTCCCATGACAAAAGCGAATTTATGAAACCAAGAGGAACCATACAATTTGCCTTTTTTACGTAACCACAAAGCAATGAAAGAGAGCAGTACCATTAACATGCCAAGCCCAACCATGACACGGAAACTCCAGAACACAATGGTCGAATTTGGTCGGTCTTCAGGGGCAAATTCTTTTAAGCCTTTCACTGTGCCATCCATGGAGTGGGTCAGGATCAGACTACCTAAATTGGGAATGGCAACGGCGTATTTAGTCCGTTCTTCTTGCATATCTGGAATACCAAATAAGTACAGTGGCATCCCTTCATCATAATTGGTCTCCCAGTGACCTTCCATTGCGGCCAATTTTGCGGGCTGATGTTTCAATGTATTCAAACCATGATTATCACCAATGACCACTTGCAAACACGAGGTGACGAGTACCATCCATAGCCCCATGGAAAAGGATTTTTTCACTAACTCATCGCGTCGGCCTTTAATCAGGTGCCATGCAGCAGTACCCACCACCAGTAAGGAGGACACTAAAAATGCAGCGGCTGCCATATGGGCAAAGCGATAAGGGAAAGAGGGGTTGAACACAATGGCCCACCAGTCGGTTGGCACAATAATCCCGTTTTCAATGGCAAAACCTTGAGGTGTTTGCATCCAACTGTTGGAGGACAAAATCCAGAACATGGAAATACAGGTGCCGATCGCAACCATTAGGGTGGCAAAGAAATGGGCTTTGGGGCTGACGCGTCCCCAACCAAAGAGCATGATGCCCAAGAAGCCTGCTTCCAAGAAGAAGGCACTCAGGACTTCATAGGTGAGTAATGGGCCTGTAACACTCCCCGCAACACGGGAAAATTCGCTCCAGTTCGTCCCAAACTGGTAGCTCATCACTACGCCAGAGACGACTCCCATCCCAAAGGCAACCGCAAAGATTTTAATCCAGTATTTGAATAGATCTTTATAAATCGGGTTTTGGGTGCGTAGCCATTTCCATTCCAGCATGGCAAGAAAACAGGCGAGACCAATCGAGGTGGCGGGAAAGATAATGTGAAATGAAACAGTAAATGCAAACTGTATTCGGGCTAATTCTAAAGCAGTGAGACCGAGATCCATATATCCTCTCCTATAACAGACTTAAACGAGTCGCTAGGAAAATGTGAAAGAACGGACTTAAACCCTTAAAATAAGCAGAACCTAAAAACGGTATTGGAATATTTCAAAGTAATTTAAGTTTTATTCATCATCCAATCTTCTGTTGTATATGAGTAGATACAATTTCTTTTTGTTTTTTTATAACAGATGAGCATTTCAACCATGATCTGTTATATTTTTTTAAGTAAACTCTGTAGCTATTCAGCAATTCAGACCTGATTCAAAATAGCATAAGCAACGATGCAGTGTGTTTGAATATTGATCAATCATTGTAAGTTGTCTAAGCAAAACTTCTGACTGAATGGCGTATGACTATGTTTGTAACCGAAGAACTCAATGCGATGATTCGACTGTTTAAAGACAGTTTACCTTCGCAATCAGTACAAGAACAGCTACGTCTTGAATATGTAAATCTTGAAGCAACACTATTGAGAGGCAAAGTGCTGAGAGATTTTTCTAAAGAGCAGGTCGCTTATATTGCTCAAGCTGAGATTGTGAAGAATGACAATAATCTAGCCTACTTATTCGCACCATTGATTATTGCCAATTTAAATCAGCCTGTGATTTACACAACACCGATCTCTTCACCTGTACTTCAGATTTTGAATCAATATTATCAGGCGGAGAAAAGCGTCACGCTCAAAATCGAAGATGTGATTCAGAGTCTCAAACTCTATATTGATCTGGTGAATCATGCCAAAACTGAAGAAGATTTTCTGTTTCGCTGTCTGGTCAAGGCGCTGTGTCGAACGGATATCTTTCATATCTTCTTGATCACACATTTGCCGATTGATCATCAACAGATAAGGGTCTTAGAAGATTATTTTGATGTGAAAATTGATGTCATTCATGCGGATAAGACTGAAAGCATGCTGAATGATGAATTGATCAATACCCGAAAGTTATTATTTAAAAACAAAGATGAATGGCACAAAAAAGTCTGCACTTTGTTAGCACAGTTAAATGCCCAACTGATCGCACAAATTGGTCAATTTAGTCCAGCTCAAGCAGCGCATTTAATTGAAGATATGTTTTATTCAGAACATATTTTTGAAAAATTATCGGTGTATGCAGAATACATGCAAACTCGTATTCAAAATGGTGCCAGCTTTAAAACCTTGTCCACAATGTGATTGTATCGAATTGAATTTTAATATTTGAATAGGAGCAGAGCGATGTCTCAAGAGCAATCGAAGTTTCCCTACCTTGCGGTTGGAATCAGTATTTTATTGGGTTGTTTATTTTTGGTCTTTTTCTTTCTTGCAGTCAGTAATCAGCCAGATTATATGCCATCACAGCAGAAGCAAAATGCGTCCCAAGTACAGTCAGCCACACCTAGTAACAAGTAAATAATGCATGCTGATAAAAAATAACCTCTCACTTTTTCTCTCTTACTGGTGATCCGAGCACTTGCCAGTAAGTTTTTTTATTGATTGCTGAAGTACCGAATCATTCTAGCTCGCATGATAAAGTGAGTAACGACGTGGCGAAGTACCTGTCCAGCGTTTGAAAGCCCGTGAGAAGTTTTTAGTATTGCTATAGCCGAGATGGTCTGCAATATTTTCGAGGGATAAATGGGGATTTTTCAGCAGTTGAATGGCTTTTTCACATCTGACTTTTTCGACCAGTTCTCTAAAACTGGTGCCTTCACTTTCTAGTTTTCTCTGCAAAGCACGTTCAGTCATATGCAACTTTTTTAAAACTTCCGTTAAGGGACTAATGCCCATTGCTTCGTCATAGATTAAATCTTGTATGGTGCGGTTAAAACTATTCTGTTCCAATAGTTTACGCAACTGTGATTTACATTCCTCACGGGCTAAACGTTCCGCAATTGCATCTGAGTGAAGTAAGGGAAGATCTAAGATTTCTTTTTGAAACTCCAAACGAGTTGCAGGTTGATCAAATCTCACTTCACCTGGAATTAAGGGCAGTAATTTATCAAAATAATCGGGTTTGCTGAATTGCACATCGGCATAACCTGTTAATGTTTGCCCTGAAATAGTTTTCCCCATCTGTGCAAAGCCAAGAATGAGTGCAATTTGAATCACTTCATCCAGATAGTAGGCCTCGGTTTGTTCAAATAAGATCAGCGCACGTTCATCGACGACATCAAGCTGAATGGTGTGAATGCTGGATTGGAGTGAAATAAATTCTTGTGCAATATTGAGTGCTTGCTTTACATCTTTGGCGAGCATCGCTGCCATGCCCATCAAACCATGACAGGTAATGGTCATTTGCATGCCCAGATAAAAACCGAACTCTAAAGCAGGCACTCGTGTCAGTTCCAATGCGCGCCGTAGGATCGCCATCACGACTTTGGCATCAGCCCGCCATAACGGTTGTACCAATTGTTGTTGAGAGATACCAGAGCCATTCAATAATTCAACTGCTGAAATATCCCAACGCGAAACCACATCGACCATCAGTGCGATATAAGTGCCTGGAACTGTTTTTTCTAAATCTTTGCTGACCATAATAATGATGTCGGAAAATGATACCAAAATGGCGTACTAGGAACTATTACAGCATTTTTTTTTATTTAAAAATAGCCACATCAACACTAGTAGGCCGCTTATATTTGAGTTTTGCTGCTTGAGTGTCCAGATGAGTTAAAAATAACACTAGGATGGGTAATGAAAAAAGGAATTTTGATTACAGCCTTTATCTCGGCATTTTCAACGGCTACACAAGCGAAAGTTGATATTTGTGTCTTTGATTTACTTGGCAAGGCAGGTGAGTCCTACAAAATTGTAGAAGAATGGGCATTAGCTGCTAAAACGTGGAATGCGGAGCTTAATCTTATTGCCTATCAAGATGAAGCCAAAGCCCAAAGTGATTTTGAAGCTGGAAAATGTGATGGGGTATCGATGACCTCCATGCGCGCACGTAAATACAATAAATTTGCAGGTTCGATTGATGCTTTAGGCGCGATTAGCAGTCCTTCGATTGCACAAAAAGCCATTCGCTATGTGTTAGACCCACGCAATAGACACCGTTTAGTCACCAATATTGGGGCTGAGCAATATGAGGTTGCTGCAATTGCCCAAATTGGTTTGGCCTATGTCTTTGTCAGAGATAAAACCATTAACACTATTGAGAAGGGCAAAGGCAAGAAGTTTGCTTATTTACATTATGACCAAGCCCAAAAAATGATTGTTGATCGACTGGAGCTGGTGGGAGTCCCTTCAGAAATTTCCGACTTTGCAAAGAAATTTAATAACAAACAGGTCGATGTGATTGCTGCACCTGCTTATGCATATCGTCCCCTAGAAATTGCTAAGGGTTTGGGGAGTAATGGTGCCATGTTTGATTTTCCAGTGATTAATTTAACGGGTGACATCATTATTCGTCCAGAAAAATTTCCAGCAGGTTTTGGGATGAAATCGCGGGCTTGGGCGACCAAACAATTACCGAAAAATTTTGCCACGATTGCCCGTTTAGAAGCTGAAATCCCGGCGAAGTATAAACAAAGCTTATCTAATGAAGATAAGCGTCGTTACCAACAAATGTTACGTGATGGCCGAATGGAGCTGACCAAACTCGGGGTGTATGACCCCGTCATGATGGGGGTGCTAAAACGTGCTCGCTGCACAGTTGAACGCACCAATTTTGAATGTTCATTGAGTGGTGAATAGCTCAAACGTTGCTTTAAATATTGAAAATGCTACAAAGAAAAGCTGAGGTTAATATGAATGCACACACGCAGCATCACAAACTGGTTGCACGATCTGTAAAGTTTGATTTTTCCAATTCACCTGTGCAATGGATTCCAAATGATCCAATCTGTTCGCATTTGATTAATGGGATTAATTTAATCTTACCCGCAGGTGAGTTTTGGTTTTGTCGTGTCTATAACAAGGCCTTGGTTTATGTGAAAGATCCTGTTCTAACCGATGATGTAAAAGGCTTTATTCGTCAAGAAGCCACTCATGCACGTGCACATCAAAGTGCTCAGGCGTTCTTGAAACAGCATGATTATGATTTGGAACCTGCGCTTAAAAAAATTAATTGGATTTTTGGCGTATTACTCGGAGAAAGTCCTTTAGGAATCAAAGCATTGGAGATTCAATCTTTAGCGCATTTTTGGTTGATGACCCGTGTAGGGGTAGTTGCCGCCATTGAGCATTTTACGGGTGTGCTGGGGCAATGGTGTATGGATAATACATCATGGGACAAGGCTGACCCAGTGATTGCGGATATGTTCCGATGGCATTTGGCTGAAGAAGTCGAGCATCGCTGTGTTGCATTTGACTTATTTAAACAACTGCTGCCAAATCCGGTATTTTTTTATCTCTATCGTCAGTTTTTAATGCTGCTGGTTTTTCCTATCTTCATTTATTTGTTGGCAGATATTGCACGTGACTTAGGTAAACAAGATCCAGATATTAGCATTCGAAAAATTTTTAATCGAAATTTTTGGCGATTATTGCCGATTTATCAAAAACAGGCGAAAGCAACTGACAATGGCCCCACATTGACGTTTTTAACTCAAGCAACCATTCGCTGGATTTCCCCTCGTTTTCATCCAGAAACAGAAGGCAATACACAACAGGCTTTAGATTATTTAGCACGTTCAGCCGCCGTTCAGGCACTGAAATAATCATATGGGTGTGGCAAAAATAATGACTTTATTGGACGTTTTATAAGGAAACAGACGTAGTGTTTGTTAAAGGAAGGAAATATGAAAAAAATTGCACTTGCGATCACCATAACTTCAATTTTGAGTGTCTCGACCTCAAGCCAAGCGGCAATTGATGTCTGTGTTTTTGATATCTTAGGTAAATCAGGTGAAGCGTATAAAATGATGCAAGATTGGGCATTGGCTGCCAAAGGCTGGGGCGCTGATGTTAACCTGCTTGCTATCACGGACGAACAGGTGGCAGACAATAACTTTAAAGCAGGGAAATGTGCGGGTGTGGCAATGACGTCGATGCGTGCTCGTCCTTATAATAAATTTGTAGGTTCGATCGACTCTCTTGGTGGTGTACCCAGTGATGAGATCGCGAAACGAGCCATTACCTTTGTTTCTGATCCACGTAATGCAGCGAAAATGACCACCAATCTTGGGGGCAATAAATATGAAGTGGTCGGCATTTCGCCCCTAGGTTCTGCTTATATTTTTGTCCGTGATAAAAGTATTAACTCAATTGAAAAAGCCGCAGGTAAAAAGTTTGCGGTATTGGGCTATGACGATGCGCAAAAACTTATTGTTCAGCGGGTGGGTGCACAAGCAGTACTCTCCGATATTTCCAATTTTGCCGCCAAATTTAACAATGGTCAGGTGGATATGATCGGTGCGCCTGCTTATGCTTATAAACCATTAGAGTTGAGTAAAGGCTTAGGCAGCAATGGGGTTATGTATAATTTTCCTGTTTTACAGGTAACGGCAAATCTGGTGATTCGTCCTGAAAAATTCCCAGCAGGTTTCGGTCAAAAATCACGAGATTGGTCGGTTAAGCAATTACCGAAAATCTTTGCAACCATTAAGCGCTTGGAAGCAGAGATCCCCGCCAAATATAAAATGAATTTAACGGCTGAAGATAAATTGAAGTATCAGAAAATGATGCGAGATGGCCGGATTGAATTAACTCAGCGTGGTATTTACGATGCGGGCATGATGTCCGTCTTGAAAAAAGCGCGTTGCTCAGTCGATAAAGCCAATTTTGAGTGTGCTTTGGCAGGAGAGTAATTGCATACTTTTTATCAAATGATCAATAAAGCTTAGATTCTTCTAGGCTTTATTTTTTGCGTTCTAAATACAGGGATAAGACAAATCAGGAATAGAAAATAAGCACAATTCATGTTAATCCTATCTGTAGCAAATGTTAAAAAATAGCTCAGATGAGGGCAACATGATGGATAACTCAGAACAAACCATACATAAGCAAGAGAACACCAGTTTTGCACGAATTGAACCCTATACCCAACCTGCGGGAGGATGGGGAGCATTACTCAGTGTTGCTCGCAATCTGAAAAGGCAAGATATCTTAAAAAAAGGTTCAATTACCTTACTGAATATTAATCAACCCACAGGCTTTGATTGCCCAGGTTGTGCATGGCCTGAGAAAAAAGATGCACATGCTTTTAACTTCTGTGAAAACGGCGCCAAAGCCGTGGCTTTTGAAGCAACCAGTAAAACGGTAACGCCTGAATTCTTTGCGCAACATACCGTCAGTTGGCTGGCTGAGCAAAATGATTTCTATCTTGAGGATCTTGGGCGATTAACGGATCCAATGCGATATGACCCTGTTTCTGATAAATATGTCCCAATTTCTTGGGATGAAGCCTTTCAATTGATTGCTCAGCATTTACAAGCACTTGATCATCCTGACCAAGCGGCTTTTTATACCTCTGGTCGTGCCAGTAATGAAGCGGCATTTCTGTATCAACTTTTTGTTCGCAGCTTTGGTACCAATAATTTCCCTGACTGTTCTAATATGTGTCATGAAACCACCAGTGTCGGTTTAAAAGATGCGATTGGTTTGGGTAAAGGCACCGTTATTCTGGATGATTTTGATCAGGCCGATGCGATTTTTAGTTTTGGGCATAATCCAGGCACCAACCATCCACGTATGTTGGCAACCTTGAGAGAAGTCTCTCGAAGAGGCGGTAATATTGTTGCTATTAACCCAATCAAAGAACGTGGGCTGGAACGTTTCCAAGATCCGCAAGCGCCATTGGAAATGATGACCAATGGCAGTACCCCAATCAGCCGCTATTACTTCCAACCTAAAATTGGGGGTGACTATGCACTGATGTTTGGGGTGATGAAGCATTTGTTGGAATGGGATAAAAAGGCACTGGCTAAAGGAAAAGCAAGTGTTTTTGATCGTAGCTTCATTGAATTGAATACCATTGGTTTTGATGAAATGCTGGCTGAGATTGATGGCACAGCATGGGCAGAAATTCATAAACATACGGGACTGTCACCTGAACATTTAGAATCAATTGCCAAAATGTATCTAGATGCGAAAACCGCTATTTTCTGTTGGGGGATGGGGATTACCCAACACCGTCACGGGACAGCCAATATTCATATGCTGGCAAACCTGATGCTGGCAAGAGGGCATATCGGTCGTCCGGGTGCAGGTCTCTGTCCAGTACGCGGTCATAGTAATGTGCAGGGTGACCGAACTATGGGTATCAATGAAAATCCAAGTGATGCACTTCTGGATAGTATTGATCGGGTCTTTGGGATCAAGTCGCCGCGTAAACATGGTTTTGGGGTGGTCGATACCATCAAGGCGATGTATGAAGGCGAGGTCAAAGTCTTTATCGGTTTAGGCGGAAACTTTGCGGTTGCCACTCCTGATACGCCCTATACTCAAGAGGCGTTACGCCGTTGTGATTTAACTGTCAACATTACCACCAAGTTGAATCGTAGCCATTTGGTCTGTGGCAAGACGGCCTTGATGTTACCGTGTTTGGGGCGGACAGAAGTGGATATGCAGCTTCATGGTGCTCAGGCCATTTCAGTCGAAGATTCGATGAGTAATGTGCATCTTTCTGCAGGTCGCAATCCGCCGATTTCAGAAAATATCTTATCCGAGCCTGATATTGTTGCGCGTATGGCGGAAGCAGCTCTGCCTGACAGTACCGTGAAATGGCGTTGGTATATTGAGAGCTATGATCGTATTCGCGATTCCATTGCTGATGTTTTTGATGAATTTCATGATTTCAACCAACGGGTTTATCAACCGAGCGGTTTTCATTTAGAGCATCCAGCCAATCAGCATGTTTGGCATACGCCTAGCGGCAAAGCCCAGTTTTTGATTACACCTTTGACAGAAGTCTACGAAGACAAAGAAAATCAATATGCTGCGGCTTATACTGAGCAGCAAGTTTATACCTTGATGACCACACGTTCACATGACCAGTACAACACCACTTTATATGGTTTGGATGATCGCTACCGCGGTGTATTCGGACAGCGCCGTGTTTTGTTTATGAATCAGGCGGATATTGATGCCGCAGGTTTTGAAGCAGATCAATGGGTTGATATCGAAAGTGTGTTCTCGGATGGGGTAAAACGAATCGTGCATAGTTTCCGTATTGTGCCGTATAACATTCCGCAAGGTAGTCTGGCGGCCTATTATCCCGAAACCAATCCATTGGTGGCTTTGGGCAGCCATGATAAATATGCCAAAATCCCAGCATCAAAAAGCATTCCTGTGATTCTACATGCGGGGAATGCACCAGCGCATTTCAATCTGAATGTGGAAGTTGATCCTGAGCATGCTAATGAACGCGTCAGTAACGCATAGTGTATGACTGCAATCGTATAAAGAGGTTGGGTGTGGACACCAAAACACATGGCTATGAAACGGTGCAAGTGCATCGTTTTCAGCATGATCGCTGTGAAAATGAAATCGACTATATCGTGCAGGAATATCCTGTTGCCTTGGTCTATAACGGGATCTCTCATGCGGTGATGATGGCGACGCCGTCAGATCTTGAAGTCTTTGCCAAAGGCTTTAGCCTGTCTGAAGGGATTCTGCATAGCTTAAGTGAGCTATATTCACTGGATATTCGTCAAAATGAACTGGGGGTTGAAGTGGATATGACCATTTCGACCCGTGCTTTTGTCGCGTTAAAAGAGCATCGTCGTATGATGGTGGGACGCACAGGCTGCGGTCTATGCGGGATTGAAAGTTTAAAACAACTTTATGCTGATTTACCTGTGGTCAGTACCCAGGTGCCATCAACATGGTTAAATCAGATCCCCAATGCGATTACCCAACTGAAAGTCAGACAAAAAATCACAGCGCTCACGGGAGGGGCGCATGCGGCAGCTTGGGTCGTGAAAGGGCAAATCGTAGCGTTATTTGAAGATGTTGGACGGCACAACGCTTTAGATAAGTTATTGGGTTATCTGGCGGAGCAAAAGTTCAATGTGGGTGATGGTTTTGTGGTGATGACCAGTCGTGCCAGTTATGAACTGATTCGTAAGTGCGCACAATCCAATATTGCTTTACTGGCAACCATTTCTGCACCGACCAGTATGGCCATCGCAATGGCAAAGCAATCGAATCTGACTTTAGCAAGTTTTTGTCGGGGAGATAGCTTTGTTTTATATACTGAATAATAGTAAAAATTTGTGATTATGTTGCTGACTCATGCTTTGATTTGTGTAGGATATGAGCACTAAGTTCTTCTATTCCTAAAAATTATGAATCTACCTTTAAGACCACAGCCAGTCATCAATAATCTTTCGGGTGAGAATGCCTTATTTATTGTGCTTGGAATCAATACCCAACCGGATCATTCTGGGATTATTGATTTTCTTGCTAATTTTTCAGCATTGGTGCGTAGTCTGACCAATCGCTTTCCCAACGGTAATTTTAGTGCTTCTGTGGGAATTGGTTCTAATGCTTGGGATTTACTCTTTCCTGAATTAAATAAACCAAAACAGCTTGCGCCATTTCAGGAAATCAAAGGGCCAAGACATACCGCAGTCGCAACAGCAGGTGATTTGTTCTTCCATATCCGTGCCAATCAAATGGCCATTTGCTATGAATTGGCCGCAATTCTGCATGAGCAACTCAAAGACGATACCTATTCGATTAGTGAAACCAAAGGTTTCCGTTACTTCGATGGTCGCGCCATTATTGGTTTTGTGGACGGGACAGAGAATCCTGAACATGAAATTGCCAAAGAGATTGCCTATGTCGGTGAAGAAGATGCTGAGTTCCTTGGCGGTAGTTATGTGTTTATTCAAAAATATTTGCATAACATGGAAATGTGGAAAGGCCTCAGCACAGAAGAGCAGGAAAAAGTCATTGGTCGTAAGAAATATGATGACGTGGAACTTGGTGATGATGTAAAACCGCAAAGTGCGCATAATGTGGCCAGTAAGGCACATGATGCTGACGGCAATGAACTCAAAATTTTAAGAGCCAATATGCCATTTTCCAATCCAACTGAAGGAGAGTATGGTACCTTCTTTATTGGCTACTCTCGTTCTTTTAATATTACCAAAACCATGCTTGAAAATATGTTCTTGGGTAAGGAAACAGGACATGTTGATCGCTTATTGGATTTTAGTACACCCGTTTCAGGCAGTTTATTCTTTGTGCCCACCTTTGACTTTCTCGAAGACTTGGGTGAATAAATTGAATCAGCTGAAATGGAAGATTTCATTTCAGCTGAACATCATTATGCTGCAATCAGATATTGCTGTAACAAGGTGCGGAACTGATCTGGAATACGCCCCGATTTCTGTGTGCTGAAATCAAAATAAACCTGAACAGCCTTTCCGCGTGCTACGCAGTGCTCATTTTGCCAAGCTTCATGCGCAACAATGAATGAAGAATTGCCGATATGCTCAATCCACGTTTTGATTTCAAGATCCGCGCCGTAATAAATTTGCGCCACAAAATCGACCTCGACACGAGCCAGAATCAAAGGTAGATTTTTGATCTCCATACTCGGATTAAAGAGACGAAAAACCGGTTCGCGTGCGGTTTCAAACCAGCCTGTAATCACGGTATTGTTAATATGTCCAAAGGCATCAGTTTCATAGAATCTTGGTGTAATCGAAAGTGTAAACATAGTTAAGCAATTATTTTCTGATTTAAACTCACCTACTATAAAGGCTGACGCTTACATACGTCAGCCCTGATAATAGACTTAGGCGACTACTTTAAGCACTTTACTTTCGATACGGTAATCCTTCAGATTGACATGGTGCAGTTTGCGCTTTATTACAAAGCCAAACTCTGGCCAGATAATATGATTACGACCTGCGTCATCTAAATAATAGCTCTTACAGATATCAGGCCGAACGGGCATTTTCGCCAAACGTTTATCAATGCGGGCATTAAATTGTTTTTGCACGGCTTCTTTCACTTCAATGTAGTCGATACGCCGTTGTTGCATGAGTTTAATGGCTTTGGAAATATAGACGGCCTGTTGTTCTGCCGTCCACATGACCGAACCAACCGTATTTTGTGAGTTTGGGCCTAGCATCATAAACATGTTGGGAAAACCATAAATCGACATGCCCATATAGGCCCGTGGTTGGCGTTGCCATATGTCACTTAAACTGCGACCATCGGCTCCTTTAATCATTTTATAAATGGCTGGTTCGGCGACGGCATAGCCCGTACCAAAAATAATGGTATCCACTGCAATTTCTTTACCATCTTCACCCACCACACCATGTTCAGTGATATGCGATAGACCTTGAAACAACACCGATACATTGGGTTTAACCAAAGCAGCATACCAGTTGTTGGAGAACATCGGACGTTTACAGCCCAGCGTATGTGTTGGTGTAACGGCCCGACGCATTTCAGGATCTTTAATACTGAGGTTGATATTCAGTTTACCCAGCGCATGCAACTTTTCCATGATCTTGATGTTCATGAAGACGGGGAGTGAGGGCTCTAGACTCCATAAAGCACTTTCACGAATGATTCTCTCTAACAACGGTGCTTTTTTGAAAACCGTTTTCACAATATTTGGCACAGCAAAATCAGGTTTAGGCAGTACCCAAGATGGGGTGCGTTGGAAACTGTATAAATGCCCAACTTTTGGCTGAATTGCAGGTAAAAATTGAATTGCTGAAGCACCGCTGCCGATCACGGCAACACGTTTAGCCGTTAAATCGTATTCGTGGTTCCATTTTCCTGAATGGAACATGGTGCCTTTGAATTGTTCTTGTCCAGGAAAGCTGGGCATTTTGGCTTCGCCAATGAAGCCTGTCGCAGGAACAAAAAATTTTGCACTGTAACTTTGACCATCCGCTGTACTGATCATCCAGCGATTCAGTCCTTTGTCCCATCGTGCTTCGGTCACTTCTGTGCCAAGCTGAATCTGGGGAACAATATTAAACTGATGCGCCACATCTTCTAAATATTGACGAATTTCAGCCTGAGGGGCGTAAGTTCGAGACCAATTGGGATTGGGTGCAAAGCCCAGAGAATACATTTCACTTGGAACATCACAAAACAGGCCTGGATAATCATTCAGTGCCCATGTACCCCCAATACGGCTGGCCATATCCAGAATCACGACATTGTTAATACCTTGTTGCTTTAATTTGATACAGGTACTTAGTCCAGATGGACCTGCACCAATGATCAAGACATCAACCCGTTGAGTGGGTTTGGATGATTTAACTGCTTTATTCATAGAAAAATCCTGAAATGAAATATGGAGATAACTCAACAAAAGGGGCGAGTCAGTGTTTAGACGGTAGTCTGTTGAAAATGTTCAAGCAGCAATTCGGCAACACGCTGCGGTTGCTCTGCCTGCAAGAAATGCCCACAGTTGGGTAAATAAATGCGATTCAAGCCTTTAGGGAAATATTTGGATTGAGCCAACGCTCGATGTAATTGAATACTCATGCAGCCATCATCCAGTCCAGCCAAAGCTAATGTTGGAAGCTGGATTGGATGGAGTAAATCTCTGTTAGCTTTCAAGTTGATAAGATGATGAATTGCAAATAAGCTACGGTAGTAGCGTGTAGCCGCCCATGCGATTTGCGGATGGCTAAATAGCTCACGCGTGGCTGCAAAATCTGCTTGTGTAAATGGCCATGTGGGTGACCATTTTTTCCAGATTTTCGCAACAAATTCAGCTTGATTTTGCGATAGTAATGTTTTGGCAAAATGCGATTGCATCAGCAACATATAAGAAGATAAATAGAGTTGTTTCGGAAAGTATTTTAAATTGGTCAAAATATTCTGCATGGCAGGAATCGGAGGAACAGCCAGTAAACTCACACTACAGAGCGACGCCGGATATTGACTGGCATAGCTCATGGCAATGGCTGCCCCCCAATCGTGTCCAACCAAATGAAATTTTTGAGCACCGTGCATTTCTAACCAAGCTTTCAAGTCAGCAGTTGCAGATGCCAAACCATAATGAGCATTGCTGCTTACTGAATCGAGTGTATAACCCCGTAACCAAGGCACCAGAACTTGATAGCCTGCATCGACAAGCACAGGGTAAACCTTGTCCCAGCAATGTGGTGTATCTGGAAAGCCATGTAGCAACACCACTAAAGGATGATCAGGGTGACCATACAGATTGGCATGTAAGCTTAATCCGTCACGTTGCAGGATGAGATGAGCACTTTTCATAATGGCCTCAGCGATTCATTTTGGCTGCAAGCGCTTGAGCATAGGCTTCAGCAACTTGTTGGGCAGCAGGAGAATTCGCGATATAAGCCAGTGCCTTTTTCACATCACCATCATGTTCTGGATGATAGTTAAATTTGCTCCAGCCTTTCAGTGCGGTCAGAATCATCACTAGATCGGGGAGACTTTTTTTCTGCTTTGCGGTTTGCTGAAATTCCCAAATCAAAGCCAATGGATTCTTGCGGGAAATTCGTTTTGCTTCTGTTGTATTGTCCAACTTACATAAATAGACAGATGCACCTAACCAGAACCCGACCATTGCAATAAAGGCCACACTCATACTGAGCTGGCGGCCTAAATAGCCTTTGAGATGATCGCCGGCCAGCGCACGATAAGCATCATACCCAACAGTACGATGTTCAACTTCTTCTGCACCATGCCAACGTACAATATCCAGCATCGCAGGATCAGCGTGTTCCAGACCTTCAGCATCTAGCACCCAAGTGCCGAAGAAGCAGAAATAATGTTCTAAACCCGCTATGATGCCCATACGAAAGGCAAGCCACTGTTTTGAATATCGTTTAAAAGGTCCATAAATTCCAAAGGGGGTATCGCCCATAAAACCATCTTTAAACATCCACTCTAAAAATTGTTTAAAAGGCGTTGGGTCTATACCATGGGTTTGGAAATAGATTTCAGCGCCCTTGTGTGCATTGGCATGGGCGGCTTCCTGAGCAATAAATCCGCGAATATCGGCTTTTAGATTTTTGTCATCGACATAAGGCAAGGTTTTATTGGCAAGACGGCAGAACCAGTGCTCAACAGCAGGCAACAACACATGCATGCTGTTGAGTACATGAGTTGCCAATACATCATTGGGAACCCAATGACGAGGTGTTTGGGAAAAATCAAAATGTACTTTACGGGCAATAATCTGATGATCAATAAACTTATTCATCGTTCGACTCCTGTCTGTTTGGTTCAGATTGAAATCGCTTCAATTTTCTTGATCAAGCTGCGGGACTGGATATAACCGTTGGCAGCAAACCATAGCAGTGAATCTCGAATGGCAATCTCGACTGGTGTTTGTGGTAAACCCAATTGCTGTACCGCTTTGGCACAATTAAAAGAGGTACCTAATTGCCCAATTTTTGCGGCTGATGGAGTAACCAGAGGTGCTTTATGGGTAATATGCTGGGTCACCCATAACGCGGCATGTCCTGCTAGTTGGGAGGAAACACCTTCAATCAGGTTTGGAATGGTGATCACAGGTCGCCAAATACCCAATAAATGATGAACAGTTTTCGCCATGCTTACACCATCCAGATCTTTATTTCCCAGAATATAGGTTTCACCTGCTATGCCTTTTTCTGCAGCCAGTACATGACCTTTGGCAACATCTCTGACATCAATCATATTGTTGATCGCATCTGGCACAGCCAACGCTGGCATCTGGGCAATTGTTAACAGTAATTTTCCTGTTGGAGTTGGCGCGATATCTTGGGGTCCAATTGGGCCTGTTGGACAAACGATCACCACATCTAGACCACCTGCTGCAAACTGTAAGGCAATTTGGTGTGCTTCAAATTTGGTCAGCACATAAGCGTCGCCTGTTGCACCTAAAGCAAAAGGACTCTGTTCTGTGGCCTGAATGCCTTTAGCTTGTCCCGCAAAACATGCACCTGTGCTGGTGTAAACCACCCGTTTAATGCCAGCTTTTTTCGCAGCATTCAGAACAATACGTGTACCTTCTACATTGACCTTGCGCATCAGTTCAGGTTTTGGCAGCCATAAGGCATAGATAGCAGCGGTATGAAAGACTAAATCACAGCCTTCAACAGCTTCATCCATTTTGATCGAGTCGGTAATATCGCCTGCAATCAGTTCAACATCTAGACCTTCAAGATTGGTGAGTTTTTCCTGAGGCAAATGTAAGACCCGAACTTCATAATTTTCATTTAGTAACGTGCGTACGATATGTGAACCAATAAAACCAGCACCACCTGTAACTAGAGCTTTCATCATTTACCAACCTTAATGAGATTTTTATCCAAAGGAGAGGTGGATAAAAATGCGACAATTTTGTTGTTGGTACTATGCCGAATCACTGCAATGTGTCATAGTTCTTGAAATGACAGTTTTGACCATTTTACGACATTTTATATAAAGCATTGATGAGATAACGACAGTGAATCCGTCTTTACCTGGAACTTATGTCAGTCTGATGGCTGATGTGGTACAAAAATTAAATATTCCTGCAGAGACATTACTGGAAGGAAGTGGTGTTGAGGTTGAACAACTTTCACAGCCATTTTGGTATTTAGATTTTGATATCTTTAATCAATTACTGAATCGGGCGGTTGAACTGACCAACGAACCTGCATTGGGCGTCTATCTTGGTTTACAAATGACGGTGTCATGCCATGGTTCAGTCGGCCTAGCTGCGATGGTTTCACACAATCTGGGTGAAGCACTAAATGTCATGGAACAATTTATAGGCCTGCGTTGTCCAGCATTAAAACCACGTTTAGAAATTGAAAATGGATTTGCCTCACTTTATTTAGATCAACCCATGATCAACTTTAAGATGGGGATTGTGGGCATGACATTTCTGATGGTGGGTTTTGCCCAAATGTCCAATGCCATCACAGGAAATAAATTAGAAATTAAGGCTGAACTGAATTATTTCGAACCTGCATTTTTAGCACAAGTCCAAGAATTATTACCCTGTGAAATCAGTTTTAATCAGCAGAATAATCGCCTTATTTTTCCTGAAAGTTATTTAGCACTTCCACTGATTATGGCTGATCCTCTCGCGGCCAGATTGGCTAGAGAACAATGCAAACACGATTTGAACAAGCTGGTGGCAAAACGAGGAGAGAAACGCCCGCTAACAGCTTTGGTCCGTGAATTGCTTTTTGATGAGGTTGAAGGTTTTTTCAAAATGAACGAGGTTGCAGATAAGTTGCATTTGACAGAGCGGACATTACAGCGTCAATTGGCAAAAGAGGGAACCACTTTTCAGCTTCTCCTGGATCAAGTCCGAGAGCGATATGCCAAAAAATTACTGAATCATCATGAATATAGTATTTCCTCTATTTCAGAAAAATTAGGCTACTCCGATGTGACCCATTTTACCCGTGCATTCAAGCGCTGGGCCAATCAGACCCCGAAGCAATATCGCAATTTACGAGAGTCGGTCTCTAGTTAACATCAGGCTGTTTATTTAAGACAGAGAAAGGCGAGATAGCTTAACTAGAGATCGAGTGCAAAAAAGTTGAAATCTACACTGCTGGTTGAGATAAACCACCACCGAGCGCTTTATATAATTCGATCTGATTATTTAACTTAGTTTGCTCTAGCATCAGTAAACCTTGCTGTGCCGCATAAGCAGAACGTTGAGCATCCAAAACCGTTAAGTAACTATCAATCCCCGCTCTAAACCGAGCCGTCGATAATTTATAGGTGGTATCGGTTGCAGAAACCAAACGACGTTGAGCACTCAAACGATCCTCAATGTGGGCACGGGCAGCAAGAGCATCATTGACTTCACGAAAAGCGGATTGGATGGCTTTTTCATAATCTGCAACAGCAATTTTTTGCTCTGTTTCAGAAATTTTAACGTTGGCTTTACGTGTTCCCCAGTCAAAAATTGGAACATCAATACTTGGTCCAACGGACCAAGAGAAGCCTCCTGATTTAAATAAATCTTTGAGATCAGTCGATGCATATCCCGCTGAACCTGTCAGACTAATGGTCGGGAACATGTGTGCTTTCGCTGCGCCAA
Organism: Acinetobacter gyllenbergii; assembly: GCF_001682515.1. Taxonomy (NCBI): domain Bacteria; kingdom Pseudomonadati; phylum Pseudomonadota; class Gammaproteobacteria; order Moraxellales; family Moraxellaceae; genus Acinetobacter; species Acinetobacter gyllenbergii. Next base: position 541,434 of record NZ_KV575261.1, on the reverse strand, counting down.
TATTTGCTCCAGCAGCAAGTAGCTGATATTCAGCAGCTTTTAGGTCTGGACGATGATTGAGTAAATCACTGCTTAAGCCTGTTGCAAAAGTACTTTCAGCACTAATACTTTTCACGGCATGATTCGGTAGGAGATTTTGAGGAACAGCTTGGCCAGCCAATAGATCCAGTAGGTTTTGTGCTTGTGACACTTGGGTCTTATAGGTCGCCACATCATTTCGGGCTGTTTCAACCGAAATCTGAGCCTGACGTAATGGAACTTCACTATCAATCCCGACATCAAAGCGTTTTTTGTTGAGGTTATAGGAATCGAGTTGTGCTTTTAAGGTCTGCTCAGCCAGATTTAAATTGGCCTTTGCATAGGCATAATTCAACCATGCTTGGCTGACCTGACTCACTAGACTAATTTGAGTGGCATCTCTGGCACTTTGGGTGGCAAGGTAATTGTTTAGCGCAGCATCTTTTAAACTTTGTACACGACCCCAAAAGTCTAACTCATAAGCAGTTATGCCAAGGCCGACCTGAAAGGTGGAATAAGGATTATTCGGATTTACCGTAGGGTTGACTTGTCGTACAGCACTGCCAGTTGCTCCAATAGTAGGCAACTGGTCATTTTTACTGATTTGATATTGTTGCTGTGCACGTTGGATATTCAGTGTTGCAGTACGTAAGTCACGATTGTGATTTAAACTGATGTCGATCACTTTTAATAAACGAGAGTCTGAAAAAAATTGTTGATAACCCTGATTGGCAATTGAAGTTCCAGCCGTGGTTTGAGAAAAATTTTGTGGAATATCAGATTGAATCACAGGTTTTGGTGCCTGCATATTCATACACGCCGTCAAGGCCATTGAAAGCGTAGAGACAAGTAGGCCACGAGATAAGACAGTCACATTAGACATGGTCTTCTCCAAATAATATAAGGATAAATACAGAGGAGGAGTCAGAGGAAATCCGTTGATTCCCTCTGCTCAATGTCATTTAAGATGGATTTTTTTGCTTCGAAGAAAACAGCTTTTCAACTGCACCCAGAATAAAAATGAAGAAGACTGGGACAAAGAAGATCGCTAGAATTGTCGCTGAAATCATGCCACCAAATACACCTGTACCTAAGGCATGCTGTGTTTCCGAACTGGCACCTGAAGCGATGACCAATGGAATCACACCACAGGTAAAGGCGAGTGAAGTCATCAGAATCGGGCGTAAACGAAGTTTAGCTGCGGCAACGGTAGCCTCGACTAAACTCATGCCTTCTTCTTTCAGCATCTTGGCAAATTCGACAATCAGAATCGCGTTCTTGGCGGATAAACCAATAATGGTAATCAGGCCAATTTTAAAGAACACATCATTCATCAAGCCTCGAGACATAATCGCAACCACCGCACCAAAGATACCCAAAGGCACAACCAGCATCACCGAAAGCGGAATTGCCCAACTTTCATAAAGCGCAGCCAGAACAAGGAATACCACCAGCATAGAGAGTGCAAGTAAGAACGCCATTTGTGACTCAGACTGTTTTTCCTGTAAGGAAATACCTGTCCATTCATAGCCGATGCCTTTCGGTAATTTGGCAATCAGGTTTTCCATTTCACGCATGGCATCACCTGATGAAGTATCAAAGTTCGGAATACCTGCAATACTCAACGATGGACGTCCGTTATAGCGGTTATATTGCTGTGGTGCTTTATTCCATTGCGGTGTGACCACTTCCGATAAAGAGACCAATTGTCCATTTGAACCCATGACTTTCAGATTCAGAATATCTTTTAATTGCATCCGCGATTTGGCATCGACCTGTACAATCACTTGTTGCATACGTCCCTGATTCGGGAAGTCATTGATATACATTGAACCCATTGAAGTAGAAATGATGTCTGAAACATCTGCGAACTTCACACCAAGAACATTCAATTTTGCACGGTCAATTTTTAAAGAAATATTGTCACCTTGTGGTAAGCCTTCATTCCAGACCATATAGAACTTTTTATTCTTGGCTGCCATTTCCATTAACTGGTCTTGTGCAGCTAAAAGTGCAGGCATCCCTAGGTTGGCACGGTCTTGTAAGCGTAAGCTGAAACCTGAAAAAGTCCCAAGTTCATCAATGGCGGGTGGAAGCACCGCCATGGTTGCGCCTTCTTGACTATGTGCCATCGTTTCATTGACAGCATTGGTCATTTCGCTTGCACTGGAAGTACGCTCTTTAAAATCTTTGAGCGTGGTAAAGGCAATCCCCACGTTTTGACCTGCACCACTGAAGCCCCAGCCCATAATCGTGGTGTTACTTTTTACATTCGGATTGTCTTTTAAGCTACTTTCAAATTCATTTACCACATTGCGTGTTCTTTCAGCAGTGGCGTCAGAAGGCAACTGGAATGAAGTCAGGAACCAACCTTGATCTTCTTCAGGCATAAATGCCGTTGGCCAATACTTCATACCTGCGAAGGTAAGACCTGTAATCACCACAAAGATCGCCATCATTGGAATGCTATGTTTGATCACTTTCAGCAGGATCAATTCATACTTTTTGGTGACTTTATCGAAGCTACGGTCAAACCATGCAAAGAAACCTTTCTTTTGATGATGTCCATCAATCGGTTTGAGGATGGTGGCACATAGCGCAGGGGTTAAAATCAACGCCAATAATGCCGAGAACAGAATTGACACTGACATAGTTAAGGTGAATTGTTGATAGATAATACCAACCGAACCACTGGCAAAGGCCATCGGTAAGAACACCGCTGCTAGGACTAAGGTAATCCCAATAATTGGGCTAGTGATTTCCTTCATCGCTTTGGAGGTGGCTTCTTTCGGTGGCAGACCTTCAGTTGCCATAATCCGTTCGACGTTTTCCACCACCACAATCGCATCATCGACGATAATCCCGATAGCGAGCACCATACCAAACATGGTCAGTACGTTAATCGAGAAGCCTGCAAGCAACATCACCGCAAAAGTACCCAACAGTGCAATCGGTGCAACAATGGCTGGAATTAAGGTATAGCGAACATTATGCAAGAATAAATACATCACAATGAACACCAGAACCATGGCTTCAAGTAAGGTATGAATTACTTTTTCGATTGAAATTTTAACGAAAGGTGCAGTGTCATAAGGGATACTAAATTGCATGCCTTCAGGTAAATTGAGTTTTAATTCTTCAATTTTGGCTCTGACACCTTCAGCCGTTTTCACTGCATTGGCACCCGGGCTGAGCTGAATTGCAGCAGCCGTTGCTGGTTTACCATCTTCTAAAATCGCAAAGTTATAAGCCTGTGAACCCATTTCTACATGGGCAACATCAGATAGTTTAATGACACTACCACTGGTCTTACTTTTGAGACTGATATTTTTAAATTGTTCAACATCACCCAACTGACCTTCAGCAGATAGGGGGATCGTGATTAATTGACCTTTGACTGCAGGTAGATCACCGAGTCGACCAGGTGCAATCTCGACGTTATTTTCACGGATCGCATTATTGACATCACTAATCGACAGACCGTAAGACACCAGTTTGTTTGGGTCGACCCAAATCCGCATGGCTTTTTCTGCACCGAAGGATTGAACTTTACCTACGCCTTCAACACGTTTCAGTTCTTCGACTACGTTACGGACCAGGTAATCACTCAAGTCAACTTCAGAATATTGTCCATTCGGTGAGTTGATTCCAACCAGCATCAGGAAGCCTGATGAAGAGGCTTCAACCTGCAAACCTTGCTGGCGAACCACTTGAGGTAGACGTGCTTCAACAGCCTTGATCTTGTTTTGTACATCAACCTGCGCCATTTCAACATCTGTACCTGGTTTAAAGGTCGCAGAAATCTGGGCTGTACCAGAGGTATCTGTAGTCGCGCTATAGTAAAGCAGGTTTTTAACACCAGATAGTTCTCGTTCGATCAAAGTCACAACGCTGTCATTGATCGTCTTTGGCGTCGCACCTGGATATACCGCGCTAATGTTGACCTGAGGCGGCGCCACACTTGGAAAGCGGGCAATCGGTAATTTGGGAATACTCAGGACCCCAAATAAAATAATGAAAATCGCAATCACCCAGGCGAACACAGGGCGGCGAATGAAGAATTGTGACATCATCATTGAGCTCCTTGTATTGCAGGGACTTTCCAGTTGCTGATTTCAAGTTTTTGATTCGGCTGAATACGGTCAACGCCTTCTACAACGACTTTATCACCCGTTTTTAGGCCTTTATTGGCGATATAGAACTGATCATATTGTTGTCCCAATTCAATTGGGCGAATATCTGCTGCACCTTTGCTATTGATTACATACACTTGTGGCTCGCCATTAATGTTGCGTTGTACCGCTTGTGCTGGAATTAATAGCGCTTGTGGAACAGAAGCACGATCAATATTGACACGCACGTACATACCTGGAAGTAACTTTCTTTCAGGGTTTTGAACTTCGATACGAATGGTGACATCGCCAGTTTCTGGATCGACATTAATGTCTTCAAATAGCATTTTGGCGGTGACGTTATACGCCTGACCATGGCTATTTGAAATACGCACGGTTTTTTCATTATTGGCGGATAGCTCACCACTTTGTAGCGCAGCCTGTAAACGTTCGTATTCACTAATCGACTGTTTTACATCGACATAGACTTTATCAATTTGTTGTACGGTTGCCATGGTATTGGCATCACCTTGGCTGACCAATGCACCTTCAGTGACAAAGGATTGTCCGATCCGACCCGAAATCGGGGCACGCACAGTGGCGTATTGCAGATTTAGGTTTTGACGTGTAAGTAAGGCTTTCATCTGGGCAACATCAGCTAAGGCCTGACGATATTCAGCTTGGGCATTACTGACTTCTTGCTTACTGATCGCATTGCTTGGTAATAATTGTTCATAGCGTTCTAACTGAACTTTTAAACGTACTACTTCTGCTTCAGCCTTATTCAGTGAGGCACGATTACTGTTCACATCTGCTTGGAAGGTTTCAGCATTAATTTTATACAGTGCTTGTCCTGCTTTAACTTCACTGCCTTGTCGGAATAACACTTTTTCAATAATACCGCCGACTTGAGGGCGAATCTCAGCAGTTCTGAAAGCCTGTACACGCGCTGGTAAGTTTTCGCTAAAGTTGACCGCTTGCGGTTGAAGATTTAAAACACTCACTTTTGCAGGGGGCGTTTCAGCTGGCTTTGCCTCATCAGAACCACAGCCTTGTAATACAAGTCCGATGGATAAAAATAATGGAAGTAATAGATGCTTTTGCATTCTGTCTAAACCTTGGGAGTTTTTGATGCTGACATTATTTTCCTGCTTTGTGTAACCAACATCGGGGAAGTGTGGAAAAAGTGTGGAGATTGACAGATAAATCATCGTATGATGAATAGATTGTATTATTTGCCTAGATGGTTATGTTTGAGCATTCTTTTTCTTTTGATTGTCATGACAAACTTATTCTCGTCGTAGAAGATGAATATGAGATTGGTGATATTATTGAGCACTATCTCAAACGTGAAGGCATGCGTGTCATTCGTGCCATGAATGGTAAGCAAGCGATTGAAACGCATACTGCACAACCGATTGATTTAATTCTGCTGGATATTAAATTGCCTGAACTGAATGGTTGGGATGTGCTAAATAAAATTCGTCAAAAGGCGCAGACCCCCGTCATTATGTTGACTGCACTTGACCAAGATATTGATAAGGTGATGGCATTACGGATTGGTGCGGATGACTTTGTGGTTAAGCCTTTTAATCCCAATGAGGTGGTCGCACGGGTGCAGGCTGTGCTACGACGGGCTCAGCAAAACAGCCAAACAGTCAACAAGAATCTCATCTATAAAAACCTCGAAATTAATACCGATATACATAGTGTCTATGTTCATCAACAAGACAAAAAAGTCATGCTGAATCTTACCCTGACCGAATATAAAATATTGCTGCAAATGATTGATCATCCTTACAAAGTTTTTACGCGAGGTGAGCTTTTAAATCACTGTCTGCCAGATAGCGATGCTTTAGAACGCACAGTCGACAGCCATGTCAGTAAGCTGAGAAAGAAACTGGAAGAACATGGTTTACAACAGATGCTGATCAATGTGCGTGGTGTCGGGTATCGCTTGGATCATCCGCAAGATATATAAGCTTGAATGAATCAACACGGAAAAGAACTGATCTGGAAATTGAAATGAAAAATAAGTCAGGCATTAGTAAACAGCTCTTTATTGCATTAAGTATCGTGAACTTGAGCGTGACACTTTTTTCAGTTTTTCTGGGCTATTTTATTTATAACTATGCCATTGATGTAGGGTGGATTACCTTAAGCTCTTTGCAGGAAGATTGGACTGAATTCCATTTTGTCGATTGGATTTGGCTTTCTACAGTGGTTTTTTGTGGTGCTGTTATTTCTTTAATTATTGGGATGTTTCTAGCACAACGCTTTATTAAGCCGATTAATTTTTTGGCTGAAGCTGCAAAAAAAATCAGTCAAGGCGACCTTTCTGCAAGGGCAGATGATAGCCAGATTCATTCCACTGAAATTGCTGAGTTGATGCATCATTTTAATGACATGGCACAGCAGTTGGAAAGCTCGGTCGAAAATGCTCAAGTCTGGAATGCCGCGATTGCCCACGAACTCAGAACACCTATCACTATTTTGCAAGGGCGCTTACAAGGTATTTTAGATGGCGTGTTTAAACCCGACGAAGCTTTATTTAAAAGCCTGCTTAATCAGGTTGAGGGTTTATCGCATTTGGTCGAAGATCTACGTACTTTGAGTTTAGTTGAAAATCAGCAACTCAGATTAAATTATGAAAAGATTGATTTTAAATTGCATGCGGAAAAAGTTTTAAAACTGTTTGAAGATCGCTTGGTAAAAGCTCAAATTATCCCAGTACTGGATGTCAGGGCCGCATTGATTAGCTGTGATCGTCGTCGTCTTGAACAAGTACTGATTGCTCTGATCGAAAATGCAATTCGCTATGCAAATGCAGGAACACTTAAAATTTCTACGCAGTGGGTGGCAGGTGATTGGGTACTGAAGATTGAGGATCAGGGGCCAGGTATTGCGCCTGAGTATCAACAAGATCTATTTGATCCTTTTTTCAGATTGGAACAGTCTAGAAATAAAGAATTTGGTGGAACGGGTTTAGGTCTCGCCGTTGTTCACGCCATCGTCGTTGCGCACAAAGGTTCAATTGAATATAGCAATCCGAATCACAATAGTGTGTTTACTATCAAACTACCTATAACTAACTTCTCTGAATAAATCCAAAATGTGGATGACAGTAGATTCACTTGAATGAAGTTGCATAGACAAGAATTGTTGAATTTCCAGCACCCCCTCAACAGAATCATGCTGTTGTTGAAGCATGGACAAAATGAATATTTTTTAATTTATTGATATTTATAAATAAAAAACTGGCATCCAATTTGTATTAAAGCATAGTGAAAGATGAATTATGTTGAATAACAAATGTGGAGCAGAACATGAGTAGAAAAATTCGATTAGGTGCGTTTATCCCAGCGACTGGACAACATGTTGCCGCATGGCGACATCCTGAGTCTCAACCGAATAAAGCAGTAGATTTTGATTTTATTAAAGAACAGGTACAGTTAGCTGAAAAAGGCTTATTTGATGCTTATTTCCTAGCTGATGGTTTAGCGGTGAATTTCGGACAAGCAGAAAAAACTGGCTATAGTGATAAAGTGGCGGGCTTTGAACCTGTCACCTTGTTTGCCGCTTTATCGACAGTAACCAAACATATTGGTTTTATTGCCACGGCCTCGACTACGTATGAAGAACCGTATCTATTGGCACGGAAGTTTGCTTCTTTAGATCACCTCAGTCACGGTCGAGCGGGCTGGAATGTGGTGACTTCCGCTTCGGAAGCGGCCGCTGCCAATTTTGGCTATGAGCAACAGATTCCGCATGCAGAACGTTATGAGCGTGCCCAAGAATATGTTGAGTTGATTAAAAAACTGTGGGATAGCTGGGAAGATGATGCTTTTATTCACGATAAGGCATCAGGGGTGTTTTATGATCCTGAAAAAGTACATAACCCGAACCACAAAGGCAAATACTATGCGGTGAAAGGTGCGTTGAATGTACCTCGTACACCACAAGGCTATCCTGTGATTGTGCAGGCGGGGCAGTCAGGGCCAGGGCGTGATCTCGCAGCCCGTTATGCTGAAGTGATTTTCACCGCTAATCAAAAATTGGAAGATGCACAAGAGTTCTATCGTGATGTAAAAAGCCGTTTAGCGAAATATGGACGTGCAGCTGACGAACTTTTAATTTTACCGGGCGTTTCTGCCTTTGTGGGTCGTACCGAAGAAGAAGCACGCGCTAAATACCAGCAACTCACAGATTTGATTCATCCAGAAGCAGGACTTGCTTTACTCAGTGGTCTAAGTGGCGGCTTTGATTTCTCAGGCTATGATCTGGATGGCCCATTCCCAGAGTTGAGCGAGGGGCAGGGTATGGTGAGTCGTCCTGCACTCATTGCTGATATTGCTAAGAAAAACAATTTCAGTATTCGTCAACTGTATGAATGGGTGGCGGGGGCTCGTGGTCATTGGCAATTGATTGGTACGCCAGAACAGATTGTCGATCAATTACAGCAATGGTTTGAGAATGAGGCAGCTGATGGCTTTAATATTTTGCCTCCAAGTACACCTGCTGGCTTAAATGATTTTGTTGAGTTGATTGTGCCAGAGCTACAGCGTCGAGGCCTATTCCGTACTGAGTATGAAGGCACAACCTTACGTGAAAACTTAGGTCTGGTACGTCCAGAAAATCAATATGTATTGGCGCGCCAAGCTGAAAAAAACAAAGCCAGTTAAATTCATGTTAAAACTGAAGCATAAATTAAACAAACAAGGGTGATCTTTAACAGTCGCTCTTGTGTCATCACAATTGAATTGAGTGAAAAATGCAATATAGAAAATTAGGTCAAACTGATATTGATGTCAGTGTGATTGCCTTAGGCACCATGACATGGGGCGAACAGAATTCTGAATCCGAAGCACATTCACAATTGGATTATGCGGTTGAACGCGGGATTAATCTGATTGATACCGCTGAAATGTATCCTGTTCCGCCTAAGCCTGAAACGCAGGGGCTAACTGAAAAATATATTGGTACATGGTTAAAGCAGTCACAGAAACGAGATCAAGTCCTGATTGCAAGTAAAGTGGTCGGCCGTTCAGGGAAATTAACTCAAGCCTCGCATTTTCGTTCAGGTCAAACCAAGTTAGATCGCGTTAATATTGAATCTGCGTTGCATGATAGTTTGCAGCGTTTGCAGACGGACTATATTGATCTCTATCAACTGCATTGGCCAGACCGAAGTACCAATCATTTTGGTGAATTGGGCTATAACCATGTTGAAGATGAAGAGACCGTTCCAATTTTGGAAACGCTGACAGTTTTGGCAGATTTAATTCGGGCAGGCAAAATTCGTCATATTGGTCTATCCAATGAAACACCGTGGGGTGTGAGCCAGTTTTTAAAATATTCCGAAAGCTTAGGCTTGCCACGGGTCGTGTCTATTCAAAATCCGTATAACTTATTGAACCGTAGTTTTGAAATTGGCAATGCAGAAATTGCAATCCGAGAACAGGTGGGCTTACTGGCGTATTCACCTTTAGCTTTTGGTGCATTGACTGGAAAATACCTAGATGGCGCACAACCAGCAGGCGCACGCTTAACGCGGTGGGAACGTTTTGCTCGCTATAAAGGACAAGCATCTGAAGATGCAATCCGTCGTTATGTGGCATTGGCTAAACAATATGATTTAGATCCTGCTCAATTGGCATTGGCCTATGTGAACAGTCGCCGTTTTGTGACCAGTAATATTATTGGGGCCACCAATTTAACCCAACTGAAAACCAATATCGAGAGTATTGATCTACAACTCTCAGATCAAGTGATTCAGGGGATTGAGCAAATTCATCAAGCGCATCCTAATCCTGCACCTTAAGGCCTAGAGCATATTCTTTAATTTAATGTCTTCTTTTGTTCAAGACAGCTGAGTTAATCCAGCTGTCTTTTTTTATTTTGAGAGAAACATATCGCTGCATTATTCCTATATCTAAAAATAAGAAATAAACACCTGAAAATAAGCTGTTTTGGTATAAGCAGGGTGTTGGAAAATCAGCAGTGCTTCAACAGGGGAAATGGAAGTGTTTCTTGAAATAATAATAAAAAACAACTACTTAATAGTTGGCATGCTGCTTGCAAATATCTCGGTAGATGAATCAAAGATTGGTTTTATGCAGGCTGAGGAGCACAGAATGAAGATGTTGCGTTGTTGTATGGCAAGTTAAGTTCTCTCTTATTTTTTAATTTATTTGGTTGGGATTTTTTTGAAGTGTGATTGCAGATTCAGTCGCACACAGGATTTTTTGACTCAAATTTTAGTATTTTCGTTTTAGGGGTTTTATTGGTGAAAAAGCATCATCTCTCTTTATCGGTTGCATTAAGCATGGCAACGCTTTTGGGAAGCGGCACAGTTCAGGCAGCAGAAGATATAGATACTACATTAGCGCAGTTACAGGCGCAGCTGACGGCTTTGCAACAGCAAGTCAATGCATTAAAGCAAAAGAAACAAGCTTCAACTGAGATTGTTGAAACAGAAGCAGTGAATGCCCAACAGGAAACAGCAGCAGGCATTCAGGAGGAAGAAAATACCGAACATAGCTTTGCCACCCAAAGTGAATTGGCAGGTTTCCGTAGTGATCTGGAAAACTACAAATATGATCAGTCTCGTCAGTATGAGCGGACGTCAGTGAAGTCGACACGAGATGCCACCTTATATGGAACCGTTCAAGTTCGGGCACAGGGTCAGAGCCGAGACACAGCATCTGGAAATCCAGCACCGGTTACACCACGTCGTAATACTTTTGATGTTCCAACCGCTTTATTTGGTGTGCGAGGAAATTTATATCGAGATTATAAAGAAGGCAAAAACCTAGATTATCAACTTTCTTTTAGTTATGGCAAACGTGTTGGCACAGCAGGTAGCGCCAGTGACCTGAATCTGGCAGATGCCTTCTTACGCTATAACTTCACCTCGACCAATGGTGGGCCAGAAGTTCCTCGTTTGAATGTGACCTTTGGTCAGCAACTGATTCCATTTGGTTTAGATCCACAATCACCTGAGGATTTACGACCGACCATCAATGTTGCCACAGGTCTTGCTCAATTGGGCTTATTCAACCGTCAAACTGGTTTGATTGTGCGAGGTGACGTCAAACCATTTGTCGATTATTCATCGAATTACCGTGCGCCCTTATTTGAATATGCGCTGGGTGTCGTCAATGGCAATGGCACCAATAAAGTCGATGACAATGACAAGAAAGATTATATCGGACGGGTCGCTTTCACTTTACCTGTTGATTATGCCAGTTGGTTCCGTGAGCTGAAATTTGGTGCTTCGTATCTCAAAGGCAGTAAAAACGTCATCGCAGGCAGTAATGTTCTCGATGGTAACGGTCGCAATGATCGTGTGGGACTGGATATCTACTATAACCATGCACCGTTTGGCGTGACTTATGAATATGTCAAAGGACTTAGTGACTATGCAACGGTCACAGGTTCTACCTCCGAAGTAAAGTCTGAAGGACATACCGCAACCCTGTTTTATACCTTTGGCGATCAATTTTATAACAGTGTGAAATCTGTAGCCAAGTTTGATGATTTTTGGCCGAAATCGATTCAGACCTTCTATCGCTATGACAGCTATAACCCAAATAAAGGTGCAGATGTCATCGGTATTGCAGGGCATGGACTTGGCAAAGTCGATATTCATACCTTGGGCCTCAATTTCTTCTTCGCCCAAACCACCAAATTCCAATTAGGGCTGAATCGTTGGAGTTATGACCACGAGACAGCAGCGCAAAAAGACTTCTCGGAAGTACAAGCGCAATTCCAATACACCTTTTAATTTTCCAATATGAGTAATGACGCAATGAAATTTTTAACGAAACATTTATTTATTGGTGCAGCGGCTGGTTTGCTAATTGCCTCCAGCTTCTCGGTTTTTGCTGAAAGCAATCCCACCGAAATTCGACTGGGTGTACCTGGTGCTGGTGTAGGTGGAAAACCCAAGGTTGGTGGCAGTGCGTATGCAAGTGCGAACTTACGCGGCATTTTGGAAAAAGAGTTTGCCAAAGACGGCATCAAGGTGAAATGGAGCTTTTTCCCCGGTGCAGGCCCCGCATTAAATGAGGCCTTAGCCAATAAAAAAGTTGATTTTGGTATCGGGCATGGTGATTTACCGTCAATTGTCGGACGTTCAACGGGTTTGAAATCCAAACTGTTATTTGTGACTGGACGTTTTGGACCAGTCTACTTTGCAGTGCCATCGGATTCAGGCGCGAAAAGTCTGGCGGATTTAAAAGGCAAAACCATTTCTGTATTTAAAGGCACCAACCAACAGCTGATTTTGGGACGTTTATTGCGTAAATACGGATTCACTGAAAAAGATTTCCGTGTGATTAGTCAGGACTTTTATTCAGCTCAAACTTCACTCTCAACAGGTGATATTGATGGCCTGATTACCAGTCCGTGGACATTGGAAGCACGTGGTGTGGCAAAGCGTATTTTAGAAGTGCGTAAAGATCCAAATCTGAATGGTCCATTGGTGGCATGGGTCAGCGAAGATTTTGAGAAGAAATACCCACAAATTGTGCAGCGTGTGGTGACCACATTTATTAAGGATAACGTGTGGAGCTCGGATGAAAAGAACCGTGATACGCAGTACAAGTTATGGGCGCAAAGTGGTGTGCCTTATCTTGACTATAAAAAAGACTGGGATGATTACTCGCTGAAAGATCGTAACTCACCATACTTTGATGATTATGCAGTCAACTCTTTAAAGAAATCAGTTCAGCAGTCGCTTGATTACAAACTGATTCGCCGTCCAGTAGATGTGGATTCTTGGATTGAACCGAAGTATCTCAATACCGCGATTCAAGAACTGAAACTGGAAAATTTCTGGCCAAAATTTGATGTAAACGGCAACCGTAAAAAGTAATTGTGATTTGGTTTTGGCCAAGGGTATGTATGACTTTGGCTAGCCAGTTTATTTGTTCAGCATTTTAGGAATGACCTATGCGTCAGGAATCGGTTGCTCAGGCTGAATTGGGTCAGTGGCGCTTCGTATTGGGCTTTATCGGCTTGGCATTGTGTGCCGGCTTGGGCATTGGTATAGCGAAAATCGTGACCTCGTTATATGCGGTGCAGTTAGCTGCAAATGAGTTTGAAATGGGAGTGATTGCTGCAGTACAGAGTCTCGGTATTTTATTGATCGGATTGCCAATTGGTTTGTTAGTACAGCGACACGGACCTAAGACAATGTTTGTGTTAGGAAGTTTTCTCGCAGCAGTGGTGTATGTCACGGTGCCGTTTTATCCAGCGGTTTGGTACCTGATCTTATGTACTTTCCTTGTTGGACTATGTATGCCAATGCGGTTTGTTTCACTCAACACGGTTTATATGCAGCATTTAAAAAGTATAGGTGCTGCTCGGGCGGGATGGTTTAGAGGTACGCATATGATGGGCTTCTTTCTGGTTGGTCCGCTATTGGCCGTGAGCTTAGTGAGTGGAGCTGGATTCTCAGGCGCATTTTGGTGGATTGCGGGACTTTTTCTGCTACCGATAGTGTTTGCACCCTTGGCCTTTGGATCTAATTCAATACAGATCAGGCAAGTGCAGCAGAACGAAGTCTTTAGCCTAGCTTTAATTGCCAAGCAATTGGTTTTATTAAAACAAGATCAGGCTTTACGGCGTACCAGTCTGATTGAAATGGCAAGCAACGCCGTGATGGCGTACTACGGGTTTTTCATTATTGAGATTGCGATTAAAGACTATGGCTTGAGTGAAACCATTGCTGCCAGTTTGGTGACACTACAGGGCGCTGTCTTTGTTGCAGCTTTGTTTAGTACAGGGACGTTGCTGGCTCGTTGGGGGATAAAACGCTTTTATCAAATGGGCTTTGCATCAATTGCAGTGGCATCTGTGGCCTTGGGTATTCCCAAAGTTCCAGCGCTGTTGTGGGGGGGGGGCTGTGATTTTGGGTTTGGGGCTTGCAATGTTGCATATCGTCAATTTCACCATGTTTGCTAATGTCGGTGAACGACTCGGAATGGCAAAGGTTTCAGGGTTGAGCGCGATGGCAGGTCCTGCGGGGGCTTTGTTGGGCAGTATTGTCGGAGGCTGGTTAGGTCATTACTGGGGCTTACAGTCGATATTCCTAATCGCCGCAGTTTTATTTGCTGGGCTGATCGGCTTTGCTCAACATCTCACCCATGTATTTATCGCGCCGCCTGTAGAAATTGAAATGTATTCAGAAATAGAGGGGCAATAAAATGAGTAGCATCGAAACTCAATTAGAAAATGAACAGACATGGCAGCGGATCAATTTAGGCCCTTATTTAAAACAGTTTGGGTTCTGGATTGCCCGTATTGTATTGGCATTGATTGTACCTGCGATTGGATTAGCAGCTTGGCAGTATGCGGTACAAAAACAATGGTTACCTGAACAGATTTTGCCAAGTCCAGTCTTGGTTTGGCAAACCACCTTGGAACTGATCGATACGCATGAGTTGCAGGATAATTTATGGATTAGTTTAAAACGGGTGGCTTGGAGTGTCTTGGTGGGCGGCAGTATCGGGTTGTTATTGGGTTTTCTCATCGGATTATCGCGTATTGCGCATCGATTTATTTATCCAACTTTTAATTTAATTGCTCAATTTCCCGTGATTGGCTGGATTCCATTACTGATGATTTTCTTAGGCATCGATGAAAGCCTAAAAATTGCAGCAATTTCACTTGCGGTATTTGTTCCTGTGCTCGTTGCGACCTATCGCAGTGTTTTGAATGTGCCTCCGCATTTATTAGAAGTTTCGCAGGTGTATCGCTTTAGTGCATGGCAGCGATTTCGTCGTGTCATTTTGCCTTCTGCTTTGCCCAATATTGTCAGTGGTTTACGACAAGGGATTATGCAGGCGTGGTTGTCTCTGGTGTTCGTCGAGCTATTAGCAAGCAGTGAAGGTATTGGTTATTTGATTGTGTGGGGACGACAACTGATTCAACCCGACATTATTTTTATGGCTGTCATTGTGATTGGCATCGTAGGTTTTGTCCTCGATCACATTTTGGGTTGGGTTGAACATAGTTTTAGCCATTGGCAACGTCGTGCATTTTAGGGGGGGATTGAATATGTCTATTACTTCTACATCCAAAACAAGATTTAATTTCAATTATTTAAACGTTTATGGTTTGGTCCTCCCAATTGTTTTTATTGTGTTATGGGCGATCGCATCCAAGTTGAATTGGGTCAATCCTAAACTCATTCCAGCACCATTTGAGGTGGTGCAGATTGCAATTCATCAATTTCAGCAGCAAGAGTTTTGGACTGGTTTAGGTGCGAGTTTATTTCGTGATCTGGCTGGTTTTGTGATTGGAAGCATCTTGGCCATCATTTTTGGCATTGTGATTGGTATCTCACGCTGGGCCAATTATTTATTTTTGCCAAGTTTTAATGTGCTGCGTCAGATTTCCTTATTTGCATGGCTTCCTCTGATCACGACCTTCTTGGATTATGGCAATAGTGCAAAAATCTTATTTATTGTACTTTCGGTCTTTTATCCCGTGGCCTTACACACTATTGATGGGGTCAGACAAATCCCGCTGCAGCAATACGAAGTCGCCAAGGTTTATCAATTCAATGCTTGGCAGACTTTGAGCAAACTAATTTTACCCGCAGCTGCAACTCAAATCTTTTTAGGTTTACAACTCGGATTGATCTTCGCTTGGGTTGCCACTATTGGGGCAGAATTTCTGCTTGCCAATTATGGGGTTGGGCTAGGCAATATTGTAATCCGTGGGCGGGTTGCCTTAGATGTCGGCTTGATTGTATTTGGCTTGATCATCATTGGCTTTATTGGGGTGGCGTGGAATTACTTCGCCAATTGGGCAGAGCGCCGTATTTTGGTTTGGCGACGTTAGGAGAAGAATAAAATGAAACAACAACGTTTTCAGCAGTATTTCAAACGTCGCTTTAAATGGCTGCGTCAGCTCAGCATCTTCAGTTTAACTATGTTGGCTTTGGTCGCTTGTAGTAAAAACTCAGACGCACCTGCTAATCAAGTACATGAACTCCGTTACCAATCTTTAACCAGTGTGGTTTCACTACCAGAACTGGCTGAAGACTTGGGCTATTTAGGTGATTTAAAGCTGAAATATGTAGGCAGTGTGCAAGGTGGTCCACAAGATTTACAGGCCTTAACCACAGGCGATGTGGATGTTGCCACTGCTTTCGATGGTGCAATCATTAAATTAGCCGCTGCGGGAATTAAGATCAAAGCCGTAGTTGCTTCTTATGGCAGTGATGACAAAAGCTGGGTGGGGTATTACGTTCCCAATAATAGTCCGATTCATTCAGCGCGTGATTTGATTGGAAAAAAAGTGGCCGTAAATACATTGGGTGCACATTATGAGTTTGTTTTAAAAGACTATTTGGCGCGTCAAGGTTTAACTAATGATGAAATCAATCAGGTTGAGTTTGTTGTTTTACCGCCGACCAATACTGAACAAGCTCTACGTGCAGGACAAGTTGATGCTGCTGCACTGGTGTCTATTTTTCAAGATAAGGCCATGGAACGTGGCGGTTTAAGAAAACTGGTCTCAGATACGGATCTGTATGGCAGTTTTACCGCGGGCAGTTATGTCTTTACTGAAAAATTCATCCAGCAACATCCAGAAGTCGTGAAGCAGTATGTAACGGGTGTAGCGAAAGCCGTGGAATGGACTAAGCAAACGCCGCGTGAACAAGTGCTCGCCCGTTTTAACAGCATTATTGAAAAAAGAAAGCGCAATGAAAGCGATGTGCTGATGCAGTACTGGCGCAGCTATGGTGTGGTGAGTCAAGGTGGCTTGTTAAACGCAGCACAATATCAACGTTGGATTGACCTATTTGAAAAACGCGGTGAGCTCAAACCGAATCAGGTCAAGGCAGATGCTTTATTTAGCAATCAATTTAATCCCTACGCAAGTGAAAACAAAAATGTAGCTGACGATCAGCGCAGTAAGGAGCATACCCAATGACAATTAAATTAAAAATTGAAAATGTTTATAAGTCATTTGCCGCCAAGAAAGTCAAAGGTGCAAAAGACCAAGCAGAAGATTTTGTGGCAGTCGAAAATCTATCTTTGGATGTTAAGGCAGGTGAGTTTGTTGCCATTGTAGGGCCAAGTGGATGTGGTAAATCAACGCTCTTGGATTTGCTCGCGGGTTTGACGACTCCGACCACAGGTCAAATTCTGATTGATGGGCAAGCTATAAAAAAGCCTGGGTTGGATCGCGGTATCGTCTTCCAACAATATGCACTGTTTCCATGGTTGACCGCGCTACAAAATATTGAGTTTGGTCTAGATGCCAAGGGTGTCAGCAAAGAACAGCGTTATCAAACTGCAAAGTATTTTTTAAATTTGGTCGGGCTGGCTGAATTTGAACATCATTATCCAAATGAGCTTTCAGGAGGAATGAAGCAACGTGTGGCAATTGCTAGAAGTTTGGCTTATGACCCTGACATTTTATTGATGGATGAACCTTTTGCCGCACTGGATGCACAGACCCGTGAAACCTTGCAGGCTGAATTGGTGAAAATCTGGCAACAGACTCAGAAGACCATCATTTTTATTACCCATAGCATTGATGAAGCAATCTATTTGGGGCAACGCATTGCCATTATGACCTCTCGACCAGGGCGTATTAAACAGGTGATTGAGGTGCCAGCTGCATTGCGAAGTGATCAGGAGGATGTTCGTTCCAGTCCTGAGTTCAACCAGTTGCGTCATCAAATCTGGAGCTTATTACGAGAAGAGGTCTTGAAAGCACAAGCGCAAGAAAAACAAAAGCAACTGGTGGCTTAAGCTAACCATTCATGGATTAAAAAATTAGAGGTGATTATGTCGAGCTCAAAAGATACCTTAACCTTTCCAAAGACGATTCAGCAGCGATCGATTCGCTCAACTCAAAAGCCCCATTCTTTATGGGCGGAATTAAATTTGGTTTGGCTGTCTAAATCGCTTAAGCGTTCAGCCGCGATTTTATTATTTTTAGCTGTTTGGGAAATTGTGCCAAGAGTTGGTTTGGTCGATTCCGCTTTCTTGCCCGCATTTTCAACGGTGTTGCTCAGTGGCTGGAATCTGATTCAGAATGGTCAGCTACTCACGCATATACAAGCCAGTCTAATTCGCTCGTTAAGCGGATTTATTTTCGCGATCCTGATTGCGATTCCGCTTGGTTTAGCCATCGGTTGGTATACACGCTTTTCCGAATTTCTGAACCCATTGCTTGAAGTGTTCCGTAATACGGCGGCTTTGGCCTTATTGCCCGTATTTATCTTGTTTCTAGGTATCGGTGAAAGCTCAAAAATTGCTTTAGTCACCTATGCCTGCACATGGCCAATTCTATTGAATACCATTAGTGGTGTTCGTAATGTTGATCCACTGTTGATTAAGTCAGCACGGACCATGGGACTGAGTCCAGTGCAGTTATTCCGTAAAGTGATTTTACCCGCTGCGATTCCAACGATTTTTGTGGGTGTACGCTTGGCTGGCTCATTCTCGGTGCTGATGCTGATTGCTGCTGAAATGGTCGGGGCGAAAGCTGGTCTAGGCTATCTGATTAACTATGCACAATATAACTTCCAGATTCCTGAAATGTTCTTTGGCATTATCAGTATTACCAGCATTGGCTTGCTGTTCAACTACAGTCTGCTTGCGATCGAAAAGCGTTTAACTGCTTGGAAAACGGAACGATAGTCAGGAGAAGCTGATGCAGCAAGACTGGAAAAAATATCTAGGCAGAATGAGTTCTGTGATTGCGATATCGGTGCTGTTGTGGGGATGTAGCAAACCAGAGTCGAAAGTGGTACGCAGTGATGGACTCGAATCTCTAGAATTCAAATATTTAGGTTCACCAGGTGTGGTGACACCTTTGGAACTGGCTGAAGACTTGGGCTATCTTGCACCAATCAAATTAAGCTATCAGGGTGTTTCTACAGGTGGTCCGCAAGGTATTCAATCTGCTTTGTCAGGAGATAGTGATATCAGCAGTCCAAGTTTTGCAGGTTCGGCCGTCAAAATGGTGGCCAGTGGCGTACCGGGAACCGTGGTGATTGCTGCATACGGCACTTTTGATGATCCTTTTGCAGGCTATTATGTACTTGGACATAGTCCGATTCATTCTGCCAAAGACTTAATTGGCAAAAAGGTCGGCACCAATATTCTGGGTGCACAAGTGGAATACATGCTCAAAAGCTATTTAAAAAAAGGAGGACTCAGCCCTGAGCAAATTAATCAGGTCACGCTTGTGGTTTTGCCGCCTGGTTCCGCCGAGCAAGCCTTGCGAAGTGGTCATGTTGATTTGGCACCATTGGCAGGCCCAGCGATAGAACGTGGTGGTGTACGCCGTCTTTATCGGGACTATGATTTGGTTGGTGATCTGACCACGGGCAGCTATGTCATGGCGAATCGTTATATTGCAGAACATCCCAATACCACCCGTAAAGTGGTTACAGGGATTGCCCAAGCGATTGAATGGTCTAGACAACAACCTAGAGATCAGGTCATTGCTCGCTTCGAGCAGATTTTGCAAAAACGCAAACGGCCTGAAAACGGTGCGATGTTGAAATATTGGACCCAGTGGGGTATTCCAAGCAGCGCTGGTAAATTTCAAGATAATGATTTTAAAATATGGGTGGATGATCTGATTGAAGAAGGTCAATTAAAAAGCAATCAGATTGATTATAAAAAGATATATAGCAATCAATATAATGAATATGGCCGAAATTAAATATGATTTTTAGCTGAATTAATAATGGTTTGTTTCTATTTTAATAAATAGAAATAACAAAGGTGAATTATTGATTTCTATTTAAACCAATAGTCATGCAAGATAACTTCTCTTTTCGAACAATAGGGAAGTAAATGCATGTCATTCATTACTTATCCACAAAATCAGACTTTAACGCGGACTGAGCGTGCGACAGCCATGGTTTTTGAAGATCAAAAATCAAGAGATTTGCTGGATCGTATTGAACAGATTGCACCGAGCGAGGCCAGTGTCCTGATCATTGGAAATACAGGAACGGGTAAGGAGTTGGTTGCAAGGCAAGTGCACATGATGAGCCAGCGCAGTCGTGGTCCTTTTGTGGCAGTAAATTGTGGTGCATTTACCGAATCACTGGCTGAAAGTGAATTATTTGGACACGAAAAAGGCGCATTTACTGGGGCAATCAATAGCAAGGCGGGGTGGTTTGAAGCAGCTAATCACGGTACCTTGTTCTTGGATGAGGTGGGTGATTTGTCTCCTGCGATGCAGGTCAAATTATTAAGGGTATTGCAAGAACGCGAGATTGTTCGGGTAGGGTCACTTAAGCCGATTAAGCTCAACGTTCGTGTGATTGCCGCTACCAATGTGCATCTGGATGAAGCGGTACAGGCCGGAAAATTTAGAGAAGATTTGTTCTATCGTTTGAACGTGGCATTGCTGAAAGTATCACCCTTGGCAGAACGTCCAGGTGATATTCTACCTCTAGCAAACTTCTTTATTGCACAGTATTGCAAACGTTTGGGTTATCCAGTTGCGAGCCTAAGTCCAAGTGCGGTACAGAAATTGTTGAGTTATAACTATCCGGGCAATATTCGTGAATTGGAAAATGCGATTCATCATGCTTTACTGGTTTGCAAGAACCATCAGATTCAGCCCACCGATTTTTGCTTTGCGTCCTTATCCAGTAGTTTGAATTTAAGACAAATTTCCGACTTGGAAAAAAGTACCCAAACTATTCCACGGACAGATTTGCTGCCTAAGCAAATGTTGCAGCATGCATTGTTGAATCTTTTTGAATCCTCACATGCATTGAAAAATGAAAATCTGGATCGTCTGATTGAAGAGGCGAGTATTCGTATTGCCTATGAATATTGTCACCGTAATCAGGTGCAAACGGCAAAGTTATTGGGGATTAGCCGTAATATTGTGCGTGCAAGACTGGTCAAATATGGATTGGTGGGAAACGATAAAGTGGTGAATATTATGTTAGAGGAATTATTAAGTTAATCAGAATAGATAATCAGGTGGCAGGTGTTCACCTTTTTATTGCTTAAAAATTGCTTTGCGGAAAAAATAATAATCAATGATGTAAAATAAATATAACTTTTTAATCAAAAAATATTAAAAAATAATAGTTCTAAATATCGATGCTTTGCCTAATATAACAAACACAATTTATTGAAATCGTTATTAAGTGGTGAAAAATGAGTATTCCTCAAATTAATGTGCGTAATCAGTTTCGTGGTGTAGTAAAAGAAATCATTGAAGGAAGTGTTGTTTCTGAGGTAGATGTGGAAACACCTGCTGGAGTATTTACTTCAGTGATTACCACACGTTCTGTTAAAAATCTAAACTTAGAACTGGGTAGTGAAGTGATTGTATTAATTAAGTCGACAGAAGTTGCTTTGGCAAAATTGTAGGAAATGATGGATAAATATAATAAATCTGATTTTTATTATATTTTAATTCCTAGATTTTAGGGGGCATAAAATGGCATCACTCAATGTCGGAACTGTAAAAATTAATCATCTCAATAAATCCTATGGTCAATATCAAGACCATGAACTCAAGGTTTTGGATGATGTTTCTTTAGATATTCAAGCAGGAGAGTTCGTCAGTATCGTTGGTAGTAGTGGTTGTGGAAAATCAACCTTGCTCCGTTTGCTTGTTGGCTTAGATGATCAATTCGAAGGAAAAATTCTGGTTGATGGTCAGCCGATTAGTGGCACCAGTTTGGAACGAGGAATTGTGTTCCAAGATCACCGTTTATTTCCTTGGTTGAATGTACAGGATAATATTCGGGTTGCACTCTTAAACAGTCAACTCACACGAAAGGAGCAGGATCAACTGATTGATGAGCATATTGAACTGGTTGGGTTAAGCAAGTTCAAACAGGCTTATCCCGCACAGCTTTCAGGAGGGATGAGCCAACGTGTTGCTATTGCCCGAAGCTTGATTAATCGGCCTAAAATTTTATTGCTGGATGAGCCATTTGGCGCCTTAGATGCGCTAACCCGAGCAAACTTGCAAAAGGAATTACAACGGATTTGGCAGGCTGAAAAAATTACCATGATTATCGTGACACATGATGTTGAGGAGGCGGTATTTCTTGGTGATCGTGTGGTGGTGATGCAACCGAATCCAGGCCGAATCAAGCGGGTTGTTCCCGTTCATCTGGCACATCCACGGCTACGTGAGGATGTGCGATTGTCTGCAATTCGAAATGATATTTTGACTGATTTTAGTCATGTGGATGATGATCATTTAGTTATTCCACCTGCGAAAGAATTTAATCAATTTCAGTTTGCTTGGTAAACCCAAGTAAACTGATTTTTATAATCATAAAAATGAATAAATTAATATAAAAATATTGCTTCTTAAAATGATTGGTTTGCATATATTTAAGTTAGTCACTGCATAGAGTGATTGGGGAAGATTGAATAAAGCATAGCGCTTTTAAAATAATGAATGATGAATAGGAACGACAATGACCGTACTCACACAACTCTCAGCTGCGATCGAAAGCGCACCACGTTGGCATGAATATAAAAAACATAGTTTGGACACTGTACAAATCACACCAATCAATGGGGCTTTAGGCGCAATCGTAACAGGGCTAGATGCCAGTCAGCCACAAAGCTCGGAAGTGATTTTGAAGCTTAAGAAGGCTTTACATGAGCATTTAATTTTAGTGTTTAAGTCACAAGACCTTGAAGATAATGATTTACTTGCTTTTGCGAGCTATTTTGGTGGTATCTTCCGTCCACCTACAGATGTTCCCGTATTGGCAACCAATCATGATACGCATGTACCACCAGATATCGTGCCAGTATCCAATGCCGTTGGTGAAGGAGATTATACTGGCCATGGTGAACTGACCCCGCATAGCGACCATCACTGGACGCCACAACCTTCCAGCGGTTCTTTACTTTATGCGATTGAAATTCCTAAAGATGGTGGAGCAACCAGTTGGTACAATACAGTACAGGCCTATGAAGACCTTGATCAAACAACCAAAGATGAAATTGAAGGTTTACAGCTCATCACCTATAACCCTTTCTTGCGTCTCAAAGACAAGAGCCCAATTCCCAAATATCGTTTTTCAGATCAACCGACCTTAGGGTCCGCTTTCCCACATCCGTTGGTGCGGACGCATTCAGAAAGTGGCCGACGTGGTATTTATTTAGATGCACAGACCGAGGTTGAAGTGGTTGGCTATGATGATCAGAAAGGTGCGGCATTGATTGAACGTTTAAGAGCTCATATTGTGCAACCGCAGTATCGCTATGAGCATCAATGGGAAATTGGCGATATCGTGTATTGGGATAATCAGTTAACCCTACACTCACGTACCGCTTTTCCTGCCGAACAGCGTCGCTTACTGAAACGTGTCAGTCTAGCAGGTGCAAGACCTTTTTAAGATTTTAGCAGCCAGCGAAAGCTGGCTTTTAATTTTCTGCTTTTGCCAATTCTGCTTCGATATAACTAATAATCATGGTACTTAACCCTTTCACCATTTCATCAAAGCTGATTTGCGGATTCGGTAAGATTAAATGACGAGCCACATTGAAGATACTACTATTAATACTGATATAAGCAGTCACGCTGAGATTATTGACCTTTAAGTAACGAGGATGGCGAATCATATATTTCATCAAAACCTCCATCAGTGCCATTTCAATTTGACCTATATATTTCTCGTATTTGAGTTCAGTTGCATAACGCAGGCAAATCAGATATCGGTCATCATCGCGAGTCAGTAAATCACGGAAGGTATAGAAGATCATCTCAAATAGCGGTTCTAACTCTTGTTCGATAATGATGGGGGTCAGCTCTTTCACCATGTCCAAAACTTCTTTGACGAAGGTTCGGGCCATTGCATCATAAATTTCTTCTTTATTTTTAAAATACTCATATAAAGAGCCAACACTCACTCCTGCAATATCTGCAATATGCCGTGTGGTGGTGCCGCTAGTACCGTTGGTGGCAACGGCAATAAAGCCTGCTTCAATAATCGTATCAACAGTCACTTTAGAGCGTGATTGACGTGGTTTGCGAGTAGTCATAATGCTTTATTATTAAAATCCGAACATAACGTCAGATTAACATGCCGCTGAAAGTGATGAAAGTAGCTATAAATTAATCCGAACAAATAAAATTACTTAGTTGGTCATTTAAATTTTTTAGCGGTCATGATTTTATCTATAAGGCCAATCTTTTATATGAAAATAAAGCGTTTATTTAGAAATTGATTTATTTATATATTTGATTTATATGTTTAAATTTTATTAAAATGCGATATTTGTACAAATTTAAAAATAAGAAGATTGCCCTTGGATTGATCCCTGAAAGTTCAAAATATTTGAATAAATTACCCGAATTGAATCCGAACATAAGATCGGTTTACAGTGGGTCTAGAAGAGGAACTGGTTCATAAAAATCTCCCGAATGTTTTTTCGTAGATCAGATGCGATTGGAATTACGAAAAAGAGATGAACCAAGTGCAACGCATGTAAAAGGGCAAAAGACGCTCAAGTGAAGTAGGTAGGTGTAGCCATGATTAGCAGCACATTAAAGAAAGGTTTAAGTCTATTTAAATCTAACCCAATAACTGAGCAAATTGACTTTGCGAGTAAAAAA
Organism: Acinetobacter gyllenbergii; assembly: GCF_001682515.1. Lineage (NCBI taxonomy): Bacteria > Pseudomonadati > Pseudomonadota > Gammaproteobacteria > Moraxellales > Moraxellaceae > Acinetobacter > Acinetobacter gyllenbergii. The sequence continues at coordinate 516,700 of NZ_KV575261.1, read as the reverse complement.
ACCATTCCTATTCGTCATTTGGCTATTGGATTTGAAGGCAAACAAGTTGACTTATCTTTCTATATGAATAATCAGTTTGCCACGATTTTCTTTGCGACACTTTCAGTATTCTTAACCTATGGCGAAGATTTAGTGATTGAAACTGCTCGTCATCATCGTGATCAACTGAAAGATCCGATTTTAAAACAACGTGTGACTTCATTGATTGGTCAGGAAGCGATTCATTCAAAATTACATAATGAGTTTAACGATGCAATTGTTGAATTAGATTATCCAGTAAGACTCTATCGTTTTTTGGGTGAACAATTTTTTGATCATATTTTCTTGAAATTCCCGCAACCTTTGAAGTTGTCATTGATGGCTGGGATTGAGCATTTTACTGCTGTATTGGCAGAGTACATGATGGCGCATGAGCAGAATTTCTATTTCTCTGATGATGCCAAAACTCGTGCATTATGGATGTGGCATATGCTTGAAGAGTCAGAGCATAAAGATGTGGCCTATGATGTTTATCAAACATTGAATGGTAATTATGCCTTACGTATTTCAGGTTTCTTTTTGGCTTATTTCACTATTCTTGGTCTGATTCCTTTCTCGGCAACCATGGTCCCGATTTTACGTAAGCCACAAGAAATGCTGACTTCGAAATTTTGGAAAGATGCACGTCGTGGCGTCAAGCTAATTTTTAGTCCGAAGGATGGAGTGTTTGGAAGTACCCAAGGACGTATTTTTGATTATTTGCGTACTGATTTCCATCCAAATGATCATGATGCATCTGCGTATTTCGAGTATTACGAAAAGAAACTTTTATCAGAGGGTGGGGCTTTATATCCATTCTTCGTGAAGGAATTTACACCAAAGGTACAAGCGGCTTAATGCTGAATTAAGTATGTACAGTATGCATGTCATTGCGCGCTGAATTGGCAAAAAAGCTCAGCGTGTGATGAGCAGTTTAGTTCTTGTTGCCTATATTGCAGTCATGCACTATGCAAGCGAAGCAATCTTATCCAGTGGCTGTAGCATTGGCTAAGCCTTTTAAGTTGTAGTGCCGTTTTAGGGGATCAAGCTATGGTCGCTCACGTTCTTCGTAATGTTTTTTCAGAAAAACTCAGTACCAAATATCAAGGGCTCGTTCAGAACCTTGCGAGCAAGTCACCGATTCCAATTCGCCATTTTGATTTCAAGTTTAATCCAGCAGAATTGGATGAAAAGTTTTTTTTAAATAAAGAACTCGCAACCTCCTATTTTCATGCTTTGTCCATTTTCTTAACCTTTGGTGAAGACGTGGTGATTGAAACAGCGCGTCATCATCGTGACTTTATTGCAGATCCGATTTTGAAACAAAGATTGACCTCACTGATTGGGCAAGAGGCGATTCATTCAAAAATCCACAATCAATTTAATGATGAAGTGCTGAAGGAAAATGGTTATCCCGTTGAATTGTTGCGCGCCATTGCGGGGAAGGTCTTTGATTATGGTATTTACAAGCTGCCGCAATCGTTACAGCTTTCATTGATGGCAGGGATTGAGCATTACACAGCAGTGTTGGCTGAATTTATGATGCAACACGAAGACTACTTGTTAGGTTCACAAGATGAGCGTCAGCGCGCCATGTGGATGTGGCATATGCTGGAAGAATCTGAACATAAAGACATTGCCTATGATGTCTTCCTTGAGCTTTCAGGCAATTACTGGCTCAGAATTACAGGCTTTTTGTTGGCGAGCTTAACGATTCTTGGTGGGGTGTCATTGGGTGGTTATCTGATGCCGTTTGTGCGTAAACCAAGCAACTTGGTCAATCCACGCTATATGAAAGATATTGTAGAAAGCACAGCTTTACTGTTCGGTAGCGAGCGTGGGGTATTTGGCAGCAGTTTTATGCATATTCTTGAATATCTGCGTCCAAGCTTCCATCCCAATGATCATGATACCACTGCATATATGGTCTATTACAAAGAGCGTTTATTAAACCCTGAAACCGGTTTATTAAGTCCGTATTTCCTTAAAGAATTTGTGCCACCTGTACGTGCAGCGACTGCATAACTGGGTGTTTATAAATACAAGATTGCTGGAAAATAAAGATGAAATTATTTGGGAAAAAAACCAAGCCAAGCCAAAAAGCATTCGCTGTGGTGACTGGTGCAGGAAGTGGTATTGGTCGTAGTTTTGCGCTTGAATTGGCAAAACGTGGCGGCACAGTCGTGTGTTCGGACATTAACCTTGACGCAGCAAAAGAAACGGTCAGCTTGGTTGAAGCGCTTGGTGCAAAAGCCTTTGCTGTGCAATGTGATGTCGCTAAGGAAGAGCAAGTCAATCAGTTGGCTGAGCAGGCTCAGCAATTGATGCAGAGCCCAGTCACATTGGTGATTAATAATGCAGGGATTGGTCTTGGCGGCAAGTTTGATGAAATGTCTTCTGAGGATTGGCATTGGTGCATGAATATTAATTTATGGGGCGTAATCTACGGTTGTCGTGCTTTTGTACCGAAGTTTAAACAGCTTGGTCATGGCGCAATTATTAATGTTGCATCAGCTGCATCGTATACGGCAGCACCAGAAATGACCGTCTATAACGTTTCTAAAGCGGGTGTCCGAGCCTTATCGGAAACACTGTCAGCTGAATTGAAAAAATCGAATATTAAGGTCAATGTGCTTTGCCCAACCTTAGTGCCGACCAACATTATTAAAAACGGCAAGGTTCCACATAAAGGGCTGTTGGATTATGCGCTCACCCATTTGGCATTTACCACCAGTGACAAGGTCGCCAAATTAACGCTAGATCGTTTGGATAAAGGTGAGCTTTATACCATTCCACAAATTGATGCCAAGTTGTTTTGGTTCTTAAAACGTACTGCTCCGAACTTATATGCCAAGTTCTTAGGCACATCGTATCGATTAATGAAGTAACTCCTGAATAGGGAACGATTTTAATAACTGAGATCAACCACAATTCCAGAATTGAATTGCAGATCTTGGTGAATAAGTGAAAGGATATTTTAAATGACAGCTCAAGCAAAAAAATTAAATTCAGCTGAAGGAAAAGCACTCCCACAACATATCTATGACACCTTTATTGTGGGTGCGGGTATTTCAGGGATTGCGACTGCAATTCGTCTTGATCAAGTGGGTTATAGCAACTACAAGATTATTGAAAAAGCAACACGTGTGGGGGGGACTTGGCGTGAAAATACCTACCCAGGGTGTGGTTGTGATGTGCCATCAGCGCTTTATTCATATTCTTTTGCGCCAAGTGCAAAATGGAGCCATTTATTTGCTCGTCAACCTGAGATCCTGAATTACTTAGAAGAAGTGAGCCAAGATTTTGGGGTGAGTTCAAAAATTGAATTTGGTACAGAGCTGCTCAATGCGGCATGGGACAATGAACGTAATTTATGGGTGATGGACACCAATAAAGGGCAATTTCTGGCACGGACCACCATTTTTGCCACAGGGCCAATTACTGAAGCCCAAATTCCTAAACTTGAAGGTTTAGAGACCTTTAAAGGGGAAATGTTCCATTCTGCGAAATGGAATCATGATTATGATTTGACCAGTAAGCGGATTGCGGTGATCGGGACAGGTGCATCAGCAATTCAATTTGTGCCACAAATCCAACCTCTAGCCAAAGAGCTTTATGTCTATCAACGTACAGCACCTTGGGTGGTGCCGAAACCTGATACCGACTTAGGTGATGTGAGCAAAGCCCTGATTGAAAAATTCCCACTGATTCAAAAAACATGGCGCAAAACAGTTGCTCAGTCTTTAAATGCGATTAACTTTGGTTTACGTAATCCAGCAGTGTTAAAACCTGTGGGTGAATTAGCCAAACTGATTTTACGCTTCCAAATCGAAGATCCTGAATTACGTAAAAACGTTACTCCAAACTTTACCATTGGCTGTAAACGTCTTTTATTCGCTAACAACTATTATCCAGCCTTACAACAGCCGAATACACAGTTGATTCCACATGGATTGGTGAAAGTAGAAGGCAATACTGTAGTATCGGCGAATGGTGAACGTCATGAAGTCGATGTGATTATTTGGGGAACTGGTTTTGAAGTCTCTCATCCGCCAATTGGTAAGCGTGTAACCAATGAAAAAGGTCAGATCCTCAATGATCTTTGGAAGAGCAGTTCACCTGAAGCTTATTTGGGGACCAGCATTGAAAATGTACCGAATGCATTCTTGGTCTTAGGACCAAACGTATTGGTATATGATTCTTTTATTGGTTTGGCAGAAGCACAGCTCGATTATATTGTGGATGGTTTACTCAAAATCAGAGATAAAGGCATTGCCAAGTTGAACATTAAACCAGAAGTCATCAAGCATCATAATGAGCTGGTGCAAAAACATCTAAAAACTACCGTGTTTAATGCAGGTGGCTGTAAGAGTTATTATTTAGATGCTAATGGTCGTAACTTTGCTGCTTGGCCTTGGTCATTGAAAAAGTTAAAACAACGTTTGAAACGTATGGATTTGAATGATTACCAAGTGACTTATCAGACTGAAAAAACCAACTGATTTTGAGTTGAATCATTCAAAGCAGCAAATTTTATCTTAGGGTAGAATTTGCTGCTTATTTTTTGCAAGATAGGAATAAAAATGGGGAATAAAAATGAAACAAGGACAATCGAGCCGAACAGCTGAGGCAGCGGCAGCATTGCGCGCCAATCATTTTCAAAATGCAGAAAATCCAGTTTTTGTAGATCCTTTTGCATTTGAGTTAACCAGTAAGGGCTGGAAGAAACTGTTAACCAGTGCGTTGACTGTAAAAGTCATGAACTCCTCTGTGTTTAATCGCACTTTGGGCTTATTAACAGGGCAAGTAGTAGGGCGTTCAAGATATGCAGAAGATTTACTTGAGCAAGCAATCGCGAAGGGGATTCAACAGTATGTACTGGTAGGGGCAGGCTTAGATTCATTTACGCTACGACATGCTCAGCAGTATCCACAGTTAAAAATCTTTGAAGTGGACCATCCAGATACCCAAGCAGCAAAACAAAGGAAACTACGTCAATTTGGTGAGCTTCCTGCTAATGTTGAGTTTGTCGCGATTGATTTTGAAAAAGAGTCGATTGCAGATGCTCTGGCGCGCAGTACGTTTAAGCAGGATCAAGCTGCTTTTTTCTCATGGTTGGGAACCACGCATTATCTTGAGCCTGAAACGACGTTAAAGACTTTGGCAAGCATTGCACAGATTGCTGCGCAAGGAAGTGAAGTGGCATTGGACTATTCGATTGATTATCGAGAACTAGAGGGTGTAGAGCGCTTAGGAAGTTTGTTTGTGTCGCAATTTACCCGTTTTTTAAAAGAGCCATTAAAAGGGCAATTCAGACCCAAGGTATTGCACCAAGCGGTGGAGCAAATGGGTTATCAAGTCACTGAGGATTTATCAGGAGATGGTTTGAGTGAGCGTTATTTTCAAGCTCGACCCGATCATCTCCGTCATACCATTGCAACACATATGTTGCATCTGCGTTTGCAGAAGCATTGATTCGAGGTGCAAAAAGAAAAAGCCCTTAAATACACTTGAGCATTTAAGGGCAGTATGAATTAACGGCGTTGGTTATAAACTGCTAAAGCTGCTGGCAAGTTTTTACGCATGTCGCTAATACGTTGAGTATTCGATGGGTGAGTCGACAGGAACGAGCCACCAGCACCAGCGCCATCTAAACGATTCATTTTTTCCCACAGGCTGATTGCCGCATTTGGGTTATAGCCAGCTTTTGCCATGAGCATTAAACCGCCGTAATCCGCACGACTTTCCAAGTTACGTGAGTACGGTAAGCCGATACCCACTTGGCTACCTAAATCAATTGCAGCACTGCCTAGATCGCCGATGCTGTTGCCTGCGTATGATTTACCAATACCAATTGCAAGATTAGTTAAAGCCTGAGCACCGATTTTACTTTTTGCATGCTCTTCAAGTGCATGGGTCATTTCATGTCCCATAACAGCAGCAATTTCATCATTGGTTAAATTGAGCTTGTTCACGATACCCGTATAGAAAACAACCTTACCACCAGGGGCTACATAGGCGTTAACGGTATCTGATTTGAGTACTGCAAGTTGCCATTGAAAGCGTTGACCAGTCTGGTTCATTTGATCCGCATAAGGTTTTAAGCGGTTGAATACGGTATTAATACGTTGATAAGTACTTGAGCTGCTATCCAGCTGATTTTTGGCACGCGCTTCTTGAGTCATTTTTGAGAAGCTTTGTGCTGATTGAGCATTTAAAGTTGCGCTGTCTGCGCCAGCCATGTCTGCGAAAGATGCGCAGCCAGAAATTGTCATTACGGTCACAGCACACAGGCTCAAAGCTAATTTCTTCATACTTATTCTCTCCAAATCAGTATCTTATGAATATAGTCGTGATCAGGGTGGATTATAGAAAATGTTGACAGCAGTTAATATTCTGAATGCCTCTATAATCATTGTAATTATGTAATCAGCAACGTGTATTCCGTGTAAAAAATCAAAGCCAGTGCTGAGCACTGGCTTTGTTCGAGTCAATCCGATCTCAGATCAAATTAATCCTCGTCATCGTACTCGTCTTCAGTGAAAGTGTTTTCTTCTAAAGATGCATCAAAAATCAAGATTGCTTTACCGTCAGTCTGAATCATACCTTGATCTTCAAGTGTCTTGAGGACACGACCAACCATTTCACGAGAACAACCGACGATACGACCAATTTCTTGGCGAGTAATACGAATCTGACGGCCATTCGGTAAAATCATTGCTTCTGGCTGAGCAGATAAGTCAATTAGACAACGTGCAATACGACCAGACACATCAATGAAGGCTAGATCAGTCACTTTACGTGTTGTATTTTTTAGGCGACGGACCAATTGAGCAAACACAGCGTAACTTAAATCTGGGTATTGCTTGCTTAACTCATGAAAATTGTCATACGAAATTTCTGCAATTTCACAGACATCTCGCGTACGTACTTCTGCGGTACGTTGAGGGTTCTTTTCAAAAAGACCCATTTCACCAAAGAAATCGCCAGGATTGAGGTAAGCGACAACGATTTCTCGTTCGTCATCTTCACGTAAGATAATTGACACTGAACCTTTTAATATTAAATACAGTGATTTTGATTCCGTTCCAGCGTCAACAATCGTGGTGCGTTTAGGGTATCTGTTAATATGAGCACGTTTTAGCAAAGCTTTAACTGATTCAGGTAGTTGACCTGGAGACAAAGCATCAGTGCTAAGTTGTGAAAAATTTGAAGTCATGCTTAAAATTTCCGAATTTGGATAAAACCGATCGCACAGACTCTTGTAAGAGCCTTTTCTACACAGAAGAGATGAAATTCCTTATCAACTCATTTTATGTTAGTGTACAAGAACAGAGTAAATTTATAACGTTTTTCGGGTAGTTGCAATGCAAACAAGTGTACATTGGTTAGAGAATGTTGCTTTTGAGGCAAAATCAGAAAGTGGCCATACTGTGGTGATGGATGGTTCTGCCGAATATGGTGGTGAAAACCGTGGTCCACGTCCTATGGAATTGATTTTAATGGGACTTGGTGGGTGTGCTTCGTTTGATATTGTGACCATTTTAAAGAAATCCCGCCAAGATGTGACGAATGTTGTATGTCAGCTGAAAGCAGAAAGAGCGGATTCAATTCCTGCGGTATTTACTAAAATCCATTTGCACTTCATTGTCACGGGTAAAGCGGTAAAAACCAAGCAAGTTGAAAAAGCAGTTGAGCTTTCTGCTGAGAAATATTGTTCAGCAAGTAAAATGCTTGCCGATGGTGGTGTTGAAATTACCCATGATTTTGAAATTGTTGAAGCTGCTTAAAAGTTAAAATTATTAAGTTTTACTAAAAAGTGACCTGTTTTTACAGGTCACTTTTTTTTAAGTTTTTCTTTTTATTTTAGAAATAATTGTGGGTCTACCCGCGCATTATTCAAACTCATTCCCCAATGCAAGTGTGGCCCAGTGACACGACCAGTTTTACCAACCAATCCCAGTGTTTCACCCTGACGAATCTGTTGTCCCTTGACCACATTAATTTTACTCAAATGACAGAACATGCTGATCAGACCCTGACCATGATCAATCAGAACTGTATTACCATTAAAGAAATAGTTGCCTGTTTGGACCACGACACCACCAGCAGGTGCGATAACATTCTGTCCCACAGGTGCTGGGATATCTAAACCAGAATGTGGTGCTCGCTCTTCGCCATTAAAGAAACGTTTTCTGCCGAATGAATTACTGAATTTGCCTGCGGTTGGGCGGATAAAATTGGGAAATTCTGTCCATGTACTAGATGTAAAGGAACTATAAATATCATTTTGCTCTTTCGCTTCTCGTGCATAACGGTCGAGTTGCTCTTGGTTCGGGTTGACATAATCCTGATTTTTAACGGTTAAACGTTGCTCAGCATAGCGATAGGGTGTCACTTCGACTTGAATCGGCTTATGATTGGTGGCTAAAGTCAAGGTACCTAATGGGGCCGAAAGTGGAATACCAAACACGGCATAGCGTTGGTTGCCTTGTTGTGTAATCAAAACAGGCTTTTGTTCATACAAGACTTGGGTGGTTTCAGTCGAAAGTGGAATCACGGCAATACCGCCAGCTCGTCTTGAGTCTTGGGGGAGTTGTGCAAAAGCAGTATGAAGCGGAAGGAGGGACGCAACGCTGAGCAAAATTGTTTTTAAAGACATGATGAGCATTTCTAATTGAAGCAAAGCCTTAAGCTAAAACGTTCACCTTAAAATCACAATAAGGATTTTGTGCAAAACAGAATAGACAGAAAAATTATACAAAATATACTTGAAATAGATCGTTTATACACCCATATTAATACTGAGTTTTATACATTGATATTTTTATAAAATATTGAAAAATATATAAATTTTATTTGAAATTTTAAAAAGCGTTCCCATCTAAGTGATAAGTTAAAAATTTGTTGTGAGGAATAACAAGAATGCGATTTGAAAAATTTACAAACCGCTTACAGCAAGCACTCTCAGATGCACAATCATTGGCTATGGGTAAGGATCACACTTCGATTGCAGGTGTGCATATCTTATCCACTTTACTTGAAGAACCGGCCAATCTGAGTTTATTGCAACAAGCGGGTGCACGTTTACCTGAGTTAAAACAGAAACTTGAACAAGCCGTGCAAAATGCACCGACTTTGGCAAATCCTACAGGTGATATCAATCTCAATCCTGAAGCGGTAAAGGCATTGAATTTAGCTGACCGCTATGCGCAAAAGGCAGGAGATGAGTTTCTGTCGACTGATTGGGTGCTGTTAGGTTTGGCGGAAACAGGTGAAACAAAAACAATATTGAATAGCGTGGGTGTGACACCAGAAAGCTTACGTAAAGTAATTGAAAATATTCGAGGAAACGACAAAGTCATGAGCAATAATCACGAAGATCAACGTGACTCACTCAATAAATATACCATTGACCTAACTGAGCGTGCTTTAGCGGGCAAGCTTGATCCTGTGATTGGTCGTGATGATGAAATTCGCCGTACCATTCAGGTTCTCTCACGTCGAACCAAAAATAACCCAGTTTTAATTGGTGAACCTGGGGTGGGTAAAACTGCAATTGTTGAAGGTTTGGCGCAACGTATTGTCAATGGCGAAGTACCTGAAGGCTTGAAAAATAAGCGCGTCTTATCATTAGACTTAGGTTCATTACTTGCAGGTGCGAAATATCGCGGTGAGTTTGAAGAGCGACTAAAAGCAGTTCTCAAAGACCTTGCGAAACACGAAGGCGAGATCATCTTATTTATTGATGAGTTACATACGCTTGTAGGTGCAGGTAAGGGCGATGGCGCAATGGATGCAGGTAATATGTTAAAACCTGCCTTAGCGCGTGGTGAATTACGCTGTGTCGGTGCGACGACCTTAGATGAATACCGTCAATACATCGAGAAAGATGCTGCACTTGAACGTCGTTTCCAGAAGGTATTGGTTGATGAGCCAAGTGTTGAAGACACCATTGCGATCTTGCGTGGTCTAAAAGAAAAATATGCGACCCACCATGGGGTGCAAATTTTAGACTCAGCCATTATTGCAGCGGCGAAGATGTCACATCGTTATATTACCGATCGTCAGTTGCCTGATAAAGCGATTGATTTGATTGATGAGGCAGCATCTCGTATCAAAATGGAAATCGATTCCAAGCCTGAGGCTTTGGATAAACTTGATCGCCGTTTAATCCAGTTGAAAATGCAATTGGAAGCGGTGAAAAAAGATCAAGATGCAGGCAGTAAAGCCGAAGTCAATCATCTTGAGCAGCAAATTGCTGAAAAGCAAAAAGAGTACAACGATCTAGAAGAAATCTGGAAGGCTGAAAAAACCTTGGTTGAAGGGGATAAGAAAGCACAAGTTGAACTCGATCAAGCACGTGTTGCTTTGGAAAAAGCCAAACGTGAAGGTGATTTGGCAGAAGCGGCGCGTTTGCAATATGGTGTGATTCCAGAGTTGCAGAAACGCTTGGAACAAGCCGAAGTGGCTGAGGAAAATGAAGAACCGAAGCTGATTCGTACCAAAGTCACTGAAAACGAAATTGCAGAAGTGGTCAGTGCAGCAACGGGTATTCCTGTGGCGAAAATGCTACAGGGTGAGCGTGAAAAACTGCTGAATATGGAAGAGTTTTTACATAATCGTGTGGTTGGACAAGATGAAGCGGTGGTTGCTGTTTCCAATGCAGTCCGTCGTTCACGTGCAGGTTTATCTGACCCGAATCGTCCAAGTGGTTCATTCTTGTTCCTTGGACCGACAGGTGTGGGTAAAACTGAGTTGACCAAAGCATTGGCAAACTTTTTGTTTGACAGTGACGATGCCATGATTCGTATTGATATGTCTGAATTTATGGAAAAGCACTCTGTCAGTCGTTTGGTGGGTGCACCTCCGGGCTATGTAGGTTATGAAGAAGGTGGTGTTTTAACTGAGGCCGTACGTCGTAAACCTTATAGTGTAGTGTTATTTGATGAGGTGGAAAAAGCCCATCCAGATGTGTTTAACATCCTGCTACAAGTGTTAGATGATGGGCGCTTAACGGATTCACAAGGTCGTGTGATTGACTTTAAGAATACTGTTATTGTGATGACTTCTAACTTAGGTTCACAAGATGTGCGTGAACTGGGTGAAGGCGCAACCGATGACGAGGTGCGTACTGTGGTCATGAATGCTGTGACACAACATTTCCGTCCAGAGTTTATTAACCGTATTGATGAGTTAGTGGTTTTCCACTCACTGCAAAAGGCGCAGATTCGTGGTATTGCGGATATTCAGTTAGATCGTTTACGTTCACGCTTGAGTGATCGTGATATGGGCTTAACAGTGGATGATACCGCTTTCGATCTATTGATCGATGCCGGTTTTGATCCTGTATATGGTGCACGACCATTGAAACGTGCGATTCAGCAGCAAGTTGAAAATAACTTGGCTCAGAAAATCTTATCTGGTGAGTTTCAGCCAGGGGATAACATTTTGATCAAAGGTGAAAGTGGTCATTTGGTCTTTGATAAAATGAAACTAAGTTAAACGCAATTTGAATGTTTGGCGAAAAAGATGGTGATGTAAATCACCATCTTTTTTTGTATCAGTGCAACTGGTCAGATTTTTGCAGGAATATTACCAATGACATTGCGACTTTGAGAAAAACTTGATAGTTTCGGAACAAATAAGAAAAAAATTCAGGATGAATTGCAATGGAAAAGAACAGACATCATTGCACAAATATGTGTGTAATTTTGTTGATGACTGCCTTATCTTCAATGGTGCATGCTGCACAACCATTGAGTGAGGGGACGCTCGCCTTACAAACTGCTATGTTAAACAACGCACTTCCCAGTATTCTTATTAAAGCGCAACAAGATGCCCTAAAGCCTGAAGAAGAGCGCTGGCGCTCACAACGACTCTTGAGTGATAAGTACTTAGGTGAGATTCGTGTCAGCACCATCTTAGGTGGTGTATTGTCATCTCATGAAGAGCAAAAGAAAGTGATGGCTGTTGACCCCAGAGATAAGAGGTCGGCCACGATCAAGCCGCACGAACAACCACCTGATCGCTATATGATTTATGAGTTCCAATCAGGTGATGTTCATGTGACTTATAACAATGATGTTAAAGCCGAATTGGTGGTTAAATAGCAGGGTGCTGAATTTTCCAAGCACGGTGAATTTTTTGATTACGTTTAAAATCTAGACCAATGGTCTCAGAGGTGATTTCTTCGACTTGATACATCGCCTCGATTTCTTCGTCTAATTCAAAGCCTCGATAGTTATTTGAGAAGTACAAGGTCCCATCACTGGTTAAACGATTCATTGCACGTTTGAGTAGGGAAACATGGTCGCGTTGTACATCAAAAGTTCCATAGAACTTTTTCGAATTCGAGAACGTTGGTGGATCAATGAAGATCAAGTCATATTGTTCATGACCTTCTTTTAGCCATTCAAAACAATCGCTGGCAAAGAACATATGTTGTTCATCAGCATGGTCTACAGTCAAACCATTGAGGACAAAGTTTTCTTTAGACCAACTCAAATAGGTATTGGATAGATCTACACTGGTGGTACTTGCTGCACCACCAAGCGCGGCATGTAGACTTGCAGTTGAAGTATAGCTGTAAAGATTAAGGAAGTGTTTGCCGCGCGCTTCTTTGGCAATTCTTAAGCGCATCTGACGGTGATCCAAGAATAAACCGGTATCTAAATAATCAGTTAAATTCACCAAGATACGTGCTTTGCCTTCCTGAACGATAAAACGTTTAGACGCTGTACTTTGTTTGGTGTACTGGTTTGCACCCGCTTGTTTTGCACGCGTTTTAATAAAGATGGCATCACGACCTAAACCGGTCACAGCACGAATCGCTGCAAGTGCTAAGTTAAAGCGTTTTTTTGCTTTTTCTGGATCAATGGTTTTTGGTGGTGCGTATTCTTGAACATGCAAACGATCTCCATATAAATCGACTGCAACGTTAAAGTCTGGTAAGTCTGCATCATATAAACGTAGGCAGAATACATTCTCTTTCACCGCCCATTTTTTCAATGTTTGCATATTTTTTTGCAAACGATTGGTAAAGTCTTCGGCACCTTCAATTTTCTCAAATTGTTGTGGTTGCCAAGTCGCAAGGAAAGGTTGTGTCACTGTCGCAGGCTTGACTGTTCCAAAGCGGGTGTAAATTGGCAGTTTGCCATTCATCAAACGTAAGGTTTGCGGATCATTAAATGCCAGTACGTCTGCTTGCTCAATTTGCGCGGCAATAATCGCAGCACGTTGATTTGGGAAATGTTTTTGCAATAAAGCAGATAGGCCAAGATATAAAGAACGGTTCGATGCTTTATCGCCCAAGCGTTCGCCATACGGTGGGTTGGTCACGATAAAGGCCTTTTTACCTTCAGCATGAAAATCATCCCAATCTGCCAGCGTACGTTCTTCAATTTGAATTTGATCGAGTAACTTTTCAAAACCCGCAGCAATAATGTTTTGGCGCGTTGCTTTGACTGCTTCCCAGTCAGCATCGTAAGCATAAAACTTAGGCAGGGGTTGTTCTAATGCTTTTTCATGACGTTCTGCGGCTTCGGCTTTGAGGGACAACCACAGTTCACGATCATGACCATGCCAGCCATTGAAGCCAAAGCGGCGCACTAAACCGGGTGCACGATCAGTTAAAATCAATAAAGATTCGATAATGAATGTGCCTGAACCACACATTGGGTCAAGAATAATATCGGGCTGATATTGCGCCAGTTGTGCTTTTTGTAGAATCGCCGCTGCCAAGTTTTCTTTAATCGGTGCATCGGTCATAAAACGACGGTAACCGCGTTTATGCAAAGAATCACCTGATAAGTCTAAGCAATAGGTATGTTCTGTTTTACCTGCTAACACATAAAGCGTGATCTCAGGTTGTTTAATATCAATGCTTGGGCGTTTGCCAACGGCTTCCATAAAGGAATCGACCACGCCATCTTTTACGCGTAAGGTTGCAAATTGCGTATTAACCTTAATTTCACGTTCCACATGTAAGCGGACTGCAAAGGTACTTTGTGGTGCAAAAATCAGTGACCAGTCAAAGCTAATCGCGCCTTCATAGAGCTCTTCTGCTACGTCACGTGCGTCATGGGTATGTTCAAGTTCATGCGTATGAATTGGTAATAATACCCGAGAGGCTAAACGAGACCACATACAAACCCGATATGCATTTTCGAGCGTGCCTTTAAAAACCAATCGTCCAGCAAAACGTTGGATATTTTGAATGCCTAAATCTTCAAGCTCTTGTTGTAATAAGGTTTCAAGCCCGTCCGCACAGGTGACCCAATAGTCTGTTAGACGTGGTTTAGCGTTCATTCAAATTTCCAAAACATTTTTAGCAATTGGCTATTTTAACTGATTTTTGTTTGTTCTGTCGGTGCATATTTGTGTGATTGTTAGCTTTATCAGCGATTCATCGCATTTTTTTGATGAATTATTCTTGGCCTGATCTGTTTTTAATGTGATGAGATTCATTATTGATGCCAAATTTATTGAATAGTTGGTACATCTTTTGCTTCTAAATTAGTAGCACATCAGTGAACTATTTGACTTAAAGCTGATGAAATTTAAGAATTTTAATTTGATGGCTGTGGGGATGTTATGAAAGAAAGCATGAAGAATGAAGTCGTGGTCAACGCCGAAGCTTTTACGATTGCAACTCAAATGTATGTTCGTTTAAGACGTGTCTGTGGTCGTGTGATCGATGTGATGTATCTGGTCAATAATAAAGACTATGCCAAGCATATACTTGAACTTGCTTTGGCAACACAAGACCCAGAATTGGAACGTTTTGTGCTTCGTTTAAGTCCATTGATTGATTTATATCCAGAACCTGCGACATTGGTGAACGAAACAAAAGTTGAGGAGAAAAAGCAAGCTGTTGAAGTTTTAGAAAGCTATTCAATGGAAGTGACCGAAGAAGAGATCTATCAAGCCCAAGTGCACCATCACTACATTGGTGCATTGAGATAGATTATAAGTCATTCAAAAATAGAGAAGGAGTAAAGGATGTAGCCAAGCTGTTTACATCCTTATTAGTATTGCTTAGGCATGAGATTCGAACGCAATATTTAAAGTATAGCTGTAATCTTCGCTATACCCATTAAAAAATAAGATGATGAAAAAAATCTAAAAGATTTTTACTTAAGTGCTGAAAAGTTCAACTGCGAATGAAATCCAAAGTCTGTATAATGCGTTAACTTAACGTGTTAGGAATCTCTTATGCACTTGGCGGCATTGCATACTTTGAGTCAGATCCAGCTCAATCAACAAGGAAATCTCAAGCACTTTTTAACTATTGAAGGTCTTTCCAAAGAAACCTTAACCAAGATTCTAGATACAGCGCAAAGCTTCTTAGATGAAAATAATAATTTGATCAATCGTCCGTTGCTTGAAGGACTGACGGTGATGAATCTTTTCTTCGAAAACTCCACTCGTACCCGTACTACTTTTGAGGCTGCAGCAAAGCGTTTGTCTGCCAATGTCTTGAATATTGATATTGCACGTTCAAGTACCTCTAAGGGTGAAACCTTACGTGATACGCTTTGGAATTTGGAAGCCATGGCAGCGGATATCTTTGTGGTACGTCATTCATCGTCAGGTGCAGCGCATTTTATTGCCAAAGATGTCTGTCCTAAAGTTGCGATTATTAATGCGGGTGATGGTCGTCATGCACATCCTACCCAAGCCATGCTGGATATGTTGACTATTCGCCGTGAAACCAAGAAGCCATTTGAAGACTTAACAGTGGCGATCATTGGAGATATCAAACATTCGCGTGTTGCGCGTTCGAATGTGGCAGCATTGCAAACATTGGGCTGCAAAGACATTCGCGTGATTGCACCTAATACCCTGTTGCCAGTCGGCTTTAATGAATATGGCGAACATGTGCGTCTGTTTAACAAAATGGATGAAGGGGTAACAGATTGCGATGTGATTATTGCCTTACGGATTCAAAATGAACGTATTGATTCACCAGCTTTATCTTCACAAGCCGAATTCTACAAAATGTACGGCTTAAACAAAGAGCGTTTAGCTTTGGCAAAGCCTGATTGTATCGTGATGCATCCAGGCCCAATGAACCGTGGAGTTGAAATTGACTCAAGTGTTGCCGATGGTGATCAATCTGTCATTTTGAAGCAAGTTACCAATGGGATTGCGGTTCGTATGGCAGTGTTGGCACTCGCGATGCAAGGGCAGTTACAAGAACAAGGTTTAATTGAAGCGATTGCGCTGTAAGGGATAGATCACATGAGTATTGTAAAAATTGAAAATGTCCGTGTGCTCGATCCAATTCAAAAAACTGATCAAGTGAAAACGGTATATATCGAAAATGGTAAGTTGGTTGATGCGGTTGATCAAGTCAACGAAACCATTGATGGTCAAGGCAAATGGTTAATGCCAACCATGGTTGATCTTTGTGCACGTTTACGTGAACCTGGGCAACAACAGCATGGAACGTTAAAGTCTGAAGGTAAAGCAGCACGTGCCAATGGTATTTTGCATGTGATGACACCCCCTGATTCAAAACCAATTGTTCAAGATAATGGTGCTTTAATTCATGGCTTGATCGAAAAAGCACAATTGGATGGCGGAATTTACCTGCAAATTATTGGTGCGCAAACCCAAGGCCTCAATGGCAAACAACCTGCCAATATGGCGGGGTTGAAGAAAGGTGGATGTACCGCTGTTTCAAATGCCAATGCAAGCTTTGAAAATGATGATGTGGTGATTCGTACTCTAGAATATGCGGCAGGTTTGGGTTTGACCGTGGTGTTCTATGCCGAAGAGCCTCAAATTGCCAAAGATGGCTGTGCACACGAAGGTTTTATTGCATCTCGTCAAGGTTTACCGATGATCCCTGCGATTGCTGAAACTGTTGCAATTGCCAAATACTTGATCATGATTGAAGCAACAGGCGTGAAAGCACACTTTGGTTTACTGTCTAGTGGTGCTTCTGTTGATTTGATTCGCGCTGCAAAAGCCAAAGGTTTACCTGTAACTGCCGATGTTGCCATGCATCAGTTACATCTAACTGAGCAACTGACGGATGGCTTTAACTCACTTGCACATGTACGCCCACCGCTACGTTCTGAGCAAGATAAAGCCTTATTGCGTCAAGGGGTGAAAGAAGGGGTGATTGATGCAATTTGTACGCATCATGAACCACTTAGTAGCTCGGCAAAAATGGCTCCATTTGCTGAAACACAGCCAGGGATTACTGCTTTTGATACCTATGTGGGTTTAGGTGTGCAATTGATTCAAGAAGGTGTGTTTGAACCTTTGGAATGGGTGGCGAAAGTGACCTCTATACCAGCACAAGTCGCCAATATGACTGATCGTTGGTTGCAAGAAGCTGGTTGGGTTTTAATTGATCCAGAATTACAGTGGACTGTGTCTAAAGACAGTATCTTATCCCAAGGTAAAAATACGCCATTACTGGGTCAACAACTGACTGGTAAGGTGGTGAGCACCTTCGCATAAATGAGATGAAAACAGCAGAATAAGGCGATCAAGTCTTATTCTGCTTTGTAAACTGTGATGTAGATATTGTATTTAAATTTTACAAAGCCGATAAAAATTAAAAAACTAGATTAAAGTAACGATATAAATGAGATGTGCTTTACATAAAATTATAAAAAATGAGAATTAAACAGTTTAAATAATTGGAGCTAAATCATATGGCTATTAATCCAATGGAGTTACTTAAGCAAAAGGTATCCTCTATTATTGTCAATGATCAAACTTGTTTGGTAAATGAAAAAAATGATGTTTTATCAAGATTTTATCCTATTTTTTTACATCGTTTTTTAGAAAAACCTGAATTGGTTGATCAATTAAAAGAAAAACTTACGCCCTCTATTTTTGATTTATTAGAGCAAAATGAACGTGTAAAAAATGAATTGTTGTTGAGATTGGCGGCAGGCAAAGTTGCTGTGGCTGAAGTTGAAATTACATTAAATCGGGCCATTCCTAAAAGCTTAGCTGTGCTTTCAAATGAGGTCGGAAATGATGCGATCAGCATTATTC
The DNA here is from genome assembly GCF_001682515.1 of Acinetobacter gyllenbergii. Lineage (NCBI taxonomy): Bacteria > Pseudomonadati > Pseudomonadota > Gammaproteobacteria > Moraxellales > Moraxellaceae > Acinetobacter > Acinetobacter gyllenbergii. Next base: position 498,658 of record NZ_KV575261.1, on the reverse strand, counting down.
ATTATCTCCGTGAACATAAACAGTCTATTCATGCCTTATTGCCAAACTGGTCAGATGAGGTATTGCTACATTTAAATGAAGTTCCTGAACCTGAGCCCGTATTGGAAGAAGTCATAGCACCTGCAGAAGAGCCAATAGAAAAGAAATCCTATAAATTATTTCCTTTTTTAACTTTGGTTTTTGCCAGCTTTTCTTTGCTCTTTCTTTATCATTTAAGTAAATAAAATCTGTCATTTAGATGGTATTGCGCTGGATCACTTTGTAATTGATTTCGTGCTAGCTAGCATCATGGCAAACAGATGTTTTGTAAACTGTGATGTAAGTATTGTATTTAAATGATATAAAAACGAATAAAAAATACACAAATGTTTAGAATGAAAATGCATCAGTTTGCTTGTACTTCGCATTTTTCTTAAGCGATCTGAATATTATAAATTTAATGTGTTGGAGAGAATAACAATGTCAATAAACCCAATAGAACTGTTAAAGCAGAAAGTGACTTCTGTGCTTGTGAATGGTCAAGACGGATTGGCGAACGAAAAAAGTGCGCTGTTATCTAAGTTTTACCCGATTTTTCTTTCGATTTTAGCCGCAAAACCTGAACTGATTCAGAAACTAAAAGAGTCGATTTCACCTTCATTATTCGATTTATTTGGTCATAATGATCAAGTTAAAAATACTTTATTATCCAATCTTGCTAGCGGTCAGCTTTCCACAGCTGAAGCAGAACAAACTTTAAATCAGTCGATTCCGATCAGCCTTGCTGCTTTAACCAGTGAAGCCGGCAACGATACCCAAAGTATTGTCAATTATTTAAAACAGCATGCCGATTCAATTCGTGCTCTGTTACCTGCATGGGCGGTCGGTTTACTTGCGCCTTTAGGGCTGGTTTCAAGTGCTTCAGCCTCTGTATCAAATTTGGCAAATAATACAGCAGCAGGTGCAGCAACTAAATCACGTGCATGGTTACCGATTGTGGCGCTGATTATTTTGGCTCTTCTGGTCGCATGGCTGTGGAAGTCATGTCAACATAAACAAATGGAAGTGCCTGTAAATAATGCGGATTCTCCAGCATCACAGGTTGGTACAGTCATTGCACCAGCGAGTTTAGCATTAACCACCGATGCCAGTGGTCATCTTGCACAGTGTCAGGTTATGGTGGGTGATCAAGGATTTTTGGCCAGCATTCAGGCCAAGGTCAAAGAAATTTTTTCTTCTACTCAGGATTGTATGGTAGATACTGCTGGTACGGCTGCAACACATGCAGGCAAGTTTACTGATAAAGCAGGACTTGCAGGTGTGTTGGGATTGCTTAAAGGGGTTCCAAATGTTTCCTTGGAATGGGTCGGTGATAAGATCACCTTAAAAGGTACAGATGCAGTTAAACTCAATGAGTTGCTTGGCAAGATCAAAGGATTAGTACCAAATACCGAGGTGGTTGTCGAAGCACCTGTGAGTGCTGCTGATTCGGTAAGTAATAGTCTAAATGCAGCACAAGATGCATTGGCGAGTATTGATGCCAATCAGGTTGATATTAATGCTGTGATTAAAGCACTTAATCTACAGATTATTAATTTCTCAACGGGATCTAATCAGATTCCAGATGAAAACAAAGCCATTTTGGATAAAGCCGCTGGCTTAATGAAAAATACCAAAGACGCAAAACTAACCGTTGCGGGCTATACCGATTCGACAGGTAATGCCAATAGCAATAAAACGCTGTCACAAAAACGTGCACAGGCTGTGGTCGATTATTTAGTTGGTCAAGGTGTAGATGCTGCTCAACTCACAGCGGTGGGACATGGTGCTGATAACCCTGTTGCAGATAATACAACTGAGGAAGGGCGCTTTAAAAATCGTCGAATTGAGTTTTCAATTAGTCCTTAATTGATGCTTTGTTGAAGTTTTAAAGGAGTTATTGAGAAAATAACTCCTTTTATTTTAATTATTTATTTGAGTAAATATCATTTTAAATGACGTTGTTTAAATAAAATCAAATAAAAGACTCGAAAGTATAGATTTAAATTGAGTAGAATACGCTCGAAAAACAAGATAATAGAGTATTAATATGAATAAGTTTTTGATATTCACAACATTAACCGCAGCTGTGTTATTAACAGGATGTGATAAGTTCAAACCGAAAGATAAAGTTGAAAATACCGATGCGGCAGTCGCAGAGTGGAGCTGTACCAATCAAGATAACTTGAATAATATTCAAGCGGCACTCAAAAAAGACTATTTAAAGCAAATCGAGCGTAGCCTCAGAGAAAGTCAGTATCAGGCAGATTATGATGTTTTGGATAAAATCAACAAAGGTCTAAAATTCGAAATTAAAAATGTGCGTACGTTGGATACAGCAGAAGGTGAACAAACATCAAAAACACAATTAAGCTGTGAAAGTCAGTTAATTGTTCAATTTCCAAAAGGCTTACAAAAGCGTGCGGAAAATGCCTACGCTGAGCAGCAGAAAAATTGTGAAGAGTGTGAAGGCGATTATAGTGCCAGTACTTTAGGTGATTATTTTGCAGATAATGAATATTCATTGACTTTAGAAGATGACAAGCTCAAAGGTAGTTTCTTCTATGACATTACCAAGACTGATAAAGATGGTTTAGTATTCAATATCCCTGATCAAAATACAGTGATTGATGGTGTGGTCTTTATGGCGACCAAAGCTGTGCAATATGTAGCCTATTTAAAAGAAAATCGCCTGATTGAACAAAGCAATGAACAAGCTCAGCAGCAATATGATGCAGAAGAATCGGCTCAAATGGGTTTGGCTCAAAAAGCAATGGATATTCGCAAAAAAGAGTTGGATGCTGAAAAAGCACAACAAGTTGAGCGTTTAAACCAAACGTGGGACAAGTTTAGCCCAGAGCAGAAAGCACAGTTGCAGCAAGACCAGTCTGATTGGTTTGAAAAACGTGATGTCGATTGTAAAGTACTTGCTCAGAAGCATGTATCTGACATTCCAGAAAAAGATTTGGAAACCTATCAAAAGCAATCACGCTATTGGAATGATGCGATGCGTCAACAAGACCAAGATATGCAGTACACCAAGTGTTTCACCCAACGTACTATTGAGCGCATTGTCTATCTCAATAATGTCAATTAAGTAAGCAACAACTAGAAGGACGAATTGATTCGTCCTTTTTTTATTGGCATGCTTAGCACAGCGATGGTTTTAAGATAAATATTATGCGAATTACATTGATTGGGGCAGGTCGTGTTGCAACCCATTTAGCCAAAGTATTGCAATTGCGGCATCAGATTGTGCAAATCTTGAGTCGGAATCTACAACATGCTCAGACCCTTGCAGACCAAGTCAGTGCCCAAGCAATTGATGATGAGCAGCAGCTAGATGAGCAAACCGATTTAGTGATTATTGCAGTCAGTGATCAGGTGATTCGTAGCGTGATTGATTCGATCGCGCCATATCTCCCTGAAAATCTGATTGTACATACCTCGGGGAGCACTGCTTTATCAGTCCTGGAACAAAGACATCCACGCGCGGGTGTGTTCTATCCTTTGCAAACCTTTAGTATGGAAAGGAATGTGAATTGGGCAGACACCCCTTTGTTTGTTGAGGCAGTACAGCAACAGGACTTAACCTTATTAACCGAATTAGCCAACAGTTTAAGCCAACGTGTCTATCAATATAGTTCTACACAACGTTTGACCTTGCATTTAGCAGCGGTATTTGCTTGTAATTTTAGTAATTATTGTTATGACATGGCGAAGCAGATCGTTGATGCAGAGCAGGTTGATTTTAGTTTGCTCTATCCACTGATTTTAGAGACCGCAAATAAAGCCACAGCCAATAATCCCAAGGATATGCAGACAGGCCCTGCGATGCGCGGTGACCAAAATATATTAAGTATGCATAGCCAGTTATTAGCAGATTCTAATCGTCCAGACTTGCAGCATATCTATGGTCTTATCAGTGAATCTATTTTAAAACGCCATCATTAAATTAATTTAACAATAAGTATACAAAATAGACAAATCAGTCTGTTTTGTATACCATGACTAAAATTTGATTCAATTCTATATAAAAAGATGTTGGCTAATATATTTCAAGCTTTAGAGAGTCTCGGCCTTACAGCACAAAAACGTGCAATCCATATTCAGTTTTCCAATCAAGATTTAAATACTCAAGTCTTCCTACAGCGTATTGATGGACAGCATCAACTGAATGACGGATTTAAGGCAGAATTAATTTGCCTATCAACCAATGCAACCATTCCACTCAAACAATTTATTGGTAGCCAAGCGGCAATTGATACGGTGACCGATAATGGACAATTGACCCGTGTCACAGGGATTATTACTCAAGCCTTACAAGGGCAATCGGATGGTAGCCTAACTGTCTATAAGCTGACTTTAGAAGATCCCACCGCACTGTGGAAACAACGTCGTAACAGCCGCGTGTTTATGAACAAGAGCGTGCCTGATGTCGTGCAACTTATCTTCAAGGAGTGGCAGCAAAAGAGTTCCTTATTTGCGTCAAGCTTAACTTTGGACTTAAGCGGACTCAGCCAGAACTATGATATCCGTCCTTTTATTATGCAATATAATCAATCAGATGAAGCATTTTTAACATCTTTGATGCGTAGCGAAGGGATTAGCTGGTTAATTGATGAAGCCGAGCGAATCGTTCCGCAAAGCAGTGCCGCGATTCAGCCGCAAAAACTACGCTTGATTGATGACAATAGCCAATACCAAGCGCTAGACAGAAGAACGATTCGTTACCACCGCAGCAGTGCGACAGAGCAATATGACAGCATGACCAGTTTGGTCGGGCAACGCAGCTTACAACCGAGCAGCGTGCATGTACAACGTTGGCAAGCGGATGTACTGGAACAAGAAGATGGCGCAGGCAGTGTGCAGAGCACACATAAACACAGTGCTCAATATGACAATGCCAGTTTAGGGCTGGAACAGGCATGGCATTTCTCACCGGCATGGATGCAAGACCTGAATGGTGAAGATGGTGCAACCGCATCGGGCAATGCACAAATTGAAAAACTGAATCAGAATCTCGGTCAATATTACGACTTACAATCCAAGCAATTTACAGCCCATACTACCGTGCGCGACACGCATGTGGGTTACTGGTTTGAATTGGCTGAGCATCCTGAAATTGATCAACATGCTGGCAGCGATAAAGAATTCCTGATTACAGGCAAAAACTTTTATAACCAAAACAATTTGCCCAAAGATCTACATCAACAGATCAATCAATTATTAGCACAAAGTAATTGGCAACCCACTCAATCTAATAACTCAGAAGAACGCCAAGCCAATCAACTGACACTACAACGCCGCAGCATTAAAACCGTACCTGAATTTAATCCCTTACAACACCGCCCAATAGCCTCACCGCAACGAGCCAAAGTGGTTGGGCCAAGCGGCGAAGAAATTCATGTGGATGAATGGGGGCGGATTAAAGTCCGTTTTCTCTTCACTCGGAATGACGACCATAGCCACGATGGTGGTGCGGGTGCCAATGACAATGACACCGATTCAGCTTGGGTTGATGTACTGACCCCTTGGGCAGGTGAAGGCTATGGTGCACGCTTGTTACCGAGGATTGGTGAGATTGTGGTGATTGACTTCTTTGATGGCAATATTGACCGTCCATTTGTGGTGGGAAGAATTCATGAAGGCCTGCGTAGCCCAACCAAGTTTGATCATGTAGGTAAGCTGCCAGACACCAAGAAACTGGCAGGGATCAAATCGAAAGAATATCAGGGCGAAGGCTTTAACCAACTGCGCTTTGATGACACCACAGGACAGATCAGCGCCCAGTTGCAAAGCAGCCATGCCGCCAGCCAACTGAATCTGGGTAAACTCAGCCATCCCAAAGACAAGGCTGAAAGTGAAGACCGCGGTGAAGGTTTTGAGCTACGCACCGACCAATGGGGTGCAGTACGGGCAGGCGAAGGTCTTCTCGTTTCCACCTATAAACAGGATCAAGCCCAAGGTGAACATCTGGATGCACAAGTTGCTAAACAGCAGCTTGAGGGCAATCAAAACAATGCCAAAGCCTTAAGTGAAGTTGCCAAGAACCAACAGACCGATGAAATAGAATCGCTGGATCAACTCAAAGAATTTGCGGAAGAAATTGAATCTGATATTGCCAAATTTAATAAGGCGATGTTGTTGCTTAGCTCACCTGCGGGCATTGGTTTAAGTAGCAATGAAGATATTCATCTCTCTGCGGATGGACAGATTAACCAGTTTGCAGGCGATAGTATTAATCTAAGCACCCAAAAAAATCTGGTGGCACATGTGAGTGGTAAAGCCAGTCTGTTTGCCGCACAAAATGGCATTAAACAAGTCGCAGCCAAAGGCAAGTTTGAAGTTCAGGCCCAAGGGGATGGCATGGATTTACTTGCCAAGCAAGGCATACAAATTACTTCGACTGAAGACCGTATTGAAATCACCAGCCCCAAAGAGATTGTGATTACTGCGGGTGGTTCTCAGATTAAGCTGAATGGCTCAGGGATTTTCCCTGTGACCAGTGGCAAGTTTGAGGTGAAGGCAGGGCAGCATTTGTTTATGGGCGGTGCGAAGTCAAATTATATTTTACCTGAATTGCCAAACATTCAATATGCTTATAGTAATAAATTGGATGTTTTTAATCTCTTTAAGCAGTCGGAATTAAAAAATATCGAATATTCAATATTGCATAATAATGGGAAAGTTAAAAAGGGGACGCTTGATCAATATGGTAGAACTGATCGAATAAGATCGCATGAAAAAGAAAAAGTTAAAATCTTAATTGGAGGAGATGAGTGGCATTACTATATTGAAAATTTTGGAGGAAGCAAAGATGAGAATACTTTTATTCAATTTTTAGACTTTTTAGGTGCAGCTATTCCTAATTTAATATTTCAGTTGAGTGATGAAAATAATAAGATTATTTTAACAGGCACAACTGATAAAAATGGTGAGGCTGTCTTTAAATGTCCTAATGTTAATTTTCCTTTACTTTCAGTAAAAAGTATTATTGATAATGAGTTTAAGCCTATTATTAGAATTGAGAATAATTATGTAAGAGAAATTACATTGATTAGCCCTAAAATTTTAAAAGATATAGATTTGTTTCAAGATTCTGAGGAAAAGGGAGCTTATAGACGAAGTAATTATTCAGAAGAAACATCATTCAATGAAGGAGAGAATTAAAAATGGTGGATGAGTCTAAAAAAGATCAGCAGATGAAGAACCAGAATGGTAGATCTGTACTTGTAATTTCGGCTGAAGATGTAAAAGATGCAGCTAGTGCAAGTCAAACAGCTTCTGATTGGTTGGGTTATTTGACAACAGGTACGAAAGTAGTAGAAAAGAATAACTTTGCATGGGGCGTCTTACACTCTAAAAATTCCCCAGGATTTAGTCTAGAAAACTTAAAAAAAATTAAAATGTATTCTCATAATCCAGAAACAAATAGAGTATTTCAGGGAAATAAGCACACTAAAGTTACAAATATTGGAAAAGTGGCTGGTAAAGTTGATAAAGTTGGTGGAATGTTAGGAAATGTTGGGGATGCTGCAGAGATTGTTGTGGCAATAAAGCAAAAAGATGCGAAAGCTCTCGCATCAAAATCTTCGACAATGATTTTATCAAAAAGTGGCGAAACTGCGGGTTTGGCTGCTGCAGGGAAATGTACAAAGTTTGCAGTGAAAAAATTAGATCCGAAGAGAGTCGCTATAGCAGGTACAGCTTGTTATATAGCATTTAACTATGGTGGAAAGTATGTAGGTGACAAAGTAGGTACAGCCGTTGGAGAAACTGGTCCTGCTGTAGAAGTAGCTAAAGGTATTATTAAAGCGATTGATATAATGGATGAGCAAGATAAAGCTGCTGAGGAAAAAAGGAAGGCAATAGAAATTAAAAAAGATCCTATGCTAGAATGGCATGTAATTGGTGCAGATTAATTACAAGGTTTTTATATGAAATTAAAGTTTTTAACAGTTTTTATTTTATTAGGTTTTAATCCTTTAGTTCTTTTAGCTTGTTCTAAACCTACAGTTGAATCTGTAACAGTTTCACAAAATGCAGAAAAAATTTACCAAAATGGTGAAAAATATTATTTAGGTAAAGGAGTGTCGCAAGATTATCAAAAAGCTTTTCAATTGATTGAGCAAGCCGCTAATATGGGCTTAGCTGAAGCTCAAAATGATTTAGCTAGTATGTATTTTGAGGGGCTAGGTACAAAACAAGACTACGAAAAAGCTTTTTTTTGGTTTGGTAAATCGGCGAAACAAAACTTTCCTGAAGCTGAATACAACTTAGGGTTAATGTATGCTCATGGAAATTTTGTGCCAGTAAGTAAATCAAAAGCATTAGAGCTATATTCTAAAGCAGCAGAAAAAAACTTTCCTCAAGCACAATTTAATTTAGCTAATGCTTATTTAAATGGTGATGGATTACCTAAGGATGAGGCTAAAGCATTAGAGCTATACGCTAAAGCAGCAGAACAAAACTTTCCTCAAGCACAATTCAATTTAGCTAATGCTTATTTTAATGGTGATGGATTACCTAAAGATGAGAAAAAAGCATTGGAATTATATACTAAAGCAGCAGAACAAAATTTTCCTCAAGCGCAATTTAATTTAGCTTATATATATCAACATAACTTTAATGATATAGAAAAAGCTAAGTATTGGTTCAAAAAAGCTTATGATAATGGTATTGAAGAAGCTGGAGCAGCATTAATGCAATTGGAAGATTAATTTTTTTTTATAAATAAGTATAAAAATGTGCATAAAATAAGTGCAGAAATGGTTATAATGATTCCCTGTAGCTCTAGAACTATTAATGATAACCAAGATGTTTTTAAACTAATTTGGTTTTCATTAATATGTATTTCCCCTATATTATTTTCTTTGGATATATAAATTTTTATATCTCCGTTCTTTTTGTGGTTATTCCATAGTTGTGTGTTTTTATTTTTTAAATTTTCACACGACTCAAAAAAACTTGTTCTATAATAGTTGAAAATTTTATCCTCATTAATATAGTAGTTTTTTTTATCTATAGTGTATTTATATTTTATAGAGCGGTATGCTGCTCTATTAATACCTCTATAAAATGGTTTGTGTGAACAGTAAACTTCTGATTCTATAATTTCAAATTTGTCTAGCTTCACCCAGTTTTTATGTGTGAAACTAAATAATGTATTTTTAATACAGAGAAATAGTAAGCTAGCTGAGAGGAGTAAAAATAAAGTAATTATTGTATATAATACTGTTTTTTTCATTTAAAAAAAGTAGGCAATGTAAATACATGATTTTATCAATTTTTTTTCAACTTATTGTTTTATTGTGTTAGTTAGGTCTCGAAAGGAACATCCTGGATTTATTACTTATGAATTTCTTAAGAATTTTAGGGGGATTAATCAATGTCTGATGCAGAATTATTTATTGTGGCAAACTATGAACACAATTCGGATGGTTCATATACGACCTGAAGCTACTTGACAGACTGTTGAATATTGGTGACACAGCGTACTCTATACAAACGATAAGTCATTTTATTCTCTTCATTTGATTCTGGGGGTTGCTCTTACAATATTGAGTCTATCATACGTATTTGTTGAAGAGGAACTGCACAATACCTTTTTAGTTTCAGACCTAGCTCTTGTTGGATTCTCAACAGACGGATGCTTATAATTGTAATTATAATTTTTTGATTGACTAATATTATTTTTGAAGAAGGGAGTATAGGTTGTTAGTAATGTTGAGTGGGGAGTCAAATAAAATTATAGAGAAGGTTTTGGAAACTACATTTTTAATCACAATTTTTGATCAGTTAGGATGGTTTTAATGATTGTGCAGAAACTTAAATCTATTGTTTTTAGCTGCATATGGAATTGGAAATAAAATGAAAAAATATGAACTGATTCATAAATCTTTTCTTGCTTTATTAATATTTGTTATTTCCCTGAGTTTTATTTATATTTTTTCAAATTTTATTTTTTGTTTATTCATATTTTTATTTTTTGGTGTGCTTTTTACTTTACAAGGAAGAGCTGCGTTAGGTGTGAGTGGTCAAAAATACTTTATGTATATCACATTAAATGCTTTTCTTTTATTTGCTTTTTCTGCCTTTACCCTGGTTTTGTCTTTGAAGGGTCATGCCATATTTGTTCTTTTTCCAATTTTTATATATATTATTTTGGATTATATTGTTTTCAGAATTAAGTTGGAGGGGATTTTAATAGAATTCTCGAAAGATAGTTTGGTGATTGTTGATAATAATTATGATGATTTTTCAAGTGAATTTGAACTTAAATATGGTAAGGTTTGGGGTGTGGGGCTTGAAATATTTACTATGGTTTATGTTTTATATATGTTCGTAGTTGGGCCATACTTCTTTATTTTTAAATTTAAAAGTTATTTTGATGTGGATAATATTGCAATGGGGTGGAAGGTTGGTTTTGTTGTGTATGCCTTGGTTCTTTTGTTTTTAATACTATGGGAGTATACCTTTAAAAGGCTAATTTTTTTTAAAAGATTACTTTCTAATTAACCTTTTTGAACTTAGCGTGATAAGGGTTTTAGAAGAGCTTTAAGTAATAGGATGTTGGGTTTTAATTTTTTTAGTAAAAAATAATATCTTATTTCTTTCAATAGCTTGCATAGTTCTGCTAGGGAATATTTGTGTGATATGATTAACCAGGGAAATTAGTTGATTAAATTAAGTTGGGAATTATTATTTAGGTTTGTAGTTAAGGGTTTTAAATGTCTTTGAAATTGTCTGGTTTTGATTGTAAATATTTTGTTAAAAATCATTTTATTATGAATTTGGTGTTAGGGTTTTTAACTTTTTTAATATTTTTTTCATCAATTTCTGCGAATTCGGATTTAATTAATTTTCTACTAACATTAGCTTTTGTTTTTTATTTTTCATTTTGTGTTTATATAAGAGTCAAAAGTAAGTCTAGCATCTTGGATTATGCTCGTCATCGTTATTTAAGTTGCTATCTGAGTTCCTTTTGCTTTTTTCTTCTCTCTTTGTTGGTTGCTTTAGATTTGGGTGATTTTTATTTTTTTGGTTATATTTTTATTTATTTTGTTTTGTTTGTTTTTATTTGGTTTTATAATAGGATCGAGTTGCGCTCTAATACGTATTGGAGTCTTTTAGATGAGGCTTTTTTTTCAAAAGATGACATCGAACTATATGATTTCTTTTTTTTAATTAGTAAACATAAGTATAAAACTAGCAATTTGTCTGTTATTGCTGCAATTGTTATTTCGCAGATTGCATTTGTCTTTACGATGAATGGTTTTTTAAAAATTTCCCCTGCTTATGAGTCTTCTATTTTGCCAGGTGTTTTTTTATTCATTTCTTGCTTTATAATAATCAATATGAGGTTACATGTGATTTTTCCATATTATTTCTTAAAAAAATATGAAGATGATGAAAGTATGAGAAACCTACACAACTAAGTTCCTCAACAGCTATGCTGAAATTAAGACTGTTTTATCGAAATGGCAATGAGGGGTAGCCCTTCTGTAGTTTACAATGTTAGGTTGAAATATTATATGCATTTAAATCCAAAATAGGAGAGAGTGAAATTATTTTAGATTTTTTATGTGTAATCAGGCTTTATAGAGTCCAGATGGTTGTAGCAGCTCGATTATAAGCTTGTGATGGAGTTCAAACAGATCTCAGTGGAACTTTTTGATAGTTATTAAAAGATGCCAAACTGTAAGTGATATTGAGTCATAAAACCAAGTAGAGCTTTGTTGTGAGTAAGGAAGGGCGTTTTAAAGAATCAATTCAAGCACTCGTTTGTTGCAAGTTGCAGTAGACAATGAGTATGTTGAAGCTCAATATAACATTGCATTTAATTGTTATATTAGAAGTCATGCTAACCAAAATTTAAGTGGATTAGTTGAGTATGTGGGAAATAACAAATAAATCATATTTTAACTTTTAATCAATCTTTAATTGGGTGTAAAAATCCTTAATTATTATACTGAAAATGTTTGAAATTTAAGCTTAATATTCAGTGCTTTAATTGTTGTATCTATAAGGAAATTTACGGTAGTAAGTTTTATAGAGAATTTAGTCAAATAAATGTTGTCTATTAATAGCCAGTATTTATTTTTTGCATTGTTTCCGTATCTAAGAGTGCACGGATACTTTTAAACAAAGGATGTTTGTTCGTATATTTCTCACCATAAGTAAGGTTAAACTCATAATCAAAATCATCGGGATTAATGCCTTGGTTATGCTGTAAAATCGTTTCTAACTTATCTAATGCTTTTACAGCAATTGCTTCTTGCGTTTGACCAGCCTCATATTCTTCCCACAGTCCAAGTAGCGAGCTTCTTAGCGGATCATCTAATGACTGGGTAAGGAATAAGAGATCATTACGTTCTTGGGCATTTTTATCAGGATGATTTTGCTTTTCGATCGCAGGAATATCACCATGAATTGTCTCGCCCAAATCATGAACAAGACACATCTTTAAGACTCTTGAAAAGTCGAGGTATGTCAATTCATCTTCAAATACCAGTGCTAATAAGGCAAGTCTCCACGTATGCTCAGCAGTACTCTCATTTCGGCCATTAGACGTGTGGGATGAACGCATGATATTTTTTAGATTTTCAGCTTCTTTTAAAAAGAGTAAACGACCTTTAATAATGTCGGTATTCATTCAGCTTTCCTGTTATTTTCAAAATGATAGAACTCTACGTTCACAAGGTTATAGAGGTATTAAAAATAGTTGTAAGGTCTGGTTTAATATATTTGAACTAATTGCAGCAATTTTTCTCTGCTTTCTGCTGAGATAAAACTTGCATTTAAAGCATCAATATTGGTTTGTATGAAGTCTTCATCCTGCCAACCAAACCGATCATGTAATAATTGATATTCTTGATTTAAAGTTGTATTCGCCACCGTTCGAGCATCCGTATTAATATTGAGCTTTACACCAGCTTGCTTAAGCTTATCGACTGAATGTTTTTCAATGTTTTCAAAAACATCACATACGATATTACTGCTTGGGCATACTTCAAGTAATATATTTTGCTGCTTTAATCTTGCAACGACAGCATCATTTTCTATACTACGTACGCCATGGCCTATACGAGTTACGCTTAATTTATCTAGCACTTCGGTAACACTATCAGCTCCTTTGGCTTCTCCTGCATGCGCTATGACATTGCCGCCCATACCTCTAACATGTTCAAAAGCTGCGATGTGATTGTCTAATGAATACCGTGCTTCGTCAGCCGCTAGGTCAAGTCCAACAACGCCATCATTCATAAAGTTAGTCACTAATTTTGCAGTCTTCATACTATCTTCAAAACTAAAGTGCCTGAGCGTGCATAAAAGTAGTCCAGCTTTGATATTGTATAATGCCGATGCTTGCTGCATTGCTTTTAGGACTGTTTCAGTCACTTCTTCTACTGTTAGTCCTAGTCGTGTATGTAATAGGGGAGCAAAGCGAAGTTCTGCATAAATAACATTGTCTGCCTTCAGTTGATCAAATAGATCATCGACTGCAAGCGCAATGGCTGATTTTGTCTGTAGAATATCCAGAGTAGGCGCTATTTTACTTAAAAAATCCCCTAGGTCTTTACATTTGTTCGGGGCAATAAAAGTGTCATTAAACGTTTTTAGTCTTAAATCTGGCAGAATTTGCCTCGCACAATAATAGCTCAGGGAGGTGTCTAAATGAACATGCAGCTCAACCTTGGCTAATTTTTTAGAATCAAATAAATTCATACTTCTCTCAATTTACAAAGAGTGACGGGCTCAATATTGCTTCATCAGATGCTGTATCAGTATCAATCAATACATGTCTCACTGTGATATGACAATACCGTTATTCTTGAGGTGTGCTACAGCTTATGTTTCAATTTAAATTAGAAAAAGGACATATGTCCCTTTTTTGATATTTGATAAAGTGTGCTGACCGAAGAATATAATTTAGCTCTATCACATGGATGCCTAAGGTCAACTTAAAACATAGAGCGAAACTGTGTATGTCTGATAGATGCGCAGGCTAGAGAAGAGTCGTAAATGATGAAGAATATGAGTAAAAATGAATTAATGCAGAACTATGTGGATACATTTTCATTGTGTAACTATTTCTCTCCAGCATTGTTAGAAAATCTACGATTAAAGCAAATAGAAGAGGGTGAATACCTTGTTGCACAAGGAAGTTCATTAAATAATCTCTACTTACTGGTGGATGGAAAGTTGCAAGTAGAACATTTTCATCAAGATGGAAGTTATGCTGTATTTTCTATCGAAAAGGCATTCTCGGTGATTGGTGACTTAGAGCTTTTTTTAGATATCGATCTGTATACGGTGAGTACTGTTAGGGCAATTTCAAAGGCAGATATTCTTGAAATACCTTTGGGTAAGATTCAGCAATATGGTTTTAATGACCCTAATTTTCTACGTTTTATTTGTACTCACCTGAGTAAAAAACTATATGCTTCGACTCAATTGCTGACGAACGTATCACTTCCTGCATTTGTGAAAGTACGGAAGTACTTGGCAATTAGAGCTGAAGCTGAAGGAACCGTAATTCAGTTAGAAAAACGTGATTCTATTGCCGCTATGCTTGGAATTTCAACTCGACAGCTCAATCGTGTTCTTAAAGATTTAGCGGAGTTAAACATTATTCAGTTCAAAAATAAAACAGTGAAAGTGCTGGATAGTGATTACCTGCTTGAAATCAAGAAGACAGATTTTTTCTAACCTACAAGAGAAGGGTTGGATAGCGATTACGATCTATTTTTAATTTTCAGAATTGATCAGTTTTCTTGAATAATATTTACACTTTATTTAAGGAGTATATTGCAGACATTTCTTAAATTTGTAATCCTTATCAAAAGGGTGTCTAGTTTTGAACTTAGGCAGGTGTTTGTTGTAGTCGGGCCGCTATAACGTAACGAAAGAGCACCTGTATGTTTAAGCTAAAGATTTTTGACTCAATCTCTACGGAAGTATTGACTTTAAAAAGTGATCTGGAACTGAATACTGAAATTCAGCTGATCACAAAATATAAAACATCTCACTCGGAAGCTTATAAAAAAGCGATCGTTTTAATATTTAAAGAACGAGGTTATTCTAGCCTAGAAATAGGGCAACTATTAGTGTCCTGATGCTTATATTTGTTTTAAAATTAAGGTGATATAAGCCTATATATTATTAGCTCTCGCTATTTTTATTCTCCCTGTCCTTGGGTTATGGGAGATTGGAAGGGCAATGATAGGACATATTCCAAATGGAGTATGTCCTTAATCTGTTTTATTCTTTGAGGCTAATTCAAGATATTTTTTTCTTGATCGGTTTTTGAGAAAGATGTATCGCGCTGCTAACAATATTTTGAATACGACTGAATGATAAAATAGCACTAAATATATGATATTTAATGCTATAGTTTGTTTTTAAAAGAGGGTTTGCTAAGACAATAAAGATTCTTTACTTTATTTTCTTAAAGATAAAGTCATTAATCTTATGACCAGATTCCAGACCACGACGCTCAAATTTAGTCACTGGACGCCATTCTGGACGAGGGTAACTATTGCCTTTACCTGCCAAGTTTTCCATATCAGGACGATTATCTAGGATATCAAGCATCCACTCTGCATACGGTTCCCAGTCAGTTGCTGAGTGGAAAGTACCACCCAACTCAAGCTTTTGCTCAACTAGTTGCATACGCTCATGAATCACAAAGCGGCGTTTAAAGTGACGCTTCTTCTGCCACGGATCTGGGAAATAAAGCTGTACACAGTTAATACTGTTATCTGGCATTTCACGTAATACTTGGATTGCATCGGCATCTAGTACAAACAAGTTCTTTAAACCTGCCATACCCGCTTCATAGACACACTGTGCGATACCAGGCACATGCACTTCGATTCCGACAAAGTTACGTTCAGGATTGGCTTTTGCCATTAATACCAAAGAGCGACCCATACCAAAACCGATTTCAACAGTTAATGGACGTTCAGGATGTTCAAAGTGTTGACGTAAATCACCAACAGGGTATTCCAAAATTAAATCACGATAATCTTCTAAAGCAGTACGTTGTGAAGTATTGAGCGGAGCTGAACGACGCATAAACGTCACAATTTCACGGTGCTCAGGCAAATTGTCGAGTTCCGTAATTTGCGTTTCTAACTGATCGTTTGACATGATTCTGGAGATATAAATATAGAAATGCCGTATTTTAAGTGTTCAGGTGGTCAAGTCAAACTTTAAGTGATTTTATTTAGCCAGTCATTTCTAAAATTGCTTAAAATTTGTCAAAAAAACTTCATGTAGCTGTCACAGAAATTGCATAGCCTAATTACAATTTTAACACTAAGTAAAAAACCATGAACAATTTTAAATATCATTCGATCGCCATTTGTTTAGGTCTGTTAGGTGCATCTTCAATCTTTTCTGCTGCACATGCACAATTGATGTTTAGTCAATATGTCGATGGCAGCAGCAATAAAAAAGGACTGGAAATCTATAACCCCGATGCCACAACGGTGAATTTAGCTGATTATGAAATCCAGCAGTTTAATAATGGTGGCACAGTTAAAACAGTTACCTTCCCATTACAGGGAACTCTAGCCAGTAAACAAAAATTCCTGATAGGTCGTTCAGAACTACAGGCGCAATTGGGCGATAAGGTTAATCAAGTTGCGGGATTATCTTTTAATGGTGACGATGCCATTGTATTGCTGTATCGCGGTACGCCTGTAGATCGTTTTGGTCGTATTGGTGAGCGTCCAACGGCAGGTTGGGGCACAACGGTATTCAGTACTGCGAATAGCTTTAAGCGCATTCAAACGGACAATCCTGTGGTGAGTGTTGACCCGACCAGCCCATTTGACCTTGACCAGTCTTGGCAGGCATGGACAGATCGTAATGACTTTTCGAATTTAACTGGTTCAACCACCACTCCACCTGTTGATGCAGTCAGCTGTAGCAGTAGCGATACGCCGATTGCCAGTCTTGCGCAATCGACTCAAAATCAAAACTACACCATTCGTGGTGTGATTACAGCGGATTACCGTTATAGCAATGGTTTCTCAGGTTTTTATGTACAAACCCCTGACAGCAAAGCAACGCCAAATGTCAGCAATGCCATCTTCGTCTATATACCTGCGAGCAGTGCAGTCAAAGGTGGGCAAGTGGGTGATGAAGTAATTCTGCGTGGTCGTTTAACCAGTTATCAAAACCAACTTCAACTGGATCAGTTACAACAGGATATTAAGACCTGTAACCAGAACATGGCATCGTTGATTCAACCATTGGATTTAAACTTACCCTTTAGCAGTTTGACTGATACAGCGGGGAACTCACCGAAACGCTATCAGGGCATGCTGGTAAAATTACCGCAAACGTTGACGGTAAGCGAAAATTATAACTTTGGTCGTTATGGTGAACTTTCTCTAAGCCTTGGTCGCTTATTCATTCCAACCAATCTTTATCCTGCACTTTCAAATGAAGCGAAAGCTTTAGCACAGCAGAATCTACTTTCAAAAATTATTTTTGATGATGGTTATAACAATCAAAACCGCGCACCATGGCTGCCACAAAACTTTAGTGCTTTAAATACATTACGTTCTGGTTATCAGTTAAAGAATGCACAAGGGATTCTAGAATATCGTTTTAATGCTTGGCGTGTACAGCCCATTGCAGGGGCGAACTTGCCAGAAGTCGTGACCACTACTAATCCGCGCCCAACTATTACGGCTAAACAAAGCAAGCATATTCGCGCTGCGGCATTTAACGTCTTGAACTATGACAATGGTAAGAACGGCTTCCCAACCGAACGTGGTGCCAATAGTCAGGCTGAATTTGATAAGCAACATGCCAAAATCGTCAATGCATTAAAATCAATTGATGCAGATGTTTATGGACTGATGGAGATAGCCAATAATGGTTATGGCAGTGACAGCGCAGTTGCCAATCTCACCAAAGCTTTAGGACCAGACTGGAAATATGTAATTCCAGAAGGCTTGAACCAGTTGGGTACTGATGTGATTGCAGTTGCAATTATCTATAACAGCAAACGTGTACAGCCAGTGAATAAACCTGCGGTATTGGACCTAGGCGATAAGAGCCGTTCGATCATTGCACAATCCTTCAAGCCTGTACAAGGCGGACAAATCTTCACCGTGATTCCAAATCATCTTAAGTCGAAGAGCTGTCGAGGTGTCGATGAAAGTTCTCTCGATGCGGATCAACGTGATGGGCAGGGCTGTTGGAACCCAACCCGAGTGAAAGCGGTTGAGCAACTCACCCAATGGATTGCCAAGAATCCGACTCAAGTAAAAAATCCGAATATCTTGCTTTTGGGGGATATGAACAGTTATGCCAAAGAAGATCCGATCCTGACCTTTGAGAAAGCCAACTACAAAGTTTTGCTGAATGACAGCAAAGTCGGTGAGGGCAATAAGGCGTATAGTTATGTGTTTGGTGTTGCGAGTGATGCCGATGGTTATGGCGGTGCAGGTAATCTTGATCATGCCATTGCCGATGCCAATCTGTATAAACGTGTAATCAAGACCTTTGCATGGCATATCAATGCCGATGAGCCAACAGTATTGGACTATAACGAGGAATATAAAACCGATGAGCAAAAGGCCTTGTTCTTCTCGGCAGATGCTTATCGTTCCTCGGACCATGATCCTGTGATTGTAGATTTGGATATGAAAAGCTCGGACTCGCAACTTGAACCAAACAATCCGAAAAATATTATCGTTGAATTTTTAAACTCATTATTTGAGTGGTTAGGCAAGCTTTTTGGTCGAGCATAACCCGATTTCCGTGACATTGTTTAGTTTGTTTTTTCATAAATTAATCAATCGTCACGGAATATAACTTGCAAGGCAGAAAAAAATTCATTAATAGTAGTGGTGTAGATGTTCTTAGCATGAAAGCGATTATAAATTTTAGTTATTTCTGTTCTCGAGTTTCGTAGGAACGTCCTAGAGCATAAGTTGTTAGATAACAAGGATCAATTATGAAGTTGTATTATTCCCCTGGTGCTTGCTCATTGGCTGCCCATATTATTTTAAATGAAATAAACGTTGATTTTGATTTAGAACGAGTTGATCTAAAAACACATAAAACTTCAAAAGGTGCAGATTATTACGAGATTAATCCAAAGGGCTATGTCCCTGCATTGGAAATTAATCCAGGTTTAATTTTAACTGAGAATGTAGCGATTTTACCGTTTTTGGCGCAGCATGACCCAAAACAGGATTTAATCCCACCATCGGGGATGGGGCGTGCTAAAGTCCTTGAATGGTTAGGCTATTTGAACTCAGAACTGCATGACGCTTATTCAGTGTTCTTTGGTGGTAAGCTCACTGATGATGAGAAAGCCAAAGCTTATGCAGAAGTTGATCGTTTGCTTAAATATATCGACAACTATTTAGCTGAATCCGATTGTGATTATTTAGTTGATGACAACTTTGGTCCTGCGGATGCGTATTTATTTGTTCTCACCAATTGGTCCAACCATATCGAACATGATTTAACCCCTTATATCAACATTATCGCATTGCGTAACAAAGTGGCTGAACGTCAGTCGGTACAAATTGCGATGCGTGATGAAGGTTTGTTAAGTTAATTCAAATCAATAAAAAAGCCTCTGTTGATAGAGGCTTTTTTATTTCAACTCAATTATTGTTGAGCTTTTTCTTTCACATCAGCAGCAGTTGACTCTACAGCACCAGCAACTTTAGCAGTTGCATCACGTGCAGCAGCTTCAGTTTTTGCAGCAGCTTCAGCAGTTGCAGTCGCAGTGTGATCAGCAGCAGCATCAATTTGATCACCCGCTGTATCTACAGCAGTTGCAACATTGTTAGCAGCAGAATCAGCAGCATTTTGAACATCAGCACCAACTTGGCTAGCGGCATGTTCTAAATGCTCACCTGTAGTTGCACCAGTTTCAGGTGCTTTATCTTTATTACAGCCTACAAGCGCAACAGTAGCAGCAAGACCTAAAGCAACAAGTAATTTATTCATTGTCTATTTCCTTTTCTTTGTGGCATCCAATAGGAATGGATACCGAAAATATAAACATAAACTTGATGAATAATAAAGTTGAATATTTGTTGATAACTTGTAAAAACACGCACTTACATCGGAAAATGTAAGTGCGTGCACATGTTGGCGGATGAGTTTAAACGCCAGAACGGATCATATAATCAAAAGCAGACAGCGAGATGCTTTCGCGCCTTCGCGCCTTCACCTGTGGCAATGATGATTTGCTTATATGGCACTGTAGTACAGTCACCTGCGGCAAAGACACCTTTGACATTGGTTTCATTACGATCATTAATCACGATCTCACCACGATTACTCAGTTCAACCGCACTATTCTTCAAGAAATCTGTGTTTGGTAATAAACCAATCTGTACAAAGATCCCTGCAAGTTCTACTGTGTGTTCAACATCAGTGGCGCGGTCTTTGTATTTCAAGGCCGTTACTTGAGCGCCATCACCCACGACTTCGGTACTGAGTGCATTCAAGATCACAGTGGTATTCGGTAAGCTATTTAATTTGTCTTGCAACACTTGGTCAGCACGAAGTTTGGTATCAAACTCAACCAAAGTTACATGCTCTACAATGCCTGCAAGGTCAATCGCTGCTTCTACACCCGAGTTACCACCACCAATCACGGCAACACGTTTGCCTTTGAATAATGGACCATCACAGTGTGGGCAGTAGGCTACACCACGAGTACGGTATTCTGCTTCACCCGGTACATTCATTTCTCTCCAACGCGCACCTGTAGACAGAATAATGGTTTTCGATTCAAGTTTGGCACCATTCTCCAGTTCAACCTCAACCAGACCATTGGCTGTTTGATCTGCACCAGTGATCTTGCTGACACGTTGCAGGTTCATAATGTCCACACCGTACTCACGCACATGTGCTTCCATGTCTTGAGCAAACTGTGGGCCTAGGGTTTTTTGAACGGTCGTGAAGTTCTCAATGTCCATGGTGTCCATGACCTGACCGCCAAAGCGTTCAGCGACGATCCCAGTTTTAATCCCTTTACGTGCTGCATAGATTGCAGCAGTACCACCTGCAGGACCACCGCCAATCACCAATACATCAAATGCATCTTTGGCATTGATTGCGGCGGCATCTTTCTCAGCTGAATTGCTATCCAGTTTGGCTACGATTTCTTCCAAAGTCATACGACCTTGACCAATATGCTGGTTGTCTTGAAACACCATTGGTACTGCCAAGATTTTGCGTTCTTCAACTTCGTCTTGGAAGAAGGCACCATCAATCATGGTTGCTGTGGTATTTGGATTGTTGATCGCAATTAAGTTTAAAGCTTGTACGACATCTGGACAGTTGTGGCAGCTTAAAGATACAAACACATCAAAGTTTGCGCTTAAGTTGAGACCTTTGATCTGAGTGAGTACTTCATCAGACACTTTAGGCGCATAACCAGACACTTGTAATAATGCCAAGATCAAAGAAGTAAACTCATGTCCCATCGGTAAGCCAGCAAAGAACACCCGTGGTTGTTCACCTGCTTTGGCCACACCGAAACTAGGACGGCGAGCGTTTGAACCGTCAAAACGCGCCGTAACTTGGTCAGAAAGTTCAGCAATTTCAGTCACGAGTTCTTTGATTTTTGCAGCTTTGTCTGATTCATCTAAAGCAGCAACCAACTCGATTGGACTTTCTAAACGTTCTAAGTAAGCTTTTAATTGAGTTTTAATATTTTGATCTAACATGTATTTCTCCAAAGACTAAGGCTTTCAAATCAGCTAAATTCATTCAATGAGGCTATAGTACGCAAAAGCGCTGAATAGGTAAAACAGTATGTTTTTATGAGTTTGATCGGTTTTTTGAATTTTTACTGGTTTTGTCACTTTTTTGAACATATCTTTCAGTAAAAATTTGAGTACAATCAAAGTTGTTATATAACTGCAATCATTTCGTGGCATAAATAAAGGGTAACGAACATGACTTTACAACGTGGCATCTATCAGCATTATAAAGGACAGCTATATCAAGTCTTTAACGTGGCTCGTCATAGTGAAACAGAAGAACAGTTGGTGGTCTACCAATGCTTATATGGGGATTATTCGATGTGGGTACGCCCATTGACAATGTTTAGCGAAACCGTTCAGCTTGAAGATGGGCAAGTCCTGCCGCGTTTTAAATTGATACAACCAACTTAAATTCATTTAGCTTTTAAACAGCCTGTTTGAGGGGATCAGACATGACCAGCACGGTATTTTTACAACGTATTTCTGATTTATATGATGAGTTTAAACAACACGATGCTCGACAGTCTGATCGTTTAAGACGCTATCGAAATATTGAAGCAGAGTCTGCCAAACTGCTGGCAATGCTAGTTCGTAGCCAACGCTCAAAACGGATTTTAGAAATTGGTACCTCGACAGGTTATTCAACACTTTGGCTGGCAGAAGCTGCAAAAGCAGTTGCTGGGGCGGTGCAAACCTTAGAAATTAATGCTTTTCGTAGCGCACAAGCAAGAAAGTATGCTGAGGAATTTGGCTTAGAGGCTTTGATTGATTTTTGGGTGGGTGATGCAGCAGATTATCTGGCCCAAGCGACTGAACCTTTCGATTTGATATTACTCGATGCTGAGCGTGGTAGTTATGCTGGGTATTGGGAAGACTTAAAGCGTTTATTGCAATCTTCAGGTAGCACTTTAATTGTTGATAATGTGATTTCCCATGCCGCAGAGGTGAAGGAATTTCTTGAACTGATCAAAGATGATGAAGACTATATGAGTACGATCTTACCTGTCGGCGCTGGCTTATGTATGGTGGTCTTGAAATAAGTTGATTTTATGAAGATGTGCTTGCCGATAAGCCTGCGGACTACAACCCTGAACTTTATTAAATGCGCGGGTGAAATTGGCTGGATTGGAATAGCCTAATTCATAGGCAATAGCAGTAATGGTAAAGCTAGAATTTTCTAATAAATCAATGGCACGCTCAGTGCTGATCTGCTGTTTTAAAGCTTGAAATTCAACGCCTTGTTGCTGCAAATAGCGTTGCAAGGTTTTGGTGGAAATATTTAATACTTTGGCACATTCCATGAGGGTTGGGACTTGATTGGCTTGTCGCAACATCATGCTGACCCATTCCACAATTTCGCCTTGATGGTAGATTTTCTGGATTTGTTCCTGACAGCGTTGTTCAACTATTTTTAAACTATGTGCATCTGCCAAAGGTAAGGGTAGTGCCAATTGTTGCTGATCAATCACCACACGGATACCTGAAAGCCAAGTATAGTTAAAGTGAAAATTGGCTTTCACCAAGGCTAAATAACGTTCTTGATAGCTTGGCTCTGGAATACTTAAATAGACTTGGTAGCGTTGTAATTGCTGACCTGCCAATTCTAATAGACTGTAGTAGAACGCTACGGCAATCGCTTCAATATGAAAGGCCAAACACTGCTTATTCATCTGCAAAATTGGTTCAAATAACAGTTCAACTTTTTGTGAGTCTGATGGAAACTGAATACTCAGCTTAAAACTCGGCATAATCAGTCTAAAATATTGTGCAATCAGCCTAAGTGCATGTTCTAGATTTGGGCTGGTCATCAGTGCATAGCCGACGAGACTGTGTGAGCTGAGCTTTATATTTTTACCCAGTTCAAAGGCCAAGTCTCGGGTATTGGGCAGGCTTAAACCAATTTCTATGAATTGCTCAATTTGTTGAATCGATAATAATTCTGTTTTTGCTAATTCTTGCTGTACTGCTATCAATAAATCATTATCGTATTGATGCGTACCGATTAAAATTTCAATCAGTCGTAAATAATAACGTGATGGAATAACAGGGATCTGTTGCTTTTGCACAAGAAAAACTCAGTAAAGTCTTAAAATGATAATATCAAGTCTTAAAATGATAATATAGAGGGGCGATGAAGGAACACAATCAGTTCAAGCAAAACATTTTGTGTTTGATTGAGGAGTTTCTAATGAATATGCATACTCAACTGGATGTCGAGCAAGCGACAACAACATTTAAGGATAAAAAACGTCACTTATGGCTATTGGGTTTGGCTGTACCAACCATTGCAATGGGGGGCTTGGCGGGCTATCAATTTGGTCCTAAAAAAACGAAAAAGTTCTTCGCTTCATTTGGGCCATTATTTATTCATGGTGTGATCCCAACATTAGATAAATTGATTGGCGAAGACACCGAAAACCCACCATTAGATGCAATCGCAGATTTAGAAGCCGATCCGTATTACGCTCGTATTGTGAAGCTTTTTATACCATTACAATACGCGACCAATATTTATGGGGCCTATTTAGCCAGTCGTAAAGATACACCCGTCGCGGATCAAGTTTTACTAGGAACTTTGGTAGGCATGGTCAATGGTATTGCAATTAATACTGCACATGAACTCAGCCATAAGACAGGGCGCTTAGAGCATTATCTTTCGCATTTGGCTTTGGCGCCGTCAGGTTATAACCATTTCCGCATTGAACACCCATATGGGCACCATCGTCGTGTTGCGACACCAGAAGATCCTGCCTCTTCACAATTTGGCGAGACTTTCTGGAAGTTTTTGCCACGTACTGTGATTGGTAGCTTTAAATCTGCAATTGAAATTGAAAAGAATCGTTTAGAACGTAAAAAGCTGCCTTTCTTCTGTAAGGAGAATGAGTTGATTCATGGCTGGGCGATGTCTGCTGCATACCATGCTGCCATGTTTACGAAGTTTGGTCTGCGCTCAGTACCGTTCCAAGTCACGCAAGCGGCCTATGCGATCACTTTGTTTGAGTCGGTGAATTATATTGAACATTATGGTTTGAAGCGTGCAAAGAAAGACAATGGTCAGTATGAGCGAACGCTACCAGAACATAGCTGGAACAATAATAATGTGGTAACCAATCTGTTCTTATATCAGTTGCAACGTCATTCGGATCATCATGCTAATCCAACCCGAAGCTTCCAAACTTTGCGACATTTTGAAGATGCACCACAACTCCCTGCTGGTTATGGTGCGATGATTTTGCCAGCATTTATTCCATCGTGGTGGTCAAAAATTATGGATGATCGAGTTGTACAGCACTATAAAGGCAACTTGGACAGGATCAATGTCTATCCTGAAGCCAAGCAGAAGATGTTAGAGAAATATGCTAAACAGCAAGATGTGGCTTAACGTTAAAGTTAGATTCATTGAAAATCAGCCCAACGGGCTGATTTTTTTATTTTCTAAGCCGAAATACAGAGTCGTTTAAAATGCAGATCAAACTCAAGATATTTATGCACAAAGGCTGTTTTATCATTGGTGCGAAGTAAATTATTGTAGATAAACTCTGGAACGGGATGATAAAGCTCACCTGAGCCATTGCTATAAAAAATTTTTAAATAGCGTGAAGAAACATCATATTTCCAAGAGGTTACAACAACAGATTTTTCCATATAACGACTCCTATTTTTGTTTGATCTTTTAGTACATATCTAAAAACTCTTTTGTTTCATAATTTGACAGTACTCCAACTGGGGCAGTCTGACAATTCATAAATGAAGCTGGCTATAAATTTATAAGTATAAGAATTGTAAAAAATTAGCTATAAATTTTCGGTGTGGAATAGGACTTGGATTGATAAAAATAATCAATAAAAAAACCACCCTAAAAAAGGGTGGTTTCAAACCGATTGGTCTAATCTAAAGAATTAGATTTTACCAACTAAGTCGATAGATGGAGCAAGTGTAGCTTCGCCTTCTTTCCATTTAGCTGGGCAAACTTCACCTGGGTGAGCGTGAACATATTGAGCAGCTTTAACTTTACGAAGAAGTTCAGATGCATCACGGCCGATACCACCAGCGTTGATTTCAACGATTTGGATTTTGCCTTCTGGATCGATTACGAAAGTACCACGGTCAGCAAGACCAGCAGCTTCGATTAATACCTCGAAGTTTTTAGAAAGTGTCCAAGTTGGGTCACCGATCAATGGGTATTGGATTTTACCAATCACTTCTGAAGTGTCGTGCCAAGCTTTGTGCGTGAAGTGAGTATCAGTAGATACGCCATAGATTTCAACGCCTAATTTTTGGAATTCAGCATAGTTGTCAGCAAGGTCGCCTAACTCAGTTGGACATACGAATGTGAAGTCAGCTGGGTAGAAGAATACAACAGACCATTTGCCTTTAAGATCTGCTTCAGATACGTCAACAAATTGACCGTTGTGGTACGCAGTCGCTTTAAATGGTTTAACTTCAGTATTAATTAAGCTCATCATTGTCTCCATGATTGAGGTTTTATTGAGAGGCTAACGCCTTACTTGTTTACGAGGTCAAGAATAAATAATTTTTAGTTATTGGGGAAATAGTATTTTTACATGACTAGAATCGGAAAATTGAATAACTCAATAAAAACGACTTTCACCCAAGAATATCTGTCCTATTTGACTGCATCGAGATGAAGCAAACATGACAAAAGATCCAGAACTAATGTGCATAACAACATGAAGTCTACGCCATCAAAATTCAAGGGTAAAATTGAAAAAATCTAAAATTATATAAAAAACGGAGATATACGATTAAATTTTCTGCATTGCGAGACTCATTAACACGACTCAATAATACTGAGCAGCGCTAAGCATCTAAAAATGATTAATCGGAGCTAATGCAAAGCATTTGAAAAGCTTTCTTTGCATAGCAAGATTTTAAGGCGTAAAATAGCCGATTCTTTTTATATTCAGGAAAGCTGTTCAGTGCAGAGTCATTTAAATGTAGATCAATGGGTTATGGCACGTGACCGTCACCGTTTAAATCGACTGCGCAAGGATAAGAAAACAGAAACAGCAGAAATTGAAAAACTATTTGAACAGTCTAACCATAAAGTCAAACAACGTTTAGCCCGTATTCCGCAAATCAAGCTCAATCAAGACTTGCCTGTTACCCAATATGCAGATCGTTTAATTGAGGCGATTCAAAAGCATCAGGTGATTATTGTTGCTGGTGAAACGGGTTCTGGTAAAACCACACAGCTTCCACAAATTGCCATGCTGGCAGGTCGTGGACTCACAGGCATGATCGGTCATACTCAGCCCCGTCGATTGGCTGCACGGAGTGTTTCACAACGTATTGCGGAAGAAGTGGGACAGAAGCTAGGTGATGCCATTGGTTTCAAGGTTCGTTTTAATGAGCAAGGTTCGCAAGATTCTATCGTCCGTTTGATGACCGATGGTATTTTGTTGGCAGAGCTCACCAACGACCGTTTTTTATCAAAATATGACACCATCATTATTGATGAAGCGCATGAACGCTCACTCAATATTGATTTCATCATGGGCTATCTCAAGCAGCTTTTGCCAAAGCGCCCTGATTTAAAAGTGATCGTGACCTCAGCAACTTTAGATGTAAATCGTTTCAGTCAATATTTCAATGATGCACCGATCTTCGAAGTGGAAGGGCGAAGCTTCCCCGTGGAAGTGCGTTATCGTCCCATCTCCGAGATGAGTATTGTCGGTAGTGATGATGATGAGTTCGATGACTTTGAAGAAAATCTACCACGTGCTGTGGTACAGGCAGTCGAAGAATGTTTTGCTGATGCAGAAAGCCGCGGTCATCCTGAACATGCCGATATTTTGATTTTTGCCAGTACTGAACAAGAAATTCGTGAGTTACAGGAAACTTTGCAGAAGTTTGGTCCTCGTCATACTGAGGTTTTACCTTTATATGCACGTTTGGCGCTGGCTGAACAGCAAAAGATTTTTAGTCCGAGTGGCAAAGGGCGACGTATTATTATTGCGACCAACGTGGCGGAAACGGCGTTGACGGTGCCCAATATTCGCTATGTGATTGATAGTGGTTTTGCTCGTATTTCACGTTATAACTACCGTTCGCGGGTACAGCGCTTACCAATTGAAGCGATTTCACAGGCAGCAGCCAATCAGCGTAAGGGGCGCTGTGGTCGTATTGCTGCAGGTGTCTGTATTCGGCTATACAGTGAAGAAGATTTTTTAAGTCGTCCAGAGTTTACTGAACCTGAGATTAAACGAACCAACTTGGCTTCTGTAATTTTACAGATGCAAAGTTTAGGTTTAGGTAGTTTGGAAGATTTTGACTTTATTGAGCCGCCTGATTTCCGTTTGGTCAATGACGGTCGCAAACTCTTGATTGAGTTGGGTGCATTATCATCCCTCTCCTCTAACTCCTCTCCCAAAGAGAGAGGAGAACTCCTTCTCCCAGTGGGAGAAGGTTGGGATGAGGGCAAAAGAAAAGCTAGTGGAGGACTAACCAAAGTCGGTCAAATGATGGCGCGTATGCCGATTGATCCACGACTGGCTCGAATGCTGATTGGTGGTGCGCACTTTGGTGTACTTAAAGAAACACTGATTATTGTCAGTGCCTTGGCGATTCAAGATCCGCGTGAACGTCCAGCTGATAAACAAATGCAGGCCGATCAAAAGCATGCCTTATTCAAGGAAGCAGATTCAGACTTTTTATTCTATCTGAAGCTTTGGAATACGATACAAACCAGTCCTGATACACAAACCGAAAACAAGCGCCGACAATTTGCGCGCCAACATTTTTTAAGTTGGTTACGTCTGCGGGAATGGAAGCAAACCCATCAGCAGTTAGTGGAACTGGCAGAAGGTTTAAAGCTGAGTTTTAATGAAAAAGGTGCGAATTACGAAAACCTGCACCGTGCACTTTTAACCGGGCTACTTTCATTTATTGCCAATAAAACAGATGAACGTAATACTTTTATGGCGGTGCGTCAGCAGAAAGCCAAAGTGTTCCCAGCCAGTACCTTACACAAGACCAATACCGCTTGGGTCATGGCCTTTGAGATGGTGGAAACTTCTCAGGTGTATTTACGGACTTTAGCCAAAATTGATCCTGAATGGATTCTGTTGGCAGCTCGTGATTTATTGAAGTACCACTATTTCGAGCCACACTGGTCGAAAAAAGCGGGTATTGTAAATGCCTATGCACAAATATCACTATTCGGTTTAATCATCGAGCCAAAGCGAATGATTAATTTTGAGAAAGTGGATCAAGCTGCGGCACATGAAATCTTCTTACGTGATGCTCTGACCACGGGTAATTTAGGTGTTACACCGCCGTTTTTAAAGCACAACCTACTGAAACTCGAAGAAGTTGAACGGGTAGAAGATAAGTTGCGTCGCCGCGATTTAGTGGTCGATGAGGAAACCATTTACCAGTTCTATGCCGAGAAAGTGCCAGAGGAAATTGCCAGTCGTCGTAGCTTTGAAGATTGGCGCGCAACAGTAGAAACAGACAATCCACGCTACTTGTTCGTTGAAGATGATGCTTTGTGGATGAATGATCGTCCCACCACGCAACAATTCCCTGATTATTTACATAATGGTCAGTTACGTTTGGCTGCAAGCTATCGTTTTGATCCAAGTCATGATGAAGATGGGGCAACGGTTAAAATCCCTGTGCAGGCTTTACCGCAAGTCGATGAAAAGCAATGGTCTTGGGGAATTCCTGGGTGGCGACAAGATTTAATTGAAGCTTTGCTCAAAGCTCTTCCTAAAGATAAACGTCGTAATCTGGTTCCGATTCCAGATACCGCGAAAAAGTTGATGCAAGGCATTGATGCGGTGCATTTACGTGAGCATCTATTTAATTATTTAGCCTTTGCGTTACGTGGTGAACAGATTACGGAAAAAGACTTTTCTTTCGAGAGAATTGATCAATATCTGGTGCCTTTTATTAAGGTATTGGATGAAAAAGGTAAACTGATTGCCCAAGGTCGTGACTTAGATGAGTTAAAAGCACGTTGTCGTGTTGAAACTCATCGTCCAGTGAAACAGCAAGCCGGTGAGTTCCAGACCTTCCCTGAAAACTTTGTATTTGAAGCATCGCAAAAAGTGACGGGCGTGATCGTCAAGCAATATCAGGCTTTGGTTCCTACCAAGCGATTTGCTGAGCTTGAAGCCAAAGATGAAGCGGGCGTGGTGATTCAAACCTTTAATGATCAGGATGAAGCGATTAAGCAGCATCGTGAAGGGGTAATCCGTCTGGTACATATGCAATTGGGGGATTTAATCCGTCAATTGAAAAAACAGATTTCCAAGCCTTTAGCTCTGGCCTATTCACCGCTGGGTGATCGTGCCAAGCTGGAGCAAATGCTGGTCTATGCAACCTTACAGATTTCGATTCAAGAACTGCCTAAAAATGCCACTGAGTTTCAGCAGTTACTGACTGAAACTAAAAAGCAATTTTTAGCAAATGGTCAACAGACATTAACTGATTTAACTGAAATATTTACTCAATGGCAGCAGATTCGCCGTGAACTATTGGTCTTGGATCAGAGTATTTTTGGCCGAAGTGTCGATGACATAGAAGATCAACTTGATTTAATGTCATTAGCCAACTTTGTTTATAGCCAATCACCCGAAATTTGGCAGGAATACCCGCGTTATTTGAAAGCGCTGCTATTGCGTTTAGATCGTTTGCCCAATAATCTACAACGAGACCTTGCTGCAATTGATGATGTCGATCCATGGATGGACAAAGTATTTAAATTTAGAAACGATCCTAAAATCAAAGAACTGTATTTGATGTTGGAAGAACTGAGAATTTCCTTGTTTTCTCAACCGATGAAAACAAAGCTGCCTATTTCACCAACTAGATTACAAAAACTATGGGATCGATTAGCAATCGGTTAAACTGAGAAATATGAAAGTTAGAAGCATTCTTTACAGGAGTTTTACATGGGCATCCGTATAACAGGTACTGGGTTATTTCACCCAACCGAATCTATTTCCAATGAAGAGTTGGTTGAAAGTTTAAATGCTTATGTAGAACAGTATAACCAAGATCACGCAGCGCAAATTGAAGCGGGCGAAATTGAAGCACTTCGTGGCTCAAGCCCTGAATTTATCGAAAAAGCATCGGGTATCCAACGCCGTTATGTGGTCGAAAAATCGGGTATTCTTGATCCAACCCGTTTACGTCCGCGTTTGCAAGAGCGCAGCAATGATGAATTGTCACTTCAAGCAGAGTGGGGCGTGATTGCTGCAAAACAAGCGATGGAAAATGCAGGCGTGACTGCAGAAGATATCGATGTGGTGATTTTGGCGTGTTCAAATATGCAACGTGCCTATCCTGCAGTTGCGATTGAAATCCAGTCTGCTTTGG
Organism: Acinetobacter gyllenbergii; assembly: GCF_001682515.1. NCBI lineage: Bacteria > Pseudomonadati > Pseudomonadota > Gammaproteobacteria > Moraxellales > Moraxellaceae > Acinetobacter > Acinetobacter gyllenbergii. Next base: position 467,525 of record NZ_KV575261.1, on the reverse strand, counting down.
GTATCCAAGGTTATGCTTATGACATGAACGTGGCATGTTCTGCTGCAACATTTGGTTTGAAGCAAGCCTATGATGCCGTGAAATGTGGCGCGCGCCGTGTGTTATTACTCAATGTTGAAATTACATCGGGTCATTTAGATTACCGTACTCGTGATGCACACTTTATCTTTGGTGATGTTGCGACTGCATCAATTATTGAAGAAACTGAAACTAAGTCGGGTTATGAGATCTTAGATATCCATTTGTTTACTCAGTTCTCAAATAATATCCGTAACAATTTTGGTTTCTTAAACCGTAGCGAAGATGCAGTGGTTGACGACAAGTTATTCCGTCAAGACGGTCGTAAAGTCTTTAAAGAAGTTTGTCCTTTAGTTGCTAAAATCATTACAGCACAATTGGAAAAACTGGAGTTAAGCGCTGAACAAATCAAGCGTTTCTGGTTGCATCAAGCCAATGCCAATATGAATGAACTGATTTTGAAATTGGTTGTGGGTAAAGAAGCTGATTTAGAGCGTGCACCGATCATTTTAGATGAGTTTGCCAATACCTCGTCTGCTGGCGTGATTATTGCAATGCATCGTACTGGTGAGCAAGTGAATAACGGCGAATATGCGGTGATTTCTTCATTCGGTGCTGGCTATTCTGTTGGTTCGATTGTGGTACAAAAGCATATTGCTTAAGTGTTTAGCATAATCAAAATTAAGGAGCAAGAATTTGCTCCTTTTTTGTATTAGGAAGATTGATGAATCAAGAAATTTTGGCTTTATTAACGGATATTCCTGATCACGCAGATTATGCATGTGCTGCTGAAGAATTGGACTTGGTAGATATTTCTCAAGATCGAATCGATCGGGTTGTTGAGCTGCTTCATCATACAGAAGATGTTGTGGTTTTTGATGCCGCTAAACTGTTAACCCATTGGGGGCAGGATGAGGGCTTTAATGCACTGACACACTTATTTGATACAAATCAATTGAGTGGCTGGATAGACCATCGCTTACAGGGTTATGATGATACTTTGCAACATGTATTAAGTGCATTTGTCAGTTATTGGGCAGAAAAGTCGGATGCGGGTTTAAGTGAGTTGGCGAGAGGGAAAATTTTTCCTTATGTTGCAAAAATTATTGAGCAATCGAATACTGCGCCTTTTGAAATTAATAGTATTTTTTGGGTGATCGAAAAGAAACAATATAGGGAATATATTCCCTTATTAAAGACGCATCTGGATAAAATGATGGATGACCCTAAATTATATTTTTGGAAAATTCATGATGCAATCCAGTTGATGCTTAAGTTCGATACTGATTTTGTCTATCATCTGTTGCAAGAAAAGGGAAAAAGTTTAAAGGATTTTAGGATTGAGTGTTAATTCTCAATGACTTGCTAAGAATACAATCGAGGGGCGCACCGAAGTACGCCCATCTCAACATTAAGCTTCAATCGCCTGAACTGCAATTTTCTTGGCAGGATCGACTTTACGGCGTACCGCTGGAACAGGTTCACCATGGTATTGGCGATCAGCAAAATAGCTTGAGCGAACCATTGGCGCAGACCAGATATTTCTAAAACCAAGTTTACGACCATGCTCAGCATAGCGTTCAAACTCTTCTGGTGTGACAAAGCGATCGATTGGTGCATGTTGCTTAGACGGCTGTAGATATTGACCAATAGTAATGTAGTCAACATCATGTGCTCTAAGATCATCGAGCAGGGCGATCACTTCTTCTTCTGTTTCACCGATACCGACCATCAAACCACATTTTGTTGGTACATCAGGGCAGTATTCTTTAAACATTTTTAACAGCGTTAAAGAGTGCTGATAATCAGAACCTGGACGCATCGCTTTATACAAACGCGGCACAGTTTCAATGTTGTGGTTGAACACATCTGGTGGACATTCAGTCATAATGCGTAAGGCAATATCCATACGACCACGGAAGTCAGGAACCAGAATTTCCAATAAAGTTTTAGGGCTTAATGCACGTGCTTCTTTGATACAATCAACGAAGTGTTGAGCACCGCCATCCAAAAGGTCATCACGGTCAACTGAGGTAATTACCGCATATTTGAGGCCGAGATTAGAAATCGTCTCTGCCATATGGCGTGGTTCATCTGGATCTAAAGCATTTGGACGACCATGTGCAACGTCACAGAAAGGGCAGCGACGGGTACAGATATCACCCATGATCATAAAGGTTGCTGTACCACCACCGAAACATTCAGGTAGGTTAGGACAAGCAGCTTCTTCACAGACAGTATGCAGTTTTTGCGAGCGCAAGGTTGTTTTAATACGCTGAACTTCTTCTGGAGCGGTCATCTTGACTCGAATCCAGTCCGGTTTGCGAGGTACTTCAACCGTAGGGATAACTTTTACAGGAATTCTTGCGACTTTTTCCGCGCCACGAAGTTTTATACCCTGTTCAGGTTTACGGTGTTCAGACATATAAGTTCTACAGCCTTTGACTTGAGATATCCTGTTATTATAGTCAAATTTACCGTAATAAAGCATGAAAAGTGGTATTCATTTTGAAAATGTAAATATATAAAAATATATAGTTGTGAAATACATCATCTGGCTGCATATTGGTTATCATATATAAAGCAAAAACGGTTAGAAACAAAGGAGCTTTGAATGCCACGTAAGAAAGAGGTCGTTGGTGGGAATATTGTTAAGTATGATGCAGTAATTCTCGGTTCTGGCCCAGCTGGCGAAGGCGCGGCAATGAAGCTTGCAAAAGCAGGTAAACGTGTTGCAATCGTTGATGTTCGTGATCAACTCGGTGGTAACTGTGCACACGTAGGAACAATTCCAAGTAAAGCATTACGTCAAACAGTTTCAAGTATTATTCGTTATCAACGTGATCCAATGTTTCAAAAAGTCGGTGAGTGGAAACAATTCACCATGAAACAGGTGTTGCGTAATGCGCATAAAGTGATTCAACAGCAAGTTGATACACATACACGTTTTTATGACCGTAATAAAATTGAAGTTTTTCACGGTCGTGCCTATATCCAAGATAAAAACACTGTGCTGATTTTTGGTCAGGATGGCATTAAAGACACCATCATTTGCAAGCAAATCGTGATTGCAACCGGTAGTCGCCCATACCAACCCCAAGGTTTAGACTTTAATCATCCACGCGTATTTGACTCAGACAAAATTCTTGATCTTGATTATTCAATCCAAAAAATCATCATTTATGGTGCGGGTGTAATTGGTTGCGAATATGCATCTATTTTCATCGGGCTTGATCATAAAGTTGATTTGATCAACACTCAGCAGAAGCTTTTAAGCTACCTTGATGACGAAATTGCCGATGCATTGTCATATCACCTGCGTGAACAAGGTGTATTGATTCGTCATAATGAGCAAATTGATCGTTTAGAAACTTTTGATGATCATGTGGTCTTACATTTACTCAGTGGTAAGAAAATCAAAGCTGATGCGATTTTGTGGTGTAACGGTCGTTCAGGTAATACCGATGGTCTAGGCTTGGAAAATGTAGGCTTAGTGCCGAATGGTCGTGGTCAGTTGATGGTCAATGATCAATATCAAACTGAAGCTGAAAATATTTATGCGGCAGGTGATGTGATTGGTTGGCCATCATTGGCATCAGCGGCGTATGACCAAGGTCGCTGCGCGGGTGCAAACATGGTGGGTGAAAAGAATGTGAAGCCAATCCGTGATGTACCAACAGGTATTTATACCATTCCAGAGATTTCTTCAATTGGTAAGACTGAGCAGGAATTGACAGAAGAGAAAGTACCTTACGAAGTAGGGCAAGCTTCTTTCCGTCATTTGGCTCGCGCGCAGATTACCGGTGATACTGTTGGTGAGTTAAAGATCTTGTTTCATCGTGATACTTTGGAAGTTTTGGGTATTCACTGCTTTGGTAACAATGCCGCAGAGATTATTCACATTGGGCAAGTGGTGATGCACAGTCCAAACAATACCTTGAAGTACTTTGTTGAAACCACATTCAACTATCCGACCATGGCAGAAGCCTATCGCGTTGCAGCGTTGAATGGTATGAATCGTTTGTTCTAAGTGCTAGATACGTTGTATGATCAAAATGCCAATCAATTTGATTGGCATTTTGCTATCTTGTGTTTGATAACAGGTCACTATGAAAACTCAAAAAAATAATCTGATTCTGGTTGCTATTGTTGTTTTAGCGGCAGCTTATTTTGGTCTGGATTTTAAGCAAAAACAAAATACCAGTAATTCTTCCTCTATACCCAGTGCAAGTAATGCTGTTGCTGCCGATGATCAAAACAAGATTATGCAAGCTTATCAGCAGCAGCGAAGTAATGTGCAGGTACAAGCGCAGGGTATTGTAAAAGCCATTTTGCCAGATGACAATGAAGGTTCAAGACATCAGAAAATGATTCTTAAACTGGAGAATGGTTTAACCGTATTGATCGCACACAATATTGATTTGGCCCCAAGAATCGAAGGGCTGAAAAAGGGTGAGATAGTGGAGTTTTTTGGTGAATATGAATATAGCCAAAAAGGTGGGGTGATTCATTGGACCCATCATGATCCGCGTGGAAAACATATTGATGGGTGGCTGAAATATCAAGGAAAAATGTACCAATAATATAAGAGGGTTAAGGAGAAAGAATTATTTATTCATCCCAGAAATTTCGATCAAATGGTTTAAATTGAAGGGCATCTTTCTCTGAGATGCCAAATTCATTCATTAAATCGATATAAACTCTCTCAACATTTTCAGTGCTGACTCTTCAATTGGACCATATATTTCACCATTTTTGATAATAAGTGCATAAATATAGTCAATTGAGCCGCCAAAACACACATATTCAATAAAAAGCCATTGTCTAACATGATTGATATTCATCGCGCTAAAAAGAGCTTTTATGTCATCTGGTGATGATGGCGTTTTAATTGATGGGGATAGCTTTATCCCAATGCCATGGAATGGATCTTTGATATCTTTCCAAGTAGTCCCGTCAATAGGATAAAAGGGGCTTTTCATTTGCTCGGTTAATGCAAAAAAACCTACAAATTGATATGACATTTAAATCCTATTCCTGAATATTCAGAGATTTGTTGCAAGATATGCGCTAAATTAGCTTGTAATCGCTGATTTTTGACGAAGTTTCCATTTAGGTAGGACTTTAGCTAAATAAGCGTCCATGCACCATACTGGGCCAATCAGAAGGAATTGTAAGTCTTTAAAGAATGACGGCTTCTTACCTTCAACTTTGTGCCCATAAAACTGCCCGATCCATGCAATCACAAATACGCCAATATAGAATCCGACGCCGACAGGTAAAATCACAATCAGCCACGCCATGACGGCTAATAAAGCAGCCATTGCAATCGCAAGTACGATGTCTAAACGGGCATAAAAAACTAAAGTTAAAACCAGCAATAGTGCGGTGAGTAAGGTGCTAAAGTGCGCCAGAATACCAATGATTGAAAAGAGAATGGCAGGCACACAGACCCAATGGATTTTTTTGTTGGTTTGGTTTTGGTGACTGTCACTATATTCGTCAAACCATTCGTCAATCGATTTCACAGCACACTCCTTGCAGTATTCATTTTTATTGATTCAATATACCGAAGAATAGGATAGGGCGTAAAGTATTAACAAATGTAATAGATGAAAATAAAAAAAGCCGCATAAGCGGCTTTTTAGTTGTGGTCTTAATGATTAAGAATTAGGACCATCAACACGTTCAATGCTCACATTACCTGTACCTGCGCTAGACATACCCAGTTGCTTTGCAGCACCATAAGATAAGTCTAATACACGGTTACCATGGAAAGGACCACGATCGTTAACTTTTACAACAACACTTTTACCATTGTCTTTGTTTGTTACACGGATATAACAGTTCAAAGGAAGGCTACGGTGTGCAGCAGTCATTGCATTCATATCGAATGTTTCACCACTTGCTGTTTTACGGCCATGGAATTGACGACCATACCATGACGCAACACCACTTTGGCTGAATTTACGAACGGTGTTCGAAGCAACAGTATTCAGTTTTTCAATCACTGAAGGCTCTTCTTCAGGGATATCGATCTTAGCAGCAATCGTTTGGCGACGGACTTTGTCACCTGAACTCTCAGTGATTGAAAGACTATTAACGTTAGAGAAACGAGAATTAAAATTTTGAGAATCTTTGCTTAGAACGCGGGCAGCCAAATTAGAACCTTCCACATCATTGGTTAATGATGAAGACTGTACCATTTCAGCATGTAACGGGCTTAAACTTAAGCCTGCCGTCAGCGCTAGAATATATTTTAGCGAAAACTGCATTGTATAAACTCCTAGAGAACATGCTTTTCTATTTCAATAAAAACACCTTGAAATATAGTGCACATGTCTAATTATTCACTTTTGCAATTACTTTATCTTGCGGCGATAATATTCATCGCTTACGAAGTGTGTCTAGTCTTTAACGATAAATAGTTACAAAAAGGGCAAAAACTTACAGTTTCTGGTTATAAATTAATCAATATTGTAACAATTTATGAATTTTGCCGAATATATGTACTTTTTAAATAAAAAATTTATTGACTTTTCATAATCTTGTAAAAAAGCTAGCCTATCGGCTAGCTGCTTCTGTGCCCAATAACCACACTGCAGTGGCATACATTCTGCTTCTGTTGTAGGTGGTAATCACTTGGAAATTTGGATAAGTAATATAGTAAATTGGACCAAATTGGTCTTGTAATTGAATAACATTGACTAAATCAAGGTCATCAATTTTTACCAAAGGGTCAAGTGGCGCAATCCCTAATCTTTTCAATTCACCATAAGGTGTTGGTTGGGTTAAATCCTTAGCAATCACGCTATCTGGATTGTTACCAGAGTAACGAGCAGGGAAGCCAATTGGACGATCGCGTTCCCATCCGTGCTGAGCTAAATAGTTTGCAATTGAACCAATCGCATCTGCAGCAGAATTTCTTAAATCGATATGTCCATTGCCGTCGTAATCCACACCTAACTTTTGGATATTACTTGGCATAAACTGTGGGTAACCAATTGCACCCGCATAAGAGCCTACAATGCTGTTAGTTGGATAACCTTCTTTATAGGTCCAAGAAATCAAAGCAGCGAGTTCGTCACTAAAATAGTCAGCACGGCGTGGATAACCAAAGGCAAGTGTTGCTAGGGCATCTCTGGTGATGAAAGAGCCTTTATTGGCGCCATAACCTGTTTCTACACCTAAAATGCCGAGAATCACCGATTTAGGCACACCGTACTGCTGTTCAGCACGATTCAGTACGTCTTCATATTGGCTTTTAAAACGTGCACCACGTTGAATGGTACCTTCTACTAGAAACATTGAGCGGTATTGATACCAAGGTTTACTTTCACCAGGACGAGTCATGATGTTTAAAATGTTGGGTAAATTGCGCGCACCACTCATAGCTGCATCAATCTGTTCGCCACTTAACCCGTAGGTTGTCATTGCTTTTTGTTTGAATGCAGGGTAATTGGGATGAGTGTAAAATTCATTGGCTTGTGCCCAATTACTACTCAAAAATAAACCAGCGCTTAAAGTTAAAAATTTAAAAGTTTTATTCAAAGTAGGAAGAAACATAAGTTTATAAAATTCCTCATTATCGATGTGTATGAATAGACATAACCAGTCCAAAAGTTGACATAAGAGTAATAATTGCAGTTCCGCCATAACTCATGAACGGCAAAGGCACACCTACTACAGGTAAAATACCACTGACCATGCCTGCATTTACAAATACATAAACAAAAAAAGACAAACCAAAGGCACCAGCAACCAAACGACCATAGTTATGGAAGCTTTGTAAGCCGATTTGGAATGTTCTAAAAATGATTGCACAATAGAGAAGAATCAGCAGAGTGACGCCAATCAAGCCAAATTCTTCTGAATAGGCGGCAATAATAAAGTCAGTATGACCTTCTGGTAAAAAGTGTAGATGGGATTGGGTTCCCTCTAAAAAGCCTTTACCAGAAAAGCCACCAGAACCAATCGCTGTTTTAGACTGAATAATATTCCAACCTGTTCCGAGTGCATCGGCTTCTGGGTTAAATAAAGTCAGAACGCGCTGACGTTGATAATCATGCAGTAAAAATTCCCATGCAATTGGAATAATAATGCCTGCAATACCTGCTGCGCCTGCAATCAATTTCCATGACAGCCCACTGAGGAACAGGACGAAAATACCACTGGCAAGAACCAATAACGACGTCCCTAAGTCGGGTTGTTCTGCAATCAGTAGAAAAGGAACAACAATCAGCAATAAAGACAGAATGACTTGTGAGAAGCTTGGTGGTAGGGCTTTACGTGACAAGAACCATGCCACCATCATTGGCATGCCAATTTTCATAAATTCACTAGGTTGTACGCTACCAAAGCCAGGAATATCAATCCAACGTTGCGCCCCCATACGGACTTCACCAAAAACCACCACAGCAAGCAGTGACAACACCCCAAATACATAAAAGTAGGGAGAAAATGCCTGATACACTTTTGGTGGAATTTGAGCCAAAGTAAACATCACCACAAAGCCAATACCAAAGCTCATGGCTTGTTTACTGACCAGCCCGACATCTTGCGCTGATGCACTATATAAAACAGTCAGGCCAAGTAAGGCATTGAGAATCAGAAATAGGCATAGCCATGGGTCGATATGCAGTTGTTGCCAACGAGATGGCTGATTGGCAGTGCTCAAGCCATCACGAGGTGCTTGACGTAAAAATTTGTATTGCGGGCTTGGAGACATGCGATTCTAAATCAGGTAAATCAACGCTTCGCGAATGCTAACATAAACGCTGATTTAGACAATGCAAATTTAGAAATTGTGACATTTATAAGCGATTAATTTGGCATAAAAAAAGCGACGATTTGGTAATCGCCGCTTTCTTATCATTCTAAACTTATTTTTGTACCAAAAGTTGGTCGAAGTGCTTGGTAAAGACTTCAAGTTCCACTTGGCTTAAGCTCGGAATCAATTTTTTAATCACGATATGAACAGCAGTTTCTACGCCGCTGGTTGCAACGCTGGCTACGCCACGTTTCACCATACCTAGACCAAGGGTTTTGTTAAATTCAGTCATAAAGTGGTGAATCAATGCATCTGCAAACTTTTTAAACTGCTGCGTTAAAGCATCACGTTGCTCTTTACCGTTTCCAGCAGCCACTTCTGCAAAGCTTTTTTTCATGTCATTGACAAGATTGTCTGGTAATACCGTACCGATACGTTGTTTACCATCATTATCAATAAACAAGCTTTTTTCCATGAATGCGAGTGATTCAAGCACTTGTTCATTAGAGGCTTTGCCTAAGAGCTGTTTCATTAGGGTTTCAACAATGCCGCGAATTTTAATCGCAAGACCTTCAGTCGTATCACGTTTGTCACTTGGTGGAAATTGTTGAACCAAGTGAACCAACATAGTGTCAATTAACTCATCAGTTAGCTGTAGAGAAATTTTGTCACGTAAAGGGTATTGAGGCTCTTTACTGTCACGGTTGGCTTGCGCAAGTTGAATGTCCTGACTCAAACTTGCTGACGGAAGAATCCCGAAATAACTGGTCATTGAAGAACGTCCTCTATATCAAATTTATTCGTTTTATTGTCGTGCCAAGCGAATTGGCTCGGGCATCCATGACAAATCTGATACTCGGCATGGGTTAATATCCAAGCCCCCACGGCGAGTATAAGTTGCATAGACCATCAGCTTTTCTGGCTTTAACAGTTGCCAAATATCCGCAAATATTTGCTCAACACATTGTTCATGGAAACCATTATGCTGACGGTACGAGATAATATAAGCTAAAATGCTGCGATAACAAGGTTTTTTACCTTGCAAACGAATAAAAACAGTGCCCCAATCTGGCTGGCCTGTCACAGGACAATTACTTCTTAATAAATGCGAGTACAACTCGATTTCGACATCGTCTTCTGTGGTTGTATCCAATTGTAACAAGGTTGAGTCAGGATGCTCTGATAAACGCTCAGGAATGAGATCATCAATACAAATCCCTTGAGGTTTAGATATCTCTAAATCATCAACTTGGAACAGTTGTAATTCAACTTTTGCACCAGCAGCATGGGATAAATCACGCTCAACGGTTTCAACAAAGGCTTGCTGAGACTCAAATTGAGTGAAGTTCATGCTGTTGAAATAAAGTTTTAATGACTTTGATTCAATTAAATTAGGTGAGCTGGCAGGTAAGGTTAAGCGACCAATTGCCACTTGCGGTAAACCAAGATGATTCAGCCATGAAATTTCAAATACATGCCACCAGTCTTTACCTTGAGTAATGCCTTCAATATGCGCATATTGTTGACGAGACTCAGCACGCGCAATTGGAAATAAAACATCTGGCTGATATTGAGTAGGGTATTGGGTATCTTTACCCAATAAAGAATGTTCAACACTCATTCACGCATTCCTGAACCACGAGCTAATAAATGATAGGCGATTGCATAAAGGACAACACAGCATAGCGTCACGATGCCTAATGATAAGGACACATTGACATCGCTATGACCTAAGATACCGTAACGGAAGGCGTTGACCATATATACAATTGGATTAACTAAAGACACGTTTTGCCAAAATGGGCTGAGTGCACTAATGGCATAGAACACACCACCTAAATAGGTAAGAGGTGTCAATACGAAAGTTGGGATAATTGAAATATCATCAAATGACTTGGCATAGACCGCATTGATGAAACCGCCCAATGAAAATAATAATGAAGTAATAATGACTGTATATATAGTCACAAATACATTATAAATTTCTAAGTGAGTAAAGAATAGGCTCATTATCGTGACGATCAAACCGACCAACACACCACGGCTAACACCACCAATCACATAACCCCATAAGATTAAGTGTAAGGGTACTGGGCTCATAATGAGTTCTTCAATACTTTTTTGGAATTTGGCACTAAAGAAACTTGAGGAAACGTTGGCATAGCTGTTGGTGATTACAGCCATCATAATCAAGCCGGGCACAATAAACTGCATATAGCTAAAGCCGCCCATTTCACCAATACGGGAACCCACCAAGTTGCCAAAAATCACAAAGTACAAACTCATGGTGATGGCGGGTGGAAGCAGGGTTTGTGGCCAAATTCGCATAAAGCGACGAATTTCTTTAACGACTAAGGTCCACAGGGCGGTTTGTAATTGACTAAAATTCATTGATCCGCTCCTGCAAGATTCTTCTCGACCATTTTCACGAACAATTCTTCTAAGCGATTCGATTTATTACGCATACTGCTGACTTGGATATTCTGTGACTGTAATAACAGGAAGAGGTCATTCATGCTATGCGCCTTATCCATGGTGACTTCTAGGGTAACCGGATCAATCAGATTAAATTTAAAACCTATAATATTCAGGTCGAAAGTTTCGATTGGTTCAGCTAAATCACAGATAAACGATTCTTCATTCAATTGATTGAGGAAACCTTTCATTGAGGTATCTTCCTTAATCACTCCGCGGTCAATAATTGCGATACGACGACACAGCATTTCTGCTTCTTCTAAATAGTGTGTGGTCAGGATGATCGATGTGCCATTTTCATTCATTTCGGTGAGGAAGTCCCACATCGAACGACGTAACTCAATATCAACGCCAGCAGTCGGTTCATCGAGGATCAGCAGTTTAGGTTCATGCATCATCGCACGTGCAATCATTAAACGGCGTTTCATACCACCTGAGAGCATACGCGATTGAATATTGCGTTTTTCCCATAAGCCAAGCTTTTCTAAATAGTGTTCAGCACGTTGTTCAGCCAATTTCTTCGGAATGCCGTAATAACCCGCTTGGGTCACTAAAATATCGAAAGTTTTTTCAAATTGACCAAAGTTAAATTCTTGAGGAACAACACCAAGACATTGTTTTGCATGTGAGGGATGGGTATCTAAGTTATGCCCAAAAATCTCAACAGAACCAGATGTTTTTTTGGTTAAAGAGCTGATGATACCAATCGTTGTCGATTTTCCTGCACCATTAGGTCCTAATAATGCATAAAATTCACCTTCAGGTACGGTAAGGTCAATCCCTTTTAACGCCTGAAAACCATTACGATAAGTTTTGGACAAACCGCTCAACACCAAAGCATCAGTCATAAACGTCTCACGTTGTTAAATAGATGGGGTATTTTGAGCGATATGAAAAAATAAACCAAGTAGAAAAATAGGTTTATGGCGTGTTAAAAACAGAACGATTATAAAAATAAGAGGGTAGAGAGAAGGTAAGGAGATGCAATGGTGCGCTCAGCGGGACTCGAACCCACGCCACAGGCTTCGGAGACCTGTACTCTATCCAGTTGAGCTATGAGCGCATGCGTGCCACATCATAGGCAAAAAACACAGGCAGGTAAATATATACCTTCCAATAAAGCTACTTCTTGTTTATTAAAACATCAATTTTATTCTCAACTTATCGATATTCTACATATCCAACTATAAATGCTGCACTGAATAATTGATCAATTTTAAAGTTTGATTGAGTTGAGCAGGTGGAATTCGTGATTCTTGCAGTGAGGTTATCCATTGCATTTGGCAGACTTTGAGTTGTTGTAAAGAACTAATCGACTGAATTTTTTGTATCAAAGGACGCGCCATTAGACCGCAATAGGTCGTGAGTGTTTGAATCATGACTTGCTGGATTTCAACAAAGGGTAATTTTTCTAATTCAATAATTTCAGGTTCGATTTCTGGTTCTGGTTTTAGTTCAGCCGCACTAGGTCTTGGTGCGATTGTTTCTTGTGTTATAACGGGCTCTGATGCTGTTTTGAGATCATGAACTTTTAATTCGGGTACTGGATTTGCTTTTTGAACGATAGGTGTTGCTTGTTCAGCCAGTAGACCCATATCAATCAGTTGTTGAACCAGTTCAGTTGGTGCAATCCTTTCCTTATAGTCTTGATCCAGTTCTTTAAAATCTTCATGGTCAATTAATAGCAGTAGACGACGTTGACGTGCAGTCAATGCAATACTGCGTTGTTGTAGGGCTGTTTGCCCAAGCTCGGTTTTAAAAAAATGTGACATCTCTTAATCTCCCCCAAATCAAGATCTAGACGGAGATTAAGATAAGGTTAAAAAATGACAATAATGTTAACAATTTATTAAATATCATTGCCTTGTTTAAAGTAAGTGGCAAATAAGCTAAAAATTGAGAACGTTATCCTTTATTTCACTCATTTAGTTTCTAAAGCTTTGCGTAAATACGGGTCAAGATCTTCCTGACGCATGAGCCATTGAATGTAATCAGCAGGGAGGTCTTGAATGGCAGTACCTTTATGTTTACCAAAAGTAATGCTTTTAGGAATACGGGCATCTTCAGATGCAAGATAAAGCTGTTCAATATTTTGAATGTTCAACTGATGAATGATATGCATCAGAATATTAGCGGTTAAGATAATGTCCGCATCTGCACGATGCGCGCCTTTCAACATTTCTCGTGCTTTATCACTGCCTTTTGAGATCAGATAAATCAGGGCGGAAATATTGTGCGCTTCGGCATCTTCCCATACGTGACGTGCTAAGGCCAAAGTACAAATTGGTTTTAGTTTTGAGGTATCAATGCCACAACGTGCAATAGCTGCAATATCATAATCAACGTTGTGCCCTATGATATAAGTCGTTTCAACAGGAAGTTGAAATTCATTATAAAAAGGTTGGTCTACGAGATCGGATTCTAAAATATGATGGACCGCCATTGCCGCGAAGGAAATAGGCTGACCAACTTGGTAAAGCTGATCAAAAATTTGTTTTTTATCGAGACTGAGCTTTCCATTTTCAATTTCAATTGGGGCATAGGCAATTTCAATCGGCAACCCATTCAACGTATGTGTTTCAGTATCTAAAATGATTGCTTGCATAACATTGGCCTAGCTTGAGTTGAGAATTTCAATATCTTACAAGAAATTCTTCATAAGCTGTGCTGAATAAGGCAGATGCAGTTTAGTTTTTTTAAAATTTAGAAAAGAGTTTGACTAAAACTGCGCAAATAAACAGCAAAATAAAAAAATACTTGAACAATTTGGGATTTAGCGCATTCTTATGGAATTATTTGCCTTCGTAAAAGAAATACTAAGTACTAAAATGAAAACGATAAAAATCAGGGAAACATGACATGAACATGAAATTATTAACGGTTGCACTGCTGAGCTCAAGTGTATTGCTTACCGCGTGTAATGGCGATGACGACAATATTTCGTTTGTACCGAAGCCAGGCATTCCAGAAAACAACATTAAAAATCCTGTGGTGGGTATTCCAGTTGCTTATACTAAAACAGACTTTAGCGCCGTGGCTGCTGAAAGTTCGGTCATGACGTATAAAATGTTAGGACAAAATGGCAAAGAGACCATGGCGACCTCACTATTATTTGTACCTGGTGGGCCAACACCTGCTGGCGGCTGGAAAATTGTTGCATGGGCGCATGGCACGACTGGCGTTGCTGATCAATGTGCACCAAGCCGAAATGCAACCAATATGTATATTCAAGGTATGATTACCCAATTTCTGGCAGCGGGCTATGTGGTGGTTGCACCTGATTATGAAGGTTTAGGTGAGCCAAGTGGTCGCGAGTTGCATCCGTTCCTAAATGTAAAAAGTGAAGCCTATTCGATTACCGATGCGGTGGTTGCTGCGCGATCTTATTTAGCAGGGCAAGGTAAATTGGTTTCACGGCAATGGATGACAGTTGGGCATTCTCAAGGTGGGCAAGCCGCATTGGGGGCAGCACAATATCAAAGCCGTGCTAAGCTTGACTATAAGGGGACAATTGCTGTTGCACCTGCCTCTAATTTAGCTGCAATTTTGGTGAATGGTAATGCGTCAGTTGAGAATGCACCTTTAGCGCAAAAAATTGCGATGTATGCCCAGCTAGATACATTTACCGCTTTGATCACTGCAGGTTTAAGAAATCTTGAACCAAGTTTTAATTACGCTAATGTTTTTAAAACGCCAACTGATTTGATAGCGAAACAGGCTGAATCAGATTGCTATGATGTATTAGGTCAGAAATTTGGAGCAGCGATGCAGGATTATGCGAGTAAAAACAATAATAGTTTAACCAATTATCCAAGAACACAAACCAATTTTATGGCTGTGCCTTTGGTAAAAACGTTCTTGGAAACTGATTCTCAGCCAGCTCAGGTGAAATTGAGTCAGCCTGTAGTAATTTATCAAGGAGCAAAAGATACAACGGTTCCTAAAGCTGCAACGGATGCGTTGGTATTAATTGCACAAAACAAAGGGTCAAAAATCCAGTACATTACCAATACTGAATGGGATCATGGCTCGGCGTATGTCTTGAATATAGGTGAGATTGTCAAGGATGTAAAAGCGGCGATGCCTGCCAATAATTAAGAGAAGAGAGTAGCCCGATTTTCCATTTTGCGAAGATTGGGCTTTTTCAATGCAAGTCTCTAAGATGTAAAATGTATAAAAAATAGCTTGTTGATTTTGGCCTATCAAAACCCCTGCTAAGAATGAATAAAATTCACGAATAATTAAATAAATATCAATCTGTGAAACCATAAACTTCGTGCTACAATATGCACCAATCTTTAGCACGGCTTAAAAGCCCTAATTCATAGGACCCTCCGCTAATGTTTGCCAATATCTCTATTGCTGAATTTGATCCAGAATTAGCTCAAGCGATTGCTTCTGAAGGCGTACGCCAAGAAGCACATATCGAGTTAATCGCATCTGAAAACTATTGCTCACCAGCTGTAATGGAAGCACAAGGATCAAAACTTACGAATAAATATGCAGAAGGCTATCCTGGCAAACGCTATTATGGCGGTTGTGAATATGTGGATGTGATTGAACAACTTGCAATTGATCGTGCAAAAGAGTTGTTCGGTGCAGACTATGCGAACGTTCAGCCACATGCGGGTTCACAAGCAAACTCTGCGGTTTACCTAGCACTTCTTAACCCAGGTGATACCGTTCTTGGTATGAGCTTGGCTCACGGTGGTCACTTGACTCACGGTGCTAAAGTAAGCTTCTCTGGTAAAACCTATAACGCTGTTCAGTATGGTTTAAATACTGAAACTGGCGAAATTGATTATGAAGAAGTAGAGCGTTTAGCGTTGGAACACAAGCCGCGTATGATCGTTGCTGGTTTCTCTGCTTATAGCCAAATTGTTGATTGGCAGCGTTTCCGTGACATCGCTGACAAAGTAGGTGCATACCTTTTTGTTGATATGGCGCATGTTGCTGGTTTAGTTGCTGCGGGTGTTTATCCTAACCCAGTGCAAATTGCAGACGTAACAACGACAACAACGCATAAAACACTTCGTGGTCCACGTTCAGGTTTAATCCTTGCTAAAGCAAACGAAGAAATCGAAAAGAAACTTCAATCTGCTGTATTCCCAGGCAACCAAGGTGGTCCTTTGATGCATGCGATTGCTGCTAAAGCAATCTGTTTCAAAGAAGCAATGTCTGATGAGTTTAAAACTTACCAGCAACAAGTTGTGAAAAATGCGCAAGCAATGGCTGAAGTGTTAATTGCACGTGGTTATTATGTTGTTTCTGGCGGTACAGAAAACCATTTATTCTTATTGTCTTTAATCAAACAAGACGTAACGGGTAAAGAAGTTGATGCTTGGTTAGGCTCAGCGCACATCACTGTAAACAAAAATGCGGTTCCAAATGACCCGCGTTCTCCGTTCGTAACTTCTGGTATCCGTATTGGTACGCCAGCCGTGACGACTCGTGGTTTTGGTGAAGCTGAAGTACGTGAACTTGCAGGTTGGATCGCAGACGTGATCGACAGCAAAGGTGACGAGAAAGTTATCGCTGATGTAAAAGCTAAAGTAGAAGCTGTTTGTGCAAAATTCCCTGTATATGCAAACTAATTTGTATATCTAAAAAAAGCGCCGTAAGGCGCTTTTTTTATGGATATTTGTTCATTTATGAATTAGCCAATAATATTAAGTGCATTCTTGGCTGCTGCAACAACATTTTGCCATTCGGGTTTTTCAATATACTGAGTATCAAGTAAATGGGTACCATATTTGTTTAATAAAATATCTATCATATTGGTAAGTTCATGAATGGCTTCGGCTTCTTCTACAGACTTTAAAAAACCATCCAATTTCATGATGTGTGTTATATGCCAATTCAGTATCGTCAAAAAGAAAATGAATAATGTCATTTAAGTCTATATTTAAAATAGGATTGCTATTTTGAATGACTACTTGGTAGGGGAATGCGGCCAAATCCGTTAAGAATATAATCAGATTTTGTCTTCGTTCTGGATGCTTTAGCATAGTCAAACCTTTAAAATTGAAACTGTTTTGGCGGGGCGGTGAAGAACTTATACTAAATATAGACTATTGTTTGCTAAGATTTTATAAAATACAATGAGACCAATAGTAATTTCTCTCCTAGTGAATTTATTGTAAATATATTTTATAGGACTTCTTTTCCATTTTCATAAATTCGAATGATACTTCCTTGCCATCCATAAATAATCACCGTGTGATGGTCATATTCAAACTCCAAGTAACCTAAAGAATGATCTCCATCAATGATAATATCTATTTCAGAGTTTGGAGATATGATGGTTTCACCTCCCCAAGGCTCAAGTATCAACTTAAGATCGTCCTTGCTCGTATTTCTATACACTATTTTTTGCTTAGAGTTCATCTTTTCTCTCATTTAATTTTATGTAAAAACTTAAATCATTATTTGATAAATACCTTAATTCGCCAGTTTTTGAAACAAAAAAGGAACATTCCCAGCTAAGCAGTGCGAAATTTTATTATATTTTATAAAAGCTTCTGTATTATAGCCAAAAATCCAGCCATCATCTTTTAATTCATTAATACTTGCAATCACACATTTTTCACCAGACTCTTTTGAGATCTCAATCAATTTAGTTTCAATGATTTCTTTTGCTTCATCTAGATTGATGTTTTTCATAGAATTTCCAAAAATATAATAAGTTTATCTTGACGATGAATTTTTATTTAATGTAACGCAATTAGAAAATTTTTGACGCTATTACTTAAAGAAAATGTGATTTTTTTCAAGATCAAGATATGAAACAGCACCAGAACTATGACGGATAATATAGTTTCCTAAATAATCCTCGGCAATAATACTTATATATTTCCCTATCCAGCAATCTAATTTTATTTGTCCACCACAACCTAAACCTATACGTGGATATATTTTGACAATGATGATATCTAAATTTCTAGATTTATCATAAAAAATATGTTTTTTAGCAAGATTTTTAATTGATCTTTGTACTAATTCATCAAGTGACATGGTTAACTCTTTTAATTAAATTTTAAAAATAAAATTATTATGTATTCAAGCTGATAGTTGCTTTAATTATTTATCCTTGAAATATTTTTCTGTGTAATTTTAGATCAATATTTAATATGATTTCTATGGTTGTTAATTAAATTAGTGACTCATAATGTATCATTTTAAATGTTTAATCTTTAATTTTATTGAGAGGGTATAGCGAAGTAATATCCTTATCATCCAATACAACTTGTATTTGATCGAAATCAAAGTAAATATTTATTGAATTGTCGCTAGATCCTGTAATTTCAAGCTTCCTTTCATTACTTGTGTAAGTAAAAACAATAATTGATAATGGTCTTATTTCATAAATTAATAACCAAGGTTCTACTATTATGTTAATTATTTCTTTACTATGATTTTTATATGAAAATATATGTTTTTCCATAATTTTTCATTCTCCTGTTAATTTTTTGAGTGAAGTTGGTGTAACTAAAACTTTATCTTTAGCTATCTAATTAGATATTCTGAAATAAGAGCCTCTCATTGCTACTATAGAATTTCAGGTATTTTTTAAGATCGATTTAGCTTTGTAAAATGTCATAAATCAAGTTATGGCACTGTTAAGTTAACTCATCATTACTCAAGTATAGCTTTCGCCTTGTGCTCGGGTAGAGCAGTGCTCTGCTGATCCTTGTTCTGAACACTTGGAACACCTACACCAAAAGCCTTTGCGCAATTGCAAAGCTTCAAACGTTTTATTTATCATTGCTCATCCCAAGCCATCAATCAAACGGCATGGGGGCAGCGATTACAATCAAGTAGGTTTTGCTGGTTACACCAGAGCCATAAATTGCAAGGAAAGGTTTATCACTCATCCATACATATCGATCGGTGGAACACCATCAGCAGTATACTCACCAATCAAGTGACTATACCTATTATAAGCAGAATGAAAACATTCACTGTTCAAATTTACAATCCTTATCTTCTGATGGTTTTATACTATTTAATATTTGTAGGATGGTTAATCCATCATCATCTGATCTTATTTCAGAAATGATTGTTGAGTAGTATTGATTCTCATTAAATTTAAAAGGAATTGTTATAATATTTTTGTAGTATGGGTGCTCCTTGTCTGATAGGTTTAGTGTATTAATATTTATTTGCTGGAATTTAGTTTTAAGATTTTCAAAAAAAGGAAGAAAATCAATAGATGTGTTTTTTTTAAGCTCTTCTTGCTGATGGGTTGTAGTGTTTTTTATTGTTATAAAACCAATTCTATCTGTTTTTTCAATTTTTGATGGTATATTTCTTATTAAATGGCTACTTATCGTAGTGTTTTCTGTATTTACTAATCCATTTATTTGAAGATTTTTTGGGATGGTAATATTGAAACAAGGATATAATGGGAACTCTGTATTATCAGTGGTTGATACTAATGTATCTAATTTAGTTATTATCTTAGGGGCTGCTAAGCTTTTTATAATATTGTTTGAAGTTTCCATATGTTCTTTTTTTGTTTTGTAGAAAAATTGTATTGTGGTTGCAGGTCCACTATTTGAAATTAATAATTCCTCTCGTAAACAAACCTCTGTCTTGAGATTATTGCAAAACCAATAAGGGATTTTTACATTTGGTTGGTTGTTTAAATTAAATTCTTGATATTTTATTGGCTTTTCCAGTATGCTCTTATTGGGGAAATTGCCAATATACATATTTAGAATATTGTCATTGTTTTTGTAGAAGTAGTACAGTTCAAAATCTGGTCCTACATCTTTTTTGAAAAATATATCATCAGGTGTAACTAATGATATATTATGTATATTTATTGTTTTAGCTTGGATACCAGTAGAAGATGCTAGAACAATACTAGATATTATAAAGATGTTTTTTTTCATAAAATTATTCACTGTTTACCTTTTAATATATCAATAGCAAGTAGAGTACTTGCTATTGAAAGTTAATTAATAGAAGTTTGAGTTCTTAGCATTATTTTTTAAATAGAGCTGTATTTCCATTTTTAAGGATATACGACCAACTTTTGTTAGTAACACGCCCACTACTAGTATTGCCCATAATATCTTGCTCCCACCCAGCTTTAGGAATAGAAAAAGGATGACCTGAAGGGGTATAGTACATATCTTCATTAAATCCCATTATGTGGCCAAATTCATGTACGATAGATCCTAATTTAGTATCAGAAAAAAATAGTCCTCGATTCCAAATTCCTGGTTTATCAGCATCATCGGAAATATAGGCTGCACACCCACCTAAACCTCTGGAACCGGTACAGTTCATTTGACGCTCAGACCCCCATTTTACATCAATAATATTTATATTTTTGTATATAGTAGAACTAGGCTGATCCAGTATGTCAAGGACAACATTAATATCATATCCTGCATACGATCCAGACCAGGCTTTCTCGACCTCTTTTTTCCATTGATTGATAACATTAGGAATAGCGTTTGCTTGACCAGTAAAATATACAGGAATAGTAACTCTAGCATTTGAACCACTATATTCTATTTCTGCGTATTTTCCATAACGATCTATTTTGTTGGTTGGATTTGAGTCAACATAAATATAAGGATTCAATCCACCTTCAAGCCCGATCGGGTCAGGTTCAACATAACGCCCCAAAGCAGGGTTATAGAAACGATTGTGGTTGTAGTGCTGTTTAGTCACTTCATCATAATACTGACCAGGGAAGCGAAGGTTAAACTTCACCGTCTGAACACTTGGAACACCTACGCCAAAAGCAGTACTGTCCCAAGCCCATACAGTTGTTGAAGCATCCGCTGCATTAATCAAACGGCGTGGCGTATTTTGCGCATCAGTGACGATCCAGTATGTTTTGCTGGTTGCACCAGAGCCATAAATTGCAGCGACAGGTTTGTCACCCATCCAAACATATTCAACCAGTGGCACACCATCAGCGCTATATTCACCAATCAAATGACTGTTTTCATCATAAACATACTGAACAGCATTGGCTTTCCATGCTGAACCATTGGCTTGATAACCACGAACAGTCCGCTCATTTTTGTGGTTATAAGTCATATAGTACTGAGGAGTCGTTGCAGCACCACCTGTGGTTTTATCCTCACGGCGATTACCTGCATTGTCATAGGTCGGAGTAAATCCACCATAGATCAATTCGGCATTGGCAGTATGCGTAACTGCTGCACCCGCAATGGTCGCTAACTTATTGCCTGTATATGTATAGGCCACACTCGCCTGAGGTTGTTGATGTGTCCCTGTCGCGGCAAGACTTAAACGGTTACCATTTTTGTCATAAGTATAAGTAATCCCGAAAACATTGGTACTGCCATTAACACGAGTTTCGGTAAGCAGGCGATCCGCATTACTATAACTAAAGCTATCAACCAAACCATTGTTACGAGTGAGTTTATTAACACGACCATCGTTATCAAAAGCATATGCCAAGCTATAGTTGACAGCACCCGCATTATTTTTGTTGCTAATGGACTGAACAGCACCATTCTTGACCGCATCATAGCTCCACGTATAACTTGCGGCTCCAGCACCCCAGTTCCAACCTGTCATTTGACCGCCTGCATCATACGTGATTGCTCGAATCAGCGCAGCGCCATCTAATGTGATATTGGTGAGTAAGTTCTTCTTGGTCACATCATAGCTATACGCCAACTTACGCCCAGAGGGTAAGGTCAAACTACTTAATTTATCACCAACAGTATAGGCATAAGCGACAGCTAAGCTTGGTTTGGTTCCTGTCCACGTGGTGATGGCCTTGTTGGTTTGAGATTTACT
Source organism: Acinetobacter gyllenbergii (assembly GCF_001682515.1). NCBI lineage: Bacteria > Pseudomonadati > Pseudomonadota > Gammaproteobacteria > Moraxellales > Moraxellaceae > Acinetobacter > Acinetobacter gyllenbergii. Next base: position 445,468 of record NZ_KV575261.1, on the reverse strand, counting down.
GATGATACGGTCATAAGCATCATAGCCATAACTGGTATCTACGCCATAAGCTGTGTCATTAGAGCTGACTTTATCCAAGCGACCAAAACGAGTTTGGTCATAAGCAAAGCTCAGATTACTCAACAGGTTGGCAGGTGTCGTTGTGGTTGAATGCGTACAGGCTGTTTGCCCAACACGTGCCAAAGCATCGATATTCAGATTGTCACATTTACGTGTTCCGTACACAGACTGAGTCAGTAGATCTGCTTCGTTGTAGCTATAGCTCTTGGTGCCATAATCTGTATTGATCTCTTTGGTTAAGACTTTACCATTGCGATAAGCATAGGGATTGGTTCCTGCATTTAAGGCATCAAGTGCTGTGAGTGTATTGTCCTGTAGGTCATAGGTCTTTTTATCAATATTGCCAAGGCCATCGGTATGGGTTAGGACACGATTTAAAACATCATAAGACCATTTTTCGGTAATTCCCAAGGCAGAAGCCGTTTGGGTGAGATTCCCATTGAGGTCATAGCTGTTCGTGACCCAGTTTTTAGCGGCATCTGTACCACTGACGGTTTTAAGTGGACGGAAATTGGCGTCCAATGTTGTGGAACTTTGATTAAAGATCGTTGCACCAGTACTATCGGTCAGTTTTTCTAAAGCAACGATCCCATTACCGTGATAGCTCTTATTGAGCAAACTGCCATCTGCTAAGGTGGTTTTAATGAGGCGTCCAGCGATATCATAAGCATATGCGGTTTTTTCGCCATCGGGATTGGTTTCCGTACTTAAGCGCTTCAACGTATCATAAGTATAACTGGTGGTTTTACCGGTGATAGTCGTCGTCGCAGTTCCCGTACCTGTGGTTTTGCTGGCAACAGTACCATCCGCATTATAGACAAACTTATCGACTAAGCCAGTTGGGTAAACAATACGTTCAGGCTGACCAAGCGCATTATAACCGACATAGCTGGTGGTACGGGTTGTACCGTTTACGACCTGAGATTCTGAGGCCTTATTGCCGTATGCATCGTAGCCAAAAGTCACCTTATCAATCGTGCCTGTGCGCGGCCCATCCACAGTCGAAACCAGACCATTGCTCAGATAGGTATAGTCTGTGGTTTTGGAGGTGCTGCCAGCCTGAGATGAACTTAGAACAGATTGAGTAATCTGACCAGCCGTGTTAATGCTGTTGGTTTGAGTCTGATTGCCGCGTTGAATGCTTGACGGAATATCAAATGCCGTGCTGTAACTTGCGGTTGTGGTACGGGGACTGGCTGAACCCACGGCTTCGGCGAGAGAGGTTAAGCGATTATTAACATCAAAACCGAGTGTGGTTTTATTACCATTCTTGTCTACAACCTCACTGAGGCGGCGAATTTTCTTGGAAAAAACCAGATTCTTAAGTGGTTTGCCGTTATAACTCAAGCACGGAAAGCCACTGGTCGAATTATAGAACAGGCGATTAGAACCATCTGTGCTATTGGCCAAACTAAAGACTTCAGTTGCAACCGATGCGGTGGAAGGGTGTGGGCCCGAAAGAGTCAGCGTACCACCATCTACATTTTCATTAAAACGCAATGAGGCGTAATCTAAAGCTTTATCGCTATAGCTGGCGATGCTATCTGCGGTTGTCTCCCAGTTAAATAACGCCTGTCCAGATTTGGCGTATTTACTTAAGATCGGCAGAATAACCCCAACATCTGTTTTGGCTCTGTCTTTAAATAAGCCATTATGGGTATAGTCTGTATAGGTATAGTCTTCAGTACCATTAGTTGTTGATATCACTTTTACTAATTTAGGCAGATTTTTTGTCGTACTGTTCCAGACTACAGGCTGAATTACATAGCTATAATTGGCAATTTGTTTATTCAGTGCATTTGGAGAGGATTCAACACTGCTAATCATGCCTTGCAGTTGTAAGCCCAATGTCGAGGTATCAGACCCTGTCATATTATTTCGGCTTATTTTCAAGCTATTGCCGCGATTGTCTGTAACGCCCGTCAGCAAATAACCTGCAACGGCCCCAGAACGTGAGACTGGAGAATAGGTCATATTGATGACTTTGCCACCAGGATATTTGACCTGAGTCGCTTGGAAATTCTGCAACAGTCCTCTTGAACCTGACAGTGCTTGGAAAGTAATTTCTACACCGTTGATGTTCACAATGACAGAAAGGTTATTGTCAGTAATTTTGTACTCGGTATCCGTGGTAATCGGTACCAGACTCGTATTGGACATTTTAATCGAGCCATCACTTTGTTTGGCAAAAGTCATGGGTAAGCCGCCACCAGGCATATTTAAGGTATAAGCCTGGGTACCGATAGTATTTAAACGGAAATCATAATTATGACTCCAACCCGCGCCAAAAAGTGCTCTGACTTCCAGATAAGTCACAGCAAATGCTTCATCGAGGACTTTGGCATCATTTGAGCGGTAGCTCGGATTGAAACCTAATTGCAGCGCGGTTTCATAGCTTCGGGTAAAGGCTAAGGGGCCAGTAATATCGGTACTGCCCGTCGTAATTTGTCGGGAGATTGCATCGATCCCAGGGGTACAGGACTGAACATTTTGGGCTTGTGCGGTCAATGCGGTGAGTCCATAGCGCTCATCTTGATAAGCGGCATGGGTATAGATTGAGGAGACTAAAAAGGGGGTTGCTAACATGTGCAGCAACAGCTTATTCATTTTCATATCATTACCATCTTATAAAAAATTATTGGTTTTCATTATTTGAAACACGGATAAAAAAACACCGTATTCATAAAAAGAATCATGGGAAAGCAGGTGAAATATCACGATGCCTGCCATGCTTCTTTAAATTCATTTTGTGATGAATAAGTTGTGAAATACATCAATGCTGTTTCTTGAGCGACAAACTGTGACGCACAAGGGGGTGCGGATTTTTATTTTAAACTTATATTATTCAAAGGTTTGAATTGTTTTCTTTGTCGTGAAAAATGTAGGATAAATAAAAAATATAGCTAAAAAGTGGTCGTTACTTTTATCTAAATGAACTTGATACATTTTTCTTATCTACCATGCTGCAATTCGATTTAAAAATAAAAAAGTGATGGTGAACCCACAGCATCAAATTGGTGCTTTGTTTTTTAAAATGCACTCTGAACAAGCTAAAAATGACCTTTTGAGTATTACGAATATGCAAAATCGTATTACTAAATTGGCATGTCTTTTGCTTCATAACAACATAGATAAAGTTGTCTAGGGTTCCGATGTATCCGCATGGAGACATGACTGGTCCGAGAGATAACGGTTCGATAGAACTACACGGAGGGATAAAAGCCCGGGAGGTCAGGCATATTGCCATAACGAGGTTAAGTATCCGCAAGGGGTTTGTTATGAATCAATCGTTCTATCACGACAATAAAATACTGTGGCAAGAAACATTGCCTGGTGGGCATCATTGGTCGGGTCGGATTCAACGAGGGGCAGTTTTACAGCTTGAAGCGCTGGGGCAGCAGGCCAATGTGTCTTTGTTCTGTGTCAATGCTGATGACAAGCTGGAGCGTTTTAATATGCCCGATAGTCTAAAAGCACAGCATACGGCTTTTCTCTCGACAGGGCATGTTTTGTACTCAGATCTTGGCCGTGTGATGGCCTCCATTATTCAAGATGAGCATGGCTGGAATGATGTGTTTTGCGGTCCAAGTACCGCACAGCAGATTGCACAAAATTTTGGCAAAAAAAACTTTCAGGATGCGCGTAATGACATGCATCAAAATGGTCTAGATAGTTTATTGGTGGAATTGACCAAATTTGGTCTAGGCCAAGCCGATTTGAGCGCAACAGTAAATTTATTTTCAAAAGTCCAGCCCGACGATCATGGTCGATTAAGTTATGTCACAGACGACAATCAACAGCAAAAGATTGAACTGCGCTTTGAAATGGATTGTCTGGTTTTTCTTTCTGCGGCACCACATCCACTCGATTTATCTACACAGTATCAACCCTCCGATATCCAACTTCGTCTATTCAAAGCCAATGCCTTAACTGAACAGGATGTTTGTCGGGATTCATGTGCTCAAAATCAGCGTGGTTTTGCCAATAACACACGCTATTACGCATTGTCGAATTAAGGTGGGGAGCGAGAAAATGACAGCATCAGCAAAAATTGAACAGATTGTTTTAGACCAGATTTGCCTTGCAGGTGAAGCATGGATGGGTGAGGTGAAACAAGGTCAGTATTTCCGCATTATTGATCTGGAAGGAAACCAAGCTGTTGATACCTTATTTATCAGTGCCAACAACGCTGAAGAACGTTATAGCGCAACCGATACCTTGGCGCAAAATCAGCAGCTTTATCTGGAAAAAGGCACGATCTTATTTAGTAATTTTGCCCGCCCAATTGCCACTATTATCGATGACAATTGCGGCAGACATGACACCTTAGGTGGGGCATGTTCATGTGAAAGCAATACCGTTCGTTATGCACATGATAAATATCCGATGCACAGTTGCCGCAATAATTTCATGTATGCCTTGGCACAACATCCGATCGCCAAAAAGCATCAGCTCAATGTGCGTCATATTGGTCCCAATATTAACTTTTTTATGAATGTACCTGTAACCGCTGAAGGCCATTTAAAGTTTGAAGATGGGGTGTCTGCAGCGGGTAAATATGTCGAGATCAAAGCCGAAATGGATCTGATCGTCCTGATTTCAAATTGTCCGCAATTGAATAATCCTTGTAATGCCTATAACCCGACCAAAATCCAACTTGTTATACGTGACGCGTGAGGTGGCATAATGTTTAAAAAAGTACTGATTGCCAATCGTGGGGCGATTGCCTGTCGTGTCATTCGTAGCTTAAAAAAACTTGGGATTCAATCGGTTGCGGTCTATTCCGAAGCGGATCGGGACTCCTTGCATGTCAGTTTAGCCGACGAAGCGATTTTTATCGGCGATTCAGCTGCACAACAAAGCTATTTAAATATTGAAAAAATTCTGGCTGCAGCACAGCACACTGGGGCTGAAGCAATTCATCCAGGTTATGGTTTTTTATCAGAAAATGCCGCATTTTGTGATCTGTGCGAGCAACACGGTATAGCCTTTATTGGTCCGACCTCACAGCAAATGCGCGATTTTGGTCTAAAACATACCGCACGAGCATTGGCGATTCAGAACCATGTACCCTTGCTACCAGGTAGTCAGTTGCTTATCGACTTGGATGATGCATTGCTTCAGGCCGATCAGATTGGCTATCCCGTGATGCTGAAAAGCACCGCAGGCGGTGGCGGTATTGGCATGCGTCTGGTCTGGAATGAACAGGAATTAAAAGAAGCCTATCAAACTGTTTCCTATCTGGCGCAAGCGAACTTTAAAGATGCAGGACTGTATCTGGAAAAGTTTGTCGAAAATGCCCGTCACATTGAGGTGCAAATTTTTGGCGATGGTCAAGGCCATGTCATTGCACTTGGTGAGCGTGATTGTTCGGTACAACGCCGTAATCAAAAAGTGATTGAGGAAACACCCGCACCACATTTGAATGATACGCAACGCACTTATATTCAACAGGTTGCCATTCAATTGATGCAGTCGGTGCAGTATCGTTCTGCAGGTACGGTTGAATTTGTGATGGATACCGATACACAACAGTTCTACTTTTTAGAAGTGAATACACGCTTGCAAGTGGAACATGGGGTGACGGAACAGGTGTATGACGTTGATCTGGTTGAATGGATGGTGAGCTTGGCCAGTGGGGATTGGCAAGCACCGCAACAGATTGCACCGCCCAAAGGTCATTCGATTCAAGTGCGTTTATATGCCGAAGATCCGATTAAGAACTTTCAACCCAGCGCGGGCTTATTGACCAGTGTCAAATTTGACCCGCAATCACGGGTGGAAACATGGGTCGAAACTGGCTCAAATGTTTCCTCATTCTATGACCCGATGATTGCAAAAATTATTGTGACGGCAACGGATCGAGAGCAGGCCATCGTTGCTATGCAAAATAGCCTAAGTAATACAGAGATTGCAGGGATTGAAACCAATCTCGAATACTTACAGGAAATTATTGCGGGGGAGGTATTTGGGCAAGGCACACAAACCACCCGTTTCTTGAATCAGTTTGAATGGAAAACCCAAAAAATAGAGGTGTTACAGGCAGGGATTCAAACTGCAGTGCAAGATGTAACAGGTCGCTTGGGCTATTGGGATGTGGGTGTTCCGCCTTCAGGTGCGATGGATGCATTGAGCTTGAATGTTGCCAATCAATTGTTGGGCAATGCATTTAACAGTTCGGGACTAGAATGTACTTTACTTGGACCGACTTTAAAATTTCATTGTGACAGTCAGATTGCCATCACAGGTGGTGAGATGGAGGTCAGTCTGGATGGTCAGCCAGTCGCGATGTGGTCAACCATTAATGTGCGTAAAGGTCAGGTGTTAAAATGCGGTCGTATCAGTACGGGTTGCCGTAGTTATATTGGGATTAAGCATGGATTTAATCTGCCTGCGTATTTGGGCAGTTTAGCCACGTTTACCTTAGGGCAATTTGGTGGTCATGCAGGGCGTAATTTACTGATGGGCGATATGTTGCCAATCACGGAGGCGAAAACCGAGCAAACAGTTGCATTAAAACCTGAACAAATCCCAAGTTTTAAAACCGAATGGGAAATCGCGGTCATGTATGGTCCGCATGGTGCACCTGATTTTTTTACGCCGAATGATGTTGCCATGTTTTTTGATCAAGACTGGGAGATTCACTTTAACTCGAGTCGTACCGGTATTCGTTTGATCGGCCCGAAACCTGAATGGGCACGGATTGATGGCGGCGAAGCGGGCTTACACCCATCGAATATCCATGACAATGCCTATGCGATTGGTGCCATTGATTTCACTGGGGATATGCCAATTATCTTGGGGCCTGATGGCCCGAGTTTAGGCGGCTTTGTTTGCCCTGCGGTGGTGATCAACTCAGAGTTATGGAAATTAGGTCAACTCAAAGCAGGTGATAAAGTGAGATTTATCCCTGTCAGTTATGCACAGGCGCAACAGTTAGAACAGCGTTATCAATCGGCCTTACAGAATGAAACGGCATCACAGATTAATTTTGAACCTATATTCAAAGCAGAGCCTGTCACTTTAAAAAATGCCGTGTTGGCGACTTTGGATCAGGGTGCCGACAAACCCAAAGTGAGCTATCGCCCCGCAGGTAACCAATATCTGTTAGTAGAATATGGTGAATTGGTCTTAGATCTCAATTTACGTTTTCGTATTCATGCCTTAATGCAATGGATGCAGCAACAAAATATTCAGGGCATCATTGATTTGACCCCAGGCATTCGTTCATTGCAGATTCATTATGATTCAATGGTTCTAGAGCAACTGGATTTACTTCGCTTGTTACAGGTGGCTGAAAGTGAATTACCCGATATTGAAAATATGCAGGTACCGTCTAGAACTGTGTATTTACCACTGGCTTGGGAAGATTCGCAAACCCAACTTGCCACCGAAAAATATACGCAATTGGTTCGTCCAGATGCACCATGGTGTCCAGATAATATTGAGTTCATTCGCCGTATTAACGGTCTTGCATCAAAGCAAGCCGTTAAAGATGTGGTCTATGACACGGCGTATTTGGTAATGGGCTTGGGAGACGTTTATCTGGGTGCACCTGTTGCGACACCGCTAGACCCGAGACACCGTTTAGTTACCACTAAATATAATCCTGCTCGAACATGGACACCTGAAAACGCCGTCGGAATTGGTGGGGCTTATATGTGTGTTTATGGCATGGAAGGGCCGGGTGGCTATCAGTTTGTAGGACGTACCACACAGGTGTGGAGCCGTTATCGTCAAAATCCGAATTTTGAAGCGCACAAACCGTGGTTGCTCAGATTCTTTGACCAAATCCGTTTCTATGAAGTGTCTGAGCCTGAGCTGTTGGAAATGCGGGAAGACTTTAAAGCAGGACGTTTGCAACTGCGGATCGAAGAAGGGGTGCTGAATCTCAAAGACTACAATGCTTTTCTAAAAGACAATCAAAGCAGTATTCAGGCTTTTAAACAGATTCAACAAAGTAATTTTGAAGCGGAACGCCGTCGCTGGCATGAAGCAGGCTTGGCTGAATATGTTTCTGAAAGTATGGATGCAGTACTGGATGATTCAGAAATCATAGTTCCGAATGGTGGCATGATCGTGGAGTCACATATGCCGGGTTCGGTCTGGAAAATTGAATGTACCGTAGGCGATATTATTGAAGAAGGTGAAACCTTGGCGGTAATTGAAGCAATGAAAATTGAAATTCCAATCCTTGCGCCTGCAAAAATGAAAGTCGATAGTATCTTGATTGATAAAGCGCAAACGGTAAAAACAGGACAGGCATTGTTTACGCTTGCACCTGCTGGATAGCAATCAAAATCCATGATGCAGAAAAGGCCCTATGATGAAACATCGGGCTTTTTTTGTGTGCATTTATTCAGCAATTCACACGGGTTTTCTACTTTATTTGGCTAAAAAATTGGCATAGATACTGCATTAAATATTACGAATTATAAATTTGGTATTACTAAGACTGAGGTGGTTATGAAAACGCAATCAATCCTAATTCAGTATTTCAAAGTTGCAGCGCGCTGTTTTGCCAATTTACTTACGGTCCGAGCAGGTCTGTATGTAAAGCAAAACCAAGTTTCTAAACAATAGACTGATCATGATAAATGCACGTCCTAAACTGACTCGAATCAGTATTACCGTCCCTGAAAAAACGGTTGAAGCCTTAGATCAAACCATTGTCGAAGAGCATTATGAAAGTCGCTCTCAGGCGATTGTCGACATGATCAATAAGCATCTCATTGCTGAACAGGCACAGCAAAATGCAGTCATGGTCGGCACACTAACCTTGTTGTATGACGCCAGTTGTATGCCGTTACGTATGCAACTCTTAGACTTACAACAGAAATTTTTAGAACAGGTGATCAGTTCATTACATATTCAACTGGATCAACAAAAAATATTGGAAGTCATGCTGTTACAAGGTGGCAGTAATGATCTTAAACAAATTAGTCAGCAATTTACTGCTTTAAAAGGGGTGATTAAAGGACATCTGGAACTCATGGATGCCGTGATGCCACCCTTACAGCAAAACGATTAGGACGCAGCGGCATCGGTAGTGTCGCTCAACACGTAATTTAGATGTGCTCTGAGCAAAATTTTCAAAAAAGATATGGGGTGATTATGAAGCAAGCAATAGCAACGTTATCTGTTTCAGTGCTGTTCGGGCTGGTGCTTAGCGCGTGTGATAATTCCGCAAAAGTGCCAACGGCGGAAAAAGCAACCGAGGCCAAAGAGCTAACGACAACCACGCCTATTACAATTGGATATAGTGATTGGCCAGGTTGGGTGGCTTGGCAAGTGGCGATTGAAAAAGGTTGGCTCAAAGATGCAGGGTTGAATGTTGACTTTAAATGGTTTGATTATTCAGCCTCAATTTCTGCTTTTGCTGCCAATCAACTCGATGCGGTGTTTATTACCAATGGCGATAATTTGGTCAATGCCTCGGGCGGGAGCAAGGGCATGATCATTATGGTGACGGATTATTCTGCGGGCAATGATGTGATTATTGCCAAGAATGGCATCAACAGCATTCAGGATTTAAAAGGCAAATCCATAGCAACAGAAAAGGGTTTGGTCGATCACCTGTTATTATCGACGGCTTTGACCGATGCCAAGATTCCATTCTCAGATATTAAACTGGTCAATTCAGTAACCAATGAACTTCCTCAAGTGTTTGGCAGTCAGGATATTGCTGCGATTGCAGTATGGCAACCCGTTGCCAATCAAGCGTTAAAAGTAGTGGCGGGTTCCAAGATTATTTATAGTTCCAAAGATAAGCCAGGTTTGATCTACGATACGCTTGCGGTGAATCCAGCTCATTTATCGGCGCATCAAGAGGACTGGAAAAAGCTGATCCAAGTGTGGGATAAAACGGTGAAATACATCCAAGACCCTGCAACCCACGCTGATGCGGTAAAAATCATGGCCAACCGTGTTGGTGTTGATCCTCAACAATATGAGCAATTTATTGAGGGGACACATTTACTGGATATCGCAGCGAATAAGAAAGTGTTTCAGAAGGGAACAGGCTTTGATTCGATTTATGGTTCGACCTATCACGTCAATCAATTCAATGTCAGTAATGGGATTTATAAAACTGAAGTGGATGTGGATGGCTTGATTTATCCAGCTTTGGTGGATGAGTTGAAATAGCTAATTTATAAAAAAAATCGTTCTCATAGAACGATTTTTTTATTTCTGGATTTTAAAATTTTAAGGACAATCTTTTTAAAGAATTGATTGTCCTTTTTAGAATCAATCAGATAGAAACAGTATTAGTAAGTTCGCGTGGCATTTTTTAATAAATGCTTTTGTTCAGCAGCCAGCCATTGTTGTGTATCCGTGGTGGTTGCGGTTGTGGTATTAAATACAAAATCAGGTTGATAGATATCCACGTGAAAATAAAGTCGATACAGCTCACCTTCAATCTGTTTTAGTTGAGTCAGAGTGTTGGCATCTTCTATTTCAAAATCATCGAGTGAAATCGATTGCTGCAAACGACTGCTGATTGTACTAAAACCAATAGAAGAACCATTTAAAGCAACTGAAACTTCATAGCTTTCAATTGCTTTTAGATCATTTTCAGGATGATCAATCCGGCTATTCTTCAGTTGCTTTTGTTGTTGAGGAAGGCGTGATTGAGCATAAGCCATGTGCTGATCGCTGATCATCAAGCCACCATCCATAGCTATCATCTGTTGTGTTGCCACATTTTGCATCTGGAATAATCGTAAACCAAGCAATAAGCCCTGCTGAGCCTGTTGCCGCCAATCCTCTACATAGGCATGGGAAGGTGAAAACTCTAAAATACTGTTGCCGATCGGGTAGAGTTTCGCTGGTTCAGGCCATTGAATATGATTCTGATAGTTTTGATGCACCTGCCAAGAGAGTAATTCACGCTCTGAATCCCATAAGGTATCGCCAATCCATCCTTGTCGCTCATGCACTGCAGTTTGATTGGCATCGATCAGTCGGAGGTCAATGCTGAAAGATTTGGACTGAAACCAATACACAATGGTCTTTTCGTCCGTCATGCCATTGAAGAAACTGATACTTTTACGTCTAAAACATCCCAATAAATAGCGGGGTAAGGGCAAGTGATCATCAATTGCAGTTGGCTCTAGTTGCGCGAGTAAGCTGATTAGATTCATTCACCTGCTCCTTGTTCATTTAAACCAAAGGAGTACAGCGGGCGGGCATTTTCAAGTACCAGCTCACCTGATTGAATGCGTTGCTTGAGGTACATAAAAGTTTGAGCGGTTTGATTAAATAGATGCTCACCGCCTTTCATAGGCGGGTATAACGGTGCTTCATTGGGAATCAGTGGCTGAATCAGATAGTCATAATCACAGGAGAAGAACAGCGGAAAAGAGTAACGTTCTTGCTGTACTCGTCTTACACGATGTTTGGTTGCCAAATAACGACCATTAGATAAGATCTCCATCATATCGCCAATATTCATTACCATGGTGTTTTCAATTAAGGGAATATCGATCCATTCACCTTGTTTATTGAGTACTTGTAAACCTTCTGCTGTTGGAAATAAAAGGGTAAAACATTCATAGTCGGTATGTGCACCAATGCCTGATTGATCTTGTGCCTCGGGATTGTAAGGGTAGTGAATCAGCCTCAATTGGCTTGGTGCATGCTTTGAATGTGGTTCAAAAAAGTCCTCATTCAAATCAAGTGCTAAGGCAAAAGCTTTAAATAGCTGATTGCCGATGGCTTTGATATGCTGATAATAATTTAAGACGGTGTGTTTAAAGCGGGCATCTTCAGGCCATAGTGTTGGGCCGAGTAAAGGACGACGATACAGCTCACCGAGATAGTCATAATTGATGTCATAGGATTCTTTTAGATCATAGACATTGGCTTTAAACTGTTCTTCACCGATTGGCACATAACCACTATGATTTTCGGAAAGACCAATATAATGTTGCATTTTAGTGGCATGGTCTTGGCTAAAATAGTGTTGTGCAACTTGTTTTAACTGATCGAACAGTTCGGGCTGAAATTGTTCCCCTTGAATGTATAAGAAGCCAACCTCTTTACAAGCTTGATCAAGTTGCTTCACCACCTGTTTGCGATCTTCTAAACGCTCACTGTTGAGGAGTGAAATATCAATTAAGGGCAACACATAATCATGGTTCATGAGATTCACCATTGGCTGGTCGTCCAGCAATAAATGAAGCAGATTGGGTCGTCCCAAACGCTATTTTATTTCTGTGTACTCATTTGGGTCATACGTGGAATTTTAGGTAAATCTTGTAGTGCAGGGTCGAGTTGTTCCTCTTGGTGATGTACCAACAGATCAACCCGTTCCCGTAGTTGTTTAAATTCAGGCGAATGCATCAGCTCAATTGTCCGTGGGCGTGGTAAATTCACCTCGATAATCTCTTTGATCTCGCCCGGATTGGCTTTTAAGGCCACAATACGATCTGCCAATAAAATAGCTTCATCCATATCATGCGTGACAAATAATATGGTGATATCAATGTTTTGCCACAAGTCCATCAAATGCTTCTGCATTTTTTGTCGGGTGTAGGGATCGAGCGCGCCAAAGGGTTCATCCATGAGTAATATCTTGGGTTCATTGACTAAAGCACGGGCAATGGCGACACGCTGTTTCATCCCACCAGAAAGTTCATGTGGGAACTGATTTTCATATTTTTCTAAGCCAATAATATTGATCCATTCACGTGCCATTTCTTCGGCACGGGTTTGACTGATGCCTTTCATCAAAGGGCCAAACATCACATTTTCTTTAACGGTTTTCCATGGAAATAAGGTATAGCCTTGAAACACCATGCCACGTTCTGAACTTGGGCCTTTAATCTTTTGCCCCTCAACCAGAACCTCGCCACTGTGGTAGTCATCTAGACCTGCAACCACACGACTTAAAGTTGATTTTCCACAGCCAGAAGGACCAATCACACAAACAAACTCACGTTTATGAATACGTAAATCAATTTGGTTCAGCACGGTTCGTTCTGAATCACCATGCTGAAAAATTTGTGTTAGTTGCTTAGTTTCCAACATTAGGGGACGCGTATAAATATGCTCAAAATAGGCTTTGGCATCAAAATTATCCGCCATATTTATACTCCTTTTTTCCATTTAAACAGGGAACTACCCAGTTTCATTAAAATCAAATCACACAACAGTCCAATTACCCCGATAATCAGGATGGCGGCATAGACATTGTCAAAGTTCTGATAACGCGCTTGTTGAGTAATGAACCAGGTAATTCCTGATGTGGCACCAATCAGTTCTGACACGATCAGATAGGTCCATGCCCAACCGAGCAACACCCGTTGATCTCGATAAATGTCGGGTAGTGCCGCAGGAATCACCACATGGAACAGGCTTTTAAGCTTATTGGTGCCTAGGGTATAGCCTGCCTCAACCAAGCCGCGGTCAACCATTCGAGTGGTATTGGCAATGATCAGAATTTGCTGAAATAAGGTACCAATCACGATAATGGCAATTTTCGGGGCATCATTAATACCTAAAATCGCCACTGCTAATGCCCCAAAGGCAGGTGCTGGTAGGTAGCGAAAGAACTCGACAAAGGGTTCAGTCAGCTTAGAGATAGTATTGGAAAAACCACACAGGATACCCAACGGCACACCGATCAATGAAGAAATAAAAAACGCCGTAAAAACAATCTTGATACTGTGCCATAGACTTTGATGTAACCACGGCGCATCGGCCTGTTGAGGTGGAGTGGTAAAGGACGTAAATAAGGCTTTCGCCACTTGATGCGGTGCAGGCAAATAAATGGGATTGACCAGAATACCTGTAGGCGGTGTTTTGCCTTGATTGACGGCATCTTGTGCCTCTGCATAATAAGCCTGCTTATCTATTCGGGTGCCTGCCTGTAGATAAGTGGCTGAGCCTGCATTGGTAATTTGAACTTGTGGATGCCAGATAAAGGGTAAGTAACTGACACAGCTCCAGATCAGGATGGGAATTAGAAAAGACCCCAAACTCAAATAAAGCTTTTTGCTTTTTGACAGTACTGAATGATGCATAGGTGCACACCCGTAGTAATACTAATTAAATAAAACGTAATACTAATTAGCAATTTTGATGCCAGTGCGGATGCTGAATAGCAAAATCAGGATCAAGTGCAATCAATTAAAAGCGAGATAGGCACTTTGTAATTTGATAGCGATGCTTGTGCCTATCTTTTAGTGAGTCCTTAATGCTTGAATAGATTCAGGTTATGGAATTTAATCAGCAGTTGATCAGGAGATTCCAGCCACGCTGGGTCAGGCTGAATACAGTCGATGGGACAGACAGCAAGACAGGTGGGTGCTGTGTAGAAACCGATACATTCAGTGCAACGTTGTGGATCAATTTCATAGACTTTTGCACCTTCATTAATCGCTTGATTGGGGCATTCAGGTAAGCACATATCGCAATTGATACATGCGTTAGTAATCATTAGTGCCATCTTAATCTGCCGAATAGGCCAAAGCCGTAGATCGTAACTCGGTTGTGGCATGGGGCAAATTACGAATCAACAGTGCATATTCAATATCGACTTCTGGGGAAAATGGAATTTCTACGATATGCCCTGAACCCTTGGCACTTTCAATGGTATTGCCTTTAAGATCACGCATCTGTTCTAATTTGAAGTGGATATTGCCTTTGGGTGTCATAAGCTCAAGTGAATCACCAATCACAAAACGGTTTTTAACCTCAATGCGAATATGGTCGCCATGACGTGCAGTGACTTCACCGCAAAATTGTTGATAGTCAAAATGCGATGAACCATCGACATAATTTTGATAATCGCTATGCACATGGCGGCGCAAGAAGCCTTCGGTATAACCACGGTTTGCTAAACCTTCCAGTTGAGTCATCAAGCTAGGATCAAATTCATTACCTACCAGTGCATCATCAATGGCTTTACGGTAAATCTGTGCAGTACGGGCACAATAAAAATAAGATTTAGTCCGACCCTCAATCTTGAGCGAGGCTACACCGATCTGAGTCAGACGATCTACATGTTGCACTGCGCGTAGATCTTTAGAATTCATAAAATAAGTGCCGTGCTCATCTTCTTCAGCGGCAAACATCTCTTCATCATGACGCTGCACCAAAACAGTTTGCGCCGTATTAGTGCTGTTTGATGTTTTTGAGCAACATTGCTGCTGAGTATTGGCTGGTTGAACAGGGGTGACATCTCCATTGGCATCTTCTTGCGCTGTGTGGATTTTATAGTCCCAACGACAGGCATTGGTACAGGCGCCTTGATTGGCATCACGTTTATTCATATAACCCGATAACAAGCAACGACCAGAATAGGCCATACACAGTGCCCCATGCACGAACACTTCCAGTTCAATGTCTGGGACATGGTTCTGGATTTCTTCGATTTCTTCCAGTGAGAGTTCTCGTGACAAGATCACCCGACTTAAACCATAGTCTTGCCAGAATTTTACCGTGGCCCAGTTAATGGCATTGGCTTGTACCGAGAGATGAATCTGCATCTCAGGAAAATGTTCACGTACCAACATAATCAAACCGGGATCAGACATAATCAGCGCATCGGGCTGCATGGCAATAATCGGTTCAATGTCGCGGATAAAGTTTTTCAGTTTGCTGTTATGCGGCTGGATATTCACCACCACATAAAACTTTTTGCCTAAGGCATGGGCTTCATCAATCCCGATTTTTAAATTGTCATGGTCAAATTCATTGTTACGGACGCGTAAGCTATAACGTGGCTGGCCTGCATAGACCGCATCAGCCCCATAGGCAAAGGCATAACGCATATTTTTAAGGGAACCAGCAGGAGAGAGTAATTCAGTATTCATGATGCAGCATAAAAGGCATATAAAAAATAAGGGATTATTCTAAAAAGTTCAGATTAAGGATTCAACCTAGTGTTTTACTCAGGATTTTATCTATGTTTAGGGAAAATCTAGGCCATAAAAAAGCACCCGAAGGTGCTTTTGGAATTAGTGATGACGATGCTTTCTTTTCTTCTTGTATTTTTTCGATTGGTAATTGTCATAGTCGCGGTCTTGTCCGACTTTACGGCCTAGAGCAGAACCACCCGCTGCGCCAGCAGCAGCACCGATATAACCACCAGTCGTGCCCCCTAGGTTTTTGCCGACAGTATAACCACCAACACCACCTAGACCACCACCAATGGCAGCTTCAGTACGGGTACGTTTGCTACTTGCAGCTGCAGCGCCGCCAGCACCACCGAGAGCAGAACCAATCATTGCGCCGCTGTTTCCACCCATTTCTTTACCAATCGCAGTACCGACGACGCTACCAAGCGCAGACGTTGCAGCAACACGGGTTGCATTATCAGCATGAGCAGCAGTAACCAATGATGAGCTCGCAAAAATAGCAGCACATAACCAAGCATTTAATTTCATTTTTGACTCCGTGTCCGAAATAAAGCGGACCTCTTTTTCATGGCTGCAAATGTAACAAAGTTTCAGTATGAAAGTGTGGAGAAGCTTTTCTGAATTATTACTCTTTGGTGTCTGGATTGTAGTGTTATGTTGCTGAGCTTAGAGGATAATGCGCGTAAGATACGATTAAACAATAAGATCGTTAAACCTTGCACAAAAAAAATGAAACCTTATTTTAAGGCTCCATTCATTTTTTAATTAATCTAAGGATTCATCTTTCGCAGTTTGCTCTTCGTGTTTGAACTGACGTGGATTGAGTTCAGTTTGCAGACGCTGATAGTTTAAGTCACGAATATTCTTTTGGGTTGCCACCACGCCAAACAGACTCAATAAAAAGGACATGATGTAAAAGCCTTTTTCACTCATGCTCAGTTCGGCATTCCATAAGCTCACCAATAAAAGACCAATACATAGGGCCATCGAAGCCCAACAGAGTCCATAATAAATCGCCGTAACAGGAATCCCTTCCAGTTGATCACGCACGGTTTTCTGCAAAGAAGCTGCGGAAAAAAGCCCATACAGCAAGATCACGAGATAATAGCCTTTTTCATGCAAAGGCATATTGGCATTCCAGAGGCCGATCATAAAGCCTACACCACCTGCGAGTAATGCCACCCAACTCGCAGCGATAAAGGCAGAGGTGGGACGGTTTATAAAATTATTCATAAATTATCCTATTGTTTTATCTTTCTATTTGTCTTGCATTATTTATATATAAGCCTTAGTCAGAGAACAAGCATTGAGAACTAAAACTGAACAATTTGTGATGAAATGGGTGTGGAATAGTAAGTTCCCCTGATTCTCTATGTCTTTTAAGCAGTAGAGTCTGTAAACTATGCGCAATTTTTTGATTTTGCTCGTGCTTCGTCGGCACTGAGTCTTTAGATTTTGAGATATTCCGCCCATGAAAGCATCACTCCGTTTAAGACTCGATCAACTTTGTGATCGTCACGAAGAGCTGACTGCATTACTCGCTGATGTAGAAGTAATTTCGGACAATAAACGTTTTCGTAAATTGTCTCGTGAACATAATGATTTAACTGAAATCACTGAGGTTTGGAGCAAATATCGTCAAGCGGAAGAAGATATCGAAACGGCTGAAACGATGAAATCAGATCCTGATTTTAAAGACATGGCCGAGGAAGAAATCAAAGAAAATAAAGCACTTTTGGTTGCGCTTGAAGAGCAGTTAAATGTGTTAATGATTCCGAAAGATCCAAATGACGCCAACGCAGCCTATCTTGAGGTTCGTGCGGGTACAGGCGGTGATGAAGCAGCGATCTTTTCGGGCGATTTATTCCGTATGTATAGCAAATACGCTGAAACACAAGGTTGGCGTATTGAAGTGCTTTCTGAAAATGAAGGTGAGCATGGCGGTTATAAAGAGATCATTTGCCGTATTGATGGCGAAGGTGTTTATGGTCGTTTGAAATTTGAAAGTGGTGCACACCGTGTACAACGTGTTCCTGCGACTGAGTCACAGGGCCGTGTACATACTTCGGCTTGTACGGTTGCGATTCTGCCAGAAGTCGATGTAGACACTACAGTAGAAATTAATCCTGCCGATTTGCGTATTGATACTTACCGTGCATCAGGTGCAGGTGGTCAGCATATTAACAAAACCGATTCAGCGGTGCGTATTACCCATATTCCATCAGGTGTAGTGGTGGAATGTCAGGAAGAGCGTTCACAGCACAAGAACAAAGCCAAAGCGATGGCGTTGTTAGTCTCACGTTTAGAAAATGCCAAGCGTGCAGCGGCTGATGCAGCAACTTCAGAAATGCGCCGTGACTTGGTCGGTTCAGGTGACCGTTCAGAGCGTATTCGTACCTATAACTATCCACAAGGTCGTATGACTGATCACCGTATCAATCTCACTTTATATAAGTTAGATGCAATTATGGAAGGTGATTTAACTGAATTGTTAGATAGCTTACATCGTGAATATCAGGCAGATCAGTTGGCGATGCTTGCACAGGAAAATGGCGGCTAATGAATATTGCTCAAGCCTTAGAAATCAAAGGTGAAATTGATAGCTATGAACGTCAAGAGGCGGCATGGCTACTCGAACATCTTTTGGGTATTAACGCCTTAGAACTTAAATTGAGGCTTGAGCAAGAGTTGACCGAAATGCAGGAGCAAGCTTATTTAGATGGGCTGGCTCGTATCGAACAAGGTGAACCTTTGGCCTATGTCACTGGTTCACAACCGTTTTGGACGCTCGATTTAAAAGTCACCCATGACACTTTGGTACCGCGTCCAGATACCGAAATCCTTGTGGAAACGGTATTAAAACTGCCATTAAGTTCACAAGCCAATATTGTTGACCTAGGGACAGGCACGGGTGCAATTGCTTTGGCACTTGCGAGTGAACGTCCACAATGGCAAGTCACTGCAACTGATATCTATGCGCCGACTTTAGAGGTAGCGCAGGACAATGCGGTTCGACATGGTCTCATGCAGGTGAGGTTTGCCTGTGGGGCTTGGTTTGAGGCTTTAGAACAACAACAATTTGATTTGATTGTATCCAATCCGCCGTATATTGATCCTGACGATGTGCATATGCAAAAGCTCAAGTCAGAACCTGAGCGTGCATTGATTGCAGCTAAGCAGGGCATAGCGGATATTGAAACCATTATTACCCAAGGTAAAGACTGGCTTAAACCGAATGGCTGGATTGTACTTGAACATGGTTATGACCAAGGCCAAGCAGTACGTGATATTTTTGAGCAGCATCATTTTAGCCAGATTAAAACAATTCAGGATTATGGACAAAATGACCGTGTGACCTTGGCCTGTTGGATTTAAGCCTGTTTGTGAATGCTATCGCGCCAACGGAGTAAACGATTTTCGAGTCGTTTCATCAAGGTGTCGCTAATTTTGCCTAACAATGCCAATAGAATAATGGCAATGATTACAATATCTGGACGTGAAGTTTCTCGCCCATCACTGAGTAGATAACCAATTCCTTGGGTTGCTGCAATTAGTTCGGCTGCAATCATAAACATCCACGATAAGCTTAAGCTATTGCGTAAACCGGTCAATATTCCAGAAGAAGCGGCAGGTAAAACAATCGAGATAACCCGTTGCAATGCATTGAGATGGTAAACCTTACCCACCTCAATCAGCTTTCGATCTACATTATGGATGGCGGCAACGGTATTGGTATAGGTCGGGAAAAATGCACCTATCGCAATCAATGTGATTTTAGACGATTCATCAATCCCTAACCAAAGCAATAATAACGGAATCCAAGCAAGGCTTGGAATGGATTTGAGTGCAGAAAAGCTAGGTTCTAAATAGGCTTCTACTTCTTTGCTTAAGCCGACCCAAATCGCAAAAATCAAAGCTAAGCCACTACCGAGGGCAAAACCGACGAGCACCCGCCAAGTACTGATGTAAATGTGCTGGAGCAGATCAGATTGAGCCAAATCCAAGAAAGATTGCCACAAGCTACTGGGTGCAGGGAGTAAATACGCTTCGATATAGCCATTCCTGACCAAAAACTCACACAATATCAGCAGCAGGATTGGAATGAGCAGTGCTTTTAGCCAACCACTCAAAGTCCTATTCAAGCGTTTTTTATCTGGCTGTGCGTTTTGTTGGGCCAGAAAATTTGTTAGCCCCGCATGATGACTTGAATTGCGCATCGCTTATTTCACAACTTTTTGCGCAAAACGTGGATCAAGCAGTTGATCAACCACTTGATTGACATCAGTTCCTTTTCTGACCAGATCTTCTTCTGTTAGGATTTTTCCTGATCGTTTCAGGGCTTGGATTTGTGTCGCTGAAGGAATGTTTTGCTCAAAGTTGGTACGGCTCAACTGCAATTGAGCAACAGGTAAAGGTAGTTTAGCTTCGCGGGCCAACAATGCCGCAACTTTATCTGGATTGGCTTTTGCCCATTTTCGTGCTTGTTCGTAGGCTTTAATTACCGCCTCAATCGCTTCAGGACTTTGTTTACTAAACTCATCTTTGACACTCAAGACGCTATAACTATTAAATCCAACATTGCGATACAGCAATTTAGCCCCAGATTGGATTTGTGCAGACGCCATTAAGGGGTCTAGTCCCGCCCATGCATCCACTTGACCACGTTCCAAGGCCGTTTTTCCATCAGGGTGTTGTAAATGCACCAGTTGAACATCACGTTTATTCAATCCGACCGTATCTAATGCTTGTAGCGTAAACAGGAAAGGATCTGTGCCTTTGGTTGCAGCAATTTTTTTGCCTTTGAGATCTTTTAAGTTTTTGATTGGAGAGTTTGCAGGAATAACCAATGCCGTCCATTCAGGCTGGCTTTGAATATAGACCGTTTTGATTGGGCTACCATTGGCGCGACTGAGTACCGCAGCCAAACCCGCGGTTGAAGCGAAATCAATGCTATTGCTATTTAAATACTCTAAAGAACGGTTACTACCTTGACTGAACACCCATTTGATTTGCGTGTTTGGCAGTGCTTTTTCTAACAGTTTTTGATCTTTGACCACTAAACTGGTCGGCGCATAGTAGGCGTAGTCAAGTTTGAGCGTGGTTGAGATGGCAGCAAAACTGGAGGATATAAATATCGTAGAGAAGCCTAAAGCGAATAAAGTCTTAGAGAGAGGTAATTTAGAAAAGAAAGACATGAGCTAAATCAGCGCCGTATAATCAAATATCAGCGATCTTTACATGTATCACAGAGCATCCCAACTGAGTTATTTTGATTTAGAAATCATGATAATAGATAAAAATCAAATCAGTCTCAAAACATTGTTTTTATTCACCAACAATGTTGATTATTGCGTTGGGCTGCTATTGAAAATATAGTGATATCCTCAGCTTATTCCTTGATATATTGCTGTACTGCATTGGCTAAGCGGCTTTCACCTTGTTGTTGTAGTCCATTCACTACGGCCAAAGCATCTGGCTTTTCCCGATTTTGGCTGAGTTTAAACTTAGCTGTGATCTGTGAAATCGGAATTTCGATCCCGACAATACCTTGCAGCTCCTGAGCAATATATTCGCTGGGTGCATCTGACATTTTCCAAGGTGTTGCTTGTTTGGCTTCATGAGTACGTGTCAGTCTGGCCAAGATACCGCGTAAAGATTTTTCGTCATGCAGGAAATTGATGCTTCCTTTGACATGGACGACTTGATAGTTCCATGTGGGGACATGTCGATGGTGTTGTTGTTTGCTTGGATACCAATTCGGTGAGATATAAGCTTGCTCACCCTGAAAGATCATCAAAACTTCTGTGCCGCTTTCAATTTGGGTATGCAGCGGATTATTTTTAGCAATATGTGCAACCAGTGTTGCTGTTTGATTTTGCTTATCACGTAATAAATGAAAGGGCAAATGATTGGCCTCCAAACCTTCCGCACTATAACTAATTAAAGTCGCAAAAGGATAGTCTTGAATCAATTGATATAGTTTTTCAAGATCTGTTTCTTCAAATATTTCAGGTAAATACATCCTTTACTCCTTCAGTTATTCTGAGTGGCCCAAAAGTTTTTTGTTATTGGGTGATGATTTTCTATAACTGCCTGGACTGACTCCCGTCCATTTTTTAAAGGCGCGATGAAATGCACTCGGATCATGAAAATGTAGATCATCACTAATCGTTTGAATTGAATCATTACTTTTACTGAGTCGTTCAATAGCGATATCACAGCGAATATCATTTTTAAGCTGCTGATAACTGACGCCCTCTTGCTTTAAACGACGTTGAATGGTCGCAGTCGACATATTCAGTTGCTGTGCAATCTCTTTTAGTTCATCCCATTGTGATGGTGGTTGTAGCAGCAGTTGACGGCGGATCTGTAAGCTTAATGAGTTCTCATTTTTAAAGCGTACTATCAGGTTATAAGGCGTGTGTTTGAGAAAATCTTTGAGCGCTTGTTTATCTTTTTTGATTTTATGCTTGAGATAATGCGCGTCAAACTCGATTTGGTTTTGCTCGGCATTAAATTGAATGTTCTCGCAAAAACGCACTCGATAATCTTGTAGTTCCACAGGTGGGTGGCATCGAAAACTCATTTTATGGAAGCCAATCCGTTGATCACTCAACCAGCACATTAAACTATGCACCAGCATCAGATAAGTTGAATAGGTAAACATGCGCTTTGGATGCTCACGATCATGCAAGATCAGATAAGCCTTGGTGCCACGTTGTACCAATTCACCACGAATATCATCCAGTAGCAGACTTAGGAATTTTAAAATTTCGTGGATGGCTTGCTCAAGGGTTTCGGCATTAAACGCTAATTTTGCTAATAGGCTATAGCTGCCTCGGCGCATAGGATGGCGATCCATGCCCAAGAATTCATCATTCATACTTTCTGCAAGTTCGACCCATAACTGCGCACATTGTGTCACGGGCACTCGTGCCTTAGACGAGGTCAATAGTTCTGCTGAAATACCTGCTCGATTGGCGATATTGACAATATTTAAACCACGACTTGCAGCAACACTTAATGCTTCACGAATTAAAGCATTTGAAATGGTGTCCTTAGCCGAATTAAGATCGAGGTTGAGGTTTTTGTTCATATATCAATAAAATACAGGAGAAGAATGAAATCGAATGCTCAAAAGCCGCAGCAAATTTGCTACTTTTTGAAATTGTATCGGAAAAAACTTGCCTTTAGGCTTAGTTATAAAAATTTATATCTTTAATTTGCTAGGAAACGTAAATGAAAATTCAGGGAAAACATTTTGTTATTACAGGTGGCGGTTCAGGCCTAGGTGCAGCAACAGCAGAATATTTAGTTGAAAAAGGTGCTTCTGTGACACTCGTCGATATGAATATCGAAGCTGGCGAACAACAAGCACAGACCTTGGGCGCAGCAGCAGAATTTGTAAAACTAGATGTGACCGATGAAGCGGCAGCAGAACAGTTCTTTAAAGCTGTATTGGCCAAACATGGCAGCGTATATGGCCTGATTAACTGTGCAGGCATTGGTCCATCTGCAAAAGTCGTCGGTAAAGAAGGCGTACATGATTTGGCCATGTTCTCAAAAACCTTGCATATCAATGTCACAGGTACATTCAATATGTTGCGTTTTGCAGCAGATGCCATGAGTAAAAACACGGTTGCAGAAGGTGATGAAGATCGTGGCGTGATTGTGAATACTGCTTCAGTGGCTGCCTTTGATGGTCAGATTGGACAAGCGGCTTATTCGGCATCAAAAGGGGCTGTGGTAGCGATGACCTTACCGATTGCTCGAGAACTGGCCCGCCATGCAATTCGTGTTATGACCATTGCCCCAGGGATTATGGAAACGCCAATGTTGAAAGGCTTGCCTCAGAATGTGCAAGATGCCTTAGGACAAATGGTGCCTTATCCATCACGTTTAGGTCGCCCAGAAGAGTTTGCACGTTTAGTCGCGCATATTGCTGAAAATTCCTATTTGAATGGTGAAGTGATTCGTTTAGATGGTGCAATCCGTATGGCACCAAAATAAGTTGAGCTTTCATTCAAACGCCGTTATGGAGATCATTTCATAACGGTTTTTTATACTTTGATGTTTGTGCTATTGAATATTGTTTCTAGAGCAATTTCGATTTAAGGTCGAAGAATAATAAAAATGATTTAACAAGAAGGATCAGACCGATGAAACCCATGATTTTTTTATCCATGACATTGGCACTGACCTTAACAGGCTGTGTCGGTAATATGAACCCGACAGGTGGCAACTCAAGACCAAATTATCCGTATTACGTTACACAACAACCGATGCTGGTTAAAAAAATCCATGTTCCAGCAGGAACCACCTTGGTTTATAAGGAACAGTACTTCAAAAAAGGCAAACAAGACCAGATTATGTCAGAAAATAAACTGACCGATATTCGATTGCCCATTGGTCAAAGCATCGATTGGGGTGGTGTACCAGTTACCATGATTTCGCAGTTTTTTAATTCATCTATGCGCGGCTATTCTGTGTATGCCGATTTTAAGAAGTTAGATGCAGATAAACGAACCAGATTTTCTCAGCTATGGCAGAGTTGTGATGATGATCTAGGCATCAGTATCAAAGATCGAAAGGATTGGTCATTTAATAAAGCCAATATTGCTGATGTACAAAGCTGTAGTGGTCTTTATCAACGTTATTTTAAAAATGACCAAGAACAGCAGCAGTTCTTGGATCTTTTATATCGTGAGTTGATGAAAATCAATGATTAGTAAAAGAGGCAAAGCCTGTTTGGCCTTGCCTGATATCCAAGATTATTTGGCCTTAACTTCTTCACCAATCAGATAAAATGTCCCACCTGCAATATAATGCAGGCTACGCAAATCTTTGCTGGCTTCTTGAAAGTGCCAATGTCCATCGCGGAATACGCGTGAATCTGCCCAAGCACCGACCACCGAACCGATAAATAAATCATGCGCTTGTTGATTGTGCGGTTCTGGAATCACTTTACAGATCAACCAAGCCAGACTACCTGCCACCAGTGGGACGGGAAAGTCATCTTGGTAAAACAATTCAGTTTTGCACTCTTCTAATTTGTTTGGATGCTCAAACTGACTGATGGTTCCAAGTTGATGCACCAGATCAAGTTGCGCATAGCAGGGTACTTGCAAGGCAAAATAACCACTTTGCTCTACCAGTTGACGAGTTTTGGTACTTTTATCCAAGACTACAGTGACCTTTGCAGGCGTTAATTCTAAAGCACAGGCCCAAGCCGCAGCCATGACATTACGTTCTTGTCCGTATTGAGCAGACACTAAAACCGTCGGGCCATGATTGAGTAGGCGATAGGCTTTGGAAAGTTCAACAGCCTTCATGTCTGGGTGATTCATATAACATCCAAAAGGTTGAAACATCATCCTATTGTTGCATAAACTTTCGTAAAATTTTATTCAATTTCCCAGCGTTTAAAAGCACGATTGAAACTGGAAATGGAAGAGTAACCAAGTTTTTTAGCCAACTCATCTTTGGTCAGAAAAGGATTTAGCATCAGTTGTTTGGCTTTTTCCTTGCGCACGTCCTCATAGAGTGTTTGAAAACTGACGGCTTTTTCTTGCAGCATGCGTTGCAAAGTCCGTTTGGTCAGGTTCAACTTTTGTGCCACTTGTTCAATACTGAGTAAACCTTCGGTCTTATCGTCAATCAGATATTTAATCCGCTGTAAAATATCCTGAGTGGCAACCAGTTCATCTAGCTCTTTTTGGCACAAGGCTTTAAATTTTTCTGCGCTAAGCGGATCAGCCATACTTAAAGGTGCATTTAAAAAGGTTGCGGGTGTGATTAAGCGGGTGTTGGGTTGTTGATAACGTATTTCAGCAAAGCTGGAAGTTAGGATATCGCTAAAACGAGCGAAATAGTCAGGGCGTTTACATTGCAGATCAATGCTGGGTTTAAAGTCTGGAATGAAGAATCGAACCAAATGGACAAAACCTGTTAGAAAGAAAATACAGCTAAATTCATAGGCTTGAGTATCTAATTCATCATTAAAATTCAGCAGGGAACTGTCATAGGTAATACTGTAATAGGCAGTTTGATCTTCAACTTTGAAGTTGAATGCAACAAATGAGCATTGCAAACTGGCAAATTGATTGATGGTTTCAATCGCCTCCAAGGCATTTTTGGAAATGGCAACGGTAAAACCAAGTAAGCCATGTGAGCTGATTTTTAACTGCGTGCCTGCATAAAAACCGATGCCTTGTTCCTGTGTCAGTTCAATCGTTCGTGCAATCACTTTTTTAAAGGCATTTAAACTAATTTTATAACTTAGCTCATGCAACTTTTCGATCTCAACACCAGTACCCCAAAATAAGGTTTCAGCAGCAATATCCCATCGTGATACCACCTCACTCAGTAGGTGAGCATACGAGCTACTAATAAAGTGCTGATTTTGAAGACGGGGAATACTCATAGTGCGCAGCAAATTCCATTTTAAAAGCAGATCCAGTTTATTCAGAACTTAAAGCAGTGAGTATGATTTGGAAATGTGCATTCATCGGAATTTATTCAATCTAGCGTAATTTTGGCACGAATTGTTATGATTTTGGCACAGTTTGTTTTAGTCTAAAAATCACACAAAATTTCCAAGGAGTATAATTTTGCCAGTCGTTTGTATGCTCGGAATGATTCCAGATACGAAGAAAAAGACTAAATCGTTGTAATAAAAATGAAAAATGCTAGGAGCAAAACGTGAAGAAAAAATATTTAAATGTCATGGCGCTGATGGCAGGCATGGTGGTGAGCAGCGGATCTGTGGTACACGCAGGTTTGTTTGATTTTTTTGCACCCAAGGCATCATGGCAAAACTGTAATGTGAACTCTTGTTCAGTCGGCGGTAGCACCAGTGTTACATCAAGTTATGCGAAAACCAAGTATCCAATTCTCTTGGCGCATGGGATGGCAGGTTTCTCAGCCGTAGGTCCTTTGCAATACTGGAACGGAATTACTGAAGACTTGGTCGGTAATGGTGCAAATGTATTTGTTGCACAGCAAGCCTCGTTTAATTCTTCGGAAGCACGTGGTGAGCAATTATTGCTACAGGCAAAACAAGTGTTAGCGATTACAGGTGCAGAGAAAATTAATTTGATTGGCCATAGTCATGGCTCTCAATCAGTTCGTTATGTCGCGAGTTTGTTGCCAAACAAAGTTGCGTCAGTCACAGCAGTCGGTGGGCCTACCAAAGGATCTGATGTGGCTGATGTAGTCGATTCAGTGGTTAAATCACCTGCGGGGCCAGTCTTGGCACCTGTAATCGCAGCAGGGGTGAATGCCTTCTTCTCGCTAGTGGGGATTGGTTCAGGACATTATTATGATCAAGATGCACTGGCGGGCTTAAATTCATTAACCACTAGCGGTTCAGCCAACTTTAACCAACGTTTTCCAGCAGGTGTACCAACCACAGCATGTGGTTCGGGTACTGAACTGGTCAATGGTGTACGTTATTATTCTTGGAGTGGAACCAGTCCATTTACCAATGCATTAGATCCGATGGACTATGCATTAACTGCAACATCGTTACTGATTTCAGGGGAAAATGATGGCTTAGTGCCGCGTTGTTCGAGCCATTTGGGTACTGTGATTCGTGACAATTACGCATTTAATCATTTGGATGAGGTGAATCAGATCCTCGGTTTAGTTGGATTCTTACAAAATCCAGTCACCCCTTATCGGACTCAGGCAAATCGTCTGAAAAATCTAGGCTTATAATTCATTGATGACAGGAGCAATCCGTTGCTCCTGTCATGTTTAACGGTTCAAACAAAGAAAGAATGATAAATAGAGCAAGGGATGATGAACGGTAAATTTTTAAATAATAAAACCATTAGCTTAGTTTTGATTGTATGTTTATTGCTCTTGTTGGCTTTAATCTACTGGATATTTAAACCAGATGCTCAAAATACGCCACATGAGCCAAGCCAACAGGCTCAATCACAGCTTATAGGCAATGGTTTTGAAGCTGGCCAGCAAAATAATCAAAAAGGCAAAATGCCAGAATTGGCTGCTTCATTACGCGGTACAGAAATTGATTGTCCAATTCAGGTCGATGCCAACGGTAAATTAATTTTGACGGTCGGTATTCGTAGCTGTTTCGACTATTTCTTTTCCAGTTTAGGTGAAAAAACTGAAACTGAACTGATTGCCGATATTCGACAGTATCTCACTGCGACTTTACCTGACACAGCTTCGAGTTATGCAAGTTATCTGTTAGATCAATATGTGGCCTATACCCATGCCTTAAAAAATATAAAACCAACGGGCAACTTTAAGACGGGTGATATTGAAGGCTTTCAGAAAGTGATTGATCAGATGTATAAAGTACAGCAGCAGTTTTTTAATGCAGCTGAGATCAATGCCTTATTTGGCAATGAACGTAATCTGAATCAGTTTAATATTGATCAAATGCGTATCCATGCCAATAAAACCCTGAACGCTCAGCAAAAGGCAGCTGAATTGGCGAAACTGATTGATCAACTTCCGAGCACACTGGCGGATGGCGTTCGGGTTTCGATGCAATTTGCTGAATTGCAGCAATTAACCCAAGAGGTGCGGGAAAAGGGTGGTTCTGCTCAAGAGCTACGGAATATGCGTGAAAGTTTACTAGGGCCAGAAGCGGCGGATCGTTTAGAGAAAGTTGATCAAGAAGAAGCAGGATGGCAAACACAGGTCAATGGTTACTTGGCAGCACGTGACCAGATTTTAAAGAGTGATGCCACGGATGCCAGTAAACAGCAGGCAATTGATCAGTTGCGTAATCAATCCTTTGGAACTAAAGAGGATTTATTAAGAGCGCAGTCATATGAAATGATGCATGATCGGAAGTAGGGCAAAAGGAATAGATGTAAATATAATCAGTAATAATTTTATTAGGTAAGTTTGAATATGTATGTGGCTGATTATATTGGTTTAGCATTGATCCAAGATATGACAGATAAGAGTTTGCCCCAGTCGGAAGTCGTGATTAAGGGAAAAAAGACAGGGGTTGTGGTTGAGGGTAAAGTGTTAGAAGGTGTGGTTTGTGTATATTCTCACTGCTATCTGCTTTTCCTTACTCATGATTGTATCTTTGAGGAAACTTTAACTTTGGCGTTAGTCGATCTGGATAAAAATAGCTTGTTGGAGTCATTGTGGATAGGGTTGGTTTATCAGACAGATATCTTTACTGGCCCGAGGATATGTGGTGATAAGATCTTATTTGAATTTTTAGCCGAAAAAACGTGGGTTCTTCAAGTATTACAAACTGCAAGAATTCGATTTCCTATTTCTTTCAATTCTTTGGTACATCGTGGTTTTCAGTTTAAATCTTATCTCCAGTTAGAACATTAATTTATGTGACGTATGCCGTCATGAACATTCTTTGATGATCTTTCCGTCTTTGCGCACTTTTCTAAATGACGTATGCCGTCATGAACTATAAAATAATGAAAATAACATAAGCTAAAACATGAAGTTATACTCAAAAAGGCTTTAATACCCAAAATTTCTAACTGATGTAGTAACTTATTGATTTTATTAAACTGTTAAAGAGTAAGAAAAATACTGGGGTAAAAATAGCTTTTTGTCAAAAGAAAACAGTGTTGGTTCTAATTTATTACTTTCCTCAGAACCTACATCGACTTAAAATCATGAACACTCTTGATGATAAAGAAGTAAGTCCCGTGTCAGACCATTTAGAAAACGAATTTGAGCTAAGTAATGAGGAAATGCATCTCTATAGTCGTCAGATTTTATTAGATGGTTGGGATATCGAAGCACAAGAAAAACTAAAACTTGCCAATGTGCTAATAATCGGCGCAGGCGGTATCGGCTGTACCAGTGCTGAGCTGTTAGCACGTGCAGGTGTAGGTAAAATTACCATTGTCGATGCCGATATCATTGAAATGAGTAATCTGCAAAGACAAATTGCCTTTACGACAAAAGATTTAGGTCGATACAAAGCAGAAATACTGGCAAAGCATCTAAAAGACATTAATCCGCATATACAGGTCAGTTATCAAAATATACGATTCGATGAAACGAATGCTGATGAACTCGTACAGCATCAAGATGTAGTCTTAGATGGCTGTGATAACTTTGCCACCCGTTATCTGGTTAATGCAGTATGTAGAAAACATCAAGTACCTCTGATTAGTGCGTCAGCAATAGGTTTTGAAGGGCAGATGTTTATGGTGGATGCTGATTCAGCCTGTTATGAATGTTTATTTCCGAAAGAAGATCATGCCAATGAAGGGCTACGTTGTGCGGAGTCGGGTGTATTAGCTACCACTCCTGTAATGATAGCGTCATTACAAGCACATCACACTTTACTGTTTTTAGGCTTAGGTTTGACCCCACTCAAGCAAAAACTATTGCTTTGGAATGGCTTAAATTTAACGCAACGTATTCTTAAATTTGAAAAAGATATAAATTGTCCTGTTTGTCAGGCAACTTGATCGGTAAATTGAGCAAAATTTGCTAAACTAATGCCATCTGTGAGGCAAGAAAGATTATGAAAAGAAATATTTTATTCGATGGATTACGCTCTGTTGCACGTATTGGTGAAACAGTGGTGGTTGCAGCACAAGCAGGTGTGAGGTATGCAACTGAAAAACCAAGCAACGCCAAACTGATGCGTGAGACCTTTGAGTCGCTTGGTTCGACTTATATCAAACTGGGGCAATTTATTGCCAGTACGCCGTCTTTATTCCCACGTGAATACGTTCAGGAATTCCAAGGTTGTTTAGATCAAACGCCAACCTTACCATTTAGCTATATCCAAAAAGTTTTGGCAGAAGAGTTTGAAGGGCGCAATCTCAATGAAATTTTCAGTTTTATTGATGAAAAGCCTTTGGCTTCGGCTTCAATTGCACAAGTCCACGCCGCTCGATTGGTCACGGGCGAAGATGTGGTTTTAAAGGTGCAAAAGCCAGGTGTTGAAACCATTCTTTATACCGACTTGAATGTGGTGCATTGGGCAACAAAGTTGCTTGAAAGAGCTGTTCCAAAAATCAAGTTTGCCTCGTTGTCTGAAATCGTAGATGAGATCAAAACACGGATGGTTCGTGAAGTTGATTTTATTGAAGAAGCTCAGAATCTGGATGACTTTATTCAGTACTTGAATGTGTCAGGTAACCAAGCGGCAACTGCGCCAAAAGTTTATCACCAGTTTTCAACGCGCCGTGTGCTGACCATGCAGCGTTTATATGGCGTGTCATTGACTGACTTTGATGTGGTCAAACAATATGCCAAAGACCCGACGCAAGTCTTGATTACAGCCATGAATACTTGGTTTGGTAGTTTAATGCTGTGTAAGAGTTTCCATGCTGATTTACACGCTGGCAATTTGATGCTGCTGGAAGATGGTCGTATCGGTTTTATTGATTTTGGTATTGTTGGTCAGTTAAACCCGGAAGTTTGGACCGCATGTATGGCGTTTATGGATGCTTTACAGCATACCAATTACAACGCAATGGCTGAGAACATGCTGAAAATGGGCATGACCCATCAGAAAATTGATACTCAAGTCTTGGCTGATGATTTAGAACGTTTATTTAGTGGTGTGTTATTGGCAGATCCACAAGAAATTCTGAGTTCTAATCCAGCAGATTTGAATGACATCATGATGGATATGGTGGCTGTCGGTGAGCGTCACGGTATCAAATTCCCGCGTGACTTCGCTTTGTTATTCAAGCAAATGCTATATTTTGATCGTTTCATGCGTGTTCTCGCACCATATACCGATATTTATGCTGACCAACGTTTAAAAATGGTTCACAATATTGAACCTGCTTCGTTTTTAAAGCATTAATTTATTTATCGGTTCATTAGGTCATTATGGATGCCATTATAATTGAAGGGTTGAAGGTTGATACTGTCATTGGTTGTTTCAGTTGGGAACGCCAAATTATTCAACCTTTAATGCTAGATCTCACTATTCATAATGATCTAACGCAAGCTGCACAATCAGATGAGCTAGAAGATACGCTCAACTATGCGCAAATCTGTGAGCTTGCAGCACAGGTGATTCAACAAGCCAAACCCAAACTAATTGAGCATGCAGCACAATTGGTACTTGAATGTCTATTTACCACCTTTCCCTCGATTGAATCGATCAGTATCACCATTCGCAAACCCGCCATCATTGCACAAGCCAATGCAGTAGGAATTCGCCTTGAACGCAACAGAAACAATTTTTGCGCTCGCACTGGCGAGTAATCTCAAGCAACAACAGAATTTCACTTTTGCTTATCAACAAATCGCAGGTTTAGGCACAGTGGAATTTTCTCCAATTTATGAAATTCCATGTCGGGATGGAATTGGTGCTGATTATTGGAATTCAGCCTGTTTATTAAAAAGCCGACTCAGTGTTGATGAGGTGACTGAAATCCTGAAAAAACTAGAAGCGCAATCTGGTCGGGTTCGCCCATCGCATCAGATCAGTTTGGATATTGATGTGATTGCATGGGGTGAAACTTTAGACCGTATGCAATTTAATCCCAAAAAGCTACCATTGGCTTTGGATGTCAAAATTCCTTTATATGATTTATGGCAGCATGCAGATTTAACTTATCTTCAAAGTATGCATTATCCTGTCATTACAATGTAATTGTTTGAGTGGCTAATGCGATAATAATTAGGAAGAATTCTTGATGAAAATAGTTTTACTTTTATCAACTTTAACGGTTTTACTTTCGGGCTGTGCGACCATGAGTGTCGAGCAATGTAAAACAGCAAATTGGTTCAATGTAGGTGAAAAAGATGGTTCAGAAGGACGTGATTCACGCTTAGATAAATATTA
Organism: Acinetobacter gyllenbergii; assembly: GCF_001682515.1. NCBI lineage: Bacteria > Pseudomonadati > Pseudomonadota > Gammaproteobacteria > Moraxellales > Moraxellaceae > Acinetobacter > Acinetobacter gyllenbergii. The sequence continues at coordinate 412,756 of NZ_KV575261.1, read as the reverse complement.
TTCTTCCTGCCAAAAAGCCAATATTGTGCCGAATCAAAAGCTGTATGAACAAGGTTATCAAAAAGGCTTGGGCTATTATTGTCGACCAGAAAATATCTTTAATGAGGCTTTAGAAGGTCGTGGTGATATACGCGTTTGCCCAATTGAAAAGCGTGAATCCTTGCGTAGTTACTATCAGGTCGCCTATGAATACTATCAGGCAGATTCAGAGTTTAATCGCTCCCAAAATGATATGAACCGTTATTTAAAAGAGCTGGAGCGTAAAGATCTGCCGACCAAAGTTCGGGAAGAGTATAAAAAAAGTTTATACGATCTACGCATCAATAGCAGTTGGGTACAGTCACGTTATCATCAAGCTGTCAGAGATCTAGAGCGTTTTAAGGCAGAACATGGTTTATATTGAACCGTTCAGTTTTAACATCTGATGAAAAAAATCCATGGTTGCAATCCATGGATTTTTGTTTGTGACGAAACACATTTGAGTTACATACGCCCGTATACAGGGATGTTTAAATAGATAACAAGCGAATAATGAAGGAATTATTTATGCAAGCCAAGTTACTTATTGCTCTAGGGATTATTCTCTGTGGCAGCATGAACTCAGCCTATGCAATTGATGCCAAATATAGACAACAATTAGAACAATCAGGTTGTACTCAAGTCAGTGAAGCACAAGGTTGCGATATTAGCAAAAGCAAAGCGGAAAATAGCAAGGCGGGTTTTGTCGAGCAAACGGTAGATGTAGCAAGTCCGAGTGCATCAATAACACAGCAACCGCAGTGGATTGCAGAAAGATCAGATGGCACGGCTTTGGCTGTAATTAAAATTGATCAGCAACAGCGAGTTTGGGTGAATGATACGCGTGTTATTGCGGTGAAGAAGAATGACCAATTGAGTTTTAGACAAGGTAAAATTGATTACACTATTTTTACCGATTTGGACAAGCAGTCGCAAAGCTTTTGGAGTGACCGTTATTCGACCGATAAAGGTAAAATTGTGTTTCGTTAATTTTGATGATGTAAGCTAAATCAAAAGGGAATTAGCTTTCGATAATTCCCTTGGATAAGTTAAAGATAATAACTGGTTTTAGTCATTAGTTTCGAAATAGCGGTCATAGTAATCCGTACAGGCGCGGGTAGGTTCACGCCACCAGCTTCTAAGGCAGTATCACGATGATGTAACTCGTCTTCATTCATTTGTACGAGGATTTTCCGTGAACGTTCATCATGAGCAGGTAGTTGTTGAATATGCTCTTGCAAATGCTGACTCACTTGGCGTTCAGTTTCAGCTACAAAACCCAAGCTGTATTTGTCGCCTGCAATACCTGCAATTGCACCCATCCCATAAGATAGGCCGTACCAAATTGGATTTAATACACTGGTGTGGCTATCCAATTCTTTTAAGCGGTCTTCGCACCATGCCAAATGGTCTTGTTCTTCAATTGCTGCTTGCTGCATTTCTTCACGCACATGCGGTAGTTTTGCGGTGAGTGCCTGCCCGTGATAGAGCGCTTGAGCACACACCTCACCACTATGATTGACGCGCATCAAGCCAGCAACATGACGGGCATCACTGACACAGAGTTGTGATGGTTCTTCATCGGCTGGATTGCTGCGCTGCGCACTAGTCGCACCAGGAACTAAACTACGTAAGGCTTGATCAAAGGAATTAATAAGTTTATCGAGACCGGTGTAATGACGCATATATTAATCCTCTAATGTATTGGGTGCATTTTTTAATAAAGGTTTTAGGCGTTTTAATAACCAAAATGAAAAAATCGCACTTAAAACAGCGGTAATGGTAAATAAGATTTTAATATCAATTTTTAAAAAGCTTAAGATTAAAATAGAGAAAACTGCAGAAGAGACCATAAATACAGCATTTAAAATGTTATTTGCTGCGACAACACGCGCACGATGTGAGCGTGGTGAATAGGCCTGCATCATGGCATAGAGTGGCACAATATAAAATCCACCACTAATGCCCAGTAAAGTCACTGCCAGCATGACATGGTAATAGACAGCACCGAGCGTAAACATATCTTTTAAGTTGAGTAATTCACCTGTACGCTCAGGGACAAAGGCAAGGCTTGCTGCTAGATATAGCGCAAAAACTGTTAAACCAATTGCGCCATAGGGCACCATCTTGATATTAATATCCGAACCCCCGATTTTTCTGCAAAGTAAAGAACCGACGCCAATACCAACCGAGAAAAAGGTGAGTAATAGACTCACTACATTTTCTGAGGCATGTAGGTTTTGTTGCGTCAGTTGCGGAATCTGGGTTAAATAGGTTGCACCATAGAACCAGTACCAAGAGTTACCCAACAAAATTACAAATACAACGGGGATACTTTTGGCATATTGGATAGTCTGAAAACTGGTACGAATAAAGTTCCAGTCAATTTTTAAATCAGGTGCGGCGACTTTCTGCGGCAAGATAAAACGGCTACACAAATAGCCTAAGCAAGCAATAGTGATAACAGTGACACTGATCCAAAGTAGATTACCTTCTGAAGTGGCAATCACTGCACCACCTAAAATCATCCCCAGCAAAATTGCAATCGATGTACCTGACTGAAACAAGGCATTGCCTGACATCAACTCTTGCGGCTTTAAAATTTCAGGCAAAATGGCATATTTGATTGGACCAAAACAAGTGGAATGGGTGCCCATTAAAAACAAGGCAAATAATAGTAACCACAAATTCCCAAGCAGGAAGCCAGCAGTACCAATCAACATGATCACGATTTCTAATATTTTAATAAAGCGAATCAGTTGTGAGCGTTCGTATTTATCTGCGATTTGGCCGGCAGTCGCTGAAAAAAAGAAGTAGGGCAAAATGAACAATAAGGCTGCTAAATTGTTTAATGTGCTGATTGATGCACTTTGTTGTTGAATCCACCCATAGGTAATCACTAGCAGTAGCGCTTGCTTATATACATTATCATTCAGTGCGCCAAAGAACTGTGTGAAAAACATCGGGGCAAACCGACGTGATGTCATTAAGTGCTCATCTTGTTTCATCATGTGTTCACTTCATTGTGATTTATAAAAAAATGTGACGAACTGTAAAAATGTGATGAAATGCATGTATGATACCTAGGTCTGATTGGATGAAAAATCAAAGATTTGAAGTTATTTCACCCATCAAAAACGATAAATTAAAAAACAAATTTAGAGTTTTACATGCCATCTAAAACGAAGTTTAAACAGTCGACACTGGTTCATTCTATGCATTTAATTTTTAAAATGCAGGGTTTTCCTAAACTTATTTGTAGTGGTTTTTTAATTAGTTCTTGCATATCAGTTGCTTATGCACAAGAACAAAAATCGGCTGTGCCTGAAAATCAAGCGCTTGAGCAGACCGAACCAGCCATTGAACTGGCAGCTCCTGCATTAGCACCAACAGCGCCAGCAATCAATCTTGCGGATCAAGGTGTATTGCCTGGGCAAGACAGTTTGGCAGCGCTAAAAGAACAAGAACAATCCACTAATCAAATTAACGAATTAAAACCGATTCAGTTGGATGACAATTTAGAAAATCTGCCTGTAATTCCTGTCGATCAAAACATGGCAAATGAAATCTTCCGTGTTGCTGAAGATGCAAAAAATCAAGCACAAGCGTATCGAGAAAACACCGCAAGAAATCCTGAGCCGATCATCGCTGATGCATCACAGACTGAACTGACTGAAATTAAACAAGCACCACTGAATATTGATCAACTGATGGGTGAGATTCAAGCAGACAGTAAAATCGTGGTGGAGGCCAATGAAACAGGTAAAACTTTAGCTGAATTGCAGCCTAAGTCTGATCAACCGCAGGAAAAGGTTGGATTCTTTAAACGAATTGTAAATCGTTTCCGTCCAGATAATTTACTCAATACCGATAAAATTCCGCGTATTTCCGCAGATGTGACTGGCGCACCTGCGATTTTGGCATTAAATATCAAAGCTAAATTGTCTAGCTTCACCCAAGAGTCTTTTGAGGATTTTAATGTTGCCTTACCGCAATTGCGTGCTTTGACCAATCAGGCGGCGCAAGCGGTAGGCTATTACAATGCCACTTATACCTTTGTGAAAGAAAGTGATAGCAAAGTGAAGGTGATTGTGGTTCCAAATGAACCCGTCAAAATTAAAGAACAAAATATTGAATTTACGGGTGCAGGCGCTAATACACCTCAATTCCAAGTGATTCGATTAATTCCAGAGCAAGATGTCGGTGATATTTTTAATCACGGCGCTTATGAAGCAACCAAAACTAAAATTACTACGGTGGCTTCGGATAACGGTTATTTCGATGCATTTTGGCGATTGCATGATGTCAAAATCACTCAACCAGAAAAAACTGCTGAAATTAATTTAAATTATGAAACGGGCGAGCGCTATAAGTTAAAGAAAGTTGAGTATCGGATGAGTGATCCGAGTAAACCATTGCCGCTCACCCAAAAGGTTCTCGACAGTTTAGCACCTTGGAAAGAGGATGATGATTATGCTTTCTGGCGTGTCAATGCATTGGCAAATAATTTAACCAATAGTCGTTATTTTAACTATACCTTGGTTGATACGATCAAACCTGATGCGATTCAACCCCCTCTAGATTTACCACCTGACCTACAGGCTTTGGTTGATCAACAACGTGTGCAAGAATCGCAATTGATGAGCAGTCAACAGAAGGCAGATCTGGCTCGTGCAAAAGTTACCTCTGCGCAAGAGGTGACACAGGACGTGGTGGATGAATCACAGTTCTCTGGTGCAGAACCAGCGCAACCTGCTTTGGCGCGTTCAATGCCAGTGTTACCAGCACATGACGACGACGATGAAGAACGTCAGAAGCTCGAAGAACAAGCACGGGCAGAGCGCAAAATTCCTGTGGTCGTGACGCTAAATGCTGATCGTTTAAACAGCCTTGAAACCGGTATTGGTTATGGTACCGATACGGGTGCACGTATTCGTACGCAATACCGTCGTGCCATTGTCAATAAATATGGTCACTCTTTTGACGCGAACGTTGAGGTCTCTGAAATCCGACAGTCGATTGATGGTCGTTATAGTATTCCTTATAAACACCCGTTAAATGACTATTTCAACCTTGTTGGTGGTTATGAGCGTGAAACTCGCGATGACATTGGCCCAGATGTCAACTTATTGGTTGAATCTGCGGTACTGGGTGGTGAACGTGTCATTAAAAATCCATTGGGTGATTGGCAACATACTTTTGGTTTGCGTTATCGTTTAGACCGCCTCACCAAAAAAGGTGATGTCAATGTCGATGAGTTGCCAGATGCTTTTAAAGTTTCAGGAATTGATTCTGAGCAAGAATCTTTGCTCTTAGGTTATGAAGCATCTAAAACCAATAGCAATACCCGTTTGAATCCAACCAAAGGTTTTAAACAAACCTATAAAGTTGAACTGGGTACAGAGTCTTTACTCTCAGATGCCAATATGGCAATCGTAAGTGCAGGTTGGCGTTTTATCTATTCATTGGGTGAAAACGACAATCACCAATTTGTCGGTCGTGGCGATGCAAGCTATATTTTTACCGATGACTTTAATAAAGTTCCTTATAACTTACGTTTCTTTACGGGTGGTGATCAGTCTTTACGTGGTTTCGACTATAAAAGCCTATCACCTGAAGAAAACGGCTATAAGATCGGTGGTCAAGCCTTAGGGGTTGGCTCCTTAGAATACAATTATCAATTTAAAGATGGCTGGCGTGCTGCAGTGTTCTCGGACTTTGGTAACGCTTATGACAAACAATTTAGTAACCCAACAGAATATAGTGTGGGTGTTGGTATCCGCTGGAGATCGCCAATTGGACCAATTCGATTAGATATCGCATCGGGCATTTCTAATGATAATAATCCAATTCGATTACATTTCTTTATTGGGCCACAGCTTTAAAACTTTTTTAGCCCTGTATTTAATCAGGGCAAAACAATCTCGGGTTGATTATGACGGAAGTAGAACAGCAACTTACCCCTCCAACAAAACCAAGACCACCACGGCGCATTGCTCGAAATATTGTGCTGATTGTGCTGATCATTCTTTTATTACTGGTCAGTTCTTTGCTTGTGATGATGTCAACGGATAAGGGTAGCCGTTTTCTATTAGACCGTGTACTTCAAAGCCAGAAAACCATTAAATACGAATATGAAAGTGGTAATCTGCTTTCAGGCATTATTTTAAAAAATGTGTTAGTGCGACTGGAGGGAATTGATGTTTCTTTAGATCGTGCCGATGTGTCTTTGGGGTGGCGAGCGATTCTAAAAAAAGAAGTGCATCTTAGCCATGCTGATGTTCGTAATCTAAAGATTCTTGATAAGAAACCACCATCAGGCAAACCGTTTGGATTTGATCCGATCAAACTTCCTTTTGTATTACGGGTTGATGAAGCCAAGCTCGACCATTTGCAATTGCAAACCACTACTTCGAAAGTCGATTTTAGCGATATTTATCTAAAAGATGCTTTATGGTCAGAAACCAAATTAAAGTTCGAAGACTCACGCATGAAAATGGAGTTTTTAGCAGTTAACAATGCTTCAGGAGAGATGGATTTTAGTGGTAAATATCCACTCAATGCGACTGCTGATCTGATCATTCCTGCACTTAAAAGTTTGGATATTGATGTCATTAAAGTTGCAGCCAGAGGGTCTCTAGATACCTTAAAAGTTGGCGTGGCAACTCGAACTCCAGACCTGCTCACAGGTTGGGCAGTCGTCCATCCTGTACGTGAACATGTGCCGATGAATGGTGAGCTGTTCTTTAAAAACTATCATTTGCCATTACTCAAAGATCAAAAGCTGTTTGCAAAAGATGGTATTGCAAAATTTAATGGCGACATCCAGAAACTGATTTTAACGTTGAATACAGACCTTAAAGGCGAGCAAGTGCCAGAGGGGCAATATACAGCACTGATGGATACTGATTTAACTCATCAATTGAATATCCGTGAGTTTAATGGCCAATTGATGGGTGGGGTGGTCAGCTTGCTCGGTTTTGTAAACTGGCAGGATCATGTGTCTTGGGATATCAAAGGTCGTTTAGAAGGCTTGGATTCGAAAGACAAAACCGTACCGCAAATTGCACAAGATTTTTTACCTCCGAACTTGGATGCGAGCCTGAACTCGACAGGTTCAATGGAAAAAGGTTTGGCGCTGAATGCACAGCTTGCATTTGATAAGTTTGAGACTTGGGCGGTTCAACTGGACCAAGCGGAAGAAAAAGACCATAAAGTACAACCAATGCTATTGGATGTGTCATGGAAAGGGATTGATCGTGCCATGCCTTATATCGGCTGGCTCAGTAGTGAAGAAGGTCATACCAATCTGACTTTAAAAGAAGGTCAGCAAGACATTTACCTCACTACAACGGTTCGTCCTCATGAGCAGGCTTTATTGCCAACAGGAAAATATGATGCGCGTTTAGATGTAAAAGGCGATCTATTAAATGTGGAAAGTTTCCGCTATGAAGCGGAAAAAGGCAGTTTGTCGGGTCAGGCCAAAGTTAAGTTACCAACCGAAAAGCAGCAACTTTCGTGGCAAGCTCAGCTCAAAGCACAGAATTTTAATCCGCAAAGCATTGCTGCGGCCGCCCCAATCAATCTATTGAATGGTGAAATCAAAGCCATTGGTTATGCCAAACCAAATCAACAAATCATTCGTTTTGAACAAATTGATTTAACTGGTCAGTTACCTCAAGAAAATAAAGCTGAAACAATTGCCTTAAAAGGTAAAAGTTCGACAGCTCTGATTTTCCATGATGAAAAAGCTGGTGGTGGATTTAAAAGTTTTGCCGTGGATTATGATGGTTCTTTGAATGCCTTGAATCAAGCTAATGGCATTTTAAAGATTAAGGTTGCAGGTACGCCTGATTACATCAAGATTAATGAACTTAATCACGATGGGGTTGCTGGAAAGATCTTCGCAACGGGTGCGGTCAACCTCAAAGATAAACTGGGTTGGGATATTGATGCTTCATTGGTACGCTTTAAACCTCAATATTTTGTTTCAAGTGTCAAAGGTGAAGTTTCTGGACGGGTTAAAACACTTGGTGTTTGGTCGGATAAACTGAAACGGATTGATATCCGTCAGCTCAATGTTGCAGGCTTCCTGAATAACAAACCAATTCGTGGTCGCGGTAATCTGAGTTTATTGCTTGATTCGAATCAAACGGGTTTCTTACCACAACAATTTGAAGCCAATGACTTATTCTTTGCCTATGCACAGAACCAGTTACAAGCCACAGGCAATGCCCAAAACCTACGTATTAAGTTGAATGCACCTGCCTTATATGAGCTTTATCCGGGCTTGCGTGGTCGTGCCTATGGCAGTTTAAATGTACAGTCACAGCCACGCCTAAAAGCAACAGCGAATATGATGGTTGATAATTTCGCCTTTAATGATCTGGTGACGATTCGTTCATTAAAAGTGCAAGGTGAATTGCCAACTTCTGAAACCACACCTACTCAGCTGACTGCAACTTTAGACCGTTTGCGTAATGGCAATCGTGAAATCGAACATGCAACCGTGAATCTAGCGGGAACGCGCAAGGCACATGTGTTAAAGGTAGAGAGTAAAAACCGTCAATCGAATTTCTATTTACAACTGGCAGGTGGTTTTAATCCGAAGAACGACTGGTTAGGCCAATTGCAAAAAGGTAACTTTACTTCGCGTAATATCAGTTTGGTACAAAACCAAAGTGCGCCGATTATCTATACCACGGCACAACAGGAATTGTATGTCGGTCAGCATTGCTGGCAGAGTTCGAGTAGCCAATTATGTCTAGATCAGCCTGCGCGCCTTAGCAAAGCTAAAGGTAGCTTCTCCTTTATTACCAAAAATCTAGATTTAAAAGACTTTACCGCCTTCATGCCTGAAGGTTTAGCGGTCACAGGCCAACTGAATGGCTATGCCAAAGCGTCTTGGGCTCAGGGGAGTCATCCGAAGCTGGACGCGCGTTTAGTCACCCAGAAAGGTGAAATTGGATTGGCGGCGGATGATCCACAAGATCCTGCTACAACGGTCACTTATGATGAATTGAGTTTGATTGCGAAAAGTATCAGCGAAGGTTTGTTGTTACGTGTCGATATGAAAACACCAGACATTGGGACAGGTTATGCCAATGTGATTGTTAATCCATATCAAGCCAATATGCCAATGCGCGGTGAAGTTGCATTTAATGATGTGCAGTTGAAAGTGTTTAAGCCATTTATCAAAGATGTACGCTCAATGTCAGGGACTCTGGCCTTGGCAGGTAAAATGAATGGAACTTTAACTCAACCTGAGTTTGTCGGTGAGATGCGCTTGAAAAATGGTGCAATTTCGATGATCTCTCTGCCAGTGAATTTAAGTAATATTCAGCTGTATTCTTCTATACGTCAGCAATCTGCTAGTATTGATGGCGCATTTAATAGTGGTCAAGGTGTTGGACGTTTGAAGGGTAATTTTGATTGGAAAAATGACCCACATTTAAATCTGACCCTGAAAGGTGAAAACTTATTGGTACGCCAAGCACCAATGATCACGGCGATTGTAGAGCCTGATTTAAGCTTGGATGTTTATCCTTTTGCGCAGCGCTTAAGCTTGAAAGGGAAAATTGATGTGCCGCGTGCGCGTATCTCGATGCCAGAAAGTTCTGCGACGGTGGTGAACTTATCACCTGATGTGCGTGTGGTTCAACAAGGTCAAGACTTGCTGGCAACTTTAAAAGCAGCTAAACCGTGGGATATTCGCGCCGATATGACCGTAAGTTTAGGCAACCAAGTCATTTTCCAAGGTTTCGAAAGTACCATTCCATTGGTCGGTCGTTTGCACTTATCGCAGCGTGGTTTAGAAACAGCCATGCGTGCCAATGGTGCGATTGGCGTCAGTCAAAAGGTGAAGATCGAAGCCTATGGACAAAGTCTTGATTTGAACCGAGCAATTGCACGTTTCAATGGGCCGTTGGCCAACCCGACACTGGATATTGATGCCAATAAACCAGTTCAGGGTAGCATGGTTGGTGTGCGTGTCACAGGAACAGCCACTGTACCGAATATTCAAATTTATAACGATGCAGGCTTGTCTGAACAAGAAGCATTAAATGCCTTACTGACAGGTCGTATTAATGAAGGTAACAGTGGTTTAAGTAATACCGAAGGCTTTAAGTCTGACGTAAATAACACTATTGCTGCTGCGGGTATTAGTATGGGCTTGGGCGGTACGCGAGCCTTGACTAACCAGATTGGTCGAACCTTTGGTTTGAGTGGTTTGGCATTAGACGCACAGGGTACAGGTGATGATACGCAAGTGAGTCTGACAGGCTATATCACGCCAGATCTGTTTATTCGCTATGGTATTGGTGTGTTTACCCCAGTAAATAAATTGACCTTGCGTTATCAGATGAACCGTCGTTTATATCTGGAAGCGAGTCAGTCCTTAGAACGTGCGATTGACGTATTCTATAACTGGAGATTCTAAGCCGACTCTAAGTTTGGTTTAGCATCACAAAGAGGAATTATTTCTCTGAAATAGTTCCTCTTTTTTTATGAGTGTAAAACAGCCCGAACCTTCAAAAAGCATTCACATAAAATTAATGCGGACTAATGGTTTGAGGAAACTTTTTAAACAGATTTTATAACCAATGATTTTAGAAAATTAAAAATGTGATAGAATTAATTTAAATCATTGAAAATAAACGATTTTATGACATTTTTTGGAGAAAATAAATGAAATCTGTCACTTTTGGTCAGCTTTGGGCAGTGTTTGGCTTAGTGCTCCTCAGTTCGACACTCCAAGTCAATGCCAAGGAATACTATAAGTGGGTTGATGCCAAAGGGGTCACCACTTATTCCGCAACACCGCAACCTGTACAAAGACAAGAACCTCAACTTGATCCTGTAAAAAAGAATGCCAATACTACGGTCGCGCAACAAGCAAATGTACAAACGGTGACTACGCCCAAAGAGCCAAAAATTACAACAGTAACCGCAACTGCCGCAACAACATCGACTAAGCCTGTCACTGCGACCACGGCAGCAACAAGCAATCTTAGCGCGACAAGTGACATGCTTATCCCTGTCAAAAACTGCAATGGGGTTAGATGTTGGGATATGAAAGGTAAGTCCTATAATCTCGTCGCAGGAACGACATACCTCTCTGCCAATGGTGGAAAATGTCAAAAGTTAGGCAATAACATGCGCTGTAGCAAATGATTTGTATGTTTTTATTACGGAAAGCCTTGTTTTAAAGGCTTCCTTTTGCAAAATCAACAAGTTTCAGTATGATGTGTGCATCAAATTAGCCGCAGTATGATGATGAAAAAAGTTTTGTTTATTGCAATAGGTTTAGTTTTGGCTGGTTGTGCTGAGAAAAAGCCGTTAACCCCTGAAGAACAATGGCATGGCTATTGCGTCAGTGTGGGCAACGCAGCACGTTCGATTACGCTAGATCGTCAAAATGGAATAGAGCAAAAACAAGCAACGGAATATGCGGCAAAGATTGAAGATGAGATGACACGTAAATTTATCTTTAAAATTTTGGATACAGTTTATGCACTTCCTGTTGATCAATTGAAAAAAGATCCAGAAGCATTACGTGAAAATTTAAAGAAACAGTTTATGGAAGAATGCTTGGTTACCCCACATGACAAGCTGCCAAACTATAAACTTTTTTAATGTGTATATAAAAAAGACAACACCGTTTGTCTTTTTTTATGGATGTAATTTATTGTTTTATTAGACTTTAACCTAAGACCAAAGCGGTATTTCAAAGGGATGAACATTTCGCTATAAAATAATGGGCATCACGTAGAAATACGGTAGTTGCATTAACATTTAACGCGAAGTCTAGTAAAATTTTACTTGTCCACATTACTTGTAAAGCTTGTAGCAAGCTGGAACTTACAAGTAATTTTTTAGAAAAGAGGAATAACACTGTGCTAGAAGCTTACCGCCAACACGTTGAAGAACGTGCCGCACTCGGAGTCCCACCGAAGCCACTTGATGATGCTCAAACAGCTGAACTCGTAGCCTTATTAAAAAATCCACCAGCAGGTGAAGAAGCTTATTTAGTAGATTTACTAGAAAATCGTGTTCCAGCAGGTGTTGACCAAGCTGCATATGTAAAAGCTGCTTTCTTAGCTGCTGTTGCAAAAGGCGAAGCAACCTCTCCACTCGTATCTAAAGAACGTGCAGTTTACTTACTAGGTACAATGCTTGGTGGTTATAACGTAGCACCACTTGTTGAACTTCTAGACAATGCTGAGCTTGCAGAATTAGCGGCTGAAGCGTTAAAGAAAACACTGCTTGTATTTGATGCATTCCATGACGTAGCTGATAAAGCAAAAGCAGGCAATGCTGCTGCGAAAGCGGTATTACAATCTTGGGCTGATGCAGAATGGTTCACAAGCCGTGCTGACGTTCCAGAAGAAATCAAAATCACTGTGTTCAAAGTAACAGGTGAGACCAATACCGATGACTTGTCTCCAGCGCAAGACGCTTGGAGCCGTCCAGACATCCCATTACACGCAAACGCAATGTTGAAAAACGAGCGTGATGGTATCAACCCTGAAAAACCAGGTGAAGTTGGTCCATTAAACCAAATCAAAGACTTGATCGCGAAAGGCAACCAAGTTGCTTACGTGGGTGACGTTGTTGGTACAGGTTCTTCGCGTAAATCTGCAACGAACTCTGTTCTTTGGTTCTTCGGTGACGAACTTCCACACATTCCAAACAAAAAAGATGGTGGTGTGTGCTTAGGTTCTAAGATTGCACCAATTTTCTTCAACACAATGGAAGATGCAGGTGCATTACCTGTAGAAATCGACGTTGCCAACATGAACATGGGCGACGAAGTTGTATTGAAAATTGATCACGCTGCTGCAAAAGTAACTGCATTCAAAGACGGTGCACAAATTGCAGAAGCTGAGCTTAAAACGCCTGTACTTTTAGACGAAGTACGTGCTGGTGGTCGTATTAACTTGATCATTGGTCGTGGTTTGACTGCAAAAGCGCGTGAAGAATTAGGTCTTGCACCATCAGCATTGTTCCGTACACCAGTACAACCTGCTGACACTGGCAAAGGCTTTACACAAGCGCAGAAAATGGTTGGTCGTGCATGTGGTTTAGCTGAAGGCCAAGGTATCCGTCCGGGTACTTACTGTGAACCGAAGATGACCACTGTTGGTTCTCAAGATACAACAGGTCCGATGACACGTGATGAGTTAAAAGACTTGGCGTGCTTGGGCTTCTCAGCTGACTTAGTGATGCAGTCTTTCTGTCACACTGCTGCGTATCCAAAACCAGTTGACGTAACAACTCACCATACATTACCTGACTTCATTATGAACCGTGGTGGTGTATCTTTACGTCCAGGTGACGGTATTATCCACTCTTGGTTAAACCGTATGTTACTTCCAGATACTGTTGGTACTGGTGGTGACTCGCATACTCGTTTCCCAATCGGTATTTCTTTCCCAGCGGGTTCTGGTCTTGTTGCATTCGCAGCTGCAACTGGCGTTATGCCACTTGATATGCCTGAGTCTGTACTGGTTAAGTTCAAAGGTAAAATGCAACCTGGTATCACTTTACGTGACCTTGTACATGCAATTCCTTACTACGCAATTCAAGCGGGTGACTTAACTGTAGAGAAGAAAGGTAAGAAAAACATCTTCTCTGGTCGTATCCTTGAGATCGATTTATCAGAAATGGAAAATGACTTGACGGTTGAGCAAGCATTCGAACTTTCTGATGCATCTGCTGAGCGTTCTGCTGCTGGTTGTTCAATCACACTTTCTGAAGAGAAAGTTGCTGAATACTTACGTTCTAACATCACCATGTTGAAGTGGATGATCGCAGAAGGTTATGGCGATGCGCGTACAATGGCGCGTCGTGCTGAAAACATGCAGAAGTGGTTAGATAACCCAAGCTTGTTGAAAGCAGATGCTGATGCAGAATATTTAAAAGTTTACGAAATCGATCTTGCTGACATCAAAGAACCAATTCTTTGCTGCCCGAACGATCCAGATGACGCGAAACTTCTTTCTGATGTTCAAGGCGACAAGATTGATGAAGTATTCATCGGTTCTTGTATGACTAACATCGGTCACTTCCGTGCAGCGGGTCAGTTACTTGACAAAGTACCTGGTGGTTCATTGTCTACTCGTTTATGGTTGGCTCCACCAACTCGTATGGACGAGCATCAATTGATGGAAGAAGGCTTGTATAACATCTATGGTCGTGCTGGTGCGCGTACAGAGATGCCAGGCTGTTCATTGTGTATGGGTAACCAAGCACGTGTAGCACCGAACACAACATGTGTATCGACTTCTACTCGTAACTTCCCGAACCGTTTAGGTCAAGGTGCAAACGTTTACTTAGCTTCTGCTGAGCTTGCATCTGTTGCTGCGGTTCTTGGTAAATTACCAAGCCCAGAAGAATATCAACAGTACGCGTCACAAATCGACAGCGCTTCTGCTGACATCTACAAATACTTGAACTTCGACAAGATGAGCGAATATACAAAAGAAGCTGATCAAGTTGATACCAAGAAAATCCAAGCTGCTCAATTGACCTAATACGTTAGTGAGCTAAAAATAAGGGCTGAGTAATCAGCCCTTATTTTTTTGATATTGTGCCTAATCGTTATGCCAGATGTGACTTAACAATTTAGGCAAAGTGAATGTATTAAAAATGAAGATTTACTTTTCAGAATAACTTTAATCTGTATTTTTTCTTGAGCAATTTCAAATTTGCTTCTTTTCTATGCTAATTAAATCATCAATACATTTTAATTATTCATGAACAATAAACTTTACTGTTTATGCTCAAGCTCAGTGTCTACTGTGTTTAGCGTAAACATACAGGGTTTTATTCAATCATATAAAAAGGAGTTTGATGATGGAAACTTTAGCCAAAGCTTATGCTAAAGCAGCAGGAATTGTGCTCGCAGGGTGCCTATTGGCAGCCTGTAATGATGATGATAAGAAGAAATTAAATTCTGACATTAAGCTGCAAACAACAACAATGGCCTTAACAGCTTTAAGTCAGCACCTTGTTTGGAAAAATGACCAATGTGATGCGGTATATCGAGATGCGATAGAACAAAATCATAAAGCATTAACCGCCTTGCAAGATTTAAGAGCGTCATTAACCACGCAGCAGAACAATTTAGCCGCTTTTATTGATCAGCGTATGTTGCCTAAGCTCACTCAGTTGGGTTCTGAGGCCACTTTTATCCGTGAACGTTGTAATGCGCCAGATTATGACGGTACGGGCGTGAGTATGGAACGTCCTGCAATGCTGCGTGAAATGCTGAATGAATGGCGGGGAACGATTGATTTATTAACAAAACAGCTCAGTAAACCGCCACAAATGAATGTATCAATTCAACCCGCACGTTTAACCAATGTCGACGTTAATGCAGATACCGTTGCAGCATTCAAATTTAAAGATTGTTCAGATGGCTTTTGTCCTGAGTTGACGGTAATTCCTGCTGGAAGCTATCTAATGGGTGGCACATTGGAAGAGCAGGAGCGAGAGGGCGTGCCAGCTCAGGCAAGACCCTATGAACTACCTCAACATCAAGTCAATGTTACACAACCATTTGCAATGGCCTCGCATGAAACCACGGTCGCTCAATTTCAGCAATTCCAGAAAGAAACAGGCTGGGAAGTGCAAGGATGTCGAAGTTGGGAAACACGAGACGGTGAGTTCAATATGTGGTATCGCAATGACTTAACTCCGAGTAATCCAGGGTTTGCACAAACGGCTCAAGATCCCGTTGTGTGTGTACGTCGTGAAGATGGTCAGGCTTTTGCAGCATGGTTATCTGAAAAAACAGGAAAAACCTATCGTTTGCCTACTGAGGCTGAATGGGAATATGCAGCACGGGCGGGGACATCAACTGCATTCTATTGGGGCAATGACCCTGAGCGTGATCAAGCCTGCAAGTATGCCAATGTTTTAGATGTCAGCACGACGACCACAGAAACCAATACAGCCACATGGCGGGCATTTAACTGTAACGATGCTTATGCATATACCGCACCTGTGGGCTCATTTTTACCGAATGCTTTTGGTTTATATGATGTACTCGCCAATGCACGTGAATGGGTAGATGATTGTTGGCATGCCAATTATCAAGGTGCACCAACGACACAAGTGCGTTGGGGTGCAGAAAATAATGGTCTGTGTAATTTCCCTGTATTACGTGGTGGTGCATGGATTTATAACGTACATAATGTACGAACGGCTTACCGCAATGCATATTATTCGTCTCAGGCACGTTCAACCATGTGGGGTTTCCGTGTTGTAAGGGAAATATAGACTTATAAAGAGATTTGATGTTTAGAAAATCTAATAAGTTACTCAATTGACTTAATTTTTTGATTTAGCTAAAAATAAGGGCTGAGCAATCAGCCCTATTTTTTGAGCAATTAGAATGAAAAACTTTAATGTTTTAGAACAAGAATATTTAAAATTACTCTCTAAAGTTGATGAGTCTTTTTTTAATGTAGTACATGAATATAGTAAATGGAAAGAGGGATTATCTGGTTTATTCCTTGCAAGTGAGCCTGATAATTATTGGATAGCTAAAAATAGAATCATGATAGTGGGGGCTGAAACACGAGGATGGAACATTAAGTTAGATCAAGTGTATGCTTTAGACCATTACATCCTTAAATCGATTGAAAAGAATAAGAATTTTTTCCAAAAAATGATGCTTGAACCTAGAACGAAAAAAATTACTTTTCATGATTTTACTCGCGCAGTTGCTGATAGATCTGGGGTGGAAGGCTTAATCTACAGCAATTTATTTTGCTTTGCATGGAAGGAAAAAAGTCCGATAAAATCAAAGTATTTTGAGCAAATAAAAGATATTTCATTTGAATTATTGAATGCACAAATTGAGTACTTTGAGCCTAATATTATTATTTTTGCAAATGGAAGTCAGAATACCACTTATAGAAGGGCGTTTTTTAATCCTGACTTATATTCAAAAGGACAAGACTATAGAGAACATGGAGTTGATAAAACTCAGCTTTATAAGTTCATGTATGATGAGAAATATTTATGTTACAGAATACAGCATCCATCCACAATTAGAGGAAAAAGAGCAGCTCTTACTGCAAGGAACAAGTTATTAGAATTACTTCCTGAATTATAAAATATTAATAAAAACAATTTTTAGCTAGAAAGGCACTTCAATTAGCTTGAAGTGCCTGCTTAAATTAAATCACCAATAACCCAACATTTTCCACCAAAGTCCGCCAATCACCACAAAGATGATGATATTGACCACACTCATGACAAAGCCCGCTTTCCACCATTCACCCAGTGTGGTGTAACCTGAACCGAATACCACAGGTGATGTGCCCGTTGCATAATGGGTTAAGGTCATCATGATGCTCGAAGCCGCTGCCATCATTAAGGCAAATAACATCGGTGGCGCACCTAATGCCAGTCCAGCCGTATAAAAGGCGGCAAACATGGCGGTGATATGTGCGGTGGTACTGGCAAACATATAATGTGCATACAGATAGGCGAGCATTAGCAATAAACAGGCAGGCATCCAGCTCAAGCCCAAATGACCAATCCCTGTTTCTAACACACCTGAGAACCACGTGATTAAACCGAGCTTATTTAAATAAGTCGCCATCATCACCAAGGCCGCAAACCAAGTGATGGTATCCCATGCGCTTTTTTGCGTCAGGATATCTTCCCAAGTCAGTACACCCGTAATCAGCAGCAAGCCTAAACCAATAAAGGCTGTCGTGGTGGGATCAACCGCCCAAGCCGAACCGAAAATCATGGCAGGAATGCCGGCCCATAACAGTAGTAAAATCCCAAATACGCCCAGCATAATGATTTCATTTTTGCTGACAGGGCCCATTTCTTTTAACTTGGTTTTGGCAAACTGAGCTGCATTTGGGGTTTCTTTGACTTCAGGTGGATACATCCAATACATGATCAATGGCATGATGATCAAGGCAATTAAACCCGGTAATAACATCGCCAGCGCCCATGTACTCCAACTCAAGGAAATCTGACTGTTGGTTGCTTTCGCCACCAGATCAACCACCAGTGGGTTAGGGGCGGTTGCGGTAATAAACATGGCAGAAGTAATCGGGTTGGCTTGGTAGTTGACCAAAGCTAAATACTTCCCCATACGACCTTCAGTCTCTTTAGCAGGGTCAGAGTCATAACTGGTGGAAATTGCACGGACAATCGGGTGAATAATCCCGCCACCACGTGCGGTATTACTTGGGGTCACAGGTGCAAGAATCAGTTCAGACAGCACCATGCTATAACCGATACCAATGGTTTTCTTGCCCCAAACGGCGATAAATAAATAGCCTAGGCGTGCACCCAATCCAGTTTTTTGCAAACCTTTGGAGATCATAATTGAAATACCAATCAACCAGATCAGCGGGTTGGCAAAACTGCTGAGGGCATCTTGAATAGCACCACTTGGACTGTTATTAGTCACACCTGTCACGGCGACTAAAGTAATGGCAATAATCGCAATTGCACCAATCGGCATGGCTTTACCGATAATGGCGGCAATCACACCAACAAACATTGCCAATAAATGCCATGCATCAGGATCAACACCAGTCGGTACAGGAATGACGAACCAGATCAGTAATGCAATAAATAAAGAGATCAGCGTCGGGAGAGCTTTAAATCCCATGTAATTTCCCCTTGTTGTACGGGTTTAATAAAATTTATAGTTCTTTATGAATGAATCGTTAAAGAAAATAACCACTAAGCTTTTATTATCGTTGAAGCAAGCGCCAAACTGCAAAGAAAGTTTTGTTGAAACAGCGTGATATAGGCCAATCAATTGGTGAATGCTTTTGTTTTAAACGAGAAAATAGAGCTTCAGCTTAAAATCCCTTATTAAATACGAGAGCAACGTGCTACATTTTTGGCTTGCTTGATTAAACAATAAGTATGGTATGACTCAATTTTCATGGCAGCAATTAAGACGTTTTGTTTATGACAATCTGCATAATGATGACTATAAAAGTACGGTAAGTACCTGCCTAAACTATCTATTGATTGCCTTGATTATTGGCAACGTTGCTGCGGTTTTGTTGGAGTCCGTCAACGAATTTTATCAACTGTACAAGCCTTATTTCGATATCTTTGAAAATCTCTCGATCATGATTTTTAGTGGCGAATACCTGCTTAGGCTCTGGAGTATTGTTGAGGAGGAGCCACAAGAGGCTGCGTGGAAACAACGGGTTCGCTGGATGAAAAGTGGCGGGGCAATAATCGATTTATTGGCGATTTTACCTGCTTATCTCAATTTCATTGTGCCGATTGATTTACGTTTCTTACGCGTCTTACGTTTGGTTCGTTTACTCAAGCTAACCCGTTATTTTGTTTCGCTACAAATTTTATTGCGCGTGATTCAACGCGAAAAAGGCTCATTTCAAGCGGTTATTTTTATCTTGGTGATTATGATCGTGATGACGGCTTCTGCGATTTATGTGGTTGAGAATAAAGCCCAGCCTGAGGCGTTTAGCTCAATACCGCAATCGATGTGGTGGGCAGTGGTTACCTTAACTACAGTTGGTTATGGCGATGTGACCCCTGTGACTAACTTGGGGCGGATACTCGGTGCATTTATTACCATTCTCGGGGTAGGTATTGCCGCTTTACCAGCGGGTATTTTGGCTTCTGGTCTTGCCAATGAATTGAATATGCGTAATCAGCGATTGGAGCAAGAGTTTCGGGAAGTACTACAGGCCAAAGGTTTAGACCTGCTGCATGATCAAGTGGAAATTGAACGGATTCGCAAAAAGGTCGGTTTACCCAAAGAGCAGACCCATGAAATTATTATGCAACTGGTCAGAGAAAAGTTGCTTGAAGATCAGGAGCAGGAAAAGAAGCTGTGCCGTTACTGCCCACATTGTGGCGAAAAACTTCCTGAATAACTTGAAATTTATTATAAAAATGTAGCTTAAGGCTTCAGCATAAGCGCCTAATACTCAGTTATTTATTCTGATTAAATAATACTTAATTTGGCTCTAAAGCTCGGTAACACTGAGCCTTAGGGCATTTTTATTAAAAATTAAAAGTTCTGTTAATTCAGTGGTACTTCACATCGATGATATTTCATTTAAAAAAGTTAACAATAATCTTTATCATTTGTGATAATTTCTTGTTATCTATTTTGTATTTTTTAAGCTTATTTTAAGTTTGCGCATCCTATGAAGTTCTCCCAACATGATTAAGCGGCGTTATCTGATTTTATTATTGCTTCCATTGGCATTTATTTCCTTATTTGTTGGTGTCGGTGAGATGAGTCTTGCGGGTTTGTGGGCTGGTAATCCTCATGAATGGCAATTGTTCTGGACCAGTCGTTTACCGCGTCTCATGGCAATTATTGTGGCAGGTGCGGGCCTGAGTGTCTGTGGCTTGATTATGCAATCCCTTAGCCGCAACCGTTTTGTTTCTCCAACCACTGCTGGTTTATATGACTGCGCCCGTTTGGGGGTACTGGTTTCGATTATCTTACTGCCAAGCGCTTCAATCTTTGTCAAAACTGGCTTTGCGATTGCCGTGACACTGATGGGTGCAATGGCATTTATGAGCATTCTGGCGACCCTCAAGCATCGAGATACGGTCTTTGTTCCACTGGTGGGCATGATTTTCGGCAGTATTATCTCGGCCTTTACCACCTTTATTGCCTTGCAAATGGATCTATTACAAAACTTGGCTGGGTGGTTGCAAGGGGACTTTTCCACCATTTTAAATGGTCAATATGAGCTGATCTATCTCAGTGTGCCTGTATTGATCCTGATCTATGTCTTTGCCAATCGTTTTGTCTTGGCAGGCTTAGGACAGGATTTTGCCACCAATTTAGGGCTGAATTATAAACAGACCTTATTTCTGGGTTTGTTACTTGTCTCGGTGATTACAGGTGTGGTGATTGTGACCGTTGGCGCAATTCCTTTTCTTGGATTAATCGTACCGAATTTGGTCAGTCTGTATTTAGGTGATCATATTCGTCGAACCTTATCACATACGGCGCTCCTCGGTGCTTTGCTGGTATTGCTTTGTGATGTTTTTGGCAGGGTGGTGATTTATCCCTATGAGGTCTCAGTGAGTTTGATTATGGGTGTTGTCGGCAGTGTGATTTTCCTGTGGTTATTGCTCAGGAGATATCGCTATGCCTCATAAAACCAAACTGATTGTTTTAGCCCTCTTGATGCTGCTGAGCATTGCCTTATATCTGGGCTGGAATTTAGGGGTGGCATGGCAATATGCTCTCGGTCTGCGTTTAAAAACCGTTGCTGCCATCATCGTCGCTGGCGTCGCCGTTGGTGTTTCAACTTTGGTCTTTCATACCATTGTGAATAACCGAGTGGTGACACCGCAGGCTTTAGGGTTGGATAAATTATATGAATTGTCCAAGACAGCGATGATCTATTTCTTTGGTGCGAGCACTTTACTGTCACTCAACTTTGTTACCGATTATTTGATCAGTTTGCTGCTCATGGTTACGTTTGCCTTGTTGCTATATCGGTTTATTTTCCAAAAAGTTGCACAGCAAAATATTTATTTTCTGTTGTTGGTGGGGCTGATCTGTTCGACTTTATTCGACAATATGACCACCTTCTTTCAGGTCTTGCTCGATCCTGATGAATTTCAGATTGCAGCCTATGCCGGTTTTGCCAGTTTTAATGCGGTGAAAATGGAAACGGTTGGACTGTCTTTGCTGACCATTGTGCCGATTCTGTTTTATAGCTTAAAGCACTATCACAAGCTGGATGTGATGGCGCTGGGACGCGATCATGCTCTAAATTTGGGTCTGGATTATGACAAGACCAGTCGCGTGTTATTGATTCTGGTGGTATTGGCGCTGGCTTCAGCAACTGCTTTGGCAGGCCCGATGATGTTCCTTGGCTTGTTGGTACTCAACATTACCCTCGAGTTGTTCAAGACCCATCAGCATCACATCTTATTACTCGGCATTATTCTGGTCAGCATCCTATGTTTGATGATCGGGCAATTTATCGTATTGCATCTATTGAATTTCAAAACCACGTTGAGTGTGATCATTAATTTTGTCGGTGGAATTTATTTCTTCTGGATCTTACTGAAGGAAAATAAAAAATGGCAATAGAGCTAAAGAATTTAAGCAAAAGCTATCAGCAACAGCAGGTGGTACATGAGCTTTCACTAAGTATTGCCAAAGGACAGTTTACGGCGTTCATTGGCCCGAATGGTGCGGGCAAAAGTACCGTACTTTCGCTGATGAGCCGCCTAATCGAGGCTGATCAAGGGCAAGTGTTGCTGGATGGGCAAGATTTACACCAGATGAAAAGCGCCGAGATTGCGAAAAAACTGGCCATCTTAAAACAGTCCAACCATACCGAGTTAAGGCTGAGTATTGAAGATTTGGTGGCATTTGGTCGTTTTCCATATTCACAAGGACGCTTGACCGCAGAAGATCGTGAAGTGATTGACCGTTCCATTGCCTATATGGATTTAGAGGCACTGCGCCATCGCCAACTCAGTGAGCTGTCTGGTGGCCAACGTCAGCGTGCTTATATCGCCATGATTCTAGCACAAGACACCGATTATATTTTGCTCGATGAACCTTTGAATAATCTGGATATGAAGCACTCTTCACAAATTATGAAGGTGCTAAAAGATCTGGCTGAAAATCACGGTAAGTCGATCATTGTAGTGATTCATGACATCAATTTTGCCTCAGTGTATGCGGATCACATTATTGCCATGAAAGAAGGGCAATTGGTCTATCAAGGTCATCCACAGCAGATGATGGATGAACGCATTCTCAAGGATATTTTCGATTTTCATATCCCGATTCAACAGGTTCAACAACACAAATTAGGTTTGTATTTCATTAGTTAGGAGTTCGTTATGCTTTTCAAAAAAACATTGCCAGTCATGATGCTGAGTGTGGTCTTGGCTGCATGTGGTAATTCCAACACACCTTCTGCAACACAGGAAGGAAATACGGCTGCTGCACAGGATACGCATAGCTTCGACAGTAAGGCGGGTCAAATCACGATTCCTGCAAATTTATCTCGCATTGCGGTATTGGATACCAGTGCTTTGAATACCATCCATGCTTTAGGCGCGGATGACAAAGTGGTGGCTTTACCCAAAGGCACCCCGTTGCCAAAAGTGCTGCAAGACTTTAATGAGGGTAAATATCTGGATGTCGGTACAGTCAAAGAACCAAATCTGGAAAAAATTGCAGCCAGCCAACCTGAATTGATTTTGATGAGCGGACGAATGGAAAATCTGGTGGCACAGATTAAACAGATTGCACCGACTTATTTTGTTGATGTGGACTATAACGATCAGTTCAACTCATTTAAGCAGCAAACCCTGAATATTGCCGAGATGGTGGGCAAAAAGCCAGAAGCGGAGCAACAATTACAAACTTTGGAAAAAGATATAGCCGCATTAAAAGCCAAAACTAAAGCTAAAACTGCTTTGGTGGTTCTGGTCAATAACAGCAAAATTGCGGCTTATGGACCAGGTTCACGCTTCGGTAATATCCATGACCTCTATGGTTTTACTCCAGCAGATCCTTCAATCAAAGTCGGCTTGCATGGTATGGCGGTGTCGCATGAATTTATTGCTCAGAAAAATCCTGATTATCTGTTTGTGATTGACCGTGGTGCTGCGATTACTGAAAATCAGCAAGGTGCCAAGCAGGTCTTGAATAACAAGATTATTAACCAGACCAAAGCAGCGAAAAATGGCAATATTGTTTATCTGGATTCAAGTAACTGGTACTTGATGAATAATGGCTTGGATGGCATGAAGGCCATGTTAAAAGAAGTGGCAGATGCGGTGAAATAAAAATTCAATCTGCTGATTTTATAACAAAAACCCGAAGGACTTCCTTTGGGTTTTTTATATGATGGAATTTAATAAATCACTACTTTTATAACATCATGCGTATTTCTTTATTGTATTTGGGCACGGCGATTTTAGCCATTTTGCTGCTGATTTCTGGAATTCAGCCTTTCGATCGAACCACGTGGTGGCTTGAAATCATCCCCGTATTGATCGTGGTCCCGTTATTATTTACGACCTATAAAGCTTTCCCGCTCAGTCATTTGTTATATGTACTGATTTTCTTGCATGCCGTTGTGTTGATTGTCGGTGGCGCGTATAGCTACGCACGCGTGCCTTTGGGTTTTGAAATTGCACAATGGTTGGGTTTAAAACGGAATCCATACGACAAGATCGGACATTTTATGCAGGGCTTTGTCCCTGCCATAGCTGCGCGTGAAATTCTGATTCGAAATCGTATTTTAAGCAAAGGCAAAATGCTCAGTTTTATTGTGATCTGTATTGTAATGGCGATTAGTGCGGGCTATGAATTGATTGAATGGGCCGCTGCATTGTCTTTGGGCCAAGGAGCCGAAGAGTTTTTGGGTACGCAAGGGGATGAGTGGGATACACAGTCAGATATGTTTTTTGCTTTGATTGGGTCGATCAGCGCCTTATTATTCTTATCAAAATGGCATGATCGACAGATTGCAAAATTAGTGCATTAAAATCAGTGCATGAATCTGCCGTTAAGATACGGCAGATTCATTTTTTTGTGAATATTTGGCATAAGCCAGTGCAATCAATAGAATCGCCAGACCGCCCAAACTTAATACAAAACCCACCCAGATCGGTGCTAACCAACCCATATTGTGGCTGAGGACCCACCCCCCCAAGAAAGCACCAAGTGCATTGGCCAAGTTAAACGCAGAATGATTCAGTGATGCCGCTAAGGTTTGTGCATCACCTGCGATATCCATCAAATGGGTCTGTAAAGCACCACCAAGACCGATCACGGTAAAGCCAATCAAGAATAAGGCGGCAATTGCGGTATAGAGATGAGACATCATAAAGCTGGCAGCGACAAAGGCGAGTGCCGAACTGATCAGAATGCCAATAATGGTTTTAAATAGATTTTTATCTGCCAACCAGCCGGCAACCAAGCCACCAATCACCATACCAATGCCCCAAATTGCGAGCGCTACAGGTACTACACGAATATCAGCATGGGTATATTCGGTTAGGATTGGTGAGACATAGCTATACACCGAAAACATGCCGCCAAAGCCAATTGCACCAACGGCAAGGGTCAGCCACATATTGATATTTTTTAAACCCGCCAACTCCGCTTTGATACTGGCAGTTTTCTGCAATGGGATATTGGGAACAAATAAACTGACACCAATGAGGGTAATAAACGCAATCACCGCAGAAAACTCAAAACCTGATTTCCAGCCAAATTGTTGACCCAGCCAAGTGGCAATCGGCACGCCAATGACATTGGCAATGGTGAGCCCCATCATCACCTGTGCAATCGCAGTTGCACGGCGCTGTTTACCCGCCAGTTCAGCCGCAACTAAGGCCGCTACGCCGAAGTAGGCACCATGTGGAAAACCTGCAATAAAGCGAGACAACAGCATGGCTTCTGGTGTGCTTGCAAAAGCCGTCGCAGCATTGGCCAAACCATAAAAAAGCATCAGGCTAAGTAAAAGCGTCTTACGCGGTACTTTTGCACCTAAAATCGCAATAATCGGTGCACCCACCATGACACCGAGGGCATAGGCGCTGATGAAATAGCCTGCATGCGGCACACTGACATTTAAATCGGTGGCGATTTCCTGAATCAAACCCATGGCCACAAATTCGGTGGTGCCAATACAGAAACTACCAACAGCAAGGGAGAAAATAACCAGAAATAAGGAATAATTGTGTGAAGGTGTGGAATCTAAGGGAGAGCTTGGTGAGGACATAATATTTCGAGTTAAAAAGTACCACCGTATTATATTCGACTCGCATTCAGAAAAGTGAAATAGAACACAATTTTTATCTCAACTGATTTGGAGAGACAGCATAAAAAATGATTAATTGAATGATAATTATTTTCATTTATGTATAATGCAAAACAGACGTTTTTTAGCTGAATTTTTATAAGGGTGGAAAGAGAGTGAAAAAATTATTGATCAGTTCATTGTTGCTTGCTTCAGCTTATAGCTTTGCTCATGAACCCTATGTTGCGCCACTTGCATATACAACGGAACAAACCCAAGTTGCAATTATCTCGGGTTATGCAGAAGAAGCTTTGCAAAGTGAATATGCATTAAAAGATGCGAAGTTTGAGATTACCGCTCCGAATAAAACTAAAACCACGATTGAGCCAGATTCTAAGCTCAGTTCGGCAACTGTATTTGACTTGAAATTGCCTGAAGCAGGCACTTATACGGTCAAAACCAGCGTCAGTTATCCATTGAAATATGTGCAAGATCAAAAAGAATGGAAAATGTTCTTTGATATGCCAGCAGACAAAGCGCCTGCAAAAGCTGAACGTGATTTTGTGATTCCTTCAGATTTAAAAGCGAAAAAATTTACACCTGTTGAAATTACCCGTGAATGGACATTTTTGACTTATGTATCTAAAGAGAAGAATACGCCAGTGCAGGCAAGCACAGCACCGATTCAAGTTGAGTTTTTAACCCATCCAAGTGAGCTAAAGGCCAATCAAACCGTGAAAATTAAAGCATCGAAAGCCAATCAAGCATTGATCAATGCTAATGTGGTCATTCGTGCTAAAGGTGCAACCGATAAGCAAGGCATTAGCTTGAAGACCGCCGCAGATGGCAGTGCTGATTTAGTCTTTGCTCAAGCAGGTGAATATCTGATTGAAGTTAGCGAAGCAGTCGATGCGAAGCAAAAGCCAAGCAATCAGTTCTATAGCATCATCAGTGTTGCTGTAAATTAAGAAGCGGAAAGGCTAATTCATCTGAATTAGCCTTTTATTTCGAGGTCAATTTTATTGATTTGACTCATCATCCATTGCATTACTATAAAATTTCACACCCAATTGAATACGGTCACGACCATTGCTCATACGCCAGCGATTACTATCTCTAAGCGAATAAACACAACCACAGTATTCCTGTTGATAAAATTCTTCACGTTTGCTGATCTCTAGCATCCGTACTGCGCCGCCATGTTTACGCCAGTTATAATCCCAATATTGAATATTTGGATAATGTGCAGCGGCACGCAGACCACAGTCATTAATTTGCTGCATATTCTTCCAGCGAGAAATGCCCAGTGAACTACTGATCAGACTAAAGCCATGTTCATAGGCATATAGCGCTGTTCTTTCAAAACGCATATCAAAGCACATGGTGCAGCGAATGCCTTTTTCAGGCTCATTTTCCATGCCTTTGGCACGGGCAAACCAGTTGTCAGTGTCGTAGTCACAATCGATAAAAGGAATATTATGCTTTTCGGCAAAGCGGATATTTTCCTCTTTACGAATCAAATATTCTTTCACAGGGTGAATATTTGGATTATAGAAAAAGATCGAAAAGTCGATGCCAGACTCAATCAAGGTTTCCATCACTTCACCTGAACACGGCGCACAGCATGAATGCAGCAACAGTTTGTCGTGCCCTTCGGGTAGGCTGAGCATTTGACGTTCAAGCGTCTTTTGACTTTGTCGTGTCATCGTTAGCGTGGTCTGCAAAAGTGAATCGTCTATTGTAAAAGTTTTAAATGTTTATGGCAGTTCAATTCCATGAAATGTTCTCAGCTCAAGCTGAAAATTTTTAAATACCAAAAGCATTCGTGTATTAACAGCAATTGGTGTGTTGAGTTTTTAAACGAGTGTGAATGGGTAAATCATGAAATAAAGCCTATGTTGAGACAAACTAATTAATATCATGTTAAGATGAATTAAATTCAATAATGGTTGTGGTCGTGTTAGAACTTCGTCATTTAAAAACTTTAATTGCTTTAAGAGAGCACGGTTCCTTGGTATCTGCTGCAACAGATTTATGTCTTACGCCATCTGCAATTTCACATCAATTAAAAGAATTGGATCACTGGTATGGGGTAGAAGTGGTTAATCGTCGTAGTCGTCCGGTGAGCTTCTCCAATGTAGGTGAACGCTTACTTAAACTGGCAGATGATGTATTGCCACAGGTACAAATTGCGCAAACCGATAT
Source organism: Acinetobacter gyllenbergii (assembly GCF_001682515.1). NCBI lineage: Bacteria > Pseudomonadati > Pseudomonadota > Gammaproteobacteria > Moraxellales > Moraxellaceae > Acinetobacter > Acinetobacter gyllenbergii. The sequence continues at coordinate 384,749 of NZ_KV575261.1, read as the reverse complement.
TACCCGTATCGTACATGGGCAAACGGGACGAATTATTTTCTCATCGGAATGCCATAGCTGCTTTGATTGGCTCATGCCATTACTCAATCAATATCGCCTGCAATATCCTGATGTGGACCTAGACTTTGCAGCAGGTTTTGAATCCAATCCGCACGAGTTATTGCAAAATGCGGAATTTGATTTATTGATTACGGCTGACCCAATTGCGCTAAAAGGGATTGAATACTTCCCGATCTTTGAATATGAATCTCGTTTAGTACTTTCCAATACCCATCCATTGGTGCGTGCTGAGCAGGTTTCAGTCGAAGATTTGGCAGAAGAGACTTTAATTACCTATCCTGTCGATAAGCATCGTCTTGATATCATGGCGCACTTGTTTATTCCTGCCAATATTCAACCCAAACATATTCGTACCACCGATTTAACTCAAATGTTGATCCAATTGGTTGCCAGTGGGCGTGGTATTGCCGCATTGCCTGACTGGGTGGTGAATGAGTATGAGCAAAAAGGCTGGGTGGTGAGTCGCCGTTTAGATTGTGTTTCGCCACAAGGTTTAAGACGAAAGCTCTACGCGGGTTATCGTAGTGAAGATAAGGAAAAGAATTACTTTGAAGGTTTTATTAAGCAGCTAGAAAAGTTTTCCAAGTTACGCACCGTATATTATGAACAGTAAGCAGCGATTGTTGGTTATCAGGTAGTGGCAGCACCACTACCTATTTACTAACGCGTGAGAAGCCTCTCTTTTTTTTAGTTTATCCGTTCATGATTTACCAATCAGCAAGGACAATATCCCTGCGGCAATCAGTGGACCAACAGGAACACCTCTCAATAGCGCAACGCCTGCCACGGTTCCAATCAAAAGCCCTGCAACCACATCGGGTTGATTACTCATCAGTTTAACGCCACGACCACCCAGCCAAGCCACCAATAATCCAACTGCAATTGCAGCTAATGACTTAATACTAATAAATGATTTGAGGATGCTTTCACCACTGATTTTGCCGCTTGCGATGGGTGCAAGGACACCGATGGTCAGGATGATAATGCCAATATTCAAACCATGATTTTGAATATAGGGGAAAAACTGATTCAGAGGAGTCAATTTAACCAAGATCAGACAAGCAGCTGCGATCGTTACTGCCGTGTTTTGACTAAAGATACCGCAGCCCAATAAAACAAGCAGAACCAATAAGTTGACATCAAATTGTGAAAACATGTGCGAAACGTTTGCGGGGAAAGAAAGTTGAATTATATCGTAAATAGTCGCTAACTTCGGTTAAATTCATCTTAATAGCAGAGGAGAAGGTTTTAACATTGATGCCTTTGCAGATTCTCCAAGGCATTAAAAGAGCCATCTTTCAACTAAAAAGTTGAAGATGGCTCGTTGTGCGAAAGAAATTAAGCCAGTTTTTTGAATGTTCCATAATAGGCAATTTGTTCATCCCAGAACTGTTCCCATAAATCACAGTATTCAAGACAGATTTGGCGGATCGACGCATATTCAGATTCAACACAAGCTTGCGCCAACACGAACCATAAATCGTCCTCATGATCATCATCTGCAGCTTCTGCTGAGGCATCATGTGAAACACCATGTACATAGTAATAACCGCTGTCGACATCAAACCCAACAGCTTTGGTTGCCTGACGTAAGGCTGGGCTAAATAAAATTACTTCTTCTTCGGCCACAGCCAATAATGCTGAAACGGCTTGATAGCTATGGAATGCATTTTCCAGATAACTACGAACACGTTGCGAAATGAGCGACGGTTGATAGTCATTACGTTCTGCTTGACTCAGTTCAAAGTCATTTAACACGTCTTCAAATAGTGGATAATGGGCATATTCAGGGTTGCCTGAATAGTATCCTTCTTCGTCTAAACCTGGGCGGAAACCGAACTCATCCAGAATATTAAGATTAAGTAAAAAACGAGGGAACATTTTAGAACCTGATAATAAACGCGGCTCTAGTTGTTTGGTTTGAAATTGTGCCATCAATAATGCATCCGTAAATACTTGTACGATGGCATGGCGATATTCTAAATGAATGTGTTTTAAGGTTTCTTTATCAATAACACCGTCATTTAGAAGTTGAATAGCTGGATGACGTGAAACAGGGTGATTTGAAATTTCTGCACGTAATTGTTTCAGAAAGTTCAAGTTCTTGTTCCATTGTTCAGTAGAAATACTATTCTTCATTCCTTCAATAGCTTTCTGTCTTGGGTCGTTAAAGTTTTCAAATTTTTTAGGCATAGTTTTGTACTCGATGAATTAATAATATTATTGCTTTTCCAATTATTTACTTAGATTTTCTTTGGTTGCTTATGAATATAACTATTAGTTCAACCAAACATCTTTTTATTGGATGATTTAAATATAAAATGAATTTTTTGTGAAATCAATTTATTAAGTCGGCTAAAAAATAGTAAGAAAGTTTATGAATTAACTTAACTGTAAGCAAACAGTGAATTGCTTCACGTTAAAAAGAAATATTTTAAAAATAGAAAGATTTTTTTACAAATGATCTTGTATGTAGACTAATTTTTACATACCCTATAAGAGGAACAATAAAGAAAATGCGACTTTTCTATAATGCTCTTAAAATAACATAACATACATAGTGGCCAGAACTTTCCAGCATGTAAACTATGTCTAAATAATGCATTAAGTTTTTTGATAGAATTCTACAAGGATAATAAAATGTCAAAAAAAGAAGATATTATTGCAACGGCTCTAGACCTTTTTAACCGTCATAACTACAGCTCTGTGGGTGTGGATCGAATTATTAGTGAGTCGGGTGTTGCCAAAATGACTTTCTACAAATACTTTCCATCCAAAGAGAACTTGATCGAAGAATGCTTGTCTCGAAGGAATAAAAGTATTCAGGCGGCTATTGAGCATGAAATTAGCTTAATCGCAGAAGAGGATTATTTAGGGAAAATTAAGGCAGTGTATTTTTGGCATTTGTCTTGGTTTAATTCAGATGATTTTCATGGTTGTATGTTCCAAAAAGCTTCTTTAGAAATTCTACAACAATATCCTTCTATTATTGGGCCAATTGTCGAATATCGAGAGTGGTTAATGGCTTTGGTGGAAGATTTGTTTGAAAAGGCTCAAGTATTTCAACCTCACGTGCTGACTGCAATGTATATAAATATTTTAGATGGTATGACCGCTTATGCAAAAGTGAATAAGGATCATGCTCAAATCGAAGAGTGTTGGTATTATATTGAACGTTTGATTCATTTAGAAGCAGCTTAGCTTAAATAACAGTGTCATCCTTATAAGTTATAAAAAGATGACACTGTTTTATCATTGGTCCTTAACAGTAATGAGAGGTATTTTTCGAAAATTACGCCACCAGCGAAATAAGAAAAAATGATTCCATGTTCTTTGGAAGAATAAACTAAATTCTTCGGCTAATATATTTTCTTGTATTTCATTTTTTTCTAATTGATCTAAATCTAAAATTTGTAATGAAAGTTCAGAATCTTTTATAACTGCTGATAACTCCAGTGTTAATAGCTGTTTATATTGTTTGAAACACGAAGATGGGCAATCAAGTGTGATGTAAAGTATATTCCCAAGACCCCAACACCAAATTTTTTCAATTTCGGGGTGCTCTAAGCCAAAACTATAAATGAACTGTCTAAATTGGCGGTGATTTAAGTGGCGTGACCAGAGTTCTTCACTTAAATTGGAATCTTGGCTTGATAATGCGGTAAATGCTATTTTTCTTAAAATCTCAATATCATCCTTAAATAAACTAATAAATGCACTCTCTTGTCGGTCTAAAAAGAACTGTTGATGAATATCATTAGGAAATGAAATAGAGATGATGGTATTTTCATATTTTTGTTGTATCGCTGGAAAAATATTGAAAATAATTTTGCCAAGTTCAAGATTGATACATTTAAACTCAGCGTTTGAGAGCGGTTCTTGCATTTCAACAGTGGGTTGAAATGCATAAGTTGCAATCACATAGGTTGGATGGGAGATACCCTGATCATCTTTTAGCTCTAAAATATGAATGTGAGGGCTAATGTGACTTTCGTTGATACCTTCTATTGCTTGTATGGATAAATAGAGGGGAAATGATAAGACCAATTCAAAGTTTTCATAAAACCAAACCAGTGCCTGACTACGTTTTTCAGTGTTCTCATCATTAAAGTCATAAAAAAACTGCATGATATTTTTATAGTCTTCAATATTTATCGTTGAATCTTGAGTTGTCATCAATGGATTTTCCTTTTTTTAATTATAAAAAAAGGTGCTTAAAGCACCTTTTCAATGAAAAAATTTATTTTTCAACAAATGCACGTTCAATCACATAGTCACCCATCACGCCCATACGAGGTGATTCAACCAGACCATGTTCATCAAGCAGTGCTGCAACATCTTTAAGGAAGGCAGGACTACCACACAGCATGGCACGGTCAGTTTCACGGTTAAAACGTGGTAAACCAATTTTTTCAAAAAGTTCGCCAGTTTCAATGGCTGTGGTCACACGGCCTTGAGTGTGGAACGGTTCACGTGTCACCGTTGGGTAGTAAACTAATTTGTCTTTGATGCCGAGTTCTTCAAAGAACTCGTGGTTCGGAAGTTCATTTAAGATCAAATCTTGGTAAGCAAGTTCTGATACATAACGTGTACCGTGAACCATAATTACTTTTTCAAACTTTTCGTAAGTTTCAGGATCACGAAGTAGAGAAAGGAATGGAGCAAGGCCAGTACCAGAAGATAAAAGGTATAAATTTTTACCTGGTAATAAATCATCGTGTACTAAAGTGCCTGTAGGCTTTTTAGAAATCAGGATTTCGTCGCCCACTTGTACTTTTTGTAAGATAGAAGTTAATGGACCGTCTTGTACTTTAATAGAGAAGAATTCGAGTTCTTCTTCATAATTCGCACTCGCGATCGAATAAGCACGCATTAAAGGCTTACCATTCACTTCAAGGCCGATCATCACAAACTGACCATTTTTAAAACGTAAGCTGGTGTCGCGTGTAGTTTTAAAACTGAAAAGCGTGTCATTCCAGTGGTGAACATGAGTAATGCGTTCAACGTTAAAAGCAGCCATTAAAGGTCTCGATCACAGTTAAAAGAAACAGATCGCTATTCTAATCTAAAATCATTCTCGATAAACTGAATATATTTAATTGTGTTTATAAGAAAAAGTGATGAGCAACTCAGTAGTCATGCCGATCATTGGCCGTATGCATTCTCCTTATCGGGAGAAATTTGGTATCCCACGCCAGCCAAACCTCGTACAAGTCGAGTCCTATATAGAGATGGCGGAGCCTTATAATGATATCTTGGCTTTTGAAGGGATTGAAGATTTTAGTCATTTGTGGCTGCTATGGCAGTTTCATGAAAACAAAAATCAAGATAACTCTTTGAATCAAATGTCTAAATTTCGTCCACAGGTGCGTCCACCACGACTGGGCGGTAATCAGAAAATAGGTGTTTTTGCGACACGTAGCATGTATCGGCCATCACCCATCGGCTTGTCGGTGGTACGTTTTCTACGTGTTGAAAAGCAGGCTAAAGCCGTTCGCCTGTATATTATGGGCAGTGATTTATTACATGGCACACCGATTTTAGACATCAAACCGTATATCCAATATTCCGATTCGATTGAAGATTCGGTCAGTGGTTATGCCCAACAAGAGCCAGTACGGAAAATAGTCGTGTGGACGGAAACTGCACAGTCACAGCAGCAACAGTTATTAAATGATGGGATTTTAAATAAAAAGATATTCGATGAACTGGAACAAGTGTTATCTTTAGATCCACGACCTGCGTATCAAGATGATGCTGAGCGGGTCTATGGGATGTGTTTTTCAGAATTGAATATTCGTTTTACAGTGGATGACCGGACTGTCACCGTAGTGGCTGTAGAGCAAAGCTAAAAACTTTAAAAAAATAATTGAGTCATACATTTGGGGAACTGACGGTGATACAAGCGCAGGCAAAATTTGCAAACTTTTCGTTTACGATTGATGTGACGTGGTGCTTAGAGCAACTACTGAAAGATGGTCGGATTACTGAACGGGATAAGTTACTTATCCAAACCACACATCGTCAGAAAGATCAGTTGAAATGGCATCCTTTGCAGTGGATTGCCAATTTTAATTTAAAAGATCAACTCAATCAGGGTTCTACACTAGCGATGAATCGCTTGTGTCAGTGGTTGGCTGAAAAAGCAGATATTCCTTTATTTGTGATTGATCCACTCAAAGCCGATGTCGCTGCTCTAACCAGTGTGATGTCACAAGAGTTTGCGGTTAGAAACCATATTTTAGCGGTTGAAGTGCATGCGGATCGGATTTTGATTGGGACGGATCAGCCCTTTACCACCGAATGGCTCAACAACTTGGAGCGGAGTTTAGCACCAAAGAAAATTGAGAAAGTGCTGCTCAATCCCGAACAACTGCAACGTTATCTGATTGAATATTATCAAGTCAGTCGGGCCGTGAGTTCATCGCAAAATGCCAGTATTTATGATCGAGAAAATAAAGGGGTTGAGGCTTTATTACAGTTAGGCGATACCCAAAACCCAGATGCCAATGATCAGCATATTGTGAAATTAGTGGATTGGGTGCTGCAATTTGCATTCGAGCAAAGTGCCAGTGATATTCACTTAGAGCCAAGGAAAGATAAAGGTAAGGTACGTTTCCGTATAGATGGTGTTTTGCATACCATCTATAACATGCCTGCCAATACACTCACCGCGGTAATTTCACGCATTAAAATCTTGGGCCGTATGAATGTGGCGGAAAAGCGAAAACCGCAAGATGGACGCTTAAAAACGCGTACACCGAAAGGGCAAGAAACAGAATTACGTCTTTCTACCTTACCTACCGCTTTTGGCGAAAAATTAGTAATGCGTATCTTTGACCCAGAAGTGTTGGTCCGTAGTTTCCAGCAATTGGGTTTTGAAGGGCATTTATTGCAGAGTTGGCAGCAACTCACTCAGCATAGTCATGGCATTATCTTGGTGACAGGCCCGACAGGTTCAGGTAAAACCACAACGCTGTATTCATCATTAAAACAACTGGCAACCGAACAGGTCAATGTTTGTACCATTGAAGATCCGATTGAAATGCTGGAACCAAGCTTTAACCAAATGCAGGTGAATCCAAACATTGAATTAGGCTTTGCGGATGGGGTTCGCGCCTTAATGCGTCAAGACCCTGACATTATCATGGTCGGTGAGATTCGTGATCACGATACCGCAAATATGGCGATTCAAGCGGCATTAACAGGTCATTTAGTCCTTTCTACGTTACATACTAACGATGCGCCATCGAGTTTGACTCGCTTACATGATCTTGGAATCCAGCCCTTTCTTACTGCAGCAACAATTTTAGGGGTATTGGCACAACGTTTGGTACGTCGCCTTTGTCCGCATTGTAAACAGCAAACCGCCATCAATGAACAAGAATGGGAACATCTCACCTTTGACTATATGATGGACATGCCGACTACGATGTATAAAGCGGTTGGGTGTGAAACGTGTCGCCATACGGGGTATAAAGGCCGTGTCGGGATATATGAGTTTATGCCAGTGAGTTTGGAGCTTAAATCACAAATCAGTGCAAACGCTACACTCAATGAATTAAGAGCACAGGCCAAGAAAGAAGGCATTGAACCTTTGCGTATCGCAGGGGCACGTAAAGTTATTGAAGGGGTGACAACGTTGGAAGAGGTTTTACGTGTCGTCCCTTTAAGTTAAACAGAAAATTTGAATCTTCAGATTCACCTCATCTTCATTTGTTTTAATGCCTACATCGAAATGAAGAAGCCAAAATGAGGGTATCAAGATGAACGTTATTTCTAAAGTTGCAGTAATTGCTGGTTTGGTTGGTGTGACAACTTTTGCAGTTGCAAATACAAATGCTGTGAATCAACAGGCGATAGCGCCCACTCAAACGACGACCGTTAAACAAGCATTGACGATGAAAGATGATACGCCAGTGCAATTAAAAGGTTATGTGGTGAAGGCGACTGGCGATGAGAAATATCAGTTTAGCGATCAAACTGGTTCAATCACCGTCGATATTGATGATGATTTATGGCAAGGTAAAGCTGTATCGGCAAAAACACCTGTAACCTTGATTGGTGAAATTGATATTGATTATAAACCAGCCAAACGTGTTGAGGTTGATGTAGATCAAGTTCAATTCTAAGCAAGCTGATGATCTCAAAAGACCACATGACAATCATGTGGTTTTTTGCTTATGCTTTATTCCCAGAAAAATGTTATAGATCAAGAGAGAGGATTATTTTTTATGCGAATTTTATTGGCTGAAGATGATGCCTCTCAGGCAGAGAGTATTAAAGACTGGTTAGAGATGGATGGCTATAGTGTCGATTGGGTGGAACGTGGTGATCATGCGATCTTGGCGGTCGAACAGCATCAATATGATTGCATCTTATTGGATCGGGGCTTACCACAGGCTACAGGTGACGACATTCTAAAATGCATTCGCCGTCAGGATAGTAAAACTCCAGTTATTTTTATTACAGCCAAAGACCATATTCATGATCGGGTCGAAGGTTTGGATTTGGGCGCCAATGATTATTTGGTGAAACCATTTAATTTAGAGGAACTCTCGGCACGGGTTCGTTCACAATTACGTCAGCATCAAGCTCAAGCGGGACAGTACCTGAATTTTTCCGATTTACAGCTGGACCCACAAGCCAAAACACTGAGCAAAGCAGGGCAGGCCATTAATCTGACCGCGAAAGAATTTCAGATTTTGCATAAACTCATGCAAAAGCCCGATCACATTTTGACACGGGAACAACTGGAAGAATCTTTATATGCATGGGGCGATGAAATTGAAAGCAATGCCATTGAAGTATTTATTTATCAAATTCGAAAGAAAATTGGTGGACAATATATCAAAACCATCCGTGGTTTAGGCTATCGCATGCATCAGGAATAACAGAATGAAAGTGCTGTCCTTACAAAGTAAACTGGTCAAAACTTCGTTAATCAGCTCCATCGTTGCTGGATGTGTGGCATTGCTTTTATTCGCGGTCATTTCTGTTTACCAAACCATGCAAGTACAAGACGAAATCATGGATGAGATTTCAGATATGCTGCTTATCGCAGATTTAACCAGCCCCTCTGGGCAGCAAATTGATGAACTCAGTGATCAGTTTGATATTCAATATCGTTTAAGCAATCAGCAGCAAGTGCTCACCCAGTCAGAAGACTTTCAACTCGATCAACAGTATTACAGTTTGATTGAGGCCGCACATGGCGACTACGGCTTGATTTGGCAGAAAGGTCAGCTATGGCGAAGTTATGCGGGTGAAGATGAAAATTCGCATATGCAAGTGTTGATATTGCAACCTTTAGAAGAGCGTTTTCAAGATTTGCTGCATAGCTTTATGGGATATGCACTGGTCTTAATTTTGCTGTGGTTAATGCAGTGGATCATGCTGCATTTCCTGATCAAGCGCCAATTTAGTGTGATTCATCAATTATCAAAACAAATTTCGGCCAAGAATGCGGATGATCTTAGGCCCATCTCCTCTGGTGAAGTTGAGTTAAAAGAACTGCAACCGATGTTGGCTCAGCTCAATCGGCTACTGCAGCGTCTAGATCATTCTTTGCAGGCTGAACAACGTTTTACTGCAGATGCATCGCATGAGTTACGCTCGCCATTGTCCGCAATTCAGATGCGTTTACAGTTGTTACAACGTAAATATCCAGAACGTACTGCCGATTTTTCACAAATGCAGCAAGACGTGAGTCGGGGAATTCAAACTTTAGAAAATCTATTGTTATTGGCGCGATTAGATCCTGAGCATGCGGAAAACTTACCCAAAACTTATTTTTCGATGCAGGAGATTGTTGAAGAGGCAATACAGGCACTTCACTTATTTGCCAAGGAAAAGCATATCCAATTGCATTGGCAGGATGTGGCAGATCTGCAAGGTCAGATTCTTGCCAATCAGCAGCTCATCTTTACCTGTGTTCGAAACCTTGTGGATAATGCCATTCGGTATACGCCAGAACATGGACAAGTCTATATCACTTTACAGCAACAGCAGCAATATTTGGCTTTGATTGTAGAAAATGAAGGGCAAGGGATGGGTGCAGAAAGTTTGGCACGTTTGGGTGAGCGTTTTTATCGGGCTTTGGGAAGCAAAACACAAGGCTCTGGTTTGGGTTTATCTATTTGTAAAAAAATTATTGAACTTCATCATGGGGAAATTGAGTTCGCACTGTCTCAATATGGTGGTCTAAAAGTCAGCATATGCTTTAAATCTTTGTAATTTGAAAATTAAAAAAGCAGTATGCGCTGACATACTGCTATTCCCACGTTTTTTATTGTTGTGCGATTATTATTATATTACTTCGTTAAAATCAGACGATTATTACGGGTTAAACGTAAACGATACTCCTCACCAGCATGCATGATGCGGATTTCGCGACCTAAGGCAAAAAGGTTATTTGAATGCAACATTGGCAATGATTGAGCTGCATCAGTACTGCGGGTAAATAGGCTAAATGGTGCGTTCATTTGTTATGCTCCGTGGTGTGTTTTTTAATGTTTTAAATGATAATCATTATCGAATAGACCTGTCAACGGAAATTTTAAGAATTTACAAAATCCTCTATTAATTTTATTTTTTGACATGGGAAAGCGATTATAAATTCCTTAAAATAAAACTGAAAAGATGAGAGATTTTAAACGGTTATGACAAAGGCTACAGTTGATGTTGCGATCGCAATTTTATTACATAAAAGCAAAGTATTGGTAGGTTGGAGACAAGCCAGTCAGCACCAAGGCAATAAACATGAATTTCCAGGTGGAAAAGTTGAACAAGGGGAAAGCCCTGAGCAGGCTTGTCGCCGTGAAATTTATGAAGAAGTTGGTATTGGTTTAAAAGAGTGGCATGCTTTTGATCTGATTCATCATGAATATGATGATCTCATTGTCAATTTGCATTTATTCCATGCTTATGTACCTGATGAATTATTAGGGCTTATTCATCAACCGTGGGCTTGGTATAGCCGAGATCAATTGGCAAATTTAAATTTCCCTAAAGCCAATGCTGCAATTTTAGAGCGCTTAAGTTGGTCGCATTTGATTCAAATTAGTGACCAACTTGCTCAAATATCACAACAGCATGCTTTGTTTTATTGGCGTACATCTTTAGAAGATCAAGCACAGATTGAATCACAATTGCAGCGATTAAGCGATGCAGAATATTCGCGGCTGGTTGTCAATTATGCGCTTTGGCAGCAATTGAGTAACGACCTACAAGCAAAAATTCAAACCATCCACCTAAAGCAATCACAATTGATGCATTTAAACAAAGCTGAATTGATCGTAGGGAAACGTTTTATTGCGGCCTGTCATGATGCAGTGTCATTACAGCATGCACACCAGATTGGCTGTGATGCGGTCTTTTTGAGTCCTGTACATGCAACCGCCACACATCCTGAAGCACAGGGCTTAGGTTGGCACAGTTTTGCAGAACTGGCACAAAACAGTGATATTCCTGTATTTGCCTTAGGTGGTGTTGCACCAGCAGATTTAGAACAAGCCCAAAAACATCATGCTTATGGGCTTGCTGGGATTCGTCAATTTATTTCAGCTGACTAAAGTCAAAGTGCCTGAATGGCTTTACGCGCTTCTTGAGCCTTAACGGTATGGCCACGGGCTTCACTGGCTTTCAGAATAATCAACCAGAGCTGTTTCTTCATGGCATTGCTTTGTGCATAACTTAAGCCACGACGTGCCAATGCTTCGGCATTGGCATACTCTTTGCGCTGATCGGCAATCATGGCCAAATACAAATAAGTTTCAGTCGCTTGTGGTGCAATCCGTTGTGCTTGTAGGGCATAACGTTCAGCTTCCGCCAATTGCTGCTGTTTATAAGCGACTTGTGTTTTTTGCATTAAGGTTTTAAATGCGGGCAGTTGACTGCCATCATTAAACTTTTGCTGAACTTTTTGCTGCGGCACCACTACAGGCACACTTTGGCGCTTAATCTCTTTTTGTTCATAAGGCGTAATTTTCACCCCAGAAGAAGGTTCAGTCACTTTCTTCGGCGGGTGAGCCGGTGTTGTTTTGGTCGGCGTTTTTTCAGGCGCTGTGGTACAGCCTGCAAGTAGCAACATACCAACCAAGACTGCAGTTTTCTTCATCATATCCAATTATCCTTTTGACTTAGTTGTCACCGCTATAGCTGCCGCTCGAAATAACGCGGCTGGGTTGGCGATTGGATAAATCTGTATCCATTTGGTTTTCACTTTCACGAATATAGTTGCTGATCCCGTCATTATGATCATCGGCAGGGGTTTCTTCGGACTGTGGAATATAGGTAGGTTCTACTTCGTAATGAGATTGTCCACAAAGGGTTGCACGACGGGGTACAGTTTGACGTAATAATGGAATATACAACGCTCCATCACAGCCTTGCGCTGATAAGTCACCCGTTGCACTATCAATCCATTGCCATTGAACATTGTCGGTTTGACGTAGGTTCACAGGTTCTTGGCGTAATTGACGCATCACATTGGTCCAAACGGGTAATGCACCTGAAGAACCTGTTAAGCCCGTCACTTTATTGTCATCCAGACCTAACCACACCACTGCAACGTGATTGCCTGAATAGCCAGCAAACCATGAGTCACGCGTATCATTGGTTGTGCCTGACTTACCTGCTAAATTCAATGATTCAGGTAAGCTGTTATAAGCAGAGCGACCTGTACCAGAACGCATCACTTGCTGTAAACCATAGTTAAGAATGTAGGCCGCAGCAGGATCAATAGTCTGTTGAACATTTAAGCCATAACGATCTAATAAATGTCCTTTGGCATCGACCACAGTACGAATCGAGCGTGGTGGATACTTGAAGCCACCAGTCGCAAAATTGCCGTAAATGCTTAAAACTTCCATCGGCGACATATTTACGGCACCAAGGTAAATCGAAGGGTAGGCAGGAATGTCTGAACTTACGCCAAACTGCCTTAATTTATTGCTGAACGCGGATAAACCAAACTCATTGGCTAAACGTACGGTCGAAAGGTTATACGAGTTGGCCAATGCTTGTTGCATCGGAACAACACCATGTTCACCACCACTATAGTTTTTCGGTGTCCAGCTCTTATCCCCATCTATTGGAATATTCACTGCACTATCTTCAATCGGGCTTGCCCAAGTATAGCGGCCAGATTCAATCGCATTTAAGTAGATGATCGGTTTTAACAGAGAGCCGACTTGACGCTTGGCATCCAGTGCACGGTTAAAACCAGTAAAGTCTTGAGTTGAACCGACGGCAGCGACTAATTCACCATTTTCAGGATGTGCAACCAGAACAGCGCCTTGCAAGTTTTTCAAACGGGCAGGGTTGGCTTTGGCTAAACGGTCCACAGTGCTCTTAAAGGCATTTTGGACTTGGGTTTGTGCAATCGGATCCAGTGTGGTAAAGATTCTTAGACCTTGATTGGTGATATCACTTTCTTGATATTCAGTGCGAAGTTGACGACGCACGATATCAAGGAAATCTGGGAATTTTGCAGGGCCTAAGGTTGGTTTACTCACCACATTTAAAGGGCGGGCAATTTCGTCTTGGTATTCAGCTTCGGTTAAGTAACCCATGACTTTCATGTTGTTTAATACAACATCACGGCGTTTTTTGGCTGATTCTGGATTACGCCAAGGGTTATATAAAGAAGGACCTTGAACCAGGCCAACTAAATATGCCTGTTGTGAGATATTCAGTTCACGTAACGGTAAGCCAAAGTAAAATTGTGATGCCAAACCGTAGCCATTGATTGAATAGCTGCCGTTTTGTCCCAAGTTTACTTCATTGAGATACGCTTCCAGAATTTCATCTTTGCTGTAATGCAATTCAATCAGTAGAGCCATTAGGGCTTCATTGACTTTACGTTTTAACGTTTTCTCTGGAGAGAGATAGAAGTTTTTAACCAGCTGTTGCGTTAAGGTTGAACCACCTTGACGGCGACCACCGGTGGCGTTACTGACCAAAGCACGTGCCGTACCACGGATTGAAATACCATGATGGTGATAGAAGTTACGGTCTTCGGTTGAAATTAATGCTTCAATCAGGGTTTTTGGTACTTTATTCAGTTTAATGAGGACACGGTCTTCATTATGCTGTGGGTAAATACCGCCAATCAATAAAGGTTCTAAACGTGCAATTCCTGTATTTGAAGGTTTAGTCGAGCGAATTTCGCTAACTTGACCATTCATAAAGGCAAGTTCGAGTACTTGTTCAGGCTCGGTGCTGTCACCATAGTCAAAACCACGAGTATGCACATACAGTTTATTACCCTGTACCACATAACTACCTGACTTATCGTAATTCGCCGTGTTTTTATAACCCAGTAATTTTAACTCTTGGGTAAAATTCTCTTGGGTAATCGGTGCATTAGAATAGATTTCTAATGGGCGAGCGAACACCTTGGCAGGAATGTCCCAACGCTGACCTTCAAACTTGTCACGAATAATATTATCCAAGCGGATCAGATAGATACTAAAAGCAACAAAGACACCTATCACTAACATTGAGAAAATGAGTGCTAGAAAACCAATACCACGTTCAAACTTCATAGATTTGCGTTAAAACCAAAACAATGTCGGTAATGATGCGATAGCTTATTGTCATTTTGCAATCATAAAACTGTGAATAAATAGCAACATGCAATAAAAAGTTTAAGAATGTGTTGACATTAATCGTATAAAAAAACAACGGATAGACATTTTTATACTTTTTAATCAATCATCAACGCAACATTGGTTGTTAATGATATGATAGTCAGTAATCGCGACGGAGCTGAATTATTCGTGCAAATTTCACATAAATCCTTTCGAAATATTGGTCTAATTGGACGACCAGACAAATATTCTGTAGTAGAAACGTTATGTTTAATTCATGATCATCTGATCACTTTAGGCTTAAACCCCGTTTTTGATCAGGAAACAGCCAAATTGGTGCCTTATAGTCATGGGCAGACCGTTAGCCGAAATTTGCTTGGAGAAGTGGTCGATTTAGTTGTGGTCGTTGGTGGGGATGGTTCATTATTGCATGCTGCTCGTGCATTGGTTCGACACAATACCCCAGTCATCGGCATCAACCGTGGTCGACTGGGCTTCTTGACCGATATTAAGCCAGCAGAGGCTATTTTTAAGCTTGATCAGGTCTTGCAAGGTCAGTTTCAATTGGATCGCCGTTTCTTATTGGAAATGGAAGTCAGAACCAATGGTGAAACGATTTATGATGCGATTGCATTGAATGATGTGGTGCTACATTCGGGCAAATCGGTCCATATGATCGATTTTGAACTGAATATTGATGGACAATATGTCTATCGTCAGCATAGTGATGGTTTGATTGTTTCGACGCCAACGGGTTCAACCGCATATTCACTGTCAGGTGGTGGGCCAATTTTGCATCCGAGTATGGATGCGATTGCACTAGTTCCAATGCATCCGCATACGTTGTCATCACGACCAATCGTAGTCGGTGGGCAAAGTGAGGTGAAGATTACCATTCGGGAAAACCGTGTTTTGCCGATGGTCAGCGCCGATGGTCAACATAGTGTTGCATTAAATGTCGGTGATACTGTGCATATTCGCAAACATCCGTTTAAACTAAGCTTATTACATCCACCTGGTTATGACTTCTATATGGCATGTCGTACCAAATTGGGGTGGAATCAAGATTTTGAATCTTTTCAACAGGATGACTCATGAATATTGAACAAATGCTCGCTATTTTAAATCCTGAAATTGTTGAGCGTCTTCGTACTGCTGTTGAAATTGGTAAATGGCCAAATGGTATTGCATTGACCAAAGAGCAGCGTGAAATTTGTATGCAAGCGGTGTATGCATGGGAAATGGAACATTTGCCAAAAGAACAGCGTAGTGGTTATATCGACCGTGGTACTAAAGAGGAAGGCGAAGAGTGTGATGATGATCATCACAAACACGAGCCTGAATTTAAGCCAATTCGTTTTGTTTAATACCACTGGAATGAATAAAAATGCTCCTATGGAGCATTTTTATTGCGTATGAAAATTTAGCAAGATTTTAGTTATAAAATGAATAAACTGGTTATTCAAGATTATGGTACTCCTCAAAGCAAGAGACTAGTTTTAAATTCTCAAGAAGATCAGGGTATTGCTTTCTTATAAGTTCAAGGCATTTAGGATTTGCAGTAACGACAATTAAAGGGTCACGAGGATAGGTGAGGAACATTGGATAATTCTGAATAAGCCGATAAATTGCTTGTTCCAGTTTGATGTCACCGCATGGTTTATAAATTGTGATACTTTCCACAGTACTATTATTTTCATGAAAGTTTATCGAAAAATGACATTCATTATTCAGGATTAGATTTTGAAATTGTGTGTTGCCATAATTTAAAAGATAATAATTGTGTTCTATTTCTACCCAATAGGGACTAAAGATATTTAAGAGATCATCTTTGCTCGCTGACTCATCCATTGCGATAATAAAATACTCGATTCCCATCTTTTTCCTCGTTAATATTTTTTTCTCTATGCCGTTGAGATTGGAAAAGGGTTAATTTTATCGTATTAACTCCTCTAACTCGATTTGGGCTTGAGTAGAATTATTTATAGCCGCCTTGTCCAGCCAATATTTCGCTTTTTGGGGATTCGCTTTCAAAAAATCATCCCCATCTTGATACCACAAACCTAATGCAAATTGTGCTTGAGATAAATTGTTATATGCTGATTTTTCTAGATATTTAAAAGCAAGCTGCTGATTAATATTGGTTCCTTCGCCTTCAAGGTACATCATCGCAAGTACATATTGAGCTTCTGCATGGTTTTTCTCTGCAGCCAAAAGATAATATTTGAGTGCTAATTTATCATCCATTGGGAAACCATTTCTCCCCATGTAATATGAATTTGCAATATAAACTTGGGCTGCGGTGTTGCCCTGATTGGCACGTTCTAATTGATTGGATACGGTTTGTGTGAGGTCATTTTGTGCGTATGCTGAAGGGTAGCTGAATAGTGTCATGGCTAAGACCATTCTGATATAAAATGGTTGCTTAAAACGAATTTTTCTATATTTAGAGATTGTTTTTTTTTATATTGCTTGTTTGAGAGTCTTGATCCAACATTTATTCTTACTTTATCTGTTTAACAGATATATCGTATTGCGAACTATAAAATTAATTTGGGTAGTGTTTACTATTCAGTTCAATAATAACAGCTCATTCAATAAATTTTGTTAGAAAGACGTATAATGGTGAAGCAGTTGCACCAACAGGCTAGCAATGGAAAATAGTCATGACGATATTTGGATGAGAAAAATAATGAATAGGACTTATCTTAAAATCACTTTAACTGCACTTGTTATATTTAATACAAGCATAATTTTTGCCAAACAGCCCATTGAATGCCGCCTTAAAGTAAATGTTGTAGCTAGTCAAAAATATAGTTCGCCACGAACGAAATATACAACTATCAAGAATGATGGTTATCCTATGTTATTGATTGGGATTCAGGTGATAGAGGCGCAAACTATGCAGAACTCCCAAAAGATTAAAGCGCATGATGCTTATTGTAATAAGTTGATAGGTCAACAGCGAGATGCTTATCTGTCTGGTCCTTATGACGCCAATAAAATTACAATTAAAATAGGTGATCAATTGAGCCTAAGAAATATTCATTCTTCAGGTCAAGAATATCCATTCTGGCCAGATTTTTATTATGTTGAAGACTAGGGGGAAAATGACTTTTTGTACTGTATTTAGAATATGTGGGTTTCTTGGGTTGGGCAAACGTGAAACGTGAGATTAGTCAATTGATGCTTAAGCTGATCGTACTATTCAGTTTTGTTCTTGTAGGATGTAGTTCTCCTAGCAATGAAAAGAGTAAAATAGTTCAAGATGTCCAGTTAGGAAAAATAACCTATTCTCGACTTGATGGGATCAGTGGGGACTTGTTCAGTTTTGAGATGATGACGAAGAATAACTTAAGCGATTTGTATCTTAAGGAAAACTATAAATATTCACATTTTAAATGCAAGCCAATACAAGATTATGTCGTCATAGGCTCCGTTTCGATTGATGAGGGGCGTGTTGAACATGGGATGTATATTTCAGCGGGTTCTTTTAAAGTCTGTGAAGATGAGGCAATGAATATCTGCCTCAGAAAGAAGCAGATTGAGGCGTTATTAACAGATAATCTTTCTTGCCGGCTTGTTATGGGGGGACTGTTCAGAAAAAGTAAAGTTGTTGCAGATACTATCGTTATCCCTAAAGCTGCGATGCTTGAATCTAAAGTTCGATAGAGCAATATATGCTGTAAAGATCATGGCGATTTCTTTTACTTGAAATCGCCATTTGGCTTAGTTTAGACGCTTTTCCCATAGCGCTTTGGCTTTATCCATTGCTTCATCATAGCTATTGACTACACCCATGGTATACAACGCGATTCCCATGGTTTCAACGACTGCCAATTCACCATATTCATGCGTCTGTTCACCTAGCCACACCGCTTTAAACACAGCAAGATTAAGCTCTTCTTCAATCGGGCTACGATCAGGTGTTAATTTTGGTAGTTCATGTTCATACAACGCACCATTTTTAATACCACAAATCAAAGTTTTGGCATCAGGATTACGTTCAAACTCTCCACCTTCACCTTTAATCACGGCACTGTTCTGATAACCTAAACGGAATGCGGTCTGTTGATGTGAAGTGCGATAAGCTGGATGGAAGATTGCTTGTAAGGTCGCTTTGGCATTAAATGGATTAATCAGGCGTGCCAAGGTGTGGATTGGGGAACGCAACCCCATTACATTTCGTAGCGAGATTAATTCACTTAGAATCGGTGAGATTGCTTCAAGAGGGAGGTACGCAAAGTTGTGCTGTTCAAGTTGTTCACGGACATCTTGTTGATTTTGACAAATTGAATAGCCTAAAAACTGTAAAACTTGTTCGGTATAGACACGGTTAATGGTATGCCCCGATGCACCATGCATCACAATTTTGTAACCATGATGGGCTAAAGTGAGTGCTGCCAATAAAAACCATGGGTAGTGTTTACGTTTGCCCGCGTAAGAAGACCAATCTAAATTAACATCAAGTGGCTGAAAATTGAGTTGATCACGGGTGGCTTGGACAAAACCCGCTAATTCATCGACAGACTCTTCTTTAACACGTAACAGCATCAAGAATGCACCCAACTGCACATCAAGTACTTCGTCTTTTAAAATCATGCTAAAAGCTTGATAGGCTTCTTCATAACTAAGCGAACGAGAACCTGTTTTGCCCTTACCTAAAATACGAACATACTGAGCAAAGGGATGTTCTGCGGTTTTATAGATATTACGTTTTGTGTTCATGGTCGTATTGAAGATTGTCACAAAGAATAAAATGAATATGACATAAAATTGGGCGGCGTAGCATAAAAAAACCAACACGCTGTTTAATCAATAAGCAATTGTGATTTAGAGATTGGCGATGCAAACAAAATTATTGACCGAATCAGTCTAGTGATTTGATGTAAACGGGACATGACATCCCATCTAAAAGTTATTAGCATGACTGCGAACAAATTTTTAAGAACAATGAAAGCGAAAGGAAATAATGATGTTAGCTTATGATTCAGATTTGGAACTCTTCCGCGATAACTTTAAACGCTTTATGAGCGAGCAGATTGCACCGCATTATGAGCAATGGGAACGTGAAGGGATTATGCCGCGTTCAGTCTGGAACGCATTGGGCGAAAATGGATTCTTATGTGTCGATGTTCCAGAAGAATATGGTGGTTACGGTGTACCAACGCATTATTCACTCATGTTGGTTGAAGAGTCTGCGCGTGCAGGCTACTGTGCATTATCCACCGCGATTTCATGTCATTCTGAAATTGCTGCGCCGTACATCCAGCACATTGCGACAGAAGAACAAAAACAGTACTGGTTACCCAAAATGGTATCGGGTGAAGTGGTTGGTGCCATTGGTATGACTGAACCAGGTGCTGGCTCGGACTTACAAGCAATGCGGACCAGCGCCATCCTGCAAGATGATCACTATCTGTTAAATGGTTCAAAAACTTTTATTTCCAATGGTCAGCATGCAGATCTTGTGGTTCTGGCAGTAAAAACTGATCCACAAGCGCGTGCCAAAGGTGTGTCACTCATGTTGGTTGACACACATTTAGAGGGCTTTAAAAAGGGTACTAACCTCGACAAAATTGGTTTGCATTCACAAGATACTTCAGAGCTGTTCTTTGATAATGTCAAAGTACCGAAAGATCAATTATTGGGTCAAGCAGGGCAAGGTTTTGCTTACTTGATGCAAGAGCTTCCGCGTGAGCGTACCGCGATTGCGTCTACTGCATTGGGCGCAATCCGTGGTGCAATTGATTTAGCAACAGCATATGTAAAAGAACGTCAGGCCTTTGGTCAGGCAATTTCACAATTCCAAAATACACGTTTTGTCTTGGCGCAAGCGAAGATTGATGAGTTGGCAACAGCCGCTTTTTATAACCAAAACGTAGCTTTATATAATGAAGGCAAGTTGGATGTGGAAACAGCTGCCGCATTGAAGAGCTTTAGTACCGATATGCAAATGAAAGTAGCCGATAACTTGCTGCAATTATTTGGTGGCTACGGTTATATGACTGAATATCCAATTTCACGTTTCTTTGTTGATGCGCGTATTCAACGTATCTATGGCGGTACCAATGAAATCATGAAAGAAATCGTGGCGCGTGGCATTATCGGTAAAGCTTAATCCGCATTTATCGAGTCAAACAGCCTGCTTTCGAGCAGGCTGTTTTGTTTTCACTATTTGCTTGATCGTTGGATGACAGGGTAGCTCTGTTGTTTAGGTAATTGTTGCAAGGCTTGATTGATCTTGCGTAGAAACTCATCAGCTTCGTCTTGCCGAAAACTGTCTTCCGTATATGCACTACGTTGTTGAATATTAATTCCACAGCCGCGTATCTCCATATTAGATGGATTAAATGTCCAATCATTTGGGTTTTTTAAGTAAATGCTTAAATCGCTTTCACAACTTTTCCATAAATTTAGAAATGCATTAGATTGTTCTGATTTAAAGCCTCTTGCTGGATAGACAAAAAAACCCTTCATTGCGGGATCGATATATTGAATAAATTGCTCAACGGGCATGCCGCCCCAAAGGATGGCGGTATTTTCAGGAAGGGCGATGCCTGTTAGGTTTTGTTCTTTTAAAGCATGAGTTTGCTGATGGGTCTGTCTAAAGTGTTGTGATTGATAGGTGAGCTTGGTTTGAGGGGGGATCGGAATTCCCCGAGCCTGACTGCTCACTGGGCTGATAAAGTAAGGTGAGCGATCAGTACCATTGCAACCCGCAATCAATGGGCAACCACCACATGCACTTAAACCGATACTAAATAAGCTTAATAAAGCTAAGCTGAAAATCTTATTCATTGTATTTACTGTTGTTATGACATCTTCAGACAGTATAACCAATCTATCCTACTGAAAGGTTCAAATTTAAGCGGAGAGAATCGTCCGCTTAAATGTAGCGGTGTTTATTCAGGATTTTATGGTGTTGGTTCATCAAAGAGATTTGAACAACTTTGCGGTTGACAACCTGCCAACATAATCGCTTTCGGTAAGCTAGCATACATATTGGTGAGATGCTGCTCAGCAGGATGTCGATAATTCCAGAACAAGAAATGCGGTGAACGTTGCTGATTAAAAATTTGGTAAAAGTCATTCTGCTTTTGTAAGGATTCAGCATCTGGTGTTGGGCTACGACCATGCTCATGTGTACCCACTGTGGTCATCAGCATAAGATCTTGAGTTTTATTTTGGTTCTTTAACCAATCTGTCTGACGGTTTAATAGGGCATAGTTGTCAAACCAGAGTGAAGGGCTGGCAGCGATATAACGTTGGAACATTTGTGGTTGGCTAAAGAAAGTATGTAAAACAAACAGTCCGCCAAAGGAATGTCCAAACAAGCTTTGTTGCTGTGGATTGACTTTGATTTTTGCATGAACGGCAGGTTTCAGTTCTTTTTGTATAAATTGAATGAATTGGTCTGCACCACCATAGCTGTACTTGGCTTGTTTTTGAAATTCAGCCGATGCTTTAGGTGTGTAGTCTAAAGC
Source organism: Acinetobacter gyllenbergii (assembly GCF_001682515.1). Taxonomy (NCBI): domain Bacteria; kingdom Pseudomonadati; phylum Pseudomonadota; class Gammaproteobacteria; order Moraxellales; family Moraxellaceae; genus Acinetobacter; species Acinetobacter gyllenbergii. Next base: position 362,608 of record NZ_KV575261.1, on the reverse strand, counting down.
CCGTTTTTCTACATCAAAACTGTTTTGCTGCGGGTAGCCAATCGCAACAATGGCGACAGGACTCAAACCCAAGCGATTGGCACCACCACCCACTGATTTAGCAATATTGGCAGCACTCTCAAAAGCAGCATTACCATCCAATACATACAGAATTGGAAAACCTTGCTTTGGAGCTTCACCAGCAGGAACAGAGATCTGAATCAGATAATCATGCTTTGTATATTTAGATGCGATTACAAAGCTTTGTTGAATATTGGTTTGTGATTTGAGAGGTGCTTTATTTGAACTAGAGGTGTTGGGTTGAGCAAAAGCCAAGGGTGTAGCCATGAGCAGAGCAAAAGTCAAAATACCAAGTCGTTTAAACATAATTTATTCGCAAGCAGTGAAATTTTGCTAGCAATATATAATGAAAATCATTATCAATAAAGTTTGGTAATAAAAAGAGTTAAAACTCAGCGTGTTTAATAGCTTAAAGTGTTGCTATACTAGCTCGGATAATCAATTCACAGATGAATTGTAATCCATTCTTATAGATGATTTTGCTGAGGCTGCATTCAATGGTAAACGATGGACAAAACACATCGAATTCACTTAATTTAGACCAAATTCGTAACGATATTGATAGTGTTGATCAACAAATCCAAGAGTTACTCAACCGCCGCGCCACGCTTGCAGAAGCGGTAGCCAAAGCGAAATTTGCATCCGAAGAAAATCCGCTGTTTTATCGCCCTGAACGTGAAGCGCAAGTGCTACGTAAAGTGATGGAGCGTAATCAAGGGCCTTTGTCTGATGCAACCATGGCGCGTTTGTTCCGTGAAATCATGTCAGCATGTTTGGCACTTGAAGCACCACAAAGTATTGCATTCCTTGGGCCTGAAGGCACTTATACGCATTCCGCTGTATTAAAGCATTTCGGTAAAGATGCGGTTGTGCGCCCATTACCAACCATTGATGAAGTATTCCGTGAAGTTGAAGCGGGCAGCGCACATTATGGTGTAGTTCCAGTGGAGAACTCATCAGAAGGGATTGTCAACCATACCCTAGATTGCTTTAAATCATCGACAGTGAATGTGATTGGTGAAGTTGAGCTGCGTATCCATCACCAGTTCCTGGTATCTGAAAATACCCGTAAAGACAGCATTAAGCAGATTTATGCACACCAGCAAACCTTGGCACAATGCCGTAAATGGTTAGATGCACACTATCCAGGGGTTGAGCGTGTTGCACTGAACTCAAATGCAGAAGCGGCGCGCCGTATTCGTAACGAATGGCACTCAGCAGCGATTGCATCTGATATTGCAGCAAGCATGTACAACCTTGAGATTTTACATAGCAATATTGAAGATAACCCTGAAAATACCACACGTTTCCTTGTGATTGGTCGTGAGAAGATTCCTCAAAGCGGGAATGATAAAACTTCGCTACTCATCTCTGCGCATGATCGTGCCGGTGCTTTACTGGAAATTCTTGCGCCATTTGCCAAGCATCAAATCAGCTTGACCAGTATTGAAACGCGTCCTGCCTTACCTGAGAAATGGGCTTATGTGTTCTTTATTGATTTAGAAGGACATATCGGTCAGGAAAATGTTGCAGCGGCATTGGAAGAAATCCGCCCAATGGTGAAAGAGTTACGTGTCCTCGGTTCGTATCCAATCGCTGTTTTATAATCCCGTTTTATCGTATGGATAGATGACTTCGGTATCTATCCATATCAAAGTCGTCTCATTAGGCAAATATGTTTTATGTCTCAACCATTATTTAAGAAAGTTGCATTTATTGGGCTTGGACTGATTGGATCGAGTCTTGCTCGTGTGATTGTGGCAGAACAACTTGCAGCTCAAATTGTGGCTTCAACACGCTCAAAAAAAACATTAGAAGATGCTAAGGCACTCGGTCTTATTCAACACGGTTATGCAACACCTGAAGAAGCAGTTCGGGATGCAGATTTAATTGTTTTAGCACTGCCTGTTCGTGCGACACAAAAAGTGCTGGAACAGATCAAGCCTTATCTTGCAGACAATGTCATTATTACCGATGTGGGTAGTACCAAAGGTAATGTCGTTGAAGCAGCAAAAGCAGTATTTGGTGAAAATCTACCAGTCGGTTTTGTACCAGGTCATCCGATTGCGGGTGCTGAACATACTGGTGTACATGCAGGAAAAGTTGACTTATTTGTCAATCATAAAGTGATTTTGACACCACTTCCGACCAGTGCTGATTGGGCTGTTGAAAAACTGATTCAACTTTGGTCTGCGGCAAAAGCCGAAGTGATTTGCATGGATGTCACCAAACACGATGAAGTGTTGGCACATACCAGTCATTTACCACATTTGATGGCATTCAATCTGGTCGAACAACTGGCAAATCGTGAGGATAATTTAGATATTTTCCGCTATGCTGCAGGTGGTTTTCGTGACTTCTCGCGTATTGCAGCCAGTGATCCACAGATGTGGCATGACATTTTCTTTGCCAATAAAACCGCAATTTTGAATGCGGTTGATGGTTTTGAACAGCAATTGTCAGTTTTAAAGAAATTGATTGAACAGGAAGATTCGCAAGCGTTGATGGGACTGCTAGGGCATGCTCAAGCAGCACGTCAGCACTTTAACCATATGTTGGCCAAAAAACCTTTGATGGAGAAAAACAAGGTGACACAGCAATTTACCATTTTACCGGGAAAGAAAACATTTACAGGTAAATTCACCGTACCGGGTGACAAATCTGTGTCACATCGCTCCATTATGTTTGGTGCGATTGCAGAAGGCACAACGCATGTGACAGGCTTCTTGGAAGGGGAAGATGCACTTGCAACTTTGCAGGCTTTCCGTGATATGGGTGTGAGCATTGAAGGACCGAAGAATGGTGAAGTCACTATTCATGGTGTAGGCATGCAAGGCTTAAAAGCGCCAGCAAGCGCTTTGTATATGGGTAACTCAGGGACTAGTATGCGTTTGCTGTCAGGCATGTTGTCTGCACAGAAGTTTGATTCAGTGATGACCGGTGATGCGTCATTGTCTAAACGTCCAATGGAGCGTATTGCTAAGCCATTACGTGAAATGGGGGCACAAATCCAAACCACTGGTGAGAAAGGTACACCACCCGTCAGTATCACAGGTAGCCAAGCCCTTAAAGGGATTCAATACGATTTACCAATGGCATCTGCTCAAGTGAAATCAGGTATTTTGTTGGCGGGTTTATGGGCTGCGGGTGAAACTTCGGTGACTGAGCCAGAACCAACCCGTGACCATACTGAGCGTATGTTGCGTGCTTTTGGTTATGATGTGAAAACCGAGGGCAATAAAATCTCGCTTGTGGGTGGTGGCAAGTTAGTCGGTACTGATATTCAAGTGCCTTCTGATATTTCATCTGCTGCATTCTTTATGGTCGGTGCTGCAATTACTGAAGGTGCAGATGTCATTCTTGAAGCGGTTGGGATTAATCCAACGCGTACAGGTGTGATTGAAATTCTTAAGCAAATGGGTGCTGATCTAACTGTAGAAAATGAACGTATTGCAGGTGGTGAACCTATTGCAGATATTCATATCAAAGGTTCTCGTACACTAAAAGGCATTCATATGCCTGAAGATCAAGTGCCGTTAGCAATTGATGAATTCCCAGCATTATTCATTGCGGCTGCTTGTGCAGAAGGCCAAACGGTTCTGACTGGTGCGGCTGAGCTGCGTGTTAAAGAATCTGACCGTATCCAAGTGATGGCAGATGGTTTAAAAACTATGGGCATTGACTGTACCCCAACCGACGATGGCATCATCATTGAAGGTAAGGGTAAGTCTGGTGACTGGTCAGCCATTTTCACTGGCGGTGAAATTGAATCACATCATGACCATCGTATTGCCATGAGTTTCAGTATGGCGGGTTTACGTACTTCAGGTAACATCACCATTCATGGTACAGAAACTGTGGCAACCAGTTTCCCAACCTTCACCGAACTTGCAAATACAGCAGGTTTGGATTTACAGGTTGTGAATCCATAAGCTGATCTGGAAAGGCAGTGTTTAGCTTGATTAATTAAGTTAAATGCTGCTTTTTTTATAAGCATATTCATAAAAACAATTGGCTAAACATAAGGCGAAAACGCTTAAATAATAAAAAGGCTGAGTTTATGGATGTACATATCTAATCGGGTCTAAATTTATCAATTTAGCTATAGAACTAAGACAATCAGCTAATCTATTAAAGACAATTGTATATATAATAATTCTTACCGTTCGCGTCGGATTTACTCTGTGATCCAGAGTTAAAACATAAAAATAGAGGGAATAGCATGAAAACGTTGCAATTTATAGCAGATTGCCCAAAACATGGGGTGGTTGATCATCCACCGAATGAATGCTATATCACGCAAGAGTACGTGGCTGCATTGCTGTATAAACAATTAGAACAATATGGCTTTGATGCACAACATATTCGTCATGAACATGAAAAAATTGAAGTGCGTATCGACAATCATCAATTACCGCTTTCAATCTTATGCTCACAGCAAGATACCGAAGGACATATTCTCTGTGAAATCTCAGCCAATCCACAGCAAGAACAAGCTTGGTTTGAGCGTATTGAAACACAAAGCATAATTCGCCAATTGGCTCAGGCTGTCGAAAATAGCTTAAAAGCGGAACATAGTTTTTCTCAGTTTGTGTGGAAAAGCTAAGTTCATTTTGCGAATACAATTTTAAATGAAGTGATTTAACAGCATCGCCGTTTGGGTGTATGGTGTATATTGGTTTAAACGCTTTATTTGAGAGTATAGGTGCATGATACAGGTCGATTTTTCTAAATTATCACCCCAAATGGTTTGGCAACATTTTGAGACCTTATGTACGATTCCTCGACCATCCAAACATGAACAACAACTCAGACAACATTTAAAAGATTGGGCGGAACAGCGCAACTTGGAAACCTATGTCGATGACATTGGTAATTTAATTATTCGAAAAGCCGCTACAGCAGGTAAAGAGCACGTTGCAGGTGTGATTTTGCAGGGACACTTAGATATGGTGACTCAGGCAAATCGTGGTACCCAACATGACTTTTTTAAAGATCCCATTCAACCTGTATTAAAAGACGGCTGGCTGATTGCTGAAAATACCACATTGGGTGCAGACAATGGTATTGGTGTTGCACTGGCGCTGGCCGTATTAGAATCCAGCGATATCGCGCACGGACCGATTGAAGTTTTGCTCACCATTGATGAAGAAGCAGGAATGAGCGGTGCTCGTTTACTCGAGTCAGGTGTGTTAACTGGACAGTGGCTTTTTAATATTGATACCGAAGAGTGGGGCGAGTTGTATCTTGGCTGCGCAGGTAGTATTGACTTAGAAGTACAGCAATCACCTGAATATGAACCAGCACCTGCAAATTTGATTTATGTTGATCTGTTGGTATCAGGTTTAAAAGGTGGTCATTCAGGGGTTGATATTCATTTGGGTCGTGGTAATGCCAATGTGATTCTAGCTAATTTCCTCAATGACTATTTAGTGCAATCCAATGGTCGACTGGTTGAATTTGTCGGTGGATCGGCTCGAAATGCTATCCCACGCGAAGCTGTGGCAACCATTGCAATTAAAATAGATCAATTGGCTGATCTAGAAAAAGCAGTTGCAGCAACACAAGTGGAATGGCAGCAAAAGCTACAGGGTATTGATGATCAGCTGCAAATCACCGTACAACAAAATGCCAATCAGATAAACGAAGTTATTACTTTACAGCAGCAACAAGCTTGGTTACAGGCCTTGGCAACGTGTCCTTATGGTATTGCACAGTGGAGTACTGCTTTACCCGATGTGGTTGAGACCTCGAATAATATCGGTGTGGTCAAACTCACAAAAGATGAAGCCAAAACTTTGATTATGGTTCGTTCGATGGTGAACCAAGAAGCAGTGACATTTGCACAAAACATTCAACAACACTTCGCCAATTTCCAGATTCAATCTGAATTAACGCCGTTAGTGTCGGGCTGGACACCAAATCCAGATTCGGCTGCATTGAAATGTTTACAACAAGCGTATCAGTCTGCATTTAAGATTGAGCCAAACTTGAAAGTGATTCATGCTGGTTTGGAGTGTGGCATTATCGCTGAACATTATCCGAATTTACAGATGGTATCGTTTGGCCCTGATATTCAAGGGGCGCATGCGCCAGGTGAGAGGGTTAAAGTAGATACGGTCGAGAAATGTTGGGAGTTATTGGTGACAGCTTTGGAAAGTGTGCGTTAACTGAATCTTAGAATCAGATCAGACCAATGATCCTGTCTTGGTCTGATCAATCAACGATAAATATTGTGTTGGTACATGTATTGTTAGCCAAACACCATTTTCTGCTTGATAAAACTCAAAGCCATCTTTATACATTTGCGGTGTGTTAATTAAGAAGAGTACAGGCTTACCGTAGCGTTGGCCTACATTCAAGGCCGTTTCTTTATTTTCACTTAGATGCACATAATGGCGCTGTCCTGCGATTAGGCCTTGCGTCTGAATTGAATCTATAAATCGACTCGCTGTGCCATGAAATAAATATTGTGGTGGCTCAAGCGCAATCATTTGCCGTTGTACGGTATGTGTTGAGTGGCCTTGAACAGCTCTGATCATCAAATCATCGTCTGAGATTTGGAAGCGTTTTTTATCATTTTGTTCGACGATTACATGGAGTAATGCTTCATCTAGACGAACGTCGTGTTGTTGCGCAGCTTCAATGAGCTCAGCAATTTTTGCCCAACCTTCTTGATCAAGCTGAAGTCCAATTTGTTCAGGCTTATGTCTTAATATGAGGCTTAAAAATTTGCTTATTTGAGTATGTTCTTTCATATTTAATATTCACTATTCTACGTTTACTTTGACCTGAAATAGCGTTTTATCCACCTCAATAAATTCAATTTCACAATCAATAAATTTTTCAATCATAGCTGCCTGAGTACGGGTGTGTTCACTAATACATTGTGCAGTAAATTCACCGCCTTGACCCAATGCCATAGGCAATAACAATTGATCTGCTAAATATTCATCGACTGCAGCATTAGATTCCAGATATTGCTTCACCTGTTTAGCCAAATGATTGGCAATTTGTTCTGCACTTTTACGCATTTCACCTAAAGCAGTAAATAGCTGAGAGTGGTGTTGATGCTCAACTTTGACATACGCCGTATTGCCTTGGCTAATTCCATTTAAATGGAACTGCTGCTGTGTATCCAGCTTTAGTCTTTTATCTAACGTTGCCAATTCCCGTTGTGCGATTTGTGCTTCTTCTGAAAGATTCAATACCGCTGCAAAAGCCTCAGTACTTTGTAAAGCGCCACGATCTAATAGATTTAACTTGTTTCGATGTAGCCATGGCTGAATCTTGATTTGAATTTCACCTGCACCAATTGGGAAGAAGCCTGCTTTATTTAACTTAAATTCGCTTTCGATCCCCAGCTTTGTGAGCGTAGGCAAAAAGCAATGCTCAATAAAATCAGCTGTTGGTGCAAGCGGATTGTGAGTACCACCTGTGATGGTGAGTTCACTGGCGTCATTTTGCAATAACAAAGCAGGCAACAGGGTTTGCAAAACCAGTGTTGTACTTCCTGCCGAACCAATCTGAAATTGGTATTTTCCACTTTGCACATGCTGTGGTGCAAAGTACAAGCGCTGGCTATGCAGTTCAGCACCTTCTATATAGGCTTGGCTAATCTGTTGAGATGCCTGTACACAGACTAAGTGTTGACGCATTAAGCCTGGTTTTTTACGCCCAGCACGAATGTTGATTAATTCAAATGCCTGACCTGTAATCATCGAAAGGGCAAGGGCGGTTCTTAAAATTTGCCCACCACCTTCACCTTGTGAACCATCAATTTTTATCATTTTCTGTTCATTTTCCAAGAAGTAATATAGTCAGAAGGAATTGATATTCTTTGATTGTCAAATTCGAGATAAGATTCTGCGCCAATTCTCGATAATATTTTCGCATTTTTAATTGAGCATATATCTTTCTTATCTTTATCTTTATCTTTATCTTTATCTTTATCTTTATCTTTATCTTTATCTTTATCTTTATCTTTATCTTTATCTTTATCTAAAGGAATATTATAACCTCTTAAAATTTCACAACCCTCTTTTTTAAGTAAAATTTCTGCGGCTGTGAAGTTACCGACTTTTAGTATTTCCATAATTTTTAAAGGAATTAGATTTGTCTTGTTAAATGATATTAATAAGAAAAATAAAAATGAAAATCCTAAGGTTAATGAAATAAGAATTCTACTTTTAGCATTCACTGTTTTTGATAGTGAAATGTTTATTGTGTTAAAAAATATTATTATTCCAATTAGGGTAATGGTGAATATAGTGTTTGTTAGCTCGTCTGACTTTTCATTTGTTAAGGCGAGAAGGAAGATTAGATAAATAGGGAAAATAAGCATAAATGATGAAACTATATTTCCTATTTGAAGTTTAAATAATTCAGACAAAAAGCTTTTAAATTCTAAGTTTAAATTATTGATATGCTTGTAACAATAAGAAAAATATAAAAGATAAGATAATAGCGGTAATAAAAATAAATATTTAATAAAGAAGCTATGTAAAATTGAAAGGATAATTAAAGAAGTTAAGATTGAACTTGGTAGGCTATACCAAATGAATATTTTTTTAAAACTTATATCATTGTTTTCCTCTAAGAGCTGATTGGCTTTAGATTCTTTTAAAAATAGTTCATACCATGATACAGATGGAATGATATTCATAAAAATGATTGAGCTGGTAATTGTTAGAAATAGAAAAGCTATTGAGACGACAACTATCAAAAAAGATTGGATATCAAATAATGGTAAGTATTCGATGGATGTGTAATAAAAAATCATAACAATTCCACCAATAGATAGTAATATACTCCATACGGTTGTAATTAAATTATCGAAAACATAATTCTGAATCTTATTTAACATAGTTTTTCCATTTATAATTTAATGAACATACTGTCAGTACATGGTAATGCGAAGTAACGCGTGACTTTGCTTTCGGCAAAGGTTTACTCGGTACGTGGTGCTGAGCCTAATCTGTGAAGATTGATGCACGGCTCACATGCTGCCATAGCCGCCTGAATTATTTTCAATCCCTCAGATCGGAGTAAAGCGGGATCTTGTACTCGCCCAGTATGCCCAAACTGTGATTGTGAACTCAATTCACAAAATCTGTTGTTTATTCGACTAAATCAATTTGCCAATTGGCAGCCTGAATTTTGATATTTAAATCACGTAATTTCGCGCTGATATCATCGGCTTGTTTTTGCAAGCTAGAGACAGGGATAACCTTCTGCCATTTGATCTCGCGTGAACTATAACGATCAGGTTCACGATGGGTATTGGCAATCGCATCAATGAGAATCTTATGCTGCTCAGCATAACTATCACGTAAGCTTAATAGGGACAGCAGGATTTTGCCATCCTCTAATTTTGCTTGTGCATTGGTCAAATGAATACGACAAATCAATTGATTGCTTTCTTGGGTTAAAGCAAACACCTGTTTGATCAGTTCATTTGGATCTTCACTCGGTTCATCGCCGTCTTGTACCAATACATTGGCGTTGATCCGTTGTTTTAATGAAGCGAGCTTTTTTTGTTGATCGCTTCGCAGTAAAAGTGCTTCTGCAAGTTTCATCTTTTATTTTCCTAAAAAATTTATTCTTTAATCTGTCGAGCTTGCAAGTAGTAAACAGCCTTTATTTTGCTGTGGTGAATAGATGGTTAAGCACCAATTACCCCACCATTCTCGACCGGGTTCAAAATAATCATTCCATTCAGAATCATTATCTCGACCACTACCTGGGTAGCCAACCCAATCATATATTTCACAGTCTTTTTCAGTTAAAAGACATAATTGCGTGAATTTTTTGAAGAATGCGACTCGATTAGAATGGGCAAGGGTTGTTCCATATGGTGGATCAATGACTGACTCTAACAAGTTCAAAAACCAATTATGTCCAGAGAATAAATTAGGTTTGTCTAAACTATCAATATCTACAAGAGTGCTATCTAATTTCTCAATGATTAAAGTGTTTAAGTCCAACGCTTTTTCTATTGCTAAACGTTCACAATTCAATAGCATCTGTTGATGAATAGCGAGTGTATTCGAAGATTCCGTTTGATCTGCGATATCAAACAAAGAAACTTCAAATACGGCGTGTATGGCATCGAGATCAGATTGTAATTCTTTGCTCTTCAAATGATTTAATTGGACAAACATATGTTCACCTTCTGCTTATGCTCAGGTATTTAACCCTTAACACAAACCACTTGTCTTAATGTATACACCACTTCAACCAAATCCTGCTGTGCTTTCATCACATCTTCAATCGGTTTATAAGCTGATGGAATTTCATCAATTACAGCAGCATCTTTACGGCATTCCACGCCTTCAGTCTGCACGATCTGATCTTCCACGGTAAAACGTCGTTTTGCTTCAGCACGGCTCATTACGCGACCTGCGCCATGTGAACATGAGCAAAATGATTCCTGATTTCCAAGCCCGCGAACAATAAAGGACTTGGCACCCATGGAACCTGGGATAATTCCATACTCTCCTAAACGTGCACGTACAGCACCTTTACGGGTCACCATCACTTCTTCGCCGTAATGTTCTTCCTTTTCCACATAGTTATGGTGGCAATTCACGGCTTCTAATCGTGCTTGGAATGGTTTTGGAATAATCGTTGCCAAGGCCTTAATCGCAGACTGCATCATGATTTCACGGTTTTTCATGGCAAAACGTTGAGCCCAACCCACAGCAAACCAGTAATCATCAAAATGCTCAGTACCTTCAACTAAATAGGCCAGATCTTTATTGGGTAAGTTAATAAAGTGCTTTTGCATATCTTTACGTGCCAGCTCGATAAAATGATTACCGATGGCATTACCCACACCACGTGAACCTGAGTGCAACATAATCCAAACATGGTCATGTTCATCTAAACAGATTTCTACAAAGTGATTTCCTGTTCCTAAAGTTCCCAGCTGCTTACGGTTATTGGTATTTTTTAGGCGAGGATGCTTCGCACAGATGAACTCAAAATCTGCAACTAAATCAGCCCAAGCTTGATCGACCATTTCAGGTGGCGTTTCCCAAGAACCTTTATCTCGTCCACGGCCTTTGGTCATTCCATGTGGAATCAAGCGCTCAAGCTCAGTACGTAAAGCATATAGGTTATCGGGTAAATCCGACGCGGTTAAGTTGGTACGCGTCGCCATCATTCCACAGCCGATATCGACACCTACGGCGGCAGGGATAATCGCACCTTTGGTAGGAATCACACTTCCGATGGTTGCACCTAAGCCAAAGTGAACGTCTGGCATCACCGCCATCCATTTATAAATAAAGGGCATTTGTGCGGTTTGCAGCAATTGTTGTTTTGAGTTTTCATCGACTAGTACGCCATTGGTCCACATTTTCACAGGCATACTTTTGCCATTTTGTAGAACCTGATAGGCGCGTTGTTGCTGTTCTTGTTCAAATTGAGCTTGTTGGTTGATTTGTTCAACGACAGACATTTTCGTTTTCCTTTCAAAGCCTGCCTGCCAAGCGTTTGCAGGCAGGTGATATTCACAAGATCCCAATGATATTGTGTGCTTATACTATTGCAGCGACTGTGCCAACTTTTTAAATGCATCTATTAAAACATTTTATTTTATTGATAATAAATAAGATATTTTATTTTTCTTAGATTCTCTGGATTGTTTTTTGGTATATGGTTTAATGAATTTTCTATTATTTTAGATATTTTTGTATCTTAAAAGATATTTTAAATTTATAAAAATTCTTAATTTTTCGAGCGAATTTTAGCTCGTTTGCAATTTGTTGTCATAAGGTATTGATGAATGCATGATTTAAGAGAGAAATGCTGGTTTCTATTTGATATCCAGCGTCGTCATTTCTCATTTGAATTCTATATTGCTGCTTTAGCAAATAGATGGGGTGTTGTTTGATATATTTCAGATGAAAATCTGTTGTCTGGTTTAGATGTGAGTATGTCTTTGTTTAAGGTCATGCTATAAACATAACAAAACATCAATAAATTGCTAAATCTCATGGATCTTTTTCGTTATTTAGTCTCGATTATTTTATTTGTTGCAGGGGTATTTTGTGTTGTGCAATTCCTGTTGGAGGATTTTAATCTCGTATTTCTTGCGCTAAGTACTGTTTGTTTCCTATTTGCTTATTGGGTGAAACCAAAGCGAGAAAACCGAGGTGGTAGAAGTGATGCTTGGGATTGGTTCGATTTGATCGATATTTCTATTGAACTTATTTATCGGATCATCACCTTACCAGTTCGCCTAATACGAAGAATATTTGATTTCTTTTCGCCTGATATTCCATAAGGAGGGGGGATCTCAATCAACAAGGAGGATAAACACTTCTTTTTCCTTAGCTGCCCTATCTATAAAAATAGATATACAACTACGCACGATTTTGCTATGTAGTGCTTATCGCATTTGATTGAGATTAAAGAGGATCATCACAACAAAAATAATGAGACTTTCCTTAAAAAAGGATTAGAGATTTGAACTCTATGCTTTCGCATTCACCATGTAGTCCCATTGGCATTTGTGATGATGCGACATAAACAAAATTATCTAAGACTTAAACCATTATGTCTTAATTTAGACGACTGCATACACTGTAGATGCAGGTGAGAGTGGTTACTCACATTTATGGGGTAGGATGTAGTCCTAAACGCATTTTATGCCGTACCATAAAAAATATGCAAACAATTAATCGCCAAGACAACTCTTCCACTGCGTTTCCCTTTCCGCCATTGATCGAGGTCGATCAAGATGGACTCGAACCATCAAGTTATTGCTAACGGTGAACCCCTTATTGTAGTCCTGACTGCATTTTGCATAGACCAGTAAACAAAAATGATAAGACCTTTTATACATGGCTCTACCCAATTGAGCTACAAACTGATTTGCATCAATTTGAAGGGACTTGAACCCTCAACAAATGTAGTCCTATCTGCATTTTACTGGTTGGTTGTAATAACAAGGTGTAATGAAACGTTTTATCTACAGGATGTAGTTCCATCGGCATTTATTACAACCATTCCTCGCACAACAATAATGATGAAACATCGAGCCAGCTTTCACTGAGCTATCTTAGAAGGATAGTGATGTAGTTCCATCTGCATTTGTGCAATTTTGATTATAGGGTAGCAAGTTGAATCTAGAAACAAAAACATTGGAAAGATGTAGTTCCTAAAGCATTTACCCTATTTACAGACCTGACCAATCAAGTCGGTAATTTACTTTGTTCAATTTCATTGATCCAGTGATCAGCGTGCATTTTACCCTGCGAAAATAAATCAATCAGCGTAAATACATGGTCACTAAAACCACCAATATTCATCACATCAGTACGTTCAGGTACTTGAGTGTGTGTATAAGGCTGTAAATCTACGCAGACCAATTTTGCTTCTGGGCAGCGTTGTTTTAAAATATCCCATTCATACAACATGCCTGTTTTATGGCGTGTGCGTAACTGGTCAGCCCAAGACTCATTGTCTGAAAAATAAATCATCAAATCGACAGCTGCCTGATCTCGATTGAGTCGATTTAATGGAATGCTGCAATCCGTTCCACCGCCACCAAGCGAAGCAAATTGTTTGGCGACTTCAAAAATAGAGCGTGTTTTACCGCCTGTAAAAACCTGTTTTAATCGACCAAATAAGCTTGCTTGATCAGATTCATTTTCCACAATATTCAATGAATGAAGTTGTGTATCAAACGGCATAATTTCAATGTCAGGATTTACTTGCTTTAACGCACAAGCAAATAACGATGCCACATCGACACAACGTAAAGTTGATGTTGCACCTTTGCGATAGCCTGTCACAGGGCTTGCCATTGAACCTGAGACATCAATCGCAACAACCACGCGACCAGCGAGGCGAGGTACATTTTGCAAAGCGGCCTGCATTACCTGTTCTAAAGCTTGTTTTACAATTTGTGGGACGGTGTCATTCAGCGCAGACCAAGTTGTCATTAATTGATAGGGCAAAACTCGGCTTTTGCGAATCATATCCTGATCTTGTAATTTATTTGCAATGATTTCATCCATGCCTTCGATTTGAAATACACCATGACGAGCAAAAGTATTCAAGTTCATTCTTAACATCTGCCAACCTCCATTTTTAGCAATCTCAGCCCATTGTTGTGCTGAAAGCTGTAAATTGGTGAGAAGTTGCATTGGCAAGTCAGGAACATCTTGGCTTAAACCTTGACGGAATTTTTCTAAGGTTTGAACTTTGGCAGGCAACTGCTCAAGCTCGTATTTTTTACCTAGCACATAAGCAAAGAATGCCTCCTGAGCGACATCTTTAGGTTTTGGATGAGTCATTTTTAATACATCTGCTAAAGAAGGTTGATTGCCAATATTAGCTGCCAGCAATTGATTTTCATTGGCATTGATCAACCATTGATTGATCATTTTCTTTGGCAAGCTACCCAAAGATTTGCGTTGTATCACACCTGAACGCATGATTTGTACAAAATTACGCAACTGTTTGCCATTATCAATCACCAATGGAAACACGGCTTTAAATAAGTTTTGATCACGTTGTGATAAAATGGCCAATAATAAAACAGGCATGTCTTTCATGTAGTTATTTTGGCGGGTATAAACTGCCGTTTTAGCAATAAATTCTGCATCAATATCTTGTGTTAGTACCAATACCTGATCCAACTGCATTTGTGCCGTTTGATAAAAGGTGTGATTCAATGTACCTGTTGCTGCAAGTTGAGCTAAGGCTTGACGGTGATTTAGTTGAAATGCACGACCGCCAGCTTCATTGTTGATCAATTGTTTTTTAGTTGCCTGAGAGGCAAAAATTGTCTGGTTTACCATGACCCATCCTCTATGAATTTTAAGTTGTTGTCTCTTGGATGTGTTATTGCAGTGTCTGTGCCAACTTTTTAAAAAACAAATATAAATTATTTTAAGATATTGATAATTAAATAAAATAAAATTTTAAGTATTTTTCTGTAGTAGATGTATTGTTGATTTTATCGATATTAATATATCTTTTGGGATATATTAATATTTTAAAAGATATATGATCTGTGCTGAGATTTTATTGATAGATCATATATCAGGGGATCTATTAGGATTTGTCGATTTTTGAAAGTTGACCTGTCTCATCTAAGCTAAATTGATCGAAATCATGGGCTAAATAGAAGTTTCCTTGATAGAAAACTTGTACTTCCTCTGCAATGGCTTGCTGTCCAGCATTATCTTGATGTCTTGGACTAAAGTGCGTCAGGATTAGATTGCTTAGACCTTGTTGTTGAGCGAATTCTGCAACTATCTTTGCTGAACTATGCATTGGGCCTGAACCGACTTTATCTAAAGCGGCTTGCGTGTAGGTGCTTTCGTGAATCAAAAGTTGAGCATCTTCGCAAGCCTGTGCCAATAATTCAGGACAGTCATTATCGCCGCCGACGATGGCATGTGCGCGTTGTATCTGTAACTGGGTAAAATCGGCTGCTTTTAAAGTTTGTCCATTAAATTGAATGTCCAGACCTTGTTGTAAATCGCCCCAAGCTTTACCTTTTGGTACGCCGAGTTGAATTAAAGCCTGCGTATCTAATTTTTTTTGAGTGTATTGCACAATCATACTAAATGCGAAACTGGGTACACGATGACTGAGTGGGTGAGCTTGAATTGAAAGATTATCCGTCAGTTGCTGTATTTGGGTCGCTTCATTTACATCAATAAAGTGGAGTGGGTAAGGTAAATGTAAATCGGTCAGTTGTGCTGTGACTGCAATCCATTGTTGAATTTCTTTGGGAGCGATAATGGTTAAAGGTGCAGTACGGGCATTCATACCTGCACTTGCAAGTAAGCCAACTAGGCCATAACAGTGATCGCCGTGAACATGGCTAATGCAGATCGCGATTAAGTTTTGTAATGAAAGTTTGGCCTGTTGAATGCGATGCTGTGTGCCTTCACCAGCATCGACCAATATCCAGTCTTTATTCTTGCTGTTGCGGACGGCTAAACCAGAAACGTTGCGTGTCAGTGTGGGTACACCAGATGATGTGCCTAAAAAAGTAAAATGAAGCATCTTGTTGGTATTTTTTAATGAAAAGGTTATTGTATAGGAAACTATAAAATTTTATAGAAAATGATGTGCAAAGATCATAAGATCAATAAAAAGATTTAAGGGCATAGCCTCAAATGAGTAAACTAGGATGTGTATGTGGTCATGTGATTGTTGATCAGACAGATCAAATTCCATACAAAGCTTCTTTTATTACTGATGTTGATTTATTTGATTTTTATAATGCAGTCGATGGCACGATGAATACGCCTTTAAATCATAAACAGACATTTTCTGAGCAGTTTATAGATAGGTTTATACGATATTCTGCAGATATGTATGAATGTACGCAATGTGGGCGATTATGGATAGGTATTGGAAATAATCAGTTTAAGGCTTTTCTTCCTGAATCAGGGAAATATCAAGCTATTTTAAATATTCAACATGATAGATTTAAATGAATAAAAAAACCGTTGTGATTGGCTTTGTAGGTTCTACTTTAGATCAAGGAAAGCGTCCTGATCGATGGCAACGCTGGCGTCCGACTTTGAGCCTTCTGATGCATGAAGATTTGATTGTGGATGAATTGGTACTATTGCATGATCGACAACATCATAATTTAGTTAAATTTATTGCTGAAGATGTGCAGGATGTGTCGCCATCGACTACCGTGTCAGGTCAGCGAGTGAGTATCCGTGATCCTTGGGATTTTGCCGAGGTCTATGGTGCGCTGTATGACTTTGTAAAAACCTATCCATTTGATATTGAAAAAAATAACTATCTTTTGCATATCACGACAGGCACACACGTTGGTCAAATCTGTTGGTATCTATTAGTCGATGCCAATTATTTGCCTGCCAAGCTGATTCAAAGTGCACCCAATCAACAAAAAACACCAGAAGGTGAATATCGTATCATTGATCTGGATTTGTCTCGCTATGATGTTCTCAAGCAGCGTTTTGAAGATGAACAACAACAAAACTGGCAGCAACTAAAAGCCAATATTTCAACTTATAACCCTGAATTTAATCAACTGATCACTGAAGTTGAATTGGTGGCAACACGTTCCAGCGCACCGATTTTGATTATGGGTGCAACAGGGGTTGGAAAATCGCATTTAGCCAAACAAATCTTTCAATTAAAGAAAGATAAGTTTCATTTGAATGGTCGCTTTATTGATGTCAACTGTGCGACCTTACGTGGTGACAGTGCCATGTCGAGTTTGTTTGGTCATATCAAAGGAGCATTTACAGGTGCAGCGGCTTCGCGGACAGGTCTATTAAAAAGTGCCGATCAGGGTATTTTGTTTTTGGATGAAATTGGGGAGCTTGGGCTAGATGAGCAAGCGATGCTACTCAAGGCGTTGGAGGATAAATCCTTTTTTCCTGTCGGAAGTGACAAAGAGGTTCAGGCAGATTTCCAACTGATTGCAGGGACAAATCGAGATCTAAGAACTGAAGTGCAGGCAGGTCGTTTCCGAGAGGATTTATGGGCGCGATTGAATACATGGACTTTCTTTTTACCCAATCTTAAGGATCGAATTGAAGATATTGCTCCGAATATTGAATTTGAGTTGCAACGCTTCGCGGCAAATCAGCAACGCCAATTACGCTTTCAACGTGATGCACTCGATGTGTATTTGAAATTTGCTAAGTCTAAAGAAGCATCATGGCAAGGCAATTTTCGTGATTTAACTGCCAGTGTGACGCGGTTAGCGACATTATCCAGTGGTGAGCTGATCCGTTCAGAAACAGTTGAAAAAGAGATTCAGCGTTTAAAGCAGTTGTGGTCGATTCAAACCACACAAAGTGAATTTAAGGAAAAGGATGTTTTACTCAAGTATTTAGATCAAGCGCAGTTGAGCGAGATCGATGAGTTTGATCAGATTCAACTGCGTGGGGTGCTGCAAGTCTGTGAAAATGCCAAGTCGATGGCGGATGCTGGACGTCAATTGTTTGCAGCTTCACGCCAACAACGTAATACCACCAATGACAGTGACCGAGTCAAAAAGTATTTGGCTCGGTTTGGCTTAAGTTGGGGGGATTTTCAGTAATCATTCAACTGGATGGTTTTTCTTTATTTGGGGTTGGTTAGGTAGAAATTCTAAGTTCCAGAGCTTTTCGGCATGCCGACCAATCCACCAGAACGACACAGCGAGCAAGATAAAGAAAATGGCTTTGTGCATGCCATTCCAGAAGAACTCAAAATACTTGGTGTAGAGGTTAATAAATAAGAAGGTGATACCAAAACCACGTGAGGTGGCATCATCATGTTTTAAACCATAGACAATCGCGATGATGGCAATAAACGCGAATAAAACACCCCAATGCAACAGCTCATATTGTTTAACGCTATACCAACTACTCAAATCCCCATAATTGCCAAAGATCGAGAGGATCCATAAGGCAATAAACAGGTAGAGTAGGCCCATGACATAAGTTGAATGTGCAAAGTCTTTAAAATGCGCATAACGTTTAAACAGCAAGCTTAGTCCAATCAGTGCGCCACCAAACAAGACAAAGCGTAAAGGAAAGTTCATCCCAAGATAATAAGCACCCCAACCTGACATATAGCCTGTTTCCGTCCCAAACCATGAGCCGAGTGATAGCAGCGAAAACACCCAGATCAGTTTAGAAGGGAACCAGAAGGCAAGTGCTGCATAAATGATGGTGGAGAGCAGAAATAATAAAGAGAAATGTCCACTACCAGTATCAATGGCTTGGCCAAAATAGGCGACAGACGCTGCGGTAGAGAGCACGCCTGCAAAAATAATCGCTTCATTGCTAAATTGATGCAGCGGTTTGGTTTTGCGTCGATGATAGGCAAAGCCATAAAAGGTTGCTGCAACCACAGCAAAAATCAAACAAGGAATGATTTTGGAATCAATAAAGATTTTTTCAATCAATTCCATCAAGAATTTATCGGCGGTAATTGCAGCAATGGCAATTACGGCACAAATCATTGAAATCCAGAATGAGTATTTTGCTAAACGTTCCCAGTCAAAAGGCCGAATCGAAAAACTTTGATTTAAATCATTGGCAACATCGGGCGTAATCGTGCCTTGTTGTTGCCATTGCTCAATGGTTTGCTTTAAAAAAAGTCCCTGTTTTTTATTTAATTTCATTATGAAAGAACCCGAATGTCTGTACATCTATACTGATATAACAGACATTGGATTCAAAACACGTATATTTTTCTTAGTAATTTGTTGTTAAGTCTACAGTTTTAAAAAACGAGCAATGACTTGGCGCAACTGTTTTAGATAACCTGTAAAGAAATGATTGGCGCCTGGCAAAATTGTGATCGGATGTTTTTGTGGTTTTGCCCACGCGATCATATCTGAGAGCAGGGTAATATCATCCTGCTCACCATGAACAAAGAGAATGTCGCCGTCAATTGCAGGGGTTTTATAATGACGCAAATCAACCACAGAGCCTGTAGGTAAGCCACATAATACCAACTGTTTAGGACGTAATTCATCGCTGAGTTGTGCTTGGCATTTTGCCAGTACATGTGAGCCAAAGCTAAAACCACCTGCATAGAAGGTTAAACCTGCATGCTTCTCACGGGCATATTCAATCACAGCCATAATGTCATCAGTCTCGCCGTGCCCTTGGTCATGTGTGCCTTCACTGCCAGCTAAGCCACGGAAGCTAGGGCGGTAAACCACGCACCCCATCTCATTAAAAATCTGAGCCAGTAAAACAGGGACTTTATGATGCGGTGTACCACCTTGTAAAGGATGTGGATGGCAGACGACAGCAAAACCTGTGATTTCACCTTGGGGTTGATCAACAAACATTTCGATTTGACCAACAGGACCTTGGATGAATAATTGCTCAGACATAAGATACGCAATGGATAATGGAAGAATCCACTATTTTACCGATAAAACTGAACGAGAACACGAATTGGCATTAAAAATTATCAACTGTTATAGTTTCACCAAGATAAATTTATTTTTGATTGATTATGCTTGCTTTAATTTCTCCTGCTAAAACACTTGATTACACCACAGCACTCCCTACAGATACCTATACTCAGCCACGTTTATTGGCACAATCTCAACAGTTGATTGATGTTTGTCGCAAGCTTTCTGCGAGTGAAATTGCATCGTTGATGACCGTGAGTGAAAAAATTGCCAATTTAAATGTAGAGCGTTTTCGTGACTGGAATGCTGATTTTGATTTTTCCAATGCACGTCAAGCCTTGTTTGCATTTAAAGGCGATGTGTATACCGGTTTAGATGCTTATCACTTAAAAGACCAAGATGTTAATTTTGCCCAACAGCATTTACGTATGTTGTCTGGTCTGTATGGTTTATTGCGTCCGTTGGATTTGATGATGCCGTACCGTTTGGAAATGGGGACTAAATTGAAAAATACCCGTGGCCATAATCTATATGAATTTTGGGGCAGTATTATCACCGATCAAATTAACCACGATTTAGCTGAAATTGATGCAAAAGTATTGGTAAATTTAGCTTCTGACGAATATTATAAATCTGTGAATGAAAAGAAAATTCAGGCAGAAATTATCAAGCCTGTATTCTTGGATCAGAAGAACGGAAAATATAAAGTCATTAGTTTCTATGCGAAAAAAGCGCGTGGTCTGATGGCAAGATACTTGATTGAAAATAAATTAAGCCAAGTAGAACAATTAAAAGCATTTGATAGTGAAGGGTATTACTTTGATGCTGAAAGTTCATCGAATAAAGAATTGGTCTTTAAGCGAGATGAACAACACGCAGCTTAGTTTTGCCCTAGGCAGGGTGGGATGTTAACCAAAGAACATTTATTAAAACATGCGATATCGTCTGATCAAGTTTGTGTCAAAGGACACCTGACAGAACCTCGTAGTTATGGGGTGTATGCATTGCCGCTTGATCGAGATGGTACTCGACGATTCCGATTTGGTAATCATCCTATGCGCCAACAGGAACTGAAACATGAGTTTGGTTCCTGTACTTTGTATCAGCTTTTTTTAGAGCGTAAAGATGCTGAATCATTGGCAAAGTGGCTGAATAAAGAAATCCAATGAGGATGAGCAATGCCACAATATTTAACTTCATTAGAAAAATCATGGTTTGAGCTGCAGCAGCATTATTATTTTTCTGAACCGCAGAAAGTTTTTAATAAGTTGATTGCTGCCTACAGTGAAAAGCGGCGGGCTTATCATACGCTGCAGCATTTGTATGAATGTTTGGCTTTATTTGACACGATTCGAGCTGATTTAAATGATGGGCATGCAGTTGCATTGGCGCTCTGGTTCCATGATGCAGTTTATGATCCGCAAGCGAAAGATAACGAGTTGAAAAGTGCTGAGCTGTTCGAGCAGTATTTGGCTCAAGATTTACCAAACGATATTGTTCAAAAGATAAAGCGGTGGATTGTTGCCACGCAAAAGCATGCATCGACAGATGAGTTGGATTTACAGTTTTTACTGGATATTGATTTGGCGATTCTAGCGGCTTCACCTGAGCGTTTTGCGCAATATGAACAGCAGATTCAGCAGGAATATGCTTGGGTTGATCCAGATGTCTATTTGATTAAAAGAAAAGAAGTCCTAGTGCATTTTTATCAGACAGAACCGCTGTATCAAACTGAATATTTCCAACAGAATTTTGAGCAAAGGGCGAAAGGGAATTTAAAGCAAATACTAAATGGTTAGTCGTATTGAGAGAAGTATGGATAAGTTGATTCAGAAATTGAAAGAGCTGGCAGTACAGCATCCGCTCGAGGAATACTTTAGATGGGGGCTACCAGAAAATAATCCGTTAAGAATCCCTTTAAATCTGACTTCTCAGTTTGAACAAAATATTTATTTAAAGCATAACTTTCATTCTTTGTTGGCATCTGATGATTTAACAGACCACTATTGGTTGATTCAGGAATGGGGTGGTATTCGTTCATTTAAGCAAAATGATAAAAATGATGATTTACTCCGTAAGTTTGAAAACGAATTAAAAGGAAGTACTTTAACAAGATCTACTTTCTCCGTTATCTCATCCTTATCAAAAGTAGCTTCATTTATGGATCATCAGGCTTATGCAATTTATGATTCTAGGGTTATTTACTCTTTAAACTGGTTGTTGTTTAGGCATACAACATTAAAGGAATTCTATCCCCAGCCGATAGGAAGAAATGCGGATATCACCCAATATGAACTCAATACGATTTTTAATTTAGTCAATGGTCCTGTGAAGTATAAAACACATCGCATTGCTTATCATGATTATTGTCAGTTGATGCAGACATTGTCGCTAGAAGTTTATGCTAAGAATGAGCCGTATTGGGTTGAAATGCTCCTGTTTATTCTTGCGCCCAAATATATTGTGGCAGACATAAAGAACTCATTATCGATTTCATTAAAATGCTAGAAAGAAGTGAACGTTTTAGCAATTAAAAAAAAGGGAGCCAAAAAGCTCCCTTTAATCGTTCATTTCTTACTTAAAGAAATACCCAGTCTCTGGTGAGCTGGCATTCGCCATACGCTTACGTGGCATACGACCTGCTAAAAATGCTTCACGACCTGCTTCAACCGCTTTCTTCATTGCAGAAGCCATTAAAATTGGATTTTGCGCAGCCGCAATCGCTGTATTCATGAGTACGCCGTCGCAACCCAATTCCATTGCAATGGCAGCATCACTGGCTGTACCAACACCAGCATCAACTAACACAGGAACTTTGGCATTTTCTTTGATGATTGAAATGGTATGTGGGTTCAAAATACCGAGACCAGAACCAATTAAGCTACCCAAAGGCATGATTGCAACACAACCCATACTTTCAAGTTCTTGAGCAACAATAGGGTCATCTGAGGTGTAGACCATGATTTCAAAGCCATCATCAATCAAGGTTTGTGCTGCTTTAAGCGTTGCAGTGACATTTGGATATAAAGTTTTTTCATCACCAAGGACTTCTAACTTCACCAAATTGTGACCATCAAGCAGTTCACGGGCTAGCATACAAGTCCGAATCGCGCTATCTGCATCAAAGCAACCTGCGGTATTTGGCAGGATTGTGTATTTCTCAGGTGGAATCACAGAAAGCAGATTTGGTTGATCGGCATGCTGACCAATGTTTACACGACGAATTGCAACGGTGACAATTTCAGCACCACTGGCTTGAATGGCTAAATCAGTTTCATTGAGATCTTTATATTTACCAGTTCCGACCAATAAACGAGATTGGAAAGTACGTGAACCAACAATTAAAGGGGAATCTTGCATGGGCTTACTCCATTTTTAGCCGATTAGCCGCCACCAACAGCTTGAATAATTTCAATACGATCTTCAGGAGCAATTGTTGTTTGCTCAAGTCTACTTTTCGGAATAATCTGTTGGTTCTTCTCTACAGCAAAGCGTTTGCCTTCTAAGGCTAAGCTTTGAATCAATTGCTGTAGATTTTCACAAGACGTGTCTGTTGACTCGCCATTTAAATAGATGTGCATGATCAATCCTTATTTCGCATGCTTGATTGCTTGCCATGCGAGTAACAGCCAGCCTGCTATCATAAACGCACCGCCAATCGGTGTAATCGCACCTAAAATACGAGGTAGGCCGAGCGCCATAATGTATAACGAACCGCAGAAAAAGATGATACCAATTTGCATCAAAATAAAAGGAATTTTTATTGGGAATGTTGCTGTGGTTTTATGCAAAGCACCTAAAATCAGTAAGCCGAGCCCATGATAGAAAAAGTATTGAGTTGCTGTTGCCCACCAAGCGAGTTGCTCTGGGGTTGCAAATGATTTGAGTCCATGAGCACCGAAAGCACCCAACATAACTGCAAGCGCAAGGTTAAGCGCCGAGATAGCTATCCACATAATGGCAATGGAACTGGAAATTTGATGAACAAAGTTAACATATTCGAGGGCTTAAACAAAGCCAGATAAAACAAAAGGGCATTAAAGCCCTTGTGTTTGGTTTGATTTTAACTTGCAGACATCGCAGTTTTGATCTTTTCCATTGCATTTTTTTCAAGCTGGCGAATACGTTCTGCGGAAACATTATATTCTGCAGCTAGTTCATGCAAGGTTGATTTGTCATCATCTAACCAGCGACGTTGTAAAATATTCCGTGAACGATCATCTAGCTGATCCATTGCCTCATGCAAGGCCGTAGTGCTTTGTTCTTCGTAGTCTTCTTCTTCAACTAATCGAGCAGGATCGTAACGATTGTCCTCGAGATACAGTGCAGGTGCTGTATGTGGTGTATCGTCATCGTCATCGCCTTGAGCTTCAAAAGCAGCATCATAAGCGGTTAAGCGACCTTCCATTTCGAGCACTTGCTCTGGTGTGACATTCAAATCATTGGCAATTGATTTCGCTTCTTCCAAAGTGAGTCGTTTGCTTGATTTTTTTAGACTACGTAAGTTAAAGAATAATTTACGTTGTGCCTTGGTCGTTGCGATTTTGACAATACGCCAGTTACGAATCACATATTCATGTATTTCGGCTTTAATCCAGTGCACTGCAAAAGAAACTAGGCGAACACCCATATTTGGATCGAAGCGTTTGACCGCTTTCATTAATCCAAGGTTACCTTCTTGAATGAGATCGCCTTGTGGCAATCCGTAACCTGCATAGCTACGTGCAATATGTACCACAAAGCGTAGGTGTGACATTACCAATAGTTTGGCAGCATCAAGATCTTGGTCATAATAATAACGCTCAGCAAGTTCTTTTTCCTGCTCGGCCGTTAGAATTGGAATTTGATTGACAGTACTGATATATGCACCAAGGTTTACGCCTGGCGCAGACAATGACAGGGGCATCAATTGATTGCTGCTGTCAGTAGTCATGGAGTCTCCTTATAGGATGGTATTTAAGTCAACAATTTCATCTTAATGCGAATGTTCTTCATCACTAAGGAAATTTGAGTATAGAAATGTAAAGTTAACTATTTTATCTTTACCAAGAGTTTAGCAAAGAATCACATAGATTCAATTAAATAGTGAAATTCATTGTCTGAAATTTTTTGTGTCTGGCATTGAAGTTGCTGAATTTGGCAATATCGTGTTACATCAATTTCACTGTGCGGGTCAGAAGATTTCAATAGATATTGTTGTATGCCGTTGGCTTTCTTTAGTGCGCGCTTTAGCATGAGCAAAGGCATGGGGCAAGGTTGCCCCAAGGCATCAATAATGATGAGAGTATCGGGTGTGTCGGTCATATTCATTTAAATCACTTTATTCAGAATTATCTTAACAAATTTTTGCGTAATTTTTGAGAGGAAAATTTCATTAAAAAATTAGCTAAATTATTGAAAAAAACAGATAGAAATATCCTTAATAACTAAAAAAACTTCTATTAATTGTGATAAACCCATGATAAGCTCGATGCGTTTTAGAAAGTTGTTTAATGCAATTTAATTGTTTTAAACTCTATAACAAATGGATGTAACCGGAAATTGTTGATAGTTTTACAGAATGATTACAAGCTTTAAAATTATAAATATTTTAAAACCTTGTTGGCTCTGCTGTTTGCAACACCGGAAGGTCCTTATCTTTCAATATCTGAGGATTGACTTATGACAGCTCGTGAACAAGGCGTAGTAAAGTGGTTTAACGACACTAAAGGCTTTGGTTTTATTCAGCGTAATGGTGGTGATGACGTATTTGTTCATTTCCGCGCAATTATGGGTGATGGCCACCGTTCTTTACGTGACGGCCAACGCGTAGAATTCAGTGTTGTTCAAGGACAAAAAGGTTTCCAAGCTGAAAACGTTCAGCCTTTAGACTAATTTGTTGCCTTAACGCAATATAAAAACGCTCCAATGTAATTTGGGGCGTTTTTGTTTTTTATGGTTTATAATAGCGACTTTCTTTTGGTCGTTGATGGTTTGAGAGCATATATGACATCTGGTTTTGAAACCTTAAATTTACATCCGCAGCTGAAGAAAGCGATTGATGCTTTGGGTTTTACAAAAATGACCCCAATTCAGCAAAAGGTTTTAAAATATACATTAGCAGGGCATGATGCCATTGGTCGAGCGCAAACAGGTACGGGGAAAACTGCTGCCTTTTTGATTAGTGTGATCAATGATCTACTCAATAATCCAGTGCAAGAGCAGCGTTTTCGCGGTGAACCACGTGCATTGATTTTAGCGCCGACCCGTGAGTTGGCATTGCAGATTGAGAGTGATGCGCAAGCATTGACCAAGTTTTCAAATTTGCACCTTGTGACCTTACTCGGTGGTGTGGATTTTGAAAAACAAAAGAAAATGTTGGATCGTAACTTTGTCGATATTATTGTTGCTACGCCTGGACGCTTAATTGATTTTGTTGAGCAAAAAGAAGTGTGGTTGGATAAAATCGAATTCTTAGTAATCGATGAGGCTGACCGTTTGCTTGATATGGGCTTCATTCCTTCTGTCAAAAGAATTGTTCGTTACTCCCCGTTTAAAGAACAGCGCCAAACTTTAATGTTCTCTGCAACATTTAGTTATGATGTACTTAATTTAGCGCGTCAATGGTTGTTCGAGCCAGTTACAGTCGAAATTGAGCCTGAGCAAAAAACCAATAATGACGTTGAACAGCGTGTCTATGTGGTTGCTAAACAGGATAAATACAAGTTACTGCAAGATATTTTGCGTGAAGAGCCAATTGATAAGGTCATGATCTTTGCCAATCGCCGAGATCAGGTGCGTCGCTTGTACGATCACTTAAAGCGTGATGGATATAAAGTAGGCATGCTATCTGGTGAAATTGCACAAGATAAGCGTTTAAAGATGTTAGACCAATTCAAACAAGGTAAGAACAATATTATGATTGCAACAGATGTTGCGGGTCGTGGTATTCATGTCGATGGTGTTTCGCATGTGATTAATTTTACCTTGCCTGAGCAGTCGGATGACTATGTGCATCGTATTGGGCGTACAGGGCGTGCTGGCGCGCAGGGCGTTAGTATTAGTTTCCTGTCAGAAGATGATGCATTCTATTTACCAGAAATTGAAAAAGCGATTGGTAAAAAATTACCGTTAACACGTTTAGAAGGTTATTGCTAAATTTTGATCCATTTTATTGGATCTAATTAAGCGCAATGTCTTTTGAGAAAAAGGTCAAATCATGCTGTGATTTGACCTTTTTGATTATTAAGTCAGAATAACTACTCAAATTACACAAAAGATTGAAGATTTTTTTATAATTACTGTGATTAGTTGCTGAATTGAAATAGATCAGCATGTAGAATATGGCGCATTACCTGGGAGGATATTATGGCTCTAATTTCAATGCGCCAGCTCTTGGATCACGCTGCAGAACATAACTACGGCGTACCAGCGTTTAACGTAAACAACTTAGAACAAATGCGTGCAATCATGCTCGCTGCGGATGCAACGAATTCACCTGTTATCGTGCAAGCTTCGGCTGGTGCGCGTAAATATGCGGGTGCACCTTTCTTACGTCATCTTATTTTAGCTGCGATTGAAGAGTGGCCACATATTCCAGTGGTAATGCATCAAGATCATGGTACAAGCCCTGATGTTTGCCAACGTTCAATCCAATTGGGTTTTAGCTCAGTGATGATGGATGGTTCATTGGGTGCGGACGGTAAAACACCTACAACTTATGATTACAATGTTGACGTAACTCGTCGTGTTGTAGCAATGGCACATGCGTGTGGCGTTTCAGTTGAAGGTGAAATCGGTTGCTTGGGTAGCCTTGAAACTGGTATGGCAGGTGAAGAAGATGGTGTTGGTGCAGAAGGTGTGCTTGACCACTCTCAACTGTTAACTTCTGTTGAAGAAGCAACTCAGTTTGTGGCAGATACCAATGTCGATGCCTTGGCGATTGCTGTCGGTACTTCACATGGTGCGTACAAGTTTACTCGTCCACCTACAGGCGATATCTTGGCCATTGACCGTATTAAAGAAATCCATGCTGCTTTACCAAATACGCATCTTGTGATGCATGGTTCAAGCTCTGTACCACAAGAGTGGTTGGCTGTGATTAACCAATACGGTGGTGATATTAAAGAAACTTATGGTGTGCCTGTAGATCAGCTAGTGGAAGCGATCAAACATGGTGTGCGTAAGATTAACATTGACACTGATTTACGTTTGGCTTCTACTGGCGCAATGCGTCGTATGATGGCTGAAAAACCAAGTGAATTTGACCCGCG
Source organism: Acinetobacter gyllenbergii (assembly GCF_001682515.1). Classification (NCBI taxonomy): domain Bacteria; kingdom Pseudomonadati; phylum Pseudomonadota; class Gammaproteobacteria; order Moraxellales; family Moraxellaceae; genus Acinetobacter; species Acinetobacter gyllenbergii. The sequence continues at coordinate 334,414 of NZ_KV575261.1, read as the reverse complement.
TAAATTCTTTGGTGAAACAGTTGAAGCAATGAAGCAAATCTGTGTAGATCGTTATAATTCATTTGGTACATCAGGTAATGCCGATAAAATTCGTCCAATTTCTTTAGAGAAAATGGTTGATCGTTACAAATAATCAATTTGTAATGGGTAAAAAAAATAGCGGCAATTGCCGCTATTTTTTTTACCTTTAATTTGGGGAATAAAAAATGCCAGCGGATTGCTGGCATTTTTCTTAAGCGGATTTATTTCTGTTGTGCTTTTGAGTCAAGGCTCGCATCTTTAATTTCCACATAAGCATTGGTACGAAGCTCACGCATCCAGCTATCAACTTCGGTATCGAATTGGCGTTCACCCAAGATTTGACGTGCCATACGTTCTTGCACTTCTTTGGTCATGTCTTGTTCACGAGTATCTGTGACTTGCAAGATATGCCAGCCGAACTGGCTTTGGAAGGGTTGGCTGATTTGTCCAACCGGTGTTTCTTTCATGACTTTTTCAAACTCAGGAACCATTACACCAGGACTCACCCAGCCTAAGCTACCGCCATCACGGGCAGAACCTGTATCGTTGGAGTAGGTTGCAGCGAGTGTTGCAAAATCATCACCTGCTTTAGCGCGGTTGTATAAGCTATCGATCATTTGTTTTGCACGATCTATGCTTACCACTTCAGATGGTTGGATTAAGATATGGCGGGTCTGATATTGAGGAACTAATGCTTTTTGTTCGTTTTGCTTGCGTTCAAGTAATTTTAAGACATGCACACCATCACGAACATTGATCAGCTCAGTGGTTTGTCCAACTTGAAGGGGGGCAATACGTGCTGAAAGCTCAGTTGGAATTTCTGAGAGTGAGCGGAATCCCATATCAGCGCCATCAACTTTCACGGAAGCGGTGGATAGTTTAGAGCTAATTGATTTAGTGTCATCACTTGTAGTAAGGGATTGTTTTACTTGTTGAGCGACTTGCTGTACATCATTGGCATTGTCACCTGAAATACGCATGTGAAGGACGTGCACCTGAGTCCCGAGCGCAGCTTGACCTTCTGGTGACTTAAGGAAGTTGTCAACATCATGATCACTGATCTTAATACGTGACATAACTTGTTGTTGGCGTAAACGACCAATCGCTAAATCTTCAGCAACACGGTTACGCAAGTTTTCGTATGTACCAGGCGCAATCGCATCTAACTTTTGTTGAAATGCTTCAAGTGTATTGGCCCCTGATTGGTTTGCGACTTTTAATACCGCAGCATTTAAGCTTTTTTCATCAGGTTTGATGCCATAACGCTTCACTTGCTCTAATTGAGCTTGGCGAATGATCAATTGATCAAGCACTTGCATTTGCAAATACTGTTGCGGCGGAACAGTTTTATTCTGTGCTTTTAACTGGTGTTCTGTTTCAGCAATCCCTTGTTCTAAATCACTTTTAAGAATGACACTACTATCTACAATGGCAACAACCTCATCCGTAGGTTGTGCAAAGCTTTGCATTGATGAAGAAATTAGGGTAGCGAGAACAGTCGCTTTAAAGATATGTTGAAAAGATTTTATCTTCATTAACGTTGTGTCCAAGATTGATTAATTTTGTTGAAACCTAAAACTCTGTTTTCAAGGAGAGAAGCAAGCTTGTTGTTTAAAGCACCAAGACCTTTCAGGGTGAATTCAGCCATCACCGCATTCTTTTTACGAACATCTGGAGAGTTTGGATCATCCAAATCGTTATAGTAAGAACGGCCATAGACTGAAACAGCCCAACAGCATGATTCGTAATTTACACCAAGTAAGTATTCACGCATCACATTGTTGTCAATGTCGTATTGAGCATGACCCATAATACGCCAATTGTCTTTTACAGGTTGTATAAAGGATGCAACAACTTGGTCATAAGAATCCTGTCGATCAGGGATGTGCTTACGATAAAAATAGCCTAAGTTATAAAGATTACCTTTGTCGCCTGTATAGTAAGCTTGAAAGTCCCGCTGTGCGTTTTCACCATTCGACATCCAAGCAGAGTTGGAGGTGATAGTGAAGTTCTGATTAAGCTGGCTCGATAAGCTTACAATCGGTCCTGTACGACGCTGTGTGTCAAACTCATCGAGTTTTTCATTTAGGCTGACACGACGATCACTGAAATAATAGCTTTGACCAATGCTAGCCTTAATGCGCTCAAGACCTTCAGTGTCCAATAAGCTATAGGTTACGCCAAGCGACAAAAAGTTATTGTCATCTAGACGGTCATGCCCATAGAAGCGATATGGATTGAACAGTTGATCATAGTTGATCGATGCTGTGGTCGAATCAAAGTTTGGATGATCATCTTGGTTTTTATAAGGTGAATAAGCATAAAAGGCACGAGGGGAAATACTTTGTAAGTATTTACCATCTTTCTCAAATGTTAAACCAGTCGATAATGTGAATTGTGGAACGACAACTGATTTCTCTAAATCATCAGAAGCAGATAGTCCACGGCCTTCTTTTGAATCTTGATCGTAGAAGGTATTAATGCTGCGGACAGAGACTTCTGGAACGACATAGAACCAAGAAGGAGTTAAGTAGTTATAACGAACTGCAAACTGATTGTAGATACGGGTACCGCTTGATTCTAATGCAGATCCATCATTTACAGATTTTTTGAAATAAGCAGTATCGTTATTAAACTCGTATTGTAGGCCTTGTGGATCACCCGTAATGTAGTTTAATAAAAATTGCGGAAGACGAGCGTAGGGCTTATCGACATCTTTGATTGTCTTATCCAAAGTTTGGAAGTCTTCAACTTTCAACTGAGCTCTCAGGCCCGGAATTCCATTTTGGTAATTCAGTTCCCAAGCACGGCGTAAATTTAGATCTGTTCGTGTGTTTGGATTATTGTTGAAATCCGCGAAGTAATCTTTATCTGATGCGTAGTTGTATTCTAAATTGGTCGACCATTGATTATCGATCTTCCAATTGTGAACAAAGTGAAGATCATCACGTGCTTCATCACCATATTGATTGTCTTTGGCAATATAACCACCCCAAATACGACCTGAACCAAAGTTTTCAGTCATATAGCGGAAGTCAGCATCTAATTTCGGGCCACGTTTGCTCATGTAGCTCGGCGTGAGTGTGAGGTCATAGTTTGGCGCAAGATTGAGATAGATGGGGGTGATTAATTGTGCACCACCATCATTGCTATAACCAAAATTTGGGCTCAATAAACCCGTCGTACGTCGGTCATCAATTGGAAAGTTGAAATAAGGAACTGCAAGTACAGGTACATTTTTGACATAGAGCTTGGTACCGCGTGTTACGCCACGACCTGTATCTTGGTTGAGCTCAATTTCTTTGGCCTGAATTTTCCATGCAGGCTTTTGCTCAGGAGGACAAGCAGTATAACTCGCATCCTTCAACACGACTAAGTTCTGATTGGCCCGTTTGATCTGGCTGGCATGACCATGTGCATGCTGCTGTTCTGAGATATAGAAACTATTATTTAGATCACCCGTTTGTGTCTTTAAATTATAGTTAATTGTATCGCTTTGGGTGAGTAAACCTGATTGAGCAACTTGAACACGACCTTCGGCGTTGGCGTAGGTCTGTGTTGAATCAATGGTAACTTGATCGGCACGAATGGTGCGGCCTTCTTGGTCAATGACGACATTGCCTTGTAGGACTGAATCACCCGCTGGGTTATAATGCCCATAATCTGCTGTGAGTACAGAGGTGGTCGTATCCGCAGTGCCAGCTTTTGTTTCTGGGTTGATTGGAGTCACCCAAGTCCCTTGGCAAAAGGAGGAGCTTAAATAGCGATTATCACGTAACTGTGCTTCAGGTGCGGATTTATCCACATAATATTGCTGGAAGAAACTTTCCCCAGGATAACTTTCTTGATTTTGCTGTTCTTGATTCTGTCGAATGGCAGCTTTGAGCTGTTTATTGTCAAGCGTAGAGACAGCATCAGCTGGTGCCGCGAAACTTGATTGGATCGAGCCGCCACATAAGAGTGTCAAAATAGCTGTTGCTAAAGGATTAAATTTAAACTGATGTTTCATTGTCTCATTAACCAGTACGCTAATTCACAATTAATTATTGTCGCATCATAGAGAAAAAGTTGATAAGTGGCTACACTTAAGCTTTCAAAATCTCAGCTAGTTTTAGATTTTATTGCAAATGAATACACAACGTGAACAATTGATACAAACTTGGCTTCAAGCCACTCTACAATCTGATCAATTTGAGATCAGCTTTCTGGCTGGAGATGCAAGCTTTCGTCGCTATGCGCGAATTAAGTTACAAAACAAAACATACATGCTAATGGATGCGCCTCCTGAAAAAGAAGATTGTGTACCATTTGTCAGTATTGATGAGTTTTTTGACAAAAATGGTGTGCGTGTTCCGCACATTGTTGCGAAAGACTTAACTTTGGGACTGCTGTTATTGGAAGATTTTGGGGATGTGGTGTTATCAACACTACTCAATGATCAAACAGTAGATCAATATTATGCTCAAAGTTTTAAGCAGTTGATTGAATTGCAGCAGGTCGATGGTGATGCACAATTGCCAGCTTATTCTTATGAAAAGTTAATGACTGAAATGCGTTTGCTTACAGATTGGATGTTGCCTTCATTGAACATTCAACCGACAGAGCAGCAATTGGAAACAATCGAACAAGCATTCGATTTTCTTGCGATTGAAGCAACTCAGCAGCCACAAGTGATTGTACATCGTGATTTTCACAGTCGTAATTTGATGAAAATCGAGAATGAGCAAGAATTAGGTGTGATTGATTTTCAGGACGCAGTAATTGGTGCGGATACTTATGACTTAATTTCAATTACACGTGATGCCTATGTACAGTGGAATGCTGAGCGTGTATATGAATGGTTTGAGGTGTTCTATAACTTATTACCTGCATCAGCAAAAGAAAACCGTAGTTTTGAGCAATTCAAGCGAGATGCGGACTTGATGGCAATTCAGCGCCATTTGAAAATTTTAGGTATCTTTGTACGCCTGTTTGAACGTGATGGTAAATCTGGCTATTTAAAAGATTTACCACGTGTGATGTGGTATTTACTTGAAGAAAGCCAAGGCTACGATGAGTTGAATGACTTTATGCAGTTTATACGTGATGTGGTCATGCCGAAGTTTATTGCGAAATATGGTGATTACGAGGTTGCAGCATAATGAAAGCCATGATTCTTGCGGCAGGTCTTGGTAATCGTATGCGACCATTGACCTTGCATACGCCAAAACCTCTACTTGAGGTGGGTGGAAAACCACTGATTGTTTGGCATATTGAAAAGTTGAAAGCAGTGGGTGTGACTGAGATCGTGATTAATACGGCTTGGTTGGGAGATAAGCTTGTTGCTGCGCTGGGTGATGGCTCTCAATTTGGTGTGACTATCTTGTGGTCACATGAAGGTGAGGGTTTGGAAACGGCGGGTGGTATCATTAATGCTTTACCGTTGTTGGGTGATCAACCTTTTATCTTGGTAAATGGTGATGTTTGGACCACAATGGACTTTTCATCACTTTTAAGTGTTCAGTTGGAGGATAAACAAGCCCATTTGGTCTTGGTAGAGAATCCACCACAGCATTTGAAAGGTGACTTTATCCTTGCGAATGATTTGGCTTACACCTTTGAACAAGAGCAACTTGGCGAAGCATTAACTTATAGTGGCGTTGCGGTATTGGCACCGCAGATGTTCGCTGGTTTGGAAAATGGCAAGCGACCTTTAGCGCCATTGTTGAAACAAGCGATGCAACAACAGCAGGTTTCTGCTGAAAAAATGCAGGCAATTTGGGTGGATGTAGGTACGCCTGAGCGTTTGCAACAGTTGGATCAGCAAATCAAGCAGGGCACGTTTGCATAATAAAAAATGCTTTGTCTATCTGTGATTTGCATAAGAACAGACAAAAACTTAGCGGATTGTGCAGTTTATCATGCTTGTAAATGTTTAACTGCATAATCGTTCAACAAGTCCTACTGTGCCTTGTATCAGAAATCGGTATACTGCACAGCAAATTTATCGAGATGTTGCACTGTTATGCATCCTTTTTTTCAAGAATTAAAGCAAGGTAGTCAAGCGCTAGGTCTGAACCTGAGTGAGGACGCCCTAATACTCTTATTGAAATATCAAGATGCTCTCGTGCTATGGAATAAGGCCTACAACTTGACGGCAATTCGTGAGCCGAAAGAAATGTTGGTTAAACATTTATTAGATAGTTTAAGTATCTTAAATGATTTACCACAAGGTCGCCTATTGGATGTGGGTACGGGCGGTGGTATGCCAGGCATGATCATTGCATTATGCCAACCAGAACGTTCTTGTGTACTATTAGATTCAAATGGGAAAAAGATTCGTTTCTTGAAGCAATTTATTGCAGATTTAAAACTGAAAAATGTTATTGCTGTGCAAACACGTGTAGAGAATGAAGATAGTATCGGTGAGCTTGGTCAGTTCGATGTCATTACCAGTCGGGCATTTGCTTCTTTGACAGACTTTGTGGACGCAGCGCAACCTTATATGCACCAACAAAGTATCATTGCCGCAATGAAAGGCTTAATCCCAGAGGATGAAGTTGAGCAGATGAAAGATCAGTATTCATGTAAGATCATTGAACTGCGTGTGCCAAGATTGGATGAACAGCGTCATTTACTTTTACTTCAACGTATTCAATAAAAATATTAAGGGTAGTCATGGCTCAAATTATTGCGATTGCAAACCAAAAAGGTGGTGTGGGAAAAACCACGACAGCAGTCAATCTTGCTGCTTCTTTGGCGATCTTGAAGAAACGTGTCTTGTTGGTCGATATGGACTCACAAGGGAATGCCACCATGGGGTCTGGCATTCAAAAGAATGATTTACTTTATTCAGTTACAGATGTGTTGTTGGGTGAAGTGCCGATTGAAACAGCTATTCAAAAAGCTGAAGTAGGTTATAAGGTTTTAGGTGCAAACCGTGAGCTTGCAGGTGTGGAACTTGCCATTGCAGAACAGGAGGGACGAGAGTTCATTCTTAAAAATGCATTGCAAGAAGTCGATTCCGCATTTGATTATATTATTGTGGACTGTGCGCCAAGTTTAAGCCTGATCACTGTGAATGCCTTGGCGGCTGTCAATGGTGTGATTATTCCAATGCAATGTGAATACTATGCTCTGGAAGGCTTGGCTGACCTTACACAAACCATTGACCGTATACAAAAAGCCCTTAATCCAAACTTGGAAATTGTTGGGGTATTACGTACCATGTATGACGCTCGTAATGCATTGACACGTGATGTGTCAGCTGAATTAGAGCAATATTTTGGTAAAAAACTCTATGAAACGGTCATTCCGCGAAATATTCGTTTGGCTGAAGCACCTGCACATGGTTTGCCTGTGATTTATTTTGAGAAAAGTTCGAAAGGCGCTGTTTCATATTTGAATCTCGCTGCAGAAATGTTGAAGAAAAGTAAAGTGAAAAAAGGAAGTGCTGTATGAGCATCAAGAAACGCGGATTGGCTAAAGGTCGTGGTTTAGATGCGCTATTGGGTTCAATTCAAAAAGAGAAATTGCAACTTGAAGCACAAGCCTTGGATCATGGTCAACTCAAGCAAATTGATGTTAACTTGTTGAAGCGTGGTGAATATCAGCCACGTCGTTTCATCCAAGAGCAGGATTTACAAGAGCTTGCAGCATCAATTGAAAAACATGGTGTGATGCAACCGATTGTGATTCGTCCTGTAGATGATGAACAGCATCCATATGAAATTATCGCGGGTGAACGTCGTTGGCGTGCAGCACAATTGGCTGGTTTGGCTGAAATTCCCGCGATTGTACGTGATTTAAATGATCAAGTCGCAATTGCCTTGGCTTTAATTGAAAACATTCAACGTCAAGATTTAAACCCGATTGATCAGGCGGTTGCTTTACAACGGTTCCATGATGAGTTTGGTTTAAGTCATCAAGAAATTGCAGATACGGTCGGCAAGGCACGTACTACAGTGAGTAATTTGTTACGCTTGTTGAGCTTGGCTGATCCGATTAAGGACTTAATGCAACAGGGTCAGATTGATATGGGGCATGCCCGTGCGATTTTGACATTGAAAGCAAAAGATCAGATTGCGGTTGCACAAATCGTGATTGAAAAAGGTTTGTCGGTACGCCAAACTGAACAGTTAGTTCGTGAGTGGAGTGAACCAAAACCTGAAAAGGAAAAGGCTCAGATTTCTCCAGATATTGAACAATTGACTCAGAAACTTTCGGAGCGTTTCGGGGCAAATGTGAAAATTGACCATAATCAGAAAGGTAAAGGGAAAATGGTCATTCATTACCACTCATTGGATGAGTTGGATGGAATCCTCAATATTTGTTTGCCGAACTAATATCAAGGATGGATTCGTTGAGTTTTTCGCAAAATTGCTAGAATGATCAATGAATCCAAGTCCATCCTTTTATAGTTTAAATATTATTGGGGAATAATATGTGGGAACTTGTGAAAGCGGGTGGCTGGTTAATGCTGCCCCTCATTCTCTCATCAATTTTTACGGTTGCGATTACACTTGAACGATATATTCGTTTAAAACGGTCACAAGTTTTACCGCAAGCGTTGCTTGTCAATGGTTCGGATGTAGAGTCGGTTATTACGCAGTTACAACAAGATGAAGCATCAAAAAGTCCTTTGGGGCGTATTCTTAAAGCGGGTTATGAGCATCAAGACCAAGGCGAACAATTTGCACGTGCTCAGATGGAAGCTACAGCTTCTCAAGAAATTAGTTATCTCGAAAAAAACATCAACTTCTTAGGGACCTTGAGTGCAATTGCACCTTTATTGGGTTTACTTGGAACAGTACTCGGGATTATCGAATCATTTTTAGTGATAGATGTGGGGTCGGCTGGTAATGCCAGTATGATGATGCCAGGTATTTCTAAGGCTTTAATTACCACTGCTGTTGGGATGTTAATTGCGATTCCTGCCATGATTGCATATCGTTATTTTCAACGCGTGGTACATGAATATATTGCTGAATTAGAGCAGCAGTCGACCTTGTTTCATGCCGCGCTTTTTTACAAGAAAGCAGGACATGTACAAGAACATCGTCGTGCCAGTTAAGCCGAGGTGTTCGCATGAAGTTTAAGCGTTCTCAGGTTGAAGATATTCATATCAATTTGACACCAATGATTGACTGTATGTTATTTATCTTGGTGTTTTTATTACTTTCTACGACATTTAGTCAGCAAAGTCGTATAAACCTAACATTGCCAGATGCGCAGGGTGTACCGCCTAAACAATTCGATCACAAAATTGAAATCATGGTAGACTCCACAGGGCATTATTCTGTCAATGGTCAGGCTTTATCAAGTAAAGATATTGCTGACTTAAGCACAGCAATTAAGCAGGTTGCACAAGATCGTCGTGATTTTATGTTTATTATTGCTGCTGACGCCAAAGCTGCACATCAGGATGTCATTCGTGTGATGGATGTGGCAGGTCAACTCGGATTTGTTAACGTCAATATCAGCACCAAAGTTCCAACGAGAGGTTTTACTGAGTGAATCAGGATTTTAAGGTTTATGTCCGTTTAATATCGTATTTAAAATCTTATTGGGGCGTAGCCTTACTCGTCTTACTTGGTTTTGGAATCAACGCTGCGACGGAAGTTTCTGTCGCAAAGTTGCTGAAATACATTATTGATGCCATTCAAGAAGGTAGTCGTACAAACTTGGACTGGTTTCCAGCCCTCATTGTCTTATTGATGTTCTTCCGTGGCGTCGGTCTATTCCTTGGTGGTTATTTCTCTGCTGTTATTTCGCGTAGTTTAGTGTTTAGCATCCGTCAGGAAGTCTATGCAAAGCTACTAAGACTGCCAGCGCAATACTATCTTGATAATAGCGCAGGGCATATTAGTGCCAAATTGATGTACAACGTAGAGCAGTTAACAGCAGCTTCTTCTGAGTCTTTACAGACGCTCATCAAAGATGGTTTGATTGTTATTGGTTTGTTGAGCTATTTACTCTATACCAATTGGCGTTTAACACTGTGTATCGTGGTTTTCATGCCATTTATTGGTTTGCTGGTCAGAGTCGCATCAAAAAAGATGCGTAAACTGTCGATTCAAGTGCAAAATACCATGGGGGATGTGAACCATGTGGTACAAGAGACGATTACTGGAAACTCTGTTGTAAAGAGTTTTACGGGTGAAGCTTTTGAACAGAAGCGTTTTTATAAATCTTCTGAAGAAAACCTTCGTCGTGGTTTGAAAATGGTCGTCGTGCAGAATATTAATAGTCCGATCATTCAGCTGTTATTGTCGATGGCAATGGCGATTATTCTTTGGTTGGCTTTGCGTCCTCAAGTTTTTGGTGATACGTCTGCAGGTGAGTTTATATCATTTATTACCGCTGCAGGTTTGATATCAAAGCCAGTAAAGAACTTAACCGATATCAATGAAAAACTTCAACGTGGTTTGGCAGCTGCCCATTCAGTTTTTGAATTGCTAGATATGCCTGAAGAAGTGAACAACGGGCAGCTTAAACCTGTGTTACATGGCAATATTAAATTTGACCATGCAAACTTGCGTTATGAAGATGGTACACATGCAATAAAAGACTTTTCTTTAGATATTAAAGCAGGTCAAACCATTGCATTGGTTGGGCGCTCTGGTGCAGGGAAAACTTCTTTAGTGAATATGTTGCCACGCTTTCAAGAGTTAAGTGAAGGGCAAATTTACTTTGACGATATCCCTGTTCAGGATATTGAGTTGGCTTATTTGCGATCACAAATTGCGACAGTGAATCAGCAAGTCGTGTTATTTAACCGCTCAGTACGCGATAATATTGCTTATGGTCAGTTACAAGACTCGAGTGATGAGCAAGTGATTGCTGCGGCTAAAGCTGCTTATGCGCATGACTTTATTATGAACCTACCACAAGGTTATGACACGATTTTAGGTGCTCAAGGTTTAAATCTATCTGGTGGTCAGCGTCAGCGTATTGCGATTGCAAGAGCAATTTTAAAAGACTCTCCAATTTTAATTTTAGACGAAGCGACCAGTGCCTTGGATAATGAATCTGAATACTTTATTCAGCAAGCATTTGATGAAGCTATGCAGGGCCGTACCACCATTGTGATTGCCCACCGTTTATCTACAGTTGAAAATGCAGATGTCATTGTCGTGATGGATAAAGGTCAGATTATTGAACAAGGTACCCATGCTGAGTTACTCGAAAAACATGGCATGTACTATCAGCTACACCAACGTAACTTCGAGGAAAACTAAGTATGTCGATGGCGCAACGAATACAGGATGCTTGGAATGAACAAGCTTCGTGGTTAGTGGTGTTGCGCCCCCTGTCTTGGTTGTATCGCTTAGGTTTTTGTGCCAATCAGGCTTTGTATAAACACGGAATTAAACCTGTTTATACGGCACCAGTACCTGTCATGGTCATTGGTAATATTACCGTTGGCGGCAGCGGTAAAACGCCATTGCTGATTCAATTGGTCAAATATTTACAACAGCATCAGATTCGTGTGGGTGTCATTAGTCGGGGATATGGCGGCGAAGGTCCATTCCCACTTTTGGTGACGCAACGATCTGAACCCGATACTGCCGGTGATGAACCCTGCCTTATTGTTCAATCGACCCATGTCCCGATGGCGGTTGGGCCGAATCGACAAGCTTCGATCGAGTTGTTACTCGAACAGGAAAAACTTGATCTCATCATTAGTGATGATGGCTTGCAACATTGGGCTCTGGCACGTCAAATTGAATGGATCGTATTAGATCAAAATCGCGGTTTGGGTAATGAAAAGCTATTACCAGAAGGCTATTTACGTGAGCCTAAATCACGCCTAAAAGATAGTACTGTGATTGAACATAGCAAAACTGCACAAGCGCAAAGAAGTATGCATTTGGCGGTGGGGCAACCTTATCTTTTAAATACCAATCTTGAAGAAAGCTGGTTTGATGTGGATCAGTATTTTAATGCAGTGGTTGGCATTGGTTTTCCGCAACGTTTTTATCAAACACTCAATAGTTTGAATGTACAGCAGTATCAGGCACATGAATTTCCAGATCATCATGATTATGAAATCGGCGATTTAACATTCGACAATCATGATGCGATTATCACCACTGAAAAAGATGCAGTAAAATTTAAAACTTTATTAAAACAACATCCTGAATTTAATACACCGATTTGGGTGGTTCCTGTTGAGGCTGTATTATCATCCGATTGTTATGACTTGCTGAAACAACAATTACAGCATGTCGGTATTCAATTTTCTTAGAGAGCGTCCATGAAACATATTGTCATTCCTGCTCGTTTTGCGAGTTCTCGTTTGCCAGCAAAACCGTTACTCCTGATTCATGGCCGTCCAATGATTTTGCGTGTGGTCGACCAAGCCAAAAAAGTTGCAGGTTTTGATGATCTGTGTGTCGCTACGGATGATGAGCGTATCGCAGAGGTGTGTCGTGCGGAAGGGGTTGATGTGGTAATGACCCGTGCAGAACATCCTTCAGGCACTGACCGTTTAAGCGAAGTCGCACGCCTGAAAGGCTGGGCTCAAGATGATATTATCGTCAATGTGCAAGGTGATGAGCCATTGTTACCAGCACAATTGGTTCAGCAGGTGAGCCAGCTTTTAGTCGACAATCCGCAATGCTCAATGTCTACGCTGTGTGAGCCGATCCATCAGTTAGATGAGTTTCAGCGAGATAGTATTGTTAAAGTGGTGATGAGTAAGCGTAATGAGGCGTTATATTTTAGCCGTGCAACCATTCCGTATGATCGTGATGCTGCGAAACAGAGCGAAGCAACATTGCATGATCAAGCTTTTCGTCATTTAGGTCTATATGCCTATCGTGTGAAATTGCTGCAAGACTATGTCACTTGGGAACAAGGTCATCTCGAAAAGTTGGAAAGTTTGGAGCAACTCCGTGTGCTCGAAAACGGTCACCGTATCGCGATTGCTGTGGCAGAAGCTAATTTACCGCCAGGCGTTGATACTCAGGCAGACTTAGATCGTTTAAACACTCTGCCTGTGAGTGCATTTGAATAACTATGGTCGATACTCAATCTACAGTGATTTATCCTTGGCATGCTCAGACATGGGAATTGTTAACAACGCGGTTCCCTGAACTTGGCCATGGTCTTTTGTTTTACGGAAAGAAAGGTTGCGCCAAGCAAGAGTTTGCAGAGCGATTTGTGGCTTGGGTGCTGTGTCTAAATAAACAGGCACAACGGGCCTGTGGTGAGTGTACCAGTTGTCAATGGTTGAAGTCCGATACACATCCAAACTATGTGCATATCACCACGGATGAAGACAATAAAAAGCAAAATGCAAAAATTAAAATTGAAAAAATCCGAGACTTACTTCCGTTTGTTCAGCAAACAGGAGAGGGTTGGCGTGTGGTGGTTATTGAGCCTGCTGAAGCCTTAAATACGGCCTCTGCCAATGCACTGCTCAAGACCTTGGAAGAGCCTGGCGAGAAGGTTGTACTGATCTTATTGGCCGACCATTACCTAAAACTTCCTGCAACGATCCGAAGTCGCCTACAGCATTTTGCTTTAGACCGATTAACGATTCAGGAGGCACAAACATTTGTACAACAGCAAATTCCTGAGATTAATGCCGAGCAAGTTTCATTATTGTTAAATCTTGCCAATGATATGCCGTTGACAGCGATTGAGATTGAAAAGAGTGAATGGTTACAGAAACGTGCATTATTCTTGAATGATTGGTTTAAGTTAGTGGCTGAAAAGAATATGCCTTTAAACTATTCAAATAAGTGGTCTAAAGAATTAAATTTCTCTGAATTGATCACCATGTTTGAATATCTTTTAGGGGATTTGATCAGTTTAAAGTTGAATCAATCCTTAAAGAATGATGATTTGGACTTTAAAGCACTTGCTGAGTTCTACAGTTTGGAAGCGCTGTTTACGATTTACTCTGACTTACAGCAGAAAAAGTTAATGATTGAGCAAAATGTTCAAACCCAACTGGTGCTGGATGAGTTATTTATTCAGTTGATGAATGTTGCTTAAGTAGATTTTAAAAATATTTTAATTAAATTTATAGACTTAGCCTTCTAAATCAAAGATGAGGGCTAAGTTTTATCATGTTTATGTAAAGTTTGTATATAAATTGTTCGGCACTCTTCAAACCTGATTAAAACTATATAAAATGTGAGTTACTTCACAATAATATTAAAAAATAAGGAATATAGAGATGAAAATAACATTTATAGCGATTGCTTTATCATTTGCAGTAATGCCAAATATCGCAATGGCTGAACCGAAATTTGTATCCAATATTAATGGCTCCTCATTTGCGATTAATGCTTCAAATGTAGGCTCTCAAGCATATGAATGTGTATATAGCTATTCATTTAATCATGCTCAAGGTGTGGTCATGAATCAGTTCAGTGGTACGCTTTATATAGAAGCTGGGGTGAGTAATATTTCTGTGATTTCAAGACATACAGATCAAATGATTAGTGCGTTGAATTTTGATTATAAATGCACTGAAAAATAGTCATTCATGACGTGAATGTTGAGTAAAGAAGCCGCTTACAAGAGCGGTTTTTTTATGGAAAAAATTTCCCTTATGGTGAATGTTAAAAATTCACATATTTTAATAAATATGTTATTTTTTCACATGTCATTTTGCTCGATATGCTAGGGAATTGAAATATGCACGTAAAAACACTTTTGGTCGCTTTCAGCTTTTTGTCATTAAGTGCTTGTCAGACATTGGATTCAGCAATGTCTGCAACGGATGGAATTTTAAATAAAACTGGAGATATCCTCAGTGGGGACTTTCGTGGTTTGGGGCCTGCGAAGAAAGCAACGCTTTCTGAAATCTGGAGGGATTGGCAACAAAATGAAATTACTGCAAAACGGAAATGGGATGCTCAGCGTCTTGAAGTACCAGGAATCATTACTCGTATTACTAAAACTGGTGAGGTGATTTCTCAAAACCAGATTGCGATTATTTTTAAAGATCCAAGTAATAGTAAATGTAAAGGACAAGGCTTGACACGTGACGATTTAAAAGTAAATACAGACAAAATTAGCAATCTAAAAGTTGGTGATCGGATTACCGTGACGGGTGTGCTGGGTACAACTGAATCAAAATGGGCAACGCAAGGTGAATGCTGGTTCTCATTTGATAAAGCTGAGATTGTCAAAGCAACAAAATAATCTATTCGGTCGAGATATTAAGCCGGCCTTACTATCTCGATCAACCTAAATTATTTATGGATTTAAGGTGTTATCATCATCTTCACTTCCTGTAGGAAGTGGAGTGTAATAAACCAGTTTCAATTGGTTGTTTTTGAGGAGGTAAAATTTTTTAGCATAGATATCTTTTTCATTGATTTGAACGGAACCATGGCTCACCAATAATAAGCTATTGGGGCGGATATCAATTAACTTTTCTCCAGTTTCACCACCGAATACGTTGAGAATTTTTCCTGTTCTTTTACTAATTAAGGTCAGGCTAAAACACATCGCACCACAACCCCAACCAACTGCGACATATTCTCCTGCATAGTCAGGTTTTTCTTTTAATCCTTCTGATAATCGTGTTCTAAACAAACGAGCATCAGCATCACTCTTGTCTAATTGTGCAGTGGGCCCTTTATAAATCTGCACGGGGTAGTCAGTGAATTTGGGTTGAGTGTTCAAAGTCTTCGCATAGAGCATGGATGGACTGAATAGGTAAGCACTACACAAGATGACCAGGTTCATTCTTTTCATTCAAAACTCCTGTTGATCTGCCTCTTTATGCTTTAATCGAGTGGGTTCAGTCAATTTTGATAAATTGTCATCTTGGTTTAAACAATCTTATCTAGAATGCTTGGCTTGTTTAAATAAGACTCAGGTTGGTGGCTTTGTTCTGGTTTTATTTAAACATTATTTGTTGTTTGTTCGATTGTTTTCTATAATCAAGCCATAAATCGAGTATAGATTTTTTATTAGACAGTCACCAATGAAAATTCTCTAACATGATGCGGGCTAGTAATATTTTTAAGATTTATCAATGGTATAAAATTATTAATGTGTTAATGAATTAGTATTTGACAGGGGAATGTTATGCAACCACAAATGATGGGCGGAATTATACAGGTCAATATTCCAGATAAAACCACATTGCAATCCAGCTATATGCCTTTTGTTGTGGGCGGTGGTCTATTTGTACCAACGAAACAAGCCGTTAAAATGGGGCAAGAGGTGTTTGTGCTGGCAACCTTACCTGAGCAATCACAAAAGATTCCTTTGACCGGAAAGGTGATCTGGATTTCACATAAACAGACGCATTTTAAACCACAAGGTTTTGCAATCCAGCTTGTTGGTGAAAAAGGTGTGTATTATAAAAATGAAGCTGAAAAATTATTAGCGGGTATGAAAGGCTTGGATCGTCCAAGTTATACCATGTAGTCGTAAAGAGAATAGGAAGAAAGAGTGTTTGTTGATACGCATTGCCATTTAACCATGTTAGATCTAAGTCCTTATCAAGGGGATTTAGATCAAGCACTTGAACAAGCGCGACTTGCAGGTGTGTCCAAGTTCATGGGTATTTCAGTTGATCTTGATGATCATGTTAAATTGGCTGAAATTGCTGCTCGACATGAAGATGTGGGCTATTCAGTGGGTGTGCATCCTTGTGAAGACGAGCATATCATGGCGCGTGCAACAACGGATTATCTGGTTCAACTTGCTCAGTCAGACAAAGTCTGGGCCTTAGGCGAAACGGGTTTAGATTATTATCATAGTACCGATTTTGTTGCTGAGCAAAAACGTTGTTTTGCACGTCATATTGAAGCATCTAAGATTGTTAAGAAGCCTGTGGTGGTGCACACCCGAGCAGCGAAACACGATACTGTCGATATTATTCGGGCAGAACAATCTACACATGGCATTCTGCATTGTTTTACTGAAGATTGGGAAACGGCAAAAGCGATTCTGGATTGTGGTTATTACATTTCCTTTTCTGGTATTGTCTCTTTTAAAAATGCACAAGACTTACGTGATGTTGCGAAGCAGGTACCACTTGATCGTTTGTTGATTGAAACGGATAGCCCTTATTTAGCACCTATGCCGTATCGAGGTAAAACCAATGAACCGAAATACGTTCCTTTTGTAGCAAAAGCATTAAGTGATGTATATGATAAATCGGTTGAAGAGATTGGCATGATTACAACACAAAATTTTGAGAATCTCTTAAATTTGAAGTAAACGGTTTTTGATGTACTAGGAAAGAGAGTTATTACGTGAAAATGGATCGTCAGGCTCAGTTCAGAGCACGAGAAGTATTAATTTTTCAAATCGCGGAGCAACTCCTATTAGAAAATGGTGAAGCTGGCATGACGCTAGATGCTTTGGCAGCAGAACTGGATCTTGCTAAAGGTACGCTATATAAGCATTTTCAAAGTAAAGATGAACTATACATGCTGCTCATTATCCGTAATGAGCGTATGTTGTTGGAGATGATTCAGGATACTGAAAAGGCTTTTCCCGAGCATTTAGCATTCTTTATGTTGCATCATTTACATCACCCTGAACGTACAGCATTATTTCACCAGATTGAAGAGCGCCTTTCGACAACGGGTCAGGGTATTCAATTGCTTTTTAGTGAGTTATATAAAGTACGTCGACAGCGTTTACGTATCATCATTCGGATGACCGAAAGTTATTTATTGAGTATCAATAGCACCATGACTACTCGTGATTATCTCGCCTCAATTTGGTCGTTGACCTATGGTGCGGCGGTAATTTTGAACTCGAGTTTCTATCAACGTTATTTAGGTTCTCGAGATACCTTACGTGTTGCCTATATCGAGCAAGCTTTAGCATTACCTAAGTTACTCGAACCTGTACTCCCATAGTTGAAATGATAATGAGATCACCACCACATTCGCAAAAAGCCTTTACCCTGATTGAGGTCATGGTGGTGATTGTTATTATGACCATCATGGCATCTCTGGTGGTATTAAATATTGGGGGAGTCGATCAACGCCGAGCAATGCAGGCTAGAGAAATGTTTGTTCTTGATCTGAAAAAAATCAATAAAGAAGCAACAGATCAGGCCAAAGTTTTTGCTCTAAATACTCGGAATGCCACAGATGTAGCACCGTTTAGTTATAACTTGTTTGAATACCACGATCAAAGCCGTGAGCAGATTCAGCAGGCAGACCGTACTTGGCAACAGTATAAAGAATTTAAAACTCGCCAATTACCTGATCATGTGTCTTTTAGTATTCAAAGTCTTGACACAGCGAACTATAACAAAGCAAAAAATGAAGACTTATTAGGTGGTAAAGCGCCGCAATTGATTTGGTTTGGCAATGGTGAAGTGAAGCCTGTTCGGATACAGTTCTATTATGAGCAACAACCGATTGGTCATGAGTTAGAGCTAGATCATTTGGGTAAAATAAATGAAAATTAAATATTCAGATGAAAGCGTTCCATCTTGTGCTTGGGTGAACAATTCTAATAATCGAAGCATCGCTTCTCGCCTTGCAGCAGGGCCGAGCGGTGCTCGGCGGAGACCTGCTCACTTCGAGCATAGCTCTTCGTCTTGCGCTCGGGTGAAACGTTGTTTCACTTATCCTGCAACTCAAAGCATAGCTTCTCGTCTTGCGACACGATCGAGCGTTGCTCGATTTAACCGTGTTCACGTCGAGCATAGCTCTCCGTCTTGCGCTCAGGTGAAACGTTGTTTCACTAACCCTCGCTCAGGATTTACCTTACTCGAAGTGATGGTCGCTTTGGCGATCTTTGCTGTAGCAGCAATTGCCTTAACTAAAGTTGCGATGCAATACACGCAGTCAACCTCAAATGCGATTTTAAGAACTAAAGCACAATTTGTCGCAATGAATGAAGTGGCGATGATGGAAATCAATCAGGAATGGCTGGATGGAACACAATCCAAGCAAATTACTTCACAAGGTGAAACTTGGCAAATTGATAAAAAAGCACAATCGACGATAAGCCCGAAAATTCAACGTATCGAGTTGCAAGTCAGCTTATTTAATAATGAACAAGGTAAGGTCGAAGCGGGTGTTACGAATCTTGTGTTCTTTAACTATCCTGCAAAGGCGAGAACACAATGACATATCATGCTGAGCATCGCTCTTTGCGTCAATCAGGCTTTACTTTGGTTGAATTGTTGGTTGCAATTGCAATTTTTGCTGTGCTTTCAATGTTGGGATGGAAGGTCTTTGATTATCTACTAAAAGTAAAAGATCGAAATGCAGAGCATGAAACGTATCTATTTGCCTTGCAAGATGCCTATCAACAGGTTTTAAGAGATAGCTTGCAGATTATCCCTGTGACGGCAAATGATGGGCGACAATTGCAAGCGGCCATTGTATTGAATGATCAACACTTTGCATTTAGTAAGGCTGGGGTTTCAGACCCATTGAAACAGGGACTTTCACCCTATGAGCGCATTGAATATCGCTATGATTCAGCACAAAAGAAAGTATATCGATTAAAGTATTCGAATTTGAATATTCCAAATCGCGTACAGCCGATTTCAAGTACGTTGCTGGATAATGTGGATCAATTTAAGGTGATGGTTCTGAATCCGCAGGAACTGACGCAATGGCCTGAAAATATCAGTGATCCAAACAATATCGCTGAGCTGAAAAAACTACCTTTAGGGTTAAAAATACAATTGACTGTTGCAGGGACAGATTATGAATGGGTATATAGCCTGTTAACTCCGAATCAGGGGGCAGGAAATCCATGAGAACAATGAAAATCTCTTCCTCTCAGCGTGGTATCGCATTACTCACGATATTGGTTATGGTGGCCTTGGCAACGATTTTAGCGGCGACGATAGCCAAAAGACAAACCAATACCTCTGAAAATACAGGCTATTTGATGCGTCAAAATCAATCGCTGCTCTATGCGAAAAGTGCAGAAGCCTTTTTCTCCGAACTATTGATCCAAGACAGCGATAATGGCGGTACGATTGACCATTTGCAGGAAAACTGGGCCAAGCCGATGCCACCGTTTCCTGTGGAGGATGGTCTGGTATCTGGCCGCTTGATTGATGAGTCGGGAAAATTTAACCTCAATAATTTGGTCAAAGCAGATGGCAATCAAGTTGATGATTCGGCACGGCGCTGGTTTGAAAAATTGTTACAGCGGGTAGGTTTGCCTGCTGAGTTGAGTCAGGCAGTTATTGACTGGCAAGATAGCAATGAAGAAGTAACTGGCGCAATGGGGGCTGAGAGTAGCTATTATCAAGGTTTAGACCCTGCATATTTAGTACCCAATACAAAGTTTCATAGTGTTGAGGAGCTTAAGCTGGTGAGGGGCTTTGAAGGTAAAAACTACGATTTGATTAAACCTTATGTCACGGCTTTACCTGAACAAACCAAAGTAAATATCAATACGGCACCAGCATTATTGCTTGCTAGTATTGATCCAACAGTGGATGTTAAAACAGTCGAGCAGGAGCTAAAACGTAAACAAACAGAGCTCACTTATTTCAATAATGTGGAAGATTTATGGAAGTTAAGTGTTTTTTCTGGAATAGAACAACAAAATAAAACTGATGCGGCCGCTTTACTGGATAGTAAGTCCAATTATTTTACCGCACAAATTGAGGTTGTTTTAAGCGAACGGAAGCGTCAATTTAGCAGTGCTTTGGTGCGTAAAGATAAGCAAGTATCTGTTTATTCAAGAAGTCTTGCACCATTTGAGTGACTTTGAAGATTGATTTATCAAATGGTGACAAGATTTAAAATCAATCCCAATGCACGTTTTTTTGCTTTATAATAAAATTCGTTTGCAGATAAAAGATTAGCTTGGTGCATGTTAATTCGTAAATTATTTAAGTTTGAAAATGCTCATATTGTACGTAACTGTACATCGGACCGCTGTAAGCGTTCGATCCATGGGCATAGCTATAAAGTTGAATTATTATTAAAAGCGTCAAAGTTAGATCATGGGCAAATGGTCTATGACTTCGGTCTGTTAAAAGGCGTTATTAAAGAGTTGTATGATAGTTTTGATCATGCGATCTGTTTTTGGCAGAAAGATGATCCTGCTTATATTGAGGCATGTAAAACATTTAGTGCGCGTTGGATTGCTTTACCTGTTTCGCCATCGGCTGAACAGTTTTCTCGTATTTTCTTTTATCTTGCTCAGCAGGTATTGAACTCAACCACAACTCAAAACGGCGAGGGTGATGTTGAAGTGTATTCTGTGATTGTGCATGAAACAGATACGGGTTATGCACAGAGTTTTCAGGAAGATATTGATAATGCACAAATGGGTGCATTAAGTTTGGATCAAATTGTGTTTTCAGAGCAAGTACAGGCTGAATGGAGTGATGTTCAGATGTATGAAAATCTGAAAAAAGGAATGAAGTTCCAAAATCCAAACGTAGAATTACAAGTTAATATTTGAGTGCTTTTGCACGTATTTGAGTGAATTTATTTCAAGGAATGTGGATGCAATTTACTGAACAGCAGCAGGACAAATTAAGTAAAGTTCAGTTGGACGAGTCTTGGAAAATCTCATTATCAGAGTTTTTGCTTAGTCAAAAAATGGATAATTTACGTGAGTTTTTACAGCAAGAAAAAGTTGCTGAAAAGACGATTTATCCACCTAGTAAACAGATTTTTAATGCGCTGAATACCACACCGCTTGGTGAAGTTAAAGTCGTTATTTTAGGCCAAGATCCATATCATGGTCCAAATCAGGCCAATGGTCTAAGTTTTTCGGTACAAAGAGGGGTTGCATTACCGCCATCTTTACGTAATATTTTTCACGAATTACATACCGATCTGGCTGTACCGATTTCACGTCATGGTGATTTGAGCCAATGGGCAGCACAAGGGGTACTGTTACTCAACAGTGTACTCACGGTAGAAGCAGGACAGCCGACTTCACATCAAAAACAAGGATGGGAAGACTTTACCGATACTGTTATTGACGTATTAAATGAACAACGTGAACATGTGGTGTTTATTTTATGGGGTGCGTATGCACAACGTAAAGGTCAACGTATTGATCGTAATAGACATCTTGTGCTAACGGCAGCGCATCCATCACCACTTGCTGCGAATCGTGGTGGCTTTTTTGGCTGTAAAGTATTTTCTAAAACCAATCAATATTTGAAACAACATGGCATTGAGCCTATAGACTGGCAATTGGACGCATAATGACTTCTCCTGATTTAAATAGCTATCATCCAGATTTAGTTATTGAACACGCAAAAAATGGTTGGCGAATCATTCGTCTTAATCGCCCTAAATCTTTGCACGCTTTGGATGAATCCATCGTCAGTGCATTGCTTCAGGTTTTTGAAGATTTTCATGTCGATGAGACGGTGAAAGCAATCTGGTTTGATTCAACCACACCGAAAGCATTTTGTGCAGGTGGTGATGTACGTAAATTACGCCAGTTGGTGATAAATCAGGAAGTTGATGCGGCCAATCAATTCTTCCAGCAAGAATATGCGCTTGATCTATTGTTACATAATTATGCTAAACCGATTGTAGTGTGGGGCGAAGGTTATGTGATGGGTGGTGGGCTCGGTCTGTTTATGGCTGCGCCATTCCGTCTAGTCACCCCTTATTCACGTTTGGCGATGCCAGAAATCAATATTGGTTTGTATCCAGATGTTGGTGCGAGCCGTTTCTTGGCAGATCGTGGTCAAATTGGCCTGTTTACAGGATTAACGGGTTCAATCATGACCGCCGCAGGTGCATTCAGTATTGGTTGGGCGACACATATTTGTGAAGCGCAACGTGATAATGTCTTGCAGAAAGTTTTGAATGTAGACTGGAACCATTATCCAGCAGGTGCATTCAGAGCGATTGATGATACTCTAAATAGTTTACATCGCCCAGTCGCTTCGGGTCCGTTGCAAAACTCAATTGATGTAATTCATAGTGTATGTCGTGGACAAAGCTTTGAATATGACTACCAGTCAATTATTGGATTGAGTGATGCAAGTAGTGACTGGTTGCGCCAAGCCAGTGAAAACTTGCAGAAAGGTTCTCCAAGTACAGCTGCAATTACTTGGTTATTATGGCAGTGGGGCAAACAAGGTCATGCTTGGGATGAGGTTTTTGCACTAGAAGCCCAAATCTCTGATTGGAAGATTCGTCATCCAGATTTTGTCGAGGGTGTGCGTGCTCGTTTAGTGGATAAAGACTTATCTCCAGAATGGCAGGCAACTGAGCAGCTTAGCTTGAAAGGTATCTTGGGGGATTGTCCTCCAGTTACTAATATCGAAAGCTGGAATGCATTGTTAAAGCAATATGGTGTTATTGCCTGAGCCGTATGAATTCTGAAAATCGTAATGATGAATATTGGATGCAGCTTGCCTATGAGCAGGCTGCATTGGCCGCAGCCCAAGGTGAAATCCCTGTGGGGGCAATTTTAGTGAGTAATGGGCAGGTGATTGGTGCTGGATATAATGCGCCGATTAAGCTTTCCGACCCAACTGCGCATGCCGAGATACAAGCTTTACGTGTTGCGTGCCAGTCATTAAATAACTATCGTTTGCCTGAAGATACTACCCTCTATGTCACCCTTGAGCCTTGTACCATGTGTGTAGGCGCTTTAGTACATGCACGTGTTCAGCGCGTAGTCTTTGCTACAACCGAACCAAAAGCGGGTTCTTTAATCAGTGCCAGACAACTACTTGATAGTGGTTATTACAATCATAAATTTGTCTTTGAGCAAGGTTGCTTACAAGCACAATGTTCACAACAATTGAGTGATTTCTTTAAACAGAGGCGGGATGAAAAGAAGAAAATTCGGTCATCAAAAACGTCCTTAAATGATTAAAAGTGTCTTTAAGATTATGGCAAACTAAGCCTCCAATGATTTTGGATCACATAAAAAGGCAATGTTATGCGTAATGCAATTACTGTAAAAAAAGAATTTAATGCACCGATCTCAGAAGTTTTTGACTTGTTGTCAAAACATGCTACTTACAATAAGGCGTTTGCACCTTTACAAGTTGTTCGTGTAAAGGACTCGGCTGACCCAAAACGTCCTGATGGCATTGGTTCGATTCGCCGTATGGGGTTTGGTCCAATCAAACCATTACAAGAAGAAATTACCCTGTTGGAAGAAAATAAGCGGATTGAATATAAACTGATTAATAATCCATTGGTGAAGCATCATTTAGGACAAATCGATTTTAAAGAAATTACTCCTTATATTACTTTGGTGACCTATAAGATTGAATTTACGGCAAAAGCCCCTTTAGTTAGTAAATTAGTTCTTGCACAACTCAAAGCAGCGATTACACTAGGCTTTTCAAAATTAGCCAAATCAGTTGCTTCATAAGAGATGGAAATGACAATTCATATTATTACGATCGATGGCCCTAGTGGTTCAGGTAAGGGTACATTAGCCGCCAAAATAGCCGCACATTATCAATATAATTTATTAGATTCTGGAGCGCTATATCGTTTACTTGGATTGTCACTCTTTCAACGTGGCTTGCTTGACCAAATTGACTCGAACTTAGATCAATGCGTTGAGTATGCAACACATTTAGATATCGAATTTAAAACCACTGAAGCAGCGACATTGATTTTACTTGAGGGGGTCGATGTCACTAATACCATTCGAACAGAACAAGTTGGAGAGTATGCTTCTAGAGTTGCCACTGTACCCGAATTAAGAAAAGCATTATTTGAACGTCAACGTGCTTTTATTCAGGCGCCAGGTTTAGTAGCTGATGGGCGAGATATGGCAACATCGATTTTTCCAGAAGCCCAAGCCAAGATTTACTTAACTGCATCGGCTGAATCTCGCGCAGAGCGACGTGTAAAACAGTTGCAGGGTATGGGTCTTGATGCTAAAATAAGCGACATTTTATCTAACATACAGGCTAGAGATAAAAGAGATATGGAGCGTTCGGTTGCTCCACTCAAGCCCGCTGAAGATGCGTATATCATTGATAGTTCTACAATAGGTATCAATGAAGTGTTTCAGTTAATGGTGAGTTATATCGATAGTCGTATTCAGTAGATACACAAATTTTTTATCAGTTGAAGCATTGCTTGATCAGATTTTTTGGACAATGTAACAACTTAACTAAACCGGCCTTGTCTGATCCAAGACCGCGGACTTTATCAGGTATATCATGACCGAATCTTTTGCAGCCCTCTTTGAAGAAAGTGAATTAAACCTCAACGTTGAAAAGGGTGCAGTCATCCAAGGTACTGTTGTTAGTATCGATTCTGACTGGGTTACTGTTGACACTGGCCTTAAATCTGAAGGCGTTGTTGACCGTGCTGAATTTTTAAATGAACAACGTGAACTTGAAGTTCAAGTTGGCGATACAGTTGACGTAGTTGTTGAAGCGCTTGACAACGGTATGGGTCAAACAGTTTTATCACGTGAAAAAGCGAAACGTGCTGAAACTTGGACTAAACTTGAGAAAATCTTTGAAGACGGCGAAATCGTTACTGGTGTTATCTCTGGTAAGGTTAAAGGCGGTTTCACTGTTGACATCGGTCCTGTACGTGCATTCTTACCAGGTTCTTTAGTTGACACTCGTCCTATCCGTGACACAACTCACCTTGAAGGTAAAGAGTTAGAGTTCAAAGTAATCAAACTTGATGCTAAACGTAACAACGTTGTTGTATCTCGTCGTGCAGTTATGGAAGCTGAATCTTCAGCTGACCGTGAAGCATTACTTGCTCAACTTGAAGAAGGTCAAACAGTTACAGGTACAATCAAGAACCTTACTGATTACGGCGCGTTCGTTGATCTTGGCGGTATTGATGGTCTTCTACATATCACAGATATGGCTTGGAAGCGTATCAAGCATCCTTCAGAAGTTGTTGAAGTTGGTCAAGAAGTTACAGTTAAAGTACTTAAATTTGACCGCGAGCGTAACCGCGTATCTTTAGGCCTTAAGCAATTAGGCGAAGATCCATGGTTAGCGATCATGAGCCGTTACCCTAAAGGTTCTATCGTTAAAGCACGTGTTACTAACTTAACTGACTACGGTTGCTTCGCTGAAATCGCTGAAGGCGTTGAAGGTTTAGTACACGTTTCAGAAATGGACCACACAAACAAAAACATCCACCCATCTAAAGTTGTTCAGATCGGTGATGAAGTTGATGTTATGGTTCTTGAAGTTGATGAAGAACGTCGTCGTATTTCATTGGGTATCAAACAAACTCGTGCTAACCCATGGGAAGAGTTTGCTAAAGCAAATGAAAAAGGCGAAAAAGTTTCTGGTACAATCAAGTCAATCACTGACTTCGGTATCTTCATCGGTTTATCTGGTGGTATCGACGGTTTAGTACACTTGTCTGATATTTCTTGGAACGAACAAGGCGAAGAAGCGATTCGTCGTTACAAGAAAGGTGACACAGTTGAAGCGGTTATCTTATCTGTTGACGCTGAAGGCAACCGTATCAGCCTTGGTATCAAGCAATTAAACAGCGATCCATTCAATGACTTCTTAGCTGCGAATGAGCGCGGTGCTTTAGTTAAAGGTACTGTAACTGCTGTTGATGCTAAAGGTGCTACAGTTAAATTAGCTGATGACATCGAAGCAACACTTAAAGCTTCAGAAATCAACCGTGACCGCGTTGAAGATGCGACTAAATTCTTAGAAGTTGGTCAAGAAGTTGAAGCGAAGATCATCAACGTTGATCGCAAATCTCGCTCTATCAACTTGTCTATCAAAGCGAAAGACGAAGCTGAAGAGAAAGAAGCTGTGAACAATGCTCGCCAAGCTGCTGCAACTCAAGTTGCAGAAAGCAATGGTCCTAAGACTATTGGTGACTTAATTAAAGCTCAAATGAAGTAATTTGTTAAAAAGTACGTTTCTTGTAACTGAGACGTACTTTTTTATACAAAAATACTGTAAACGGTAGCGTAGTAATCATGTACTGCGCTACCGTTTTGTATTTAAACAGGTTATTATTAAAAACATTGGAAAGTAGCAATAATTAAAGAGGTCATCAATGACTACTGAAGCACTTAATAAATCTGATTTAATTGAACGGATTGCACTTAAAAACCCACACTTAGCTGAGCCTTTGGTTGAAGATGCAGTTAAGATTATGATTGATCAAATGATTGAAGCGCTTTCAAGCGGCGATCGTATTGAGATCCGTGGTTTTGGTAGTTTTGCATTACATCACCGTGAGCCACGTTTAGGGCGTAATCCTAAAACTGGTAAGTCTGTAGATGTAGCTGCAAAGGCAGTCCCACATTTTAAACCTGGTAAGGCACTTCGTGACGCAGTAAACGAATCTGCCGAATAAGAATTGAGGTGTTTATGCGTTATGTATTAATTGCATTACTCGTTGCCATATTTGGTTATTCGCTTGCTTTAGTGCTTCAAAACCCAGCTGAGTTACAAGTAGATTTACTATTTACTCAAGTTCCAGCAATGCGTTTGGGCTTATTGCTTTTACTGACCTTAGTCTTAGGTGTGGTGGTTGGTTTGCTTCTCGGTGTGCAAGTTTTCCGAGTATTCCAAACCAGTTGGGAAATTAAACGTCTTCGTAAAGATATTGACCATCTTCGTAAAGAGCAGATCCAGCTTGCACAACAGGCTGCCGCAGAAGCTGCTGCAAGTGTCAGACATGAAAAAACAGTGCTGGATATTCATCCAGAGAGTCAAACACGTACACCACTGTAATTAAGAATATCTTCTACACGATTAACTGTTAACGTTTTATGGCGAATAAAAATAGCCCTTTTAATAAAGGGCTATTTTTTTGCCTTAAGGAATGCCGAGGTATCTCAGGCTTGCAGTGATCAGCATCGCCACAAGAATAACCACGATCAGTGAATATTTCTTCCAAGCAAAGATAAGGGCTATAGCAACGCCCACGATTTTACTCATTCCACTAAAATGAGTTTCAGAAAAAAGTGTATTGAATATGGCTAAGGTAAATAGAAGAACACAAGCAGAATCAGCGAGAAGTTGTTTGTGATGCTCTCTAAACGTTATACGATCAGCTAAATAGAATCCTGAATAGCGAATGAGATACGTGCCCAGTGCAAGTATGACAATCCCTATGAAGATATAACTCTCACTATATTTCATTTTGATTTACCTTTTAGCAACAGACCAAGCATTGATACGAGAACAGGTAAACCTGTTGGTAGTAGGGGGATAGATGCTAAAGACAATGTCGTGCCAAGAAATACTCGATTTCGTGTGGTTTTATTTTTGAGCATCGGCAAGATTAAAGCAAAAAGAATGGCGGGAAATGCGGCATCAATACCGAAGACATAAATATCAGGGATATTTTTACTAAGCAGATAGCCAATAAACACGCCAATTGGCCAAAGAATGCAAATCCCTAATCCACACATCCAATACGCCCATTTCTTGGCTTGATCATTGTGTTGGCTTAGTCCAAACATCACACTTTCATCATTCATGATGTGACAAGCGATAAAACGAGATGCATTTTTCTCAATAAATGTCGCGACGGATAAACCAAATGGAAGATGACGTAGATTAATCAATATGCCAGTCAATGCGGCAAAAATAGGATTCGCACCTGTCGCAATCATACCAATGAACGTAAATTCAGCCGCTCCAGCCAATACGGTCAAGGAAAGCAATATGGGAATCCACATGGGTACATTGAAGCTTGCTGCAACTGAACCGAGTGAAATTCCGACTATTCCTGTCGCAATAGAAATGAGACTAATGGCTTTGATGAGGTTAAATCGCTCTATATCTTGCATCTTTCTTTTCTATATCAAACGAACGTACGATATAATAGATTAAATTTATACCGTTCGTCAAAACGAACATTCGTTTTTTATGGTGAAATATGGCATTGCCAATTGAAATTGTTGCTAAAGGCTTACAAAGAGAAAGACAAAAGGCAGGGCTGTCCTTGGCAGAAGTGGCTCGCCGCGCAGGAATTGCGAAATCGACTTTGTCACAATTAGAAGCGGCACAAGGCAACCCGAGTCTGGAAACCTTATGGGCCTTGTGTGTGGCTTTGGATATTCCTTTCGCAAAGTTGATGGAAAGTAATATCACACAAACGCAAGTGATTCGCTTTGGCGAAGGGCCTTCGGTTTCATCCGAGATTGCTCATTATCAAGCGATTTTATTGGCCAATTGTCCTACAGGTGCTAGACGGGATGTGTATATCTTGGTCACCCAGCCGGGTGAGCCGCGCTGTAGCCAGCCCCATTCAATTGGCAGCATTGAGCATATTATTATTATGCAAGGCAAGGCTAAGGTTGGCTTGATTTCGGAACCTGTGCTGCTGAGTGAGGGTGATTATATTTGTTATCCAGCTGATCAAGCGCATATTTTTGAAGCACTGGAACCGAATACGCGAGCGATTTTGATCTCAGAGCAAAGATAAGGATGTTTGAGTTGGTTGGTAAAGCTTTTTTTCAATATGCTGGTTTTCTTGCTTTGTTCATACGCTGAATCACTTTATAATTACTCGATTTTTATGTGATGGAACTAGATTCGTGAGTATTATTGTTGCCCTAGACGCAAAAAGCCAATATGACGCCTTAACAATTGTTGATCAGCTAGATCCGTCACTTTGTCGTGTTAAAGTGGGTAAAGAGCTGTTTACGCATGAAGGTCCATCCATTGTGAAAAACTTGCAAGACAAGGGTTTTGAGGTTTTTCTAGATTTAAAATTCCATGATATTCCAAATACGACGGCTCAGGCGGTATGTGCTGCAGCAGACCTTGGGGTGTGGATGGTCAACGTGCATGCATCTGGTGGTCGTAAAATGATGGAAACCTGTGTTGAGCGTCTGAAAGCTGGAAATTATCAAACCCAGCTGATTGCGGTGACGGTTTTGACCTCAATGGGCCGTGAAGATTTACGTGATCTTGGCTTAGATATCGAACCAGTTGAGCAGGTAAAGCGTTTAGCGAAACTCACTCAGGAAAGTGGTTTGGATGGTGTCGTTTGTTCAGCACAAGAAGCGAAAATTCTTCGTGAACTATTAGGACAAGATTTTGCTTTGGTTACACCAGGGATTCGCCCAGAAGGTTCAAATGCCGATGACCAAAAGCGTATTGTGACCCCTAAACAAGCCATGCTGGATGGTTCAACGCATTTGGTTATCGGTCGTCCAATCACCAAAGCAGAAAAACCAACTGAGATGTTAAAGTCAATTTTGGCTTCGATCTAATTGGGTTTGGCTTGGTCTAGAACTTTAGATTCAAAAATAAGCTGATGAGCAATGGTGCGAGGAGGGATAGAATCAATCCACTCATCATTGCATGTGGTACGTAATGCGTACCACATGATTGTTTGACCATGGCAAGTGTGACATCCATCGAGGTTGCACCAGCACTTGAAATTGCAGAGCGCGGAAAGCGCCAACCCAAACAATACATTAATAAAATTGCAAAAATCTCTCTAAATAAGTCTGTTAACAGTGCTATACCGCCGAGCTTGGCGGAGTGTAATTCAGTAAATAGAATCCCTGACATGGAGTACCAGCCATATCCTTGGGCTAAGGCCATGACTTCATTTAAGCTGTAATGATTGGATAGAATAAAATAATTAAAGATTGCAGCTAAGCAGGAGCCGACAAAAGCCGCGATAGGCACGAGTAGAATTCTCCAACTCAACCAGCTACGATCAAATTGAGTGAAGGCCAGTTCGATCCCAATCAAAAAGATAAAGATCAACAATAAATACCAACTATTAAAGCTAATCGCTAAACCAGCACTATTGACCACGATGCCCAATAGAATACCAACGCCCAAAGCCAAAAATGCTTTGGCAATATTCTTGAGTGCATTGAGAAATAGGTGCAGGGAAATCTTTCCTTGTACACTTTGGCGATCAATCAGTTTGTAAGTGATCAAGCAAATAAAAAATGAACCAATTGAGGTGGTAAATGCAATCAGTAACGCTGGCGGTAGAATAGCAGCAGGATTTTGAACGTGATTTAAGGCTTGAGTCAGCTCAAATGCGACACTAATCAGTAAAATATAAGAAAAATAGGGCAGTATTTTAAATACAAATTGTTTTATTGACTGTGACAAATGTGGTCCAACAAAATAGCCTAAGCTAATGCAGACAAAAATTTGGAAGATCAAAACAAAAGAGGTCATACAATCAGAGTGTTTATAGTGCTGATTTATTATGCAGGGAAATCTGATACTTGGATAGATTTATATATCATTTGATATAGAATGTTTTGCAATAAAAATGCATTTAAATATATGAGAAGCAGCTAACGTGGTTGATTCACTTCATTGTTATTATGCAGCTATGAATATCATGTTGGCTGAAATATACTTTTGTAAGACATAGAGGTAAATGATTTGTGACAGCAGCTAAGATTCAAAAATTTGCCTTGGAGCGTTTTGCAAAACAAGGCTTTACCGCAACCTCCTTAAATGAAATAGCGACCGATGTTGGCATTAAAAAGCCTTCAATTTATGCACATTTTAAAAATAAAGATGAACTGTATCTGAGCTTGATCCCGATTATGATTGATGAAGAGTTGGGGCATGCTCAAACCGTTC
Source organism: Acinetobacter gyllenbergii (assembly GCF_001682515.1). Lineage (NCBI taxonomy): Bacteria > Pseudomonadati > Pseudomonadota > Gammaproteobacteria > Moraxellales > Moraxellaceae > Acinetobacter > Acinetobacter gyllenbergii. Next base: position 302,949 of record NZ_KV575261.1, on the reverse strand, counting down.
TGCAAGGTGGTACTGGAATTCAGCAGCAATTACATGCTTACTTCATGAGTATTGAACAACGCTTTGATGCCTCTTATGGGGTTCAGTTCTGGATGAATGCATTAATTAGTCCACCTGTACATTTATATAATCAGGTGATTGAGCCAATGCATATCTTTATGGCTGAATTGGAACAGGTATTTTTACAGGCAATACAACAGTCGGTTTTGAAGGAAAACAAGCACCAACTGGAGAGTATGGTTTTGGCGCGGGTCTGTATGAGCTTTGTCGATGCTTTACAAAGTGAATTGATCTACGGAGGTCGAGATAAGTTCAGGCTTCGACTGGATGCCATTCTCAAAACCTTAGATGTTCTGATCAGCCCTTAATGGTAATCAATTGCTGACCAGTGCATGAGATTTGTTATTCTGTTTCCATTGTCGAAAATGTGTCAGCTTGTCTAAGTGCTGCATAAATACATAAGCCCAGTGCAATCATTCCGCAAAGGAATAGACTGGCTGGAAGTAGGCTGATGTTAATTTCAAACAGGCTTACGATAAAGCCAATTAGCGAAGCAAAGGCATATTGTAGTAGACCCATCAAGGATGAGGCTGCGCCGGTTAAATGTTGAGGGCTTTGTTGCATGGTCAGTGCAGTCAAATTACCAAAAATAAAACCTGTGGACCAGATACTCAGTCCCAGCAGCACAATGTATTGCCATAAACTTAAATGATAGAAACTGACACTGAGCATTAGAATGAAACTGGCGCCACTAAATATACACATGCCCAGTACTAATAATTGCTGCGCTGTCCATCGTTTTAATAACAGGATTGAAACTTGTCCAAGGATAATCAAGCCTACGGCGTTGGCTGCAAATAGGCTGCTAAAACTTTCATTATGAATATGATAATGCTGGATAAAAATAAATGGTGATTGGCTCAGATAAACAAAAAAACCACCCAAGATAAAACCGCCTGCCAAGGTATAAGCCATAAAGCCTTTATTTAGGGCAAGTGTTTGATAGCTTGTTCGAATCGCTGCAAATTGGAGTGGTTGACGATATTGAGGCTTTAGGGTTTCTGGGATGGCGTGATTACCCCATAACAAGAGAATGGCCCCTAGTGCAGCCAGAGTATAGAAAATCAAATGCCAAGAGCCGATCCGTAAGATCAGGCTTCCAAACAAGGGGGCAATGATGGGTACAATCATCATGACCTGCATCAAAATAGAAAAGTTTTTGGCACTGGTTTTGGCATCACAGACATCAGAAATAATTGCTCTTGGCACGACTAAGCCCGCAGATGCACCAATGGCTTGCATGAAGCGTGCTGCCAGCAGCCATTCAATACTTGGTGCAATTGCAGCCAATAATGAACCCAGAATAAATATTGCGATACCAATCAGTAGGGGTTTACGTCGGCCAAAACGCTCAAGCAATGGGCCGTATAATCCTTGACCGATTGCGAGTCCAATGAGAAACACCGAGAGTGTGAGTTGTATATGACCTGGTGAAGTTGCAAAACTCTCTGCAAGCAGTGGAAACGCAGGCAAATAAATATCAATTGCCAGTGCATCTAAGGCGGTAAAAAGGGAGAGTAACAGCAGTAAAGACCAACTGATCTTTGTGATGTGGGTAGCAGCGTTCATGTTTTGTGTACTCTTTCGAGGGAAACAATATTTATTTTAACTACCTAACGGTAGGTAGTTAAAATATTAGCATGATTACTTATGTTTTGCATAGGGAAGAACAGGGAGATTTAAATCAGGTCCATAAAGCGTTGCAATAAAAAACACCTTTGAGCGTTCAAAGGTGTTCTTGATATTAGGAGGAGTTCAGCTATTTCAGCTTAAGCGGCATTATTTTTTGCATGCGTTGCTGTGTTGATAAAATTATAATCAGCAACATTTACTTTACGGGTTTCTAACCAATATCGCCATGTGTAGGTTGGCCATAAAGAAAAGTTCTTACCATCTGCTGCTTGATACCAACTGCTACAGCCACCTGCTTGCCATACGGTTCCTTTCAACTGATCTTGAACACGCTCATTGAATTGATCTTGAACTTCATGCTTGATCTCAACCGCTTGAGTGCCTGTTTTATCAACGGTTTGGATCAACTGTAGAATGTAGTTCACCTGAGACTCAATCATGAAGATCACTGAGTTATGACCAAGAATGGTGTTAGGGCCTAATAACTGGAATAAATTCGGGAAGTTCTTGGTGCTAATACCATAGTAACTTTCAGCACCATCTTTCCATGCTTGTTTCAGTTCTATGCCATGACGACCAACACAATCGAAATGTTTTAGATAAATACGAGGGTCGGTAATGAAGCCAGTCCCGTAAATCAAACAATCGATTTGACGTTCTTTGCCATCTTTTGTGATGATGCTATTGGCTGTGATTTCTTGAATAGCATCTGTCACCAATTCAACGTTTTTACGATTGAAAGTCGGAAAGTATTTATTTGAAATCAAAATACGTTTACAACCCATGACAAAATCTGGTGTCAGTTTTTTTGCGAGTTCTTTATCTTTGACTTGGAAGCGAATAAAGGCTTCAGCCAGTTTTTGACCGTACTTCATGATCTGAGGTTGAACAATCGGAACAACACGAGATTCATTGGTCCAGTACAAACGGGTACGGTGAATCTGACGGTAGATATTTGACGCTTTGAATAATGATTTGCTCAGTTGCGAATATTTGCGTTCATCACGAGGAATCACCCAAGCTGCAGTCCGTTGTAATACATATAACTGCTTCACCTCGGGTGCAATTTCAGGAATATACTGAATCGCACTGCCGCCAGTTCCAATCGATGCAACAGATTTACCTGTTAAGTCGTAGTCATGGTCCCATTGTGATGAATGGAACACTTTGCCTTGGAACTTTTCAATACCTTTAACATATGGAACTTGTGGTACATGCAGTGGGCCAGATGCAAAAATAACAAATTGTGCTTCTAGTGTTGGCTGATCTTTGAAAGTTAAAGTCCACACATTTCGGCTTTCATCAAATTCCGCATGGGTAACTTCATGATTGAACTGACAGTAGTCTTTTAATTTGTATTGTTGAGTAATATCTTGAATATAAGCGAAGATCTCATCTGCCTCGGCATAACGCTTTGACCAGTCGGTCTTTGGTGCAAATGAAAGCGAATACATATGTGATTGAACATCACAGGCTGCGCCAGGATATTGGTTTTCGCGCCATGTACCACCAACATCGTTGGTTTTTTCTAAAATTACAAAATCATTGATTTGACTTTGCAATAGTCGAATCGCCATTGCTAAACCACCAAAGCCTGCACCAATAATTGCAACTTTTGTTTTTTGAATCGCATTTTTGGTTTCATCACGCATAGTCTATGTCCTACACAGCTAAATTTTGTGCAAGTTTAACGGTTTTAGCGAGATTAAATATGATTGTATAGACGCAAAACTTGATCATTTCGGCAATTCATTTGTGCATGCTTTTATAGTAAAACATTAAAGTTTTGAGCATCGCATTCGGACTTATGAAAAGATCTATCCTCGGATTGATGTATTTAATTCAAGGCATGCGGCATGTTGGCATTGATGTGGACGCGCGTTTAGCGAATATGGGAATACAGGCCGATGCATTAGATCCAAGCTCGATTATCCCTGATGAAATTGAATGGGATATTTTGCAGCATATTAGTCAGGATATCTCACCTGAACAAGGCTTATTCATCGGACAACATTATGCATTGGCTGGTTATGGTCCATTTCTGATGTTATTGGTGACCAGTGATACGTTGCATCGTGCTTTACTCAATGGTGTTCAATTTCAGCAGTTAACTCATCTCTTTGGGTCGCTGCAGTTAAAGATTGAAACTAATCTGATCTATTTGTTCTATCAACCCATTGATTTAAGTATGCATCTCGGCCAACTCAGGGCGCAGTGTGAGATTTCAGGTACCTATAAGTTCTTACAAGATATTTTTAAAATGATGGGCTTAGAGGTACCTAAAATTCAGATTGAATTGCCATTTCAGCGACCTAAAGATCTAGGTTTACTTGCTGCTTATCAGGACTATTATGGGCTGGATGTCAAATTTGGATGTGCGCAAGCGGCCTTCATTTTAGAAAATACGCAAATTTTAAATACAAAAATACCCTCTGCCGATATTTTGACGTATCGTATTTATGAAGAAAAATGCCTACAGGATATTCAACATTTAGAGAAAAGTGCGGCAGCTAAATTAACTATTGTTGAGTATGTGCAGGATTATCTGGAAATGCAAAATGGGGTCATGCCAACCATGGCGGAAACCGCCTGTGCATTGAGTATTCCTGAACGAACGTTAAGACATCAATTGCAGCAAATGCAGACCAGCTATAAAGAAATTCGTGAAAAGCTGATCAAACAGAAGGCAATAAAGTTTATTGAAAACAGTTCTTATTCAATTGAACAGGTGGCCGAAATGTTGGGGTATTCTGAGCCCGCTGCGTTTAATCATGCCTTTAAAAGGTGGTTTGGATTGAGTCCAAGGCAATATCATCGAAATCATTAAATGATTAAAAATGGTACATTTTGATGTTTAAACTCTATGATAATTAAGCCTAAAATCTAATGCCATTGAACAGAATGTTCGATATAATTTTCATCAATTAAAATTGCAATAACACCTTATGTCAAATTCTAAACCAGACTCACATAGCACTGCATATATCCCAACATCACCTGCTGAGCGTTATGCTCAAGCACTTGAGTCAGGACAATTCATGCCAGATGAGGCTCAAGCACAAGCTGTGCAAGAGTTGGATCGAGTATGGAAAGAGTTACTCACTCGCTATAAAGCATCTAAGAAAGCGTTTCGACGTTTCCGTCGTCAAACCTATCCAAAGGGCGTTTATATGTGGGGGGGTGTCGGCCGTGGTAAAACGTGGTTAATGGATCAATTCTATGAATCGGTACCATTCCGCCGTAAAACACGCATGCATTTCCATCACTTTATGCAACACGTCCATAAAGAGTTGAATAAACTTTCTGGTCAACGTAACCCTTTGGATTTGGTTGCAGATCAAATTTATAAAGATGCCGTTGTGATTTGCTTTGACGAATTTTTCGTATCGAACGTGACTGATGCGATGATTTTGAGTGATCTATTCCAAAAGCTATTCGAGCGCGGCATTACTTTGATTGCGACATCGAACATTGCACCAGATGGTCTATACAAAAACGGAATTCACCGTGATCGCTTTATCCCAACAATTGAATTGGTCAAAAAGAACTGTACCATTTTGAATGTAGATGCAGGTGTGGATTATCGTTTGCGTGTATTGAAGCAAGCGCAATTATTTAAATATCCATTAACCGATGATGCACAAGCATGGTTATCTGGTCGTTTTAAAGCATTAACCCAAACACAGACTCAATCTAATTCACCGATTATGATCAATAATCGCGTGGTGGAAACCTTAGGTCATACTGAAGACGTATTGTGGTGTGAGTTTTCAGAACTATGCTTTAAGCCTCGGAGCCCAGCAGACTTTATTGAAATCGCCAACATTTACAATACCGTTTTGGTCAGTAATGTTCCGCATTTGACCGATTTCTTGTCTGAAGGAACACGCCGCTTTATTTATTTGGTCGATGAGTTCTATGACCGCGGGGTAAAATTGATTCTCACTTCAGATGATTCAATTATTGATCTATATGAAGGCGAGAAATTAGCATTTGAAATTGAACGGACGCGTTCACGTTTATTAGAAATGCAATCGGATGATTATCTACATTCGGAGCATCGACAAATTCAGGTCGCACAGACTTCATAAATGAAAAGGCATTCTTCGAAATGCCTTTTTTTATAAACTTATAGGGATAAGGCTTTATTCTTGGTCGAATTTTGTTATAACTAGATGAGTTTGAAAAAGGGAGTATGTTGCATAACTAGACAAGAAGCACACATCATTTGATATTTTGATAGGTATAAAAAAATATGTTTGTCAATACTTCTAATGGGGAAAATGCTTACTATTTAGGAATGTGATATTACTATTCAGGCTAGTATAAATCAGTATACTAGAATTCTTGTTATAAAAAGTTAGCACCATCAGGAAAGACAATGACTGTACGTATTCAAAAAGGCAAGCTAGCGATTGCTAAAGAACTTTACGATTTCATCGAAAATGAAGCTTTACCAGGTACTGGTTTAGAGAGTGAAACTTACTGGAAGAACTTCGAGCAAGTCGTTGTCGACCTTAGCCCAAAGAACAAAGCATTATTGGCTAAGCGTGATGAACTTCAGGCAAAGATTGATGAATGGCATCGCAACAATAAATTTGAATTAAATGCTTACAAGGCATTCTTAACTGAAATTGGTTATCTCGTACCAGAAGTTGCTGACTTCCAAGTGACGACTGAAAATGTGGATGAAGAAATCGCATTATTGGCTGGTCCACAGCTGGTTGTACCTGTGCGTAATGCGCGTTATAGCTTAAACGCAGCCAATGCACGTTGGGGTTCTTTATATGACGCGCTGTATGGTACAGACGTTATTTCTGAAGAAGGTGGTGCAGAGAAAGGCAAAGGTTATAACCCAGTTCGTGGTGATAAAGTTATTGCTTTCGCAAAAGATTTCTTAAACCAAACGTTCCCATTGGCTCAAGGTTCGCATGCGGATGCAACTCAATATGCCGTGGTGAATAACGGTTTAGCTGTAACGTTAAAAGATGGTTCAACAACTTCTTTGGCACATGAATCACAATTTGTTGGTTTTAACGGTGAAGCTGCAAGCCCAACTGAGATTGTTTTATTAAATAATGGTTTGCATGTGATTATCGAAATCGATGCAAACAGTCCAATTGGTAAAACAGATGCGGCGGGCGTTAAAGATTTAACTCTTGAAGCTGCAGTAACCACAATTCAAGATTTGGAAGACTCGGTTGCAGCGGTTGATGCTGAAGAGAAAGTGGAAGGCTACCGTAACTGGTTAGGTCTCATGAAAGGTGACTTGCAAGAGTCAATCGAGAAAAATGGTAAAACCGTTACTCGTACCTTGAACAAAGATCGTACTGTACAGAATCTGATTGGTGGTACAACGACATTACACGGTCGTTCATTAATGTTGCTTCGTAATGTGGGCCACTTAATGACTAACCCAGCAATCTTGGTTGACGGTGAAGAAGTGTTCGAAGGCATTATGGATGCTTTAGTGACACCTTTACTCACAGTTGCTGATATTCGTGGTCAAAACGAGAACAAAAACTCTCGTAAAGGTTCAATGTATATCGTTAAGCCGAAAATGCATGGTCCAGAAGAAGTTGCATTTGCAGTTGAATTGTTTGAGCGTGCTGAACAAGCGATTGGCTTACCAGCAAAATCACTCAAAATCGGGATCATGGACGAAGAACGCCGTACTTCTGTGAACTTGAAAAACTGTATCGCTGCTGCGAAAGACCGTACCATTTTCATTAACACTGGCTTTATGGACCGTACGGGTGATGAAATCCATACCTCTATGGAAGCTGCACCAGTTGTGCGTAAAGAAGCGGTTAAAACACAAAAATGGATTGCTGCTTACGAAAACCGTAACGTTGCCATTGGTTTAGCATGTGGTTTACAAGGTAAAGCGCAAATTGGTAAAGGCATGTGGCCGAAACCAGACAGCATGAAAGATATGTTGGCGACGAAGACTGCACATCCAAATGCAGGTGCAACTTGTGCGTGGGTTCCATCACCAACAGGTGCGGTACTACATGCATTGCACTACCATCAAATCAATGTAAAAGCACGTCAAGATGTATTGGCTGCTGAAGACATGCTGACGTTAGATGACTTGTTAACGCCGCCATTTGCACCAGAAACAAACTGGTCTGCAGAAGAGTTAAACAACGAACTTGAAAATAACTGTCAAGGGATCTTGGGTTATGTGGTTCGTTGGGTAGATCTTGGTGTTGGTTGTTCTAAAGTACCAGACATTAATAACGTTGGCTTAATGGAAGACCGTGCTACTTTACGTATTTCATCTCAACACGTTGCAAACTGGTTGCGTCACGGTATCGTAACGCGTGCGCAAGTTGAAGAAGTACTTAAGCGTATGGCTGTGATCGTTGATCAGCAAAATGCCAATGATCCATTATATACACCAATGGCACCAAACTTTGATGGTATTGCATTCCAAGCCGCTTCTGACTTGATCTTTAAAGGTGCAGAGCAGCCATCTGGTTATACAGAGCCATTGTTGCATGCTGCGCGTTTAAAATTAAAAGGTTATACAGGTGATTAAGATCGCCTGTTAGGCAAATGAGAGGTATCTATTTATTAGATACCTCTTTTTTTATAATTAGAGGGATAAAATGTATTTCTGGAACACAAAAAAATTAATTGATGATTTAAAAAATGACCGTTTAACAGAGCAAAACTACAAAAATTACTATTTGATTAGTAGTGCATTTATGCTCATCATGATGTTTGCTATGCGTTTTGCCCCTATAGATGATGTGCTTCCAAATCTTATTGATGCGGTGCTGAGTATTATAATTCTTATTGCTGGTGTCAATTTCTGTTTTAAGGCAAATGGTGGCAATCAAGGAAAACAATTTCTTAACCGTTTAATTTGTCTCTTTTTACCGATTGGTGTGAGATTTATCTTGGTATATTTACTGTTATTTACCGTCTTTATTCTTGCCTTTATTGTTACTGCACGATTTATTGATGCCACTCAAATTCCTGCTTTAATTGAACCTTATCAAAAATGGGTTGGGTTTTCTATTTCAGTTATAATGCAGGTAATGATGTATTGGCGTTTTTGTGTCGCACTTAGAGCCATTAGCCGTATAGACAATGAGGTCTTAGAAACAGGATAAAACATCATATAACTAAAAATTTTGTTATAATTATCATAGTTTGATCATTTAGCCGAATCATAACGATGTCACAAATTTTAAAATTAGATGCTTTAAAACAAGCGCAAGTTTCGACTTCGCCATATCCTTACTTCGTTGTTAAAAATTCGATTGTCGATAGTGAAGTGAACGCTGTTATTCAGGATTTTCCAAAGATTGAACAGGGTGGTAGCTATAACATTGAAGATGTTGAGATTAAGCCTAATTTTGATCGCTTTCTAAAGTCTTTAGACACCAAAGAATTTCGTCAAATTTTAACTGAAAAATTTGATGTGGATGTGATGGAGCATCCGATGATGATCACCTTGCGTGGTTATTCACGTCAAAAAGATGGTCGTATTCATTCTGACTCAAAAACCAAACTGCTGACCATCCTGATTTATTTGAATGAATCTTGGGATGCACCGACAGGTCGTCTACGCATCTTGAATGATGAAAAGAATATGGATGACTATGTTGAAGAGATTGATGCGGGTCCAGGTACTCTAATTGCATTTAAAGTGACTGATAATGGTTGGCATGGTTATGTACCCTATGAGGGGCAACGCCAGTCGATTCAGATTAACTTTTTAACCAGTGATAAAGCCAATGCCAAGCACCGTTTTATCCACGGTTTAAGCGCAAAAATGAAAAAATTATTTGGCTAATTTTTGCAATTACAAAGAGGAGGGTTAATACCTCCTTTTTTTAACTTTGCTTTTAAGGATAAATACTCAGCGAACTATGTGTGCCAACTATAAACCATTGACAGTCGAGCAAGTTCAACAACTTGGTTTACCTTTGATTCCATTTGAATATGGGGGAGAAGTTTACCCAAGTTATAAAACGCCGTTGCTATTTAAATCGGAGCAAGGGCTGGAGTGGCGGGAAGTGTTGTTTGGTTTGGTACCAAAGTGGTCGGAAGATACTAATATTTCCAAGCATACTTATAATGCACGGCATGAAACCATTTTTCAGAAACCTAGTTTTGTAGAAGCAGCAAGCAAGTGTAAGTTTGGCGTGATTCCAGTAACTGAGTTTTATGAAAGTAAGTATATCGACAATAAACCTCAACGTTGGGGTGTACGTCGCAAAGATGGACAAGCTTTTTATATCGCTGCATTATATGAAATCCGTAAGTTAAATGATCAGATCATTCGTTCGGCAACGATGCTTACGATGGACGCTATAGACCATCCGATGATGAAAGATTTCCATGAACCTGGGGATGTGAAGCGTTCAGTTGTTGTTATCCCACATCAGCGTTTAGACGAGTGGTTAAGCTTGAAGCAGCCACATGAGCTTTATGACTTTATGCAAGCTTTTCCTGTTGAGGAATTTGAGTGTTCACATGTTCCGAAACCGAAGATTGAGAAAATAACACCACAACTGAATATGTTTGATTGAAATGAATATTTGCGTTGATGAGATCAAAAAAGGCTTCCTATAGGAAGCCTTGCTATTTTAAACCAGTTACTTAGCGCGCAAGATTTTTAAACATATGGCGTAAAATTTCCATGGTTTTTTCAATTTGCAATGGTGTTAAGCCATCAAATGATTGTTCTAGGATAACAGAAGTTAGGTCATTTATTTTTGTGATCATTTCTTGACCTTTTTCGGTCAGGTAGACGCGTGTGATACGGCCATCTTCTTTACATGAATAAGTATCGATATAACCTTCATCTTTAAGACGATAAACGATTTTGGTTGTGGTCGACATTTTAGAGATGACCATGTCTGATAACTCAGACACGCTTGCATGAGGTTTGACATGCAATGCGATTAAAATGCGGCGGCGAGAATTGTCTAGACCATATTTTTTGAGTACGTTATCAATATTTTGAACGTATTGAGCATTTACTTGAGAAATCCAGTAAAAAGGGAAGTCTTCCAGGTTAAATGAATCGGCTGTAGGTAAAAAACGCGCATATTTTTTTGGCATCACTTATTTCCTATACTTGCACAAGAAACTACGCCTCGTAGTTCCTAGATTCCATGAAATGTCTCTAACTTTCCTGTTAAAAAAATCTCTTTTCTGATTTTTTTAGCATTCCATTTTTTAACAAATCTGTCCAAAGATAACGGTGAAATTATCTTTATTCTGAATGAATAAGTCATCATAAAATTCACATAAATCAGCTATTAATGATGTACTATCCAGTCGTCTTTCCCTTAAGGTTGTTCTACAGCTTTGCATCACTGCTGATTTGTAGAATAACTCTATTGTAGAAAAAAAATACGATTTTTGACGTGACATTTTTATAATAATTTCTGTCTAAAATGTCATAAATATACGAAATCAATATATTTATAAAATAAATAAAGATTAAAAAAATAGCGAATACAGATATTTGTATTGATCATTTGGTTAAAATATAACACATAAAAATTTTAAAAAAAGTTGAATAAATACATTCTTTATCACATTTTTCCGATGAAATTTAATCATTGCTCGTTTGTAGGACACCAGAATTAATTTTTAAATTGCTTAAGAAGTATTGCGATAACTGCAATGAAGCGGTGTGAGGGAAAACAAAATACGAAGAAGATGCTAGATTTGAGGCAAAAAAAGACGCATCTAAACAGGATTACAGGTTTAGATGCGTAAAGTGCAAAGCAAGGCAGTGATGACTTGATTTAAATGTGGAGTTCACTTTCCATCAGTGGCCATAGTTTCTGATGCGATTTTTTAAACATCAGCATGTGCCCAATTTGCTTATAGCCGTGCTGTTGAGGGTTGAGCTCAATCAATTTGGTTGGCGCATTCGGGTATAAACGTAGTAGATCTTTGACATTTGTCTGCGTAGCAATTTCATCATCACTGGCCCAGAACGATGTGATTGGGCATTGAATTTCTTGGTGATAATCTTCAAAGATGGTTTTGCCAATTGCATTCATGACATAACCGGGTTTGCTACAAAACTCAGCCCATTGTTTGGCAACATTTTTGGGTAGATTTTCACCCATGCCAATGAATTGAGTTGCACCATAGCCTTTAAAGAAGCTAGAAACAGGAAAAATAACATTGAACATCACAGGCGCAAGGATTTTGGTTTTCCCTTTCAAGCCTTTAATATGTCCAGTTGAACCTGCAATAGCTAACACTTTAGCAACTTTCTGATAATTCGATGTAATCCCGAGTAACTGTCCGCCCGCGCTATGTCCAACAATAATGACTTTTTCAGCTTGAGTACGATCTAATAAAGTCTCGATGGCAGCTGGAATATCATAAATTCCCCAGTCATTAATGCTGGCAGTCGAGTCTTTCAGTGGGCCATGTAATGACTCGCCAATCCCTCTAAAATCAAAGCTTAAAACATCATATCCTTGCTGGCTAAGCCAATCTGCGAAAGCATGATAGAAATTTTTGGTTATCCCTGTTGCTGGGCAAATCAGAATCGGATATGACTTGCTCTGTTCTTGCGCAGGATAAAACTGAGCAGCAAGTTGATAATCATCTTTGCATGTGATCCAAAAAGATTCATAGCGATTCATTTGAAAGATACTCTTATATATGCATGGTTCTACTTTACACAAGTTCTAAAAAGAAACTCGTTTAAAAAATGACTTAAAAGTCAAATTTTATGTAATATACGCACACAAAAGGAATATTTTAATTTCGGGGATGCTATGTACGTTTTAAATACTGCAACACAACTTGCGATTGTATTTAGTGGAATTTTTCTATGGGTGGGGATGCTGACTGGAGTTTGGAAATATTATCAAATTAGACAAACAGCGCAAGCAAGAGCACATTATTATGTGGATATTGCGCATCGGAGTAGTTTGCTTTATGCCGCTGCCAGCCTCATTTTAGCCGCCTTGAGTTTCTTTACGGTTCTGTCTGATGCTTGGGCATTGTTTTGTGTAATAGCAAATTTATTCTTTTTTGCGATGTCGATCTTAATATATATCTTGCATGGATTATTAAAAGATACAACCAATCAATTTAAACAGCCGCATCAGGTGGGAAAGTGGACTTTACCAGCATGGTGCATGACATTGATGATGCTAAGTTTAATTATTGTTGAGTTGGGGGCTACAGGTATTTTAGTCGTCGGAACCATTGTTCGGTTTATGCATTAAAAAAATGGATGATCACTCATCCATTTTTCCTGAAGAATTTTTTTGGCGCGCTGCACTTAACTGTCGAAACTTTCGATCGACGATCGCCCACATACAAAAGGCCAGAGATACAACCAATGCATAAGCAAAATATTCGGGTTTTAAATTACCTTTAATCGTGCCTTGAAATAACAACGTGACCATCAAGGCAAGCGTTGTTGTTGCATATAAGATCGAATCATTCGCCTTCAGAGCGTTAATGAAGACTTGCTTGTTGAAATGTATTGATAACATCTCCATCCCTCCTTGTTGTGACGACAAAACCATGCGTTTTTGTCTGAATTGTTTTTTAAGTTGTACTGCTATTTTCTGAGCATTTCAATAGCAAAAGGGGGTATTTTGAAAATAAATTTATGAATGTATTGATTTATATAACTTTTAAGTATTTTTTATATTAATTTATACTATTTTTTAGTTAAATATTACTCATTATTTTTACATTTTGAAAAAATTGGCCATCAAGATACCCTGCGGAAATAGTATCTTTTAAATGGGATATCAATAAGAAGTAAAGGGTGGCATAGACTGCCCCAAGAAAAGAAAGATTTGTCGTAAACAAAAAATGAACGTTGGATAAAAGAACATTTTCTGTATAGCTAAAATCATGTTTGGGTAAAACATCATTTTAACGACAAATCATTTTAATCTTTAGATGCTGTTACGCGATCAACTACAATTGCAAAAACCAGAACGATGAGCGACGGAAGTAACCATGCAAGATTCTGTTCGTTCAATGGTAAATGTTGAATGAATGTTGGTAATTGTTCAGTAAAGCCGGCTGCTTTAATTGCTTCAATAATGCCGAATAGGAATGCAACCGCAGTCACAGAGCCAACCACGATAGAAGGGTTGTTCCAACGCTTCCAGAAAAAGCTCAGCATAATCACAACAATTGCAGGGGGATAAATTGCACTGAGTACCGGAACTGATACTGCAATCAGCTTGGTTAAACCTAAATTGGAAATCAATAATGAAAAACCAGTCAGGATAAAAACAAGTAATTTATAAGACCAGCCTGTCAATTCGGTAAAATATTCAGCACATGCACAGGTAAGGCCAATTGCGGTCACCATACAGGCAAGGAAAATCAAGATCGTTAAGAAATAAGATCCGTAATCACCAAAGGCGTGTTGTACATAAGCATGCAGAATGATTGCACCATTGGCTGCATTCGGCGCAACTTCATGACTACCTAAGCCAAGTTTAAATAAACTGATATAAACAAGTGTGAGTCCAACACCAGCGATTAAGCTTGCGATAATGGCATATTTGGTAATTAACTTAGCATCCGTTACACCGCGTGATTGAATCGCTTGAATAATCACAATACCGAATACCAAAGCGCCTAAGGTGTCCATGGTCAAATAACCACTTACAAAGCCTTCAGAAACCGGACTTGCGATATAGTTATTCACTGGCGCAGAGATTAAGCCAGTTGGAATAGCAAATGCTGCAATACCTAAAATAGCCAGTGCAACAATTTTTAAAGGTGCCAGTACATGACCCACGGTATCGAGTAATTTGTTTGGATACAGTGAAACTGCAGTCACAAAAGCAAAATAAACAACACTATAGATAAACAGGCTGCTGCCTGATGTACCGAAGTAGGGAGCAAAACCAATTTCATACGAAACGGTTGCGGTACGAGGTGTCGCAAATAGTGGGCCTACAGATAAATAGCAGACAATCGTTAACAGCAGGCTAAAGAAACGTCCAAGTGGAGAACTGATGATCTCGATTGAGCCTTTCATACGAGATAAGGCCATAATCGTAATGACAGGCAGACCAACTGCGGTAATTAAGAAACCGAAAGCGGCAAGCCAAACATGTTCACCAGCCTGCTGAGCAACGATTGGAGGAAAGATAATATTGCCTGCGCCAATAAATAACGCGAAGGTCATAAAACCTAAAGCAATGATATCTCCTGTACGAAGTTGATTCATAAAGAGGGAGGCATAAAATAAAAGTGCGAATTTTAGAACAAAAAAGCGTTCTTTTGAAACTAATTTATGTGAAATTTGGTTGATTTTTGACTAAAAAGAAATGATTAAAATCATATAATTAGTAATGGTAAAGCTAATATGTTGAAAAGCTTTCTAAAACTCGAAAAATACAGAAGGACGTGAATTTACCCAGATGCGGTCAATCGAGTTTAAATATAAAAATAAAAATGGTCTTTTAGTCTTAAATAGATTGAAGATTTCAATGGGAAGGCGTACAAATATTGAAATACTTTATGCAGTCCCCATATTAATTTTTCTGCATGTGATTTTAATCTGATTGATGAATAAGGAAAATCTCGAATGAGAGCTTCTACTGTGACCATTAAAACTGAACAAGATATCGAGAAATTAAGAATCTCGGGTCGTTTAGCGGCACAAGTGCTGGAAATGATTGGCGCCTATATCAAGCCAGGTGTTTCAACTGAATATTTAGATGATATCTGTAATGATTATATTGTGAATACCTTGCAGGTGATTCCTGCCAATGTGGGCTATCACGGTTTTACCAAGACCACCTGTATTTCAGTCAATGAAGAAGTTTGTCATGCAATTCCTTCTGCAAAAAAGATTTTGCAGGACGGTGATATTTTAAATATTGATGTTGCTGTGATTAAAGATGGTTATTTTGGTGATACTAGTCGTATGTACTTCGTGGGTGAGCCGAGTCCCGAAGCCAAGAAACTGGTGGAAACAACCTATGAAGCCATGCTTGCGGGGATTCATGCAGTCAAACCTGGTGCGACATTAGGTGATATTGGGCATGCGATTCAGTCCGTTGCGCATCGTGACGGTTATAGCATTGTGCGTGAATACTGTGGACATGGGATTGGCCGTATTTACCATGAGCAGCCAAATATCCTGCATTATGGCCAAAAAGGTCAAGGTATGGTCTTGAAAAAAGGCATGGTGTTTACCATTGAACCGATGGTGAATGCGGGTAAACGTTATGTGAAAGAACTCAATGATGGCTGGACTGTAGTGACACAAGATAAGTCTCTATCCGCTCAATGGGAACATATGGTTGCTGTAACAGATGACGGTTTTGAATTATTAACGCCATGGCCAAATGGCACAGGGCATTATCCTGCTGTTTAGGCTACTCAAAAAGAAAAGCGCGATTTGTTAATCGCGCTTTTTTCTGGTTGAACATTGGGTTAGTTGCTCGACCAAATAATCAATGAAGACACGTACTGCAGGAAGTAAACCACGACGAGATGGATAAACAGCATGGAATATACCATGTGGCGCAGTCCATTCTGGTAGTACCGTAACTAATTGCCCAGATTTCACAAAATCTTGGGCAATACTGTCTGGTAGTAACGCAATGCCACAGTTTTGTGTTGCTAACTCAGCCAACATCAAAAGATTTGATCCCATAATCACAGGATTGACTTTAATTTTTTTCTGTTGTTGATCTGGGCCTGTCAGTAAGAACTGTTGATCCAGATGTTCTTCCGACATACTAATAATGCGGTGTTCAGCCAGTTGTTCTGGACTGTTAAGATGACCAAACTCATTTAAATAAGCTTGACTGGCAAAAAGACGTTGTTCAATCGCTTCAAATTGGCGTAATACAAGGTTCGGATCATCATCCAATTTAGAACGCACTCGTAAAGCAAGATCAATTCCTTCGTTAATGACATCAACACGACGGTTGCTGATCATCATCTGAACCCGAACTTCAGGATATTTTTTTAAAAAGGCGGGTAGGATTTTTGCCATCTGGTTTTGTGCGATATCAACAGGCACACTTACTTTAATCACGCCACGGGGCTGGCTGCTTAAATGATTGACCACATCGTGTGCAGCTTGCGCGGCATTCATCATCACTTGCGCATGGCGGTAGACATCCATGCCGATGTCTGTAACAGCAAAGTGACGCGAACTACGTTGAATCAGACGTACACCCAGTTGTTCTTCAAGATTATAAACTCTGCGGCTGAGTTTAGATTTAGGAATGTCAGTTGCACGTTCTGCGGCACTAAAGCCACCGTGCTCTACAACGAGCGCAAAGCAATAAAAATCATCTAAATCCGTTAGCATTAAGCTATAAACTCCAGCTTCTTGTCATCAAGTAAAATTCATACACACGTAATTATTAAACATTTTGGGCCAATAAAATATCTCTAACCTGTTTATATTCGTTCAATCGCTCAAAATCTTTGGCGGTTGGCAATGAAATTCGAGATAAGTCCATATTGTCAGTGATATCTGCCAATTTCACAACACGTGCCAAAGGGTTTTGTACGGTTCGTTGCGCGGCCTGTATTCGAGATTCACCCTGTTGTTTCGTTAGTGCGAGGATGGCCTCGATAATGTGCGCTTGAAATCCCAGCATTTGTAAGTCTTCGATACGGGTATTGGTATCTTCCAAAACATCATGTAAAACAGCAATGATTTTGTGTTCGATACTGGGTACATTCAGCATCACTCTGAGCGGGTGTAAAATATAGGGTGCATTGGCTTTATCAACTTGGCCCTCATGTTGTTTTGCTGCAAATGCAATGGCTTGTTCAAGTGTTGCCATCAGCTAAATCCTCCTATGCAAGATAGATTAGCGCGTCATATTCTTTTAAACTAACTGAAATTTTTAACGCTTTATTATATATGTCATATCAACTTATCAACATTGTCGATGCGACCCAAAACATTGTATGTCCTTTTTGCCAACATGCAGTTTTAGACTGGGATCAGGAGCAATATATTCAACCGTGTGAGCATACGGTATTCATGGCAATGGATTTGGGCTTTGAGTTTATCGCAGATCGCTTTGAAGATGTTTTACCACAATCTGTCGATGAAATTCATGAAGACCCCAATATGAATATTTTTGCTAGTGTGACCCAAGCAAATTATCCTGATTTACAGATTTATAAAGCTGATTTGGGTGTAGAAGGGATGTTCCGCTATGTTGGTTTTAGTCCAAACTAAAATTCTTCCAATAAAAAAGCCAATCATTTGATTGGCTTTTTGCTTTACAGCTTATGCTTCAGGCGCTGGGCTGTACTGTTCAACTAATGGCTTTAATTCGCCATTTTGGAACATTTCAAGCATGATATCGCTACCACCGATTAACTCGCCATTGATCCATAACTGTGGGAAAGTAGGCCAGTTCGCAATTTGTGGTAAAGTTGCACGAATATCTTGATTTTCCAAAATATTTACATAGGCAAATGGACGACCAATTTGGCTAAGTGCTTCTACTGCTCGAGCAGAAAAACCACATTGCGGGAATTGTGGAGTGCCTTTCATGTAAAGTAAAACAGGGTGTTTCGCAATTTGATCACGAATTAACGCTACTGTATCACGCGCTTGTTCCGTCATAGATAGATCCTCTACTAATCTCCCTGCATTATACCTAAAAAAAAGCGTGACGGAGGATTGCAGAAGATTTTTCTTATATAAATGTGACTTTAGGCTTTCAATCTATGCAAGTTTTTGCTTATATAACTTTTTTCACCACAACTAATGATAGATTGAGTTTGTTATGACTAATATCACTCTTGCTCCTGTGCAACCTGATCAACCATCACATCTTATGGCGACTTATGGCCGTCAAGCGATCAGCTTTGTACGAGGACGAGGGGCGTATGTATATACGGCAGATGGTACAGAATATTTAGATGCACTCACAGGCATTGCCGTATGTGGCTTAGGCCATGCACATCCTGTGATTGCAGCGGCAATTGCTGAACAAGCTGCGACATTGGTGCATACCAGTAATTTATTTGAAATTCCTTGGCAAACGGCAGCAGCACAAAAACTAGCTGAAGTTTCAGGTATGGAAGAAATTTTCTTTTCCAACAGCGGTGCAGAATCAAACGAAGGTGCGATCAAAATTGCACGCAAATTTGGCGCACAACAAGGCATTACCAATCCTAAAATTTTAGTTGCTGAACAATCATTCCATGGGCGTACTTT
The DNA here is from genome assembly GCF_001682515.1 of Acinetobacter gyllenbergii. NCBI lineage: Bacteria > Pseudomonadati > Pseudomonadota > Gammaproteobacteria > Moraxellales > Moraxellaceae > Acinetobacter > Acinetobacter gyllenbergii. Next base: position 284,066 of record NZ_KV575261.1, on the reverse strand, counting down.
GGCAACCTTGTCTGCAACAGGTAATAAAAAAGTTCAGGAAGGTTTTGCCCCTTTGGTTGAAGGCTTTATTCGCGTCCCTTTTGGTGATGTTGAAGCGATTCAAGAAGCCGCCATCAACCACCCAGATATTGTTGCGATTTTGATTGAGCCGATTCAAGGTGAAGGTGGAGTCAATACTGCACCACAGGGTTTTAGCTATCTGGAAGATGTTCGTGCGCTATGTAATCAGCATAACTGGCTGATGATGCTGGATGAGATTCAAACAGGAAATGGCCGTACAGGTAAATACTTTGCCTATCAGCATACCAATATTGTTCCTGATGTGATGACCACGGCCAAAGGTTTGGGGAATGGCTTTCCAATCGGTGCAGTCATGACCCAAGGTAAAGCAGTAGGCTTACTTGGTGCAGGTAGTCATGGTTCTACTTATGGTGGAACAGTGTTGGGTTCACGTGTGGTATATACAGTGCTTGATACACTAGAAAAGGAAAATGCAGTTGAAAACGCTGCTACTGTGGGCGCTTATATTGTTGATCAGTTAAGCGCACAATTGGCTGATTACAGTGTAAAAGTACGTGGTTTCGGGATGATGATCGGTATTCAATTACCAAAAGACTGCGCTGAATTGGTGGCGATTGCACGTGATGAATATCAATTGATTATCAATGTTACTGCAGGTTCAGTGGTGCGTTTATTGCCGCCGCTAAATATGACACAAGCACAAGCAGATGAATTGTTAAAACGCCTTGTGCCTGCCATTCAAAACTTCCTCAAGGCTTAATTAAGTAATACCTAATAAAAAAGGGCAAATTCATTGCCCTTTTTTATGTCTGGTTAAATCTTTAACCAGAGATATATTGTTGAAGTTGTTCAATCAGAATACGTTGATCATCCATTGCAGCTTTAACCAAATCACCAATGGAGATAAAACCGACTAGCTTCTCTTGATCAAGTACAGGTAAATGACGTAAATGACGATCAGTCATAAGGTTAAGGCATTCTTCTACTGTATGGTTTAAACCAACTGAGATTACTTTTGAAGTCATAATATCCGCGACAGGGGTATTATTTGAAGAGCGCTCCATCAAGGCAATTTTACGGGTATAGTCACGTTCAGAGAAAATCCCGACGACTTTCTCATCTTCAGCAACGACTAAAGCACCTACACCTTTGTCTGCCATAATTTTAATTGCTTCAAGTACAGTCGCATTCGGTGAAATGGTGAAAATTGATTGTACTGCTTTATTCTTGATGACTTGAGCAACGATTGTCATTGTTTATCCACCTGTGTTGTATTGTCATTTTCATTTAACTTAACGGTATTTTTTTTAATTGCAAAGCCCTAATTTCTCTCCAACGATAACTTTTTCTCATGAATGTCTAAAAAGTCATCATTGGGATGATGAGAATGATTAAACGGCCACTGCCGTCGGGTGTGGCATAAAGAAAAAGTGCTGCATTTGCTGAGTTGAAAGTTTAAATTTTCGGTGAGAAGAGTTGAATAACGCCGGTTCAACCTGTAAACGGGTTAAGGTCGGAAGCAATGACTCATGAAAATCTTTCGGCGTAATTTTACGTGGCGTGTAGTTTTTCCAGTGTGCTTTTGCATAGCGATGAGCTTGAACGCCGTTGAGCCAGAAAGGGAATACGTGACCGTCTTGATCTGATTTGATGGCCCAACCTTGATGGTACAGACCCCAAAGAACACCACAATACATCATTGTTTTAAGAATTGAAATTTTAAACATCAACTCACGCGAGACTGGTTGGAAATGGTTGAAACGGTACATGTTATTAAACTAATATTCTTAAACTTATGTTTTATTATAAGAAATATAGATGGCAGTTATGTTTAAACAATTGATCTAAATCGTAAGCAAATATTGTTGCGACTTGGAACGCCACCTGAGCAAGACAAAGCGACTAAGCTTTGACGTAGCGCAAGTCAGAAATGTGAAAGGATAATGTTAATACGTTTTACACAGGTATTAAAAAACGCCACCTAAGTGACGTTTCTTTATGCTTGTAAGGTTGCCATTTTCTGCCAATACTGGGCTTTCAAGGAATCACGTTCGACTCGGAAGCCTTGATAATACAATTCTGCTAAAAATAATGCCGCTTTACCGTGACCTGCTTTTGCTACTTCCTCTAGCTCTTTTACTGCATCTTGGAAGTTTTTTTGCGATTGAATTGTATTGACCGCATTTGCATATACATGCTCTAGTTCATGGTGTGTAAATTGTTGAATCATATAATAACTCCTTATTTTAATTATGATTACCGCAAATTCTATTCAAAGATACTCTACTTTGAATTTAAGCTACTTTAACTCTGAATTATTAAAGTAATATGACAAATTGATGGAAATGTCAAATATATTAAGTATCTTTGCTTAAATAAAAGCTTACACGATTAAACATTAACCACAAATAATTTTAAGTAAAATCAAAGTGAGAATAATAGAAAAGGAGAATAACATGTCAAATGTCATTGATGGCGTAACTGTGGATGTTCCACCATTAGAAAGTCAAATTATTGCTTTAGCTCATCATCATCGTCAATTGCTTGATGAAGCCATTTTCCATCAAGAAATTCACTTAGGTGATTACTGCTTGGCACAGCGTAAACGCGTGTATGACTTTGCTAGCCATTTAAGCCCAGAGCAAAAAGATCAGTTCTATCGGATCTATGATGGAGAGTTAAAAAATATTGCAGATGACGATGACTTGCATCCTGCCGATGCTGAAAGTGGTGTAGGGATGTTTGCCATTTTTATTACCTTAGTCATCATTGCATTTATTCTGTATTTCTCTTTTGTCCGTACATTGATTAGTTAGTCATTGTTAAAGTGATTTACGTTCAATAAGTTGTGGAATTGTGACTTATTGAACGTTGCACTTGTCCTAAGCGAATCAGAGACATACACTACCTCTAATTCGAGGTAGGTTATGTTGTCTATAATTTCTAAGCATAAAGTGATGCAATCCAAATTAGGATTCAAACTAGACCAATTTTATAATGTTTTGGTCGGTATTATTATTTTGTCTATTTTTATACTCGCGTATAACGCATTACAGCGTCCAATCAATACAGTGCAATATCAAAAAATAGTTCAATACGCGCAGCAAGCCAGTCATCCAAGAACACAGCATTTGGCAGAAGAGGTGTTAACACACAGTTCAATTCGCCGTGTGGACTACCTCAAGTTGTTAAATGCGTATCAATTTGAGTCAAATCGGATTAAGCAATATCCTGCAATGGCAAAAGAAGATGAATGAGTTTTAATCGACTCATTTCTATTGATAAATGAATGACTTGCCATGGTCGGGAAAACCAAATCAATTTATGCTAGACTGACCATCTTTTTTAAAGCTGCTTTAATCTCAAGGAATCGACATGCAACAGCAATCGAATATGCAAAATAAATTCTTGATAAATGCTGATATCGGCGATGACGATGTCACATTACCGAGTTTACCTGCTGTCGATGTTCCCATTATTGAGCCAGTTGTACAGCCAGCAGTTGAAACAGTTGTAGCGGCACCCATTGTCGATCAACCTATGGCCGCTGAAGAAGAGACCAAATCAACGGGTTTCTTTGGTCGTATGAAGGATGGGTTGACTAAAACTCGTCGCAGTTTTACCGATGGCATGGTCAATATCTTAATTGGTGGTAAAGAGATTGATGATGAATTACTAGAAGAGGTTGAAGAGCAGTTATTGGTTGCAGACATTGGTGTCGATGCAACTAAAACCATTATTGCGAACTTGACTGAGCGAACAGCACGTGGTGATTTGATTTATTCACATGCTTTGTATAAAGCATTGCAAGAAGAATTGGTGGCTTTGCTTGCACCGCGTGTTAAACCCTTACATATTGATCCAAATAAATCACCGTATGTGATTTTGATGGTCGGTGTAAATGGTGTGGGTAAAACCACAACCATTGGTAAATTGGCAAAGCGTTTACAAGGCGAAGGTAAAAAAGTGATGTTGGCGGCAGGTGATACCTTCCGTGCAGCAGCCACAGAGCAGCTGCAAATTTGGGGTGAGCGTAATGATATCCCTGTGGTGGCTCAAGGTCATGGTGCGGATAGTGCTTCCGTGATTTTTGATGCTTTTGAAAGTGCGCGTGCTAAAGGCATTGATGTCTTGATCGCCGATACTGCAGGACGTTTGCAGAATAAAGCCAACTTGATGGAAGAGTTGAAAAAAGTAAAGCGTGTAATGCAAAAGATTGATGCAACTGCGCCACATGAGATTATGTTGATTGTAGATGCAGGTACGGGTCAAAATGCAATTAACCAAGTTCAACTGTTTGACGAAGCGGTTGGCTTAACAGGGATTACCATTACCAAGCTGGATGGTACGGCAAAAGGCGGCGTGTTATTTAATATTGCAAGTCGTACTCATGTCCCGATTCGTTATATCGGTGTCGGTGAGAAAATTGATGATTTGCGTCCTTTCTCAGCAAAATCATTTGTTGCTGCATTATTTGAAACCGATAAGTAGTTTTTAAGATGCATAAAAGCCGATTTTTCGGCTTTTATTTTTTTACAAAGTTATTTTCTAAAAAATTAATAATTTAAAAGAGCATTTAAGATGAAATTTTTATTAAAACCTATCGCACGCCTCATTTTAATCTACTCATTCGCAATAACAACGGTCAGTGCATTTACAGAGGCTGTAGGAATAAAAGCACTCACAGAGGATGCCGAACAAGGTGATGTTGAAGCACAATATAATTTGGGTGCGATGTATGCAGACGGCGATGGGGTTGAGCAAAACGATGCGAAAGCTTTTGAATGGTTTCAGAAAGCTGCCAATCAAGGAGAAGCATCCGCTCAATATAACTTGGCAGTGATGTATGACAATGGCCGTGGGATTGAAAAAAATGAGCTGGAAGCCGTTAAATGGTATAAGAAAGCGGCTGACCAAGGTGTTGCTTATGCTCAATATAATCTAGCGAATATGTATGCAAACGGACGTGGTATCGCACAAGATGAAGCAAAAGCAGTTGAATGGTATAGCGTAGCTGCGAATAAAGGAAATGTAAAAGCTCAGAACAATTTAGCCTGGATGTATCAAAATGGCAAAGGCGTACCAAAGGATGATCAAAAAGCTTTTAAGTGGTATCAGGTCGCAGCCAAGGAAGGAAACGGCAATGCTCAATACAATCTGGGAGTGATGTATGACAACGGGAAAGGCATCGAAAAGGATGTAAAGCAAGCTTATTACTGGTATTTTAAGGCAGCTGAGCAAGGGGATTTGGATGCACAGCATCATTTAAGAATGTCTTATTTACTAAAACAACTCGATCAATCTGTACAGAAAAGATATAAAATGATTTCAAAAGACTGGGTGATTCCTGTTGTTGATGCTGAGGAAGCGAGTGAGGTAGATTCTGAGGCATATTAGTTTGAGGTCGCTTCAACTGTTTCAAAAATAAAACGATCTGTCATGTTTTTTAGACTATTCCTAAAAAATGCGTCGTTATACACTACATTCAATCCAAGATAACGGTCCAAAGGCCACATAGGTAGGAATAACAACATGAGCAACTTCTTAAATAGCATTAAATCACGCCGTACCATTTATGCGATTGGTAAAAACCTTAGTGTTGACCAAACCAAAGTTGAAGAAACCATCCGTGAAGCGGTAAAACAAAGCCCATCATCATTCAACTCACAAACTTCACGTGTTGTGACTTTATATGGTGATTCTCATGTTAAATTTTGGGAAATCGTACGTGAGACTTTACGTAAAATGGTACCAGCAGAAGCGTTTGCGAATACAAGTGCAAAAATTGATAGCTTTTCAGCTGGTTTTGGTACAGCGTTATTTTATGAAGATCAAGATGTTGTAAAAGGCTTACAAGAGCAATTTGCATTATATGCTGATAACTTCCCTGTATGGTCAGAACATTCAAGTGCAATCGCTCAGTTCGCAACTTGGACAGCTTTGTCAGAAATTGGTGTAGGTGCATCATTACAGCACTACAACCCAATTATTGATGCAGAAGTTGCAGAAACTTTTGATATTCCTGCAAACTGGAAATTACGCGCTCAGCTTGTATTCGGTTCAATTGAAGCAGCGGCAGGTGAGAAAACATATATGGATGATGCTGCACGCTTCAAAACTTTTAATTAAGTTAAAAGCAGCATCAATAAAAGAGCACTTTTGAGTGCTCTTTTTTTATGTGAATTGGAATATTCGCCAAAAGAAGTATGGTGCTTATAATCAAAAATGATGTATATATCTTAAATAAACTAAATTGTTGCAATAGACAGTTTTAATTTTTGTCATAAAATGGTCATAATCGCAGAGCATAGTGCTTACGATTTCATAAATTGTTTATATCGAGAAGAGTCTAATGTCTTTAAGAGTTGGTGTTGCTGCTTTCGGTTTGTTATTAAGTAGTTCAGTTTTTTCTGCAGTCACGATTACTGCCCCTGAAGAAATTGTGATTCTTGCTGTAAATGGTCAAGAAGTAAATACTGGATTAATTCCATCAAAAAAGAATAACTATCAAGTTGATCCGGGTAATTTAACCGTCAATGTTCGTTATCGAGAATATTTTGAACATTTGAATGGTGAGCATGACATCATTAAATCAGGCGTTGTCACGATTCAAGCGCCTGATCTGCAAGACAACCAATCTTATACTTTAGGTCTCGTAAATGCCCCTAAAGATTTTGAAGCAGCAAAAAAATATGCGGATCAACCAACGGTTGCGTTATACGATCAAAATAAAAAATTGGTGGTACAGCAAACAGGTGCAAATAATGAAGCACAGCCATGGTTTACTGGCAGTAATTTATTAAGCCGTACTTTGGATTTAACGCAAAAGAATAAAAATAATGCTGTGAATCAACCTGCACCTGTTTATGCAGGAACAACATCACAAGTAGCTGCAACCGCACCTGTAGCAGTAACAACGGCAGCAACAGTCGGTACAGCAAAAACTACAGATCAACAATTGGTAGAGTTATGGCAGAAAGCGTCTAAAGCAGAGCGCCAAAAATTTATGGCTTGGTTAGCTGGTCAAACAAACTAATCTAAAATTTAATAAGAAAGCCGATGTTATCATCGGCTTTCTTATGTGTGGGGTAAAATAAAATGTCTTTAAAGATTAGAAAAGCAAAGAATAGTGATTTGGAGCAATTGGTTAAGCTGATTAATATTGCTTATAGAGAACAATCAGAACGTAGTTGGACAACTGAAAAAGCGTATGTGCAAGGTGATCGCATTCGGAAATTTCAATTAGAACAAGAATTGCAGCAACCAAATTTCGAATTATTGGTGGGTGAGTTAGACAAGGATGAGATCATTGCTTGCATAGGGTTAAGCGTGAATGATAATTGTATAGAGATTGGTACTTTTGCTGTTGATCCGAGCATACAGAATCAAGGTTATGGTCGTGAAATGCTAAATTATGCTGAATTATATATTCGTAAAACCTATCCAAAGCTTCGTGATTTAGTCATGCATGTTTTAGATGTCCGTACTGAACTGTTGGCCTATTATCAGCGTCGTGGTTACCAAATAACGGGGCGGAAAAGTGAATATCCACTTGAGGCAAATGTAGGACAACCGCTTGTGTCTATTCAGCTGATTGAAATGAAAAAATCTCTTTAAGGCATAAAAAGAGCCATGATGGGTGGAAACAATCATGGCTCTAAAAATAGGAGGTTATACTTGGTTTTCAGTAAGAGATGGCGCGTGGTCAACTTTTTGCGTAGACCAAATTGAACCAACTGGTGCAGCTTGAGCACGGTCTCTGGCTTGTTGATAAAAACGTATAAATACCAAAGCAAATACCAAAGCAGTGATATCAATCCAAATCAAACGGCCTGTTGAATACCAAAGCCCTTGAATTGGGAATAAATAGGCAAGTACAGACGTCGCAGGAATGAGCAATAAAACCACAGCAATTGCGAAGAACAACTGAGTTAAAGCTTTTGCTGCGCCAATAATGAAGCTGTATGTAATACACGCAATAAATACAAAATAGTAGCTATACATAAATACATGGTTATGACTTTGTAATTGCAATGGAATGACATAAGCCCATCGACCAATCAACATACTGGTAAATATCGCCAGCATACAACCTAGACAAGCGCCGATGGTCAGGTTAGCAATAAACATCACGTCCTTGCGTTGTTGCGGTACTGGTAAGTTCGGATTCTTTTGCTTACGCAAGCGCGTTTCAATCCACAGAATATTGCCTGAATAAAATAGATATGCGCCACCTAAGCCGAAGATCAAATAAATCCAGCGAATTGGCTCACCACCATAATTACCAAAGTGTAAGGCAAACATTGAACGAATCAGAGACGCGGCTGAACTTTCTTCAGTGGATAGGGTTTTGGTTGGGTAAGGTGTGTTTTGATACGGATTGAATGACATATAGTCGAAGGTATCACCACGAAGCATACGATCAGGATGATATAAAGCGACAAAGGCAGATGCACGTTCAGGATGATCTAGTTGGTTAAAACGAATGCCATCAATCCGATAATCAGGTGCTGCTTTTTGAATGTTGAGAAAAACCTTTTCCACATCTAGCTGCGGGTTTGGCTCAACAATTTTAACCGCTGGTGGACGTTCAAATAGTGGCTTATCTTTCGATACCAGTTGGGTCAATGCGGCATAGAAAATATCATGAAAAGCAAAAACCACCACACTTACACTAATAATGATATGAAAGGGTAAGCTGGTAATGCCAATGACATTATGTGTATCTAACCAAAACCTTTTTTTATTTTTACCTTTGCGTACGGCAAAATAATCGTTGATCAGGGTGGGTAATAACACAATTAAACCCGACATAATGGCGAGAAAGTATAGAACTGCCACAACGCCCATCACCATTACACCTGCGGTATGGTGCCCCATCATACCCGGGATACCTGCTGTTTCATGCAGTTGTTCAATTAGCCAACCGAGTTTTGACACATTTTCTTGTTTGGCAATCAGTTGTCCATTTTGATCCAGAGTTGCTAGCATGCTTGTTTGGGTAATATCAATGCCATGATGATCTTCAGCCTCCGCATGAGCAGCTTCCCATTGGATCGGTGCATTATGTCCTTCTGGCGAGCTAAAGCTTAAAGTGAATGCCTTTTGTGTTTCAGGGAATTTGGCCTGTACTTGCTCAACCAGTTGATTATATTGATTAGGCTGAATTGCAGCTAATTTTTGTTGGGGAGGCGTAGCCCATTGGCTGAGGTGATGCTGGAACATGGTTAAACCACCAGCAAAAAAACAGATAAATAATAAAATACCTGCACTGATGCCCACCCATGTATGTAGGTTTTTGCCAGTTTTAATGATGTCTGCGCGAATTTTCATTTTAGCCCCTGATCCAAAATAACAAGGCATAAGCGAGAATATTGGCAATGCTATAAATTAAAAAACTTTGCCAACCTTTAGGTATGAAATAAGCAATAAAGAACACGCAGAGCCAAATCCATGGGATGGACCACATACCTAATTGTGGAGCGATTGAAGTGTCTGCATTGGATTTACTGAGTAGCAGAATAATTGCTCCCATCGCCATCGAGAAGCTGAGGCCGAGAACAGCGCCAACAAATGTTTTGGTCCACCAGTCTGGTTGGAGTTTTTGCTTAAGCATGTTCATTTAAGCAGACCTTTTCATGAGCATAATGAAGGGTGCAAATGACCAAACGAGGGTGGCAATTGCAAGCCAGATCAAAATAGCAACCAAAAGCGGTAAACAATAAATCAAGATGCTTAACCCGAATATGAAGCTCACCAGCGCCATATAAAAAAATGGTCGAGGCAGTTGCTTGTTGAGGAAAATTTGATTGGGATGGCTGAGATAAACACTCATACAAGCGAGTAGTGAAACCATGATCCCAAAGAGTTTTAAAGTCATGTTGAGAGTCTGTTAACATTAATGATAATAATTATTATTTAAATTCAATAAAAATTAAAGCATATATTCAAAAACTTAATTGATTTGGGTAGAACATGATGATTTAAATGCTATTGATAATTGTTATCATTTGTGTATTATGTAAAAAAATATTTCATCTCGGGGGAGTAATGAAGCACCATAATTTATATACAGCGATGATGTTAAGTCTGATTGGCACATCAACAACGATGGCTTGGGCAGAAGATCAGTCAGAAAACTCAAAAAAATCGGATGTTTTACCGATTATTCATCTTAAAGCTGATCAAGATATACCAACCTATACCGTAAAAAAATCTAAGGCAGCTACAAAATTAGATTTGTCTTTAAAAGAAACGCCACAGTCAGTGAGTGTGATCACTGAACAACAAATGAAAGATCAGAATTTAACAAGTGTATCTGGGGTGCTTGATCAGATCCCTGGTATTTATCGTCAAAGTTATGGAGCGACGTCTGCTTGGGGAACGGGTGGTGAATATACTTCGTATTATTCGCGTGGCTCTAAAATTATTAACTTTCAGATTGATGGATTGTTGTCGAGTCCTGCGATAGAAGGTCGTAGCAACACGGCATTGAGTAATATTGATACCGCTATTTTTGAGAATATTACCGTTGTAAAAGGTGCAACAGGCTTATTAAATGGCAGCGGTTTGCCAAGTGCCAGTGTCAATTTTAACCGCAAACATGCCACACCCAATGCACAATCAACGGCTAAGATGAGCTATGGCTCATGGAATACGTGGCGTAGTGAAATTGATGCCTCTCAAGCATTGAATGAATCAGGAAGTATTCGTGGTCGTGTCGTTGCAGCACATCAACAAGGTGATAGCTGGCAGAAATGGGGAGATGCTGCCTCAACCATCTTATACGGTGTAGTCGATGCCGATTTAAGTGATAAAACAGTTTTAAGTATTGGTACATCGTTAAGTCGTAATGAAAGTGATGGGCAAAGTATCCATGCGTACGCAAATTTCGATGCGAAAAATATTCTTTCTCCAATGGGGCGTAAAGACAATTCAGCTCCACGATGGGCTTATACCCATACTGATAGTCTCAATGCATTTGCTCAGTTGCAACATGAGTTTGAAAACCGTTGGAAGTTGAATGCGAATTATAATTTTGCAACAACCGATACAGAAAGCATTTATGGGGTAATTGGGTCAAACACATCAGGCGTTTATAAGATGCAAGATGGGAAGCGTGTACAAGTCATCGGTGCTGATGGCAAACCTGTTTATTATACTGATTATGAAAAAAATACATCAACTGTGACAGCGGGTTATCAACATACTAAGCCTGTTGAACATTCTGTTGATTTAGGTGTGACTGGACCATATCAACTTTTTGGCCGTGAACATGAATTGATGCTCGGTGCAAACTTTCAGGATGTAGACCAAAATGATCCTTATTACAACCGGGTAATGGGTGAAACTGGGGCAATTAATATCAAAAGCTGGAATGGTTATAGCGCACAGCCCGCTGGTCTATATACTGCGGCAACTGCAGGAAATTCTGTACTGCAATTTAGACAATATGGCGGCTATTTAACAACTCGCTTAAATCTTCTTGACCATTTGAAAGTCATCTTAGGTGGGCGTGCTTCGAGCATTGATTATTATGCCGAGTCTGGTAATAAAAATAATGGAACAAAAATTAAAATTGATGATCAGTTTACACCTTATGCAGGGATCGTTTTTGATGTCACGCCTGAATGGGCAGTTTATGCTAGCTATACCAGTATTTTCTCGCCACAAGCGAATAAAGATTATCAAATGAAATTGCTGGATCCTAAAGAAGGTGATAGCTATGAGCTAGGGGTTAAAGGCGAGCTTTTGGCAGGTCGTGTGAACACCAGTTTGGCTTTATTCCAATCGAATATGGATAATGTCGCTGTGGAAGCTGGTAAATATGCGACCAGTGAAGAAGTACCAGGAGCGGTTGCTGGAACATCTTATTACCGTTCTGCAAAAGGTGCGAAGACTAAAGGCTTTGAGGCTGCGATTTCAGGAGAAGTGCTGCCTAATCTGAATCTGAATGGTGGATATACTTATTCAGAGACCAAAGAGAAAGGCGATCGTATCAATACCGATATTCCAAAAGATCAGTTTAAGCTCTTTGCTACTTATAAGTTTTCTGGCGATTTAGAAAAGTTGAGTGTGGGGGCTGGGGTGACATGGCAGAGTAAAATTTATAGTAGCTATGACATGGATGGTTTTGCTCGTAATAACAATGGTCAAAAAGCTTTTACATTGGTTGATGCAATGGCGAAGTACGAACTTAGTCCAGCGTTAACAGTGGGATTAAATCTCAATAATATTACGGATAAAACGTATCGTTTAAATACATCGAATCAAACATATGGTGCACCACGTAGCGTAACGGGATCTGTATCGTTTAAGTTTTAATGGTTATATAAAAAAGAGGAAGCAATATTGCTTCCTCTTTTTTTAGTTACATCAGAAATTAATTTCCAATCCAAATAAAATAGCCCAACACCATTAAAGGCCAAGCGATATAAGGACTGAATAACCACTTCCATAACCAGAATCTTGGTATAAATCCGACCCCATGCACGAAACCACCAGAAATTCCAATCATCACCAGCATTAGCAAGCTATGATTATAATGTCCGTTGGCATCCAACATCAGTGAAGGGTGTACCAGTAAAATAGCAGCAAGCGGCAATGCCAACAAAAACGAAATGGTCATTGCAAGTACTTGCGCTTTACTATTCTTCGGTGTTGTCATTGCTTCAGCCATTCTATTATTCCTCATCTAAATCTTGATGATGTTCGATATAAAGTGCACTGAGTACACCTGCGAAACATGCCATCAAAACACCTAGAATCCATGCAAAATACCACATGTCATATCTCCTAATTAATACAAACTATGTGAATTTTCTTCGATATGTTTGTTGGTGATGACCCCCCACATTTTGTAATACGACCAAGAGGTATAGATCAAAATGAGCGGAACGAAGATACATGCAGCAACGGTCATTACACCAAGGGTTTTATGACTAGAAACCGCATCCCACATGGTCAAGCTTGAAGTTGGATCAATGCTTGATGGTAATAAGAATGGGAACAAGGCAAAACCAGCAGTAAGAATTGCGCCGACAATCATTAAACTTGTACCCGTAAAACTCACCGCTGCTTTATGTTTTGCTGCGCTGACAATCACCAATAACGCACCTAAGATTGCAGCGATTGGCGCAGCCATAGTGATTGGATAGGTTGCATAGTTGTTTAACCAACCATGATTGGCATTGGTCACCACATCTTTCGCAAGCGGATTCAGAGCAGCATTGGTATTGACCGCAGTTGCATAGCTATAACCAGAGATATTGCCAAATAATAACCATGCACCCGCAGCCAAGAAGCACACAAGGAATACGATTGCCATGATTTGTGTTGCTTTGGCAGAACGGTTATGCAAATTGCCATCGGTACGTAGCATCAACCAAGCACCACCATGCGCACATAGCATAGATAAGCTGACAATACCGCAAATTAATGCAAATGGGTTTAAGAGTGCAAAGAAGCTACCAGTATATTGCGAACGTAAGGTGTCATCTAAGCTAAAAGGTACACCGAGGAACAAGTTCCCAAAGGCTACGCCAAACACCAGCGCAGGAACAGCGCCACCGATACATAAGCCCCAATCCCAAGAGGTACGCCATTGGGTATTCTCTAACTTAGAGCGATAGTCGAAACCGACAGGTCGCAGGAATAGGGCAAATAGAACCAGCAGTAAGGCCCAGTACATGCCAGAGAAGGCAACTGCATAGACCATTGGCCAAGCAGCAAAAAGTGCACCACCGGCTGTAATAAACCAGACTTGGTTACCGTCCCAATGTGGTGCAATCGTGTTGATTGCAGCACGGCGTTCAGAGTCAGTTTTACCTACAAATGGCATCAGTGCCATTGAGCCCATATCGAAACCATCGGTAAGTGCAAAGCCAATCAGTAGTACACCGACCAATACCCACCAGATGATTTTTAGCAGTTCATATTCGATCATGATTGAGCCTCCCCAGTTTTTGCATCTAGTTTTTCAAAATGGTATTTACCAGTGTGCAAAGAACTTGGACCTAAACGAGCAAATTTGATCATTAAGTACATTTCAATAATGAGTAGTACTGTATAGAACGCTGCAAGCGCAATAATCGAGCCCCACACATCGCCAGTACTTACACTTGAAGCAGACAGATGTGTTGGTAGAATTTCACCGATTGACCACGGTTGACGACCACCTTCAGCCACATACCAACCTGTTTGAGCTGCAATCCATGGGAGCGGGAGAGCAAACAAAGCAAATTTGAGTAACCAAGGTTTATCTTCGGCATTACGTTTTGCTACAGCCCAAGTCGCGAATAGGAATAACAACAGCATGAGGAAGCCAGAAGCAACCATTGCACGGAAAGAGAAGAACAGTGCAGCAACGTTTGGAATCGTATCTTTAGTTGCAGCTTGGATATGCGCTTCAGTGGCATCAACTACATTTGGAGAATATTTTTTCAATAACAGACCATAACCCAAGTCTTTTTGATTTTTCTCAAATGATGCCAACAATTCTGGAGAGCGGTCACCAGCACGAAGTTTCTCTAACTCGCTGTAGGCCACCATACCGTTACGGATACGGACTTCATGTTCTTTCATCAAGTCACGTAAACCAGTGACTTCTTTATCTGTAGAACGTGTTGCAATAATCCCCATCACATAAGGAATTTTAACCGCATAGTCGGTACGCATTTCCTGCTGATTTGGCAGACCAAATAGAGTAAATGCAGCAGGTGCAGGTTCGGTATGCCATTCTGCTTCGATTGCAGCAAGTTTGGTTTTTTGAACATCGCCTAACTCGTAGCCTGATTCATCACCAAGTAGAATGACAGATAACGTGGATGCTAAACCGAAGATTGCAGCGATGGCGAATGAGCGACGCGCAAAAGGTAAGTCACGTTTTTTTAATAAATAGTAACTTGAGATAGCAAGGACAAAGATCGCACCTGTGACATAACCCGCAGAAACTGTATGTACAAATTTAACTTGAGCCACAGGGTTAAAGATCAGCGCACCAAAGTCTACCAACTCCATACGCATGGTTTCGTAGTTAAATGCAGCACCGACGGGGTTTTGCATCCAACCATTGGCAATCAAAATCCACAAGGCCGACATATTCGAGCCAATCGCCACTAACCAAGTTACACCTAAGTGTTGGACTTTAGAGAGGCGATCCCAACCAAAGAAGAACAAGCCAATAAAGGTTGATTCAAGGAAGAAAGCCATTAAGCCTTCAATTGCAAGCGGTGCCCCGAAAATATCGCCTACATAGTGAGAATAATACGCCCAGTTGGTACCAAACTGGAATTCCATAGTCAGACCAGTAGTTACGCCTAAGGCAAAGTTAATCCCGAAGAGTTTGCCCCAGAACTTGGTCATGTCTTTATAAATTTCTTTACCTGAAATCACATACGTGGTTTCCATAATGGCAAGAATAAAAGCCAGACCTAAAGTTAGAGGGACGAAAAGAAAGTGATACATTGCGGTCATTGCAAATTGGAACCGCGAAAGATCGACCACGCTTTCAGAAATCATCAACGTGTCTCCTGAGTTTTGGACATGTCACCAGCAATACGCTCGGCAACTTCATTGTTAAAATCTTTTGGGATCGTTGGCGCATCAAACCAGATGTGTTTAATCACCAAGAGAAGTGCAACTTTAATAATAAGAATAATCGTGATTTCTCTGATGAGTCGCCGATTTGGATCTTGAGAACTCGTGTTCATAGAACCTAGCCTCATATTTAAAGAAGATGTAAAACATTATTAAATAAAATTCATTGAAAATAAACCTTTAGGTTTTTTAAATAATTTAAAATAAAATAATTGTTTTAAATCAATGTATTAATTAATTTTTGTTAAAAAATTTAAAATATTTGTTTTAACCAACTAAAATAATATGAATTAATTTAAAAATCTGATTAAAACAGTTGTATTTATATTTTTAAATCCGATTAAAAAGATCTGGTTTATATTGAATTAAATAAAAATTAAACCAACTAAAATAGTATGTTTATAAAATTAACAATATATACAGTGACTTATCGTTTTAAATACAACATTAAATACTTCTCGTAATCAAGTCTTTATAAAACCGAGTGTATAGGTGGGGATTATTCTAAAAAATGTGATAGCGATCACTGTTGTATTTTTTGTGCCAGTGAGATCATGAAAACAACAAGAAGGGAAGAGCTAAATTTAAAACTTTTGCGCTATATATTTGTAACAAAGTGTAAATTGTTGGGATTTTATACATAAAGGCGTTTTTTTGGGGGGGAAACTCAGTCTGGTGTAAACAGATTATTGGAAAGTGAGATTTTTTTGGCGAGATAATGTGAGTTCGATTTTTGACTAATCAACAACACTTGTGATTGTAATTCGAGTTCGCCGTATTCAGGTTCGACCTGTACATAATACAACTGACCAAATTCATCACGGACACGTGCTTGGGCAGAAAAGCCAGGACGTGCATTGCCCGTTGAAATTGTGGCTAAACGTCCGACTAAATTGGTATGGGTATGGATCACCTTCGGTTTGATGACTTGGTCCAAGCAATGAATCATAAATACAGTAAAGAAAATATCAATGACTAAAGCAGGAACAAATAAATAATAAGGTGAAATGAAATAGTGTTGTAAAGCAAAGAAGGAGAGTTCTAGGAAATAACCTGCAAAACTAAAATTGATCAGTAAAAAAACAAAGATCAGATATTTGGAAAATTTCACATCGAGTAGGGGCGAATTCAGTAACCAATCCGGGGTGAGCTTTTGAACCAATTGACTCGGTCGTAAGCCAATTACAATCCCGATGGTTTCTGCAATGCTGAGCACAATTAAAGCCACAACGCTCATATGAAATGGCATTAGGTAGTAATTGAGGAAAAACTCAGTCATCGCAGCATTCATGATTTAGGGCTTAATCAATATAGATACCACCATCTGAGTGGACTTCCAAATTTACTTTTTCAAGGAAATCACCCAAACACGGCCCAGAAATACATTCGCCTGTTTCGACTGAAAAAAGTGCACCGTGCGTAGAGCACTGAATGTATTCTTTATCTTGATCTAAGAATTGATTCTCTAAATACTCAAGTTCAGTTTGTAAATGTGGGCAAACATTTTGATAGGCATAGAAGCTGCCGTCTTTTTGAGTAATAAAAATCGTGGTTCCTTTCATGGTGTCGTATGCACGAGACTCACGCTCAGGAACTTCCTCAGTCATGCAAATCTTTTCCATGTTATGCACATTCCTGTTGAGCTTTTTGAAACTGTTCGAAGAGTTTAGCGTAGTTTTCGACACTTAAACGGGGGCCGAATTGCGCAACGACTTCACTTGAGATCAAAATAGCAAGTTGCGCTGCAGCTTCCAAGCTCAAACCTGCATTAATTGCATATAAAAACGCACCTGAGAATGCATCACCGGCACCATTGGTATCCACAGCTTCAACAGCACGGCCATTCACATGGAAGTGGTGTGCACCATCTACAATCACAGCACCTTTGGCGCCTTGGGTGATCACCACCTGTTTGTTTTTAAAGCTTAGGCTTTCAATCGCCGCTTCAAGGTTATCAGTTTCTGTAAACATCAGTGCTTCTTGTTCATTACAAAACAATAAGTCCACACCATCATCTAATAGTTCTTCTAGACCTTGACGTGCGTATTGCACCATTGCAGGGTCAGACAGCGATAAGGCAATTTTAACACCCTGTGCCTTTGCAAGTTCACGTGCTTGTTTCACCGCAACACGTGCAGTATCACTGGTCGATAAATAACCTTCGATATACAGCCATTTTGCAGTGTTAAGTGGTGCAAGGTCGATTTGTTCAGTGGATAATTCAGCGGTAATACCGAGGTAGGTTTGCATGGTACGTTCTGAATCTGGGCTGATCAGAACCATACAGGTGCCTGTTACACCTTCACTAATCGATTGCGTTGTGGTTTTGATGCCTGCTTCGTTTAAGCCATCTAAGTAAATTGTACCGAGTTCATCATTGCCCACGCGACAACCATAAAATGCAGTTCCGCCAAGAGCACTAAAAGCAACAGTGGTATTGGCTGCTGAACCGCCACTGGCTTGACCTTTATAAGTTTGAGTTGCTTGTAATTTTTGATATAAATCTGCTTGTGTTTCACCATCGGCCAACTGCATTGTGCCTTTTTGCAACGCATGTTGCGTTAAAAACTCATTTGAAACCTTAAATTCTTGGTCAATGAGTGCATTACCAATTGCAAAAAGATCAACAGTTGCCATGTTTGTCATCACAGTAAAAATCAAAAAGCAAAGTTTACACGAATGCTACGGATTACAGTAGTTTGTTGAAAAAAATTCAGCAAAGTGTTGGGTTGTAAAGAAATGAGGATAATTAAGGTGGGGCAAGATTCATTTAGAATCGAAAGAAGCTTGGAATTGCCTGCGCAAATTGATGAGCTAATTCAATATTCAGAATGTGAGGGGTTTCGCTTCTTAAATCGATTAAAACAAGATTTTCAATCAGGTGAGAATTGTTTTGATCAGATTGGGGAAGCACTTTTTGTTGTATATGCTCAACATAATGGTTTGATTGCTGTGGGTGGTTTGAATCAAGATCCTTTTGCCGAATCGAAGAGAGTTGGGCGCTTACGTCGTTTCTATATCCATCCAACGTACCGTCGTAATAGGGTCGGGACTTATTTGCTGGATTGTATTGAACAATATGCACAAATCTACTTTGATCGGCTTGAGCTATTCACAGACACAATGCAGGCGGCTCATTTTTATCAAACAATGGGGTATCAGCCTATGGTGTCAGCGCACAGTAATTTCTATAAAATTTTCTGAAACGCTATTTTGGCTTAGCCGCTGCATTTTTCTACAAAAATAGAGTAATTTACATGGATATCGATACGTATTCTTCGGTAGACTCTCTATAATCAATTGTAATGAATTTAATAGAGATAAATTGGAGATCACATGACTGTAGATGTTACTGAAAGCATTACTCAAACCACACATCCCGCGTTTCAGCTATTACGTCAACACCATGTAGAAGCACTCGATATTCAAGTTTCAGAATATAAGCACAAAGTGACTGGTGCAGTTCACTACCATTTAGCCACTAGCCATGACGAAAATGTATTCTTGGTGGCATTCCGAACTCAACCGATGGACTCAAAAGGAACGGCACATATTTTAGAACATACAGCACTCTGTGGTTCTGAAAAGTTCCCAGTACGTGATCCGTTCTTTTTGATGATCCGCCGCTCGTTGAATACATTTATGAATGCATTCACAGCAGCGGATTGGACAGCTTATCCTTTTGCAACACAGAACAAAAAAGACTTTCAAAACTTATTGTCGGTGTATTTAGATGCTGCCTTTGCTGCCAATTTGAATCCTTTAGATTTTGCACAAGAAGGGATTCGCATTGAATTGGAAAATGATCAAGCAGTATATAAAGGCGTAGTTTTCAATGAAATGAAGGGTGCAATGAGTTCGCCTTCAGACCAGCTATACCATCAGTTGGCCTATCATTTATTCCCAGAAACAACCTATCACTATAATTCTGGTGGTGATCCAAAAGATATTCCTGATTTGAGTTATGAGCAATTAGTCGATTTCTATAAAACGCATTATCACCCGAGTAATGCTGTATTTATGACATTCGGTAACCAGAATGCTTATGATCTACAAGAGCAATTTGAGAAATTAGCACTGCATAAATTCTCACAAGGTACTACCCTGTATTCAACGCCAGAGAAACGTTTGACTGCACCAGTGGAAGTGACTGAAAGCTATGCAGTCGATAGTGAAGATCTAAAAGATAAAACTTATCATGTAATGTCATGGCTATTACCTGAAACCAGCGATATCAAACTACGTTTGGGGATGCGTTTGGTTGAAGGGATTTTATTGGAAAATTCTGCTTCTCCTTTGCGTCAGTATTTAGAAACCTGTGGCTATGCACAATCAACAGGCCCACTCATGGGGGTGGATGATAGTAACTTTGAAATGACCTTCTACTGTGGTGTGCAAGGTTCAAATGCTGAACATGCAGAAACATTTAAAACAGGTGTTTTAGATGTACTAAAAGAGGTTGCCTCTCAACCTGTTGATACAGATTTGGTGGATGCGATCCTGCATCAGATTGAATTGCATCAGCGTGAAATCAATGGTGATGGCACACCGTATGGCTTGAGCTTGATCTTGAATGGTTTAGGTAGCGCGATTCACCACAATGACCCTATTCATGTTTGGGATGTAGATTCAGCGATTGAGCAAGTCAAAGAAGAACTCAAAGATCCAATGTGGTTGTCGAATCTGATTCAAACCCATTTATTGGATAATCCACATCGGGTGCAAATGACTTTAGTTCCTGATGCAACTAAATCTGTGAAAGAACAGCAAGCCGAACAAGCGCGTTTGGCTGAGATTACTGCAAATTTAACTGACGAACAGGAAGTTGAAATTCAGGAAAAAACAGAAGCACTGAAAAAGCGTCAAGATACACCAGATAATCTCGAATTGTTGCCTAAAGTGGGCTTGGAAGATGTGCCAGCAGAATTACAGATTGTACAAGGGCAATTACGCGAGATTATTTGCAATGGGCTAGATACGCCGTTGAATCTTTATCATGCGGGCACCAATGGTATTTACTATCAACAAGTGCTGATTCAGATTCCTGATGAGATCGTACAATCACCTTACTTTAATTTACTCTCAATTCTGATGGGTGAAGTGGGTGCGGGCGAGTATGATTATCTCGAATTGCAGCAAATCCAAACTGCGGTCAGTGGCGGTCTTGGTATGGGGGCATCTTTACGCAGTAAAGTGGATGATAAAGACCGCATTAGTGCGTGGTTAACTTTAACCACCAAGTCATTAACCCAAAAGTTGGATGCAATTCAGCTGCTTAAACTTGCTTTTGAACAACTCCGTTTTGATGAGAAAGATCGCATTATCGAGTTATTACAGCAACGTAAGACCCGTTGGCAGTCACGTTTGTCTGGCTCTGGTCATAGTTATGCGATGCAAGCTGCATCTCGACAAATGAGTGCACTAGCTCGCCGTGATTATCATAATACCGGTTTAGGCGCATTAAATTGGCTTAGTGAGCTCGTTACGAAAATTGATCAGGATGACAGTGCTTATCAAGCACTCATTGCTGAATTACAAGCGATTCACCGCAAGTTAATGCAGGCGCCAAAACAATTCTTGTTGGTCTGTGAAGAGCATCAATCGGATCGTTTGGTTGAAGAGGTGCAAAACGTTTGGGATAAGCTCGTCGTTGATCAAGCACCTGTCATTTTGACGCAAGTAGAACAGGTCAATACTTCAGATGATGAAGCATGGTTGATTCAAGCCAATGTTCAATTCTGTGCCTCGGCTTATCAGGCTGTGGATGTCGCACATCCTGATGCTGCACCATTGATGGTATTGGCTGCTTATTTACGCAATGGTTTCTTGCATAGTGCCATTCGTGAAAAAGGTGGTGCGTATGGGGGTGGTGCAAGTTATGATGGCAATGCCTGCTCATTCCGCTTCTATAGCTACCGCGATCCGCGTTTAGCAGAAACGTTTAATGATTTTGAAGCCAGTGTGCAATGGTTGCTCAATACAGAACAACAACCACATCAACTCGAAGAAGCAATTCTTGGTTTGGTTGCAAGTATGGATAAGCCAGGTTCACCGGCTGGGGAAGCAATTACGGCGTGTTATGCTTTATTGCACGCACGTACGCCAAAATTCCGCAAAATCTTACGTGAGCGTTTACTGAACGTGAACTTGGATGATTTACAGCGTGTGGCGAAGCAATATCTATTGGCTCAAAAACCTGTGAAAGCCGTGGTTGCGCCATTTGCGAAACGTGAAGAATTGCAGAAACTTGGATTTAATATCCAGCAGGTCAATTAATAAAATAAAAATCGGAGAAATCTATGGCGTTCAAATCTTTTGAACGTAGTCATTTGGAGCTGAGTGTCCTTGCGATACTTGGCTCTTTAGCGACCTCGTTGTCACATGCTGAATCAACAGCACCTACAAGCCCCGCGACCGTTGATGCCTGTGTGGCTTTGGCTGCAAATGCTGAACGTTTAGCATGTTATGATCGCCTGTTTAAAGCGCCGACCATTATTCCAACACAAGCTCAGACAGATGCAGCACCGATACTTGCAGTAGCTACGCCTGTGGTTGAATCCAATGAAAAAGCTGAACCTGAATCTTTGAAAGACAAAGTGGTGCAAAAGGTCAGTGATTTGCATATTTTGGGGGCTGCACCAAAATTTGATCCAAATGTCTCGTTACTTGATCGTCGCTGGGAGCTTTCAGAAGAGAGTAAGTTGGGGGTATGGAATATCCGTGCTTATCAACCCGTTTATTTACTTCCCGTATTTTGGACTAGTGATAAAAATGAGTTTCCAAGCAGTCCAAATCCTGAAAATACGGTTAAAGATAAGCAAGAGTTAACGTCGAGCGAAGCAAAGTTCCAGCTTTCATTTAAGACCAAAGCTTGGGAAAACATTTTTGGTAATAATGGTGATCTCTGGTTGGGCTATACCCAGTCCTCACGTTGGCAGGTTTATAACTCTGAAGAATCACGACCATTCCGTGAGACCAATTATGAACCAGAAGCGAGTTTGATGTTTAGAACCAATTATGAAATTTTAGGTCTAAATGCACGTCTGCTTGGGGTGACTTTGAACCACCAATCCAATGGTCGTTCAGATCCGTTATCTCGTAGCTGGAACCGTGTGATCTTTAATCTTGGTTTTGAAAAAGATAACTTCGCACTCATGTTACGTCCTTGGTATCGAGTAGAAGAAGATGCCAAAGATGACAATAACCCAGACATTAAGGATTATATTGGGCGTGGTGATTTAACTGCGTTTTACCGCAAAGGGAATAATGATTTTTCCTTAATGTTACGTCATTCATTGAAAGGTGGTGATCGTTCGCATGGTGCGGTTCAGTTTGACTGGGCTTTCCCAATTAAAGATAAATTACGTGGTCATTTTCAAGTGTTTGATGGCTATGGCGAGAGCTTGATTGATTATAACCACCGAGCAACCTATGTCGGCTTGGGCGTATCTTTAATGAACTGGTACTAAATGAGTTTAAATATTCCAGAATCTCTATTGCAGCTTGAAGCAAATTGTGGCGTCTTTGCACTCTGGTTAATTGTGAAGCAATATCATACCCATGTTGATATTGCTGATTTAATTCGCTTGTCTGGACATGACCAAGAAGATGGGACATATACCATCGCTTTGGCTGTGGCGATGAAGAAATTAGGTTTTGAAGTGTCGTTCTATACGGCGCCTGATCCAAATATTGAGGCAAAAGAGCAGCAAAGTTATCTGGAGGCACAAAATCTCCAGATTCCAATTCAAGCTGCTTTAACATATTCAGAGATTCAACGCGCTTTTGAACAAGGTAACTTTGTCATTGTGTTTTATGACACATTACAAGGGACGGGAAACCAATCCTTGGTTTACTCCATCGACCCGCAAGAAATTAGTTTCTGTGATCATTTTGATGTGATGTCTAAAGCTGTCTTTGAGCAACAACGCCAAGCTGACGGGATCTGTCAGCAAGTGATTGTGATTGAGCAGCCTTTAGAGCATTACCCAATCTGAATATTGGCATTGGCATGTTTTAAGCGGCTCTTCTTCGGTGTTGCAATCAGATAGGCCAGTGTTAAAGGCCCAAGCCGTCCTGTAAACATCAGCAGGCTTAGGACGAATAAACTGCCGTCATGTAACTCTCCTGTCACACCTCTCGAGAGTCCTACTGTGCATGCGGCAGAGACCACTTCAAACATTAAGTCGAGTACATCTAATTTCGGTTCAAGCAAGAAAATAATAAAGCAGCCGACAAAGACCAACATGCCTGTAATCGCGGTTACAGCAAGTGCTTTATAGGTGGTTTCTTGTGACACTGAATGGTTAAAAATACGGATTTCTTCATTGCGTCTTAAAAATGAAATCACGCAGAGCAATAAAATCACAAAAGTGCCGACTTTTATGCCGCCAGCTGTACTGAGCGAACCACCCCCAATAAACATAAGTAACATGGTCAGTAAAGCCGTACTATGTTCCATCGAGCCGGTGTCAATGGTATTAAAGCCTGAAGAACGCGGGACGGTGGCTTGAAACCATGCGTTCATGGCTTGTTCCCCCAAACTCATTGAGCCAAGGGTAAGTGGATTGTTGGATTCCAAAAGCCAGATCAGCACGAAGGCAACAAGGTTTAATATGGCGATGGTGCTGAGGATCAATTTACTGTTTGCTGTTAACTTGCTCCAGCGTTTATTCTGTTTCACATCAATTAACACCAAAAAGCCGATGCCACCCAAGGTATATAAAATACTGATAGTGAGACAAATCAAATAATGGCTTTGAAAGTTAATCAGACTGTTATCAAATAGGGAAAAACCAGCATTGTTGAAGGCCGAAACACTATAGAAAACCGCATAATACAGTCCACGGGCAAAACCATACATAGGGGCGAAGGAGGCCGTTAGGATAATCACGCCAATCAGCTCAAAGAGCAAGGTGTACATGACAACACCCTTGGCAACAAATGTGACTTTGGATAGGCTGGTTTGGCCTAAACTATCTTGTGCCATCATCTGTTGTTTTAAACCGAGCTTGGGTGCAAGACTCAATGCCGCCAAAATGGCAAAGGTCATGAAACCTAGGCCGCCAGATTGAATCAGTAAAAGAATAATAAACTGTCCGAGATGATTAAAAGAGTCATTCAGATTGACCACTGATAAGCCTGTAATGGTCACAGCGGAGGTGGCTGTAAATAAGGCATCCATCCAGCTGACATTGCCTTTATTGGCAATCGGCAGTTTCAGTAATATTGTGCCAATAATAATAAAACTGAGAAATCCAATTGCCAGTAAAGAGGGTGGACTGAGGTTAAAAATCTTCTGGGAGTTTATTTTGAGTGCCATATTATGCGAAACATCCTGAAAGTTTTCTAAGATGACTGAGAGAGCCTTCTAGAATCAGAACATCATCCGTTTTTAGCGTGAAATTGGCATCTGTTTCATAGAGAATTTGCTGATCTCGTTTTAATAAAAGTAATTTGATATTGGGTTCTTGTTTTAAGATCCCAGATAAATTCACATTATTGAGATTTTCATTGACTGGAACTTTTACAATGTAGTGATCATCATCCAATGCCATATAGCGACTGACCATCGGATAATTGAGGGCTTGGGCAACGCGAACCCCCATATCCTCTTCAGGATGAATAATTTTACTAACATTTAAATGGGACAGAATAGTGTGATGTGCTTTGGTTTTGGCTTTAACCAAGATTTTTTCCACACCAAGGTTTTTTAGATTTAAAACACAGAGAATACTGGCTTCAATATCTTCACCAATAGCCACGACCACTGCATCACAATTCTGGATATTGAGTTCTTCTAAAACATGTTCGTCGGTAGCATCCGCAATCACCGCATGGGTAATGCGATCTGCAAGACTTTCGACATTGCGTTTGATGGTATCAATACCAATGACATCATGATTAAGTTTGGTTAGCTCCAATGCAACAGTTGCCCCAAAACTCCCTAACCCGATGACTGCAAACTGTGCCATAACTGTCCTTAACTAAATGATAAAAATGTCTTTTTATCCATTTTAAAATGGAATGCTTTTCGATGTGTAATGATTTTGTTTGCGATCACAGATAAAAGATCAAAATCATCAGATAAAAATAAAGCCGACATGAGGTCGGCTTTAAGTGATGAGACGGTTTATTTAAGGAAACGTTTGTAACCTGTATTGTCACTGATCTCAGCATAAGGATAAGTAATTTTCTCTAATGTTTCGATCAACCCATCTGGATTTTGTTTTGCATCAGTTGCTTCTAGACCAACAAGAACACGGCCTTCTGCTGCACCATGGTTACGATAATGGAATAGGGTGATATTGTGGGTTGGTCCTAAACGCTCCAAGAAAGTGAGTAATGCACCTGGACGCTCAGGAAACTCAACGCGGAACAAGCGCTCATTTTCAATATTGGCATGACCACCGATCAGATAACGAATATGCAGTTTAGCCACCTCATCGTCAGACAGGTCATCGACTTCATACTGTTGTTTTAGCATCTCATGAATTTCATGACGTTCAGTTTCACCGCCTTTGAGGCTAATCCCGACAAAGACTTGTGCCAGACTACTGTCACTGGCACGGTAATTAAACTCGGTGATGTTACGACCTTGCAAGGCACGACAGAAATGCAGGAAAGCGCCTTTCTGCTCAGGAATGGTCACCGCATAGATGGCTTCACGGCGTTCACCCAACTCGGTACGTTCAGCAATATAGCGTAAGCGGTCAAAGTTCATATTGGCACCACATACAATGGAGACCATGTTCTTACCGCTAAGTTGATGCTCAGCTACATATTTCTTGATACCCGCCAAGGCCATTGCACCTGATGGTTCAACAATGCTGCGATTTTCATCAAAGGTATCTTTAATTGCAGCACAGATTTCATCGGTATTGACGGTGACAATGTCAGGGTCGACGATTGGGCCAGAGTTATCTGATTTGCGTAGGCGGATAATATCGAAAGGTAACTCACCAATTTGTGCCACTGCGGTACCGTCAGCAAATAGCCCTACATGTGGCAAAATCACACGTTCATTGGTTTCAAGTGCTGCTTTTAAGCAGGCAGATTCTTCGTATTCAACACCAATCACTTTAACGTGCGGTGCAACTTCACCTAAGTAGGCTGCAACACCTGCAATGAGACCGCCACCACCAACAGCAACAAAGACGTATTCAACATCACGCCACTGGCGTAATAATTCGTTCGCGATGGTTCCTTGACCTGCAATGACCAGTTCATCGTCATAAGGCGGGATAAATACCAAGCCTTCATCTTCGGCACGCTGTTTTGCATATTTGTTGGCAACATCGAAACTATCGCCATGTAACACGACTTGACCACCTAAGCTTTTTACGGCCTGTACTTTAATATCAGGTGTGGTGCTTGGCATGACAATAATGGCATGAATGCCTAATTTTTTTCCAGATAGTGCAACACCTTGAGCATGGTTGCCAGCAGATGCACAAATTACACCACGTTCCAGTTGGTCTTTGGGCAATTGGCTAATGCGGTTATAAGCACCACGTAGCTTGAAAGAGAAAACGGGTTGTAAATCTTCACGTTTAAATCGAATGTTATTATTAATTTTGTGACTAATTCGTGGAGCTGCTTCAAGCGGTGTTTCAATCGCAACATCGTAAACCGTTGCTTGTAAAATTTGTCGTACCACACGAGACAGCATGTTCATCTTCCCTATAACAGTTTAAAATAGGCAATCATTGTAGCAAACCCCTGTGCATTTGCGCTGTTTTCTTGCAGCAAATGTCAAAATAGTTGAGTGAAGTCATGAGTCTATATGCAAGCCAAGATGAAAAGAAACAAGCTGCGGCCAAAGCAGCTTTGAAACATTTGCCTAAAGGCGGCATTTTGGGCGTAGGAACAGGAAGTACCGTTAATTTTTTAATTGATTTATTACCTGAATTGCAATTAGAAGCAGCAGTCGCAAGTTCAAATGCAACCGCAGAGCGTTTACAAAAGCTCGGGATTGAAGTGGTTGATATGAACTCAGTGGGTGGGTTAGATGCCTACGTGGATGGCGCTGATGAAATTGACCGCCATATGCATATGATCAAAGGTGGTGGTGCGGCATTAACCCGTGAAAAAATTGTGGCATCAATTGCAAAGAAATTTGTATGTATCGTGGATGACTCAAAATGGGTGGATCAATTAGGGCGTGATTTTCCGCTTCCTGTTGAGGTAATTCCAATGGCGCGTTCTGCAGTTGCCCGTAAGATTGTTGCCTTAGGGGGTGATCCTGTTTACCGTGAAGGCGTAGTAACGGACAACGGTAATGTCATTTTAGATGTTTTTAATCTGAATATTTTAAATGCACTTGAATTGGAGAGAACACTGAATAATATTCCTGGTGTTGTGACCAATGGTATTTTTGCCTTGAATCCAGCAACGATCGCGGTTGTTGCCACGGATAATGGTATTGAAGAGCGTACTGCACAATAATGCAATTAGTTTCATTAGAAACGCTGTTACCTGAAATTAAAGTTGTTCGACATGCAAGGGCGAGAAATTTGCGCTTGCGTGTTGAGCCAACAGGTATTCGCCTCACAGTTCCATTGTTTTGCAGCAAAAGACAGATTCAGCAATTTTTGCATCAATCAGAACCATGGTTGATCGAGACATGGGCTAAACAACAACAGCAATTTAATCAAGTTGCGGTATTTCCTGAACAGCTGACTTTATTTTTTCATACGCAAGCATTTCGAATTATTCCGCAACAGCAACGTCATATTTTTAAATTTGATTTTGATCAGTACATCATCTGGGTAAGAGATGAACAGTCTGAACACGCTTTGCAAGCAGCAGTTTTGGCCTATGCAAAGCAGTTTTTACCTGAATATTTGGCTCAAGTGAGTCAACACATCAGTTTGCCGTATCAGCAATGTAGTATCCGAAAACCTAAAACACGCTGGGGGAGTTGTAGCTCCAAACACGACATCATGTTAAATGCGGCATTGGTGCTGATGCCTGCGCATATTGTACGATCTGTTTGTGTACATGAGTTGGTACATACCAAACATTTTGATCATAGTGCAGCATTCTGGAATGAGGTCGCAAAGCACGATGCGCACTATCTTGAGCATCGAAAACAGCTGAAACAGACGCAATTGCCCAATTGGTATTATAAAAAATAAAATCGCCTAGCCATTAAAAAGACGATTTTGCTGGACTGGCAAGCCTTTACAAATACGAAATGCCTGTTTCAGGCTAGGTACATCATTCTGCCATTGTTTGAGTACCAAAATAATAGCGATGATCTCAGTCCGCGTCAAAATACCCAGCCAAAAAACAATCCAGAATAAAATTTGACTTTGGCCTGTGAGTGTCACTTGTACCAATAAGGCAAAGAGAAATAAGGTCCAAATTTTTGCACCAATACTATGAGTGGCCACTTCTTTACGGAACTTAATCCAGCTAACTATATAAATCGCCACTTCAAATAAAATCAGAATCAGAATTGGCCAAATGTATTGTTGAAAAAAATGAGGTTGTTGTAAGTAAATTGATACGATTGCACAAATAAAGAAGATTTGATCAATATTGGAGTCTAAGCGACGCAATTTTTCATTTGATACACCTAAATATCTTGCAATGATGCCATCAAAGATATCACTGATAAGTCCCAGCGTTAAAAATACCACGGTATAAATAGGGAAGAGCTGAGGTTGTAGCAGGGTCACAATGACAATGAGAAAACCCAAGAGTAGTCTTGAATAAACAAGTAAAGTTGGAATTTGATATTTTAAAGACATTAAAACAGGAGTAATAAATAGATTTGCTATGAGTATAGCAGTGGTCATTGAATATCAGGATGGCAAATACATATTTCATAAAAACAAAAAAGTCTGTTGTATTGCTTAGCAATACTCAGATTATTTTCTCATACTGAAATCGCGTTTTGTAAGCAATGACATCACTGTGCCATTGCTTACATGAGTGGCATAAATCTTAGAAATTGCACTGCAACTGTGTTGTTTGCAATTGATCCGGTGCTTTGCGGTTATCCAAACCAGCGCTTGCACTTAATACCTGATTTGCTTTTACTTTCACTTGGATAAAAGTATATTGCAGTGTGCTATTGTTTGGCTCGGCAGAACTACTGTTAAGTAAATATTCGAAATTATCTTTGTTTACCTGCAATAAGTTATCAGTACTGTCAGCATCTAGTTTTGAGCTATAAGTTCTTCCATCTTTGATGAGCTCTAAGTTTCCATCCCCGCGAATATTGAGTTGACAGTTACTGTTTGGGTCTTTGTAATTTCCAATTAAGTATTCAATCGAGGGTAAGTTTGCGTTGACAATATTAATTCCTGTAATGCCTTGTTTGCAGGGGTAAATAGAGCCGTGACAGGTTGCAGTCGTGTCAGAAAAACCTACGGCACGGCGATAATCACCAGCACCAATGACTCGGAAGGCATTTGCTGCGTTACCTGTAGGGCCATTTCCAGCATAGGACTTTTGTTGTAACAGGGCATAGGCTTGAGGGTTTAATGCAGCTTGGTTAAAAGTATCTGCTAACTGTAGTACAGCTTGTTTTAACGAGGTTGCAAACGTGTCTCTTGCGTTCTTTTGATTTGCTGCAATAAATACCAAGTTATTTTTAGATGGGTCAATATTATCTGGTGTTGGAATCACCAAAGAGGTAAGAGTGTTTTGATCCCCACGTAATTTTTTAGCATCAAGATAACCATCTTTTAAGTCAACGGCTAAGTTCTTGGTGAATTCAGCGAAGTTATTGTTAGGGTATAAGTTGGCCCATTGCTGCATAAAACCAAAACTGAGATAACTATTGATGTATAAATTTGACTTTAAAGTCGCATTTACTGGTGAAAGAACATTGAGAAGATACGATGGATTTAGATTAGGGATATCCAACTGATAAAAAGCACTGGTCAGTGCTGTATTTACATCGGCGGTTGCTAAATTTAATTGTAATGCACTAATTTGTGTTGGGTTAACATTGATATCTGTCGGGAGTACCCCAGAACGAACTAACGCGCGTTGATAAATAGCTTCTGAGTTAGGATTGATATAAATCGTTTGTGTAAGATTACTGGTATTGACTTCAATCAAACTATGCAAAGTCATAGAAACATTTTGATATTGATAGTTCTGAAAGTCATAAATTGATGAGTTAGGGGTGGTCGAAATTTCTATGCGATATAAACGTTCTTTATCTAGCGTCCGGGGTAATGTGATATTGATCTCTGATGTGGTACTTAAGTTTTGTTCGAGAACCAGTGTATTATCAAAATTGTCGAATACTTTTAGTACAACATCTCGCATCTCAATAGCAGCTTTGATATTGAAACTCTTTGGCTTCGGTTCTTGCACTGTTGGGGTGGTCTCTATGTCTGCTTTACTTTCACCGCTTCCACAGCCAATTAATGCAGAGCTGAGTAGAAGTGTACTTAGCCCTAAGCAGATATGATGATGTAATCTTTGTTTTGACATCAAAGAAGGCATTCCAGCTCTCCAAAAAATTTTGCATCCATGAAATTTATTATTACCGCAATTTTTTTATTCTATTCGAATAGTGAAATGATTCAATAGTATTTCTTGACCAATGGTAGAATCAATTCAAATATAATCCGTTTATTTGTATCCAATTATAGTTTTTTCACTGCATAAGGATGATGGATTGTCCTGTTATTTTCTTAAATGTTAGGCACTTGAAGATTGTGTAAAATGGGGCAAACTGCCATACTATTTATCTAATTGAACGCTTGAGGTGTTACACGTGATTTCTGTTGGTATTGTTGGTGGAACTGGATACACTGGGGTTGAGCTATTACGTCTTTTATTAAGACATTCACAAGTTCAGGTTCGTATTCTCACTTCTCGTACAGAAGCAGGAAAGCGTGTTGCAGATATGTTCCCTAGTCTACGTGGACATACAACACTCGAGTTTTCTGATCTGGATTTAGATCAATTAGCACAATGCGATGTTGTATTTTTTGCAACGCCACACGGCGTCGCAATGCAATATGCTGAAAAATTGATTGCTGCTGGTACAAAAGTAATTGATCTTGCAGCTGATTTTCGCCTGCAGGATTTGGTTCAGTTTGAAAAATGGTATGGTATGCAACATAGTTGTCCAGCCTTATTAAAAGATTCTGTTTATGGCTTAACTGAGTTAAATCGTGAGAAGATCAAGCAAGCACAAGTGATTGGTAATCCTGGCTGTTATCCAACAACAGTACAATTAGGTTTGGCGCCATTGCTAAAATCGGCAACGCAACTAATCAATACTCAGAGTATCATTGTGGATGCAAAGTCAGGGGTATCTGGGGCGGGGCGTAAAGCAAGCTTAGGTATGATTTACAGTGAAAACGCTGATAATTTCAAAGCATATGGTGTTGCTGGACATCGTCATCATCCCGAGATTGTTGAAGCGCTTGAAAATATCTCAGGGCAAAAAGGGCAGTTTGATCAGCTTATTTTTGTGCCACATCTCGTGCCAATGATTCGTGGCATGCTGAGTACGATTTATGTTGACTTAAGCGAACAAGGTCAGCAACTTGACTTGCAAGCACTTTACGAAGATTTCTATAAAAATGAACGTTTTGTTGATGTTATGCCTGCAAATAGTTCCCCAGAAACACGTAGTGTTCGTGGTGCCAATGAGCTCAGAATTGCACTCTATCGCCCACAACCGAATAAGCTGATTATCTTGGTTGCTCAAGACAATCTAGTGAAAGGCGCTGCAGGTCAGGCGATTCAAAATATGAACTTAATGTTTGGTTTTGATGAGGCCGCAGGCTTGGAAGGTATTGGTTTATTACCATAAAAAACGCTTTTTTACTTCACACACATTTAAATTTCGATTTTAATGTGTGCTTTGATGCAGATCATAACGATAGAGATGATGATGGAAAACGCTGAACCGACTACTTCACCAGACAGTTCCGTTGAAAAAAATAAATTCTTAAAAACGAATTTACCTTTGATTATTGGTGCTACTGTTCTTATCGGTAGCAGTTTTTTGCTTGGTTATACTGTCGGCCACCGTCAAGGTTTAACAGTGGTTGGTTATGATGCAGATGCTGAACAATTGGTTGATGTGGTTCAGAAACAAAAGACTGCATTGGATTCAGTCAGCAAGAGTTTAAATGCTGCTGTTCAAGAGCGTGATATGGCTGTGGGTAATGCAGATGACTTATTCAAGGCAGTGAATCAAGCCAATGCGGATAAGACCCAATTTGAGGGGATGAATGCGATTTATCGTGATATTTTGAGACAACGTGGTGGTGTAAGCTTAACCATTCAAAATATGGCAATTAAATCTTTACCTGAAAATGCCTTTGAATATCAGATTGATCTTGTTCAAGTCAGTCCAAATAAGCGCAGAGCTTCTGGTTCGGTTGAATTGCGCTTAATCAAAGATACTGAAATTTTAGTTGTGCCTTTAGAAGATAAAAACTTCAATTTTGATGATTTTGAGCGTCTAACCGGGCGTTGGACAATGCCTAAAGGGTTTACACCTCAATTCATTGAAGTTCGTTTAACAGGATCAGGTACGCCTGTAATCAAACGTTTTAGCTGGCAACGTGGTAAGCCTGTAGATGTAGGCTCTGCTTTTGTGTCAGAAATTCCTCAAGCCGAAGCAAACGCCCAATAATTTTTTAGATTAAGAACCCAATATGCGAAGATACAAACGTCAGATGAATTTAAGTGAAGTGAAAAACTCTTTTCATCAATCAGGTTATGTCGATTGGCACTTAAATCCACGTTTAAGTGATTCGCAAGAGGATCATGAAGGTGAGGTGGTTGTACAAACTGCCCCACCAGAGTTAAAACGGCCGCCTTTATATGCGGTCGTGCTTATGAATGATGATTACACACCAATGGACTTTGTGATTGAAGTCCTACAAAGTTTCTTTTCTATGGATTTTGATCAGGCCAGTCAGGTCATGTTAACAGTTCATTATGAAGGTAAAGGTACTGCTGGTATTTACCCACGTGATATTGCTGAAACCAAAGCGAATCAAGTGAATAATTATGCCCGTTCGCAAGGCCATCCGTTGTTGTGTCAGATCGAACCTGAGCAGCGTTAAGAAAAGCAACGCTTTTTAGCTGCGCAAGTCGAACAGCTATGCTGTGAGTGAAGGCGTTAAGAAAAGCAACGCTTTTTAGCTGCGCAAGGCGAGCAACTATGTTGCGAGTAAAAGCGTTAAGAAAAGCAACGCACTTGCGGAATGTTATTCCTCATGCGCAAGACGAACAGCCATGCTGTGAGTGAAAGCGTTAAGAAAAGCAACGCTCTTGCGGAACTTCATTCCTCATGCGCAAGACCTTGCGCCATGAGGTGGCTCATATACTATGGGTGAAATAGTACATACGTTGTTCATAAAAGTATAAAGTCTGGCCTTTCGATTCGATGTATATATCAATGTATATCTTGTTTTGTGCTAAAAACATGAAACAATATA
Source organism: Acinetobacter gyllenbergii (assembly GCF_001682515.1). Classification (NCBI taxonomy): domain Bacteria; kingdom Pseudomonadati; phylum Pseudomonadota; class Gammaproteobacteria; order Moraxellales; family Moraxellaceae; genus Acinetobacter; species Acinetobacter gyllenbergii. The sequence continues at coordinate 250,011 of NZ_KV575261.1, read as the reverse complement.
CTGAGTATCAATATATTAAACTTATGGATGATTTGTTAGGCTTTAAGCAAGATCATGCAGTATTACAATTTTTCATAGATTTAATATTGTTTCATAAATGAATAACAAGTTCGCTGACTTTTTGAACGATTGGATCAGTCTAATTCTCTTTGTAATTGAATTTTTACAACAATACTTTGTTTTGAATCTTGACCAAGATAGTCAACTAATGCTAACAGTAGATTATGAAGCAAAGAGACTTGTAGACGTATATCCAATCACGATTACAGAAGCTCAGCAGATCAAGTCAATAATTCGCTTTTTCATTAAAAGATTTTCTTTTTTTGACAGAGCCCAAGATATAAGGGGGTTACATGCTCAGTCGTCAATTAGAAGTATCGTTACGTTTGGCTGTTAGCATGGCTCGTCAAAAGAGACATGAGTTTCTGACAGTTGAACATTTGTTGCTTGCCTTGCTTGATAATGATTCTGCCGTAAATGCATTAAAAGCATGTGGTGCAGACATCGTTACTTTGCGTAAAGAATTAGAGGAATATGTAGAGCAACATACCCCAAAACTTGGTGATAATAGTGAACAGGCCCCTCATCCAACTGAGAGCTTTGATCGAATTTTGCAACGTGCAATTTTCCATGTTCAATCGAGCGGTGGTGACCGCACGGTTGAGGGTGCAGATGTTCTAGTCGCGATGTATTCAGAGCGAGATTCATTCGCGGTTTATTTGCTTAAACGTCATCAAATTAATCGTTTAACTTTGACTCAATACCTGTCTCATGGCACACGTAAAGATGAGATTCAAGTTGAGGAAGAGGTTGAAGATATTGAAGGTGAAAGTGCTGCTTCAGCAAATGCTGGACCACTTGAGCAATATACACTGAACTTAAATATCGAAGCACAAAAGGGTAAAACAGATCCTTTAATTGGCCGTGAAAAAGAAATTGAGCGTGCGGCTCAGATTTTATGCCGTCGTCGTAAAAACAATCCACTTTTAGTGGGTGACCCAGGTGTGGGTAAAACGTCGATTGCAGAAGGTTTGGCATGGTTAATCGTCAATGGTAAAGCACCTAAACCACTTGCCAATGCTGAAGTCTATAGCTTAGACATTGGTGCTTTGGTTGCAGGGACTAAATATCGTGGTGACTTTGAGAAGCGTTTAAAACAATTGTTAAATGCTTTGAAAAAGAATCCAAATGCGATCTTATTCATTGATGAAATTCATATGATTATTGGTGCAGGCTCAAGCATGGGCAGTACCATGGATGCATCGAATTTGATTAAACCTGCTTTGGCCAATGGCAGTCTACGTTGCATTGGTTCAACAACTTTCCAAGAGTATCGCCAGGTATTCGAGAAAGACCATGCTTTATCGCGTCGCTTCCAGAAAATTGACGTGAACGAGCCAAGTATCAATGAAACGATTGAAATTTTACGTGGCTTGAAAAACAAGTTCGAAGATTTCCATCATGTTGAATACGATGATAAAGCATTAGTTGCTGCAGTTGAATTGTCAGCTAAATTTATCAATGATCGTTTCTTGCCAGACAAAGCAATTGACGTGATTGATGAGGCAGGTGCACAGCGTCGTCTAAAAGCTGAAGTCGATGGCACAACCATCTCAGTTGAGAATATTGAAGACATCGTTTCTAAGATTGCGCGTATTCCGCCGAAAACTGTCTCTAAAGATGACAAGTCTGTACTTGAAAATCTGGAACGTGATTTGAAACGTGTGGTATTTGGTCAAGATGAAGCGATTACAGCACTTGCATCCGCGATCAAATTATCTCGTGCAGGCTTAAAAGCACCAGATAAACCAGTGGGTAGTTTTGTTTTTGCTGGTCCAACAGGTGTGGGTAAAACCGAAGTCACTAAGCAATTGGCTAAATTGCTAGGCGTAGAGTTGGTTCGTTTCGATATGTCTGAGTATATGGAGCGTCATGCGGTTTCTCGCCTGATTGGTGCGCCTCCAGGTTATGTTGGTTATGATCAAGGCGGTTTGCTAACCGATGCGATTCATAAAAATCCGCATTGTGTATTGTTGCTGGATGAGATTGAAAAAGCGCATCCAGATGTATTCAACTTGTTATTACAAGTCATGGATCATGGTGCTTTGACTGACAATAATGGTCGTAAATCTGATTTCAGAAATGTGATTATTGTGCTCACCACCAATATTGGTGCAGAAAGTATTGTCCGTGCAAGTATTGGTTTCACTGAACAAGATCACAGCGCAGATAACCAAGATGCAATGAAACGTGCATTCTCTCCTGAATTCCGTAACCGTTTGGATGGTGTGATTCAATTTAAAGCACTTCCGACGACAATCATCGATTCAGTGGTAGACAAATTCTTAACCGAGTTGCAAGCACAACTCGATGAGAAACAAGTGGTACTTGATGTTGATCAAAGTGCTCGTGACTGGTTGTCAGCCAATGGTTATGACCGTCTCATGGGTGCTCGTCCTATGCAACGCCTGATCCAAGAGCATTTGAAAAAGCCATTAGCTGAGATGATTTTGTTTGGTGAGCTTGCTGAGCATGGTGGTAATGTTGCAGTTTCTGTGAAAACAGAGAATGGCAAAGATGTTGGCTTGAAGTTGGAAGTCTTTGAAGATCATATTAACCCGAGTGCTGAACCTGCTTAATGTTTGAATTGTCTTTTTCAATAACCCAAGTACTTAAAGTATTTGGGTTATTTTTCGTCACAGCAATTGCTGAAATTCTTGGTTGTTATTTTCCTTATCTCATTTTGAATCAAGGAAAATCACATTGGTTGTGGATTCCGACTGCTTTAAGCTTAGCGGTTTTTGTTTGGTTGCTGACTTTGCACCCTGCAGCATCAGGTCGTATTTATGCGGCTTATGGTGGGATCTATATTTTTACTGCCTTATTGTGGCTGCGTTATGTTGATCAAGTGATGCTGACACGTTGGGATATTCTAGGTGGTCTTGTGGTTTTATGCGGAGCGGGCTTAATCATTTTGCAGCCGCAAGGTTTAGTGCGTTAAGGATTCAGCATGATACGCATTGTGATCATGCTGAATACATCATTTAAAGATTAACTTAGTAAATAACTTGTTTTGATCCCGCATGCTTCAACAAAAGTTTCGTCATGCGACACCAGTATCACCGCACCGCTAAAAGAATTAATTGCTTGAGCCAGTAATTCACGAGATTCGATATCGAGATGATTTTCTGGTTCATCCAAAAGTAATAGCGCAACAGCCTGTTGTTTCAAAGCAAGCAAGGCTACTTTTAAACGTTCGCCACCACTTAGGATGGAGATGGGCATAAGTGCTTTATCTCTTCTAATTTGAAGGTTTCCTAATAAGGTTCGCCCTTGTTGTTCAGTTAGTCCAGGATCAATATGTTGTAAATATTCAAGTGCTGAAATAGTGTCATCAAGTAGCGAAAACCTCTGGTCAAGATAAGTAGAAGTTACTTTGCAATAAACCTCACCTGTAAGTGGTGGAATTAAACCTTGAAGAGTTTTCAATAAGGTTGATTTGCCAGTTCCATTTGCGCCACGTAAATGCAATTTTTCTCCAGCTGTAATTGCAAGATCAATCGGTTGTGTCTTCGCATAAGCGAGTTGTAATTGGTGACAACGTAAGATTTCTCCTGACTTTCTGGCCGTAAGTGCAAATTCGAAAGACTGGGTTTTAAGATGTTCCAGTTGAGTTTGCTTCTGTTGCAGTTCATCTTTTGCATTTGCAAGCTGTTTGATTTGTTGTTTACGCAGATGGGCCTGAGACTGCTCTGACTGTTCCTTTTTAGCATCCAATAAGATAGGGGCTTGCGAACCAGAAGCTCTTAGCTTTTCACCTGCTTTTTGACGTTTCTGCGCTTTCATCTGGCTGTGATGTTGCTGTTCTTTCAGTTGTTTTAACTCACGCTTTTCTTGCTGTACTACGTGTGATAATGCGTCGACTTGTAACTGATGTTGCTGCTGATATAGCGCATAATTGCCACCGTAATAATGTAGCCCTAGCTGATTTAAAGAAAAAATACCCTGTACATGAGACAGCAGTTGTCGATCATGGCTGATTATCAACCCGCCTGTAGGGTGTTGAGACATTTGCTGGATCAACCATTCACGACCCTGTGTATCTAAGTGATTACTGGGTTCATCTAGTAATAGATAATGATCTTTGAGTAGAAATAGGCGACACAGTGCAAGTTTGGTTTTTTGGCCTTCACTTAAATGCTGAGTGGGCGTATCAAGATCTATGGGTAAATCCGCACTTTGTAAAAGCTGTTGCCATTCTGTGGGTAAATGCCACAGATGTTCGACTTGATCATAATCGGCAAAAGATGCAGTGCCTTGTCGGATACGTTCAAAGCATCCGTTTAAATTATCAATATGCAAAGCTTGAGCGATTGTATCTGCTTGTACACGCTGGTGCTGGGCCAGATATTGATGTGGAGTTTGCCAAGTGATCTGACCTGAGTAGGGTAACGCTGTTGTCATTTGCGCTTGCAGAATAGACATCAGCAATGATTTGCCTTGACCATTGCGCCCGATCAATCCGGTGAACTGATGCAGGGGAAGTTGAAAACTCAGATGCTCAAACAGTTTTTGCTGTGCTAACTCAAGGGATAGGTTGGAAATAATACATGCCTGTTGGGTCATATGAAACCTCATAAACAGGATATGCAAAATAGAGAGATCGAGATAAGTTTTAGAATAAAGAAGCGCTAAACGATAGCTAAGTCTATTTTGCACATCAAAAAGAAAAATGAACTTTGATGATGGAAATAGAACTTACTTCATTGGCGTAATCTCAAATTGGTTTATTTTTACACTATTCTATGGGGGAACTAGCGAAAGGTCAAACTTTAAGGTTTTGAAGATAGGAATAAAAAAATATAAAAAGTGCTTGTCAAATGCTGAAATAGTGCGTAATTTAATAGTTAGACACCGTTTTTTAGATATTTGAAATAAATATGTTAAAGCATACTGTAAACACCAACGCATACTTTTACTTTTGGCAATATTGATCGTTGCCTGATGCGTTTCGGGCAGCAAAAGGGTTGCCCAACCAGTTAATACCTGATCGGCAACACCGATCAGGTTTTTTTATGCTTTAACAATCATGATTTTAGGAGAAATACCATGCATACATTTAATTATTCATATTTTAGCAAGATTTCTTGGTTTTACTTTGCAAAAAAATCAACATCGCTTAGATCACACTTGCTCAAATAAATGATAGGACTGCGAAGAAGGCCAGTCCAAAGGAATTGAAAATGAATGCTTTAAATACTGCTTTGACACAACCACAATCACATACAAAAGAATCAATGCTTAGCTTGCCATCACAACTCAAAGCGCAGTATCCCTTGTCTGCAACTTTAGCGCAGCAAATTTCAAAACATCGTCAAACGATTCAGAATATTTTATCTGGACATGATCATCGCTTAATGGTGATTACAGGTCCTTGCTCGATTCATGATCCTATCGCAGTACTCGAATATGCTGATCGCTTACAACAATTACAAGAACAGGTCAAAGATCAGATTTTCCTTGTTATGCGTGCATATATTGAAAAACCGCGTACCACGGTAGGCTGGAAAGGTTTCTTATATGATCCAAATTTAGATGGATCATCAGACTTACAACTCGGTTTAGAAAAATCTCGTCAGCTTTATATACAATTGATTGAAAAAGGTTTGCCAATCGCAAGCGAAATTTTAAGTCCAATGGCAACTGGTTATTTCGATGACTTATTAGCTTGGGGCGCAATTGGTGCGCGAACCAGTGAGTCGCAAATTCATCGTGAAATTGCCAGCCATATGCCATACAGTATTGGCTTCAAAAACGGTACCGATGGTTCGATTCAAATTGCGTTGGATGCGATTCAATCAGCACAGCATGGCCATCAATTCTTGGGGATGACTCAACAAGGTCTACCTGCAATTTTGCATAGTGAAGGTAATCCATTACCACATTTAATTTTACGTGGTTCAAATCATGGGACTAACTATGATTTAGCTTCGATTCAAGCGATGCATTTCAAACATAAACAATTACCTGCACTGGTAATTGATTGTAGTCATGGTAATAGTGGTAAAGATCCGTTATTACAGCCTCAGGTTTTACAGCAAATTATCGCAGAGCGTACTGAGTCAAAAGTGCGTGGTGTAATGATTGAAAGTCATTTAGTTGATGGCAATCAAAAAATTTCTTGTGATATGACCTATGGTCAATCAGTCACAGATGGTTGTCTAGGTTGGGATAAAACTGCACAAGTGTTGTTGGATGTTGCTAAAAACATGCGACACAAAAAATAAAGTAGACAGAAAAAAGCCAATCTTAACCGATTGGCTTTTTTATGATGCTAGAACTAAGCGGCTTGCGTTGAGAGCGCGCTCAGAAAATACCCAATCTCTTGACTGAATTTTCTTGGTTCAGTAATCAGTGGTGTATGTCCAGAACGTTCAAAATAAATTGCTTTTGCATTGCTCAAGCTATTTGCAATCAGGGTTTGTCCTGTTTCTGGGTAAAGTGAAGATTCACGACCAATAAAGAAAGTGGTTGGGCAATTCAGCTGACTGATGGCTTCACGATAGTCTTCATCATGATTGAGATAATTTTCGACATACCAAAGTAGATAGTCTAAACGCTGAATTGGCAGTAAGTATTTTTGTAAGAATGGGCGATGCAAAGCAAGTTTAACGATTTTAGGCGTGTAGTTATTGCTGCCTTGCAGTTCAATAAAATCACCCCATAAGCTCACAAGGTTATAGCGAACATCATTGGGTAGATCCTCTAATGTTTGTGCGTTTTTATAATCGAGCAATAAGGTTTGGATATCAATTAACAGTTTTTTAAATTGAGGGTGCTTTGGACCAAATAACCCGTATTGCCAAGAATCATCAACCGCAATTTTAGGAGTTTGATCAATATGAAGATAGGCCTTAAGTTTTTCAGCTAAACCACCATGCTTCATGCCATGCATGGCTGTGGTTGCACCCATGGAATAACCCATCAAGATGAATTGATCGAGTTTTAATTGTTGGATCAGTGAGTCTACATCATTCCAATGACTTGAGATTGCATCGAGCTTTGGAATCGCGCAATTTTTTGAACCACCAAAACCACGCCAGTCGGGAATGATAAATTCATATTGTTTGCGGTTGGCAAATAAGAAAGGGAGCCATTGCCAGCTTTGCATGCCCAGTCCGGATAAGACGAGTACAGGTTCGCCTTCACCAACGCGTCGCACAAATAATTTTTCTTGATCGGGCATACTATAAAACGGCATTATTTTTCTCCACGATTGTTGGCTTCTTCAAACTTTTTCAGTTGAGGAATCATTTGTTCCAACCATTTTATCCATTCATTTTCCTTAATGATACCAAGTTCCAGAATCATCTTATGGATAAACAAAATGCGATTGGTTGGTTCGTTATCTTTAAAATCTTTATCATGAATGGCTTGATAAAGGCTTAATTTTTCCTTATGTAACGACAAATGGCGTTCTAATTCAGGCAAAATATTATTGCCACCGAGTTGAGCTTCTGCTCTTAGCCTGACCATGAGGTCATCGCGCAATTGCGCGGGTTCACTTTGTTGTTCAATCCATGACGCCAGTTGTATTCTTCCAAGTTGTTCAACTTGATAAGTTTTTTTACGGCTGTTGGCAGCTTGTTCTTCTAATGTCGAAATCCATCCTTTTTTCAGCATCCCGTTGAGTTCACGATAGATTTGCTGATGAGTCGCATTCCAAAAGAAGCCCATTGAACGGTCAAAGCGACGAGCCAAGTCAAAACCTGTACTTGGTTTTTCCAATAAGCTGGTCAATAAAACATGGGCTAGTGACATGATGTTCCATAATAAAAAATGACTCATCAGAATTATGCAATATGTTGCATAAAAATCAAATCTTGTTTATAACTTTATGCAACAAGTTGCATTAGCTAGCAGAGTGCGAGCCAAAGGAGAAACCATGTCAGCTTATCCACATTTATTAAAGCCACTTGATTTAGGCTTTACCACCTTAAAAAACCGTGTCCTCATGGGGTCTATGCATGTTGGTTTAGAAGAAGCACCCCAAGGTTATGAACGTATGGCTGCATTTTATGCAGAGCGTGCTAAAGGTGATGTGGGATTAATCGTAACAGGGGGTATTTCTCCAAACGATGCGGGTCTGACATTCGCACATGCATCTAAGCTGGATAGCATTGCAGAAGCAGAAAAACATAAAGTGATCACCCAAGCAGTGCATGATGCGGGTGGTAAGATTGCGATGCAGATTTTACATACAGGGCGCTATTCTTATCAGCCTGAGATTGTTGCACCTTCTGCGATTCAAGCACCGATTAATCCAATTAAACCTAAAGCATTAAGTTCAGCTGAAGTACAGCAAACCATTGATGACTTTGCCAACTGCGCCAAGCTGGCACAATACGCGGGCTATGATGGTGTCGAAATCATGGGGTCGGAAGGTTATCTGATTAATGAGTTTATTGCAGCACGTACCAACCATCGTGATGATGAATGGGGGGGTAGCTATGAAAATCGTATCCGTTTCCCGATTGAAATCGTTAAGCGTACCCGTGATCTAGTCGGTGAAAACTTTATTATTATTTATCGCTTGTCGATGCTGGATTTGGTTGAAGGGGGTTCAAGCTTAGAAGAAGTCATTCAACTGGCGAAAGCAATTGAAAAAGCCGGTGCGACCATTATCAATACAGGAATTGGTTGGCATGAAGCACGTATTCCAACCATTGCAACCAAAGTACCGCGCGCTGCATTTACATGGGTAACTGAAAAACTAAAAGGTCAAGTTTCAGTCCCATTGATTACCTCGAACCGTATTAATACCCCTGAAATGGCAGAGCATGTATTGGCCTCTGGTCATGCCGATATGGTGTCTATGGCACGCCCAATGTTGGCCGATCCTGAGTTTGTATTAAAAGCCAGTGAAGGTCGTAGCGATGAAATTAATACTTGTATTGGTTGTAACCAAGCTTGTTTAGACCATATTTTCTCAATGAAAATTGCAACATGCTTAGTCAATCCACGTGCTTGTTACGAAACTGAGCTGATCTTTAAAGACGCGAATGCGGTTAAAAATATTGCAGTGATTGGTGCAGGCCCAGCGGGTTTGAGCTTTGCAGTATATGCAGCAAGTCGTGGGCATAAAGTTAAAGTCTTTGATGCAAGCAATCAAATTGGTGGTCAATTCAACATTGCCAAGACCATTCCAGGTAAAGAAGAATTCTACGAAACTTTACGCTACTTCAAACGTCAAATCGAATTACAGCCGAATATTGAGTTGGTGCTGAATCACACAGCGACTTATGAAGAACTGAGCCAAGCGGACTACGATGATATTGTGGTTGCAACAGGCGTGACGCCGCGTCAATTACAATTTGAAGGCATCGATCATCCAAAAGTTTTGAGCTACATCCAAGTGCTAAAAGAACGTGTACCTGTCGGCAAACGTGTTGCCATTATTGGTGCGGGTGGTATCGGCTTCGATACGGCAGAATATTTAACCCATGAAGGTGATAGCGGCAGCTTAAATCCTGAAAAGTTCTATGCAGAATGGGGTATTGATACCTCTTATACACATGTAGGTGGTTTAAAAGCAGCTGAGTTAGAAAAGTCTGAACGTGAGATTTATTTATTGCAACGTAAGAGTGCGTCTGTTGGTGCAGGTCTGGGTAAAACTACAGGCTGGATTCATCGTACAGGCTTAAAACATCGTGATGTAAAAATGATTGCTGGCGCCAGCTACGACAAAGTGGATGATCAAGGTTTACATATTACCGTTGACGGTCAAATTCGTGTACTTGAGGTGGATAATGTGGTGATTTGTGCAGGTCAGGAATCGTATACCGCAATGTTTGATCAACTTAAAGCGGATGGTAAAAGTGTTCACTTGATTGGTGGCGCCAAAGAAGCGGGTGAGTTAGATGCAAAACGTGCAATTCGCCAAGGTGCTGAGTTAGCGGCAACGTTGTAAAAACTACAGGGAGCATTTGCTATTGAGGAAATGCTCCTGACGTATCGATTAAATCTCAAGGGAGAATAACAATGACATTGGAAATGACAAAACAAGCTTTAGAAAACTGGCATCAGATGATTAAAACAGGTGACCTATCCAACTTAAATGATTTATTGGCAGACGATGTGGTGTTTCGTTCACCAGTTGCTTATAACCCTTATGAAGGGAAACACGTGGTTTTCTTTATTTTGACCAATGTGATTCAGGTTTTTGAGAATTTTACCTATCACCGTGAATTTTATACCGAAGATGGTGCAAATGTGGTGTTGGAATTCAGTGCCAATGTCAGCGGAAAATCACTTAAAGGCATCGATATGATTCGCTTTAATGAGCAAGGCAAAATCATTGATTTTGAAGTGATGATCCGACCAATGAGCGGTTTGGCGGCATTGGCAGAAAAAATGGGTGCACGATTTGCCAAGTATCAACCGAATTGATGTCTGAAAAATAGCCTAAGTAATATTAAGAGAATGAAAATGTGGTTAAAGCTTTCAACTTTTGCATTATTGCCTGTATTAGTCGTACAGGGTATGAAAGTTCGTCACAATACACCACGTCTTTCGGAAGCACGTGGTGAGCGTAATGGACGTGTTGGTCAAGGTCAGCCACTTTCTTTACTCATTCTTGGCGATTCAGCTGCAGCAGGTGTTGGGGTTGAAACCCAGCAACAAGCTTTGTCAGGAGCGATTATCGCAGAGTTGCAGGATGAATATCTGTTGCAATGGAAACTACATGCTAAAACAGGTGATACCACGCAACAGGTTTTTCAAGCGGTACAACTATTAGAACAGCAGTGTTATGATGTTGTTATCACTTCAATTGGTGTCAATGATGTGACTAAACTGACTTCTGCCAAATCTTGGCTTAAACAACAAAAAAGGCTATTCACTTATATACAGCGTCAGTTTCAACCTAAACTCATTATTGTATCGGGTGTGCCACCAATGCAGCATTTTCCAGCTTTGCCTAATCCTTTGGCTTGGTTGTTTGGAAAATACGCAGAGCAAATGAATCAGGCATTACAATTATGGTTGGCACCACAATCACAATTTCGATTTATTCAATATGATATTGAAGCTTTTCAAGCAATGGATTTGCCGATGGCAAGCGATGGTTTTCATCCAAGCAAAGAAATCTATGCCATCTGGGGACAACAGGTCGCGGCTTTGGTGCGACAAACATTTACTCATGCTTAGATAGAGGCGGTTATTGAATATGGGTATATCTGCTTTAGATAAAATCAAAGTGTTAGGCTCAGAACTCCTTGATTCAGTGCTTGGTGCTGAGCAACCCAAAATGTACTATGACCCGAAAGGGAAAATTAAAGATGTTTTAGAAAAACTACCCCAGTTAAAGCAAAAATATCGTCCTACGCCTTGGCTCAGTAATACCCATATGCACTTGTTGTATTTCGATGTCATTCGTAAGAAGACTATCAAACTTGAATATGATCGCGTTGATCGTTTGATTATGCAAGATGGAGGTATCACTGCGGTTGCGTGGTATGGATATGACCTACCAGTAGAAACACCAACCATTGTGATTATGCATACCATTACAGGGACTCCTGAAAGTATGCGTGAACTGGTCAAAGATTTGCATGAATATAATGGTTGGCGAATTGCACTATGTTTGCGCCGTGGTCATGCTGGATTACCAATGCCCGTGCCTCGTATTTCACTGTTTGGTTCAACCAGCGACCTAAAAGAACAGCTTGTGCATATCCAAAATCTGTTTCCACAATCCGATCTATATGCTGTTGGTTCCTCAGCGGGCACGGGGCTTTTGGTGCGCTATTTAGGCGAGCAAGGTTTAGATACACCATTCAAAGCGGCTTTTGCAATGTGTCCTGGCTATAACACTGAAATCGGTTTTAAAAATGTACATCCTTTTTATAGTAAAATGATGACCAAGAAGTTATTTAAATACTTCATTTATCCGTATCAGAATACATGGAATCAAATTGCCTCTGTCGAAAAAGTGCTGACGACAACAAGTTTGGAAGCGTTTGAAAAAGAATATTTTGAAATGGCTGGATTTCAGGATTATCAGAGTTATTGCCAGGCCATTAATCCAATCTATGTTTTTGAAAATGTGAAAATTCCATTGATGATTCTCAATGCAGAAGATGATCCGGTTTGTTCAATTAAAAACTTAGAACCTTATAAGGATGCCATTCAGCAAATGGACAATATTGCTGTAGTAACGACGAAGAAAGGCAGTCATTGTGGTTTTTATGAGAGTTTAAGAGTGAAGTCTTGGGCCTCGCGTTTGATGGCGGATTTTTTTAAGAATTACTAAATTTATTGAGATAAAAAAGCCAGTTGATTTCAACTGGCTTTTTTACTGCAACTGAAACCTTAGTTATTTAAAGCAGGGGTTGCAGCAGCAATTGCAGCAGCAACAGCGTCATCTTCACTTTGAGCTGGTGCAGATGGTTTTGCAGCTTTCACAGGTTGTTCTGCTTTAGGCTGTTCTGTCTTTGCTGGTTTCTGTTCAGCATTTACAGGTTTTTGCTCTTCTGCTCGTGGAGCTTCAGTTGGTGTTTCTGTTTGAGCTGGACGAGTCTCACGACGAATCTCAGTCGTTGTATTTGGTGTTTCTTCACGCGTTGTTTCTACAACTGGCGCTGGAGCTTCATGCTTATCGACACTTTCTAAAGACTCGAACTCTTGGATTTTTTCAGGTTCAGGCTGAGCTTGAGTCTCAGTTGCAGTCTGCTCTTCGCTTTTAGGTTCTTCTTTTTTCACACAAGCAGTTAATAAAAGACCAGTCGCAAGTGCTGCACAAATTAAAAGTTTTTTATTCGCCATTGCTAAAACAACATATTAAAAAAGGACAGCAGCAATTATAACAGTAAATCTATGTGAAGAAATCACTACGCATTGTTGAGTTTGTTGATATTTTATAAATGCTTGCAAAGAGGTTTAGGGTTTGAAGCTGATTCGTCTGTGATGCAAACCTGATTTTTAATTCATTTGTTGATGAATTTGATTGATGAACGCTCATTTATGGATGAAAAATCCACAAAACCCTTAAATTTTTATCGAAAATGCTGATAGAATAACCAGTTGTTTATAGTTCTTTGAATTGATGCGGTTTGACTTTGCTTTATAGGGGCAGAGTACAGTAAAATTGCCCAACATTGTAGGCCGATTTCGGCTCGATTGTACGAGAAACTCAATGACCCATTTTATTTTTGTCACTGGTGGTGTGGTTTCATCACTAGGTAAAGGTATTTCTGCTGCTTCTGTTGCTGCACTTTTGGAAGCTCGTGGCTTAAAAGTCACTATGGTAAAAATGGATCCATACATTAATGTCGATCCAGGTACCATGAGCCCATTTCAGCACGGTGAAGTTTTCGTCACAGAGGATGGTGCTGAAACTGACTTAGATTTGGGATATTACGAACGTTTCTTACGTCGTGCGAAAATGACCAAACTGAATAACTTTACCAGTGGTCGTGTATATCAAGACGTTTTGAATAAAGAACGTCGTGGTGACTACTTAGGTGGTACGGTTCAAGTTATTCCACATATTACAGACAACATTAAAGAACGTGTACTTCGTGCTGGTGAAGGCTATGATGTTGCAATCGTTGAGATTGGTGGTACGGTTGGTGATATCGAATCACTTCCGTTCATGGAATCAGTACGTCAATTGATGGTTGAGCTTGGTCATAAACGTACCATGCTCATGCATTTGACCTTATTGCCATACATCAAATCAGCGGCTGAACTCAAAACCAAGCCAACGCAACACTCAGTGAAAGAGCTTCTTTCTATCGGTATTCAGCCAGATATTTTAATCTGTCGTACTGAATATGATGTCGATGTCGATACCAAACGTAAAATTGCATTGTTCACCAATGTGGAAGCGCGTGCCGTTGTGGTCTGTAAAGATGCAAAAACGATTTATCAAATTCCACGTACATTCTACGAACAAAATGTTGATGATTTAATTTGTGAACGTTTTGGTTACAACGATCTTCCAGAAGCAAATCTTGAAGATTGGGACAATGTGGTAGAAGCATTACTCAACCCAGAATACACAGTACGTGTGGCGATGGTAGGTAAATATGTAGAATTGCCAGATGCTTATAAATCTGTCAATGAAGCGCTTTTACATGCTGGCATTCAAAACCGTGTCAAAGTTCAGATTGATTATGTCAATGCTGAAGAGCTTGAACAGCAAGATATTAGCATTTTAAATACTGCTGACGCGATTTTAGTTCCAGGTGGTTTTGGTGAGCGCGGTACTGAAGGCAAAATGAAAGCCATTCAATATGCACGTGAAAACAAAATTCCATTCCTTGGGATTTGTTTAGGTATGCAATTGGCTGTAATTGAGTATGCACGTAATGTAGCAGCAATGCCTGAAGCAAGCTCAACAGAATTCAACCGCTCAACCAAATACCCACTCATTGGTTTAATCACTGAATGGTTAGATGAGCGTGGTGAGTTACAGCAACGCAGCCTTGAGTCTGACTTAGGCGGTACCATGCGTTTGGGTGCACAAAAATCTGAATTGGTTGAAGGCACGAAGACACGTGAAGTGTATGGTAAAGCTGAAATTACTGAGCGTCATCGTCATCGCTATGAAATGAATGATCGTTTTATTCCTGCACTTGAAGAAGCAGGAATGAAAATTTCAGGTTATTCATCAGTACAACATTTAGTTGAAACTGTAGAAATTCCTGAACATCCTTGGTTTATTGCTGTACAATTCCACCCGGAATTTACAAGTTCACCACGTGATGGACACCCATTATTTGCTAGTTTTATCGGGGCTGCTAAAAATCAGCACCAAAAGTAAGTACTGAGTTTTAAATAAACTGGGAAAGTTTAAATGTCACAATTAAAACCACAAGAAGTTGTACGTTTAGGCGATATACAAATGGCAAATCATTTGCCATTTGTATTATTTGGCGGAATGAACGTACTAGAGTCAAAAGATTTAGCATTTGAAATTGCTGAAACTTATGTTGATATTTGCAAGCGCTTAGACATTCCTTATGTATTTAAGGCGAGCTTTGATAAAGCAAACCGTTCAAGCCTGAACTCATACCGTGGACCAGGTTTGGAAAAAGGCATTGAATGGCTAGCTGACATTAAAAAGCATTTTAATGTGCCGATTATCACTGACGTTCACGAGCCGTACCAAGCAGCACCAGTTGCTGAAGTTGCCGACATTATCCAACTTCCTGCCTTCTTAAGTCGTCAGACTGATCTTGTTGAAGCAATGGCGAAAACCCAAGCCATTATCAATATCAAAAAAGCACAGTTCTTAGCACCACACGAAATGCGTCATATTTTGCATAAGTGTTTGGAAGCTGGGAATGACAAACTCATTCTTTGTGAACGTGGTTCAGCATTTGGTTATAACAACTTGGTTGTCGATATGCTTGGCTTTGACACCATGAAAGACATGAATGTGCCGGTATTCTTTGATGTGACCCATGCATTGCAAACCCCAGGTGGGCGTGCTGATTCTGCAGGTGGTCGCCGTGCCCAAATTACGACTCTAGCGCGTGCGGGTATGGCAACAGGGTTAGCAGGCCTGTTCTTGGAAGCACATCCTGAACCTGAAATTGCAAAATGTGATGGACCATGTGCATTGCGTTTATCTCAGCTTGAGCCATTCTTGGCGCAATTAAAAGAATTGGATACTTTGGTTAAAGGATTCAAAAAGTTAGACACCCATTGATGCAATCATTTGCATCTTGTTTTTCATTCAACAGAGGAATTGTTCATGAGCCAAATCGTTGACATCCGCGCACGTGAAATTTTGGACTCTCGTGGTAACCCAACCATCGAAGCAGACGTTATTTTAGAATCTGGGGTTGTTGGTCGTGCATGTGCACCATCTGGTGCTTCAACTGGTTCTCGTGAAGCTTTAGAACTTCGTGATGGCGACAAAGCACGTTATTTGGGCAAAGGTGTTAAAACTGCGGTTAATAACGTCAATACCATTATCCGTGACGCTTTAGTGGGCAAATCAGTATTCGAACAAAAAGACATCGATAATACGATGATCGCGCTTGATGGTACTGAAAACAAAGAAAAATTAGGTGCTAACGCAACTTTAGCAGTTTCATTGGCTGCTGCACGTGCTGCTGCCGATGAAAAGAAAATCCCGCTTTTCCAATATATCGCTGATCTTCGTGGTCAAACGACTTTGACCATGCCTGTACCAATGATGAACATCATCAATGGTGGTTCGCATGCTGACAATAATGTTGATATTCAAGAGTTTATGATTGAGCCTGTAGGCTTCACGTCATTTGCTGAAGCATTACGCGCAGGCGCTGAAATCTTCCATTCTCTAAAATCAGTTTTAAACAAAAAAGGTTTAAACACTGCTGTGGGTGATGAAGGTGGTTTTGCGCCAAACTTGCGTTCAAACGAAGAAGCAATCACTGTTATTCTTGAAGCAATTGGCCAAACGGGTTACAAAGCTGGTTCTGATATTATGTTGGCACTTGACTGTGCTTCTTCAGAATTCTACAAAAATGGTCAATATGTTCTTGCTGGTGAAGGCAATAAAGCATTCACAAGCAACCAGTTCTCTGACTATTTAGCGGGTCTTGTAAACCAATACCCAATCATTTCGATTGAAGATGGTTTAGATGAATCTGACTGGGAAGGTTGGAGCTACTTAACCTCAATCCTTGGTGACAAAATCCAATTGGTTGGTGACGATTTATTCGTAACTAATCCTAAGATTTTACAACGTGGTATCAATGAGAAAGTCGGTAACTCTATTCTGATCAAATACAACCAGATCGGTACATTGACTGAAACTCTAGATGCCATCTACCTTGCGAAAGCAAATGGTTATAGTACTGTGATCTCACACCGTTCTGGTGAAACTGAAGATTCAACAATTGCTGACTTGGCAGTTGGTACCGCAGCGGGTCAAATCAAGACCGGTTCACTTTGCCGTTCTGACCGTGTAGCAAAATATAACCAATTACTTCGCATTGAAGAATTAACGAATGCAGCTTACCGCGGTAAAGCTGAATTCAAAGGTCTAAAATAAGGTCAATTTATCTATGTTGAATACTTCTGATCATCTTTCTTTACAAAAGAGAGAAACTCTGCAAATTCATAATCATATAGAATTTGCAGATGATCTTCCTTGTAAGAAGGATGTAGGGAATTTTTCATGATAGAGATGTTTCGATCGACCTCGAGTAAATTGATTCTGGTGCTTGTCATCGCTTTGGTGGCAAGCTTGCAGTATCAGTTTTGGCTAGGTGAGGGGGGCTATTTTCCTCACCAAGCTTTAACTCAACAAATTACGCAGCAAGCAGAAATTAATACTGAGCTAAAAGAACGTAATCGTATTTTAGCGGCGGAAGTTTTTGATTTAAAAAATGGCAGCGAAGCCATCGAAGAGCATGCTCGTTTAGATTTAGGTTTGATTAAACCGAATGAGACGTTTGTGCAAATGAGTACCATTAGTACCCATTACAAACCGATTTATATCGATCCTAACGCAAAAGAAGACACTGCAACCAATGAAAACCCAGACTAAGCTGTGGGCGGTTGTACCAGCAGCGGGTTCGGGCAGTCGTTTTTCAAAAACTGAATTAAAACAATACCAGTATATTCAAGAGCATACTGTACTTGAACACACTGTCAATCGACTGAATTCCTTAGATTTAGCAGGTTGCGTACTTGCCATTGGTGTACAAGATAATTTTGCAAAAACCCTGTCTTTTCAGCATAGTGATAAACTGCATTTTTGTTTGGGCGGTGCTGAGCGGGTACATTCTGTTTTAAATGCCTTGATCTATTTATCTGAAATTGCCCATGAAGATGATTGGGTATTGGTCCATGACGCTGCACGGCCATGTGTGACAAAAGAATGTCTTACTCGGTTAGTTCAGACTGCAGAGCAGCACAATCAAAGTGCCATTTTGGCTATTCCAGTTCGTGATACGCTAAAACAAGTAGCTCACCATAATCAGATCGAGAAAACTGTAAGCCGTGAGTTGTTGTGGCAAGCACAAACGCCACAAATGGCGAAACTCGGCGTTCTTAAAAGTGCAATTGAAAAGGCTTTGGCCAATCACATCGTGATCACTGATGAAGCAAGTGCTTTGGAATATGTGGATGAACCTGTACAAGTGGTGCAGGGACGTTCAGATAATATCAAGATTACTTATACTGATGATTTAGAACTTGCTCGCTTAATTCTTCAAGCTCAAGACTAAGCTTAAATAACTCATGTACAGCTCTTATTTTTTTCTCTGATTCCAAATAGCCTAAGCAAATTTAAGTGATTTTTCCATTTTTTTTACATCAATCTAAATGACAAAATTTCTACGATTTGTTAAATTTGAATAACATACTTTATAATGGATCAACAAATGAAAAAATTATTCATTGCGGGCCTTTTTACTTTTTCTTTAGTTGGTTGCGCAACCACTCCTCAACAACCTCAGGATACGGCGCAAGAAACAATTCGCTATTCGTCTAGTCCATGTTTTGGTGCATGCCCAATCTATTCTGTTGAGATTACACCTGAAGGAGCTGTTCATTTTGATGGTAAACAATATACCAAGGTGACAGGAACTCAGGATTTAACGGTTGATCCTTCTGTTTATAAGAAATTACAACAAGAGCTAAAAACCTATCGTCCTGCTACGGGCGCAAATGTCAAAACAACAGGTTGTGAAGAAACAGCAACTGACCAGCCAAGTGCTTATTTTTCTTGGAAAAAGCCTGATGGTACTGTAACAAAACTGAGCCATTACACTGGATGTATTTCTCCAGCTAATGCCGAGTTAAATAAAGTAATCGATAAATTACCAAAACTGATTGGTATTGAAGATCTCGTTCGTTAAGCTTGTCGTTAAAAAATAGATAAAGTTAACCTTCTTGTGCATAAAGGTATCAGCAAAATCAGTTGTTTATACCTTTATTACAGCACTGCGGACGCTATTAAAACCTAAAAATAGGCTGTTGTGTAAGTCAATACAACAGCCTACACCTAGAGTTTGCATGGACTGAATACTTATGGAAAAGTATCATGAAAGAATTTTTATCTTCTCGACATATTTCGATGTAGATGAACTTGCAAAAGCAGTATTATAAGTCCAAATGTTGGGCTTAATACGCGATCACGAGTCCTTAGATATATTCAAACTGATGATTTTTAGAAAGAAGAGACTTAATCAAAAATCTATAATTTATTCAACCAAGAGTCAGAATTGCTGGAAGAACATCAAATTCGTTTTGCTACACAACATATAAATTCACATCTTGCTGCTCCAATTATTAAAGTTATCACTTAGAGTATCTAAGTTTAAAAAGTTAAACTTTTTATGAACTTAGTTGCCAAGGTGATGATGAATGTATAGGTTGCAAACAGCAATTATTCTTTTTTTAACAAATTTTCAATGAGATAGTTATAAAGTAATTTTATTCGTTTAGGTGTTGGTCCTAATTGTGGGCGATATAAATATAAACCCCAAGGAGATGATTTCATATTTTGCATCACTTCAACAACAGTACCTTGTTTAATCATCGGTAATGCTAGAAAGTCGGGAATATGACCAAAACCAATCCCATCAATTAATGCTTGGCAATAAGCATCAAGATCATTGGTTGAAAAAAGAGGTAAATTGGGCATAAAAGTCTGATCATATTCAAATCCCCAGAACCAATATTGATTTGAAGATAAATTCTCGAATGCAATAATTGGAAAATGATTCAGATCCTCAATCTGTTGTGGTTGTCCAACTCTTTTTATCAGTGATGGAGCACCGACGACGCGAAATCCCATGTTCATGATTTTACGAGAGACAAAGCGATTGTCATTCAGAAAGCCAATCCGAATACCAATATCTATTTGATTCGTAATGACATTGCTGTGTTCATCAGTCAGCATACAGCTGATTTTTATCTCTGGATAATCAATTTGGAACTTTGAAATTAAGGGGATAATGATATGCCGACCAAATGTGGTTGGCATGGTCAGACGGATATGACCTGCAACATCTTCAATCGTTTCAGTGGCACTGTTCTTGACTAACTCATTAATTTTGTTAATTAATGGCTGGGCCTGTTTTAGTAGTTCTTCACCTTCACGGGTGATTTTATGACCTCGTGTACTTCGATAAAAAAGAATCTCACCCTTCTGATCTTCCAGTTCCTGAATCGCACGTGTAATGGATTGTGGGGATTTTCCTAACTGTATCGCCGCTTTTTTGAAATTTTCTGCGTTTGCAACTGTGCAGAAAATTTTAATCAATTCGAAATAGTTATTCATAGATTATTCCAAATTATGGAATTAAGAAATCCGCATTCTATCATTTTTTTTGATTTGATTTTTCAGTACATTTCTTTATCAGCCCCGATTGTTCGGCGATTTTTTTTTCATGAATAGAGGTAAATAAAATGAAAGCGCAAATCCTGAAAAGTTATGATGTAAAGGAATTTAATCTTATTGAAATTCCAATTCCTGAGATTAATGCAAATGAAGTTTTAGTAAAAATTCATAGCAGCGGTGTGAATCCAATTGATTATAAAATCCGTGAAGGTGCTGCACCTTATGCAGATCCAGTCCTACCTGCAGTATTAGGAACAGATCTGGCAGGTGAAATTATTGAAGTTGGGAACAACGTGACAGCTTTTAAGGTCGGAGATGAGGTCTATGGTCTTGCCGGTGGTGTCCGAGGGCTACAAGGCACTTTAGCCGAATATATTGCTGTAGATGGCGATTTGCTTGCTATTAAGCCCAAAAATTTATCTATGCGTGAAGCCGCGGCTTTACCGCTAGTTTTCTTAACTGCTTGGGAAGGCTTGATTGATCAGGCTCGAATAAAAGAAGGCGATACGGTTTTAGTACAGGGTACTGGTGGTGTTGGTCATATGGTTGTCCAACTAGCGAAAGCGAAAGCTGCACATGTGTATGCGACTGGTTCAGCAAAGCGTCAGAAAATGATTGAGGGGCTAGGTGCTACAGCAATTGATTATGCAACACAAAGCGTTGAAGATTATGTGCAGAAATATACTGGAGGTCAGGGGTTTGATATTATTTATGACACTGTAGGAGGTGATACGCTTGCCGCATCATTATCAGCGATAAAACCCTATGGACATATTGCAAGTTGTTATGCCTTTGGTGAAATCAATTTAGCACCATCTTCTTTACGTGCTGCAACCATTTCAGGTGTGTTTGTGTTATTACCGATGTTATCGGGTCAAGGACGGGCTCATCATGGAGATATTTTGCGAGAATTAACCCAGTATGTTGAATCGGGAAAAATCAAACCGATTGTTGATCCACGTACTTTTACTCTGGAAAATGCGCTTGAAGCTCATGATTACCTAGAAAGTGGCTTTGCTTCAATTAAAGTTGTGGTCGATATTGTTTAATTGACCGATTAAGCAGCTATGTTTTTTGAAATATGGCTGCTTGTTTTTATTAATGAATATCAATCACCATAAATTTCATGATTGTTACGAACACAGTCGCAACTTGCAGATGCAAGCCATTAAGCGTTGATATCTGATCATTCTTCAAGTGGTGAGAAAATGGATTTTTTAAGTAGAAATAGATTAGGTTGATCGATTAGAAATCTCTCTAGCGTACGTGATAGTTGTTTCCACTTGGGTTTGGAAAGCTACTTTCTCAGTGCGATTAGTTGGCTCATTAAAGTATTTCAATACTGTTTTGTCACCGATTTGGATGCTTATGATTCAAGTAAAAATACTTATTTTTCAAAAAAACTTACCAATATGTGCCTAATTTCATAAAAATTAGTGATTAAGCGCTAATATTAAATAGATTTATTTAAATAATATTCTGAATGATATATTATAAAAACATATATTGATTGGTGGAAGGATGATGACAAGTATTATTCTAGCTTTGTTAGGTGGCGCGTTAATTGGATTAGCGGCTGTTGGTTATTTATACGTCAATGGGCGTATAGCGGGTGTGAGTGGCTTGATTGCACAATTATTACAGCCCAAAACATTTTTGAGTAGTTCGGCTTTTTGGTTTCTATTGGGTCTGATTATTACACCATTTATTTATCAAATTTTTGTTAAGCCTGAAATTATCATGCAGTCGTCTCCGCTCGCTTTAATCATTGCTGGACTGTTGGTAGGCTTTGGGACTCGTTTAGGTTCAGGTTGTACCAGTGGACATGGGATCTGTGGGATTAGCCGTTTATCACCACGTTCAATCGTTGCCACAATGACATTTATGTTTGCTGGTTTCGTTACGGTGTATGTTGTACGTCATATTCTGGGAGCCGCGTAATGAAAAATCTATTTGCGTTTATCTTTGGCAGTGTATTTGCACTGGGCCTATTGATTTCAGGCATGTCAAATCCTGAGAAGGTATTAAGTTTTTTAGATATTTTTGGTGCTTGGGATATTAGTTTGATGTTTGTAATGATTGGAGCAATTGCGGTTGCATTCATTCCATTTCAGAAAGCATTGCGTCGTCCCAAAACATTATCAGGTGAGGCGATTGCTTTACCAAAGAATAATCAAATTGATAAGAAGTTGATCTCAGGTGCGATATTATTTGGTATGGGTTGGGGCATTGCAGGCATTTGCCCAGCACCTGCAATTACTTTGATCGGACTGGGTTATTTTGAGGTTTGGTATTTTATAGGCGCAATGCTACTCGGCATGTTGATCCATCGTCTTTGGGCCAAACAGTAGGAGAAATGCAATGCAACATCCAACAGTCAAAGCTTTTTTTGATGAACAGAGCAATACCTTTAGTTATGTTGTGCATGATCCTGAAACAAAGCATTGCGCGATTATTGATAGTGTTTTGGATTATGATGCTGCCTCAGCTTCAACTTCCACACAACATGCAGATGAGATTATTACCTACATTCAATCTCAAGCACTCACAGTTGAATGGATATTGGAAACACATGTTCATGCAGATCATTTAACGGCGTCACAATATTTAAAATCAGAGCTGGGTGGCAAGATTGCCATGAGTGAGAAAATTGCGATTGTTCAAGATACCTTTAGTGCGATTTATCATATTGATCTTAAATATTTTAATACGCATCAGGTGTTTGATTATCTGTTTAAAGACCATGAACACTTCAGTATCGGAAACCTAGACGCATATAACATACCAACGCCAGGACATACCCCTGCGTGCTTAAGTTATATCATCGGTGATGCTATTTTCGTTGGCGACACCTTATTCATGCCAGATTATGGTACGGCGCGCTGCGACTTTCCTAAAGGAAGTGCTGATCTATTATTTGATTCTGTACAAAGGCTTTATCAACTTCCTGACCAAACGCGTGTTTTCTTATGCCATGACTACAAGCCAGAAGGCCGAGCTGAATATGTGTATGAAACCAGCATTTGTGCACAGAAGCAGCATAATATTCATATCAATATGAAAACGCTTAAACAGGACTTTGTACGGATGCGTCAAAGCCGTGATGCAACATTGTCGATGCCAAAGCTTATTCTGCCTGCAATTCAAATTAATATGGATGCAGGGCGGTTCCCAGAACCGGAATCGAATGGCATTCGCTATCTAAAACTACCTTTTAACTATTTTAATCGCTAAGAGTGCAAAGCCCAGATTACTCAGATCTTTTTGAGTTATCTGGGCTTTCTTATATCAAATTTTTGCATGCAGTCCATATTTAGCAGAAAAAATGGAGTTTAGGTTCTGTTTGAACACTCAATTGTTATGTTATAACATATCAATTGCAATTAAGGAGTTCAACGTGCGTTATAAAGCCTTGGCAATCGCCATTCTATTTATTCATCATCAAGCATCTGCAAATGAGCAGGACAGTCCTGTAATTTTGCCAAATATTAGTTTAAAAGCAGAAACAGATCTTTCAATCGGGAACAATATTGTTGTAGAGAATCGAAATACACAAAATCAAACTTTGGGGGATGCACTCAAGCAGGTGTCAGGCGTACAGAGTAGCTCTTTTGGTCCCAATGCAGGCGCACCAGTTATCCGCAGCTTAAGTGGAAATCGTGTACAAATTCTTGAGGATGGACTAGCGATTTATGGCATGAATGCTGTCAGTGGCAATATTGCCATTCCATTTGATCCTTTATTTAATCAATCTATTCAGGTAAATAAGTCATCGGATAGTGTGAGATACGGTGGAAATGCCATCGGTGGTAGTGTAAATGTAGAGAATGGTCTGATTAGCAAAGAAATTCCTAAGAAAGATCATAATTTAGAGCTGGCTGTGCGAAAAGGCTGGAACAGCACCGATGCACATGGTTTTAAGCTGAATTTAAATAATCAAAGCAACTTTTCAACCAATTTTTTATTTTCTAAACAGGATATTTCGTCTTATAAAATTCCGGGGAATAGCAAAGCTGAACAATGTAATAGTGGAATTTTTCCTGCAACGGGTGGGGTGAGTTCAGCCTTGGCAGACGCCTGCCAAAAGGATGCACGTATACAACAGATCTATAACACCGCATCGCAAAAATATATCGACCAATTTATGACTGAAAATCCAGATTGGGCGGATGGCCAGTTTTCATTTTATACCGATAAACCAACATCTGTTTGGAGTGGTAAAACTTATACCAACCCAGTCAATCCTGAATATATACCTGATACCCCTAAGTTTAAAGAAAACAAGATTAATCAAGATGTGACGCCAAATTACCATCGTAAATTAGGTAACAGTTATTTAGAAAATCAGCATTATGCGATTGGCAGTACTTATTTCTTGGAAAATGGCTATATTGGTCTAAGTGCGGATTCGAAGAAAAATGCATACGGCGTACCAGGTTTTTCTTTAGAAAATAAGTCATTTCAATCCTCCTATGAGGATGGCTTACCCGTTGGGGTAAAGACTGATCAAAGAAAATATAGCCTAGATAGCCAGTTTAATTTTGATATTCCCTTTTTAAAGGGCGTTGATATTAAAGCGAATCAGGTGATCAATCGTTCAGGTGAATATTTAGGTCCACAACTGGCTAATGATTACCGCTTTGATACTAAACAAGCCGAAATTGTATTGAGACATCAGCCTATTCGCTACGTGAATGGTTTACTTGGGCTGAGTCAAAGTAACCGTAGTGTCGAAGGGCAGGGCAAGCTACGCTATCTTCCCAATGTCAATACCAAGACCCAAGCCTTTTTTATTCAAGAGATGCTTGATTTGGATCGACTCTCTTTTGATGCAGGTTATCGTCAAGAACGAGTAGATCATTCGATCAAAGACAGTGATTTTAAGATCGCTCGTAATTCACCGAATACGACACTACAAGACACCAGTTTTGATTTGGAAAATTATAGTTTTGGTTCTTATCTTAAAATCAACGACTACTTTGGAGCAAAACTTAGATATTCAGTGTCTGAGCGTGCACCTGAACTCAATGAGCTTTATGCCAGCGGTAATCATTATTCCATTATGATCAATGAGCAAGGCAACCAAAAATTAGAACCAGAAAAATCCAAGAATACTGAGCTGACAGCTTTATTCAATTATCAAGATTTTAATCTTGAGGCTACTGTATATAAGATGAAATTTGAAAACTATCTCTATCTCACTCATTCTGGTATGCAAACGGCGAACCGCTTACCACTCAAATACTGGACTCAAACAGATACAGAAATCACAGGCTTTGAAGTTGACCTTAAGCAGAAAATCAATACTCAGCAATTTGGTATTTTTACGCTTGGCGCATTTGCGGATTTTGTAAAAAATAAGAATTTAAATCCGAGTCGGACCAGTTTATTTAATGATGGTAATTATCTACCAAACATGCCCACCAATCGTTATGGTGCGAGCCTAGAGTGGAGTAAAGGGGATTGGGCTGCACGCCTCTCAAGTATTTATTATGATAAACCTAAATATTTGGGTAAGAATGTATCAGAAGAAGTACCATTACCAGCCTTCAATATGGTCGATATGCAGATTAGCAAGCATCTAAAATTCAAGAATTCTGATATTGACGTGTTCTTGAATGGCTCAAATCTACTAAATGAGGAAGCGAGACCGCATAACTCCCCACTCAAATACATTGCACCATTGCCAGGGCGTGGTTTTCAACTGGGGATTAATATGAAAATATAGATCTTTGTGACCTACAATTTCGAGACTAGTCACTAAAAGCGATATTGATTATCCGCTTTTAGTGACAGTTCTTTCAATTGGTTAATGCAAATTTTTTAATGAGTTTTTGACAATCAGTCCATGAACCAAAGAAACAGGCAGCATATAAATTTTTCCAAAAAGATTGTAAGTAATCACACTGGTTGTGACGGTTAACTCATTTTTTAATTCATCATGTTCTTGAAGTTGTAATGCCACTAATACACTGAGATGTTTATCTGTAGATTGTAAATATAATTCCTTGTCTGTAATTTTTACTACATCAAAAAAATCTAACTTTTCATTGATCTGAACATTTTCTGGTTTAACCGAATCAAAGCCTTTGATCGGTTGAACACCTCCAAACTTCGAACTTAAAAAATCCCTGATCTTAAATGCGATACGTAGCCAAAAGGGTGGATGACCTGTCATTAAGTTATAAACTTGCATCACTGTTAGATTCTTGTCGATGTATTGATGTACTTCATGTAGGTAGTTAAGCGATGCTAATGGAGCAACCAAAGGATGAAGGTCATTCTGATGTTCCATTGTGCTTATTCCTAGATTTTATAGATATATGAAATTTATAATAATTTATAGATGAATTTCTGGATATTTGTCAATCACATTATCTGACGATTATTTTGAATTTGGCTTGATATTCTAGTATAAAATGGCTTTTCTAATTGATATGTATTTTGCTAAGCTAAATTACATTTCACATAGTTTATAGAGATTTAAGTACAAGCAGGATTAGCAAAAGCAATTCAGTGATTATTGCATCCGCTTAAACATTCTCGTAGGGTGGATTAAGCCTGAATAATGCCATAAATTTACAATTATCCGATGATCACGAGTGCGATGTTGTTATCTCCTCTATGGTGCAAAAAAGCAATGTTTTTTAAAAAGAAAGAATATAGTAAAAGAGGTTAAATGAGCGAAGTAAATATAGCAAAAAAATTGAAATTAAGGATAAAAGATGAATGACTATATCAGTATCAATAAGCATGCTTGGAATTTAAAAACAAATGCACATATCAAGAGCGAGTTTTATGACAATATTTCCTTTCTAAGAGGAAGAAACACGCTAAACTCAATAGAATTGGGTATTTTAGGGGATATTTCAGGCAAATCCATACTACATTTACAATGTCATTTCGGACAGGATTCTATGTCATTGGCACAACTTGGAGCCAATGTTACAGCTATAGATTTTTCAGAGGAAGCCATTAAAAAAGCAAAAGAGTTTAACGATGAACTAGGTTTAAATGTAGACTTTATTTGCTCCAATATTTATGAACTCCCCAGTGTTTTAGACAAAAAATACGATTACGTATTTACGAGTTACGGAGTTATAGGATGGTTAGAGGATTTAGATTTATGGGCTAACGTGATATCCAATTTCTTAAAAATTGGGGGTAAATTTTTGATTGTTGAATTTCATCCAGTCATATGGATGTTTGATGATGAAATTAAAAATATAACATATAGCTATTTCAAAAATGACCCTATAAATGAATCATCTACGGGCTCTTATGCGGATAAATCAGCAGAAATAAACTATCAAGCCATCACTTGGAATCATAGTCTGAGTGAAATATTTACAAGTTTAATCAATCATGGAATAAATGTTCTCGAATTCAAAGAATATGATTACTCATCATATAACTGTTTTGGCAATATGACGAAAGAGAATGAAAAATACCGGATTGAGCATTTTGGCAAGAATTTACCATTGATGTTTTCGATACTGGGTGAAAAAATCAATAAATTTATTAGATATTAATAACTTAATTTTTGGAGTTCTTTGATTTCTTGGATGATCTTTAGATGTGTCAAAGACTATTACAGTCTGTTGTGAGTCCTTTATTGATACCAGAAATTTTAGTATTTAGTTACCTTAGAAACATATCTACCACCAGTTTCCAGGTCAAAGCTTAATGAATTGAATACCATTGGCGCCGAGTGAATCCAAAAGAATGATCCCACGACTCAGCCAGAGAATTTATTTGCGATCTCGATTTGCTACAGCATTTAAAGATATTTCAGCCAAAGCGCTTGTCAGCAAATCTTTGATGAAACCAGTAAGGATTATAAAGGAGTAAGGAGCTAAGTATTAAAAAGCTGAAAATAGTTGCATAATTTGGATAAAACTAGAAAGTATCAGTTTTATAATGTGGAACGATTAGGTTTTTTCTTAATTTTGGCATCAGAATCTCAATTAATGTAAAGGTTGATAGAGAAGTTAAAAGCATCATAAAAACTTCCAGCGAATGACTTAATGTAAACAGTAGGGTATAAAATATAGAAAAGCATAGCAGGCTGGCTAGAAAGTTTTTAAAGTATAGTGTGATAAAAACAGAGTATAAGAATGCAGAAAAGAATAAATTAAAATTTTTATTCATTCCCATTTTATTAAATAAGATGATTACTAAAGAAATAGTTATTACTGAAAGAGCAAAAATAAAACAATTCTTAATGATATTCATTGCTTTTCCTTAGTTTTATTTGACAAGAGAATACCCACCTTTAAGGGCCTCATCTCAAAGGTGGGTTTGGGTGCTACACCATTATTTAAAGTAAGCATTTATATTATTTTTATTGTCTAAAATTATCATGGCTAAATATTTTAAACTCAATAAAAAAAATAATGGATTATTGAAATGCTGGTGTATGAAGAAATTATAATTATCCAATAAAATGAGGGTATAATCTTTGGCTTACATGCTTATGAGAAATTTCTTACAATTGGTTAAAAAACAACCAAATCCTTAACCATTGAAATTAAAAATATAGATATAAAACAATATTTTATTTTTAATTTGGTGAAAAGTAGTTGAAAGTTATTAATATTTTTTTACAGAAGTATGCTGTATGGTATACGAAAGGAGGTGAAGAAATAAAAATAGCATTAAAAAACAAAAGCCTGTATGCTGTAATTCACGCTTTACACAAAGACTTATCTAAATAAGCTTTTTCTTAAAAAATGATTGGTTTTTCTCTCTAAGTAATTTTTATATGCGGGTGTATCCAACATGGGATTTGTTAGAGTTCTATACGCAAGTAAGGCCCAATATCTATTTTGATCTTCGGCAAGATTTATCAAAAAGTCTTGATACAGTAGTTGAGCATTGTGAATAAGGGAAGAATATGAAAATTCAATTGTGTTATGCCAGTTCACGACAAGGTCTTGCAGATGATTTGATCGATGATCTAAGCAACATTTTAACAGTAGCAAGAGGCTTTAACTCTAAAAATGTTGTATTTGGTGTCTTGTATTATGCAAATAATGCATTTTTTCAATGCTTGGAGGGAGAAGACTTCATTGTTTTACCTTTATTAGAAAGTATTAAAAAAGATTCAAGGCATAAAAATATTTTTGAATTTAAAATAAAAGAAATTCAAAAATATAGTTTTAAAAATTGGTCTATGAAATATGTTCAGAAAAGCTCTAAAGTAGATATTTTCTTCAGTCGTTTAGGTTATGAAGAATTTACTCCTTCAGCTCTGAATGATCAAAATTTAGATGGATTACTTGAAGCCTTATTGAATGAAAATCAAACTCGCGTTCGTAAAAGAGTAGGATTAAATCAAAGGGGCATTCACCCATATATTTGAAAATAGGTTGTTTAATGTCTTCAGGTTGATTGAATTTTTATCAGCACTGTGTATAGGTTACTTCATTCAGAAATTTCTAATTTCGTAATGAAGCTTTATTTTTCATTCACGATCCTTATTGTTTCACACCATGTTCGAAAATCAATCTTTTCAATATTCGGGCATAAAATTGATTTATCAAAAATGTAATAAGTATTCTCCTCTGTCTCTGAGAAGTAGTAATAATATTTTGAATCTTCTCCATATAACCAATAGCTGCTCGACCCCTCATTAATTTTTGTTGGATGGAAAGAGAAGATGTTGCTTTCTTCAGGAATGTCGTTAGTCTGATCTGTTGCTAATCGCCAAACATTTGAAAATGCATTCGAAAATATGCTTAGACCCAATATTCCAATGAATAAAAGATAACTTAAAGATTTAAAAATTTTCATTTATGTGTTTTTCATCCTTTTCCTGATTAAAGGATGTCTTTGACTTCAATAGCTTGCACCCACATGAAAGTAAGTCACCTTCACGCGCAACAGGCAAACCACCGAACCGAGTTTCTGAATCACCTGTCATGATGAATGCTGCTGTATTATGGGTCGGGCAAGTAGCCTCATCACCAACACAAGCGATTGGTTTGCCATTGATAAGAAAGTTTCTATTTCCGCTAATTACTTCACCGCCACCCGTCGTTGGGCTTCCGACAACTATGTAATGTTTGGGCATAATAGTGTGACTCAGTAGATGATTTTGCGGCAATATATTAGCAAAATTTAATATAGAAAGTTCTGTATTACTGATGAGTGGTTAGAAAATTTCTTATCGGGATATATATAAAAGCCCTCTTAGTAGGGCTTAGTTCAACTATAATTTATCATCTCAAATATAAACCAAGCATCACCGTAAACATTCCTGGGAGCATACATAAAAAGCTCATTGCTTTACCTTCTTGGGTATTTCTTATGTGTTTATGAAATATATGTGGACCAAAAATTAATCCAAAGATAGCCAAGATGAATCCCATAATTATTAAAAATGCTGACATTGTTTTATCACTCCTTACTCAGTTCTCTTGTCAGCAAAATTAGAACTTAAATACACAATACAGCGCAATCAACCTTAAAGAGATTCGAGATTTTATTATAAAGAAGAAAAGTTTGATTTGGGTAAGTTCTTTGATCCAGAGGGGGCGGCTTTACACTCTGGAACATCTCAGAAAGCTGGATGGGCTAAAATTTAAGGAGATTGGAATTTAACCAACATAGAGGTGCTTACAATGTCAAAAGTATCAATTGCCGAATGTTGTACGCGAAAGGAAGAGCTAGAAAAGGCTTTAACTCATCAGATTGCAGAGCTAGTCAATAAGTTTGAAATTGAAACAGGGGTAAATATTCGTGATATTTACCTAAACTTTACCGATGTATCTGAGATAGACAGACCAGATAAATATGTTTTTACCAGTGTTACAGTGTGTACTCAGAAGCCTGATTAACTTTTTCAAATGTGATATATCTTATTGAAAATATATAAGAGATCAAAATGAGAAAAGTATTTTTTCTAGTAGGAATATTACTATCAGGTCATTGCTTTGCAACTTATAACCAAAACTTTGAAAAGGAGTATTTGAGAATTTTGGATGAAAGCCAAGAAAAGCTTTTAAAAGAGTATCAGTTCAATGAGTCCTATAAAGGTCAGGAGTTAAGTGAGGCTGAATGGAAAGAAGCAAAAAAAATCCAATGTGATGGGATGAAAGCAGAGTTTGCATTTTATCAACTCGTTACTAGCCGTTATGACGAATTCGTGGCGTATCACAAGCAGAATAATTTAGAGTTGGTCTATGATGAAAATAGGTACATACAGGAATTTAACAACTTAAAAAAGATGATGAATGATCCTGAAAATGAATGTAATTAAGTAACTAGTAATTAACACCTTCTTTGTATCTTGATGAGAATGGGACGTTTTCCCTTGATCATGAAGGCTACGAGATCCAAGAAGATGCTGATAAAGATAAGGCTGATATCTTGGGAAAGTCATTCAACTCTACAAGTATCAAAAAATCTACGCATCGAAAACACCGCACAAAATTGAGCAAATCAAATTTTTAGGTGGTCATCCCTGGGCCACCCGGATCATCTTATGCCGCAGAGTCTATCTTGCTGGCATTTGGCACGATTTGCAGATCCAGACGATATGAATAGGGTACGCCGTTATCTATAGATCAGCAGGCTATTAATGTTTATGCCGAGCATAATGATTTGTCTGTTGGTCCACATATCTTTAGCGATTGCATTTTTGCTTTGGATGATTTGTTTTAGATGAGGTTCATAAAAAGTCTAAAGCCAAAAATAAAAGTGGGTGAGCAAATGATAATAATTTAACCTCCTTTGTTAATTAAGTTGTTGAAGTAACAGCTATAATTTTATGGTGTGTTGAAAGTGCATGAGTTATGTAAATATATAAATTTTTAAAGAGCTTTAATACGGTGGGGTTTTATCTAACTGTGGCCAGGATCTTGCTAGCATCACTTCTTTTTAATTTTTACTTTCTAAATCTAAAATAAGTGTTAGATAAGCAAAAATCCACCTTCGGATGGTTTTTTAATGACCTTTTATCCGATTTCACACTTATTGAAAGTGATTTATTTATACTACTTGTTCAATTATAAAAAAGGTAAACGAAGTGAAGAATATAATATTGGGCATCCTTATCATAGCCATTCCTGCAATGAACACTTTCGCAGCGTGTACTTATAATTTTGATGCTAACCAGACGCAAATAAATGCGGTTTCATCAGGAGCTCTACCTTTTCCAATTATTTCTGGGCAAAAAGTTTCCTTAACCATAAGCCCGACAACAGGAAGTAAAAGATACGTTGCTGCAAGTGGAAATTTTGGCAATAAGCAATTAAGTCAACCAGGCAAAATGATCGGCGATGTTGCACTATCCCAAAGTAACATTATTGCCTATGAAATGATTGTGAAAGTTCCAAATGTGGTCTTAAGTAACAACAGTATTATTGGTCTTTTCCCGTTTACTTTTTTTGGAACTAAAGAAGATAAGCATGTTTTATCCAATTCGATTATGAGTCTTAATAATATACCTGAGGTTTCAAACCAAATATTATCAGCATGGCAATCAAGAGATCTGTCAAACAGTGCCTTAATAGGTGAAAATGCTATTGATAATAATGCTTTGAATAACGGAGTAAGGTTAGGTTTTTACATCAATCAACAGACTCAACAAATTGGTGTAATTTCAAATGGCACAAATTATGGCTATGTGGGAAGTTACTCTACAAAGCCAAATGAAGGTTATTTTCTAGCACAAATTGCTGTTCAAGATATTCCATCAAACTCAGCTATGGTAGGGAAAACATTTTCACTTGAGCTAGTTACGGACCGTACTAAACTTCAAAACACTTATCCTACTGGTGCAAAAGACATTTGTGGAAATACAATCTAATTGAGTTAAACCACCATCGGGTGGTTTTTTAGTAAACTTATTAAGCTTACTAAATAAAGTTGGAGAAAACTTTTAAAAATCGTTGTGAAAGTGGTAAAAAGGTAAAGAAATTTCAGCTGCTATTTATGGCTTAGTAAAGATCTACCGTGAAGATGCAGAAAATAGTGTTTGTTGGATAAAGTTGCCTGGTTTGTATCATCCTTAATTGGAGTTTATTTATGAGTGAATATAAATTTACTGCTGCCGATCTAGATGAAGAGTTTCATCAAATGACACGTGAAGAGCTTTTACAGGATATTGCTTACAGAATTCAATCTGATAGAAAAATGATAGAGCTTAATTGGGAAGAAAAGCAGGCATTATTGGATGAGAATAAAGAGCTTAGAGATGCCATTAATTTCGGAACAAGTGTCATTGAGGATGCAAAACAGGAAATTGAGTACTTTGGAAAAGTGCTCAAAGATAATTCCAACACGATTTTGATGTGGAGAAGAACCAGTTATATATTAGCCACACTACTACTATGGTTGGGCGCTCTTTTACTTTTCAGTTAATACTAGAATGGAAACCCGCGGTATGCGGGTTTTTTATGACTATAGTAAAGCCCCAAGGGGCTTTTTCTACATTCAAGAGTAGTGTCATTTACCATGTAGGGCCAATAACAAGATCAACAAAAATATTCATGTTGAAATATGTGCAAAAGCCTTTGATAGAGGCTTTATTATTGAATACATTTAAGCCATTAAATAATGATAAAACATTTGATTAACTTAATAATTAAATTTCTAGAGGTATACTTGGCCACGCTTAATTTTTTAAATTTTTAATATATGGATGCAATATGAAATCGTTATTGAAATCTGTCATAGCTGTTGTTTTGTTTGGCTCTTCGGTGTCAGCTACTATGGCTGCTACTCTGGAAGAGCAAATCAAAACCCTATCCGAAAAGGGATGGCAGATTGGTGTATCTATCCTGGATATGGATGATAAATTGATTTCGATCAATGGCGATAAACGCTTTCCTTTGGACAGCACTGTAAAAGCGCTTGCTTGTGCGAATGTATTGGCGAAGGTTGATGCTAAAAAGCTGACTTTAGATCATTCAAAAACGATTCAGCAAAAAGACCTCGTTACTTATTCGCCAGTGGTCAAAGATTACGTAAATAAAAAACTGACGATCAAACAAGCTTGTGAAATTACGACCGCATACAGTGATAATACGGCAGCAAATTTTGCGATAGAGGCAGGTGGAGGCCCTGTAGGCCTAACCTCATTCATGCGTTCAATTGGCGATGAAGTTACAAGATCAGATAGATATGAACCAGATCTTGTCATTAATCCCGAAGATGACATCCGAGATACAACGACTCCCAATGCCATGAATGCCAGTATGAAAAAGTTATTGACGGGTAATGTGTTATCTAAAAGCTCAAAAGAGCAATTAAAAGAATGGATGATAGGGAATAAAGTTGCAGACAATATGTTAAGAGCTGCTTTACCTAAAGGATGGAAAATTGCTGATCGTACGGGTGCCAGTGATTATGGCATTAGAGGTTTAACTTCAATGGTATGGTCAGAAACTCATGCACCTGTATTTATCAGTATTTATGTGAGAAAAAGTGAGACTTCTTTAGATGAACGCTCAGAAGTTATTAAACTTTTAAGTGATCATATTGTGAAAGAACATTTAATTAAATAAAGAAGAATGTTCATTTGATCAGTTAGATAGCCTTCATTAGAGGGTTATCTATTACGATAGTTAAAGCATTGAGAACTTGAAATAGCTTTGAATCGCAAATTGTATTTTTATTGAAGTTAAATGAGTGTGAGTAATGAGTAGGAATGTTTCTTTAAAGTATGAAGCTGCAGAAGAATTGAGCGAAAATGATTTAGACAAAATAAACCAGATGATCGTATTTACTTGGGATTATCATTCATGGGTTCCTCAAAAGAATGTGAAACCTATGGCGGAGTTTTTTCTAGGTGAGGTTATTATAAACTCCTCTCGTATCTTTGTGGTACGTAATGAGAATGAGATTGTTGGAGTTATTGCAGCATCAATGATAGATAATATTAAGCAGAAAGCTAATGCAAAAATAAGAAAATATAAGGCTTTAAAGGAAATAATCTTAGAAAAGAAAGAAGATGTTTTTGAGGGTTATTTGGATACATTGATATTAAATGAAAAATTACTTCTAAAAAGTGGTAAGAAATTTGTTGCATCCTTAAACTTATTTATCCTAGATGAACAATATCAAGGTATGGGAATAGGCAATAAATTGTATTCAATGTTTACCGATTATCTTACTGAAATGAAGGTTAAAGAGTTCTTTCTTTATACGGATGATAGTTCAAACTTTCAATTTTATGAAAGAAAAGGTTTGAAGCGGATTGGCGAAGAAAAATATAGCTGGGGTGGAGATACAGACAATGCTGAATTGTATTACCTGTACGAAGGGCAAGTAAAATGACTAATTGAAAGTTGCTGTCAGGATTATAGCATTTTATATGATTCTGATTTTTTGAGCTTTCGCCTACTGTACCTAATGTCGGTATAAGTTGCGGTCTTGTCTATCTAGCTTTTCCTATAGTTTCTAATAGCTCACGATAAGTTAATTTAAAAATTAATTCACTGTGATCTAAATGGATTTCTACTCAGTTTATCCCAACTCATGGACCAATTACGGTTAAGTATAAAGCAAGGTCCAATTCCTATCTTCTTATATTTAATTCCTTCTTCGTAGATATGGTTCAGCATCAATGTAGCAGCCTTAGCCAATTCAGGCGCAAAGTCTGTAGGCTCAGGAAATGTATAGCTGACATAGCAATTGTTTACGTCAACTAACACAAATACTTTATTTTCGTACTTCATATTTTTCTTGTGTTTTTCAGTACGAAAGTAACGACACCCCAAACTTCTAGCAGTTGGTCATCATCAAAATAAATATTGCTGTATTCAGGATTCTCGGCTTTTAACCCGATTCGGTCATCTTCATCAAGCATTAAACGTTTAACGGTAAAATGATTGTTGACCAAGGCAACAATGATATCTCTATGCTTAACTTCTAAACGACGATCAACAATCAATTCATCATCAATATCAATACCAGCGTTTTTCATTGAGAGTGAGCCGACTTTAACAATGAAGGTCGCGTATTCATTACCAATTAAATGCTGATTCATATCGATATAATCTTGGGTTGGGGAAGGGAAACCTGCTGAAATTTTTTCTATTGCGACAGTGATAGCCATACGCATAGAAGGTTGTATCACTATGATAGAAGATACATCTGAGAATAAGTCATGCCTGAGATGATTCTTGATTTAGATGATTTGGTTTGAATGGCTCATGGCTACAACTTGAATTTGTAACACATTCAAGTTGTATTTTAGGTTTGGCCTAAAATGTTTTCAAATTTTAAAATTTTAGTGGAAATAAAGGGAAGTCATTACTTGTCGCTGCTAGTGTGCGTTTGGTCGGAATTTACGCGTGTCTTCTGTAGAGTGTTCGCTTGGGTTTTTCAAAACTAAAAATTTCTGACAGTCTGAATAGAAATTGAAAAAGCCCTTAGTTCAAATATGCTATTGGAGCTTAATTGAACAAAGGGCCATAAGTAAAAAATGATCAGCTAACTTCAATTTCAATCCCTGAATTCTCGTTTACAGATAATACTCTTATCGTGTAACCAGATTCTTCATCGATCAGTGTTCTCCCAATAGTTAGCGGGGAGTCTTTAGAGTCGGTATTTGGGGTTGTGTCAATTATTGTATTGGTAATAGTGTTCAGAGAGTCATATTTCACTTTTCGAACAGTTAAACCATTACTAATTGTTTGATTGGGCTTTGCTGAAAATTGGTCATAGCGCCCTTGATTAGGACGGTATTCGAATTCTAAATATCCCTCTTTATGAGCGATACGAAGGCCCTTATTTCCTTTTTGTGAACTAAATGCGGGCAATAAGGTGTATTTACCTTTTGACTCAATATATGGCACATTTTCACGGTCAAGCCATCCCAACCACAATCTGTAATTAACGGTATATAAGGCAGCACCACCAGCACCTAATGCATCCCCATAATCTATACCCCAACTTTCAGGTGTTGCTGTTTTAGTTAATTTAACAGTACTACCATTCACCGATTCCGTGGTTATAAATTGAGTATGCAGAAAACCTTGATTGTGTCCAAATTCATGTGTCCACATCCAGTATTTATGACCGGATCCATTGGAGTGGATTCTTGTTCCATTGATGTCTGCTACAGCACCATATTTACATAGATTTGTAGCTGGGAGTTCTACAAAAAGATATTCATAGGAAATCCCTTTGTCTGCTGCTAATTTTTTAATAGGATTGAATATTTTCTCGTTTTTTTCATCTCCTGAGCATGAACTAAGTGGGGATGAACTTAGTTTGATATTGTCTAAAAACTCTCCAGATATAGTCGCTCTACCATTAGAAGAAAGTTCAATATTTTCCTGAAGATTTAGTTTGTTACTGGAATTTTTAAACACAGCATTGTAAACGTCAGTTCCATTTTGAGGCTTTTGCCCATCAAAATAAGCATTGACCAATAGAACTTTATGGTTACCTAAAAAAGCGCTGGGATTTTCATATTTTCCGCTAAATTTCCAAATGGATTTATCGCCCCCCAATTGACTATACGTAACTCCTGAATTGGCCAGATTGGCCGCTAGATAATTAGGTTGCTCAAGTTGAGTTTTGTACTGATTAAAAATACTAAACTTGTTAGTTGAGGTTTGGCGCAGATAAAACTTTCTATATGTTGAATATCCTGGACCTGTACAAGAATCATATTTGTTCGTAACAGCATTAAAACAAAGAGATGGATTTGCCTTATTTTTTAAGTACCAATACCCACTGTTTTCAGCCTTTACAAAAGCCCATTGTTGGTTTTCTGCCCCAGTCGAACCTGAGAAGGACACTGAATTATCTGCATTTAAAGTTAAAAAGTTGCTTCCCGAAATTCCAGTATTTTCCAGTGTAGAGTATGTGACTTCAGCATGAGCAGAAGAACATATTGATAATAGAACGATTGGTATTAATTTTTTTTGCATTATCTTTTACCATTTTTTAATGGACTTTAAGGGTATGCGGCTCACAATCAAAACACTTGGGGATAACTATGTAAACATTGTTTGGTTTATGTAGGATATTTTTATAGGATTGTTTATTTTATGATTTAACAGAGAGCGGATAAAAGGAGTATATAGATGAGATATAAAGTGTTATTCATATTGGTGTTTATCGTGTTGGCATTTATTGTGTATACATTTAAAACCGATATAGCAAAAGTAAATAATTCAAGTTTAAATCATTCAGATAACAGAGAAAGTCAAGTTAATGAATCTAGTGTTACAAGTGATGTTGGTCTGTCTAAAATTACTGATAATAGTGCTCGATTAAAGGGGGCTGAAGTCACACAAAATGCAAGTAATAAAGAGCATGAAGTAAATGAACATCAGCAGAAAACCGCTGAAGAGCAGGAGGCTGAGTACGATCGGAATTTCGCAGAGTTAGAGGCAGCACAAGAAAAAGAAATGGAATTAAGAAATAGGTGAGGATTCAGAAGATAACGCTGAATGTAAAAATCAAAAAATTTTTTGCCTTTAATTATTTTATTTCATGTTTAGGCTCAGAAGTGTATTCATCAATTGGCATTTCAACTAAAAAGTCTTTAGCTTGATCATGATTGCAGTTAAGCCAGTCATTATGGCGGCCTTTGGGGATGACTACAATCGATCGCTTTTCATCATCAGGTGCATGGAATTGGTTTTTTGATTACCTATTCTTGTTTTTATGTGCAGTCATTACCGATAATGATCTTCTAAACCAAGCCATTTTTAATACGATTAAGTTTGATCATAATATCTACTTGATCTTTTGGTGCCTTTCGGTTTCAATCTACACGTGTATCCTCTGCAAACTATTAGTACAACAAAATAAGTTGAGTGATTAATAAATATGCATTTAAGCACTAATATCATCAAAATTTTTTTTACTTA
This sequence comes from Acinetobacter gyllenbergii, assembly GCF_001682515.1. NCBI lineage: Bacteria > Pseudomonadati > Pseudomonadota > Gammaproteobacteria > Moraxellales > Moraxellaceae > Acinetobacter > Acinetobacter gyllenbergii. The sequence continues at coordinate 210,819 of NZ_KV575261.1, read as the reverse complement.
AATAGATATTCCGTAGAGACAATATTTTTAAGTGGGAATTTTATTGTGAATTTAATGAATTTTTTTAGGTCTATTTTAACTTTTTTCTCATGGTTGGTGGTTGCTTTTCCTGCTATAGCTTCCTTGAATTTTGATCCATTATTTCTCCAAATTGTACTATTTTTTTTGATTTTATTTTTTATTGTTATGGGTAGGGTGAATGTGTTTTTTTATATACTTAGTTGTATATATATATTAGTTGTTTATATTCCTCCGTATATGCACTTTGTAGTGCCATATATGGATGGGGTTGCTTGGGGGGAGATATTAGGTAGCTTGATTGATAAAAAGATTTTTAATTTAAAGTCAATCTCTTGGGTGGTGGTATATACATCTTTGTATAGCGCGAGTACATTTTTTTTGATTAAAAAGAATTCAAATTTAAAAAGTTATGGATAAACAAAAGTGCAACATTCTGTGTCGCTCTTTAATGGGTATTTGGGCGGAATTTATGCTTATCTGCTTTCAGAGCTGCTGTGTAATCATCAATCGGCATTTCAACTAAAAAGTCTTTGGCTTGATCATGGCTGTAAGTAAGTGCAATCTTTGCGCCTTCCTTTCGAGATTACTACGATTGAACGTTTTTCATCGTTTGGTTCATGGAATTGTTTCATAAATGGGTGATCATCAGCATTGATCGTTAACATGCTCATTGATGAAATAACCAGCTCACCGTTTACAGTCACATGTTCATAAATACCAACAGCAGTGAACGGCATATGGTCTTCTCGATAAATTCCATACCAATGGGATTTCCCATCAATGTATTTGGGTTCAAAAATAGTCTCTACTGGAATCAAGCAGAATTGATTTTTAGACCATGCATGTCGAAAGCTAGGCTTTGTTGCCACGGTCTCAGAATGGGCGTTATATTAGTCAACAAAAGAACCAAGCAAAAAACGGGAATATTCTATAAAATAAACGAAACTTTTCGCTCAATTTAAAATTTGGCTCTTTATATAAATGACTGATATAGAAATAGAAACACATCCATTACAACCGTTTCTACCTGCAACTGCAAAATTGCTGATGCTCGGCAGTTTTCCGCCGCCACAAAGCCGTTGGAAGATGGATTTTTACTATCCTAATTATCAAAACGTAATGAAGTAAAATCAAATTAAGACATTGATTTATATTAATTATAGCTATAAAAATCAGTGTTTTTTAACGCAAAAATGGGACTTATAGAAATCATAGAAAACAATAACTTATAAACCCCATTTGTTAAAAGATTTTATGTCATTTAGGCAAATGGCAAGGCAATCCCCACATCTACGTCATTCCAAACAATTTCATGTCCTGCCTCATAATGTTCTGTCATTTTTACCGAGCTGTGACCAGCTAATGCCTGAGCACTACGACCAGCTTTTTTATGCAGAAAAATAGCCAATGCTCGTATTTCATGAAAAGTCGGAATTTGCCTACCTTTCAGATCCGGATATGCCTTAGCACGTTTAACAATCCTCAAAAACTCTTCGGATAAATATTGAGGGAGAATTTGAGTCCAATGCTCTTTATTCGCATTCTTGGTTTTACGCTTAGGGATTTGATGAATTACAAATGGAGTAAGAAGTTTATCTGGTTTGCATCGATCTAAAACCTTTTGCGGTTCTGCATCAATTTTAATTCGCACATACCCAGCACCTTCCATAACATCAAATTCATCCATTGAATCAGTCGTGGTTTTCTGTTGTGCAATATGAATATATCCATCATAAATATCAGTCCAACGCAAGGCCACAATATCAGTACGTCTTTGAGTAGTTAAAAGAGATAGGTCAATTGCGTTCTGAAGCCACAATGGGGAATGAGCCCTAATCTGTTGTAGTCCCGCAACGGTATGGCGCTTACGTTGTCTCTGAACGTGCTTTGTCAAAGTAATACGGGCAGGGTTATCAGGGCAGATACCCTTACTCATCGCAACATCAAAAATATTGCACAGTAAGCTTCTTATCGCCTTTCTGTTCGAAGGTGTCAGTTCATCTAATTGATCATTTACCATTTTTAAAGTAATTGAGTCTAAAGATATCTTGCCCCAAACCCTGTAAATTCGGTTTAAATGGATCTTGTAATTCTTCTTTGTGTTTTCAGATAAAGGCCGCCCATCTTTACGTCTTTTTTCTTCTAAAAACTGTTCGCAAAAATCTTTAAATGAAATTGTCTTGCCAGTGACGCTAGAAACATAATCTTCTTCCTGAATCAGTAATGAGTTAAGTTTGCGTGCAGCTTGAACTGCAATTGCCTTGTTACTCCCCATGGAATGAAACTTACCCGTTTCAGGATGGCGATATCGCCAAGATTTTCCATTCGCTTTATAGAGATTCGCAGGCAAGTCTTTGTTGCCTGCATTTCTAGAACGTGACATTTTTAACCTTGCAATACTTTATTTACTAACTCATCGCCAGTTTGCTTTTCATAAGCTTCCCAGTTGATGTACCAGGTACCACGTTTGCCATCTTCTGCACCATGTAATTCAGCAGGTAATTTACCTATTCGGCATTTACGTGTGATGGTTTGAGGAGTAGGAGGTGTCGCACCATCGCTTGCATCTCCATAGACTCGTTTAATAAATTCAGATACTCGAATTAAGCAAGACATAAATATTTCACCTTAATTAGTTATTTATTTTTTCAAAAGACTGCATGCGTGCAGCCTTTTGATTGGTTAATAGCGATACTGAGACATCTTTGATTAATTCATTGCCTTGCAATATCTGCTGTTTAGCTTGGAGAGCTGTCGTAGCCTCTACACGTCCTCGTAAGCTGCCTTTGCCGTGAAGCTTGGCCACATACTTAAAGATGTAGGTTTTTACGCACTCCAACCCTCCATGTCCTTTTTTGCTTTGCATGCCTGCACAATCTGAGCTTCATAGCGTGTGCCTTTAAACTGCTTATAGATCGCACCTAGATCTGCTTCTTTGTCGGTGTGATGAATTGCGTTTAAAGCCTGCTGAAACTCATTGGTCAGCTGCTGCGCTGCATTTGGTTGAGCATTTTGGTTTTGCTGCTGCCGTTGTTGCTGTGCAGGTTGTTGGTTCTGATTGCGCTGCTGATTTTGAACAGGTGCATTCTGTTGATTATTACGAGCCTGTGCATTGGTTTGCTGATGATATGCATCAGTATCAGCATCTTGGGTATCATCAATAAGGAACAGGCCATTCAATGCGTATTTACGTGCATAGGAACTGGATGAGCCAAAGGTTTGGGCAACATCCATTCCTTTTTTATTGATCTCGACACCAGCATGTGCGGTGGTCATGGTTTGTTTACCATCGGCATCAGTAAAGACAGCTTTAGCTGTAATCACCACTACAGGGCCGATCTCATGCACCTCATCGCTAACAACAAGGGTAGCACCGTATTTTTGCAATAGCGGCTTAACACCTTCAAGAATGTCTTCTAGGCTACGGTAATGGAATTTACCAAAGCTGTTGTATTTGCTTTTTGGTGCTTTTAACTCAAGCTGAATAAGTTGTAAGGCATCTAGAGTATTGGTTGATGCCATTTGTTGATTCACGGCTGCATTCATCATAAATCTCCTTAGGCACCGTTATATTGCGCGATGCGGTAATCGATACGCTGTTCTTTGCTATAGCGTGGGGTTTGGCTTTTCGCTCTGCGTTCTATGGCGCGTTGGTAATTTACGATTTTCTTGATATTACCTTTTAGCCAATACACCGATAATTCTTCATCTGTGATCGGGCGTGCTTGGTTTTCTAGTGATTCTTTAACCAAAATAGAATGCCATTCAAAGCGTGGGGCTTGAGCTCCACCGAAGAATTCACCATCAAAATCAGAGGTGTAGTTTAACGATACTCTGACCAGATAAATTTTTGGGCCAAGGCGTACGTTGTAGTAGCCATTCATGTCTTTACAGATGAATTGCGCGAAAGGTGTGGTATAGCGTTTCTTTTGCATGACAGGCTCCAAATTCTTGGTCTTACCCTGTGTATATGATGCTGAAACCCCAGTATTTACAGGGCTTACAAGTCGCTTTGCGTCATAGCTTGTCGGTTGTATTTTGTTCGATAATGACGAGTTGAATAGCTTAGTTTCTGGGTTAGAAGCTGTATGTAATTGTCCCATGTGCTTATCCTCCAAAGATGCCGTAAATGACAAAGGTAAGGAGAAGCCAGAGTAAGAAAACGACTAAAATAATAGGGAAGAGCTTAAGCGCATCTTTTAAGTTGGCTTTGATGAAGTCGAGTGTACTGACCTGATAATCAGTAGCAGAAGGGTGTTGGTGTAAACGTTGGGACGTTTGACTATGTATAGGCTTTTGTTTCATACTTATCTCGCAGTTTTCTGTAAAGCCCCGTTCATCCGCCAAGAGCACGGGGCTTTTTGTTGTCTATGAGATAAATATTACCAAAAAGGTAATTTATTGCAAGTTGATATTACTCTTTTGCAGAAATTAAACTTTTTATATGCTCTAAGGTGTTGCTAAATTCAGATTTTAAGAATAAACCAATTCCTTCCGCCATCAAGGGAGGAACTGCATTTCCTACTTGAGTGTATTTAGGGCAACTATGTTTCCGTCTTTCCCCACCAGTAGTGTAAGGTCCGTAAAATTCATACCAATCTGGAAAAGATTGCAAACGTGCAAATTCACGAACTGTTAATATTCGAGGTTCATCATAATGCAACATATCTTCTGGTACAGTTGTTACTGTTGAAGCTGGTTTATTTATATCTAGAACTTTTGTAATTAATTTTTTAGTGTAAATTTCATTTTCTAAATAGTCTTTTGGTAGTGTTGTACGCCGACGGAGATTGTACTTTTTTCTTATTCTTTGACTATCAATATCTTTTAATATTTTTGCAAATTTTCTTGATGTATTTTCATTATGATTAGCCAAGCGTAATCCAGTAGGTAAAAAATCATCTCCAAGATTGTTTCTTATCAAATTTAAATATGTATTATCTATTTTATTACGGGAAGCTATTTGAAAAAAAAGCTTACTTTTAATATCGGTTGCATTAATTTGAGGGAATTTTTTATTTGTTGTATAAAATGTTTTTAGATCATGTATAGCTTCACCAACACTTACAATGTCAGGTAGATTCTTTAATTTTTTAAAATTCGCTGCAAAAAATTCTAATTCATTCTTCAAAAATGGAGCAGCCTTTGAGGAAATTTCAAGAATTTTTTGTATACTTAAAGTAGATAATCTAGAATCGATTTGATCAAATCTTATACCAAAAAGTATAAATCGAATACGTTGTTGAGGAACTCCCCAAATTGAAGCATCTTCAATAAAGGAAATGGGGAAGTACCCAGACTCTATAAGTTTTACTTGAATTTCATAAGCTGGAGAAGGGCTTGTACTTTTTATTTTATATGTAATCCCCTTAACATTTTCCATTACAATAAATTTAGGTTGAACTAAACTTACGATTTTAAGATAGTCAAAGACTAACTGGCTTCTTGGGTCATTTGGATCTCGTCTTCCTGCTGTTGAAAAACCCTGGCAAGGAGGACCTCCAACGACAAGATCTATCATTTGTTTTTTACCTAAACTTTTTAGGTAGGTTAGTTTTTCATCAATTACTTCATGAATGTTGTGATGTTTAATAGGGATTTCAGAAGAATCCCATTGAAAGCTATTCTTTAAATAAGGATTAGGTGTAACTAAATTATTCTTTAGACTCTCAAAAGCATCGGGGTTCTTTTCAATAGCAAAAAGACCTGTAAAACCAGCATTTAGCAGTCCTAGAGATAGGCCCCCACAACCAGAAAACAGGTCTATAAAACGCATATATTTGACTAAACTAATAAGTTAGGGGAAGTATATTTCAATTTTTGAAAAAAAACCAGGACTCTATTCCTTTTTTACACTATCAAGATTTCCATTTGTCAGTAAGGCCTTTAAATCAATAAAATTATCTCTGTGTGTAAGAAGGTTTTGTCTCAAGTTTTGAAACTCATTTTCTCCAAATATCTTTTCATCAACTTTAAAAATTAATTTACCATCTTGGATAACAGGCTTAGCATGGGCTAGAGAGTTTCTTGGTTTGATAACTTGATCATCATAATTATTAATGATTTCAAAAATATTAGAAATATTGTAATCATCTAATAATTTTTCCAAAAAATTTTTTAAGATTTGAGATTTTATCGAACTACCGCAAGCTCGGTGTTCGATAAGGTTCTGGAAGTTACAGCCATCAACATTCTCAATTATTTTTTTAATTTGCTTTAAATTAGATGTATTTGAATCCTCTATTTTACGTTGAATGTAGTGGTAGGTTTTGCTTTTTTCATCAGGACATTCAATTCGATTGTGAAGACTAGTTAAAATATTAATAATTTCCTCATCAAAATCGCTAACAGCCTCCATTACAATCCCACGCATATGATTCAAGTCCAGAATTTTTTTTATTCTATTATAGATAATATTGTAGGCTTCATTTTGAAGAGTAAGCCTTTGTACACAGAAAATGCCATCGATATTTTGATTGAAAATTTGCTCACGTAGTTCTGTAGGGGTTGAAGAACTATAGAAAATTATATCTGTAAGAATTTGGGAGTTTCTTAATTTTTTAGCAATTTTTGCCCCATCAATATCAATTCGGCCTAGATCATAATCAAGTAGAATAAGATCACTATCTTCTACAGAGCCTTTTATTGTGTGAACAATACTATTTAAGTCACCTGTAGGCTTGTTCCAATCTACAATGAGATTAAATCCTAATCTGCTTAGTCTGGCTCTTAAGCGGTCTTCGACTTCTTTAACGTTGTGAGGTTGATCTTCGAGCCATAAAATTTTGTAATCTAAACGCATAACTACACCAGTCTGATAATAAATTGAGTACCACCTTTGAACGTTTCATTCAAAGTAATACTGCCGCCCATTTGCTCGATTATATGTTTAACATGATATAAGCCTAAACCTGAACCTTCAGTAGTACTGAACCCTTTTTCAAAAATTCTATTTTTTTCTAATGCATTAATTCCTTGTCCATCATCAGAAACTTTTATTTCAATTTGTTTAGTATTCATTTTTTCAATATTTACATTTACCGTGGTAGAGCCTGCTTTCCGGGAGTTATCTACAAGATTATCTATAACCATTGAAAGCTCAATGGGAAGAAATGTTCTTTCGAATACATCAATATCACTAGCGAACAAAATTTGAAGAATATCTCCTGCATAAAGTTTACAAATTCTTTCTAAATATTCTTTGATAAATAAAATTAAATTTTCAGTTATAGTTTCTGATTGAAGTCTAAAATTCGCATGTGTAGCAAAACGTGAAACAGCAAGTATTTGCTGGTTCTTAAATGTTAATTGTTCGAAAATATTAATTAAATCTTCTTTTCCAAAAAACTCGTTATGATTTAGCTTGTCAATTTGATTAGCTAATAAATTATGGATTGAAGATGAATAAATTCCAATTTGATGGTGTAGATTTACAATATTGTCTTTATCTATTGATGAGTTTGCTGTTAAAAATAAATTTCTCTTTTTTTCTTCCTCATAAGCTAAGGTTACTTTATCTTTTTCAGCTAAAGCTTCTTGTTTTTCTTCTTCTGCTTGCTTTGCCGCTTGCTCAGCGTGCTGTTTTTGTCTCTCTGCTTCTATACGTGCCTTTTGTGCTAAACGAGCAGCTTCTTCAGCTTTTTTTCTAGCCTCTTCTGCTTCATAGGCTTCTTTCTTAGCCAGCTCTTCTGCTTGTTTTAGTTCTAAATATCTTTGCTCAGCTTTATAAATTCGGTCCCATAATTCTTTATCGTTTGCTTTTCTAGCTAATGATTTTAGCCCCTCTAATGACTCTTCAAATTGCTTTGATTTTTCATTAAGAATCGATATTAAATTCTTACTATATTCTATTAGCTCGATATTATTCGTATTAGTTAACTTTGAAACAATATTGATTAATCTAGCTTTTGCTAAGTCAGTATTCAATCTTTCTGGAGTATCAATGTCCTTATCTAAGCTATCTTTCCATGTAACCTCTACAACATAAGTTTCTAACCTTTTTATACATTTATCCATGAAGCATTCGACTAGTTGGAGATATGCAGGTGTTTCTATTAGGCCCTGATCTCGGCTAGAAGCTTCTTTAAATTGATCTTCAGTTCCGTTTACATCAATTTTTCCAATAATTTCACGTGTGCCTAAATATCTTGCGTAACCTTGCTGTTTCCTACGATCTAGGTGAAAAGTATCATCTCCCTCATTACCAATAGGAAAAACACGAAAACCATTACGGAATACAAAAATTGAGCCAAATGATACTGACGTTACTCCCATTCTTCGCTTAAATGTCATTTTTGCAGCAGTATTTAAATAATATATGCTTGCTTCAAAATTACAATTTTTAATTAAATTAAAATCATTTGGTTCTTTAATTTTATAAATTAATTCACCGCGGTCTATAAGAGTGGAGGTGATATAATCTCCGTTGTCTGTGAATTTTACCTCAAGATGCGTTGATTTTGATTCTAAGGTATCAAAGATAAAGTTCTTAATTGGACCATTAACAATTGGTAAATAGTCTTCATTATTTAATTGCGATTTAACTTCATTCTGATCTTGTTCTAATTCATTAGGAGCTAAAATGGTGATCTCAAAATCATTTTTTTGCTGAAATGGGTTTATTAGTTTAGCTAAGGACTTTCTAAGCTCTAATAACTTCTTTCTATCCCATGTTTCTCTAAGTTCGCCTATTTCTATAATAGTACCGTGTTTAGGTATCTTTATAGATCTAAATAGTGAGTGGTCATAGAATAGATCTATTGAATATTTCTTCTCATCCAAATTAAATTTGTTTTCAGTACTATTAAGAACTTTTATTTCTTCAAAACGGTTCTGATCGTTTGATTCAAACTTATCCCATGATATATCTAAAATTTCATTATGATTTTGCTGACTTTCATGTATTGTTTGAAGTTTTAATGTTTTTCCTAGTCTATCACATGAGAATCTACCTACACCTTTGCTTCCAGCATATACTCTATTGTTAGTATTATTTCTATAGTCACTACTATCTAAACTATTACCAATTTTTTTCTCAGAATAAGCTACAAACAACCATTTTTTTACTAAGTCACTGTGTGTCATACCGTGACCATCATCAATAATTATTATTCGATCTTTATCAAAATATAGTTGTACTTTTTTTGCACTTGCATCAAATGAATTTTTTACTAATTCAAAAATAGCAACAGTATCATTAATGATTAGGTCTCGGCCAATAATATTTTTTAAGCCCGAGCTTACTTTAAAGTTTAGTTGGTTTCCCATAATATTCTCTATTCTTAATTTATTGGTCTTCTATTCATCGTAATAGGTCCAAATAGCAATTTTTCTGGATTGTTTGCAGCAAAACCCACTGGATAAATTAAATGTAAATAAACAGATTTATTGTATTCATCATCTTCGATAGAAGTTAACCAAAAGGTATTATCTTTACATTCACATTGGTATTCATCCTCGTCGTTTAAAGAGAACTTTTCACTACATCCCCAGCACCATACATTAAAATTAGAACATGTATCGCATTTTGCTGAACAGGTTACAGTCATTGGATCATCTGTTGTTATTAAAGTAGGATTTAGTTCCCAAATTAGAGAGCCAGTACAACCTTGAGATGAGCAATATTCCCAACCATAGAATCCTATGTTTTCAACTTCCTCTTCTGTTAATAACCGAATGGTAATCAATTCTTGAGCTCTTCGAAGTGCAGCTTTAGTGTATCCATTCGGACATACTAATATGCCCCTCTGTGCATTTACGTCCCGCATCATTCCTTCAAATTCTTCAACTTTTTTAATATCTATCGGCCTTTTATGATATTTTGCATCAACAATTATTCTTCTATTACTTTCCCCATTTTTACTATCTAATAGCACATCAATTTGTCTTGAGATACCGCTTATAGATCCTATGATTTTTGCATTAGGCACAACTGTCGTATCAAAATCATATTCATCAAACATTAATGAAGATACTATCTTTTCATATAATTTTGAGTTTATTTTCATAATTAAACATCCCTATATAACCCAACAACTTTTCCAACCAATTTGCATCCTTCACGAAGCTCGATAATCTTTTCAAGCCATTTGGGGTTCAAAGGTTCTAAGTACATACCGTTACTTTCTACAATCAATTTCTTGAAAGTCGCTTCTGTTTCACCTTCACAAGCAACAATAACCAGATCACCTGTTTTTAAATCACTTATTTGAAAGTCAGGATTCACATATATTTTGTCACTAGGGCGGAAGTCTGGAAGCATGGATTCACCAACAACCTCTAAACCATAGCCATTTTTTCCACATTTAGGATTAGGAGGTAGCCACTCTTCAAATTGTGTCCCAGCTGGTACTCCATCTGCAAAAGTCCAAGTTCCAGCTTGAACCCAAGAAATTACTGGAATCAATTTACCAATTAAAGGAATGGGATCAGAAATGTTTACATCTGTAGATGTAATTTCATGCTCATGAGGTAAGTCTAACCACCCATGAGGTTTATCAAAAGCAATCTCGATTTCACGAGCAACTTTGTTACCAATTCCTTTTATAGGATTAGTTCCAGCGAATTGGCTTGCTTGCGATTGACCTTTCCCAATTTTGTCAGCAAAACTGGATACACCGCCAACTTGATCAACAAGTAAACGAGTATTTTTGTATCTAATTGATTTGCTGTCCATATTTATCCTAAATGTTCTGTGACATGTCACATATGTCAATTGTAGTTTTATCACCAAAAAGGTAAACAAGAAAAAAGGTTGTATTTACATTACCTAAAAGGTAATATTTGGATTGGTTAGAGAGGATCAATCTATGCGATTTAGAGACTTCATTTTAAAAATGACTCCTGAACAATTGGAAAAGTATGCAAAAGCTGCTGGCACAACAAGTGGTTATCTAAAGACACATCTTTTATATGGATATAAAGAACCACGTAGAAAACTCCGTATAGCTTTAGTTCAAGCAAGTAATGGTCAAGTTTCTGAACAGGAAGTTTTACAACACTTTGGGTTGTATCCAGTTCAATCATTACCTAACCAAAATGGTAATGAAGTAGCCATCTAATAAACACGTTCAAAAGGACTCGCAATGAACATATTAGATGCGGCTTACCACACGGTTCACGACTTTAAAGGCGGGGCAAATGCGCTTGCATCACGCATGGGCATCAAAAGCCCGGCGGTGCTCAACAGCAAGGTCAACCCAAATACGGAAACACATCACCTGACTTTGCTCGAAGCCACAAAACTCATGGGCATAACAGGGGATTTTCGAATACTTCAGGCGATCTGTGCAGAACATGGCAAAGCTGCCATCGACTTACCAGATATACCTGAGTGCAAAAGAGACAGTTGTTTGATGGATACCTTTCTTAATATCGGTATCAAGAAAGGCAACGTAAGTAAGCAATTTAGAGAAATGCTTGCTGATGGGCGAATAACACAAGGCGAGGCAATCGACATGGCAAAGGTCATACACGAAATGCATGTACTGCTTGCCACGCTGGAGCAACAAATTAACGCCTGTATTCAGGACAAATAAAAAAACCGCTTTCCTGCTGTAACAGGTCAGACGGTCATATTCAATCGAGGTAAATCAAATGAATGAAATAAATATAACAAACGAAGTAACAACCCACAACAGTGACTTTGTTGTGGGCGATATGGTGGTGTCTGTTTGTGAAGGAGTAATTCCAAACATCTTTGAAGTGGTGGAAGAAGAGCACGGTTCATATGACGAGTTTATCAAGTGCAAACCACTTGGATCTAAAACAGGCTTTGTATGTTTTCTTGCGATCAATGAGATCCGTCATGCATCCGTGGCTGAATTGTCAGCACAACGCCGTATAACCAAGTCAGAACAAGCTTTAGCGGAGGTTTCATGAATACAAAACTTCCAGATTACAAACAAATTCAGGCAATACAGTCCTGGTATGAACCAGCTCTGGATCTTTTGAATAAATTACTCGAGCGTAATAAAGCAAATCTCCGTAAGCGTGGATACACCGAAGAAAATGCAGCAATAACCCGTGAAGAGTTTAGACAGCAGCTTGCTCGCCGTGGACGTATTTCATTGCATACGGCGGGAGAGATTGAAACGAGTTTGTATAAGGCTCAGAAGGTTGAATTCATGGGTGGGTATATTCGACCTAAGGTTGGTGAGTTATGAGTAGCTTAAAACATCCGCTTATCCGATATCACGGTGGGAAGTTTAGAATTGCTGATTGGATTATCTCTAATTTTCCTGTCCACAAAACATATGTAGAGCCATTTGGTGGTGGAGGTTCGGTATTGCTTTGCAAAGAACCAAGCCAAATAGAAGTTTATAACGATCTTGATGGTGAAGTTGTAAACCTATTCCGTGTATTACGTAATTCAGAACAACGTATGAAGCTAGAGGAACAACTTTATTTAACTCCATTTGCTCGAGCTGAGTTTCATCTAGCATATGAAGATAGCAATTGCCCAGTAGAACAGGCTCGCCGAATGATTGTACGTGCTCAGATGGGTTTTGGATCTGCAGGAGCAACAAAAGGTAGTACAGGATTCAGAATGGCTGGTGGACGACAAAAAAATTATGAAATCCAGCTTTGGGAGAAATACCCAAATCGACTTGCTGAGTATGCGGAACGTTTAAAACAAGTGTTAATCGAAAATCAGGAAGCAGTAAAAATCATCAGTCTATATGACAATGAAGACACACTGTTTTTTGTCGATCCACCTTATGTGAGAAGCACAAGAACAGCAAATGTTGTTGCTTATCGCTATGAGATGAGTGATGGCGATCATATTGAATTATTAGACCAACTTAACCAGGTAAAGGGCAAGGTACTGATTACTGGATATGATCATGAGATATATAACGAAAAACTCTCTCATTGGAAAAAATTAACAAAACAGGTGCAAGCATCTGGAAAAATGGGCGGTGTGTCACGACAGGAATGCCTTTGGATAAATCCTCGAGCTAGCGTAAATAGTGACTTATTTAGCGGGGTGATGACATGAGTTTAGATGCAACTATTTGGGCATTTAAGGCAGCGGTCAAAACATCAAGCCAAAGACTCGTCTTACTTGCCTTAGCCGATCGTGCCGGCGATGAACATAAATGCTATCCAAGCCTAAAACGCTTGGAGAAAGATACGGTACTCAATCGTAAAACCATCATTAAAGTTCTAGATGAACTTGAAGCAGCCGCATTCATAAAATTTACAGGTAAAACGACAGGTAACGGAGTAAAAATCTATCAACTGATAGGTGTTGTTGGCCGAGAAGATGAAGATCCAACAACTACCAAAAATGGAACTAGTACCAATAACGGAACGGGTACCAATTTAGGTACTGGTTCCAAAAACGGTACTAGTACCAATAACGGAACTGCCAGTAGTACCAAAAACGGTACTGCAACCAGTACCAATATTGGGACACAGAACCTCCCAATGAATCTCTCATTAGAATCTAAAAATAAAAAACACTGGTTTTGTTCAAAAAAATTGAGTGAGGAAATTGCTCAAGCAAATCCTGAGATCAATCCAAATGAGATCATCTCAGCAAGTTGGTTCAATCGTGAATTTAGAGCATTCGAGAAATTCAATGCTGAAAAATCTATGTGTGATGAACTCATGATTTACCACTTTGCAAACTGGTTACTTGAGGCAAAGGCAAAACTCGACCGCATGAATCGATCTGCTCAACCAAGCAAGAAACAGGAATCAAAATCTGAAAACAACCTCACTGAAAAACAAATCAAATTTTTAGCAGGGAAGTTATCTCGTATTCCAGATTTCGGGAAATACGCCGTAGGTAATGAATCTCACGAGCAGCTTGCAGTGCGTTTAGAAACCATGCTGAAAGATCCGAGGAATATCCAAAAGTGGGCTGAGTATTTAACCCAAGTTGGATTTGAGCAAAAGGGGAATGCGGCATGAAGCTCACAGAAGCTCAAAAAAAGGATTTAGCAAAAGTAGTTGCTCGTCGTGACAAATTACGAGGAAAATACAATCGTAGTGGACTGTCAAACACGGATTACAACGAGCTACTTCAATTAGATAAAGCAATAGAGCAGATGCTTAAGGTTGGTTCAAATGAAAAGTATTAAAGAAAGATGGAATGCATGGAAGCATCAATCATGGTTGATTTTGCTTCTAGGGTTAGGACCAACAAAATGTGCTCTTGACGACTATTCGAAGGCGAAAGCTGTTCAAGCCGAAATTCATGAGAAGGAGTCTAAATGACCACAATCATTAATCGGCTGGAATGTTTTGGGTGGTTATAAGAATGACCTCAATGAGCATCGATCAGTACCGCCGTGAAATTCTTAAACAGTGTGATAAGCCTAAGGTCGCTCAACGTAATAAGTTCAATGCTCAGAAGGTTGAGCTTGATGGTATGACCTTTGATAGCAAGAAAGAACATAGGCGGTACATTGAGCTTAAAGCAATGCAGCAAAGTGGGGAGATTACGAGGCTAGAACATCACACTAGATTTGAACTAGCGCCGAAAACGAAATTAGAGGGTGAGAAAAGGGCAAAGCCAGCAGTTAGATACTTTGCTGATTTCACTTACTACAATGGCGAAGGCACATACATTGTTGAGGATGTGAAGTCTGCAGCAACAAGAAAGTTAGCGAGTTATCGCACTAAAAAACACTTAATGAAAACGGTTCACAACATAGATATTTCCGAGGTATGAGCATGGATACATTAGCAACTAAGTTTGAACAATTTGAATGGTTGGCTCATGGTCTGACGGCGAGTTCACCAAATCTTGAACCAAGTGTGCGTGGAACGGGAGAGAAGCCATTGGATTATCAAGATCGCTTGGGTGCTATTGCTTCTATGGAGACTCAACTTGCAAAGTCGGTAACGGCTTTAATTGTGTTCGAAGGAAAGGCTCAAAGTGACTATGAATATGTGCGCCAGCATCTAGCCAACATAATGATTAAAAACGCCGTGGCTGATAAGAAAAGAGAACCAGAAGGAATTGCTATATATCACTTGTCCTGGTTGATTGCAAAGATGGTGTTGGACTTTGCACTAGATCCAGAGCTTGAGGAAAATTACACAGCCAAAGGGAGATTGGCATATGTGGGGATTCGTGGCCATCAAATGAAAGTTGATTGCTATCGTATGACTTGGAAGCAATATGAAAAGTTGATGACGCTTGCGATTGAATCAGCCATATCAGAAGCTGGTAAAGCAATTGATGTGTATAAAAGAAATACTTTTAAAGAAATTAAAATATAAGTATTCCTTTCACACGGAAACAAAGGTATATTTTTTCTATACTGGTCGAATTGCAAATGAATGCATTGATTCAGATTAAGAGCTCTCATTGTGAGGGCTTTTTTGCTATTGGAAAGGTTAAAAAAAATAATGTTAAAAAGAAATGCGCCAATCCTTGTTCTCATTTTTATCGTAGTCGGTGGGGTGTGGTATTCGCTTGCAAGTGGTCACTCATTATTTGGTCGTAAACCGTTGCGAATTGATTCTAGATGTTATGGGGTAGATGTACCCAAAACCATTAAATATAGCCAAACTGAGAGCTTTTGCTCATGTGTTCATATAGGTGGCCATGTAAGTAAAGAAGAGAATTATAAATATTGCGTTAATAGATTCAGTAATTAACTTTAAGACCGCCGAAAGGCGGTTTTTTTATAGTGGATGAATAAATCCACTATATCAAAACCATGAGATTCTAAAGAATTCCCCATTCTGGGGAGTGCAACGCTATCCATGTCGGTTAGCGCCTTTTCTAACCACCTTCGGGTGGTTTTTTTATATCCAAAAAAGGAAAATGAAATGACACTTCAAGAACGTCAAATGTATGTAACCATTATTAAGAAACTTTATGGTACTTCGATCTATGTAGATGAAAGTCAGATTACTGATGAAGTCGTTGGAATTGTAGAAACGATCTTAAAAGAGATTCGTAACTGTACTAAAAGTCTTGGTATTTTTATCTCCATCGTTCAAGGTCTTGCTGATGCATTGCAAGCAACTGGTGAAGCTTTACCAAAAGAAATCATCGAAGACATGTTGAAAGATCAGGACTTAGAGTGGATCCGCAATATGCGTAAAAACTTTACTGAAGCATTTGTTGAAAGTTTTGTTACGACATGGATAAACATTTTAACTGGTGCTCAGCAATCAACAACTTGTGTAAATGGTGCCAAGTTAAATTGGAAATCTGCTTTAGCGATCGCTTTACTGGGCATTTAAGCCTGAGTTAGCTCAATAACTTAACATCTTCTGAAACCTACTGAATAGTAGGTTTCTTTTATTAAATAATAAATTATAGAAGGGCTATCGAGATGACAACCACAACAAATAATTGGTATCTAGATAATTGTACATATTCAAATGGCCAATTGGTTTGGGACAATACATCTACTGACTTTGGAACACCAGCATCACCAATGGTCATGTATGGATATCATGCAGGTATTAAAGCAAATGTTGGTGATACGATTGAATTAATTGCTGCTAATCATTTGCTATCAATTGACAAAGTCCATAGTGGCTTCCGTTTAATGTCGACATATAACTCATTTGACCTTGGTGGAACCAACTATGGTTTTAATAATAGTCATAATGGACACACAAATGATTTTACTATCTTGGATGTAGGGGAGAGTTTTTCAACAACTGACTTACCTGTTAAGTATCAAATGACTTATGTTTCCAAAACACAAATTGAGCAAGTAGTTACTTCTATTGATGGAACAACAGAATTATATCGATATACAAAGACCATTCCTGAAATTGATGGGGATGTATATTTTAATTTCACTCTTATCTGCGAAGATGAGTCGGATGTTATACCGACTTCAATAGCTGTACTTTAATCGTTAAAAGCCCATCGAAAGATGGGCTTTTTTTTCGTTTCTGAGATTTGAAAAAATAACAGGAATAAAGGTATTTCGTTTTAACGAAAATTAAGCTATAGTTTTTCTATACTGGTCGTATTACGGTTTAACCATGACCAAGCAATGAAAGCTCATCGAAAGGTGGGCTTTTTTTATCTAACCCTTGCTTCGGTTTTAATAGCGATAATAAGTTTGCATTTATAAAGGTGTTAATAACATGATAGCGATTAGTAAAAATCAGATTTTCAAATTATACATCTTCTTTGCTCTAATCATTTTCTTGGGAATTACAAATACACATGCTGAAGGCAATTGTCCTTCTGGTTATTATCCTATAGGTGGGCAAGGTGTTCAAGGATGTGCTCCAATTCCTGGTGGGGCTAGCAGTGGAAATGCCAATGATAGCCCAACTTTATATCCTTCGGCTGAAATATTGTGGGGAGCGATAGCCGAAGATAAAAGTAAAGGTTTGAATGGGCGTCCATTTGGTTCTACAAGAAATTTTAAATCTAAAGAAGAAGCACAAATAAATGCATTAAAAGGGTGTCAAAAGGATGGTGGACAAAAATGTGAACTGTCACATACATATAAAAATGGCTGCGTTGCAGTGGCTGACCCGATTAAAGGTGGTCAAAAATCTGAAATTAAATTTAATGTTTCAGAAGATAAAGCTAAAGAAGCTGCAATGGTTTTTTGTTCGTTAAACAATCAGCAATCATGTCGCATTGTTTATTCTGGATGTAGTTTATAAAAGGTAGAGCCATGCAATGGGTTGTGACAAACTAGCAGCACCTTCACATTCCATGTAATTCTTTTAAAAGCTCATCGAAAGGTGGGCTTTTTTGTTATCTTGAGAAAAGTTAAAAGCAAAAGTTGGCGATTTTAATAATAGTTATGTAAGCTAAGGAATAAATAAACCAAAGGATAAATTATGAAAATTTTAATCATTTCTTTTGCTGCATTGCTTACTACAGCATGCACCAGTTATCAACTTAAACCAGAAGTGGAAAGTCAAGAGTGCACTTATTATCACAGTAAGAAAGCAGCACCAATGCCACCAAGTGCAATGAATGAATTGAAGCAGCGATGTCTTGATTCTCAAAAATGATTTGGAATAAATAGCTTCTAATTAATGGAAGGAAAATATTCATTAATCTTGCGAAGCTATTGATTTTTGTTTAAATAGGTAATTTTATTTTAACCTCCTTCGAGAGGTTTTTTTATATGTTAAAATTTGATTCATAATTTCATGGATTAAATAGATGCATATTTGTATTGGCGGTGATCTAGATGGCGAAGTTGTGGCAAATCGTAAAAGCGCATATCTGAAGGCCAGTGAAATAGATTCAAGAAAAACATCGACTTACAAAAGGCAAACTTATTTTGTTGGTGAAAAATCATATTTTTTCTGGCTTTGCGATGAGTTACCTTTCATTGAGACTAGCAAAATAGCTAATAGATACCTTGCTGAAAAAATTAAAAAATATTCTTAAGTTATGGTTTTGAGAAAGCATAAAAATTTTAAGTTGGAGTCGTCAAGAATATATTTATTGGTGAGACCTTTAAATATGAAATATGTTGGCTGTAAACATTCAGTAATAATTGTTCAACTCTTGTCAATATCAAAGTCATTAGCTTGATGATACTAATTGATTTCAGTATTTTAGTTTCTCGCTATACTGTTCTCAGACGGTATTGCGATTGGTTTAATTGGTCATGCCAAAAAAGAGGTTAAACCAGAAAGCCCATCATTAATTTGATGGGCTTTTTTATTCAATCAATAAAACCATAGGTCGTAAACTTAATGTAAACATTGTTGTGTGATTGTCAGATGTTGATTAAAACGCTTGATAGTAATTCTTTAAACCATTAAATAAATCTAATCGATTGTTTTACAAGCAATCAAGGGTTTTGCAATGATGCTCGAATAGATTGAACGGATGCTTAAAATTTATTAACATGAAATTCTGAGAATCGATGATGCAAACTGTTTTTATTGCAAAACTAAAAGGGAAAAAATTTACATTCACCAAATTTAAATCAATGACTGAAGAAATATTTTGGTTCTATAGTAAATTTTGTTTTAATTCAGTCAAAGAAATCTATGTCTATCGGTCAAAGGACCTGACGCAAGATGAATTAGATGAACTTATTCGCCAAGCACGCAAGAGATTTGATTAGACCTCCTTTTGGAGGTTTTTTAATCCTCACACGCATCAGTGTAATACAAGTCAACTAGCGAATCTTACTTCGGCACATTAAAGCCTCGCTAATATAGAGCTCATTAGAGGGTATTAATAGAAAGTTATCTCAAATGATTGAAAACAATACAAGCCGAAACAATAAGAAATTTAAACTTTAGTTATATTTTTACATCAAGTGTACTTTTTGAGCTTTAAAATGAGCAACTACATTTCTAACTTTAGAGAAAAAATTTGGGGCGAAAGCCTAAAACGCGAGAATGACGTACTAACCGCTTTTAAATCTCTAAAAAAGATCCCTGGTGGCTTAACGATACTTTCAAAAGTCGTAAGCAGGGTAGCGCCGTACTTTCAAACAGTGGACCCAATCATTGAAAGTTTGGATACACTCAAATGCATTGCGAACATGAAAATGCGAAAATCTGTAGAAAATCATATCGGAACTGTTCATGTTATTGCTATATGCAATGGATTGGAGTTTGTGATGGGGGTTTTAGCTGAGGCATCTGTCCCAACTCATTTAAGATGGTTACCAAAGGGGATGCAAGTTAATTACTTAGCTAAAGCGGATTCAGATATTAAATTAACAGCTACTATTGAAAGTGATTGGGCAATTGGTGATTTCGATATTAAAGTGCAAGCCCATAGAAAAGACGGCGTGTTAGTTGTTGATGGTGTTATTAAGCTTTGGGTAACTGAAAAGAAGTAGAAGGCAAACTTTACAGCAATTTTTTAAGAGCTTTGTGGTTGTAAACTTTCAGTAATCATTGTTCTCTAGTTGTCAAAGATCAGGAAATACGCTTGTTGGTTCACGCTCAATTCTGTAAATTCACGAAGTCGTAGCGCTTCACGCTGATAGCACTACGATGGGTTTAATTTATTGTGACATGATTAAATTGAACCTTTTTGCCCATCAGATTAATTTTTGATGGGTTTTTTTATTAGTGAATTATGGACGTAATTGAAGCGAAGATGAATCTTGAATTCTACAAGAAGAATGTAATTCTTTTGTGGACAATCACTTGTCTAGCAGTGGTTGGAAAAGATTGAAAGGATGTTGAATCTTAAAGATCAGGGAGATGTTTTTTGATATCATTAAAGAATCTTATAGGGTGTAAATTATGCTTAAAGATTTCTCAATTTTGGCCATATCGTCTTTGCTGATATTCAGTATGCAGGCTGGGGCAGCTTTAACAGAATTAGAAGATCAGAAGTCTCAATTAGCAAACCCAATAGAGATAAATTTAGGAGAATATAAATACGAAGATATTAGTAGTATGAAGGATATTTGGGTTAGTTTTCCAAAAATGAATTTCTCTAAAAGCGACTTAGAAAATAAAAACAGAGAAATTGAAGTTTTATTATTTGTTGATGAAACTGGGCTTGTTGGAAATGTACATGTGTTAAAAAGCTCAGGATTAAAGAATTTAGATAATAAAGTATCAGATTATCTGAAATCGGGTGCGCGAACAAAACCATTAGTTTTTTATGGTAAACCTTACAAATTTTCAGGTATTCAAAAGTTAGTACTGCTTGCAGAATAATTTAATGATATTTATAAACTATTATTTGCCACCCTCGGGTGGTTTTTTAATGGGTGATATTCATGGATACAGAAAATATTTCGAACTCACTAGAAAACTAGAACACAAAAATAATCCAAGAAATACGCCGCTACCCAAGGCTAAGCAAACATCTTTAGAAGGTGAAAAGCACTAAAAGAATATGATAGGGAGTGGTGGATTTTTTGAAAAAGTTATATAAAATTTATGCATTATAATGATTTGTAATGAGCGTATGCATTTGATGGTTAAAGTACTATTATTTTTTATAAGCTTAGTGGTTATTAGTCCTGTATGTAGTGCCGATGATTTTTTCAGCAAAAAACCATCTATCTTAATTGCTAAAGATGAAGATATTCATAATAAGAATAATAGCAGTGAGAATGTGGATTTTTTTGAGATATCAAATCAACTAAAAATAAAATGGGCAAATCAAAATTTTAACCAAGCTGCTCACAGTTATAAAGATGCATTTCAAACATCGGGTATGAGCTCTTATGATAAAACTCAGTACTCTAGCCAAAATAGATCTTTAGATAATAAACGTTATTCGAAGCTCATTGAGTCTACGCCTGATAGACGAGTCATTTCAGAAGAAGAATATCAACAGCATATGAAGCAATATAGGAAAAAGGAAATTGATGATAGAGATTTACTATACTTATTTGATAAGTAATTCAGAGGTAAGATATCAACAGCTAATAGAACAACAATAAAATAGCTTGATGAAATTGATTGTTAAAAAACAAGCCCGCTTCGGCGGGTTTTTTAATGGGTGAAATTTATGAACGAAGTCGGATTTGTTATTCAGCAACGACCATATCCACCAGAATGGATCTTTGCACAAGACACACCGAACTTTGCACTGGCACCAGAATTATGGCGATGGATTAAGACTATTTTCCTCAATCCTGAACATAAGCTTTTCAATCCAGATCATGCACATCGGGGTTCGTTCTACTATCCGCAGATCGCCGTGATGTGTTATAAAAATAACTCCAAAAAATAAGGAGATAAAAATGTTTATTATGTACGATGATTATTTCATTAATACTAAAAATATTAATTATGCAAAGATTTTAGGCGAGACTTCACAGGTAATTTTTTACTTTGGAACAACTCAGGATAATGCTGATGGTTCAAGTGTAACCTTGCAGTTTGGTGATATTTATGAAATTACGGAATTTCTACAATCCTTTAATGAAACTACTTAACTCGCTTCGGCGGGTTTTTTAATGGGTGAAATATGGACCAGATCAGACCATTCCCGCCGCCTGAGCTTTTAGATCAAGCAGAGGAAGAAGAAGCGATTAGATTGGCACCAGCACCAGATTTAAAAGAATGGGTGATTGCTAATTATCTTACTGCTGAGGCTGAGCTTTATAACCCTGATCATGATCATATAGCCGAGTTGCTACATGACAATGAGGAATTTCTAGCATTTGCATGGGCATCACAGGCTTGTACCGTTAAAAAGCAAATGGTTTTAGGTCAATGTGAAAAAGTCATGTTTAACGTTGGTGGGTGGCGCAAAGCAAGGCAAGAGCAACAGATGCGAGACTGGTTTGGATTTGTACCGATCTATTTAATTACTATAGATGCAAGCTTTTGTGAGCAAACCACTGATCGAAACTTTTGTGCTTTGATTGAGCATGAGCTGTATCACATAGGAGTTGAGCGAGATGAAGACGGTGAGATTGTCTATAGCGACAATACTGGTTTACCTAAGCACTATTTAGCGGGGCATGACGTTGAAGAGTTTATAGGCGTAGTCAAACGACATGGGGCAAGCGAGAACGTTAAGCGTCTTGTTGAGGTCGCGAAGCAACCGCCGTTTGTATCTGATCTAAGCATTACTAAGTGCTGCGGAACGTGCGTTATTACTTGAGCCTTAAGGCTCATTTTTTTTATCTATTTTGCTTTACGTAGCTTTACGAAGAGGTAGGTATGGCGGCACTTAAAGAGCCTGTTAAAATCTTTATAGTTCAGTCGCTTGCTTGCATGGAAACACCTCAACAGGTAGCTGATGCTGTAAAGCAAGAATTTAATATTGAAATTGAGCGACAACAGGTAGCTCTCTACGATCCAACAAAGGCAACAGGAAAAAATCTAAGTAAGAAACTGAAAGTGCTGTTTGAAAAGACACGCGAGGATTTCAGGAATAATGTTTTTGATATTCCGTTGGCCAATAAGTCATTTCGTATTAATGAACTGCAAAAAATGTATGACACAACCAAGAACAAGGTCATTAAGCAGAACATTATTAAGCAAGTTAAGGATGAAATGCATGGCCATTCTACCCAGTTGTTAGATCTTGAATTGAAACAACTTGAGATTGAAAAAATCAGGAATGGTGACGGCGAAGGTGCTGACGATCCAACACCAGTAAAAGTAACCATTCAAGTTGTAGATGCGAGTAAGAAAGATGCCGAATATCAATCCGACACTGAATGTGCCTCAGGCTAATTTTTTACAGATGGAAAAGAAGTTTCGTGCTTTTGTTGCGGGGTTCGGATCTGGTAAGACATGGGTAGGGTGTTCAAGCCTTTGCAATAAAGCCTGGGAATTTCCCAAAGTACCATTAGGTTACTTTGCACCGACTTATCCTCAGATCCGCGACATCTTCTTTCCAACAATTGATGAAGTTGCATTTGATTGGGGTTTAAAGACGAAGGTTTATGAAACTAACAAAGAGGTAGATATTTACTACGGACGCCAGTATAGAACCACAATCATTTGTCGTTCTATGGAGAAACCTCAAACCATTGTGGGGTTTAAAATTGGCCATGCACTGATTGATGAGCTTGATGTTATGGCCAAAGCAAAGGCACAGCAAGCATGGCGTAAGATCATTGCACGTATGCGATACAAACAAGCTGGCTTACTGAATGGTATTGATGTTGTGACTACGCCTGAGGGCTTTAAATTTACTTATGAGCAATTTGTAAAAGAAGCCAATTCAACTCCAGCTAAACGAGCCTTGTATGGAATGATTCAGGCTTCCACCTATGACAATGAAGCCAATCTGCCAGATGACTATATTTCATCGCTATATGAGTCTTATCCACCACAATTGATTTCAGCGTATTTGAAAGGGCAATTCGTTAACTTAACCAGTGGTGCTGTTTATCCTGATTTTGATCGAGTGCTGAATCACACAGATGAGGAAATTCACCAGAATGAACCTTTACTCATCGGGATGGACTTTAACGTACTGAAAATGGCCGCTGTGGTTTATGTCATTAGGCAAGGTCAACCACGTGCATTAGATGAATTGGTGGGAGTGAGAGACACACCAATAATGTGCGAGTTGATCAAGGAACGCTTTCCTGAGCATGACATTACTGTGATACCTGATGCCTCAGGTCAAGCGACTTCATCAAAGGGATTTAGTGAGTCTGATCATGCAATTCTTAAAAAGAACGGATTTAAGGTGGAAGTGAATGGCGTTAATCCTGGCATTAAAGACCGGATAAATGCAGTCAATGCACAGATCCTGAATGCTGAAGGTGAGCGTACTTTAAAAGTAAATACCAATAAATGTCCAAACTTCACCGCAACTTTAGAACAGCAGATTTATGACTCGTTTGGGATGCCTGATAAAAGCGCTGGTCTGGATCATGTAGGAGATGCGGGCGGTTATCCACTGGCGAAGCGGTTCCCAATCATAATTCAGAAAGTATTTAAACGGCGTCGTATCGGCGGTATGTCTTATTAATCAACGCACCTTTACAGGTGCTTTTTTTATGGTGTTTTTATGGCAGTTACTGATAAACATCCGCAGTATATTGCTGCACAAAAAAGCTGGCAGCTGATGCGAGATGCTGTTGCTGGTGAAGAAGAGATTAAGCTTGCTGCTGTTCGGTATTTACCTAAATCAGCAGGCATGATCGAAGCAGAGAAGCAGGGTGATACCGCAGGTGAGATCTATAAGGCTTATGTGAACCGTGCTCAATATCCGCTATGGGTTCAAGATTCATTGCGGACCATGATTGGCTTGGTGTCAAAGCTTGAGCCAGATATTGTTATTGAGAGCTCTTTGCTGGTTGGCTTGATTAATAACGCGACCAATGATGGCTTTGGATTGAAGCAGCTATTTATCCGTGTATGTGTAGAGTTACTGGAGTGTGGGCGCTGTGGTTTATTGGTAGACGTGGATGCAGACGGCGTACCTTATTTCGCTATGTATGATGCGCTTTCGATTATCAACTGGAAAGAAAATAGCATCGGAGGGCGTAAGGATCTCAAGCTGTTGGTGCTCGAGGAGCAGTTTGATAATAGTGCTGATGAATTTGGCCATGAAACCAAAATTGTGCACCGTGTTTTATCTATGCAAGACGGCGCTTTAACTGTACGTTTATTCGATGGTTCAATACCAGAAGATAAAACCCCTGATCTGGGTGGTAACCAACTTTCTTTTACGCCGTTTGTATTTTGCGGTACGACGGACAATTCACCGCATGTGGGTTCGGTACCATTGCTGACGATGGCCAAAGCGGCATTGAAGTATTACCAGTTGAGTGCAGATTATTTTCAGTCTTTGCACCATACCGCGCACCCTCAACCATGGATTAGCGGTCTGGATAATGAATCTGATATTAGTGTAACTGGTGTAATGGCCGTGTGGGATTTACCTAAGGAATCAACCTGTGGTTACTTGGAAATCTCAGGTGATGGGATTGATATGACCAAAAAGGAAATGGATGCCCAAAAGAATGCAGCACTGGAAGCTGGCGCCAAGGTCATTGATACCAATACTCAGGAATCAGGTGAAGCCCGCCGTGCGCGTCAGGATGATCAGCATGCTAGTTTGCACAGCATTGTGATGTGTGCTGCCGAAGCCATTGAACAAGCTATTAAGTATGCGGCTCAGTGGCTCAAGTTAGATCCATCTAAATATGCTTTTACTGTGAAGCCTGAGTTTATTGTTCAGCAATATGATATCAATCTGGCCAAGCAACTTTATGAAGGTGCGCTTGCAGGTAAAAACTCATTTAAAACCTATTGGGAATATATAGCTACAGGCAAGCTTCCAACACATGAATATGAAGAGGAGCTTGACCGTGTTGAGGATGAGCGAAACAGTTTGCCATTGTAGAGGTGTTTAATGGCTTCAGATGAAATTAAAAATCTGATTGAGGTGCTCACTCAGCACCAGGCTTATTTGTATCGAGTCTCATCTCAATCGGTGAATGAATTAACCAGATTATTTAACTCTGAATCAGACCAAATGCTTTCAAAGCTACGGGATTTGCTGGATGAGTTAAGTGATGCTGAGAAGGTGGCCTTGGCTGGTGGGCTATATACCACAACTAACCTTAAAGAGATTCGAGATCTCATTGCAAAGTGGTTTGCCAGTTTAAGTACTTCCATTCCTGAGGTTTTCGCCGTTTCAGCCACAGCTTTGGCGGTATATGAGGCAAATTACACTGCCAAGCTGTACGGCGGCAAGATCAGGAAGCCAGACGGTAAGAAGCTATATTCGTCCGCCAAGAAAACGCCATTGGTCGGTGGTGCGTTAGTTGATGATCTGCTATCAAAGATTGCTGAAAGTGCTCGGCAAAAGGTTGAGTATGCGATTCGGGATGGCATCAGCGGCGGCAAGACAAATCAGGAAATTATCCAACGCATTCGTGGTACCAAACGCCAGAATTATGAGGACGGACTACTAAATTCCAGTAAGTCTGATATCGATCGCACGGTAAGGACAGTACGCAGCCACGTAGCAAATCAAGCATATTTAAATAGCTTCAATCAGTTGGGGTTTGAATATGTCAGGTTGGTTGCAACCCTGGACGGGAGAACATCAAAACTCTGTGCATCATTGGATGGAACTGTTTGGGAGATCCACGATCCTGCAAAGCGCGTACCGCCGTTGCATCCTAATTGTCGGAGTATTTTAGTACCCGTCGATAAAGATGGTTTGCTGATTGGCCAACGTCCATTCGTGATGGATGAACGTAAAGTTAAAGACATTCCTAAGGATGAGCGTGATCAGCTAATTGGCCAGATCGATGCGAACACAACTTTTAAAGAGTTCTTTAAGAAAACAGATGATTTCTTTCAAAAGGAATGGCTAGGGCCTAAGCGCTTTAAGCTTTATAAGGAAGGTAAGTTTGATTTTGATAAATTCTTTGATCCTGAGGGCAAGCTCTATACATTGAATCAACTTCAAAAGTTGGATGCTTTAGCTTTTAAAAAATAGGTTTGTTATAAAATTGTAGAATACTATTTTATATATTAATAAACAGTGTACTAATAGCGTGAATTAGAAATAAATATTTGAGAACCATAAATGAATACACGTGCATCAAATTTAAATTCAACTGAAGCAACCACTTGGGTCTTAAATGCATTAGAAGATGAAAAGGTTAAGTCTGTACACTTTTTTGCAACAGAGTACCGAAGATTCAAGGACTCGCAACGTCAAATACTTGATACTAACTCACCTATATTGGTTGTGAAAGTAAACTATTTGGATGGTAGTGTAAAACTGCTTGATGAGGAATTATTGACTGCAGCAAGGGATCATCGAAAAAGAGAAATTTTACAAATTTTGGAAATCGCAAAGTCTTCTAGCAAAGTCTTTTATCATGTAGAAAATATAGTAAATACAGAAAATCTTAGCTTTGAAGATGCTGATGCATATTTAAATCGTTTAGATATAGAACCACTAGATTCAAGAAAGCTTTTAGCGTTATTAACTAACTAAATACATTAAATTTAAAAACCACCTTCTTAGGTGGTTTTTTTCACTTTAAGAAAGTCCTTCACGGCTTAACTTTATTGTTTAGTTGGTGGAAGGATGTGTTTAGCAATTTCATGACCTAATATCCATTAGGATGGGTATCCTAATTAATCCACTTTATGTCACTATAGGGTATTGTAAAATTATGAGAATATTCATATATGGTATAATTGACTTCATAAGCTAATTTATTTATTTTGTTGATAATTAACAATCTTTTTAATTGGTTATCTAGCTATGTCTCAGTTTCAGTATATTAATCCAGAAAGGAAGTTCGATTTTTATTTGCCAGAAGATCAATTGTTTTCTAGTCATAATATGGGGAATTGGGGGATAAATGATATTTATATATATACAGAACCTTCACCACATGACTGTCCATCCGATGATCACAGATTCTTTACAGTGCATTCTAATGGTGTTACTGATATTCGAGAAGCTTTAAGTATTGGAAATGAGCTAATTTCTCTTATAAGAGGTTTTTACAAAATATCAAATAGTACGATTTTGGATGAAAGGATTAAATTAGTAAAAGTGAAAGATGAAGATGCATATTGTCAAGCATACAACGAGAATCAGGATGAATATTTTGGATTTTATCAGGATTTAGGTCAATCTCTAAAATCAAAGTTAAAGCCTTTAGAGTATCAGCAATATAAACTAAATACGCAATATAATCTGATAAATAGCTCTATGTACTTAGCTCAGAAACAGAAAAATATTGGATTGTATTTAATATTAAAATATTTCTCCATGCCTTTGAGTTGGTCTATTTTATATAAGATTATGGAGACATTGGAAACTATAGAGAAGTATCATGATAAAAGTTGGTCGGTTACTTATACTAAGGCTGATAGGACAAAATTCACTAACCCTGCAAATAATTTTAGCTTGTTAAAAATTGATGCAAGGCATGGTTTGAAATTCGACTCATTAAAACCGAATTCTAATAATAAAATGTCTTTGGATGAAGCAAAACATATGTTTAGAGAATGTGCAATTTCTTATTTAAGATACAAGTTTGAAGAGCTTAAGTGTTCAGCTTGGTTAGAAAAAATGAATGTTACACATTTCATCAGAAGGAAATCTAATATATGTATGAACACGTCTAAGATTACTGAGTATAAAAAGCTATAAAAACAGTGTATTTTTCATACGATTTTTTATGTTTATCATAAACCCACCTTAGGTGGGTTTTTTTATCGGGTCTAATTAGTTAACAGAGCAGCCTTTTTCAATAAGATCTTTTGCATCCTTTTCATCGATCATACACCTTAAGGCAAAGTAACTAAGAACCCATTTTCCATCACGATATGGCTGGAGCTTAATGTCTGAGTAATTAGATTTAAGAAGTCCAATTGTCACGCCATCTAATTCAATTCCCATTGCTGGTTCAGATAAATTGTCGTAATCCGTAATTCTAACTCTAGGATTGAAACTATCTAATAGGCGTTTTCCTGCTTCGGAATTGATCGATCGATTATTTATCTCTGCTGCTATACCAATTCTTTGCTTAAGTTCAGCAGGAATTCTTAAGTTAAATTGAACTTCAGATGACATCAGATACCCTTTAGTAGATAAAAATAGCAGATTAATAGCAAATTAATATTGCACACAAAAATCAACTTTGCTATGTTAGAATTTGATAGCAAAATAATATTGTTTTGCTATTTATGTTGGCGAAATAAAAAATGGCAAGAAATAATCAGCAGGTAAATATTCGAATGTCGCATGAAACAGTCGATGAACTTAAAGCATATGCAGTTAAGTATCGCAGATCTTTAACAAGTCAGTTGAATGTAATAGTTGAAGAATGGCTCAAGAGCCAAAAGGAGAGAAAAGTATGAATGCGATTGTTCCATCATTACAAGCACAATCTATGAATCATTTTGAGATTGCTGAACTTGTTAATAAGCGACCTGACAACGTGAAACGGACTATTGAAACTCTTGTTGACAAAGGCATAATTCGACTTCCTCAAATTGAGGATGTCGATAAAATCAACAACTTAGGGTTGAATATTAAAGTTAAGACATACATCTTCACAGGCGAACAAGGTAAACGAGACAGCATTATTTTAGTTGCTCAACTTTGCCCAGAGTTTACTGCTCGCTTAGTAGATCGTTGGCAGGAACTAGAAGCACAAGTTGCTAAACCAATTGATCCAATGAAACTATTGGCAGATCCACATGCCTTGCGAAATGCCTTACTGACATATTCAGAAAAAGTGATTGAGCTAGAACAGCAAGTGGAAGTTATGCAGCCAACAGTTGAAGCTTTTGATCGTATTGCGACAGCGGATGGCAGCTTATGCTTAACAGATACAGCGAAAGCATTACAAATGCGGCCAAAAGATCTGATCTCATGGCTGAACCAAAAACAGTGGATTTATAAACGTACAGGCTCAGCACATTACTTGGGCTATCAAGAAAAAGTTCAGTCTGGGTACTTAGAACATAAGGTAACCGAAATCACCCGTGGAGATAGCTCAGCTAAAATCACAGAGCAGGTGAGAGTAACGCCAAAGGGACTGACCAAGCTTTCAAAGCTTTTAGGAAATCACAATGCATAATTCAGACAATAAAAAAGCCCTCACGAAACTTGGCGGAATCAAAGGGCTTAGCATTGTCATCACATGGAGTAATAAACAACATGAACAGTATGGTACAGATAGGAAGTAAAAATCAAGCCTATGATGCAAGTGACGTTGCTGATGGTTATGCACTGGCATATGAACAGGTAGCAGATGTCGCTGCGATGCTTGGGGCAATCCACAATAAGCAGGAGAGAATCATTGAGCATGTGGGTAAGGTCTATGACGTACCTGAATCCGTATTCAAAGAACTTATTAGGCTTTTTCATATCACTGAGGGCATGATTCAAGATTCACTTGAGTTTAGTAAAAAGCAGGAAGATCATTACCAAGCCGAAGTGGATAGTAAGTCATAAATCATACTTAATCTAATCAAAGCCACCTTTCGAGGTGGTTTTGATGCTAAAAATTTAGTAATTTATCAACTTAATTTACTAATTTAAAAAGATTTTTATATGAGTATAATCTCTGAAAAATTCAATGCAAAAGTAAATGCTTTGAAAGCTGACTTTAAATTAAATAAAGATGTTATTCATCAGGGGGTTAAAGGGGGGTTGAATGAAAGTGAGCTATCTTCATTGATAAGTGAAATTATACCTAAAAAATATAAAATTTCAAAAGGAGTCATTGAGAATTCTAGAGGTGAGCAGTCAAACGAAACTGATTTTTTCATTTATGATGATGAAATATTACCACCATATATTAAAAATGAACTAGCTTTTGTGCCAGTTGAGGCCGTGAAATATGTTTTTGAGGTTAAAAGCACACTAAATTCTACAGAACTAAAAACGACAATTGGAAAATTTAAAAAATATGCTGATATGGGGGGGAATGCTCCAACTATCTTATTTGCATTTTCAAGTGATATACAAGGTACTGAGTTAACCAGATACAAGAAAAATGATGAAAAATTTTACACTTATCCTTCAGTGATGAGTTTGTGCATTTCGAATAAAAGCTATTATTTTAAACATATAGAAACGAAGTATTTAAAGGAATATTTAACTAAAGAAGAGTTTCTACGTCAGGCAAGTAGAGAAGGAAATTTAAGATTAAATATTGGGGGGGCAAATTTTTTTGTTGAGAGCAATAATTTCCATTTTAAGTCTGAAGAAAATAAGCTAACAGTAAATGGGATCGATTATGCAAAGATAACATTCAATATTCACAAATGGATTGGTATCGAACATTCAGATAATACGATTGAATTATCATTACTTTCAGGTATTTCTAATACTTTATGCAAAGAAAAATTTGGGCTTTACCTACTTGAAAACCATAATCCTGATATAAAAATATTTTCTGTTTGTTATGAGGATATGTGGGGTAATCTAAGTTGTCAGGATTTTAATGAAAATGGATTAGATTATAATCCGGATAATGTAAGTTTTAAGTTTAGTACCTCAAGTGAAAATCATAAAATTATTTTTAAGCCAATGAGAAAAAAGGTTGATTAGGGAGTAGTAGGCTATTAGAGCTCAGGAACCTTACATGCATCGTTTTTAAGTAAGCAGAATGTAATACAAAAAGTTGAAATTCGGTACTTTTAATCTATTGAACTAAACGGGAAACTACCTTTCGAGGTGGTTTTTTTATACTAAAGCTCCAAGTCATAAGATCCATTTATTGTCAAAACCTACAGGGGGTGTTCATATGAAATGTTAATACCCCCTGTAAGGCTAGGTTAAATAATTGAGCGATTTTAAGATGAAGTCGACTGTATCAAGTCGGCTTTTTTAGTGCCTGAAAAAAGTTATGGAACAAAAATCTTGAGGACTTTTTAGATATGTAAGTATTCAAATTGATAGGAACGCGTTCCGTCTAAACAAGGGGTTAGTAAAGAAATATGCTAACCCAACAAAGCAAAAACCCCAGTGCGCTAACACTGAGGTTTTCAAATCAACTCAACCGGTGAAAGTTAAGGAGAAATATCTCTATGCATAAGAATACATCAAAATCCGAGTTAAAGGTAGATGGAAAAATGAGTGAGAAAGGTGCCGATCGAGCAGGACTAATGCAGGCGATTACCAACTTTGGATTAGTCATAGGACTCATAATTATCGCGATTATTTTAGCGCTGAAATAATCGCATTTACTTACACACCGCCTTCGGGCGGTTTTATATTGCCTTGAGAAAAGGCTCAACCTAATCAAACGAGAGGTTTGAACATGTCATTGCCATTTATTGTGACTTCACTAGAAGACGTTAAAGAAGAACATCGTGGCTTATATGTCGAGGAAGACGGGAAGTTTCGCCTTGATCTGGATGGTTACGAAGATCCGAAAGGTCTGAAGACTGCATTACAAAGCGAGCGTGATGCCGCCAAGAATGCGAAACAAGAACTCCAGAAGCTGCAAAAACAGTTTGAAGGGATTGATCCTGAAATCGTTAAAAAGCTGTTTGCCCAACTGGAGCTTGATGAAGATGCGAAATTAATTGCTGAAGGCAAAGTCAGTGAAGTCATTCAAAAGCGTACCGAGAAGATGCGTGAACAACATGACAAGTTACTGAATGCTGAAAAAGAACGTGCAGATAAGGCCGAAGCCTATGCCAATAAGTTCAAGCAATCCGTGGTCCAAGGTCAAATTATCCAAGCAGCAGTAGAGCTTGAAGCCTTACCAGAAGCCACTGCAGATATTGCCTTCCTAGCTCAATCTAAATTTGTACTCGATGAAGATGGTAAGGCTGTCTCAGTCGATGCACACGGCGACATTGTCATTGGGAAGGATGGCAAGACACCATTATCCCCAAAGGAATGGGTCGAAACCTTACGAGAGCAAAAGCCTTACTTCTGGCCTAAAGCAAATGGTTCAGGTTCACCAGGTAGCACCAATACCAAAGCTCAGGTCGACATCACCAAACCTGATGGCTCCGTGAACCTAACTAAACTCGCTCAATTACGAAATGAAAATCCGCAGTTAGCCAAAGAGCTCGCTGCAAAACATGGCATTAAACTTTAAGGAGAAGGCCACATGGCTGAAACAAAAATTGCTGATGTGATCGTACCTGAGTTATTCACTCAGTACGTTTTAAATAAAACCACCAAGAAATCTGCTTTATGGCAGTCCGGTATTGTCGGTGAACTAGATGTCGAGGTGGCATTCGGCACTCAAGGCGGTTCAACCGTGAATATTCCATTCTGGAACGATTTAGACGGTGAGTCTGAAGTTTTATCAGATAATCAGGCCTTAACCGTGAATAATATTGCTGCAGGGCAAGATATCGCGATTTTACATGCCCGTGGTAAAGCTTGGGGTGCCAATGACCTTGCTAAGGCATTGTCAGGTGATGATCCATTAGGTGCTGTAGGTGATCTTGTTGCAGATTACTGGGCACGAGAGTTTCAGGGGTTCACAGTGAATACGCTTAAAGGTGTGTTCGGTTCTGCCAGTATGGCAAGCAATACCCACGATATTTCAGGTGGTGCCGGTGCTGCTGCAGTGATTGATGGTGTTTCCTTTATTGATGCTTCATATAAGTTGGGTGATGCGGTTGATAAATTAACAGCAATTGCCATGCACTCGGCAACGATGGCGGCATTGGCGAAACAGGGTTTGATTGAAACCGTGCGTGATGCAGATGGTGTGGTGCTTTATAAAACCTTTATGGATCGCCGTGTGATTGTCGATGACGGAATGCCTGTTGATGGTGATGTATTTACATCGTTCCTGTTTGGTCAAGGTGCAATTGGTTTTCAGGATATTGGAGCGCCGGTTGGTGTTGAGACAGACCGTGACAGTTTAGCTGGTTCCGACATTCTGATTAACCGCCGCCATTTTGTACTGCATCCCCGTGGTATCAAATGGTCGGGAGCAATGGGCATTGCCCCAAACAACAGCGGTCTTTCAACAGAAAGTAATTGGGAGCGCGTATATGATCCAAAGCAGATCCGTATCGTAGCGTTTAAGCATAAGGTCAAATAACTAAAAGGCGGTTTTAACCGCCTTTATCTTTTTGGAGATCCTTACATGGGACTTTCATCATTTAACCGAGCACGGGAACGACAAATGACACAAGAAAAAGTGAATGAACTTGAAGAGCAATTGGCTGGTGTGAAGGGCGAGTTTATTGCCTTCATGAATGATCCTGAAGCAATGACAGCGCGTATTGCAGAATTGAATGAAGGTAAGGGAATACCTGATCCTTTAGATGGTCCTACGCCTGGTGATTATGAAAACTGGAAAGTAGATCAAATCAAGGCTCACTTAACCGATCTTGGTATTGAGTTTAAAAACTCTGCCTCTAAGCCTGAATTGATTGCACTCATACCTTAGCAACAACAAGGGGAATAATCCATGAGCTTTATCACTGAACAAGAAGCGATTGAACATGTAAAAGGCTTTGATGCTTTATCTGCCAGTGATAAGGCTGATTATCTACAAAAGTCTGAGACCTATCTGATCGCCCGTAATGTGAAACCTTATGAAGATGTGACACTGGTGCCTAAGGCACTAAAGACAGCCTCATACGAGATCATTCGGGGCGTCATGAAAGGTGAACTCTACCAAGGACATGAACAGGCCTTAAAACGTAAAAAGGTTAAGGCTGATACGGTAGAGTCAGAAAAGGAATACCAAGATGGTTCAGTTAAGCTAAATGCTACCGAGCAATACATACTGGATCTGATTAAACCCTTCACCAAACGTTCTTCAGTATTCTTTATAAGGAAGATCTAATGGGTTTACGTGACGAGTTACAGGCAGATATTGCTGAGGCATTTAATGAAGATCTGGCAGATACTGTTCAATCATTTTCGTGTGAGCGGATCATCAAGTCAGATTGGGATCCTCTGACCGAAACGCATAAGACGATTAAAGAGAATTATTCTGGTCGTGGTGTGCTGTTTGGTTCATATAGTCAGTATGAGATCCAAACGCTTGGAGTCTTGGCCACCGATAAAAAGGCTGCTGTTCTACAGAATGAAGTAACCATGACACCGCAAATTGATGATGAGTGGATTACACCACTTGGCATGTTTCGAGTCATGCATATTCAGCAAGATCCAGCCGAAACAATCTGGAAATGTCAGTTGAGAAAGGTTTGAATAGTTGGTTTAATGCGGGTATTAAATGAGGAGGGGGTATGTTTAAAACTAAACTTGAAAAGAAAATTCGCCGTGTATGTTGGTTTTTCTTTTTTGGAATTTTTTTATATTTGCTAATAGCTTTTTTACTTTTAAGTAAATATCCCCTTACTCATTTTGAGTTTGACTTAGTGAAATCATATGAAGTTTTAAAAGATGGTTTAACCATCTCAGCTACATTTCTAGCTTCTGTGGTGGCTTTTGTTTTGTTTAGTCATTGGAGTGAGCAGCATAGTTTAATTCGGAATGAAAACGACGTTACTCAACTTCTTAAAGAAACAAAAGAAATTACGAATGAATTAGAAGACATTCAAGATTTTATTACGAGTTTTTACGAACGAGGGCTTACCGATGAAGAGCTTGAGGATAATGAGCAAAAACTCAAAAACTTAATGCCTAGAATCCATGTGCATTTTAATAACTTAAAGGAATCAGAAAAGAATTTTAGGAATCAAGAATTTCATAAGCTTTGCTGCGAGATGCATCAAAAACAACTTAACTTTTTGTATAGAATATTGGCTCTTGTTCAAACTTGCAGAGACCTGGAAGATTGTAAAATAAATATTAATAATCGAGATGCTTTACCTGGTTTAATTTTACAGGAACAACAAGTTCGTAGGCGCTACTTTGAAGCTTTGGAAACTTATTCATTTTATAGTGAGGAAGTTAAAAATCAGATTGAAAAGCTCGCTGATGAGCACAGGATTAGATAAAAATAGACCCACTTTAGTCGTGGGTTTTTTTATAGGTAAATTTTATGGCTTGGCACGGAAAAAAACCAACTGACTTTAGCGTAGCAGTTATTAAGGGAACTGAAAAACTCATTCAGAAAATCACCATGGATACGGTGCAGTCTTTAGTGGTGTCCAGTCCAGTTGATACTGGTGCTTATCGTGCATCTCATATTCTATCGATCGGATCTGGTAACTTTGGAAAACGTGGTCCTGAAACAAACGCCGTGCAGGATGCTGCAGTTCAAGCGGTACGGATTAAGCTGGGCAATCTGGTCTATATTCAGAACAATCAACCTTATGCTGAGCGTTTAGAAAATGGTTGGTCGAAGCAAGCACCACAAGGGATTTATAGCACTACGTTTAACTTCATTTCTCAAAAGTATGGTGTTTAAAATGGCAATGACACTTGAACAGGCAAGACAAGCCATCATTACTCGTATGCAGGGCTTCACTGGTATTGATCAAGAACGAATCCAATATCCGAATGCCCCTAACTTTAACGCGCCTCAAAAAGGCTTGTGGTGTCGTTTAACGATAGCGGGTGGATCAAGCTTTATCTCAGGTATTGCTGATCAACCTTGTACACGGCGAACGGGCAATATCATCATCCAGTGTTTTGATCGACTGCATAGTGGAGAGAAAAATATCACTGAGTTAAGTGAAGCGTTACTGAATCATTTTGAGTATTACAATGCAGATCATCTGGAGTGTTTACAAGGTCAATCCATTAATGTAGGTAGAGATAATGATTTTATTCAATTCAATATATCAATTTCTTATTCAGTAAATTAGATTCGCTTTTTAATTAGTAAATAATTAGTATCCCAAAACTTTTAAAACCTTAGCCTATTTGTTATTGTGATTACAATTAATAACAAATGGTAAGATATGAAAAATTCAGCAATTGGCTGGGGAGCCGCAGGAGTTTTAGCTATAATTTTTTTGGGTTCAGGAAATGAAGATTCATCTGTGAAAAGTTCAAATACTGATGCATCACAGAATAGTTCTGAAGAAATTATTGATTCTCAATATATAAAAACAAATGCTCTAAATATTCGAGATAAACCAAATGGATCTGTGGTTGGTAAATTAGGACGTGGTGATAAAGTTGATATTTATGAGAAGCAAGGTAGCTGGGTCCGCATATCATTAAATTCGAAATCACCTCAATGGGTCTCAAGTAAACTCTTATGTCAGTCTGATGGCTGTTTTGAACAAAAGTCACCAAAATCTAAATCAACTAATTATCAGGCTTTAAGCTCGCAATCTGAATATAAGGAAAGGAAGCAAGAAAAAACATACTATGACAGTGATTGTTCTTGTTCAGTAGTTGATTATTGCGTAGGACCTAGAGGCGGACATTACTGCATTACTAGTGGAGGAAATAAGAGATATAAGTAAAAATAGTATTTTTACATTTTCTTAAACCACCTTATTTGGTGGTTTTTTACATTTTACCAATACCACCTTCTCGGTGGTTTTTTTATGTCTATAGGAATCACTTATGAGCAATTTTGTTTTTAAGCGCGGTGACACCTTCAACCTTAATCTACAGCTTGTTGATACTGATGAGGCTTTGCAATTTTCGCCTGATGATGTACGCCGTGCAATTGATTTAACAGGTTTTGCATTTACATCGCAGGTGAAAGCCCTTGTTGATGGGAGTGCTGTTGCGACTTTAACCTGCGTTGCATTAAATCAGGCAAATCAAAAGGGCTGGTTAAACATTAAATCAGGTGCAAGCACATCGGCATGGCCATTGGGTTTAAGTCAAATGGATATTAAGGCTGTGGTTGGTGGTGTAACTCAACATTCTGAGACTTTAACGTTTCAGGTAATTGATGGAGTGACAGCATAATGGCCAATCTAGTTTTTAAATTTAATTGGGATCATCGTCCATATCCCTACAATGCTGCTCAAGGTAAGCGGCAATTCATGTTGCCTTTTGCTTCTGGCATCCCAAATTTAAATCCCAATTTGTCTCAGGTACAAGGTGCTGGCACTGCCGCGGGTGGAACGCTAACAACATCTGTATCTGATGACACTGTTGGTCGCGTATTGCGTGTTGGAGATTTTGGATTTGGAAAGCCGTTACGCAATACGGATGTAGGTGGTGCAGATTTAAACAACATAACCGCCGTGGGTTTCTATGGTAACGATACTTTTGCAAGTGCTACGGTAGCTTTAAATTTTCCTGAAACTGGTGTTGTAGGCTCTTTACTCGTTACAAGTATTTCAGGTTCAAACAGTTATCGAAGCCAAGTGTATATTTCAGCAACGAGTGGACGAATTTGGTATCGATCTACTTCGGATTTAGCAACTTGGTCCGCGTGGCGCCGTTTAGTTGACGCAAGTTCAATAGAATATCAGCGCTTAGTGAATAACGGTTTTGCCACGAACTTCATGCTAACCTCCGCACCGTTAGCAAGTTTTGATAATAGAGGTAGTTTTTTAGGCTTGCAAAGTACATCGGCTAATGCCGGTGCAGCTGGAGATTATCCTGGTACTTTTGCTCAATATGTCATTGGTTTAAACGTTGCAAGCACAGTAGAGCATGCAGCTCACATTTGTATCGGCACATCTTCCAACTATTTTGGGTTTAGACGCCGAGGCTACAATGGCAGTTATTCGCCTTGGTATGCTTTAAGAGGTGAACATAACA
This sequence comes from Acinetobacter gyllenbergii, assembly GCF_001682515.1. NCBI lineage: Bacteria > Pseudomonadati > Pseudomonadota > Gammaproteobacteria > Moraxellales > Moraxellaceae > Acinetobacter > Acinetobacter gyllenbergii. The sequence goes on along the minus strand of NZ_KV575261.1, from coordinate 172,355 downwards.
CGACTGTTGATGGTTCAGGTTTCCTTAAAGCAGCTTCTCCAGTTGCTAAGCTATTTAGTGATTATATTGATCTCAATATGGATGCTAAAAAGCAGCCGATTAAGTTTGAGAAACTTGGGGTTGGCGATTATCTGATTAAAGGCTCATTAGGTTTTGCTCAAGAAGGCTGGTATATCGAAGTCCCTAAAGATGCGAATGGGAATACGATTGTCGCAGTTGTATATGAAACATTAGAAAACGGCGATATCTCAGTTAAAACCTACAAGCGTAAGTTTGATTTTGATCTTGCTGCAGTTGTAGCGGATTTAGAAAATCCACTAGATATTCCCTTGGGTCGTTGGATTGATATTCGTCTACATGAGGAACCAGAGCCTGAACTAGAGGAAATTCAACTTTCAGATACGCCTTATGATTTCCAGCTTACAAACTTAACTGAGGCAGTAGCTGCAGCAATGGCAGGTGTTGAACCACCAGAAGTCACAGACGAGCCACTTTAATGAACTTTTTAATAACCCGCTTAATCAGCGGGTTTTTTAATGCCTAAATTTGGGAGAACTATAAATGAGTTCAGGCGCAAAAATCCGTTTATATGCTTGTGAAGAAGCTGTGTTGGGAACAACTCCAGCAAATCCAATTTGGTATACCGTCCGCCGTGTTTCAGATGGGTTATCTGAAAACGTTTCAACAGAACAAAGTAATGAAGTGGTGGATTCACGCTTTCGTCAGGGTGCAGCAGTAACTGAGGCAGAAGTTACTGGCCAGTTAGAGTTTGAATTGTCGATCGGTACTTTTGATTTATTCTTGAGTGTCTTGGCATTCAATAATTGGGCTGCAAATGCAATCAGTTTTGGTGGTGGTGTGCGTAAATCGCTGACCTTGGTAAAAGTCTTTGAAGATATTGGCCAAGTCTTTATCTATCGTGGTGTGCAAGTTAATACAGGTGAAATTACGATTCAAACTACAGGAAAGATCACAGGTAACTTTGGTCTGGTGGGTAGTTCATTTACCCGTCAACAAGTTAATCCTGTAGTGAATTCTGTAGCAGCGTCAAGCCGTCCCGTGGTCAGTATGCCAAATGTTGATAAGCTGCTGATTAATGGCCAATCGATTCAAGGCAAAGCTTGTCTTCAGTCACTCACATTGTCATTCAACAACAATTTAGAAGCCATTCGTTGTATTGGTTCAGGCAAATATACACCTGAGTTTTATTTAGAGAAGATGATGGATATTGAAGCGAATGCTTCATTCATGTTCTCGACTACATCTGCGGCTTGGATCGATGCGATCAAATCCCGTGATGTGTTTACGCTGACGTTTGATATTACTGATAGCAAAGGCAGCAAATACTCGTTGAATTTCCCACAGCTTGAAGTAATGGAAGCCAATCACCCAGACGGCGGTGGTGATGACATCATCACGATTGATATCAACTTTGCCCAGGTACGTACCAGTCCGACCATTGTGCGTGCATTGGTGTAATAAACATATTGATTAACAAAGCCTATGGGATGCCATGGGCTTTTTTTTGTTTCATAAATTTTAGAGGTCGTTATGGCGTTAAAAGTCGGTATTGTGAAAAGTTCTGTCGTGTCTAAATGGTGCGAGTTTAAAGATGCTTCAGGTAACGTGGTAGCCGAATTCAAGATTCGTGGGATTGCCTATAAACCGTTTCAGGTCGCGATCGAGCGAGCAGGTAATCAGATTTCATCGAAAGGCTATGATGTGATGGACATTAATCCAGATGACAAGCTTTACCATGAATTATTGATGGATGCCTGTGCAGCGCATCTGATTGAAGATTGGAAAGGTGTAGTGTTTGCAGAAGTAGTCGAAGGAAAAACAGTTGAGACTGATCAACCGTACACTGCCGAGAATGCATCTAAATTGTTTAATCTTGGTGATATTGGCATTTCGATCTGGTTGTTCATCAAAACTGAGGCTCAGAAGATCCAAGAAGATGCTGATAAGGACAAGGCTGATATCCTGGGAAAGTCATTGAACTCTACAAGTACCAAAAAACCTACGCGTCGAAAACGCCGCACGAAATTGAGCAAATCAAATTCTTAGGTGGTCATATCCCTGAGCCACCCGAATCATCCTATGCCGCTGAGTCTATCTTACTGGCATTTGGCACGATTTGCAGATCCAGACGATATGAACAGGGTACGCCGTTATCTATAGATCAGCAGGCTATAAATGTTTATGCCGAGCATAATGATTTGCCTGTTGGTTCATATATCTTTAACGATTGTATTTTTGCTTTGGATGATTTGTTTTTAGATGAGGTTCATAAAAAGTCTAAATCCAAAAGTAAAAGTGGGTGAGTTAAGTGATAATAACTTGGCCTCCTTTGTTAATTAAGTTATTGAAGTAACTGCTATAATTTTATGGTGTGTTGAAAGTGCGTGAGTTATGGAAATATATAAGTTTTTAAAGAGCTTTAATACAGTAGGGTTTTATCTAACTGTGGCCAGCATCTTGCTAGCATCGCTTATTTTTTATTTTTACTTTCTAAATCCAAAATAAGTGTTAGATAAGCAAAAGCCACCTTCGGGTGGTTTTTTAATATCCTAAGATTTATGGTATAAAAACTATAAAAAAGGGTGTAAAGGCCAATTATGGGAAAAAATGAGAAAACAGCAATTGCAATAGTACTTTTTATAGTTGTTTACCTGTTAGTTATTAGGGATATTTCTCTTCAAGATGTTACGAAAAGAGTAGCCGATCAACTTGTAAACTCATTGCCTAATAACTAACTTATAGGTGATTGGAAAAAAGCCCCGAGGGGCTTCCTGTTATCAGAGGAAAAGTATGAAATAAGAATTATATTTGGTGGTGAAAGACTTTCTAGAAAGTCTTTTTTTCATTTAAAATTAACAGATAAAAATTTATGTAAGTGGTTTACGATAAGTGAAGACAAAACTAAAAATTAATGTTATTGGGCTGGTTGGTATGCTCCTAGTTGGGAATGTTTATTGTGCTGAAATTATTAGTACAAGTATGATACCTCCTAAAAATTCAAAATTTTTAAATAGCAACATAGAGGCTGAGCGATACAAAGAAAAATATATACAAAAAATAATTGCCGCTTGGGTAGAGCCAGAAAATGATGGAAAAACTGGAGCTATAGCTAAAATTACGTTAAATGATAAGGGAGAGATTGAAAACTACGAAATCTCAAGTATTAAGAATAAAGATTTTGAGTTAAGCATAGTAAATGCAATTAAAAAAGCAGCTCCTTTTTCTTTACCAGAAGATAAAGAAGTACGAAATAAAGTTAAACATCTCATTGTGACTTTTTACGGGGTTGATGGAATCTTCCAAGATTCTAAGTTAAGAGACATTGAAGCAGCAGATATTATTTGGATAAAACAGCCTAATATTAATATTAGCTCATCCGATTTAGAGGGGCAGGAACGGTATTTACTAGTATCGATTGAGGCTAGTGAACGTGGGGTAATTAATAAGGTTTCGATCATACGAAGTACTGGTTCTATGCAGCTTGATCAAAAAGTTGTAAGGGAAATTAAATTGGCTAGATTATCACCTTATAAAGAAAATGGGGTTGGCTATCCTTTTTCAGTAACTCTGCCATTGAGGTTTTTGCCTTAAAATTTGTAAGTAACGGAAAGCCCCGAAGGGCTTTTACTTATCGTGTGTTACGATATCTAAAGAAATCGGCTGAGACAAGCTCCTCTGTTAACCCGTCCTCATCGTACAGATGATTTAGAAATTGGTTTCACCTAGCTTGATGTTGGTGTCTGTGTTATTCATTGTATAGATGATTTAGAAATCTGGCTGCACTCATAATAATGTGCCTTTAAAGTTATTCATCGTATAGATGACTTAGAAATGACACATCACTGCTAAAAGGCTATGATCGTAGTAGTTCATCGCAAAGATGACTTATTCAAACTCAAACCCGCCGTGTGCGGGTTTTTTAATGACTTAATTTCGTCCATTTGTTAAATTACCTTCTTTAAAAAACGGGGGTATTATGAAAAAGGTTTTTTTAATTAGTCTAATTATGGGGTTAATTGGGTGTACCAATAACTCTGGAAATATAATTAGTAATAGTCCAGATACTCATTTGCGAAGTCAGTCATATGTCGATGTGCCAACTTCTACTCATATGATACCTGCAAACGCAGTAATTTATTGGCTAAAAGCTCCATCAGTATCTATTCTTACTGAAGAACTTGCTGGTAAAGATAGACTTATAATTGTTGATGTAGAAGCTGATAATAGGGGATATATTACTAATGCAAGTATAAAAAGAAGTTCAGGCCTCGAAGATCTAGATCAAAAAGTTTTAGCTTCCGTTAAATTAGCTAGGCTGAAGCCACATAAAGTAAACGGACAATATCTGCGATTTAAAGCTGATCTTCCTTTTGTATTTACACTTGTGAACTCTTCTCATTAGCATAAATTCATAGAATTTTTAAAACTAATTCTCCACTTGTTTTTAATGACTTCAACTCAACCCTTTGCTAAATTACCCTTGATAATAGAGAGGGTTTTATGAAAAAGATTTTATTGATTAGTTTGGTGGTAGGGTTAACTGGGTGCGCGAGCCCACAATATAATTATCAAGCAACACCTCAAAATATTAGTAAGCCACCAATAGGGGAAGTTAGCCAGGTATTTGTTGGTGATAAAATGCTTGAGCAAGGAATTTTTATAGAAAGAGAAGCATTGCATATTCCTAGAACTGTGAAACATAGCGGCTACACTTTCAACTCAGGATATTATTTAAAGACAGGTGATGATAAAAAAGGTCAATATTTTCAGGCAATAAATATGATGCCAGATGGAGGAAATATTCAAAAAAACTTTATTGTTGACCCGTTTAAGGCTGTCATGCTGGATTCAAAGAATGAAATTTGTGTTATCTCCGTTTTTAATGCAAAAGTTTGCACTGAAAAACACGAAGCTAAATTATCAAAAATTGGCATAGCGGCTGACAATTCATTTCAACAGACCTTAATTTATAGTGGAAAGGTCGGTAATAAAATTAATGTTGGATATAGAGAATTTTCTAGCAATCTGGCACGACCAGCCTTTAACAATGATGTGGAATATGATTTAAACGAATCAAAACAGATTGGCTACAAAGGAGCGTTATTGGAAATTATTGAGGCAACAAACCAAAATATTAAATATAAAGTGATCAAAAATTTTAACAAGGTAGATTGATATGAACGCAGAAAATCAAGGTATGAAAGAAAGTGAAGTTTGCAACTTTATAGGTTGGATATTATTCGCAATAGGGTTAATTTCTGGGGTCATATTTATTTTAGTATTTGGTCGCGTTGAAGTACCAAGAACCTATTATGGCACTGAAACCGTATGGTCAGGGATCATGGTTATTACAGGAATTGGCATTATTTTCAATGGGTTTTTAATTGGATACTTATTCCAAAAGATAGCAAGTCTACTTCGATACCACGAAAATAAGACTTCAACTTAACAAATCAATCTATTAATTAATTTCCAAACTCTCTAGCCCGCGAAAGCGGGTTTTTTATTGCCTAAAGGAAAGTGATATGGCTCAAGAATCTCGCCTAGTCATTGTTATTGATTCTAGTAATGCAGAACGCAATAGCAGAGCTTTATCCCAAGAACTTGCAAACATTGAGCGAAGAGGTGACTTTGCGACTCAATCCACAGATCGACTTGGAGCAGCAACGCGTCAATTGGCGGGTTATATGGCTGGATTGCTAACTGTTGGGGCAGCAGTATCTAAAATGGATGCATATACCAACTTAAACAACAGACTTCGTTTAGTTACCGATAGCCAAGTAGCGTTAAATAAAGCAATGCAGGATACATTTGATATTGCTCAAAGATCTGGCGCGGAGTGGGGTGGAACGGCGGCAATTTATCAAAAGGTTTTGTATAACAGCGAGAAACTAGGATTAAGCCAAGAGAAAGTCGGAAAAATTACAGAATCAATTTCTAAGTCAATTAGTAACTCTGGATCAAGTGCACAAGCAGCTAGTGCGGCGCTTTACCAGTTGGGCCAAAGTTTTGATAAATCCAGTCTAAATGGGGATGAATTTGTCAGCATGAGCGAAAATGCAGGTTACTTGATGGAGGTATTCGCAAAAGGATTGGGTGTAACTCGTGCCGAATTAAAGGAAATGTCATCCCAGGGATTACTCACAACTGACAAAATGATTCAAGCCATCGAAAAAATGTCAGGTTCAATTGAGGCTGATTTTGGGAAAACCAATTTCACAATCGGCCAATCATTTATGCAGTTATCAAATGCTGTGACTAAATTTACAGGTGAGGCAGGGCAATCTAGTGGAGCTGCACTATTTTTATCAAATACATTACAAGGCTTAGCTAAGAATCTTGAACCAATTGCAAACGTTGCAATATTGGGCGGGGTCGCTTTACTAACAAAAATGATTCTGACTCAAACCGTGGCTATTAAAACAGCAGTTGGGGCAAGCATAGCCAGACGGGCAGCACAAGTGGCGGAAGCGGAAAGTGCAGTCAGATTAACATCGCTTGAGGTTCAAAGACAACGACAGGTTACTACATTGGCAGCTCAAGAAGTTGGTCTAGCTCGGGCTGAATATAACAGTGCCACAACACGTAGTGCTCGTGCTGCAGCAACAATCCGTTTAACACAGGCTGAAATTGCCCATAGAATTGCTTTGAACCAAACAACCGCGGCAATTGGAGCAAACACTGCAGCACAGAATGCACTAAATGCAAGTCGTGCAATTGGCTCAAGGTTGCTTGCATTAGTAGGTGGGCCCATTGGTGCCATTACTTTAGGTGTTACTGCTTTAGCTGCGGGATATATGTATCTTCAAGGTCGTACTGAAGCGGCTACTAAGAAATTAGAAGAGCAGGCTAAAGTAGCCGAGAAAACGAGCGAGGAACTTAAAAAACTACAAGGCACTGACCGTAAAACAGCAATTAATGATTTAACCAGCGCATTTGAAGCCCAGAACAAGGAGTTGAAGAAAACAGAGCAAAGTGTTGGCGCTGCACTGATTGAGATCCAGAATTACGGGCAAGGAAACGTTGAAATTACGCGAATTTCAAATGCTGCACGGTTAGGTACCATCAGTTATAAAGAGGCGGTCGAGCAATTAGCAGCACTGAAATTACCGCCAAGTCTAAGAGATGCGCTTAAGGATCAAATAGACAAGTACAATGAGGCTTATGACAAAGCAGACAAAACCAAAACCGCAATTAAGCTGTTTGGAATTGAGCTCGTCATAACTGGCAATAAAGCTCAAAATGCAGCGATTGAACAACAGAAACACACCAATGCAATCAATGAAACCAAGAAGGCTGCAGATGATGCATCTAAATCATTGGAGCAAATGTATGCTGATCGACGTAATTATGCAGAGTTCAAGCGCATTCTGATTGAAACTTATGGTCTTAGTAAGGATGCTGCTGAAGAGCTAGCTAAGGCTCAAGAGAAAATGGGTGGTTTTAGCACACGCTTAAGCCCGAAAGTAGTCCAAGGTGTACTAAAAACAATTGAAGCAGAGCAGAGATACAAGAATATTGTAGATGAGGCCAATAACAAGCAAAAAGAACGCACTAAGGAACTTGAAAAGCAAGAGAAACTAACTAAACGTTTAGTTGGTATTTCTGGTAATTCAGGTATTGGCACTGGTGCACATCTTGATGTCCGTTACAGCGGTTCGATGTCAGGGCAAAGAGTCAGCAATGAACACTTAGCTCGATTAAAAGCTGCAGATAAGCCCTTATCAGCATATAGAGTCAGTTCAGATTATGGACCACGAAAAGCCCCTACCAAAGGGGCTTCTTCTTTTCATAAGGGAATTGATTTTGCAATGCCAGTGGGAACCCCAATCACAACCAATGTGGCCGTGAAAGATGTTCAAACTGCGTATGATCCTAAAGGTGGTGGGTATTACAGTACTGTGACATTTGAGGATGGTGTGGTTCTAAAACTTCTACATCAATCACCAAGCATGCAAGGCAAAGTGAAAGGAGGTGCAAGTAAGGGAAGCGATAAAGCTGGTGTGGATATTCAATCGCAGATTGAGCGCCAACTTGATGCACAGCGGGCTCTTGAAAATGAAGTTGCTGGCGAAGTACAGCGAATCAAGAATAACCTAACTGTTCGATTAGAAGATGTTGATAAGGCTGGTTTCACTCCAGAACGCTCTGCGGAAATTAAAGCTGAACTCCAACGCCGTGCTGATAATGATATTGCGATTGCGCAACAGGCTTTACGCACTAAGCTTGATGATTATAAGGAGTTCCAAAAAACTGAAGTTGAGCTGTTAAAAGAAAACTTCGATCGTAGAAAGTTTAATGCTACACATGACATTGAACTCACTAAAGTTGAACAGAAACAGGCGGTGGAATTACTGGAGCAGCAATATCAGCAAGAGATTGGTCTCATGCAACTGGCACAAGAGCAACGCTTGTTTCAGGTTAAATTAGTCTTGATGTCAGAAACTGAAGCGATGCAAGAACGTTATCGACTTAAACGTGAAGAGATCCAGAAGAACACCAAGCTCAGTGTTGATGAGCGCCAAAAAATGATTACGTTCTCTAAAGCCGCACAGGAAAATGAGATGCGTAATAAGATTGTTGGTGCTGTTCAGAACTGGGGTGGCATTCAGGCGGATATGAATGGTTATGGAGATTTCTATAGACAGGATCAAGATCGTTTTAGCCGTCTTGGTACTGCCCAGGATCTCTTTGATAGCAAGTCTGCAGCGGTTGACTATAACGAGCAAGGAGGTTTGGATGCGATCAAAGCACAAATGGAACAGCAATTAATTAGTCAGCAAGAGTTTGAAGATCAGAAAACGGCGATCTTACAGGTCGCACAAGATCAGCGAAAAATTATTGCTGCAGAGTATGCTCAAAATGCTAAGGATATTGAGGACAAGTACCAGCAGGATCGTTTGAACACTCAAATCGCATTTGGTGGACAAATGATGGGTTCACTTACTTCAATGTTTGGTTCCATGTTCGGTGAGCAATCTAAAGCATACAAGATCATGTTTGCTGCAGATAAAGCTTATGCGATTGCAGCAGCGGGTATTGCGATTCAGCAGAATATTGCTGCAGCTTCAAAAGCAGGGTTTCCTTACAACCTGCCTTTAATTGCAGGTGCAATAGCGCAAGGTGCCAGCATTATTGCAAACATCAGGGCAATCAAGGACCAGGGCTTTGCTGATGGTGGTTATACAGGTAAAGGTGGTAAATACGAGCTTGCTGGATCTGTTCATAAAGGTGAAGTAGTTTGGTCGCAGGCAGATATTAAACGTTGGGGCGGTGTCAATTTAGTTGAGAGTATGCGTAAGAGTGCAAACCCTGAAGCATTTCTCAAGAACAATGCATCATCTGATGTTATGCGCCGTGCGATGATGAGTTCACAGGCATTTATGGATGCCCAAAGGAATAAAGATAATCAGATTATCTATAAGCCTAACAAGACTGCAGATACTTCAAGGATTTCTACAGGCTCGGAATTGGTCCACGATGGCAAAGTGTATTTCTCGCCTAATGGACTTGTTCAGGATCGTTCAAATCTTGAGGATGTATATGACTTTACTTTGGGAAGATCTGCACGTCCTCAGGTTGAGACGATTGCATCAGTACAACCAAGTGCACCTTCGATCAACTTTAAGATTGAGGTGGTGAACCAAGTGAAAGGCGTAGCGGTCGAAGCAGAGCAAGTGGATGAAAATACTGTCCGGCTTATTGTTAAGGATGAGCTGGAGAACACTCTTCCACGCGCGGTACCAAGGATTGTCAGTGAACAGATGGATGATCCGAGTTCAGCAATCAGCCGGTCACTTTCAAAGAACACAACTGCACGGCGTAATCGTTAATGATATTAAGCCACCTTTCGGGGTGGCATTTATCGTCTTTTGATTGACTTACTTTGTAGACGGTTGTTTATTAAAAGAACAATAATACAGAGACCACAAATAATGAAAAAAATAATTTTAGTTTTTCTAATGGGAAATTTAACAACAGCCTGTACTTTACTTAATCCAGCTAGAATGCAAGCACCTGCTGGCCCTCCAAATATTATAGTTCAAGGGACGCATGACTTTGTGACGGGCGATATTATTGAAATGCAAAAATTAGTTTATTTTAATGCTTATGCTAATGCTCTTTCAGCGGAAGGGGTAATAGTTAATCAAGGGAAAATTTCGAATAAAACTCCAACTGCGCTTTCTAGTGATCCTTATAGATACTTTTATGACACAGGCGCTAGTTATTGGTCGGCTATTTGTACTGATTATTTCAGAAGATCTGAATCTACAAGTAATCAAAGATTAAATGCTAGAAGACAGACAAATTTGGTGGGGGGATTAACTTCTGCTTTATTAGGGCTGTCTAATGTTCCTTCTGCTACTGTAGGGGGAATTGGGGCAGCTTTTAGCGCGGTAGATAGCGGTTTTGATGCTTATGACAATAGTTTTTTGATAAATATGAACTTAGGACTATTAAGCGGAGCAGTTTTTAAGCGGATGGACGAAATATACAAAGCGAATGAAACTAAGAAATTTGCTAATTCTGGTCAAGTATTCTTGGCATTAAGAGAATATTCAGAACCTTGTACGCATACTGGTATGAAAAGAATTCTAGATGAATCGTTAAAGAAGCCTTAAGAAAGCTCCGATGATATTCCTAAATAATTGTAGATATTACTGATTGTAATTGAATGTAAATTTTATTTTTTAGCGCCATTAGGCGCTTTTTTGTTGCCTAAAGGAAAGCCATGTACAAATTAAAACTCAATCCACAAACGAATGGCTACGGCGTGACACCAGGTGATGATGTGAAGCGTCAGCAGTTTGATGGTGGTAAAGGCCGTTATTACATCGATGTAAAACGCAATAGCCATATTGTCGATGTGAACTGGAGTCTCAGCAAAGTTGATTTCAATAAGATGATGGCGTTCTGGCGGGTCTATCAAAGCCAGCCAGCATCATTCTATGTGGATCTGGTGATCGATCAGGGTACACGTCAACAATACCTATGCAACTTTATCCCCAATTCACTCAAGACCAATGAGGTCAACGGCAATCTGTATCGTGTTAATGCTCAGCTGGAAGTTGTTCAAAACCAGAAAGACTTGGCAGCAGATCAAACGCTTATTAGGGATTGGGTGGTGTAATGGATCAGGAATATGCAAAGTTCTTTCTCAATCGTACGGTCGATATCTATCAGCTGGAGTGTATAGAGCTGACACATCCTTCATTCATTAATACTTATCGTGTTGTGCGTAATGATGATCAAGGTGTCTATGTGCGTCATCAATCTGATGGCAGTCAGTTATTCTATGAATATCTACCAGCCAAGATTCAGAGATCGGGCATGCTCGGCGATCTGGACCAATCTTTAACGGTTTCAATTTCAGGCCTTGGTGACGTACTTCCTGATGAGTTTGAACGGGTGATGGAGGGACAATATCCTGATATTAAGCCAACAGTAAATTATCGTCTGTATAGCTCGGATAATCTCAATTCACCAATGTATTACCTACTTGGGCTGCAACTCTCAGGCGTGGCCATGGACCATAAAGCAGTGACATTCAAAGCTGAATCACCACGACTAAATACCGCCAAGACAGGGGATATCTTCTCACTGGATCGTTTCACTGGTCTTAAGGGGGCTTTATGAAAAGTCATGATCATTTACTCGATCGGCAATATGAAATTGATGATTATAACTGTGTTCATTTCGTTCATGAGGCTGGTCTTGACCTATATGGCAAGGATCGAGGTGAAGCACTAGAGTTATTCATGAAGCCAGTCGAAGAAAAATTATTCCTTCCTTCGCGGTTGAGGCTTTTAAATCCGTTGCCCATGCCCAAAGAAGGCTGCATTGTCGCCTTCCATCCAAGACAAAGAAATAAGCCCCCGCATGTGGGGCTTTTTCGTGGGGGTAAGGTTTTGCACCTGATTGAAAGCGGTGTTTCATTTTTGCCTATTGAAGTTATTCAAGCTATGGGGTTTAGTCGAGTCAGTTACTATGATTAAGATTATTTATAAACAAGATCCTTTATCTGAAAAGAATATGATTGAGCACGCGGCCACAATTGGCCAATGGCTCACCACCAAATATGATCATATGCCCGAGCACGTCCGTATCTTTCACAATCCGAGTGATATGGAACATGCAGAAATTTCGGTGGCCAACGAAGTCACACCGAAAAATGAACATGACTTGAAGCAGCTAGATTTTCTTTCTGGCACATTCATTGTGATTGAGAATCCCAAAGGTTGGGAAATTTTGGTTGCTACAGTAGTTTCTTTGGTGATTGGCGTTGCTGTGGCTTTATTGATGCCTACGCCGTCGATTGCGCAAACTAACCAAAACAACAATCAATCCGCATCTGCAAATAACGAGCTTTCTAGCCGCGAGAACAAGATGCGGGTAAATGGCCGTATTGTGGATCTCTTTGGTGCTGCAAACGATACGCCTGATTTGGTTGCTGTACCTTATAAGGTGTACGAGAACAATGTTGAAGTTGAGCACATTGTGGGGTGTATTGGCCGTGGTCACTATCACATCAACGGTGCATATGACGGTGAAACTAACATTGTTGATATTGCTGGTGCATCAATTGAAGTATATCGCCCAGATGTCGACATCGTAGCGGGGGAACCTTATTTTTCTCTTGGAAGTGAAATCACCACACTACCTTTATCCGTGCAGCAACAAAACTCGGTTAATGGTCAGATCCTACGCTCTGCAGATACTCAAACTTTAGAAGGCAGCAATTATCTACATTTTGCATATCCAAATGAGTTATTGAGAGCGACTTCTAATTTTACAGATCTAACGTCTAAATTTGTCGGCAATGATCGTGTACAGATCAGTAATGCTTCTTTTTCTATTAATGGCCAAAGCTATGACTTGAATGGTACCTATAGCGTTTTGTCGGTTGCGGATGATCGCATGGCGTTATCGAATCCAGCTGCAGTTAATCAAAACTGGTTAAAGCTAAGAGAACTGAGCAATCAGAAAACTGATGCACTCTCACCAAAGCTCAGTTCAATCGGAGAAAAGTGGATTGGCCCGTTTATCCTGGACAATGTTGAACGTAACCGTGTGCTTTGTAACTTTGTTGCATCGAATGGCTTGTATGCAATTTATGAAGGAAACAATCAGGGTGTTGTAAACATTATCCTTGAGGTCGAAGTTACCCCAGTCAATGTAAATGGTGAGCCGTTGGGCAATCCAATGCTAGAGCGTATCACCATGAAAGGATCTGCAAAGTCTCGTCAGACAGTGGGTGTTACGCTAGATATGACCACTTTTCAGGGGCGTTGCAGTGTTCGTGCTCGCCGTGTAACTGGAGCTATTACAGCTCCGAATGTTGTAGATGAAGTGAAATGGCAAGCGCTCTATGGGGCATTCCCATTACAAAGCACAAAGTACCACAGTGAAACGATTTTTCGTGCCAGAACATATGCAACCACAGGCGCTCTATCTGTTAAGACGCGAAAGATCAATTTTGATCTGCAGCGTATGTTGCCAACATATAAAAATGGCTCGATGACCACTGAGCTGTTTCCGACATCAAGCTTTGCTGATGCTTTAGTTGCGATGGCACTGGATGACAAGATTGGTCGGCGCACAGTTGATGAGATCGACCTTGAAAATATCTATCGCACTTACTATGAGGTAGTGGATTATTTCGGTACACCGCTGGCAGCTGAGTTCTGTACAACCATTGATGATACAAACTTATCATTTGAAGAATTGGTAACCAATCTTTGTGATGCAGTATGTTGTACGGCGTATCGTCAAAACAATAAACTCAAGTTGTATTTTGAGAAGCCAACAGATAACTCGGTCCTGTTATTTAACTTTAGGAATATTTATCCCGACACGTATCAGAAAGACCTAAGCTTTGGAGTGATGGACGACTATGATGGCTTGATCTATGAATACACAGATCCAGCTGATGACAGCCGTATCAATATCTATTTACCAGACAATGGCATAAAAAAGCCGAAAGAAGTGAAATCAGTAGGTGTGCGTAACAAGTGGCAAGCTCATTTCAATGCGTACCGGCTTTGGAACAAGATGCGCTTCCAGCGTAAATCCATCACCTTTGACGCTGCTTCTGAATCTGAGTTGTTGGTTTTACGTGACCGTATTGCTGTAGCCGATTATCGCAATGGCATTCACCAGAGTGGTGATGTGGTACAGCAAGAGGGTTTAATTCTAACCTTGAGTCATGAAGTCGATTTTATTGCAGGTAAAAGCTACGTGATCTATCTGCAGATGAGTGATGGAAGCGTTGATCTAATTCCTGTGACTGCGACTAACTTAAAATACAAAGTGATTTTAGGGCGATTGCCAAGCAATCCATTAAAGCTCAGTCCTGATGATTTTGTGAATACCACCTATATCGTAGTCAACGATGATACCAAAGGATCTTTGCCTTATTTGGTGGCCAAGAAGGAACCGGTTGATCAAATGACCAATACGCTTACAGCGATTAATTATGATGAGCGCTATTACCTCAATGACAAGGACTACACTGATACACCAGTTGACGATACACCAATTTATATTCGTTATGACCAGCTAGATCTCAATTTAGCTCGTTTATATCAAATGCAAAGAGGAGATTTACCAACGACTGGAGTCATTAACTTTGTAGTCGAATCTGGCGTACTGGTGTGTAGTTCAAGTGCGTATCGGCCATTAACAGAGCTAATTTACAGGCATTGGATGGATCGACCTTCAACTAAATATGTTGTGAACGGGTTGCCTGAAATCCCAGCTATTGATACGGGGGAGTTTCCTTCTGATTTGATTGTGAATCTAACGATTAAAGGTGCGGTCGTGGGGCGTGGAGGTGAAGGAGGTATTGCCCATGCGGCTTATTTTGGTGAGAGTGATTACGAGAATGCTTTTACTAAAACGCGCCGTGATGGTGGTCAAGGTGCACCAGGATTATTGAATCGCCATGGCAAGCTAAATCTTATCATTGATAATGGAGCGCTGGCTCGTGGCGGTTCAGGTGGTGGTGCTACACCAAGCGGTGTTAGTACAAGGTATAACTATGCGATTCAAGGTGTGCCTGGAGGTGGTGGAGCACCATTTGGGATGGCACTGACTAAAGTTCCAATTTCAAGTGAAGTTCCACAGTTCAGAGGTTATTTCAATAATAACTATCAGACCGATAAAGTCTCGGATGCACAGGCTGAAATTCCTGGTCAAGGTTATCGCAAGCAAACGAAAGATGAGGGTTCCCCATTGTCAGGCAATGGCGGAGGTTGGGGACAACGTGGTACCAAATCATCCAATAGTGGTGAATGGAACTGGAGATATCACGGAACACTTGAAGGTCAATCAGGACCTGGAGGTCCTGCAATAATTGGTATAGAACCACAAACAATTCAATTGATAAATGGAGGGCGGATTTTACAAACGCTTTAACAGTCTAATTTACTCAGAGCACCCATATGGGTGCTTTTTTATTGTCTATCGGAGACATGAAATGCAAGAACAAGCAGCAAGCGCGGTTGAAGCTGCTACAAACACAATCGCAGCAACAGCACCAAAAATATCTTATATGTCAGCGGGGGCATCTGTGGCAGCGTATGCAGCAAGTGTAGATTGGGCAGTATGGTTTTCTGTCTTTATTGGTGTGATCTCTTTTTTCATGACGTTGTATTTCAAACGCCGTGAAGATAAGCGGGCTCAAGAGATCCACGAATTGCGTAAGAAGCAATATGAGCAAACCAAAGAACGGCTAAAAGGAGATTTTGATGACAAGTGAAAAGACTCGAGCATACTTGGCTTTTGCACTAGTTGGGTTGATGTTTGTCCTGGTAATTGCATTATTCTTTGTCGATATGCCACGAGAAAACAGCAACTTAATAAACACGGCTTTGGGTTTTATTGCAGGGGCAATGACTACTGCATGTGGTTTCTACTTCGGTAGTTCAGAGCAAGAAAAGAAAAAAGATATTTAGATCTCGTAATTAATAAATGGCCGCTTTTGGGCGGCTTTGCTCTAATCAAGTTTCTTATCATATGTAAACTAATTATTTGACTTCAACTCTCTGTATTTCACAAAAATCTAATGTAAAAATAAAGGAGTTGTTCAAGTACTACAGAATAGCTCTTAAGGGCAATTATTTGAATAACCTAAACTTTTAAAGCAACTAAAACATAATTTCAAAGGAGTTTGCTCATGGTAAACAACGCAGTAGAAATGCTATTTGAACAATTAACAGATACTAGTATTCCAGAAGGCCATGTCGCACTAGTACGTATTCAAAATGACGTATCTTATGATCAGGTTATGACTAATCTTGAACAGGTTGATGTGTTGCCTGGATTTAGTGTAATTGGGGTTACCAGTATTCCTAATCCTGATACATCACATTGGGAACTGACCAACTGTACGTATGAGAATGGGGTATTGAGTTGGACAGAGGGGCAGCTTGATTTGGGAACCGAAAATTCCCCAGACGTAGTATATGGTTATCATGCTGGTATTCAGGCAAATATTGGTGGCAAGCTTGAAATGATTGTTCCTAATGTGACAACTTTAGCTAGAGTATTGAGTGGTGCAAGATTAGCAGATGTGAATGGTGTCGCAGCAGGCCAATCCAATATTGGATTTAATTCAGGCAATTCTGAGCAGGGATTAACTCTGGAAGGCAGTTCATACCAAACCACGGACTTGCCTGTAAAATACACAATGACTTATGTATCAGCAACTGCTGTGGAGCATGTTATAACTTCAACTGATGGAACGATTGAGCTGTTCCGTGAAACACAAAGTATCCCAGCATTTGTGGGAACCGCGTATTTTAATGTGATTGCTACTGTCACGGACGAAAACGCAATGTTTACCACAACTGTTTCGGTGAGCTCAAGCTGAATTACTACAAGAAATGACCTTAATTAAGGCCAATATGTAAACAAGGGTGAGTAGAAATTAAAGCACCTTAGGGTGCTTTTGTTTATTTCCACTCATCTGATTTAGCAATAATTTATAAATGTCTATTTATACTAAACGTTCAATTATAAAAAAGGTGAAATAAGTGAAAAGATTAATAATTGGTACATTAATTAGTGTGAGCACCATAGGAAGTGCTTTTGCTGCCTGTACTTATAACTTTGATGCAACTCAAGCAGAAATTTCCACTGTATATCCAGGCTTTGAAAAGTTTCCTATCGTTTCTGGACAGAGTACTGGATTGAGTTTATCAGCTACTTCTAAAATGTATGTAGCCGCTAATAGTCAAGCTTTACAAGGTAAAGTAAATGTGATTATCCCACCACAATCAGGGATTTTTGCTTATGAATATAAGTTTAAGGTTCCATCCGTACTTTTACCCAATAGTGAACAAATAATGACATATCCAAATTTTGCAGAGGGAGCTTATGCTGGTGGTAAATATCAGTTAATTGCTATGTACACAAATCATTTACAAGGTTCTGCAAATCCTAATAGCGTAGCTTTTATCGTAGGAAGTACGAAAGATGGTTCAACTGGATTATTAGAAATCCCAGTATCTAATACTGCAGATGGATATCAGTACATTGGCTTTTATGTAAATCAAGACACAAAACAAGTTGGTGTGATTTTTAATGGCATAAACAAAGGGTACATTTCAAATCATGTTGACAAAATTCAAGGATTAACGTTTACAAATGGATATAGTTATTTTGGATTAGATGCTACTTCACCAAATATTGGCCTTAGTCAATCCATAGAATTAATTACTGATAAGACAAAATTCAAATTTCTTTACCCATCGGGAGCTAAAGATATCTGTGGAAATACAATTTAACGTTAAAACCCGTCAAGTACACGTTTTTTAATATAAAAATTTTTCATTGCGCCTTAGGGCGCTTTTTTATTGCCAAGAGGAAAGCAAAATGGATAGAAAACCTTTTTTTGATGCTGCACGTGTCCTAGCGGGTGGTAAGCTTACACAGACCCAAGTCGATAACTTGAACAAAGTTGCAGATCAACTAAATCCCAATCAAGCAATGAAAACCAGTCAAGTAGGTATCAACTTAATCACCAGTTTTGAAGATCTGCGTTTAGCTGCCTATGACGATGGTGTTGGTGTCTGGACGATCGGCTACGGTACCACGGTTTACCCAAATGGCATAAGAGTGAAAAGAGGCGATAGCTGTACCAAAGTGCAAGCAATGTCCTTTTTTCAACATGATTTGAGGCGCTTCGAGGCTGCAGTAAATCAGGTCGTAAAAGTTGTGGTTAATCAAAATAAGTTTGATGCATTGGTTAGTCTAACTTACAACATCGGTGAAGCAGCGTTTAAAGGCTCTACATTGGTTAAAAAGTTAAATGCCAAAGACTATACCGGAGCTGCTGATCAGTTTCCCAAATGGAATAGAGGCGGTGGGAAAGTAATGAAAGGGCTTGTTCGTCGCCGTGCTGCAGAACGAGAGCTGTTTTTAAAAAAGTAATTTATCACTGCAGACGTTCAATGATTAGATTCATCTTTAGTACTCCATATTTATTTGATAGTCCTATATTTATAATTTTAATTAATTTTTAAATATCTAGAAGTAAGAGTGCTAATAGTTATATTGAAAAATAATTGCTATTAATTTGATTATTGAAGATGCTTTCTGATAATTTGAGGTTTTAGTACATTTCACAGTTTTATTATTTTATATTTATTATTCGCAATAACTTAAGAGTGAATAATAAGATGGTTTCTGATATAGAAGTTACAACTTGGTCTGGCCGAACACAAGAAAGTAAAAACAAAGATCAAATCACTACCCATGATTATGGTGCGATTTGTGATGGTACCTATCATCCTTTATCTGAGAAATATTCAAATTTATCTGATGCCCAAGCTATTTATCCATTTGTGACATCATTATCACAATCTATTGATGATGTAGCATTGCAGAAAGCATTGAATGATACAACCTACCATCAAACACTATATATCAATGGCATACCATGTAGCTCATTCTGTTAATCCAAGTTCAGCAGATCCTATAATTGTAAGTAACACTCCAGAAATGAAAATTGTATTCAATGGAGTCGTAATCCCTAACAACGAAGTTAAAAAGTTTATTTTAATAAATGCAGAAGAGACTTCTTTGTCTATAAATGCAGATGGTAAGAAAATGAGCTTATGTAATTTGGTTCATGTTAATGCACCTAATTGTCTTATACACAACAGTAAAGTAATAAACCTCTATGCTAAAGAGTATAGTGCAGTAGCATTTACTATTTTACAGAATGGACATGGTTTTAAAATTAGAGATAACACAGTAAAAGATATAGATGCTCTTGGTGATGGTACATTAGGAAATGGTAGAGGTATGTGCAGGGCTATAGCTGTAGATATTGTAAATCCAACATATACAAGTGTTATAGGAAACAATAGCTTTGATAGAATTTTAGGTGAAGAAGGAGATGCTATTACTATTGTTTCAAAAGATAATTTAGGTAATTACTCTGATTGTAAAACAATAATTTGTGGTAATAGGATTAATAATGTAAATAGACGGCATGTAAAAATACAAGGTAACAATCCATTAGTTCAAGATAATGTTTTTCAGCAGTCTGATCAAAATATTTTATTAACTAATGTTTCTAATGTTGTTGATTTCGTTGAAGGTGATGGTGGTAAAATTATTGGAAATTTTTTTGATGGAACAATTAACTTTTCGCAAATTAGCATTAATCATTCGAGTTTTAGTAATTATAGTGAAAATATTTTAATTTCTAAAAATAATTTTATTAATTTAAAGAGTGTTAACAACACTAAAGGTATTATATTTTGTAGTTCGACTGGTTCCATGAAGTTTGTCATTACGGATAACAATATTCAATGTGGACAAGGTCGAGCTATATCATTAGGTCGAGCAGAAAAAAGCCTTGTAAAAGGAAATATTATTGACGGGTTAGATAACCCCAATGAATCATTTTTAATTGTTAGCTCTACAGTTAAAACCTCTATTGTTAACAATATGTTTTTAGGAGGGAATAGAAGATCATGCATACTAGATTCGGCTAGTGGAACTATTCATAAAGATAATCTTAATATGACAGAGTCACCATTGATCAATGATGCTAATGGCTCTAGAGAATCCGTAATAATTAATAATCTTTGTTATGCTTCATCCGTTATTAGTGGAGCAAATGGCTATAAGGGAAATTACTTTTATCAGAATTTCAGAATTGATCAGTCAGATAATCCATATCAAGGGCCTATGTTTTTTAGTGGGAGAGAACCAGCCTCTTTCCTATTAAATATCAATATTAAAAAGGGACAATTATTGTTTACAAATGACGCTATTACTAACCAAAATATTGGTTGGGTCGCAATGTCAAATGGCCCTGCAAATGCTATTACATGGAATAAGATTGCTACAGCGACAACCTAAAACTCATTTTTTGACCTCCTTCGGGAGGTTTTTTACGAGTAGATATCAAATTTAAAAGAATTTTTGTTCAACTTTTCTCAAGACATAGACCAATTTCTTCACTCTAATCCTCCGAAATCTCCTCATCCTTCAGCTTTCTCACATTCTTAATAAACCGTTCCTCCATTGCCCCATACTTTTTAAAGTTTTTACAGGCTTGGTTTAGTGATGGTACGTTAGTACCGCCGCTGTTTATAGTCTTTTGCTTGCCTACTACCATGCAGCAGAGGG
This sequence comes from Acinetobacter gyllenbergii, assembly GCF_001682515.1. Taxonomy (NCBI): domain Bacteria; kingdom Pseudomonadati; phylum Pseudomonadota; class Gammaproteobacteria; order Moraxellales; family Moraxellaceae; genus Acinetobacter; species Acinetobacter gyllenbergii. The sequence continues at coordinate 151,685 of NZ_KV575261.1, read as the reverse complement.
TGAGTTTTTCTTAAAAAAGTGATATTAATAAACATGCAGATGCTAATAAATATTGTGAAAGAATAAGAACCAACTATCTAAATTCTTTTAATAGCATAATTTTTATAAATTTATTATTTAAAATATAATGGAGTTCAATATGACTAAGAACAATCAACAAGGTGATAAAGAAATAAAAGGGCGGGAAGCAAGTACTGAGGAAGCCGCTCAAAGTCCAGAACCGGGCGGCGCAAGTGGTCCAAAGGAAACACCGTCTGAACCATCTACTAATCCATCTGATACAGCTGGTGGAACCACGACCACAAAACCTTAAACGTACTTATTTCGAAGCTATAGAATACAACCAAACCTTTTTATAAAGTAATTCAAACTAATACTGCTCATTATCCAAAAGGATGATGAGCAGTATCGTTCAGAATATTTAAAGAAGTTTCAGTTGCTAAGAAGTGCTTTCAATATCATTTTTATCAATAACTGTTGATGTGCCATCAGGATAGTTGATTATTATACTGTCTACGCCATCAGGTAGTGGCTTAGGACAAGAATAATGTAAAGTGATTATGGTTTCACCAGAAGGTCTAGGAATGAATAAGTACTTTGGTACAACTGTTAGAACTAGATTTGGTGGTATTTTCTTTTCTAAATATGAAAACTCAAGCGTTGCATCATCCGACTCATTTCCTACGTCAACTTCGGCTTTGATGTGTAAGCTTGGTGAAAAATTAGGACCAGGTTGATTGTTATACCAAGCAGACCAATCAACATCTCCAGCAGTTAATTTTTTACCAACATTCTGATTTTCTTTCCGAGACCAAGGAAATCCATCTATGGGGCCGAATGTTTTAATACTCCATGGAAATGAATCTGCTCCACCAGATAAAACTGATTTATTCTTATCAAACAGCTTAACTAGAGAATTGGTAGAGGCATGGATTCTCACCCCCTTGACCCAACTAGGAAGATCAATTACTAGGGGCGTAGAAAAAATTTCTACTCCATCGTGATGTGCAAAGACCAAGGCATCCTTTGATGGTTCAGTAGCATAAAAATCTATATCAAGGATGCCGTCCTCAGGTTCTTTAATATAATACCAAGGGCCTAACTCAGCATTAGACCAACCACTAGATGGTACTTTACCCTTTGCACTAATTACGGCTGAGGGTGGTGTATCCCCACTGCTTTGCGTAAAATCTACATACACTTTATTTACAGATATAACTTTTCTAACCATTTTTATTACCTATTATTTTGTAATTATTAGAGAACTATATCTAGCATTATTGCATTACATAATCAATTGCATACGTCTTAATGCTGAGGCTATGAGTGAAGATAGCGATGGATGGTTGCTGTCGCATAAACTCACTATCTTAAAAACAATTTGAGACGCCTTAATTATTTGGAATTTCTTCACCCATCGGCTTTCTCACATCCTTAACAAAGCATTCTTCAATCGCACCATACTTTTTTTAAAGTTTTCACGAGCTTGGTTTAGCGAAGGTACGTTTGCACCGCCAGCGGAATCATAGTCTTCTGCTTGTACAGGATCATCCTCCCAGAAGCATACAGAGCAGATAAGATAATCACCGTTAGATGGTTCGTCTCTGGTTAAGTAGCCACAGCATAAACATGGGTAGAGCTTTCTATTTCTCCAATAGTTCCTATCAGCTTTTTTTCTCAGGCTTTTCAGCAAAATTAGAACTCAAATACACAACATTCTTCGGCTCAACTAAAGAGACATTTTTTTGTTCATCTATCACAGCACAAAGGGTAGAGCCGCACTTAAGCAAATATTTGTTTGTTAGATCATTTTGATCTTTAACAGTAATTTTAGGCAAAACATCAATATTTTTCATTACTTTTTGGGCAATATCTTTACTGCTATTTTCTATATAAACAAATGCTTGAATAGTTCCCCATAATAGAGCTAAAACTAGTAGAGAGTTTAGGACAACCACTGAGAAATTCTGGTCTAATTGATCATAATGCTGGGAATTATGAATTCTCAAAACTTTCTCAGGACTACGTTCATTTTTAGGTATATAGCTTAGTAACTTTGCATCAAGTTTTTTTGCTAAATCGAAATAAACAAAAATGTATCTTAAGAAAAACATTATTAAACAAGCAGTACAGAGGTACAGTAGCTGATTAATTCCTCTAAGGAATCCAAGATAAATTTTATCTTGTACTGAGAAGTTGAGGGCTATTGGATCTACTAAAAAATACCCTAAATAGCCATTCAAATAAATTTGGCCAGAAGTGAAAAGAAAGACTGTAATTAAAGTGAGGGCAATAGCCACATCTAGAGAAAAGTTAAATTTCATGTACTTTCCCTATTATTTGTTCTTTGGGCAATTCTTGCCATTTCCACCTGGTAAGCAATCACATGCTTTACCATCTCCATCGCGGTCTAAACTTTTCCAACCAGTTTGCCCAGATTTCTTTCTTTGCTCATACCAAGCTTGTGCCTCTTTTTGAGTTCCAAAGTCAGCACATTTTTTTGCATAGCTTTGCAAAGAAAGCAGCCCCATTAGAATAAAAACTATATATTTCATAAATTTGTTTTGAGTATAAGTTTAAATAGATTGTAACAGCGACTTATAAAGTACTGCAAACTATGAGGAATAGGAAAAATTCTTAGGATGAATATTCTTCATAATGTATTTAGTTGACAAAATTAAAAAATAGTCTCAAATTTTGGTTGACAAACTTTGTATTTAGTCCTAATTTATTTTTAACCCACATCTCAATTTTTTTGGACTTATAATTTTATGAATGACGGTAATAAATTACATCCTCCCTCTGCCTTTGAGCCTCAGTTAACGGACGAGGTGCTGAGATACTTTGCGACACCAATGCTCGAAATTTATCATGATGTTCACGAAATCTTAAATAGTGAAAATGATGATAACTATACACGTGGTACAACAATTTTTGGTCGCACATATGAACAGTTTAAAAAATTAATTGCTTCAGATGATTGTCCAGTAAAAGTTCATCTTAAAGATGGAACATTTAGATTTGTTTTTCAAGTTGGTTACGCTCAGATTGGTTTTTGTAAAGGAAGTTCTACTGATCCGAAGTCATTGAAGTTAAGAAAATATACACCTTCAAATTATGACCTGTTCCAGTCAGATGATAACCAACCAGTAGTATGGAAATTTATCTTGAATGAACCTAAAACGGATGAAGACGAAGCATTTGTTGAATTTGTTGGTTTTAATTTAGCCACTGTACCTGTAGCTTATTGGAGATCTAATGACAATTTAGATGGTAATAAGTTACATTTGGTAGACCCAATTACTCCTGAATCTGTTGAGCTTGATGCTCCATTTATTGAAGATCCTGACGAAGATGATCTTTTAGATGAAGATTTAGACACTAAATTCAAATAGTCGTAATAAGCAATGTCATTATGAACACGCCATTTAATGGATTAGAACTAAAACTTCTTAGACAGTTTAATCAACTGTCTTTAGAAGAATTAGGTCAGCACCTTGAGTGCACACGGCAGTATGTTCACAAAGTTGAGACTGGGCAGACCATACCTAGTATTCAATTTATTCAGCAAGCTGCCAATTTTTTCAATGTTCCTGAAGAACTTTTTACTCATGTAAAGTCAGTATTACAAGAGGAGCAAATCCATTTTAGAAGCCTGAGATCAACGAAGATAGCAACCAAGCAAGTTGTTATTGCGCGTGGTGAGTACATTAAGCGCTTAACTGAATATTTAGACTCTAAACTTCGGTTGCCTAAATATGATATTCACGATTCGACTCGTTCAGGTTCTATAGAAGCGATTGCTGAACAGTGCCGTGTTGATTGGGGGCTAGGTTTAGGACCAATCAGTAACATTATTCGCTTATGTGAATCGCACGGTGTAGTCGTTACTACTTTTCAGTCATTATCGACCGAAGTTGATGCGCTTTCTTTAGCAACAGCACGTCCAATCTTTGTTCGTAATGAAGCGAAGGAGAGTGAGTGTCGACAGCGTTTTGATCTAGCTCATGAGCTTGGTCATTTAGTACTTCACGATGGTATGGTAACTGGGGATCGAATTACCGAGTCGGAAGCAAATCAGTTCGCCTCAGCTTTTTTAATTCCTCAAACTATGATGCGTACTCATTTTCCAACATGGTTTAGAGCAGGGCGTTATAACTGGTCTAAATTGAGTGAGTTTAAGCAAACTTGGAAGGTGAGTAAGGCTGCGATTCTGTATAGAGCTAAGTCATTAGGTTTATTAACACAGGAACAGTATGCTAGTGGTGTAATTGCTTTGAGAAAGAATAGTGAAGCAATTACCGAGAAAGAAGATCACTTAATTCCAAAAGAAAGACCTGAACTGCTTCAAGCATGTTTTGCAATGCTTGCTAAGAAGAAAATTTATGCTGAAGATATAGCTAAAGCTTTAGATATGAATGTTAGTTTTCTTGAAAGTTTAGTTGGGATAGAAATTCCTAAAAAACCAAGGACTCCTAAGCTAGTAGAAGAAAGCGCCTAAGGGCGCTTTTTTTATAAAAAACAATTTTTATCTTGAATGACTTCAATTAAAGTTATTCTAGAGTTCTGTATCATTCTATCTAGATTGTTTAGTTTTTCAATATGCTGATCTTTATCTTTATACAAGTGCATGTTTCTTTGGTCAACAGCAAGGTCAGTTGCTTGTTGCAAATAGCTTAATGTATTTAAAACTTTTGGATTATCTGGCTTAGTAACCATCGAAAATTTAAATAAACTCTCCAGCATATTTTCAATCTCTTTATTAATGGATGAATGAGTGTTTAAATATTCTGAATTATTTTTAGAAGCTAATGATATGTGAGGGCTTGAATAGTTGACGAAATTTTGCCAATCTTTTGGGTGTAATTGGTCAGTATACTTTGTGAGTATAAAAAATATTTTTTCCCCGATTGAATAAATGTAGTTGATATATCTATCAAGATATTTCTGATTTCTTGGTCTTTCTGAAAGTTAAATTGATTATTTTGAGTTAATATTTGATGATCTATTAATATTTGATTAGATTTTAAAGTTGCAGCAGTATTTTGAGAAGATATAGAGATGCTAGCTTTAATTTGTTCAATACTTTGTTCAAAAGCTTGCTGGGTTATTTTAAAACTTTGCTTACCATACCACCATGCGAGGAGAGTTGCTAATATAGCTATCCATAGAGTCATTGATGTTGCATCATCAAATGACTTCATAGCTGTAGTATCTGTTGAATGCTCTAGAAAATACGTATTCTCTTGATTTTTTTTCAAGAATGCAATTGTTTGCTAGATACTGAGCTTTAAGAACTAAGTAGTTACAATTATGTGGTAACTTGTTTTCAGTAAATCCATTAGGCATAATTATACCTTATTGTAAATATTTCTAAATTTGCGCGATGCTTAATGAAGCATGTTTAGAAAATAGTGGGATAAATTATTTATTATACATTATTAAAATTAAAATTAAACATTTGAAGGCTTCCTTTCTAGCTCTCTCTTAAGTTCATCAATACATATTTGTTGAATTTTATTATGGATTTCGATTGTTTTTTTCACTAAAGTTCTAAAATTTTCATATTCAGTAATGTCTTTAGCCTCACCAGTTGTTTCATCAAAAATATCAAAAGAGCATCGCATATTAATATAGATTTGAATTCGATCTATATAACTTTCGAGTTCCATTAGTTCTCTTGGAAAATATGCTCTGCTGAACTGATAGTTCAAGTTTTCTTCCCCATTGTTGATATCAAATGCCTTTTTGTAGTAAGAACTATAATGATTGATCACATTATGGTGGTAGCTAGATTGTATAGCTGTGCAATGTCTTTCGAGTTGTGTGTAAAGGTCACCTAAGTTAATTAAGTCAAATAGCTCTTTAACAATAGTTATGTTTGGATGCAGTTGAACCACAAAATGATTTAACTCTAAATTTTGCTTTTTATAAGTCTTTGTATAAAGTACAAGATTTTCTTTAGTACTTTTAACTCTTGCTTCGACCTCCCTAACTTCTACTAATTCTATAAAAATAGGTTTTAAGTCTATTAATATTTGAACCAAATATTCCTTTTTTAAGTCATATTTTTTTTGTATTTTCCAACTATCAATTAACAAGTAAGCACCTATAGGTGCAAACAATGCAGCAGAAAAGCCTAGCATTGTGGCTAAAGACGTAGCTTTATCACCATCTTTCGCTCTAAACTTACTTCATTAACAGATTTTAGTTTTTTGAATTTTACTATCCAATTTTTTACTGAACTTATTGGAAAATCTAACTTATTTGGTTTCATACGAATCCTATGATTCTCTTTTTAGATGAATTAATTGTTAGAAGAAGTATTTTGTGCTTCTTTTTTAAATGCCTGAGCCATTGTCGTCATTGTCTCTAAAGCATCCTTAGCAAAACTTATATCTGCATTTTTTAGTAGATAAGTCTCTGGCCATTTTATTTCAGAACTTAATTGTTCTAATAAAATTGAAAAATCTTTATCATTTTTCTCAACTGAGACAAGATATATGAGCATGTATTTGTCAAAAATAGACTTAATTTTGGTAAGGTAAGTAGAGGTGTCTGAAAAGCTTTTATATTGACGAAGATACCATGCACTTATAAATTCAATGAAGATAAAAACCAAAGATGTGGACACTATTCCATAGATGTGATTTGTCTTAAATTCACCTATATAGCTTATATATATTTGCCAAAGTATTATTGCAATAATAAAGTAAGTGATTCCAGTAATAAAGTATAGTTTTCCATTATCAAGTAAGATCGACGCTTTTTTGTCAGCATCTATACTTTTTTCTTCTAAAGTGTTTATTATTTTTAAAAAGTATAATTTAAAACTTTCAAGATTATTAGGGGATGTTAGCCTTTCTTCACTATGTTGTTCAAGCCGAAAATTGGGTTGACTATGACTTGTTTCTCTAGATTGATCAATATCACTTAAATTTTTTGTGCTTTTAAAAGCAAAGAATAACTCTCTTGAAAGTAAATATAATGTTGGTATTCCTATATAGATAAAAATATTTTTCTTAAAAAAATAAGTATAAGTTTTTTGAGAATCAAATAGAGGTAAGTAAAGTGAATACCCAATGAATGAAAATAAAGTTAAGAAAATTAAATAAGCTAAAATAAATTTTTTATTTCTAAGTATTATATCTTTGATATTTAACGATGAACCAAAAAAACTAGACATGTGGTTTCCTTCATAAATCTTGAATATTATTAATGATATTACATATATTTCAAAGCTAACCTAGCTTTCCCCAAAAAACTAACCAAACTTAGTCTTCATCACTTTTTTTTATTTGCTAAAGCTGTCGTGAGATCAGCTAGAAGCTTTCGATCTTGCACGTCAAGATTCTCAAACTTTTTACCAATAAATTCTAGATATAATTCACTATTAAGATTTTCAAATTCATCAACGATTTCTTGCTGTATGTATTCCCCAACGATGTATTTAGCTTTTATTAAGTTATTTTTGAAATCTGTAAGCGTACTGTCAAGTAAATTACCTTCGCCTTGAAGTCCTAGCTCTAAGGAAAAATCTAAAAGTTGTACCATCGCAGAATTCAAAGATAGACCTTGCTGCTCAGCATACTTTGTTAAATTTTCATGTGTAGTTTGTGGCAAACGCGCTTGAAGTCGTATCAATTCTTTTGAAGACATTTCTTACCCCTTATCTATTGACACCAATAGTAGTGTCATAATAAAGTAATGTCAAACGGCACTAAAAGTGGTGTCATAAAAACGCCCCGAACATTCTTGGCGGAACACGGGGCGAGTTACCAATCTTTAGCGAGAAAAATTGATATGAAGAGTTTAACATTTAAAGCAATACAATTTAACCCAATCCAACGTAATGATGAGCAAATTTGGATTACTTCATCTGAGCTTGCTCATGCTTTAGGATATGCGCGTGAAGATTCAGTTTCACGAATTTATGATCGTAATTCGGACGAGTTTAATAGCCAAATGACATTGACCGTCAAATTGACGGTCAATGGAATTAATGAAAGTATGCGTGAAAAGGAAACCCGTATTTTTTCCTTACGTGGTTGTCATCTCATTACTTTCTTTGCCCGTACTCCAGTCGCAAAAGAATTCCGAAAATGGGTTTTAGACATATTGGATAGGGAAGTACAGCAACCAAAACAACATCAACTCGAAACACGTGTAAAAATCAATAATCGACAAATTGCCGAACTTAAAGCAATTGTTGATCGTCGCTGTGAGGGCAGCGTCAAAAAACGCACAGAGATGTGGCATAGACACCATCAACACTTCAAAGTATCGAGTTATAAAGATTTACTGGCTATCCATTTCAATGACTCAGTAACGTTCCTTGAAACAATGAAACTACGCAGCCTCGAAGAAGAGGCGAATATCCGTAATCTTGCTTTACACATGGTTTGGCTAAACCAATGGTGGAGTGAGTTCGGTAATGCAATGCAGCAACTGAACCCAAAGATGAGCTATGGCATCCATGATCATTTTAAAAGTGGTGCGTATGAAGCACGCTTATTGTTGGGTGAACGAAACTATGCATCTCTATTCCAAATTGCTCAAACACATGACTGGCAAAATGAGAATCTGGATCTGCAAGGCTTAATGAATAGATTGATGAACATGGATAGAAACTATTCGAATTTTCTTTCTTTAAATAACATAGATAAATAAAGGGGAATAAAAATGAAAACCCTGATTGAATCTTATGACGCAAGTGATGTTGCCGAAGGCTTTGCACTGGCATATGAACAAGTTGCCGATATCGCGGCAATGTTGGATGCAATCCAGCACAAGCAAGAGAGAACCATTGAATATCTGGCCAAGGTCTATAACGTACCTGAGTCAGTTTTCAAAGAACTGACTCGGCTTTTCCAAATTACTGAAAGCATGATTCAGGATTCCATGACTTTCAGCAAAGAGCAGGAAGATTCTTATAAACGCTTAAATGAAGGGAAGGTTATTTAACTATTGTCCTCGATAAAAAACCGCTTTTTTAAGCGGTTTTTTATATCTTGAAAGCAAATTTTCATTCAAACTACTTCTGTCAGATCAGCAAACTCAAATCTCATTCCAACAAAAGATATTGTTAAAATTTTGCTAAAATTTTGTTAAGGCGAAATTTCCACCAACAAAAGAACCAAGCAAAAAACTGGGAAATTCGATAAAATGATTAAAAATATTCATTCGATTTAAAATTTGGCTCTTTATATAAATGACTGATATAGAAATAGAAACACACCCATTACAACCGTTTCTACCTGCGACTGCAAAATTGCTGATGCTCGGTAGTTTTCCGCCGCCACAAAGCCGTTGGAAGATGGATTTTTACTATCCTAATTATCAAAACGACATGTGGCGGATCTTTGGTCTGATCTTTTTTAAAGATAAAGATCACTTTTTAGATTTACCCAATAAAAACTTTAAAGAGCAATTGATCCGTGAATTCTTAACTCAAATTGGTGTGGGAATCTTTGACACAGCCTATCAAGTGAAACGTTTGCAAGGTAATGCTTCTGATAAATTTTTAGAAATCGTCACGCCTACAGATTTATCCAAATTGCTAGAACAAATTCCATTGTGCCATACAATCATGACCACAGGCGATAAAGCGACAGATACGCTGATGCTGCACTTTTCAGAGCAAACCAGTAAGCCTATGATTGGACAGTCGGTACAGGTAAATTATGCTGATCGAGAGCTGAATTTATACAGACTACCGTCATCATCGAGAGCCTATCCTTTAGCGTTGGAAAAGAAAGCTGAAGCATACCAACAATTTTTTGAACAAATTAGCTTAGTCTAATCAAAACAAGAGGGAAATAAATGCAGGATGTCGTAAGCCCCATTGATTTAAGAAGTTTCACTGATGCTTTGGAGTGGCAAGAAACGGCGAATATAAAAAGACCATGGCGAAAGGATTTCTTTGAATATTATGCCAATCTCATTAGACAGCAGGTTTCTAAACAATATCAGGTATTAGAGCTTGGTTCTGGGCCAGGTTTTTTAGCCCAACATTTGCTCTCACAACTTACTAACATTGAGTATACCGCTTTTGATTTTTCAGAAGCGATGCATCAGCTGGCACAAGAAAAACTCAATGCCGCTGAAAGAGCACGTGCAACCTATATTGTTGGAAACTTTAAAGTAGCTGATTGGCAGAATATATTCTCTCAGAAGTATGATTTGATTATTATCCATCAAGCATTACATGAGCTTCGACATAAATGCTATGCAACCGATTTCCATAAAACTGTAAAAACCTTATTAAAACCCCAAGGCTATTATTTAGTGTGTGATCATTTGTGTGCAGCACATGCAATGCAAAATGATCAGCTTTATATGACCAAACAAGAACATTTGGATACACTTGTACAGGCATCTTTTACGCAGATTAAGATGCCGTTAGAGATAGAAGGCCTATGTTTGTTTGAAATGAATCTGAATTAAGTAATCATAGCGAGTCTAGATAAACTCGCTATGCGTTTACATCATCCATTCAACGGGAGAATAAGACACAAAGTGCATGGTAAAACGCTGGAATCTGGTACTTTCAGGATCATGATGATGCTCAACCACTTCACCATTTTCCTTATGTTCATACCATACAATATTACCGTCTTGATCTAATTTAAGCTGATAAGCCACTTGTAATAAATGTTGATCAAGCATGGCAGTAATTTGGTCTTGTAAATGATCAGATTCAACCACTAAGCCAACTTCTGTATTTAAATGTGCGGAGCGGGGGTCGAAGTTAAATGAACCAATAAAAACTTTTCCATCCACATCAAAAAATTTAGCATGCAGACTTGAACGATTTTTACCTTTAACAGGAATTACACTACCAGTCGCAATTTCATACCAAGTCCGTTTTTTACGTTCGATATTCGGTTTAAACTCATACAGTTGCACACCACTTTGCAAAAGTGGTTTACGGTATCGGCTATAAAAAGAATGCACTACGGCGACATCATTGGCCACCAAACTATTGGTCAGAACACGCACTTTAATGCCATCTTTAGACAACTGGTTTAAATACGCTGTGCCTCGCTTGGTGGGAACAAAATAGGCGGATACCAACTCCATATGTTGTTCAGGTTTACCCATAATTTCCAGAACTTGAGCATATAAAAGTTCCTGATCTTTGGCTTGTCCTAAGGCTTTATTGGGATGATCAGCGACAAAATGCGCCTTTGCCCATTGGATGGGGTAGTTTTGTAGGCGTAATTTTAAATAATCTTGTGCAGCTTCAAGTTTATCTTCGGTGGGTGTATCAACTTGCTCTAAGGCTTTATAGCTATTTCTTAAATCCTCAAGTTGCTGGGGTGTACCAGAACCCATTAACTGCTCAGTTGAATAGCTGAGTTTATCGGTCCAAAACTCATCGAAAACCTGCTCCGCTCGATCGACGGCTTTTCCGTAGAATAAAATGTCCATGTCGCTAAACTGAAACTGGTCACTGGCTTCAAAATATTCACTGCTGATATTGCGTCCACCTGTTACTGCAATCGAATGATCGGCAATAGTCAGTTTGTTATGCATACGATGATTAATTTGTTTGAGTCTAAATACATAATCAATAACGCGTAAATGTCTAAACTTATATGGATTGAAAATACGGATTTCAAAATTTGGATGCTGGGCGAGGGCTTTTAGGGTTTTATCCAGTTTTATGCCATTCTGATCATCAATTAATAAACGGACTTTTACTCCACGGTCAGCTGCTTTGAGCAACTCGTGCAACATCATGTTGCCAATGGCATCGTCATTCCAAATATAATATTGTAAATCAAGTTGATACTTGGCATTTCGAATTAAATGAATACGAGAGGCAATACTTAAGAAAGCATCATCCAAAGCTAAAAAAGCAGTTAAACCTTTTTCAATATTAAGATCGGCTTGTGGATCATTCATCCACTTTGTTTTCGTATGCAAGGCGTTACTCCGATCGTGGTTCTGATTGGGCGGCAAAGAACAACCACCAATTCCTAACATGATAACAAGTGTCGTTATCTTAAAACGGTATGAATTTTTTATCATTTTATTGATCAAGCGTGTGAATCCAGCAGCAATGTGTAGGTGATTGATTTTCTTATATATCTAAATTCGACTTCGTTCCAAGGTTGAAATGTAATTATAAATATAATCAATAAGTTATCATTATTAATAATTTAATTTTCTATGTAAACAAGTTCCAATGAGTACAGCTTAATAGAATCTAGATCAATAAATATTGAGTAAAATTACTATACTGGTGTATAGTATATTTTTAGATTTAATGTGGTCGACATTATGCCTAAACAATTAGAGGATAAAAAAAAGATTCTCACACGTGTAAGGCGAATTCAAGGTCAAGTTCAAAGTGTTGAACGTGCTTTGGAAAATGACACAGAATGCGCTGATATTTTGCAGCAAATCTGTGCAGTTCGTGGTGCATTAAACGGTTTGATGACTGAACTACTCGAAATTCATTTAAAAGATACGCTCGTTGTCGGTGAATCTTCGGAGTTGCAACGCAGTCAAGAGCTTATTCAAGTCAGTAAAATTCTTAAATCTTATTTAAAGTAAAATTCAGGAGTGTCATTGTGATTAAATCTCGTGCAGCCGTTGCTTTTGCCGCAGGCGAACCCTTACAAATCGTAGAGCTTGATGTTGAACCACCTAAAGCGGGTGAAGTCCTGATTAAAATTACCCATACAGGTGTGTGCCATACCGATGCCTTCACTTTGTCAGGTGATGATCCTGAAGGTGTTTTTCCGGCAGTGTTGGGTCATGAAGGTGCAGGGGTTGTGGTGCAAGTCGGTGAGGGGGTGACCAGTGTTGCTGTTGGTGACCATGTTATTCCGTTGTATACCGCTGAATGTAAGGAATGTTTATTCTGTAAATCAGGCAAAACCAATTTATGTGTGGCAGTTCGTGCCACTCAAGGCAAAGGCGTGATGCCAGATGGTACAACGCGTTTCTCTTATAATGGTCAACCGATTTATCACTATATGGGGTGTTCAACTTTTAGTGAATATACCGTGGTTGCAGAAGTCTCTTTGGCGAAAATTAATCCTGAAGCCAATCATGAACAAGTCTGTTTATTGGGTTGTGGTGTGACCACGGGTATTGGCGCAGTACACAATACGGCGAAGGTACAAGCAGGCGATAGCGTTGCTGTCTTTGGTCTTGGTGGTATTGGTCTAGCTGTGGTGCAAGGTGCTCGTCAAGCCAAAGCAGGGCGTATTATCGTTGTTGATACCAATCCTGATAAATTTGAGTTGGCAAAACAGTTCGGTGCGACTGACTTCCTTAACCCAAAAGATTATGAGCAGCCGATTCAACAAGTGATTGTTGAAATGACAGGTTGGGGCGTTGACCATTCTTTTGAATGTATCGGCAATACCAATGTCATGCGTTCAGCATTGGAGTGTGCTCATCGTGGTTGGGGACAATCCGTGATTATTGGGGTTGCAGGTGCAGGTCAAGAAATCTCAACACGTCCGTTCCAGTTGGTGACAGGACGCAAATGGATGGGAACTGCCTTTGGTGGGGTAAAAGGACGTACACAACTGCCTAAAATGGTAGAAGATGCCATGAAAGGTGAAATCCAACTTGAACCATTCGTAACACATACCATGCCATTGGATGATATTAATCATGCCTTTGACCTAATGCATGAAGGTAAGTCGATACGTACCGTGATTCATTTCTAATTTAAAAATGATAGGATTTGATGATGTGAAAAGCATCATCAAATCTTAGGTGGATATTGATGTCAAAACCACGTTTAAAACTACATGTTCGCATCCTATCTGATGAACAGATCGCCTTTGGTCCAGGTAAAGCTGAGCTACTTGAAGCGATCCATCGCACAGGATCAATTTCCCAAGCAGCAAAGTCTATGGAGATGAGTTACCGCCGTGCATGGCAACTGGTGGATACCATGAACCAATGCTTTCATTCCAATTTGGTCGATACCCAAACAGGCGGAACGCATGGTGGTGGTGCAGTGCTAACCGAATTGGGGCAAGTGGTACTCAAAAAATTTAGAGCCATGGAGCAGCAAGCAATTCAGGCAGTAACAACTGAGTTTGAAGATCTAGCCAACTATCTAAAAGTAAATAAATAATTTTATAAATATAAATAACTTAAACAGTATTTCATTACATTTGCTTTGATCCTTTCTCTCTCAATAAAAATTTGCCGAGTTATCGCGCATACGTATTTTTGTTGAATCTATTTAGCACTATAAATAAACCATTCAAACGACCTTGTATTTTCTTATTTTTATTAAATAATTGATTTATATATTAAATATATTTTTGGCACGCTTTCTGCTTCTATCTATTCAAACTTGTATACAAGATAGGATTCATAAAGTGAGCGAACTAAAAACTTTAGGCTGGACAATTTCTGAGTGGCAAACAGCGTATTCAAAACAAGAGATTCAGCTGGATATTTTAAAAGAACTGGTTGCAGCGATTGATCCAAACGATGTTGCATGGATTTCGCTGGCCAGTACAGATTTGCTTGAACAACAGATCCAATCTTTAAAGCAACTGACTCAAAATAGCGACAACCTACAAAAACAATTTCCGTTATATGGTGTGCCGTTTGCAGTCAAAGACAATATTGATGTGGCTGGTTTTGTCACCACAGCGGCATGTAAGGCACTGAATACTGTTGCGACACAAGATGCAGAAACGGTTCGTTTACTTAAACAAGCTGGTGCGATTGTACTTGGCAAAACCAATCTTGATCAATTTGCGACGGGTTTAGTTGGCACACGTTCACCATTTGGGGCAGTACCGAATAGTTTTAAACCCGAATATGTCAGTGGTGGTTCAAGTTCAGGTTCAGCCAGTGTGGTGGCACGTGGCTTAGTCCCATTTTCTCTCGGAACTGATACCGCAGGATCGGGGCGTGTTCCAGCCGCTTTCAATAACATTGTCGGATTAAAACCAACCAAAGGGCGTTTTTCCAATCGTGGGCTATTACCCGCAGTAAAAAGTATCGATTGTATTTCTATCTTCGCGCTCACCGTGACTGATGCTGAATTGGTGGCTGCTCAAGTCGAAGCTTATGATGCTTTAGATAGCTATTCACGTCAGCATCCTAAAAACGTACCTGCACGCTTTTCCAGCAAATTGAAATTTGCGATTCCGAATAAATTGAACTTCTTTGGTGATGAATTGGCTGAAAAAGCGTTTCAACACACCATTCAATTACTGGAAAGCTTAAATGCTGAAATTACACCGATTGATTTTTCTGCTTTCGAGCAACTTGCAGCACAACTTTATCAAGGCTCTTGGGTTGCGGAGCGTACCGCTGCGGCGGCTGATTTACTCAAAAGCAATGCCGATGATTTTGATTCGACTGTACTAGAAATTATTAAACAAGGTGAAAAATATTCTGCTGTCGATGCCTACAATGCTGAATATTTAAAACAGGATTTAACCCGAAAAATTCAAGACAGCTTAGCTGCATTTGATGCCTTGATCGTGCCAACTTCACCGACGATTTATACCATTGAGCAAATGCAACAGCACCCGATTGAGTATAACGCACACTTCGGAACGTATACCAATTTCACTAATCTCGCAGATTTAAGTGCCTTGGCATTACCCGCAGGTTTTAGGGCAGATAACTTACCATTTGGTATCACGTTGATTGCACCTGCTTGGCACGATGCAGCTTTGGTGCATTTCGGCAAAGCATGGCAGAACTATTTAGCACTAAAACTCGGAGCTTTAGATAAAACATCATCGATAAGCGCACCAACTTTGGTATCTCCTCATCATATTCGTGTCGCGGTTGTCGGGGCGCACTTAACAGGTATGCCATTGAATTTCCAGCTCACCACGCGTGGCGCAGTGCATGTCGAAACCACCAAAACCTCTCAGGATTATGCGCTTTATGCCTTGAATGGCACAGTTCCCCCAAAACCAGGCTTGGCACGTCAGCAAGAAGGGCAAAGCATCATTGTCGAGCTTTGGGATGTGCCTACAGCACGCTTTGGTGAGTTTGTGGCAGAAATCCCAACGCCGTTGGGTATGGGCAATGTCGAATTGGAAGATGGTCGCTGGGTTAAAGGCTTTATTTGTGAACCCTATGGCTTAGGCGATGCAGAGAATATTAGCCATTTTGGCGGCTGGAGAGCGTATATCCAGCATCGTAATCAAACAGCCAAAGCAGCCAATTAATTTTTAGGGGGAAATCATCATGTTTAAGACCGTACTTATTGCAAACCGTGGTGAAATTGCTGTCCGGGCAATTCGAACACTGAAAAAATTAGGCATTACCAGTGTCGCGGTTTATTCAGACAGTGACCGTTATGCTCAACATGTGCAGGATGCAGATATTGCAATAGCACTGGAAGGTTTAAAGCCAGCTGATACGTATTTGAGTATCGAAAAACTGATTCAAGCAGCCAAACAAACAGGAGCTGAAGCGATTTTTCCGGGCTATGGCTTTCTGTCTGAGAGTGCCGATTTCTCCCGTGCGTGTGAAGAAAATAATATTGCCTTTATGGGTCCAACAGCAGAGCAGATTCTGGAATTTGGTCTAAAGCACCGTGCACGTGAACTCGCCGCAGCAGCTCATGTTCCAATGACACCCGGCACAGGCTTGCTGGACAGTCTAGAAGAAGCATTGACTGCAGCTGAGCGTATTGGTTATCCAATCATGCTAAAAAGCACCGCAGGTGGTGGTGGTATTGGCCTTACCCGTTGTGACACCGCACAAGCACTGGCAGATGCCTATGAAAGTGTGAAACGCCTCGGTGAGCAGTTCTTTAAAGATGCAGGGGTCTTTATTGAATGCTTTATTGATAAAGCACGTCATGTCGAAGTACAGATTTTTGGTGATGGTCAAGGTCAAGTGGTCGCGTTTGGTGAGCGTGATTGTTCATTGCAACGCCGAAACCAAAAAGTGGTTGAAGAAACGCCAGCGGCGAACTTACCTGAAGCAACCCGTAAAAAGCTACATCAAGCGGCAGTTGAACTAGGGCGCTCTGTCAATTATCGCAGTGCAGGAACGGTTGAGTTTATTTATGATGCGCAAAGAGATGAGTTTTATTTCCTTGAGGTGAATACGCGTTTACAGGTAGAGCATCCTGTGACGGAAATGGTGACAGGTCTCGACTTAATCGAGTGTATGCTCAAAGTCGCGGCAGGGGATGCCTTGGATTGGGACTATCTCAGTAATATCCAACCGCAAGGTGCTGCGATTGAGGTCCGAGTTTATGCAGAAGACCCAGTTAAAAATTTTCAACCAAGCCCAGGTGTGCTCACCGAAGTTTCATTTCCCGAAGGTATTCGCGTCGATACTTGGGTGAAAACAGGTACCGAAATTTCTCAGTATTTTGATCCAATGATTGCCAAGATTATTGTGCATGCTGACGATCGAGCGACTGCGATTGAAAAATTAAAAGTGGTTTTAGCGGAAACGCGTTTAAATGGTATCAGCACCAACTTGGATTATGCCCGAGCCATTGTCTCAGACCAACGTTTTGAGTCTATGCAAATTTGGACTCGGATGCTTGACGATTTCAGCTATTCACCAAAAGTGATTGAGGTAGTACAAGCAGGCACCTTGAGTTCAATTCAAGACTATCCAGGACGTACTGGCTATTGGGATATCGGTGTACCGCCTTCGGGTCCAATGGATGATTATGCCTTCCAATTGGCCAATCGAATTGTTGGAAATGATGCTAAAGCAGCGGTTTTTGAGTTTACTTTAGTGGGGCCAAGCTTAAAGTTCCATGCTGATACCACCATTGCACTCACAGGTGCAAGTTGTACCGCTTTGTTAGATGATCAACGCATTGCTTTTTGGCAACCGATTAAGGTCAAAGCAGGCCAAACCCTGAAAATTGGTCAAGTAGCTTCAGGCTGCCGTACTTACTTAGCCGTACGTGATGGACTGGATGTTCCATTATATTTGGGTAGCCGTTCAACCTTTGCATTGGGCAATTTTGGTGGTCATGCAGGACGTACTTTACGTGTTGGCGACATGATCAAAATGGTTGATGCAGAACTTGCCAGTCCAGAATTGCCGCTGGCAACCGATACACCACAAGCGCTATCGAAAGATTTAATCCCTGAATATAGCAATGAGTGGGAAATCGCCGTGTTGTATGGACCACACGGTGCGCCTGATTTCTTTAAACCTGAATATGTCGAAGAATTCTTTGCCTCTGAGTGGACGGTTCACTTTAACTCAAACCGTTTAGGCGTCAGACTTTCAGGTCCGACACCAAGCTGGGCCAGAGAGAATGGTGGTGAAGCAGGTCTGCATCCATCCAATGTGCATGACTGTGAATATGCAATTGGTGCGATCAACTTTACCGGTGATTTCCCAGTGATTTTGGCAAAAGATGGCCCAAGTTTAGGCGGCTTCGTTTGTCCAGTAACCATAGCCAAAGCAGAACTGTGGAAAGTCGGGCAACTGAAAGCCGATGACAAAATCCGTTTTTATCCAATTACGGCGGAACAAGCCAATGCATTAGAACGTAAGCAAATCGACAATATTCAGAACTTTGCGGATGCATCTAAAGTCATTGAAACCATTGAACCTGCTCAAGACGTGTTTAGCACTATTTTGGCTCAACGTGAACCAACTGATTTATCGCCAAAAACCGTGTATCGCCAAGCGGGTGATAGCTATATCTTGCTCGAATATGGTGAAAACGTTTTAGATTTGGCGCTACGTTTGCGTGTGCATCAACTGATTCAAATGATTCGCGATGCCAATCTTGCTGGTGTTTTGGAGTTGTCGCCGGGTGTACGTTCATTACAAATTAAATATGACGGTCTGGTAATTCCTCAAACTGAGCTCATTCATCAATTACTGAAACTTGAAGAGCAAATGGGGGATTTAAGCCAACTGAAAATTCCATCACGTATTGTGCATTTACCAATGGCTTTTGAGGATAGTGCCACTTTAGGTGCCGTAGAGCGTTATCAGGAAAGTGTCTGTGCCAAAGCGCCGTGGTTACCGAATAATGTTGATTTTATCCAAAGGATTAATGGACTGGCACATCGTGATGAAGTCAAAGATATTATTTTTGATGCCAACTATTTAGTGCTAGGTTTGGGCGATGTCTATTTGACAGCACCATGTGCGGTACCGATTGACCCACGTCACCGCTTACTCAGTTCTAAGTACAATCCTGCACGTACTTTTACCGCAGAAGGGACTGTCGGTATTGGAGGGATGTACATGTGTATTTATGGCATGGATTCACCGGGTGGTTATCAGTTGATTGGGCGAACGCTGCCGATCTGGAACAAGTTTAAAAAGAACAAGCAATTTGGTGATAAGCAATGGTTCTTGCAATTCTTTGACCAGATTAAATACTTCCCTGTGACTGAAGCTGAATTGAATGAATGGCGTGCAGATTTTGAAAATGGCTGTGCTCAAATTCAGATTGAAGAAACCGAGTTTGACTATGCCGACTATGTGCAGTTCTTGGACAATGAAGCGGAAAGTATTGCCGCATTTAAAGACAAGCAACAACAGGCTTTTAGCACTGAGGTGAGTCGCTGGAAAGAGGAATTTGCTACACAACCTGAACAACATGTTGAGCAAGCCAATCATGTTGATTACAGCCATCTTTCTTCTTTAAATGCTTCAATGACTGGAAATATCTGGAAGATCTTTGTAGAACATGGCCAAGAGATCAAAAAAGGTGAAACTGTTGCTATTATTGAAGCCATGAAAATGGAGTTGCCTGTCTATGCAGAGGAAGATGGCATCGTCAAAGCCATTATTTGCCGAGCAGGGCAAACCGTACATAGTGGTGAACCATTGGTCTATATGGAATAAGCTTGAATGAAAGAAGCGAACATCAACATAAAGAACACAAGCAAAGGCTCAGACAATTTGTCTGAGCTGGTTTACCAACGCATCAAGAATGACATCTTTGATTTTAAATTGATGCCAGGCGAACGCTTTACTGAGTCTGAAGTTGCTAAAGCCTATGATGTGAGTCGTACCCCCATCCGACAAGCCTTATATCGTTTGCAACAAGAGGGCTATGTTGATGTGAGCTTTCGGAGCGGTTGGCAGATTCGGCCGCTCAATTTTCGTTACTATGAAGAGCTTTATGATGTGCGTATTGTTCTAGAAAAAGATTCGATTCGAAAGCTTTGCCAAATCGATCATCATAACTCGGTTGAGTTGTCGGTGTTAAAAGACCTGTGGTTAGTGCAACCTTCTGAGTATTTAAAAGACATTAAACAACTTTCTCAGCAGGATGAAGATTTTCATTGTGCTTTGGTCCGAGCTTCGGGCAATAATGAAATGGCGAGGATTCATCGGGATTTGAGTGAGCGAATCCGAATCATCCGTCGTTTGGATTTTTCCAAAGATTATCGAGTTGAAGCGACTTATCAGGAACATCAAAAAATATTAGGTTTTATTTTTGATCGGCAAACAGAACAAGCGATCAATGCGATTGAAGCGCATATTATGCAAAGTCGTGATGAAGTGAAAAAGATTACCTTACAGATGTTGGATTCAAGTCAGTTTTATTAGATTTATATTGTTTTTTATATGTGCTGGGGTATCCGTATTTATATGATGAAGATAAACTAAATTATCGAATAACATAGATAAGAAGTTCGTAATTCCTGAATCGATTTGGTCTGAGCAGGGCGATTAAGACGTATTAGCTATAGAGTTTATTGTATCAGAAACATACTTTAATATATTGAGTTAGATGAAGTATTTAGCTATTAAGTTAAACATATCAACTTTTTTCAATATAATGGCAATAAAGATAAGAAGGCATATGCACTTAGAGAGCTGACATGGAAGAATTATCAAAAGAAAATTTAGAACACATATTAGAACTTTGTTCAAAAACTTCTCAAGGACCATGGGTCTCCTATGTGGAAGGTAGAAATCATCAGAGTGGGTCTAATTTTATTATGACAGGCAATGAGGATATTGAGTTAATCGGTGCAACTATTACTGATCAGGATTTTATAGCAAACGCCAAACAAGATATCCCAAAATTAATTTCAGAAATTTTTAGACTTAGAGCACTTTTAGAAATGGATAGAAATAATAATTTGTGATGGTGATAATTGGTAGTTTTTTAAGCTAATAACGCATAAAATTAAGTAATTAATCAATTGTTTAAAAAGGTTTTTTGTCAATTAGGATGATAGGAAGAAAATGTGCTGGTTGTAGCACACCGATTACCCCCCAAAAAAATTCATCAGTACATTCGCTATGCTGATGGCGGAGCCACAGTTCAAGAAAATTTAGTACAATTATGTAGTTGAAGAAATATTTGCTACAAATCAATCTATAAATAAAGGAAAATTGAATGAATGATAATCTGAAATCTTTATATGATGAAGGCCCACAAGCCATTCCTAGTATTTGGCGGAATACTATTTTTGAAATAGTTGAGGCATGTAAAAATTATGATATAGGATCTTATAATCAAATAAAGGGGATTGTAAGTATTGACACCGATAATTTTGAAGAAATTATTTCAGATATAAACACTTATGGTGAATTTTTGATTAGTTTGCCAGATCAAACATGGGAGTCTTCACAATGCATATGGAAAGGGGATTCTTGTTGGCATGTTTTTATTGATTTATTTACAATTAGTGAAGGGAAAAGTGATCTGATACTATTTCTGACTGTTGAAATTGATAAAAATAATAGTTTCTCATTTAATGTTAATAATTTTTATGTACCTTGAATTTCAAATGGTTAACTTATCTCCTTCTATTTAGCTTTCTAGGTAGCAGAAACTTAAGCAAATTATTCATATATGAGTAATTGGTTTTTTATACATTTAAAAGAATAGATCTATGGTTGCTAAGAATATACATTCAACATCTTATCAAAGCGGAACTTCACAAAACTCTCTTTTCCATGCCTAATTCTGCGTAAAACTAACAGTTTTTATCTGTTTGCTATTTAATAATAAAAATCACATTTCCAATCATCAGATGACACATGATGAATGACCAGACTCTGATCAATTTATTTCTAAAACTCATACCGAAAGAAGGCTTTTTTGCTACGGCCATTGATGGCATCACCTTAATGCGTGTTGATCACAACACACCACCGATTGCTGTACTACAAGAACCAACCTTAGTGTTTGTTTTACAAGGTCAGAAGCGTGGTTATATTGGGACAGAAACATATTCGTTCAAGCAAAATGAATGCCTGATCGTCTCAGTTTCTATGCCATTTGACTGTGACACCATTGCCAGTCCTGAAGCACCTATGATTGCGATCAGCATGAAGTTGGAAGCAGATACGGTCAATGAACTACTGGCTAAAACCTATTTTGAAAACTACCAGTTTAAGCCACTCACCACAGGAATGAGTGTGATTCAGTATGATCAAACGCTATCGAATGTCCTCATCCGTTTGTTAAATACCCTGACTTCCGAGCAAGATGTATTGATCTTGGGAGATCAGGTTAAACGAGAATTGCTGTATAGGGTGATTCAACATTCAGGTGCTGCTGCATTAAAAGGGCTGGTCGCTCAGGGCAATCTCAGACCGATTTATAAAATTTGTGAATATATTCAACATCATTTTACTGAAAAACTCACTGTGGAAATGCTGGCAGAACAGGCCAATATGAGTACTTCTGCCTTCCATAAAGCCTTTAAACAAGTCACACAACATTCGCCTTTGCAATATTTAAAAGTGGTTCGGTTGCATAAGGCAAAACAATTGTTGCAAAACGCAGACCAAAGTGTGGCGCAGGCAGCTTATGCTGTTGGATATCAGAGCTCTTCTCAATTTAGCCGAGAATTTAAAAAGCAGTTTGGTTTTCCACCCAAACATGCTGAATTTAATACTGAAACGGAGTCATGATTAAATGAATCAAAATAGCTTAGAACAAATGAAATATATCGAAATTACACAAGCGGGTGGTCCAGAAGTATTACAAGTGACGCAAGGGCCTCGACCAGAGATTAAAGCAGATGAAGTGCTCATTGAAGTCTACGCAACAGGAATCAATCGACCTGATATTTTACAACGCCAAGGTCTCTATCCGATGCCTAAAGGGGTCACACCTATCCCTGGGTTGGAAGTTTCAGGCGTGGTTCGTCAAGTGGGTGAACACGTCACACAGTTTAAAATCGGTGATAAAGTCTGTGCACTGACTAATGGTGGTGGGTATGCAGAATACTGTGCCGTACCTGCCAATCAAACCTTAAAAATCCCAAAGAATCTGAGTTTTGTCGAAGCGGCTGCTATTCCTGAAACCTATTTTACCGTTTGGGCCAATCTGTTTCAGATTGGACAGTTGAAAAAGAATGAAACCGTACTGATTCATGGTGGCGCAAGTGGTATTGGGTCCACAGCAATTAGCTTGTGCCATGCAATGGGCATTAAAAACTTTTCTACGGTTGGTAGTGATGACAAAGTAGAGAAATTAGCTTCGGTGTCGCAAGTGATCAACTACAAAACACAGGATTTTGAAAAAGAAGTTTTGGCCCAAACTGATGGTCAGGGTGTTGATGTGATTCTCGATATTATTGGTGCCGCTTACTTTAACCAAAACTTGAGATTATTAAAGCGTGATGGTCGATTGGTCATTATCGGTTTTATGGGGGGGCGAAAAGTCGATGGCTTTGATATACAAGAATTGATGTTAAAACGTGCGGTAGTGACTGGTTCGACCATGCGTGCCAGAACCAATGCTGAAAAAGCTCAAATTACCCAAGAACTTGAGCAGTTTGTCTGGCCGTTAATTGAAGCGGATCAATGTAAGCCAATAATCTATAAAACCTTTGCATTTGATGACGTGGCTCAGGCGCATCAATGCCTAGAGAGCAGTCAACATACGGGCAAAGTGGTACTCGAAATTAAATCTGAATTTGCCTAATTGTGTTCAATCCATGCCTGTTCATACTCAAAACTTGAGTGTGGCAGGTGACTCAAGCAGTATGAATATAAACATAACGACATGATGAGGAACCTTGAAAATGACTACAAATCCTGATGATCGCAACCCAAGTCCAGACCGTGCAGAAGATAATGCTTTTTTCCCGTCACCCTATTCACTGAGTCAATATACATCGGCAAAAACTGACTATGATGGCACGACTTATCCAAACCCATACCAAGGCGATAAAAAGATTTTAATGATTGCAACAGATGAACGTTATATCTTGATGCAAAACGAAAAATTCTTTTCAACAGGAAATCATCCTGTTGAAATGTTATTACCTATGTTTCATTTGGATAATGCTGGCTTTGCCTTTGATGTGGCGACACTTTCTGGTAATCCAGTTAAGTTAGAAATGTGGGCGATGCCGAATGAAGAGCAGGTGGTTTTAGAAACTTATAAAAAATATGAAAAACAACTCAAAGCACCGCTGAAGTTGACAGATATTTTGGAACAAGCTTTAAGTGCAGATTCACCTTATGCGGGTATCTTTATTCCAGGTGGGCATGGTGTGCTTGCCAAAATTCCAGAGAGCCAAGAAGTCAAAGCGTTGTTAAAGTGGGCAGTTGCAAATGATAAATACGTGATTACATTATGCCATGGTCCCGCATCTCTGCTTGCAGCTTCAGTTGATGAGAATCCACAGGATTATATTTTTAAAGATTATCAGATTTGTGTATTTCCTGACGCGTTAGATAAAGGCCCGAATATTGAGATTGGTTATATGCCGGGACAATTACCTTGGTTAGTCGGTGAAAATCTTGAAAAGCTCGGTGTGGAAATCTTGAATAAAGGTATCACAGGGCAGGTTCATCAAGATCGAAAATTATTAACAGGTGATAGCCCACTGGCTTCAAATAATCTTGGAAAACTCGCTGCGACAACTTTATTGGCAGATCCTGATCTTCAATAAACCTTGCTGTTGCAATACTCAAAAGCCTAGCTAAATTGCTAGGCTTTTATTATTGGAAATTTGGTGAAACATCCTGAAGCATATTTTTGTGGATTTTTTTGCTTCAAAAGTCAGATTTTCATACTTATTTTTTATAGAAATGAACATTGAACTGACACCAAAATTACATTTATGTCATTCAAAACTATTTAAAGTTCTAGAACGTTATTATCATCTTAAGTAGGGCGTTAACAGGTTTAAGATGAAAATATTACTAGTCGAAGATGAGCAAAAAATTGGGAGTTATCTTAACCAAGCCTTATCAGAAGCAGGTTATATAATCGACTGGGTCACAGATGAAATAACGGGTAAGCATCTTGCGCTCTTGTTTAGTGAATATGATTTAGTGGTATTGGATGTCATGTTTGCTGGTTTAAATGGCTGGAACATTCTGCATGATGTTGGAAAGAATGGAAAAAGTATGCCTATTTTGTTTTTGATTGCGCGCGATCAAATTGAAGAGCGTGTAAAAGCACTTGGCCTTTCTTTTACTTTAGTCGAGCTTCTCACACGAATCAAAGGTCTATTAAACAGAGAGCAGTGGAATCATGAAATCAACCGAATCTGTGTTGCCGATCTTGAGCTTGATCTCTGGAAACGTTGTGTTAGCCGGGCAGGTCAACGCATTAATCTGACCAGTCAAGAATATGCACTGATGGAGCTATTCATGAGTAGGCGTGGAGAGGTTTTACCTAAATCGCTCATTGCATCACAGATTTGGGATATGGATCGCGAAACTGATACTAAGATGGTTGAAGTGGCTATTAGTCGTTTAAGAAATAAAATTGACCGTAATTTTCGACCTAAGCTAATTCATAATATCTATGGCATGGGTTATGTACTTGCAGAGTGGCGCGGCTCAAGGGAAGCGCATAAAGCAAGATCGAGCTTTGAAATCAATCAATAATGGTTTAAATGTCGATTTTAATGCAGGGTGTGTATCCATTTGTCAGTTAAGTGACAACTCAGACCATTCATTGTGGTTAAAGTAAAACAGAGAAGGAATCGAATAAATTTAGGCAAATAAATGAAAATTTGTATTTATGGTGCAGGCAGTATTGGATGTTATCTTGGTGGTCGTTTAGTGGCAGCAGGAGTCAATGTTGATTTTATTGTGCGCCCGAAAATACAACATCAGTTACAGCAATATGGGCTCACGGTATCCGATTATCTCGGACAAACATACGCTATTCCAGCATCACAGCTTCAACTCAGCAGTGAGTCAAGTCTAGCAACACAAGCCGATATCATTTTAGTCTGTGTCAAATCCACTGCAACGGAGCAAGTGGCGCATGAGTTAAAAGAGACTTTAAAGAAAAATACCATCGTTATCAGTTTTCAGAACGGTGTAAGTAATGCTGGAATTCTAAAGCAGGTTTTATCTGAACATACAATTCTTGAGGGTATGGTACCTTTTAATGTCGCTGCTTTGGGCAATGGGATTTTCCATCAAGGTACAGAAGGGGCTTTGTGTGTGAAAAAACATGCTGGCTTGAATGAGCTTGTTGCCGCATTTAATGGCGCTCAGCTTGAACTGAAACTTGAAGATGATATGCAGGCGATTCAATGGGCAAAGTTATTGCTAAACCTGAATAACTCAGTGAATGCTTTATCTCAGCTTCCACTTAAACAACAACTTTCAATTCGAGCCTATCGTCAATGTTTGGCAATGGCACAGAAGGAAGCCTTAGGTCTTCTTAAAATTGCTAAAATTCAACCTGCTCAACTGACAGCGATACCAGCACAATTTGTCCCATATGTATTAAAACTGCCAAATTCTATTTTCAATTTGCTGAGCAAGAAAATGTTGGCGATTGATCCACTGGCTCGATCTTCAATGGCAGATGACCTTATGGCGGGGCGAGCAACGGAAATTGACTGGATTAATGGAGAGGTTGTTCGTTTAGCAACGCAACTGAATTTAAAAGCGTCAATCAATCAAAAGTTGATTGAGTTAATTAAACAAGCTGAAATCACACCGAAAGCATGGTCGGCAAAAGCGCTTAAAGATCAGTTAGAAATAGTGAATAGGACAGCATCTTAAATAAGAGTCATAGCGTATCCCTTTTGGGCCATACGCTATGATCTTGCTCATCGCTGAACGATTAAGCTTTTATCGTTTCCTGAGCGCCAAATCGTGTTATCAACGTTCCAAAAATAGTCGCGAAAATATACATAAAAATTGAGTACACTGCAGCAGGCATGGCAATGGTGGTACTTGCCATAATGGTGAGTGCAATGGTCATGGCAAGCGTACTATTATGAATACCAATCTCAAACGCACATGCGCGAGCTTGATAAGAGCTGATCCCAAATAGTCGTGGTACAAAATAGCCAACACATAGACTAATTGCACAAAATAAGGCAGTTGCAAAGCCAATTTGTCCGATATATTCGATCAGGTTATTTCGTTCTTTGATAATTGCACCCAAAATAATAATCAGAAGGAACACTACAGCGAAAATGCGTACAGGGCGATTCAGTTTTTCTGCGGTATGCGGTGCATAATGGCGGATCAACATCCCAATACAAACAGGAACCAGAATGATGGCAAAGACTTGCAGTACTTTTGCAAATTGTAGTCCGACTTGTTGGCCTTCATTCATAAAATGCAGAATCGAAAAGTTGACAATAAAGGGTAAAAAAATGGCTGCAATAATGGCATTAATTGCGGTTAAAGTGATGTTCAGTGCGATATCACCTTTATATAAATAGCTAAATAGATTTGCGGTTGATCCACCTGGTGAAGCTGCAAGTAACATCAAGCCGACCGCCAGAAGCGGCGGTAAGGCCAGTATTTTGCAAATTAAAAATGCAATACCGACCAATAAAATAAGCTGACAAAACAAAGCAATGATCACTGCTTTGGGGTGTTTACTCACTCGGGCAAAGTCTTTGAGTGTGAGCTCTAAACCGAGCCCAGCCATGACAATCGCCAAAGCGATGGGTAGAAAAAGTGTGATGAGTCCAGAATCCATAAGCAGTCCTTCTTTTTTAAATCAATATTATTTTTCCAATTTTCTGGTGGTTTTGTCCGATCAAATGACAACTTAGCGGTATCTAAATTGATATAGTTCACATTTGAGCAGAACCGATCAACAACAGTGTTTAGCAATACTTTAAATTTTTACTGTCTAAAGAATGAATTAGCATATTTAGGTTATTAATTCTAATGATTTCTTTAGCTTAAATACTTTATTCACTATTACAGAAACAGTTTGTGCAATAACATACAATTTGATTGAATTAAAATATGAACATTAATAGGAGAAAAATCACTTTTTTACAGAAATTACATTTCTATAACGCTTTGAGTTTTTAACATGACCACATCTTTATGTTTAGGAAGTGATGAAAATGACCAAAGAATTAAACTCAATGGTAAAAATAATAGTGAAACCTAATTTAATAATTTATTTAATTTAAACAATGATATAAGTTTATTTTTTTACAAATGAAAACACGAATCATTTATGCTTATGCTAGAATTTCACAAATCTTTCATAAAAGCTTTATACCATTCGAGCAATTGGCAGAAATAGAAAAATGATATGCACAAATGGTCAATGACATATTATTCCATTAAGAATGATAATTTGCGCCAATTATTACATTGTAACTATTTATTTATACACAATTAAGTGAAAAGTTACGTGAAAAGATGGTCATTTAACCGTGGCTCAAAATAAAAACTGTATATTACAAAATAGCGGAATAAATATGGATAACGTAGCTCAGCTCGAAACTGATACTAATTTCCAAAGTCGAAAAAAAATAACTTGGGTTGTATTTAGTGTACTCATCTTATTTCTGATCTTAGGCATCGCGTATTATTTTTTGGTTTATCGATTCTATCAATCGACCGATAATGCCTATGTTCAGGCGGATGTCACTTGGGTGATGCCAAAAATTTCAGGTGAAGTTGTCGAATTGATTATTAACGACAATCAGTTTGTGAAAAAAGGTGAGGCTTTGGCTATTTTAGATCATCGTGATTATCAGGCACGTTATGATCAGGCGAAATCAGTTGTCACCTTAAAACAAGCTGCGCTTGCTGTGCAGCAACAGAATGAAAAGTCCGCAAAATCATCGATTAGTGAAGCCAATAGTGGTGTAGTTGCTGCCCAAGCCGATTTATCTCGCTTGAAAAAAGATTTCAATCGTTATCAAGATTTACTCAAAGACGGGGTGATTACCCGACAAAATTTTGAAGGCGTACAATCCCAATATTTAACGGCTCAGGCACAACTCAGTAAAGCCCAAGCTGCAGTTAATGCTGCAGAGGCACAGCTTGGGAGTTTACAAGCCAGTCGTGCACAACTACTGGCAGATATTCAGAATGCCAATGCGACTTTGGATCTTTACCAGATTGATCTTTCATCCTCAAAAGTGATTAGCCCTGTTACAGGAAAGGTCGGCAGTCTTTCGATTCAGAAGGGTTCTCGTGTTTCACCACAAACACGTTTAATGGCAATTATTCCTGAGAAAAGTTTGTATGTACAAGCAAACTTTAAAGAAACCCAAATCGAGAAAATGCATATTGGGCAGGAAGTTAAATTAAAAATTGATGCCTATCCAAGTCTGACCTATACAGGGAAAATCGAAAGCTTTTCTCCAGCATCTGGCGCGACCTTTTCACTCATGCCACCAGACAACGCCACAGGAAATTTCAATAAAGTAGTGCAACGTATTCCTGTGCGGATTGCAATTGATTCGAGTCCACATATTGACCTTATAAAACCTGGAATGTCCGTCAGCGCGACTGTTGATTTAAGAACTTAATCAGAAAAGTTTTGGATATAAGAAAATGAATAAACCGAACCAAGATGAGTGGAAGTTTGCGCCAAAAACAGCTTGGCTGATTTTTGCTGCCATGATTTTTGGTAATTTCATGGCAATTCTGGATATTCAAATTGTTGCAAGTTCTTTGAATGAAGTACAGGCAGGCATGAGTGCTAGCCGTTACGAAGTGACATGGGTGCAAACGGTTTATTTGATTGCTGAAATTATTGCAATTCCAATGTCCAGTATCGTCTCTCGGGTGCTCTCGACTCGAATTTATTACACCATTTGTGCGATTGGATTCACGATTAGTTCTTTGCTGTGTGCTTTGGCATGGAATCTGGAAAGCCTATTGGTATTTCGCGCCATTCAGGGTTTTATGGGCGGCGGCATGATTCCTACCTCAATGACAGCGTTATACCTGCTTTTTCCTGAAGCAAAACGTGCATTGCCGTTGGTGATGTTTGGCATGATCAGTACTTTAGGTCCAGCCATTGGCCCAACTATTGGTGGTTGGTTGACCAATAATTTCTCATGGCACTGGATGTTCCTGATTAACATCATCCCCGGTATTTTGATTGCGACAATTATTTACTCTGGACCAAATATAGACCGCGCTAATTATTCACTGATCAAAAGTATGGATTGGTTCAGTTTGATTGGTATGGCCATGTTTTTAGGTGGTTTAGAGTATTTCTTGGATGAAGGGGCACGACATGATTGGCTCGCCGATACAGGGGTGCGCGTTGCATTTATCATTTGCCTGATTGGTGGCATGATCTTCTTCTCACGCAGTTTTACCCAGCCTAAACCTTTACTAGATCTGAGTGTATTTAAGAACAAAAACTTCACTTTAAGCTGCATCATTACTTTTGTGATTGGTATGGCCTTATATGGCTTGGGCTATATGATTCCTGTATTTCTTGGGCAAGTCCGAGAAATGAATAGCAGTCAAATCGGACATATCATGATGGTGACAGGGATTGTGATGTTCTGTTTTGCGCCTTTCCTTGCATGGCTAATTCCAAACTTTGATACCCGAAAAACCGTATTTGTTGGCATGATTTTGGCGGGTTTTGGGGTCTGGCTCAATTCGCATCTCAGTATTCACAGCGATTATGACTTCATGTTCTGGCCACAAATTTATCGTGGTATTGGTCTGATGATTTGTTTGATCGTGGTCTCACATTTGGCAATGAGTACTCTGCCATTAAACAAAGTTGCTGATGCCAGTGGTATTTATAACCTGATGCGCAATATTGGTGGTGCTGTTGGATTGGCATTGATCAACTCGTCGCTCGATTGGCTGACAGCAATACACGTGACGCAATTGAATCAATATATGAATCCACAGAACTGGATCTTCATTGAGAGATTAGATCAATTGACAGCGCAATACCAAGAGGTTGGGAGTAATGCTCAACAAATCGCGCTCAGTGTGATCTACCGAGATATTCATTACCAAGCACTGACATCAAGTTTCAATGATTTATTACGTATGCTGGCCATCATCATGTTTGTGGCGGCTTTCTTAACCA
Organism: Acinetobacter gyllenbergii; assembly: GCF_001682515.1. Lineage (NCBI taxonomy): Bacteria > Pseudomonadati > Pseudomonadota > Gammaproteobacteria > Moraxellales > Moraxellaceae > Acinetobacter > Acinetobacter gyllenbergii. The sequence goes on along the minus strand of NZ_KV575261.1, from coordinate 120,487 downwards.
TCTTTATGGATAGGGGGAAGAAAATGGACATGTAGATATTCAATGCTAGAGGGTTGTTTCATATAACGAAAAAATAATCGGGGCATCGTATACAACAACATACCCCGTCATAAAAAGAACAGCGATATGAGTTTTTATATTTCTTTATGAGATAGGGGAACGTGCATATCCAAATTTAGAGGTTGAAGCAGATGATTAATACAACATATAAACTGATTTCAAGATTCAATAATAAAGAATCTACCTATGGTCAATATGTCGAGAAAGAACAAATCGATATCGATCGGCTAAAAGTCATGTATTCGATTTACGAGCAATATTATGAAAATACCAAGTTTTCGATCTTTGCAGATGATTTTAAAAAGAAGAGTGGTGCCATCTTAATTTTCAACTCGGAAACTGATGAGATCGTTGGTTTTTCTACTGTTGTTGTTCAGCATTTTTATTTGAATGGAAAGGATTATACGGTACTGTTTAGTGGTGACACTGTTATCCTTCGAGCATTTTGGGGCACTCGCACGCTGCAAAGCACCATGCTTAAACTGATGATCAAATTACGTGTCAAATATCCATTTAATGAACTGTATTGGTTATTGATTTCTAAGGGCTACAAAACCTATCTACTGCTCGCCAATAACTATTATGTGTATTACCCCAATATTAACGATGAGAACCAGCATCTTTCCAGTGTGATTGAACATTATTGCGAAAACTTCTTTGGCGAATATTATGACAAAGAAGCCGGATTATTGAATTTCGGTGATGATTATCAACCACTTAAAGGTGAGGTGGCGCCGATTACAGAAGAAATGAGAACAAAGAATCCCAATATTCATTTCTTTGAGCAAAAGAACCCAACATGGACTGTCGGTACCGAATTACCTTGTATTGGTCGTTTAGGTTGGAAAGATATTGCACGCTTCCCTGTTAAGTTGATGACTAAACCTGCCAGTAAGGGGCGTTGTGAAGCGGTATTAAAAAAATCAGTGAATCGTCGTGAGGTCTTCCAATGAAACATACTGAATGGTTGACCTCGGGATCACACCTGATTTTAAAACAATGGTGTGATGTTTCAGATCGAGATTTTAAAAAGCAATCTAATCGTTTAGAACTAACACAGCGTCAAATCCTGAATTCAATTTTGCAAAGCTCACATTTTGCAAAAGAGCAAAAGGTGCAGGATTATGAGCAGTTTGTGCAAGCTTTTCCCGCTTCGCGTTATGCGATGTGGCGGGAGAACATCCAGCGTTATAGAGATCAGAAACTTCAACTATCAAGCAGTAAGTTGGTGCGTTTCCAGCCCACCAGTGGTTCGAGTGAACAAATTAAATTTATTCCGTATACCAAGCTGTTTTTAGATGAATTAGATCACGCGATTGCGCCATGGATGGCCAGTCTTTATCGTAAGTGCCCACAGCTCCGCTCAGGCACTCATTATTGGTCGGTGTCATGGTTGCCTGAAAGTCAGCGTGAAGTGCTTAAAGATAAAAATCTCAATGATGATAGTGCCTTATTGGGCATTGGCAAACGGATTTTATCTAAATTTACCCAAGCTGTGCCGAGCAATGTGGCTTTTGCTGCCAATGCAGATGATGCTTTGTTTGCCACAATCTGTTATCTGGTTGCTAACCGTAATCTGGCGATGATCTCGGTGTGGAGTCCGACTTTTGCATTGCAACTTTTAGATCGTTTAGAGTCTATGCAGCAAGAAGTCATTGAAGTTTTAGAAACGGGGCGATGGGGAGCGCGTCAAGCTTCATTAAAAGAAGTCAAAGCACCTTTAAGTCCAGAAAGTGCCAAATGCCTGATCGACAGTTCAAATGGTGAATACATTGATTTTAGCACCTTATGGCCTAAATTAAGTTTAGTGTCGAGTTGGGATACAGCGGGCTCTAAAGCTTGGGCGGAAAAATTAAAACAACGTCTGCCATCTGTTCAGTTTGAAGGCAAAGGTTTATGGGCAACCGAAGGTGTGGTCACCATTCCTTATAATGACCATTATCCATTGGCCTATCAAAGTCACTTCTATGAATTTGAATATTTAGAAGGTGAAAAACAGGGACAAATTATTCCATCGTGGGAACTCAACGTTGGCGATGTAGTCAGCCCAATAATTACATCGGGCAATGGCTTACTCCGTTATTGTTTAGATGATTGCCTGATTGTGACCAGTTTCCTTGATCAAATTCCTTGTTTCGAATTTCAGGGTCGCCGTTTTGGTGTGGATTTGGTGGGAGAAAAACTTGCGCCAGAGACGGCGCAGCAACTTCTTTCACAGTTGAATGAAACCGACTCTAAAGCAATTTCGTTGTTGGCGATTGATACTGAGCAGCAGGTTAAACCGTTCTATTGTGTTTTGTTTGAAGGAGAGATTCATCACAGCATTAATGATGAATATATTGATCAGATACTACGTCAAAACTTCCATTATGAATTGGCACGTAATCTTGGTCAGTTAGATCAACCACAGATTCGTCAAGCCAATAACGGTTGGAATGCCTATAAAAAGCTGGTCATGTTTGATGGCATTATTGAAGGCAATATCAAGCCTGAGCCCCTCAAGAAAGTTACCCTCAATAGTTTGGAACAACTATGAAGAAAGGGATGATGCAATTTAACCACCGAGTTTCTAAGCTCTCGCATATTGCACTATGTACGGGATTGTTATTGGTTTCAAATACAATTGCTGCCATGACTTTAGACGATGCTTTGTCAGCAAGTTTAAGACATGAAAGCCAATTGGAGGTGAGCCGTTTAAGTGTGAATCAATCAACAGCGATGCTTCAACAGGCAAAACAACGTGACGGACTCAAAGTGAACTTGGTTGGACAACTTGATTATGAAAGAGTTGAAACACCGAATAATGTCATGTTTCCGACTGAAGGAAACCGAAAAGGTCGTAGTTTGCAATTACAAATGGATTACCCTATCTACACATCAGGGCGACATCGTCTAGGAATCGATGTCGCCAAGAACCAGCTTTCTGCACAGTCGCAAGGCTTGTCGGATCAACGCTCGGAAACAATTTTAAATACGGTGATGGTCTATACCGATGTGTTAAAGAAGAAAGCGATTTTAGAACTTAGAAAGAAGACCATGTCCAATCTTCAACGTTCCCTGTACGAGTCGCAGCGACGTTTTGATGTGGGGATGATCACTCGTGCAGACTTGGCACAAGTGCTGGCTCAGGTTGCTCAGGGCCAGGCTGATATCACGCAAGCACAATCTAATTTAACTGTGAGTGAAGCTCAGTTTTCACAAATCACAGGTTTAACCGCAGATAATCTAACAGCTGTTAACCGTCTGCCAGAGATTTCCAATAATCTCGATGAAATTTTAGCTAAAACCAAGAATCATCCAGCATTATTACGTGCCAAATACGAAAAACAAGCTTCTGAAAAGCAATATGCCTTAACTAAGCGAGAACTTTGGCCCACCGTGATGCTGACCAGTCGTGCAGGTGCTCAGCATGAGGCCAGTTATATTGGTTCAGAAAGTAACAACTATATGGTGGGGGTTCAACTGAATGTGCCGCTCTATGACGATGGTTTAAACCGTGCCAATATTCGAAAAGCACAGGCAGATGTTGATTTGGCTAATCAAAAGATTCGTACCCTTGAGTTGGATCTGAATCAGCGTGCACGGACGACTTATGCTCAATTGCAAACCATTCGCCAAAATAAAGAGGCACTGCAAAACGCGATTGATGCAGCATCGATTGCCTTTGTGTATACCCGTAAAGAATTTGAATTGGGGACCAAAACAACTTTTGACTTGCTCAATACAGAACAAAAGTTATTAGATGTGCAAACTCAGAAAACGGTGAATGAGCAGGATGAAATCGTGTTTGTTTATCAGCTTTTAGATCAAATGGGGCACCTCAATGATTTGGTGTCCACACAAAATACGCAACAGGTGAATAATTAATGAAAACAAATCCACCAAATACCCAAAGCAATCCATTGCTTACCCGTGAAGCAACCTCTGCAGATGATCAGGCCTTACGTGAATTGATTGCGGTGCCAATGACCACCAAAGGGGTGAAAATCAGCTTTCAGCGTGAACCGAGTTATTTTAGAGCTTCGGATATTTTGTATCGGCATAAGCTGCATGTGGTGATTGAAGATACTGAAAGTCAAAAAAATGTGGCTTGTTATAGCAATGGCCATCGCCCGTGTTATGTCGATAAAACAATACAGAATGTGCGTTATGCCAGTGATTTACGTGTCGATCCAAACTATCGCGGCAAATCTTTGGTCAAGGCTTTAGGGGTCCATGTCAAACAAACCATGCATGATCCTAATTTTAGCCAAATGATCATCTTTGATGATAATCATGCTGCACGAGCAGCAATACAAACGGGTAAAACAGGCATTCCTGATTATTATGATGAGGGATTAATTGAAACCTTGACCCTGACACATTTGGGGGCTAAAAGAAAAATTAAGGCTTTTTTAACTCAAAGAACTCAAGCTAAAACAGAGATTAGCGAGATTAAGTCCTGTGTGGCGCGCGCTGAACATGTTAAGGTAATGACTCGATTTATTGCTGAAATGTCGCAGTATTATAATTTTATCCCTGCCTATAATTTTGAAGAATTGCTGGCAGGACATCATTATTTTACAGGTCTACAACTCTCGGACTTTCAGCTTTATTTTCAAGATGGAAAATTGGTTGGTATGTTTGGATTATGGGATCAGCATGCGCTTAAACAAACTAAAATTTTGCATTATAGTTCAGCGATTGGTGTACTGCGCCCAATCTATAATTTTTTGACCAAAGTCACGAAAGGTATGCCACTACCTAAACTCGGTGACTCATTAAGATACCATGTATTACACACTTTATTATGCCATCCACAGCAGTTAGCGCTGCATCATTTAATGCTCGAAGATGCACAGAAACTGTCTAAGCAGCGTGGTATTGGAGTGGTCAGTTTTACCTTATCGCATCAAGACCCACGCTATCAGCTCAATCAGTTTTATAAAGGCGAGCGCTTAACCGGTATGCACGGTTTTATTAGCTTTGAAGCTGATCCACGTCCAAAATTTGATAAAAACCTAATTCCATATCTGGAAGTTGGGCGGATATGATTTGAGTCATAAAAAATTCCTCAAACAATTTAAGCTTTGAGGAATTTTTTATATGTCATGTGTCGATTATGCTTTTAGAGCTTTAGCATATTCAACCAGTTGATCAACCACGGTTCCCCAACCTTCAAAGAAACCCATGTCTTCGTGTTGCTGACGTGTTTCAGCACTACGATGTCTGGCAATTGCAGTGTATTTGGTTGCACCATTGCCTGCATCTTCAAGCAACAGAATTGCAGTCATAAATGGATTTTCAGCAGGTTTCCAATCTTCCGTATAGGTATCGGTGAACACTAGTTTTTCACCTTCAATCACCTCTAAAAAAACACCTTGATTGTTGATTTCATTACCATCAACATCAAAGACGGTATTGAATTTTCCACCGACTCTTAAATCAATCTCACAGGCTTTAATCGAGTGGGGGCGAGGAATAAAGAAGTGTTTGATATGCTCTGGGGTGGTCCAGCATTCCCAGACCAGTTCACGTGGTACATCGATCACTCTTTCGAGTTTTAAGTCAGTTTTTGGATCCAGTTTCATTTTCTCTTTTCCTTTTTAATTCGAGTGCGTAACGATCAAATTGATTTAGTCTTTGTTCCCAGATTGCCCGTTGTTCACTTAACCAATTTTGCATGGGGGTGAATGCTTCGGGGCTCAGTGCACAAGTTCTGATTCGTCCATTTTTTTCTGAGTGAATAAGTCCTGCTTCCTCTAATTTATTTAAATGTTTTAGAAAAGATGGCAGGGCCATATCATGTTGTTCAGCCAGTTCAGTGATCGATGCTGACCCGAAAGACAGCCGAGTGAGTATTTCTCTACGCGTTGGATCACTGAGAGCACTGAATAACAAATCGAGTTTAGAATCATACTTAGCCATAGAGCTAAGTATTGTACATTTGTTGATCGCGTGTCAATAAAAACTTAGCTAAATGGCTAAGTTTTTTAAAGATGATAGATAGCACTTTGTTTTTAAGCTTTATTAACTAACAAGATACCGATGAAACTGAGGGCTGCACCCACTGCCATAGACCATGTGATCGGTTCTTTCAAAATAAAATACGCCAATAAAACTGCAGAAATAGGGACTAGATTGGTAAAAATAATGGTTTTTGATGCCCCAATGCGATGAATAGCCTGTGCATACCAAATAAATGCCAATACTGTCCCAAAAGCACCTAAATAGAGAATGGATAGCCAACTATTCCATGAAATATCCGTCAACACGTGATAACCCAATTCAGGCCATGCACTGATTAAAAGAAAACCTGTACCCCAAAGTACCGCATAGGTGGTCATGGTTAATGCAGAAGCTTGGGTTTGTTTAAAGCTGAGCGTATAAATCACCCAGCTCAATACGGCACCACACATCATTATTTCCCCCAGACCAAAGGTTTGCTGCAAGGCACTAAAAAACGCACCTTTGCTTACCACGGTCAGGGTTCCGATTAGGGCAATGCAAACCCCGAAATAATTGATATTTTTCAGCCTTTCCTGAAAGAATATCCGCATGGCCAAAACCGTCAGGACTGGTGATAAGCTCACAAATAATGCGGTTCGGCCTGCTTCAATTCGAGATAATGCGGCAAAGAAAAATAGGTTATATGCACAGATCCCTGTTAACCCCATTAACATGGCATAAAAATGCTGTTGGCTTGAAAGGCTTGGAAAGTTGCCCGTAGTCTTCAGCAATAAGAGAATAAGCAGAAGTGCGGCGAGCATAAAACGTAAGAATGCAGATAGGGTTGGAGAGAGCTCTGCTGCAACAATACGTCCTGCGATGAAGGTGCCTCCCCACATCAAAGCGACACAGACCAGCTTAAAATAAACCGTAGAACTGGAAAGGGAAATGGCTAAGTGGCGCATGAGATGTTTAATCCAAACAGAATCAAACCAAATCGTAAAACTAATTTATTTTTATAGTAAAATGAGCTTTTACTCATGAATGATGTGTTATGACGCTGACTCAACTTGAAATCTTTTCAAAGCTGGCAGAATTAAGAAATTTTACCTATACCGCGCAGCAACTGAATATTTCACAGTCTGCAATTTCACATGCACTCAAAGCATTGGAAAAGAAATGGGAAACTCAGCTGTTTTATCGAAATAACAATGAAGTGGAGTTAACTGCTGCAGGGCAACGCTTACTACCTTATGTGAATGAAATTTTGAACGTTTCTAGCATTATTCATCAAGAAGTGATGGATCTCAAAGGTCTAAAAACTGGAATCTTAAGGATTGGATCTTTTGGTGCATCATCTTCCAATGTGCTGATTCCGCTTATTTTAAAGCAGTTTGCGCAACAATATCCTGATGTAGAAGTATTACTCATGGAAGGTACTGATAAAGAGGTCATGCAATGGATAGATGAACGCAAAGTTGATCTTGGTTTTGTGGTGTTGCCTGAACCCCGTTTTGATAGCTTTGCTGTGTTGGAGGATATTTTTGTTGCTTTATTGCCAGCGGATTTAGAGATTGCACAAAAGCCTGCAGTGCAATTACAAGAGCTGATTGAGTATCCTTTTATCTTGACCAGTGCAGGTAGTCAAAACCATGTCATGCAACTATTTAAGACTGCGCAACTCACGCCACAGATTAAATATAACTTGTCGCAAATTTTGTCGATTTTAAATATGGTGAATCACAGTGCTGGCGTTTCAATTGTGGCGGATTTAGCGCTAGACAAAAATATTCTACAGTTGTACCCCAATGTGGTAAAACGACCATTATCTCCCAATATCAAACGCTCAATTGGTTTGGCGGTAAAAAATAATCAGCAGATGACACCACTTGCAAAAGCCTTTGTTGAGATTGCGATGCAGCTCTAATTCTTGATAAATATCGAAAAACTGGGTTAATTGTTCATAAATAGGCTAGAAAAACAGACAAAAGTTATCAATTACACAAAATACTTCTATAATAGCGTCCATCATTACTAAGGTCAGTGTTTAGATACCGTGACGAGATGACCTTAGCCACACTTTTTTAAGTCTATTGCTTATCCACGATTCGGCTTATAGTTCAATATTTTCAATCTTATGTGCTTGCAACACGTAAGAATATTTAGGTGCACGCATGGAAATCAAGGTTAATTATCTCGACAATCTTCGACAAGAAGCGAAGTTTGATGACTTTACGGTAATCGCCGATCAGCCGATTCGTTACAAAGGCGATGGTTCTGCACCCGGCCCATTCGATTATTTCCTTGCGTCATCTGCATTATGTGCGGCTTACTTTGTCAAAGTGTATTGTGCTGCACGTGATATTCCAACCGATAACATTCGTTTATCACAAAACAATATTGTTGATCCTGAAAATCGCTATAAACAGATTTTTAAAATTCAGGTGGAATTACCTGCTGATATTTCTGAAAAAGACCGGCAAGGCATTTTACGTTCAATTGACCGTTGTACGGTTAAAAAAGTAATCCAAACGGGCCCAGAATTTATCATTGAAGAAGTTGAAAGTATTGATGCTGATGCGCAAGCTTTGTTGATGCCAAGCCTTGCTTCGGAAAGCAGCACCTATATTGCGGGTAAAGATCTGCCATTAGAACAGACCATTGCCAATATGTCAGGAATTCTAGCTGGTTTAGGCATGAAGATTGAAATTGCATCTTGGCGCAATATCGTACCAAATGTCTGGTCGTTGCATATCCGAGATGCACAATCACCAATGTGCTTTACCAATGGTAAAGGCTCTACCAAAGAAAGTGCTTTAGCTTCGGCTTTGGGTGAGTTTATTGAGCGTTTAAATTGTAACTTCTTCTATAACGACCAATTCTGGGGTGAGGACATTGCCAATGCAGAATTTGTACATTATCCAGATGAGAAGTGGTTTAAACCGGGTCCAAATGGCGAATTACCCAAAGAAATTTTGGATGGATATTGTCTCGAAATTTATAACCCAGATGATGAATTGCTGGGTACACATTTATACGATACCAACTCAGGTAATACGGAACGTGGTATTTGTTCATTGCCCTTTGTACGTCAATCCGATGATGAAATTGTCTATTTCCCATCAAACCTGATTGAGAACTTATATCTCAGTAATGGTATGAGTGCCGGCAATACCTTGGCAGAAGCGCAGGTTCAATGCCTATCTGAAATTTTTGAACGTGCGGTTAAGCGTGAAATTTTAGAAGGTGAAATTGCCTTACCAGATGTGCCACAAGAGGTATTGGCAAAATACCCAAGTATTGTGGCAGGTATCCAAGGTTTAGAGGAACAAGGCTTCCCAGTCCTTGTAAAAGATGCGTCATTGGGTGGTCAATTCCCAGTGATGTGTGTGACTTTAATGAACCCACGTACAGGCGGCGTATTTGCCTCATTTGGTGCGCACCCAAGTTTGGAAGTGGCTTTAGAGCGTAGTTTGACTGAATTGTTGCAAGGCCGTAGTTTTGAAGGTTTAAACGATTTACCGCAACCGACATTCCAAAGCAATGCAGTCACTGAACCAAACAACTTTGTTGAACACTTCATTGATTCAAGCGGTTTGGTCTCTTGGCGTTTCTTTAGCGCCAAATCGGATTATGATTTTGTTGAGTGGGACTTCACCAATGAAGGTGAAAATTCAAATGCTGAAGAAGCAGCTGCATTGTTCGGCATCCTTGAAGAAATGGGCAAAGAAGTCTACATGGCAGTGTATGAGCATTTAGGTGCAACTGCCTGCCGTATCTTGGTACCTGATTATTCTGAAATTTATCTGGTTGAAGATTTAATTTGGGATAATACCAATCGAGCGATCTTATTCCGTGAAGATATTCTCAATTTACATCGTTTAGATGAAGAGCAACTGGAAGCTTTAGTTGAGCGTTTAGAAGAATGTGAACTGGACGATTACACCGAAATCACCACCTTGATTGGGATTGAGTTTGATGACAATACGGTATGGGGACAATTAACCCTGCTTGAATTAAAACTGTTGATCTATCTTGCTTTAGAGCAGTTTGAAGAAGCGAAAGAATTGGTTGAGACTTTCTTGCAATACAATACCAACACGGTAGAACGTGGTTTGTTCTATCAATGCATGAATGTGGTGCTGGAAGTCTTACTCGATGATGAAATGGAGCTTGAAGACTACCAAACCAATTTCCGCCGTATGTTTGGCAATGAGCGTATGGATGCTGTAGTGGGTTCTGTTGAAGGCACAGTTCGTTTCTATGGTCTCACCCCAACCAGTATGAAACTGGAAGGGCTTGATCGTCATTTACGTTTAATTGATAGCTATAAGAAATTGCATAAAGCACGTGCGAAAGCGGTTGGCTTAAATGGCTAAAACACAATAAATATTGTTTTAAAAAGTGCATGTTGATCATGCACTTTTTTTTTAGAGCCGATAAAACTTTGTTTTTTAGTCACTCAAAATTTTAGTAAATGGATAGCTTGACCTTGCAATTATTGGAAGGACTACAGTGTCTTTCATAAAGGTAACTGTGCCACATGAAATAGAAACTCTCATCTATTGACGGTGTCACTTCCTTTATTTTCATCCATATAGCATATCAATCACATCTGAAATGAATGTGATGCTGCTGAATAGAAAGGAAACAATAATGAGTGAACAACAATCGGCAATAACGCCTAACCAAAATGATTCAAGTGATATTTATAGTCTCTCTACGCGTGCTTATATGGAACTAAAGAGCCGTATGCAGGTTGATATGCAAATCAATTATACAGGCAATGCCGACATCGATTTTATGCGTGGAATGATTCCACATCATCAAGTCATCGTGGATATGGCCAAGGTCGCCTTGAAATATGGTTTTGACCCAGAAATTCGAATGCTGGCAAAAAATATTATTTTGGCACAAGATATTGAAATTAAAGTGATCAATGCTTGGTTAACAAGGCATCTATTATAAAGCTTTCGATCTTATTCCTGATTTGATAGTTCCATCAGTAAGAGGTTGAATCACAACAGTCTTTTATTGATTACAGTTTTTCGTAATTAGATAGAAAGGTAGCAATTATGCCTAAGATAACCGTGCTTCCACATGAAAAAGTCTGTCCAGAAGGGGCTGTTGTTGAAATAGAACCTGGCGCAAACCTCTGTAGAAGCTTACTTGATCATGGGATTAACATTGAACATGCTTGTGATCTATCAGGCGCCTGTACCACCTGCCATGTGATTGTAAGTAAAGGCTTTGAAAATTTACAGGACATGGGGGATATAGAAGCTGATCTATTGGATCGGGCGTGGGGCTTGAGTCCAGAATCAAGACTCTGTTGTCAGGTGAATATTCAGGATCAGTCTTTAGAAATCGAGATTCCTAAATACACCGTCAACTATGTGTCAGAAAAGAAAAAGTGATCACCTGAAAATAGTATTTATTTTAATGTGTAAAAGGCTTGACCTTACCATTATGGTAACCTTTATAGTGTGTATATCTTCTTAAATAACCGAATGGAGTTTTACGATGGAATTTCATGTTGAAAATATGACCTGTGGTGGCTGTGCACGTGGCGTAACCCGTGCAATCCAAGCGGTAGACGCCAATGCAAAAGTGATTACTGATCCACCTAACCGCAGTGTTAAAGTTGAAACTACAGCCTCACAGCAACAAGTAGTTGAGGCTTTATCAGAAGCCGGTTTTCCACCACGTTAATCTGTAGATGAATACAAAGCGGCTGATATAGCCGCTTTTTTGTATCTATGGAATGGATAAAAAATAAAAGGCGATCATAAGATCGCCTTTTATGCTGTTCTACTTGCGCCCAGTGAGTGGGGATAGCGAGAGCAAATCATTATGATGATGGATGTCCTTCATTTCATGACTTGGCTCTTTTAAGCCTTCCAGAATCGGACAGTCGGGGCGATTGTCACCCGCACAGCAATCGACCAAGTTCTGGAGTGTTTGTGCCATTTGCTCTAGGTCTTGAATACGTTGTTCTAGCTTATGGATATGTGCTTGCGCCAATTGCTTTACATCAGCGCTATGTCTGTTGCGATTATTCCATAGGTCGAGTAAATCAGTAATTTCTATAACTGAGAATCCTAACTCACGACTACGTTTGATAAATTTTAAACGTTCCACATCATTGTCAGAATAAGAGCGGTAGCCTGCATTACTGCGACCCGCTGCTGGAATTAAACCAATCTGCTCGTAATAACGAATCATTTTGGTGGTCACACCTGAAGCTTGAGACACTTTACCAATATTCATAGGATCCTCCATTAGCCTCTAGCTACAGATGGCGGTTGGAAACGGCGTAAACGTAAGGCATTACCCAGTACAAACACACTTGAAAGTGCCATTGCCGCTGCGGCAAAAATCGGCGACATTAAGATGCCATACGCTGGATACAACACACCCGCAGCCACAGGGATCAATAAGGTGTTATAAGCGAAGGCCCAGAACAAGTTTTGATGAATATTGCCAATGGTTGCTTTAGAGAGGGCAATTGCATTGGCAACGCCTTGCAAGTTCCCAGACATCAGTACGACATCCGCAGATTCAATCGCAACATCTGTACCTGTTCCAATCGCAAGACCCACATCGGCTTGAGCCAATGCTGGTGCATCATTAATACCGTCACCCACAAAGGCAATATTGCCATATTTTGCTTTCAATTCCTGTACGGCATTGACTTTACCCTCAGGTAGAACTTCGGCAATCACTTCATCAATCCCGAGTTGTTTGGCAATCGCATGTGCGGTACGCGCATTGTCACCGGTAATCATGGCGACTTTTAGACCCAGTTGATGTAGTGCTTGAATGGCAGCAGGAGTGGTGTCTTTGATTGGATCGGCAACTGCAATAATCCCTGCCAAAGTGCCATCAATCGCCACATAGAGTGGAGATTTACCTTCATCGCCCAAACGTTGTGCTGTATGGGAAAATGGCGTGATATCCAGTCCAAGTTCAGTCATATAACGGTCTGCACCAATATAGATGTTCTGGTTTTCATTTACGGTAGCATTGACACCCATACCCGTCACTGAATCAAAGCGATCAACTTTTGCGAGTGACAGACCTTCATGTTTAGCTGCATCGACAATCGCTTTGGCAATCGGATGTTCTGAAAGAGATTCAACAGCTGCAACTCGACTAAGCACCTCATTTCGCTCAAAGGCTGCTGTTACCTCGAAATCAGTGAGTACTGGATGACCTTCAGTTAAGGTACCTGTTTTATCCACCGCAACCACTTGGGCATCTTTTAACAACTGTAATGCTTCACCTTTACGGAATAGGATGCCAAGTTCTGCACCACGTCCAGTACCAACCATAATCGACGTTGGTGTTGCCAAGCCCATGGCACAGGGACAGGCAATAATCAACACAGCGACGGCATTGACCAGTGCAAAGGTTAATGCAGGAGAAGGACCAAAAATTAGCCAGACAAGGAAGGTGAGTAGTGCAGCAATCATTACCGCAGGTACAAACCATAAAGTCACTTTATCGACCACAGCTTGAATCGGCATTTTAGAGCCTTGCGCTTGCTCGACCAGACGAATGATCTGCGCCAGCATGGTATCGCCACCGACAGCAACTGCTTTAAAACTTAAAGTACCATTCTGGTTAATGGTTCCACCCACCACTTGGTTGCCGACGTTTTTCTCAACAGGAATCGGTTCACCAGTAATCATTGATTCATCGACAAAGCTTTGGCCTTCAATCACTTCACCATCAACAGGAATTCTTTCACCCGGCTTTACAATCACGAAATCGCCCGCAAGCACTTGATCGATCGGAATATCGACCACCTGATTATCACGAGAAACATGGGCAACTTTTGCTTGTAGGCTGACTAAACGCTGAATGGCTTCTGATGTTCGACCTTTGGCCTTGGCTTCAAGAAAGCGACCGAGCAAGATTAAAGCCACAATCACAGCGGCGGCTTCGTAATAGACATTTACCGTTCCAGCGGGAAGCAAATTTGGTGTAAAAGTCGCAACCAAAGAAAATAGATAGGCTGCTAATGTGCCGACTGCGACCAAAGAGTTCATATCAGGTGCTAAACGGAATAAAGCAGGGAGACCTTTGCTATAAAAACGGCGACCCGGAATAATCAGGACCAAGCTGGTTAAAATGAATTGGAGATACCAACTATTTTGCATACCGATGGTTTGTTCAATCAGATGATGAACACCTGGTATTAAATGAGAGCCCATTTCCAAAATAAACACAGGCAATGCTAAAACTGTCGCAATAATCAAGTCTCGCTTAAGCTCAGCTCTTTCTTGATCTTTTTTCTCGAGTTGTTCGCTTTGATCAGGAATGGATGCTTGAATCTCTTTGGCATCGTAACCTGCTTTATCGATGGCTGCGATTAAGCTTTCCACGCTAGCCGTACCTGTTACGGTAGCGCGTTCTGTGGCTAAATTGACATTGGCTGTTTCTACGCCACTCACCGCATTCAGGGCTTTTTCAACACGACTAACACATGAAGCACAGGTCATGCCTTCAATCGATAACTCGACCTTGCTGGCAGGGACGTCATAACCTGTTTGTTCAATCGCTTGAATCAGTATCTGTCGATCGACAGGTTTGGCAAGGGTAATATCTGCACGTTCTGTGGCTAAATTTACAGAGGCAGATTGGACGCCGTCAACTTTGTTGAGTGCAGTTTCAACTCGGCCGACACAACTGGCACAGGTCATACCTTCAACCTGCAGGCTGACTTTCATATTATTCGGCGATGTTTTTGTTTGCGTTTCCATAAGTTATACCTATAGAGATGATCTGATTGCTTTCAGCATAGACCTTGACATTATGGGAAGGTCAAGCAGATTTATCAACTTTTAGGCTGTTATTTATAAATGCGAAGAAAGAATTGTACTTTGAACAGGATTAAAACTGGTCCTATTCATCTATTTATTCTGAGTCATTATGTTTCTATCGGCTTTATAGGAAAAGATAGCAATCCATGGATTGACCCTTAGCTTGATCAGATACAAGTCAATCCATAGAAAAACTTAATTTATTGTAAAAATTTCGCTTGTAAGGCAGTGGCTGTGGCAAATATCTTTTGATACCCCTGTGGCAGAATTCGTTGCAAGAGATCTACCGCTTTGGCATCTGCACCAATGAGGAGGCGACGTTTATTTTTGAGTACGGCGCTAAGAATCTGATTTGCTGCCTCATCAGCGGGTGTTCTTAAAATTTTGTCGAAAGCTTGCTGACTTTTCACAGGGTCCATCCCTAACATTTCGACACTGTTATTAATCCGCGCAGCTTTAGCAATATTGGTCCGAATTCCACCTGGATGTACGCAGGTTGCACTCACGCCTGAATCTTGTATATCGAGTTCTTGACGTAAAGACTCGGTAAAGCCGCGAACTGCAAATTTACTCGCGTTATAAGCACTTTGAGTGGGCTGCGCCGTCAGCCCAAACATACTTGAAATATTAATGACATGTCCATCACCACTTTGTTTTAGATAGGGTAAAAACTCTTTGGTGCCGTATACCACACCCCAAAAATTAATCCCAATCAACCATTCAAGATCTTCATAGCTAACGCCTTCAGCGGTGCTGCCGATGGCAACTCCCGCATTATTAAAGATCAGATTGACTTGCTGATGCTGTTCAACCACGCTTTTAGCCCAATTTGCCATGTCTTGACGATTAGCGACATCAAGCACTTGTACTGTAATTTTGACTGGATATGACTTTAATAAAGTTTGGGTTTTGGCCAGACCGAACTCATTTACATCTGATAAAGCCAGATGGCAGCCTTGTTTTGCCAATGCAATTGCAAGTGCCTGACCGATTCCTGAACCTGCGCCTGTAATGGCTGCAACTTTGTTATTGAATGATTTCATTTAAACCGCCATTTGTTTTTCTAAAGCTTGTATCTGAACAGCCGTCGGTGAGGATTTTGCAATTTGAGTATAATTTTCCAGATCAAAACGACGCGTGCGCTGACGATATTCCAATGTGAAACCCGGCCAATTATTGGTATTTTTCCCTGTCGCGGTTTGATACCAACTGGTGCAACCTTGTGACCACATGGTTGACTTCATTCTTTCTTGGATTTCCTGATTAAACTGGGTCTGGATTTCACCTTTCAGGTCGGTAAAGGATAAATTGTTTTGGATATGGGTCTGAACTGCATCTAGAATATAGTTCACCTGACTTTCAATCATATACACGATTGAGTTATGCCCAAGATTGGTATTTGGGCCATACAGCATGAAGAAATTAGGAAAGCCACTCACGGTTAAGCCTAAATAAGCTTCTGCACCATCTCCCCATTGTTGTTTGAGGGTCTTGCCATTGAGTCCAGTAATTTGCATCGGTGCCATAAACTCAGTTGCAGCAAAACCTGTTCCATAAATAATGGCATCGACTTCACGTGCTTTCCCATCTTTATCGATAATACCTGTTTCAGTGACTTCCTGAATTGCGGTATTGATCACCTCGACATTGGGGCGAACCAGACTTCGATACCAATGATTAGAAATCAGAATACGTTTACAACCAATCGGGTAGTCGGGCATCAGACGGTGGCGAAAATGAGGATCCTTGATTTCTTCACGGATATGCCGCTGAAAAATATATTCCGCCAAAGGAATTTCATTCAGCGTTGCAGTAAAGCTTTTAAGGCGAATTTCGTTATAACTATATTGAAAGACGCGATCAAGACTTTGTAGAATCGGTAGTTTTTGGAAAACTTTTCGTTCCAATTTTGAATAAATACGGTCTGGCTTGGGAATGACATAAGGTGCGGAACGCTGATAGATATCTAGATGAGCAACTTGTTTGGCAATTTCAGGCACAAACTGAATCGCACTGGCACCGGTACCAATCACAGCCACACGTTTGTTATTCAGATCATAGTCATGATCCCAACGCGCTGAGTGAAAGCTTTTGCCTTTGAAACGATCCAGTCCTTTTATTTTAGGATAGGCTGGCCGATTGAGTTGACCAACGGCTGCAATCAGAAATTCTGCCTCGAATTTTTCTCCTGTTCGTGTTTGGATATGCCAAACACCTTGTGTTGCTTCAAAGTCCGCACTGACAATTTCAGTATTAAATTGGATATGCGGATAAAGCTGATATTTATCAGTGCAATGTTTTAAATATTGGTGAATTTCCTGTGATGAACCATAGCGATTTTTCCAGCCAAGCTCCTGTTCAAAAGAAAAAGAATATAGGTGAGAAGGGACATCACAGGCAGCGCCAGGATAAGTATTGTCACGCCAGACACCCCCGACATCATTCGCTTTTTCAAATAAGGTAAATTGTTCAAACCCAGCAAGTTTCAGCTGAATCGCCAAGCCTAAACCACCAAATCCTGTTCCAATAATGGCGATACGAATATTTTTATTTGAAGATAATTGTTGTTTCAACATAACTGACTCGAGAAAAAAAATCATGTATAGCTCGCAGAATAATCGTTTCATGCATTGATTTAGAGGATGGATGAGGACAAAATATTGTGATTAGCGGACATTGAGAAATATGCTTGAAGTACTTATGGACATATGAACGTAGTATCCACAGTGTTCGTCTCATGGCAGATTTTGCTTCTGAACTGGGCGTGAGTCATGCCCAGATCCTCAAGGGGACTGGACTGGAGCAGCAACAGCTACTCGATCCGAATATGCTGGTGACTGGACAGCAAGAATTACAGCTTATCGGTAATTTAGTCGAAAAATTTGGACAGAGACCGTCCCTTGGCTTAGCCGTTGGCCAGCGTTATCACTTTACTGCCTTTGGCTGTCTAGGTTTAGGCTTGATTAGCAGTGCGAATATTCGTGAAGCACTCAACTTTGCTTTGGCTTATTTTCCTTTATCTTTTGCTTTTAGTCAGTTTCTCGTATCAGAACACCCAGAGACTGGTAATATTCAAATCGAAATTGTGGTTGATGAAAGGATTCCGCAAGTTTTATGGCAATTTATTATTGAGCGAGATGTTGCTGCCTTGATTACAGTTCAACAAGATCTGATTCGAGAGCATCTGTGCCAAAAAGTTGTATTTGCTTTTCAGCCTCAGGCAGAAATTCAGTCTTATCGAGAGTTATTTGGCATTACACCCGAATTTGGTGGATCAAAAAACTTTGTTGTATTAAATGCCGAAAAAATAGATCAAAAGCTCAGTATGGCTAATGAGCTGGTGTTACATTCAGCTGAACAACAATGCCAACAAATATTGGACAAGCGGCAATCTCAAAAAAAATATACCGAGCAAGTTCAGCAAATCTTAATGAATAGCAGAGGGGAAATTCCTTCAATGGAAGAAGTTGCGAATCGTTTATGCCTAAACTCCCGAACCTTACGGCGTTATTTAGCTCACGAACAAACCACCTTTATTAAAATCAGGGAGGACATCCGAAAAATTCTGGCAGATTTATATTTGTCTTCAACCCAAACTTCGATTGAGCAAATCTCAGAATGGTTAGCTTATGCTGAACCCGCCAGTTTTATACATGCTTATAAACGTTGGTACGGCAAAACACCACATGCAAGCCGATTAAAAAATAAAGTGTAGAAAATAACGACTCAGTGGCATATAAAAGATTAACGAAAAGGAATAACTGTTCATCTTTATTCTAGAGTGGGCAGGTGTCAGGAAGATAGAAAGGTAGCAGGTAATGCTTTTAGAACACGACTTAAGTCCATCCGAATTTAGTCTTTTGTCAGAAATATTATGGAAATTAGGTTCTGGAAAAGGACAGGAGAGTTTACGTGAAACAATGTTGGTGGATATCGCGACTTTATTAAGAGCTGATTTTGCTGCTTCTTATATTTGGGATGCAAAACAGCATCTATCCAAACAAGGCATTATGTGGCAAATCGATCCTAAAGCAATTCTAGAATATGACCGTATTTGGCAGCACGATGACCCGATTACGTCTCGGCTGCGGGAACGGCAACAAGCAACTTTCGTTAATGAAATCATTTCTATATCAGAATTAAAAAAAACCGATTATTACAATGAGTTTCTACGCCCTTATGGTCTGTATCATGGGTTAAATATCTATTTTGTCCGAGATGGGATAGATCTAGGTGATTTACGTATTTGGCGTGCTCAAGATTCAGCGATGTTTAGTGAACGAGAAAAGAGAATTTTAAACTTGCTTGAACCTTATATGACCCAAGCCTTAGCGATAGGTTTATCAACTCAATACGGTTTGACCCAGCGGGAGGAAGAGGTGGTCATGTTGGTGTGCAAGGGATTGAGTGATAAATATGTTGCCAACTTACTGGATATCAGCTTCACCACGGTGAGAACGCATTTAAAAAGTGCCATGAAAAAAATGGGTTGTCATAATCGTACCGAAATGGCTGCATTGATGCATGCTTAATGATCTCCTCAATTTTGAGGATATTCAATAGATTTAAAACGGTACAAATTATAAAAATAATTACTTAAATGGATTTTAAGTCAAAATGTTAAATGTGAATGAAAAGGTAGATCAGGACCAAGAATTTCAACTGCATAGAGCGACAATCAAGGAAATTACAGCATTGGTTGCTGAGCGCAAAATTTCTTGTGAACAATTGGTCCATTTCTATTTTGAAAAGATTGATGCGCAGCAGTCCCTCAATGCTTTTATTAGTCTTGATTATGCTGCAGCGCTTCAGCAGGCTCAGTTTTGGGATCAATCGATTGAAGAAGGTAAACCTTGTCCTGCATTAATCGGGGTATTGCTGGCGGTTAAAGATAATATTCATGTTGCTGGTTTTAGCAATACGGCAGGAACCCCTGCTTTAACCAGATTCAGACCCAAAGTAACGGCTCCAGTGATTCAAGCATTGATTGATCAAGGTGCGATTGTTGTGGGTAAAGCCAATATGCATGAGCTGGCATTTGGGGTCACAGGCTATAACACTGCAATGCATATTGACGGGGTTGTTGGCACACGCAATGCGGTGAATCCTTTACATATTGCGGGTGGTTCTTCTTCTGGAAGTGCCGTTGCAGTTGCCGCAGGTATGGTTCCTATTGCTATTGGAACGGATACAGGAGCTTCGGTCAGATTACCCAGTGCCTTGAATGGCTGTGTTGGTTTTCGTCCAACGGTTGGACGCTATACTCAAGAGAGTATTACGCCAATCTCGCATACACGAGATACCGCAGGCCCAATGGCACATTCGGTATCAGATATCATATTGATTGATCAATTGATTACTCAACAACAGATCCCAGCTCGTATATCGACGCAATTCATCAGGCTTGGGGTATGTGCATATTTTTGGGAAGATCTGGATGAAGAGGTTAAGCAACAGGCTGATCAGGCACTACAACTTTTAAAAAATGCTGGAATTGAAATCATCCGTGTAGAAATGCCTGAGTTAGAGCAACTGAATCATCGTATTTCATTTCCTGTGGTGATCTACGAAGGCAAATATGACCTGATTGAATATTTAAAGAAACATGAGATCGGAATAGATATAGATGCTATTGTGGAGCAAATTTCAAGCCCAGATGTGCAGCAGCTTTTTAAGCAGAATATTTTACCTGAATTGATTGTAGATGAAACGGGTCAACCTGTGGCAGTCGAAGCTTTATATCACGATGCGATCACAACGGCTCGACCACAATTGCTTTCACTCTACGAGAAAACCTTCAGTGAGCATCAACTGAATGCTTTAATTTTTCCAACCTCTGCCATTGTTGCGCCACTGGCAAATGAGCAAGTGAGTTCAATTGAAAATTTTCAAGCACTTATTCGTAATACCGACCCAGGCAGTAATATTGGTTTACCAGGGCTAAGTTTGCCGATTGGTGTTGGAGAAAAATCAAAATTACCAATTGGATTGGAAATTGATGGTTTACCGCATACGGATCATGAAATATTGGCGATTGGGCAAGTATTAGAACAGATTTTTAGTGGTTTAAATCATCACTAAAATAACCTCGGTCTCAGTACAAAGCCCGTTTCATTGAGAATGGGCTTTGTTTGTCATTTGAAATAAGCACCGATATCATTCTGATTAGATCGATAAGAACAAATGATACAAATTGAAATGGCAAATCCACAGATGCAAATCTAGTATTAAGCGTACTTTATAAAAACGGTTTAAATTTGTTTTATGTTTTTTAATAAATTTTTAGGTGTTTGTGTTTTAAGTAGCATGTTTGCAATCAGTGGCTGTCAAAAAAACGAGCCACATTCCAAAGAAAAAATAGAAGATGTGAGTCAATCTGGTTTAAAACTGGATGCAGTACAGATGATGACGCATTTACAGGCTTTTGAACAAATTGCCAAACAGCATGGTGGCAATCGCGCTGTGGGTACGCAAGGCGGTTTGGCAAGTGCAGATTATATTTTAAATCAAGCCAAGCAAGCAGGTTTTAAAACAGAGATTCAGACTTTTGAAAATCGGGAAAAAACCAAAGGCCAAAATATTATTGTAGAGATTCCTGGTGAATCAACACAAAGCGTGATCTTGCTCGGTGCACATTATGATTCGGTCAAAATGGGGCCTGGCATCAATGACAATGCATCAGGCGTGGCCTTATTGCTCGACTTGATGACACAATTATCGAGCCAAAAAATACAGCCGAAAAACACCATTTATTTGGCATTCTGGGACTCAGAAGAAGTCGGTATTGCGGGTTCTCAAGCGTATGTGGAGAAGCTGACTGCTGAACAATTAAAGTCGATTAAAGCTTATATCAATCTTGATATGGTCGGTACTAAAAATCCTGAAATACTGATTGCAGATGGAGATAAATCATCTGTGGATGAGATGGAAAAAATGTTAAAAGAGCGTGGCATGCAGGAACAGGACTATAAGCCCTTACTCGATGGTTTGCGTAGTCTACCGAGCCATGCCGGTGATTTAGCATTAGAAGAAACGCTTAAGGCGTTTTTTAAAGCAAAAAATCTCAAAATTAAAGAAGATGTTTCGACTTTAACTGCCAGTGATACAGCGCCGTTCTTAGGTAAAGTTCCAGTGACTGCTGTCATCTTGTTTAATGAGCAAATGAAAGGGGATGAACTTGAGTTCGCGCCGTGTTATCACAAAGCATGTGATACGATTGAGCAGGTTGATCCAAAGTCAATGCAATTGGCAGGTGATGCAGTTATTCATTTATTAACAGTCCTAGATAAATAATAAGATCGAATTGAGAGATCTTGTATATTTGATGAGTCAATTGTACGGTTAAGCCTGCAATAGAAATGACAAAATTGTCATTTTCAGGTCATGCTGTTGTTGGACTGCCTGTTCTATCCTATAGGAAGTTAAGAGAGAATAGGTGAATAGAAATGAAAGCATTGGTTAAACTCATCTTTATCCTATCATTTGCGACAACAGCGAGCTTAAGTTATGCAGATGGTGGTTTAATGTTCTTGGAAAAAAACCAAGAGCGTAATGCAACTGTACAAGGTGGCAATGGTCAAAATCAGGCAAACTAGGATTTAATTTTGTAAGAACCCTACAATTTCTCCCAAATTGTAGGGTTCTTTATATGTTGCAGTCATTCGACTTTAAAAATCATTCGAAAGACAATATTTTCTCCTTCGATAAATACATCAATTTCCGCGCCGTGAATTTCGATAATCGACTTGGTAATGGCCAGCCCCAGACCTGTACCATCTTCGGCCTTGTGTCGTGATGAGTCCAGACGATAAAAGCGGTCAAAGAAACGAGAAAGCTGCAAAGGGCTTAAAGTCTGCATTTCAGTAGACACTTTGTTTTTAATCTGAATGATCGAGTGCTGATCATTTTGGCTGAGCCTGACTTCTAAAGTCGAGTCTGACTCGCCATATTTAATTGCATTCGAGATTAAATTATTAAAGGCTCTACGAATCATCGCAGGTTCGGCCTGAATAGATGCCTGACCTGTTTGCTTGAGCTGTATCTGCTTTTCTGAGGCAAAGGCTTCAAAGTATTCAAACAGTACCCGCATTTCTTGCTTTAAATCGATTTCCTTTTTGTTTTTCAATGCGAGATTGTGATCCGATTTGGCAAGAAATAACATATCTGAAATCATTTTTGCCAGATGTTCATATTCTTCTAAGTTTGAAAATAATACATCTTGATATTGCTCAATGGTTCTTGGCTTGGTCAAGGAAACTTGGGTCTGCATCATGAGATTATTGATTGGCGTCCTGATTTCATGGGCCAAATCACTTGAGAATGCAGAAAGTTTATCGACTGAGATTTCTAAACGGTTCAGCATGTCATTAAATGCAGTTGCCAATGGTGTGAGTTCAATTGGTATATTACTCAGATCAAGGCGGTTGGACAGATTATTTGCAGAAATGTTTTCTGACAGTTTTGCCATTTTCCGAATCGGGCCAAGACCTTGCCAAGTGGCTAACCAACCTAAAAACATCAGGCCAATCACACCGAGTAGACCAATCATCAGTAACTGCCGTTTAAAAGAGTGCAAGAAGTAGTAATTATCAGTCACTTCAATCGCAGCAATAATTTGCATGTTTTGATTACTTTGATCATAGCGAAGGTTTTTATTGATCATGATACCTTGATAATTCTGATCCTTATTTTTCCAGTTAATCCATTGCCCATCTTTATTTTGAATCAATTGGCTCAGGTCCGCATGGTTATTCTTTTTGTTATAAATGGTTTGGCCATTTGCTAGTTTGATCTGGATCACCAGATTATCGTGCCCAATCAAGGCTTCATCTAAACCATCTTTAAAATTACTTGGTTTTTGTTGGAAGAGATTTTCGATCAGTTGAATTTTGCCTTCAATTTCTTTTTGGTTTTGTTGATAAAAATAATTGACCACATGTTGATTGACGAATATTCCCATGACGATCAAGATCAGCGTCGTGAATAAGGTAGAAATAAAACTGATTCGAAAGCCAATTGAACGGAATAACTTATTTCTCATCTTCGATCTCTAGGACATAGCCCATGCCACGGATGTTTCTAATCAGTTTGGGGCTAAAATCGGTATCAATTTTATTTCTCAATCGACGAATTGCGACTTCGACCACGTTAGTATCACTATCAAAATTGATATCCCAAACCAGTGCAGCAATCAGTGATTTAGGTAAGACTTCACCTTGACGGCGCATAAATAGTTCTAATAATGAAAACTCTTTGGCGGTCAGGTCAATCCGTTGTCCAGAGCGCACCACACGCCGTTTAATCAAATCAAGATGTAAATCTGCAACGGCATAGAAGGTTTGCTCTTCTTTAATTTGCCCACGTTTTAATAGAGTTTTAATCCGTGCGAGTAATTCAGCAAAGGCAAAGGGTTTAATCAGGAAATCATCTGCACCGAGTTCTAAGCCTTTGACTCGATCTTCAATCTGGTCTTTGGCCGTAAGAAACAGCACTGGGAGGAAAGTATTTACTTTACGAATTTCAGTGAGGATTTTCCAGCCATCCAGTTTCGGTAGCATCACATCCAAAATAATCAGGTCATATTGTTCCGTTACAGCAAGATGTAAACCTGAGATACCATCCTGACTCCAATCCGTCACATAACCAGCTTCGGTTAAGCCTTTTTGCAGATAGTCACCCGTTTTTTGTTCATCTTCAACTAGAAGTATTCGCATGCTTTCATCGCGCCTAAAGTTTTATCGTGTCATTTTAGCGTTAAAGAGAATGAGAGTTTTATAAATGACAAAATTGTAATATTGCTGTCAGCTTCTCGACATTAATCAATTAACTTTTAAAAATAATAGCATTATGCATGTTGAATTTGATTTTAGGAAAGATGCTTCACTATCTTTTGTTTAAGCCAAAAATCTACACTGAAATAACGACCACCACCGAGGACTATCAGTGCAATCAGCATAATCAGATAGGTCACTGCAAACTCAATTCCATTATTCAGTATGACCAATGAACCGCTTGATGTTAGCCAATCATAATTGCCATAGTTTTCTAAAATTTCTCGTGCCTTTTCCAATTTCTCAGCGGAGGCCAAGACTTGAGGATTGGCAAAGGGTGCATTCGGATCAGCTATAGCCTGCCAGCCATTTGGTAGATGAACTGTAACGATAGCCACGAACATGGTGATGATCAATGGGATACTGATTAAGCGGGTAAAAAGACCGAGGGCTAAAAGAATCGCGCCTGCGAGTTCGGTCGAAGTTGCTAATGTTGCCATCAGATAGGGAAAAGGCAAAGCTAAGCCCCAATCGCTATTGCCAAACCATTCCACCGTATTTTGAAAATGCATGAGCTTATTTGTGCCTGCCATCCAAAAGATCGGAACTAAGTAGCATCGCAAGGCAAGTGCTGCAATGCCATCTGCATGTTTGAGTACCATGCAAATGTTTTGATAGTGCTGAGCGAGAGAATAAACAATGTTTTTCATGGTCATTTCACACCGAATAGGACTGATTCATCTTTAGTCGGGCGAGGATTGCATTTCTTACATTAAATTTTTTTATTTGCATTGTAATAAATCCTGTTTGTCTCCGTCTAACTCTATGTACCTGTGTACAAACCGAGCATTTACCTTAAAAGGAATAGACCGATGAGCAAACTTAATTCAATGACCTCAGTTGCAGCATTATTGGCATTATCAGTTGCTGGTGTAAGCCAAGTGACCGTTGCCGCAACGACAACTGCAACAGAAGCCCATGCAAGCAAAGCTGCTGATGGAAAGTGCGGTGAAGCGAAATGTGGCGCCAATAAAGCAAAACAACAGCAAAAGTCTGCTGAAGCCAAATGTGGTGCTGCAAAAAAAACTGCGGATGCCAAGTGTGGCGCAGCCAAGAAAGCAGCTGATGCAAAATGCGGCGCTGATAAAAAAGTGGCTGACGGCAAGTGTGGTGCCAAATAAACCATTCGATCATGGGGGATGTCGGTCTAAAGCTTAGATCGACATTATTTCAATAAAAGGAGTGTATGCATGGCTGAATTGTTAGGTGTAGGTCTTGGGCTAAGGCGTGAATTTATTGATGAATTTATAAATGCTGAGTCACATCCCGATTTTATCGAAGTGGCTCCTGAAAACTGGATGGGTTTTGCGGGTCGGCATGCCAAACTTTTAGCCCAATGTGTAGAGAAAGCGCCTTTAATCTGTCATGGACTGTCTTTATCCATTGGTGGGCCGCATCCTCTTAATTATGAATTTATCCAACAAGTTAAAAATTTTCTACAACGTTATCAAGTACCGATTTATTCAGAACATTTAAGTTATACCCATGATGGTGGTTATTTATATGATTTATTACCGATTCCGATGACACAAGCAGCGGTTAAATATGTAGCTGAACGAATTTTACGTGTGCAAGATATTTTAGGACAGCGACTGGTGATCGAAAATGTTTCCACCTATTTAATGCCCAATGCAGAAATGCGTGAAGCTGAATTTGTACGTGAAGTACTGCTCAAAGCAGACTGTGAATTACTACTGGATGTGAATAATGTCTATGTGAATAGCGTGAATCATGGCAGTGATGCTTATGCATTTATTGACGCAATGCCGAAAGAGCGAATTCGTTATTTACATATTGCGGGACATCAACAAGTTGAACAAAACCTGTTGATCGACACCCATGGTGCTGAAATTAGTGATCCAGTTTGGCAACTCCTTGGATATACCTATCAGGTTTGTGGAGTTAAACCCACCTTACTGGAACGAGACTTTAACATTCCATCCTGGCAACAGTTACAAGATGAATTGACCAGTATCAAAAATATGCAGCAGGAGGGTCGTGATGAAGGCAAAGCCAATCTCCTTTCATACCACGCAGCGACAGTTTTGTGACTGGATTCGTGATCCTGAATTAGAGCTACCACAAAACTTTTCAGCGCAGCGCATGCAGGTCTATCGGGATTTGCTATTTAATAATGTTTGTTCATTTATCAACTTGGTATTTCCTGTTGCACGTAGTATGTTGACGGAGCCGAAATGGCAACCGTTATTAGCAGAATTTTTTCAGAAATCACAGTGCCAATCACCATTATACAATGATATTTCTTTACAGTTTCGAGAATACTTAAGCACCCAGCAACATCCTGCACTGCAAGAATTCCCTTGGTTGGCAGAGTTATTACAATATGAATGGCTTGAACTCTATTTAGATACGGTAGAAATCGAAATGCCGATTCTGACAGAAGATCAAGACTGGCAATTGACTACCCAAGTATGGATATTGGCCTATCAATATCCTGTTTATCGCTGGACAACAACCATGAAGCTTGAACAGGTGGAACCAGTGCCAAGCGCTATTCTGGTATGGCGGGATGATCTTGATCAGGTCTGTGTTGAGGTCGTGTCACCTTTATACGCTGCGATGATCGAATTGATCCAACAGAATAAGGTCATTGAACAAGCGCTACAACAATTGATTAAATCAGTACTTCCTGATTTTGATGAAGAGGAGGTGCAACTACAAATCTATGGGTTAAAAGCATTCTTAACTCGGTTAAGATTAATTCACGTTCCGCATAATAATGATGAGATACAGGGATGAATTCAGCTTCAGCACCAGATCATGATGATCTACTTCATCAGTTGCACAATCCTGCTTTTTTACAAGATTTAAGACAGCAAATGATTAAATTCGCTGTCTTGCAGCTTGCTTCATTGCCGCAGGCGGAAGATGTGGTTCAGGAAGCACTGACCAGTGCCTTTCAACATCTAGATTCATTTACAGGACGGGCGGCTTTTAAAACTTGGGTGTTTGCGATTCTTAAAAATAAGATTATTGATTTGATTCGGCAGAAATCTCGTTTAGTCAGTATGAGTGAACTCTTTAGCGATGAAGAAAGTGAACTCAGTATAGAGGCCTTATTTGATGCTTCAGGGCATTGGCATAAATATGAAGCGCCGCAAGCTTGGCTAAGCCCAGAAGAGATGATGGAGCAACAAGATTTCTGGATAATCTTTGATGCTTGTCTCAATCATCTACCTGCTAAATATGCGCAGGTATTTATGCTGCGTGAAATGATTGAGCTGAGTAGCACTGAAATTTGTGAGAAACTTGAACTGACAGTTTCACATTTTAATGTATTGATGTATCGCAGCCGAACACGGTTACGTGAATGTTTAGAAAATAAATGGTTATTGCAGGAGGATTGTTCATGTTGACATGCCGCCAAGCCACCCAATTATTATCCGAAAAGCAGGATAGGCCATTATTACGACTTGAGCAGACACATCTACAGCTACATGTATTGGCTTGTCGTTCCTGCCGCCGTTATGGCAAACAAATCAAGAGTTTAAGCCAACTTGCAAAAGCGTTTAGGCAGGTTGATCAAAAATAGATTGTTTGTGTCATGTTCTCCAAACAAAAAAAGGAAATCATCGGATTTCCTTTTTTGTGATCAATATCTAAAACTTATAGTTTGGCTTGACGTTGTGCGATGTATTTTTCGTTAAAGAAACCACCCAATGGAATAAAGGCCAGCACAAATAATCTGAACAATTCAATGCCAGACCAGAGTGAAGCGGTGCGCACTAAGTTCCAAAGATAAAATAAAAACGCCAGACCATGAATAGGTCCCATGATTTTTGTCGCGATCGGTAAATCAAATGCGTACTTTAAGGGAATTGCCACAACAAATAACAACAATAAAGTCACGGCCTCGAGTACAGAGGCAAATCGCAGTTGTTGCAATTTTTTTGTCATCACGCTCATCACTTAGCTCCAGGAGATTAATAAATGAATCAAAAATTAACGCAGCATATCATCTTTAAGCACTATCGCATTGATATTGTTGGTAACGATTCTTATTTGATCATGCTAGTAAAAGGGGGATCGTATGGTAGCAAAAGAAAAGAATTTGCTACAGATTCAAGGCATGACCATGATGGGTAAGAATCTATGTTGATTAAAATTAAGTCTGTTTAATTTTTAATATATTGATATTTAATTAAATAATAATTTTTTTTATTCGAATAATTTGTTGTTTGTATTAGAAGGCGAATGTGAATCTAAAGTTTATGCAACTTGTTGCATAAACTCTTTTATCTCGATATGATGAAGTGAATCTATAAAAGTGAAATGCTTCTTATTTCTAAAATTAGCTATATCTATTTGAAATGATGAGTATCTTAAGGATAAAACGAATGTCAAAAATTCCAGAATTAATGAAAAATCTGAGACTCCCTGTAATTGGTTCGCCGCTATTTATTATTAGTACGCCCAAGCTGGTGTTGGCTCAATGCAAAGCAGGTGTAATTGGCTCGATGCCGGCATTGAATGCACGACCTGCTGAAAAATTGGAAGAATGGTTGAAAGAAATTACCGAAGGAATTGCTGAACATAATGCTTTACATCCAGAGCGACCTGCGGCACCTTTTGCAATTAACCAGATCGTGCATAAAAGCAATAATCGTCTTGAACATGACATGGAACTCATCGTCAAATACAAAGTACCGATTGTGATTACGTCTTTGGGTGCACGAACCGAGATCAATGATGCCACCCATAGCTATGGTGGTGTGGTCTTGCATGACGTCATCAATAATACCTTTGCCAAGAAAGCCATAGAAAAAGGGGCGGACGGTTTGATTGCGGTTGCAGCAGGTGCAGGTGGTCATGCAGGCGTGAAGAGTCCATTTCCATTAATTCAGGAAATCCGCGAATGGTTCGATGGACCGCTGGCTTTATCGGGTGCGATCTCTACGGGTGATGCGGTTCTTGCTGCGCAGGCAATGGGGGCAGACTTTGCTTATATTGGTTCAGCATTTATTGCCACCCATGAAGCTAATGCTGAAGACGCTTATAAGCAGGCGATTGTCGATCATAATTCAGATGAGATCGTGTATTCCAACCTATTTACTGGTGTACATGGTAACTATCTTGCACCAAGTATTCGCGCGGCGGGTCTTGATCCTGCTCATTTACCTGAAGGTAATCTGAAAGATATGGATTTCAGTACACCGAATGAAGATGGTACACAGCACAAGGTCAAACCATGGCGTGATATCTGGGGATGTGGTCAAGGTTTAAATGCAATCAAAGCCACCACTTCTGTTGAAGAACTGGTAAGTCGGCTTGAAAGAGAATATCTTGCAGCAAGAAAACGTCTCATGCTTTAAGTTTTAAAATCAGGCCTTAATTTCTAAGGCCTGAGATGCTTTATTACACTAATTTTTTAACGATGAGTGCTAACTTACCCACATGCTCACCTTGTTGTAACAGGGTATGCGCTTGTTGTGCATCGTCCAGATCAAAAGCTCGGTATAACAATGGCTTCAGTTGCCCTTTAGCAATTAAAGGCCAAACTTTGTCTTGCAGGGCAGTCATAACCTGAGCTTTGGCTTCTGGCGTCTGAGAACGTAAGGTTGCACCTGTATGGGTCAGACGTTTTGCCAGCATCGGAAAGATATTCAGATTTTGTGCTAGTCCTTTCAGCACACCAATTTGTAAAATAGTGCCATTCATGGCCGCAACTTCATAATTTTTTTGAATATAATCGCCTGCAATAATATCCAGTACAAAGTCGACACCTTTGCCATCTGTATGCTTTTTAACTTCTTCAACAAAATCTTGTTGTTTGTAGTTAATCGCAACATCCGCGCCAATCTCAATACTGGCTTGTTGATGTGCCAGACTTGAAACCGTAGTAAAAATTTGGGCCGCACCAAAAGCACGGGTCAGCATAGTTGCCGTTGTCCCAATACCAGAGGTACCCCCATGAATCAGAATAGAGCTATTTGGACGGAATTTGGCATGCTGAAATAAATGCGACCAAACCGTCATAAAGGTTTCCAACAAAATAGCACCTTCAACTAAGCTGAGGCCATCTGGAATAAACAGGACGTTGTCTTGATGCGCAACCACATATTCCGCATAGCCACCGCCTTGAACCAAAGCACAAACTTCATCACCGACTTTAAATTTAGTCACCGATTGACCGACGTGTTTTACAATTCCAGAAACTTCTAGTCCTGGAATGTCGGTGACACCAGTGGGAGGGGCGTATAAGCCCTGACGTTGCATGACATCAGGGCCATTAATCCCAGCAGCGACGACTTCAATTAAGATACCCTCATCGCTTAATTCTGGAATTGGCCGCTCACTGAGGGTGATCACTTCAGGCCCACCAGCGCCATTAAAAGTAATACATTTCATTGATTTAGTTCCTGAGTATTCATCATGTATAGGGGAGGATGAATACTGTTTGTTTTAAAACTTAGGGATTCGAATAGAACAGAATGTTTCAAATCTGTTCAAATTTAAGCCCTGCGTGCTCCGTTAAACGTTGAATGAAGCGATCATCAAACATCGTTGCAGGTGTCCAAAATCCACCGTTACGTCCAACTTTTTCACTGTCTTTGGCATGGTCAATAGCAAGACTCAGCGCTGCTTGTCCCAACATCTTTCCTGTAGAGCCATAACCAGGATCACGGTCGCCAGTCACTTTAACTTTCAGGCTTTGTCCTGCATCTGTTTTACCCATAAAACGCAGATCAAATCGGCCAGTGCGTTGCTGTTCCGGGGTTGGACCTTCACCTGGTTTTGGCAGTAAATAACGTTCCATGACTTGGCTAACAGGTTTACTCACTGCAGCGAGCATAAACGCAGCTAAACCAGAAACAACGGCTAAAGCTTTTAAGCGTCCTTTTAGCCCCTCACCAGTCAACATGGCTTCGTTATAGCTAAAGTTGTTGCCATAAGCATTGCCAGATAAGGCATTTGAGCGATGTACCACACGTTCATTGACCGCCGCCATCACAAAAGGTGCAATCCATGCATTAAAATCAGGGTCAAATTTGGCTGTTTTGATATAAATTTGTCTTTGGGTATTGCCATGATCTACAGGGCAAAGAATATAGGGATTGAGCAGATCTTTACGTAAGGCAGGATCAGCAGCGGCTTCTTGAACAACATTGATCAAGCTTGCCACTGTGCCACCCGATGCGCCACCTTTTAAGGTTTTGACTCGCATACTGACTTGGGTCGCAGCTGCATTAAACTGTTGCTGTGCTTGTTGTTGTAAATAATAGACCCCCATGTCGGACGGGACTGAGTCAAAACCACAGCAATGCACAATACGCGCACCTGATTGCTGAGCTTGCGCTTCATATTGAGTGATCATTTGTTTAATCCACTGGGTTTCTCCAGTCAGATCACAATAATCTGTCCCATTGTTTACACAGGCTTGAATTAATGGTTCACCGTATAAGGCATATGGGCCAACTGTTGTGACCACCACACGTGTTTGTGCACAAAGCGCATCGAGTTCGGTTTGATTGTTGGCATTGGCAACCAAGATCGGAATAGCTTGTCCTGCTGTGCCTAAAGCATCTTTTACGTGTTGTAGTTTTTGCTGTGAACGTCCTGCAATTGCCCAATTCAGCTGTTCTTTCTGGTCAGCAAAGTATTCTGCCAGATATCTGGTGAGGATCTGGCCAACAAAGCTGGTGGCGCCGAAGACCACAAGATCATATTTTGTTTGGTTCATGATTTATTTTCCATTGATTGTTTGATCGTTTGAATTTTTAAAGTGCTTGCGGTAAATGTAGCGCAACTTGAGCGTCATGAATCACATCTAAACGAAGAATTTTCGATGCACCAAGTTCATCCAATAACTGGCTTAAAGGTCCACCATGACGAACCAAATTCACTTTTCTTGGGAATAAGGTTTGTGCAAAAGAGAGGATATTTGATTGCACGCGTGTTTGATGCCATTTGTGGTCGACCAAATGTAGCATTGTGGCTTCACTGGTTCGTGTCTCCGACTGCACTTGCTGTAAAGTTGGCGTTGCTGCGCTGAGGCTTAAATCAATTTTTCCTTCCGTATCCATCAAATTGGCATTCACCTCAATCGGGTTGATGTCGACATTAATTTCAGTCAGCCACTTGGGCAACTGATAGCCATAAACGCCGCGTACCCGTGCTATTTCTGTATCAACAGGCAGTGCTAAAACATGAGCATAGAAATGTCGTTGCCGAATCGAGTTGATCAGTTCCAGTGCATGTGGGCCACGTGCATCGGGTTGGCGCACTACAATTGCGACTGAGACTTCGTTATATGGGTCGTTATCACAAACGGAATAAGTAAAGAAAGTGAGCGCAACCAGTCCATAACCCGGAAAAGCCTGTAGCGGTTCTAAAGGAACAGGCAGTTTTTTCTTGAGTTGTTTAAGCGGTGCGAGCATTAGAACCTGCACATTAGCGCTACGATAATAAAAATTGGGTGCCCAAACTGGGCCGACTCTGGATTCAAGCAATTTTTTCGGAATCTTACGGAAGAAATCAATATTCCCCACCGCAGGGTCTTGAGCGATTTGGTCTAAATCGGGATGCATGCGAAAGCGATCATAATAACCACCTTTCGGTACCTTGACTTTTTGCTGTCCAAATTCAACTTCAGTAAATTGCTGATGACTATTCATTTTGGCTAACCTATATTGACCCAATCCATCCAGTCTTATGCCAAGACCTGCACATTGATTGCTTGAGAATCACTATAAGATTAAAGTCAACTTTAATGTCAAGCAGCTAAATTTAATATTTGATAAGTAAAAAGCCGGTTCGTTGAAACAATGTAAAGAAAACAAGTACTGAAAACATTTAAATTTATGAAAAAAGCCATTGATCTCAATGAATAAGTCTATTGATCATCCATTTATTTTTTAATCATTAAATTACATTTTTGTTATCAGAATGGGACTAATTATGTTGACCTTAAAGCTAACTTTAACCTTAGTATAGAGTCACTATCCATGCGGATAGTTTGAAAAATATGTGATTCCATGAACATTGATTAGAACATAGATCAGAACTCGACAGTGTAAATCTTACACAGGAGAAACAAAGATGGCTTACATTACGACAAAAGATGGTGTAGATATTTTTTATAAAGATTGGGGACCTCGCGATGCACAGGTCTTATTTTTTCATCATGGTTGGCCACTCAGTTCAGATGATTGGGATGCGCAACTGTTATTCTTTTTGAATGAAGGTTTCCGTGTCGTGGCACATGATCGTCGTGGTCATGGTCGTTCAAGTCAGGTTTGGGATGGCCATGATATGGATCACTATGCAGATGATGTCGCTGCGGTGGTACAACATCTCGGTATCAAAAATGCGGTGCATATTGGTCACTCAACAGGTGGTGGTGAAGTGGCTCACTATATTGCACGACATGGTGAAGCAAATGTTTCTAAGGCCGTTTTGGTCAGTGCGGTTCCGCCAATTATGGTGAAAACAGCCAATAATCCAAATGGGTTGCCGAAAGAAGTCTTCGACGATTTGCAAAACCAATTATTTAAAAACCGTTCGCAATTTTACTATGATTTACCTGCAGGTCCTTTCTATGGATTTAACCGTCCAGATGCAAATCCATCTGAGCCAGTAATCTGGAATTGGTGGCGCCAAGGCATGATGGGCGGTGCCAAAGCACATTATGATGGGATTGTGGCTTTTTCTCAGACTGATTTTACTGAGGATTTAAAAAAGATTTCAGTGCCTGTATTGGTGATGCATGGTGATGATGATCAGGTTGTACCTTATGAAAACTCTGGGGCATTGTCTGCAAAGTTGGTACAAAATGGGACTTTAAAAACCTATAAAGGTTTCTCACATGGGATGCTCACGGTCAATGCGGATGTGATTAATCCAGATCTATTGGCATTTATCCGCCCATAAGTGTGATTGATTATATTCAAGTTTAAACTGGAAAAGAGGGGCATTTATGCCTCTCTTTTTTATTCTAAGAATGTATATATAAACGGAAATAAAACCGCTTGACATTAAAGTTTACTTTAATCTTAAAGTAAATACATCGTCAAAGAGGTGACAAAAATGAAAGTATTTGAAAAATTAGTTTTCCCAAATGGTTCACATATCCGCAATCGCATTGCAAAAGCTGCAATGGAAGAAAACATGGCGGATTTAAATCATGCGCCATCTGAAGAATTAATGCGTTTATACCAAGCTTGGGCTGACGGTGGTGCTGGTTTGATTATCACGGGTAATGTGATGGTGGACCGTCGTGCCATGACAGGGCCTGGTGGTGTGGTTCTGGAAGATGAAAAATATTTGGATATGTTCAAACGCTGGGCGCAAATTGGCCGTTCTAAGGGGGCGCAAGTGTGGTTGCAAATTAATCATCCTGGTCGTCAAATGCAAGCTAATTTAGGTCAAGAAACTTGGGCACCTTCAGCGGTTGCCTTGGATTTAGGTAAAATGTCAGATCGCTTTAATACGCCGATTGAAATGACCCAAGACATGATTGATGAAGTGATCCAACGTTTTGCCAATACTGCACGATTGGGAGAAAAAGCAGGCTTTACTGGTGTTGAAATCCATGCAGCACATGGTTATTTACTCAGTCAATTTCTTTCGCCCTTGAGCAATCAACGTCAAGATCAATGGGGCGGTTCTTTAGAAAACCGTGCGCGTATTTTGATCGAGATTGTCAAAGCAGTGCGTGCTGTAGTTTCAGACACTTTTACAGTAGCTGTGAAGCTGAATTCTGCCGACTTCCAACGTGGTGGTTTTAGTGCTGAAGATGCGCGACAAGTGGTTATGATGCTCAACCTACAGGCTGTTGATTTAGTTGAGTTATCGGGTGGTAGCTATGAAGCTCCAGCCATGCAAGGTCAGGCACGCGATGGTCGTACCTTGGCGCGTGAAGCTTATTTCTTAGAATTTGCTCAAGAGATTGGCAAAGTAGCCAGCATGCCTGTAATGGTGACTGGGGGAATCCGTCGTAAACAAGTGGCTGAACAAGTCATTGAAAGTGGTGTCGATATGGTTGGGATTGCGACAGCACTCGCGATTGACCCCAACCTCCCAAATGAGTGGAAACAAGGGCAAAATACGGCACCTGAATTGAAAGCAATTACATGGGAAAATAAAACCTTAGCATCGCTAGCCAATATGGCCACTGTGAAGTTCCAGTTGCGTAAACTCAGTTTAGGTAAAACCACCAATCCAAAGGTATCTCCAATCTGGGCATTGGCGTTACAGCAAACAGCAATGACTTGCCGTACGCACCAATATAAAAAAAGGATGCGTACATATTCATTTGCTTCATAAGAGAATAAGCTGGCAATGCTAAGGCAATAAATAGCTTGACCGAGCAAAAGCCAATTGCAGAACAATCTGTCATTGGCTTTTTTTATTGGCAAGTGATTAAAAATATTGGAAAGGAAAAAGTGATTTCTGACCATAAAAAATCCGCTTTATTTAGAAAGCGGATTTTTTCTTATACATCTATTTTGTATTCTCTTTAACTTTATCCAACGTAGGAAAAGGAACGGGCATATTGAGTGCCAATTGCGCATCTTTTACGACATCTAAACGTAAGATCTTGTTTGCACCTAAGTTATCCAGTAATTTGCTCAGTGGGCCACCACTTCGAATAAGCTGCACATTTTTAGGAAATAGCTTCTGCCCAAATGCAAGCGTATTCGATTCCACAGAGGTGCTGTGCCATTTACCATCAACTAACTGATACATAGTTTTGGTTTCAATTCGTGATTGTGGTTTTACTGTTTTAATCTTAGGCAGAGGAGCTGTCAGACTTAAATCAGGCTTGCCATCGGTATTAAAAATATGGGCTTGTAGGTCGTGGTTACCAATTTTCATATCTATTGGTGTTAACCATTTGGGTAATTGATAACCATAAACCCCACGAACACGGGCAATTTCAGTATTTACGGGTAAAGCAAGTACATGTCCATAATATTGGTGCTTATGCATGGAACTCAGTAATTCAGTGCTATTAAAGTGATGTGCACCGGGCTGACGAACCACAATGGCAACAGAAACCTCATCATAGGGATCGACATCACCCACGGCATAAGAGAAGAAAGTCAATGAAACTAAGCCATACCCAGGGAGCGGCTGTAAAGGTTCAAGTGGAGCGGGGAGTTTAGCTTTTAATTTTGCAATAGGCGCTAACATCAATACTTGAACATTACTGGTTCGATAATAGAAATTCGGTGACCAGACTTGACCTACTCGGGTATCAACCAGCTTTTTAGGAATACTACGGAAGTAATCAATATTGCCTGCTGCAGGGTCTTTGGCTACTTCATCTAAGTCTGGATTCATACGGAAGCGATCATAATAGCCGCCTTTCGGCACATTGACTTTATAGGGACCAAACTCAACGACAGTCGTTTGCTTTGTATTTGGAGCAGTAAGATCGTTTGTGGTGGTATTGATTGGGGCCTCAGTTGCATAGCTTGCTGTACCGAGTAAGAAGCTGATGGATATCGTAATGATGCTACGAGTTAAAGCAAAATTGTTGAACATGATCATGTTCCTCCTATTAACCTAAAACAAATGCTAAGATTAAAGCTCACTTTAAGGTCAAGTGTTTTAAAGGAAGAAAATCAATCAACAGAGGAAGTTGAGTAGATCAGATATTCAATCGAGGGCAATAAAGAGGGTTTTGGATCAATTTAATATGATAAAAAAGCCAGCTCTTTTGAACTGGCTTTTCATTAAAGTTTTTAATTCAAGGTTTTTAACCGTTCGACAACCGCGACTGCAATTTCTTTACTGGATTGTGGATTTTGTCCAGTGATAATCCGATCATCAGCGATTACAAAAGAAGTAAATGGAAGAAAAGCTCGTTTGTATGTTGCTCCTCGTTGTACCAATCCATCTTGCAACGAGAAAGGAACTTGGGACTTAATCCCTGATAAGGTCTCTTCAATATTGGCAAAGCCTGTAACATTACGACCTGCAATAAGTGCTTTACCCGTTGGGGTTTGAAGCGGCAATAACCCACCTACACCATGACATACTGCAGATACAACACCGCCTTGCTGATAAATCTTTTCGCTGATCTGCTTTAGGCTTTGGTTGTTGGGAAAATCCCACATGGTGCCATGACCACCTGTGTAATAAACCGCTTTATAGCGGGAGGCATCAATGGCATTGGGAGCTAGTGTATTGCTTAAGCGCTGCATAAATTGAGGATCAGCCAGATGTTTTTTTGCGGATTGATCCATATAAATGGACTTGAGGCTACGCTCATCTAAGGGGACTGCACCACCTTGTGGGCTGACAAAATCCATTTCATAACCAGCAGTTTGTGCAACATCGTAAAAATGGGTGAGTTCGGTCAGCCATAATCCAGTGTGATCTGAGCGGGTAGGATAAGCAGAATGGTTGGTCATGACCACTAAGATCTTGCCTTTGATTTCAGATTGCTGCTTCGCAATGTCAGTGGCATAAACGGTATTACTTGCTAATATCAGCATCAAAATGTTGATCAACCAATTATTAAAATTCCACGCTTTAAACATGACAGGCTCCTCATTGATTACCTGAGATAAATGCTATGTTTAAAGTTGGGTTTAAGGTCAAGCGCTTTTATTGATGTTTGATCAATGGCTTTTTTGGATACCGTGCTTAGGTTTTATCTTTAGCATAGTAAAGATTAAGTAAGCGCTGCGCATTTTCCTCACAGGTAATTTCATCAGGCTTATTATTAATGGCCATAATCATCAACTGTAGATTTTGTTTACTGATTGCTAGTTTTTGTTCAAGTTCTTCAATATCTTTGATTTTACTCTCGAGCAGGCCAATTAAAATATCATGGTTCCATGTTGTGACATTGGAAGGAAGAAAAGATTTAATTTCTGTCAAAGAAAAGCCAACTTGTTGTGCCTGCTGGATCAGGAATAACTGTTTCAGATCATTTTCGCTATATTCACGATAACCATTGGATTTTCGTTTTGCCTTTGGAAGCAGCTTGATTTGTTCATAATAACGAATTGTTGGCGTGCTTAAACCACTTTGTTTTGATAATTCGCTGATATTCATCTGACTGTTTTCCTCTTGACATTCAAGCAAACTTTAAGCTTATAGTGGTGTAAAAGCAAGCCTGACAATAAAGTTAAAAACTGAGGTGAAAGATGTCAAAACGTATCCTACATGTTGTAACCAATGTCCCTGAGTATGAAGGCATTAATCGACCGACTGGACTGTGGTTGGGGGAACTTACCCATGCCTATGATGAGTTTGAAAAGCATAATTATATTCAAGATATTGTTAGTCCAAACGGCGGCTTATCGCCAATAGAACCTAAATCATTAGAGCGTTTCGTTGCTGATGCCTCTGTATTAAAACGCAAAAATGATCCCGCATTTATGCAACTGCTTGAAACGACCAAAAAACCTTCAGAGGTTAATTGGCAAGATTATGATGCAATCTATTATACAGGTGGTCATGGTGTGATGTGGGACTTCCTTGATAATGCTGAATTGCAAGACATCACTAAAAATATCTATGAAAAAGGCGGTATTGTTGCCAGTGTCTGTCATGGGTATTGTGGATTGCTTAATGTTCGACTTTCTACGGGACAGTATTTAATTGCTGGGAAAAAGCTAACAGGTTTTGCCTGGTGTGAAGAAGTATTGGCAGGTGTGGCGAAAAAAGTCCCTTATAATGCCGAAGAACTTGCTAAACAACGTGGTGCGCTCTATGAAAGAAAATTCATTCCGTTTGTACCGAATGTAGTACGCGATGCCAACTTGATTACAGGACAAAATCCATTTTCAGCACGTCTGACTGCTTTTGCAATGATTGATGCTTTAGAAGCGAAATAATTGGCTGCTCTACAGATGAATAAAGTGATTTGAACGTCACTTTATTCATAGTCTTCTAGTATCAAACGTGCCGTATTTGCTTAGATAATGATTTTATTGATATTCAATCGGTTGTGCTAGACGCTGTTGTTGAATCAGTCTCAATTTCAATTCTACTGCAAGAGCATCTGCTTGATCTAATGCATATGCTAGCGAGTTTTGATGACGAATATCTGCAAATTCTTGATATTCGGATGCAATTTCATCGATATGCTCAACCCCTAAATATTTACTTAAGGTTCGCAAATGTGGGACGAGATGACTTTGATTAGCACGAATCCCATCGGCGTCAAAACCAAATTCACCACTTGAGGTAATGATGACCAGACGTTTACCTGATAGTAAGGGTTGGAGTGGAAAATCTCCACGGGCAAGATCAAAATCAAAAGTTTTATGGATACGGATGATTTGATCAAACCATGCTTTTAATTGTGCAGGCATACCATAGTTATACATCGGTGATGAAATCACAATAAGATCGGCTGCTGAAACTTCGGCAATCAGTTGGTCAGATAAAGCTAAGATTTCCTTTTGCTCAGCTGTTCTTTTTTCTTCAGGCGTAAATACAGCACCAATCCAGTCTTGATTAATAAAAGCTGGTGGATTCATGCCTACATCACGATAAATATAATCATCTATCGTATATTGCTTTTGTAATGCATTGATAAAGTGTTTCGCGATATTTTTTGAAATAGAGTTATGATGTGGATTCGGGTTGAAAGCAGCTCGAACACTGGCATCAATATGTAATAGGGTCGTCATAACAGGCACTCTAGATATAAAAAAGATAAACTTATCTTAAGTAGCCGTTGCAGACTGGACAAACGAGTAAACTACAGCTATGAATGAGTTTAATTCATCTATAAAGCTAGTTTATGGGGCTTATACAAATGCAGGTTTCCCTACAAGCCTTGAAGGCATTTGAAGCTGCCGCTCGTTTAGGTAGTTTTAAGTTGGCTGCGGAAGAGTTATCACTCACACCGACGGCGATTTCACATCACATTGGTAATCTGGAAAACCGTTTAAATGTGGATTTGTTTTATCGACAGGTTCGAAAAATTAGTTTAACCGAGACTGGAGAGAAATTAGCGAGTGCCATATCAAATGGGTTTCGTACCATTGAAGATGCTTTGGAAGAGGTGAGCACTGCCAGTCGAGTGATTAAAATCACCACCACGTCTTCACTGGCCGCAATGGTTTTAATTCCCGCCATGCATGATTTTTCACAAATGCACCCAGAAATCTCAGTGGAAATTTCAACAGGTGAAAGTTTGGAAAATCATTTATATGCACTGCCAATTCGCTATGGGGCTGTGGCATCTGTTTGCTCTACAGATATTATTAAATATGAGTCATTTAATGTATTTGCAGCCGCAGGGCTATTTAAAGAGAATTGGCCTGAACAGTCTACTACGCTGTTTAACACCGAATGGAAAAATAAGAATTTGCCAAAACCGCCATTGCAAACATGGCTTGAGAAAAATACTTTTGAGGGAAAAAGCATAACTGTGCAGCACTTTGACCAAGAAATTTTTGGTATTCAAGAAGCACTGATGGCCAATGGATTAGTATTTTGCTCAAACACATTGGTCAGTCGATTAATACAGGCAAAATTGATGCAATCACTAGCAACTGAAAGTGTGCAATCCGAATTATGTTATTACATTCCAGACAAAGAACAATTAAAGCGTAGAAATAGGCATATGAATGAACTGATTTTTTGGGTAGAAGCATTGTTGAATCAATGATTTATTTCTTGTTTCTGTATTCTAAGAGCGGTGGAATATTCAACTTGTGCTTATAAAAATAACAGTCAATACAAGTTTGTCAGATTCTTGCTTGATTTTACAAATGATAATTATTATCATTTAAGCACACCTTGTTTTGAGTCAGATGATCGTGAACAAAACCCCTATGCTTGTAGATCAGTTATACAGAAACCATAGAGGCTGGC
This sequence comes from Acinetobacter gyllenbergii, assembly GCF_001682515.1. Taxonomy (NCBI): domain Bacteria; kingdom Pseudomonadati; phylum Pseudomonadota; class Gammaproteobacteria; order Moraxellales; family Moraxellaceae; genus Acinetobacter; species Acinetobacter gyllenbergii. The sequence goes on along the minus strand of NZ_KV575261.1, from coordinate 79,032 downwards.
TTCATCAATGGCTGAGACAAAAATTAGGTAATACCGATCAAGCTGCGGACTTGGTACAAGATACCTTTATAAAATTGTTGCAAACACGTGATGAACTTTTTGGGATTAAAGAACCACGTGCCTATCTCACTTCGATTGCCAAAAACTTACTCATCGATCAGGTACGTCGTAAGAAAATTGAACAAGCCTATTTGGATGGTTTAAGCCAAATGGAGTATATGCTGGATGGTGTGGCTTCACCAGAAGAGCAAATGCAGATTATTCAAGCGCTCGACCAAATGTGTAAAGCCTTAGAAGATGTCTCTGCAAAAGCGCAACAAGCGTTTATATTACATTATCTAGAAGGTTACACGCATAAAGAAACAGCTGAGCAGTTGGGTGTTTCGACCAAAATGATTCAAAAATATCTAGCCAGTTGTTTAATTCGTTGTTATCAGGCTCGTTTAGAAATGGATGTCAGTATTTAAATGGCAATGGATAAGCAGGAGCATCAGCAACTGGTTGAGGAAGCTGCATTATGGATTGTACAGCTCAGTTCAGATGATGAGCCGACCCGAAAAAATGCGCAATTAAAGTTTAATCAATGGAAACAGAACAGCCAACAACATCAAAAAATTGCAGCTGATATTGAGCAGTGTCTTTGTTCGATTCAAAACGTATCCCAAAGCACGCAGCATAAAAAAGTGGTCAAGTCAGCACTTAAAGCAGGTCTGGGTTCAGCGAAAACCTATAAGCATCTGAGGGTGGGGAGTGCTTTTGCGATTGCTTTGGTTGCAGTCAGTGGCAGCATTTTTTATTTTTCAGATTACTCTATTGCTTATGTAACAGCAGACATTCAGGGCAATTCAGCACAATGGACTACACAAACCTTGCAAGATGGTTCCCGTTTAATCTTGCGTGGCAAAAGTGCAGTCAATATCGATTTCCAAGCCAATCAACGCGTTGTGGAATTGGTGCAGGGACAAATTTATGTAGATGTCGCTAAAGACCCACATAGACCGTTTTTAGTTAAAACCAAACATGGGCAGATTCAGGCACTTGGGACTGCTTTTAGTGTGAACTATGCGCCTACTGTAACCGAGTTAAAAATGTTGCATTCTCGGGTCCGGGTGCAAGCAGCAAATGTGTATTCCAAACAACAAGTGATTGTGAGTGCAGGACAGGCGGTGAGTATGAATCAGGATGGAGTGCAGCCTATTTCAGCACTCAATATTTATAATGAACAGCAAAAGTGGAATAAACATCAGTTGATGGTAGAGGATTTACCACTCGATCAGGTGTTAAAAGAATTAGACCAAAATTATAAAGGTAAAATCCTATTTAATGCTGAAGCTTTAAGTCATATCCAAGTGAATGCCGTTTTGCCCTTGGATCAGACACAGGATGCACTCAAATTATTGGCAACCGTTTTTCCAAATTTAAAGGTTTATCAAATTACACCTTATCTCATTGTTATCTCATCAAAAAAATAATTAATAAATAACAGGTGTGGGTGTCTTGAATATCTACATTCAAAAAAATTAATTTTTTTTTAGCATTTAGGTTCCACTTTTTTTAAAGCTGTTCGTCATAGTAAGTAGAAGCAATAAATTTGGGATCATTTTATTTTAATAGGTTTAATGATTCTTATTTACATTTACTAGGGCGGGAAAAATGAAGAAAGTCGGAGAGGGTCAAATGCGAAGTCGGAACTTATTTCGATTTTCAACACTCGCATTTGCTGTACATACAGCGTGTATTGCAAGTTTAGCTTTACCCATGCAACATGCTTATGCAGAAACCGTTGTGGCAAAATCTTATAATATTCCTGCAGGAACTTTGGCCAATGTATTGAATCAGTTTGCTGAACAATCGGGGACATCAATTGCCATTGATGCGCAGCAATTAAAAGGGCAACACAGTTCAGGATTAAAAGGCAGCTATGCATTAGAGCAAGGTTTTCAGCATATTTTAGCCTCTTCAGCATTTTATGCAGTCAAAGTCGGACAAGGCTATACACTGGTCAAAAAGACAGCTAAAAATAGCAATCTATCTGCAAGTGCAGCGGCCACTACGATGAATCATACATCTTCAACTCAAGCTCAAGATGATGAAATCGCTGTTCGTTTAACACCACTGGTGGTCTATGGTCAAGAAGATCGTGATACGCAAGGCAGCAACAGAGTTTATGATGCCAATCGGTCTTCTGTTTATGCAGGCAAAGACTATATTGAGCGCTTTAAAGGCACCAATCCTGCCGATGTTTTGCAAGGTATGGTTGGGGTTTATAGTGGTGATGCCCGTAATAGCGGTGCTTTAGATCCGAGTGTACGTGGTGTGCAAGGGGTAGGTCGAGTACCCTTAACCATTGATGGTACTGAGCAGTCGATTGCGGTGTGGCGTGGTTACAATGGGGTGAATAACCGAAATTATATTGATCCAAATCTGATTGCGGGCATTGAAGTCATTAAAGGCCCATCACTGGAACGGAATACTACAACCTCAGTCGGTGGTGGTGTTGTGGTCAAGACCTTAGAAGCTGATGATATTGTTCGTCCAGGTAAAACCTTTGGCGCGGAATTAAAAGTAGAAGGTTCTACCAACTCAATTGATCCTTCATTGCCCGACATGAGTAAAATCGGCAAGAATTATAATGATACGACGCCGTGGGAGGATATTAATGGTCAAAAATACGATCCAGATATTTATAAAAAGAACCGCACTCGCAATGATAATTCTAACTTCTCGGGAGATGATTTAGCAGGCCGACTGGCATTGGCAATGAAACAAGATAAATTTGATTTATTGGCTGTTTATGCTGTTCGTGAAAGAGGCAACTATTTTTCAGGCACACATGGCGCCGGCTATTACAAACGGGCTGAGCCAAGCAATAGTCTTGATTTTATTCCATATTTCGCTCATTCCTATAAGCCTGGCAATGAAGTACCGAATACCTCAAGTCAGATGGAGTCTTGGCTATTTAAGGCTGGTTATCGACCAAGTGATGATCAAGCACTGAAATTCACTTATCGAGATACCAAAAATAGATTTGGTGAGATCATGCCTTCACGAATCGAATGGGGACTCACCCCTGAAATTGGTGTACCGCAATGGCCACTCAGTCATATTCGTTCTAAAGCCTACAGCTTAGAATATAAGTTTAAACCTGAGACCAATCAGTGGGTCGATTTCTATGCCAATATTTGGCAAACCGATACCGAAAGCGAAACTTACACACGGGGTGGATGGCCAACGATTATTGATTTTAGAGATAATCGTCTGATCAATACGGCAATCAGTCACTCAGACAACCGACGTCAAGGCATTAGTATCAGTAATAAAGCACAATTAACTGGTCAGCTCGATTTAACTTTAGGCGGAAGCTTCTTAAAAGAAAAGCTCACTTCTGATGATATTTATGGTGAATACGGCCCAAGTTATTCCTTATATCAGGCTTTACCTCGTGCGGGACGCCGTGAAGAAAAGACCTTTGATTTTAATTTCAACTATCGACCAGCTTCTTGGTTAAGCTTTGATGCGGGTATGCGTTATCGCTCTTATTGGGCCTTTGATGACTTCTTAAATAAATCGATCAGAGATGGTATTGATCCTGCGTTAAACCCTTTATTTACCAAGAAAAGTAAAGTCAAAGAATACAACTTTGAATATCGAACCATGCCTGAGAGTTATGATGCTCAGCAACAACGTATGCTAAACCTTTTAACGCAACGTTATGCAGCCAACAATCCTGATTGGGATGGCCGTTTAGAAACAGTGCCTGCATCAGAAACGGCCTTGTACAGCCGGATTTGGTCACAGAAAAATACACTCACTTGGAAAGCTGATGAAAATGGTCATTTGGCCCTAGCCGATAATATATTAAACCAACTGAATGCCTTAGGGCAGAAGTATGTGGTGATCGGCAGTGGTTTCCAACCTGTTGTAATTGAGCAAACTCCGATTGAATCGGCTCAGAAAGTAAAAGACAGTGGTTGGGCACCTCAACTTGGCGCATCTATTCATTTGACTGAAAACAATCGGCTTTATATACGCTATGCAGAGGAATATCGCTTACCCAGCTTATTTGAAAGTACGGTTGGCTTCTCGGCGATGATGCCATCTCAAGCAATTAAACCCGAACATGCGTTTAATTATGAAGTGGGTTATGTTTATGACATGCGTAACTGGCTCAGTTCAGCTCGCAATGCCGATATTAAGTTGGCCTATTACTACAACAAAACCAAAAACGTAATTGAGCGAAATCAAAATCTGATTTTTACCAATATGGATGAGCAAAAGCTTTCTGGCCTTGAGTTGCAAAGCCGTTTTGACAATGGTGCTTTCTTTACCGATTTAAGCATGGCTTATAACCTTAAAAATGAAGTCTGTGACAGTAATAGCGCCATTAATAAAATGATTAATAGCGGCACAATACAAACAGATCAAGGTATTCAATTCCGCGATGCTTATCAACGTTGCGTCGATGATGGTTTTCCGAATGGCTATCTCGTGACGATGTCGACACCTGAACTCAGCGCACATGCTTTATTCGGCGCGCGCTTTCTAGATGAAAGGCTTGAGCTTGGTGCGCGAGCAACTTTCTACAAAGGCTATGAAAGTCCATTACGTAAAAATAATGATGCAGGTATCAATAAAGGCTATTACCTCAATGTGCCTCTTGCTTGGGATGATACGTGGATTTTTGATGCCTATGCACGCTATCAAGTTGATAGCTATAACACAGTTGAATTTGTTGGAAATAATCTTTCGAACCAATTTTATATCGATCCTTTAACTCGCAGTGCGATGGCTGCACCAGGCCGTACCTTGAAAGTCAGCTGGACCACCAAGTTTTAACACAGAATTTAATTCCAACTTTCTAATGAGTCGGGATTAGATAAAGGTAAATAATGATATTGAATGATTATTATTTACAAAACCAGGGGCGGTTATAGATCTTACTGTTCCTATAACTAAATAGATAACGATAGCGTTATCTTTATTGAAACAATAACTTAGCTTTAGAAAAATGGAGTAACAATAAATGAAAATCTCTCAACTGTTCATCGGTCTTGTTGCATGTTCTGCTGTGTTTGCACATGCAGGTATTGATGGTGCTTCAAGTAATGAAAACAATATCATTATTGGTGCTGCTGCAAATGCCAGCCACCCAGGTGGTGCAGCAGCCGTTTCTGTACAAGCGGCTGGTGCACCCTACAATGCATTTACAGGTTTTAGCTCGTTAAAAGGTTTGGCACAAGCGTTCACTGCACGCGGTGCAAGCAATACTGATGTTACTGTCGGTAGCAAAACTTTTAATATCTCCCATATTCCTGTTTCGGCAATGCCACCTTCACATAGTGCCTTAGGTAATTTCAATTTTGGTCAGGTGGGCTCACAGGAAGTCTATTTTGGTGAATGGTGGAAAGCGGGTGATACAGCAGCAAGTGCAAGTCATACTGTTTATTACGCAGGTGACAATACCAATACTACAGTACCAACCTCTGGTACGGCGACTTATACCGTTGCAGGGATTAATGGTTCAGCAACCAATCTGCTAAGTGGTAATTTAACTGCTAACTTTGGTGCAGGTACTTTAGAAGGATCATTAACTGGAACAGGGACTGCTGTTTCAAGCTTAAGCTTAAATGGTGTGACATTTAATCCAGGTACTGCGGCATTCAGTGGCGGCGCTAGTGCAAATGGTACGGCTGGGCTAAATAATTCAGGTATTGTTCAAGGACACTTCTTTGGTGCAAATGCCGCAGCTTTAGCGGGTATTGCCGAGTTTAATAATGCTGCTTATAACACTGCCTTTGGTGGTGCGAAAAACTAATCAGGGTGAAAGGAATCTACAGCAGTAGATTCCTTTTTCTTGTTTATGACTGAATGATTTTTTACTTTTTTTACGGTTTTTATGAAAAGAACATTGCTGTGCTGTTTGATTTTATTGGCGAATTCATCACTCTACGCAGATGATGAGACACAACTTCGCCTGAATCAAAACTTGGATCAGAATTTATTACAACAACAGCACCAACTACAACAACAAGGGGCAATTCGGAGCACCGATGAACTACCGAATATTGTGATTAATGGTCAAGTATTTGAGGTTGAGAAGAACCAAGATGATCTTGCAAAAGCTTTATATTTGGCGGTCATGCAAAAGCAATGGGGTAATGCTGCTGTTTATCTAAAGCATTATCAACAATATGATGGCTATGACCAAGCATTAACAGATTTTGCCGAGGGAGCATTGGCTCGTGCGCAAGGCCAGCTCAAATTAGCCGAACAAAAATTTCAAAGCAGCCTCAATAAACAACCGAATAACCTTATTTGTGAACTTGAGTTAGCGCGCGTGCTGTTTGAACAGCAGAAGAACAAACAAGCAGCACGCCTTTTTACATCGATTCAAAACAAATTGGGGCAGAGTGATCGTGGTGTGATTCCACCAGAGGTTGAACAAACGGTTAATCTGTTTGTCAAAGCACTTGATCAACGTGATGCATGGCAAGGCAGTGTCGCAATTGGTCCATCCTATGCCACGAATCTGAATAGTTCTTCTGAACAAAGCAAAGCATGGACGCTATATGGCTTTGACAAAGATGGTAAGGTCATTCCTGTTAGAGAAATTACCCGCAGTAGCCCTAAAGCTGAGTCGGCAACAGGTGTGGACTATGAAGCCAGTTTAATGAAACGCTTTTCTCTGTATGGCAATCATGGGCTCTCCTTACGTGGTTTGGCTTATGGACAGTCTTATGACGATCGTGCCGACTTTAATGAATCCACTCTCAATATCAATGCTGGCTATAGTTTTTTTGATTTAAAAAATCAAATCACCATTGCACCGTTATTTGAGCACAAACGTTATGCCAATGATGGCCTATACAATGCTTGGGGCGCGCGCGCAGAATGGATGCGATTCATTTCCGCTGATAAAGCACTCAAGCTTGAAGCTGAAATCAAAGATTTAAATTATCAAAAATATAAGACCCTAGATGGTAAAGAAAGTTCAGCTATGCTGACTTTTTGGAAGATTCTACCTGAACAATGGACCTTATTCGGTGGCTTGGATGTCTTAGATCATGATACCCAAGAAGAATACATGGCGGCGTACCAGCAACAAGGTGTTCGTTTAGGTCTGAGTAAATCGTGGAGTGCTGGCTTTAATACCACTTTATTCAGTTTGTATCGTTGGCGACAGTTTGATCGTTACGTGGCGGCATTTCAAACACGCCGTCAAGATTTTGAGCAAAACTACACCTTTGTGTTGCAAATGCCTCGTTTCAAATTCTATGGTGTGACGCCGAATCTAACCTATCGCTATAACCGTAATAACAGCAATGTGGATTGGTTATATTCCTATGACAAACACAATGTCAGCCTAAAACTTGAGCACCGTTTTTAGGGGGAATGGCGATGAAATCAAAATTCCTATATCCGCGCTATGACTTTAGTACAAAAGGACCACCTATTCGGATTTGGGCACTTTCGCAGCGTAAGTTAATCATTGTGACAGTGGTCATTGTTTTACATTTACTTGGATTGTGGTCGTTGAGCCATTTTATTGAGCCTTATACTTTGGCAGCTTCACCCAAAGTGAATGCGTTGAAAGTTCATTTTGTGTCTTTATCAGCTTCAGAACGTGCATCTCCTCAAGCAACTGCAAAAGTTGAAGTTGCCCAAACATCAACAATACCCGTATTAGAAAAACAAACAAGCACTCGCGCTGCTCCGACCCATACTGAAAACACAGAGCAAAAAGTGATAAGCAGTCAGAGTGCTGTGCATGAAGTGGCTAAGCAACAAAGCAGCCACAAAGTTGCGAGTTTAGCTGCGACATCCACAGCAGCAATAGCGGCTCAAGTGTCTGAAAATAAAGTGAAGCAAGATACCCAAGCGGATCAATCTTCGCAGATGTTGACAGAAAATCTGCTCAGTTCGAAACAACAAATAGGGCAGGCTCAATCCCAGTCGGGTGGTGTAAATACAGCAGCAACACAACAGGAATTGGCTCGTGCGCCGGAAAGCCAAGTTGATCGTGATGAACCTGTTCAAGTCAGTAGTGTTGATGTATTGAGCTTTGGCAAGCTTGCTTACGATGATCGGGAACTTAAACAACAAAACCGTGTGGTTGAATTACGGCTACGCATCAATGAAAACGGTCAGCCCATCGAAATTCAAATCAAACAAAGTTCAGGGATTAGCAGCCTAGATCAGCGTGTTTTACAAGCCGCTCGCCAGTCCAAATTCAAACCTTACAAGATCAATGGTCGCGCTGTGGCCGTTGTGGTGGATTTCCCCGTGCAACTCAAACTCAGTCGGAGTCGTTAACCGATGAGTCCTATTCCTTTTCTAGGAGAATGATGATGAACGCAGCAACAGAGCAAATGATTGCCAATAGCCTTTCTCAGCGGTTAAAGCAGGAAACAGCGGCAGAACATGAGCGTATGCACCAGTTAATGGCGCAAGCAGATGTATTTTCAAGCAAGGAGAAATACGCTCAATTTACCTTGTCACAATATTATTTCCAGCAGGAAATAGAACATCTTTTTGAACAAGAAGGCGTCGCTGGACTGATTCCCGATTTAGGAATTCGTGGCCGTTCTAAACAAGCCTTTGATGACTTGCAGGATTTGGGTATTCAGCCCGCAGGTCAGACATTACAAAGTGCAGAAGTCAAATTGCCTGAAGCACTGGGTTGGATCTATGTTTCAGAAGGTTCGACTTTAGGTGCTGCATTTCTGTTTAAACAAGCGCAGAAGCAGTTAGGTTTCTCCGAAACATTTGCAGCACGCAATTTGGCGGCTTATCCAGAAGGTCGGGCGAAAGTGTGGAAACGCTTTGTTGAAGCACTTGATGAGGCTGCTTTTGATCAAGATTTGCAAGATCGTGTGGTACAAGGCGCACTGGATGCATTTGACTATTTTGGGAAAGCATTGAACCAGCTCGACGAATTGAAATAAGTGTTGAGGCAGTAAAAGCTTATTCAATATGGAGAACACTAATCGCATGGATAATCAAATGAAAACAGATACCTTATCATCAACACCACAGCCAGCTAGCAAGTTAGCACGTTCAGTGTGGTGGCGATTATTGTTTATCTGTCTGGCTTGGCTATGCATCGGTTTAGGGATTCTTGGGATTTTTATTCCTGGCCTACCAACGGTTGATTTCATTCTGTTGGCAGTGTTCTTTGCCGCTCGAGGCTCTGAAAAGCTGCATCAATGGTTCCTCAACCATCGCTTAATAGGCCCAATCATCCAAGAGTGGCAAGAAAACCGACGTATCCCCAAAAAAGCAAAATATATCTCGACCGTCAGTATGAGTATTGCTGCGGGTGTTATGATCTGGACTATTCCACATCCATGGGTGGTCTATCCACTGATTGCCTGTATGGCAACAGTATTGATCTGGATGTGGATGCGGGATAAAGATTGAGAGCATTATCATCAGCGAATATCGACTATTGGGCAGGCCGCATCGGCTTGCTCTTTTATTACTCGGTATAATAAACTTATCTTAATATTTGCTTCGGTTGTAAGATTGCTCTGATGTACAAGGCTATATTCTTTGATATTGATGATACTTTGCTGAATTTTAGTGTCGCTAACCGCGCTGCTTTTATTCAATCTTTCGCTGAATTTAATTTAGATCATGATGATTTGACCTATTCTACCTATAAAGCCATTAATCATCATTTGTGGGAAAAGCAGAAGCTAGGTCAAATTACCGTACAAGATGTAATTAATAATCGATTTAAAGAATTATTCCGAGCATTAAATGTTGAACTTAATCATGATCATTTCCGTGATACTTTTCAGGGAAATTTAGCCAAAGAGCATACCCTCGAAGCTGGCGCTGCTGAAGCTATTCATTATTTAAGTCAAAAATATAAGCTCTTTGCAGCATCCAATAGTATTCTCAGTCAACAAAGAGCTCGTTTAGGTTTGGCTGGTTTATTGCCACATTTCTCTGATTTATATATTTCAGATGACATTGGTTATGAAAAACCGGATCAGCGTTTTTTTGAAACATGTCTGCATAGAAGCCAGATCGCTAAAGAAGATGTCCTGTTCATTGGGGATAGTCTTGAAGCTGATATGAAAGGTGCCGCTTCTTGCCAGATCTCGACCTGTTGGTATAACCCGAAAAATCTACCGAACAAATTAGCCTTAGATCTGACTCATACCATTCAACATTTATCTGATTTGGTCAGGATTTTATAAATCAATGCGATCTGGCTGATGGGGTTTAAGATGAATTAAAATCAGCCAGTAACAGACCGCTGGAATGAGGGCGATAAACCAAGCAAAAACATCAGCATAGACCAGCCACCATTGCTTCAGGAGTTGGCCTGTATACCCCCAGCCTAAAAGAATAAAAAAGGGTGCCGCAACGACTAATGAGCCTAAGCAGATTGTGAGAAAATTTAGATATTGATATCGGTTTAAGATAAGCGAGAACAAGAATGAAAATGGAACGGTTAAAAGGCAATAAGCCAAATAAACCAGAAGATGCCCAACAATAACTGCAAATATAGAACCCAATTTAAATTCATTGTTCATGAGAATAAATAGCACAGCCATAAAGCAAAGTAAGGGAATTGGGGCCAATAACAGCGATTTTAAAATGATCTTTTTATTATATTTCAAATGAAATTCCTCAAGCTGTATGATTACATATTGCATAACTTTAATACATATTGCGTAACTATATTCGCTCTGCTAGTCTTTTTAGCGACTTAAAGGATATTTAAATCTATATTTGGAATTTTAGATAGATAAACTGGAAGAATCAAAAAGGGAAGATAACAATGTTAAAAGAGACCAATATAGAGACTGAGTCATCAAAACAAGCAATTGTGATTACACTGATCCTATGTTTCATTTTTGCCATTATTGAAGGGTTTGATCTGCAATCTATGGGGGTTGCTGCACCGCGGATGAAAGCAGAAATGCTATTAAACAGTGCTGAGATGGGGTGGGTATTTAGTGCCGCCGTATTAGGCACATTACCTGGGGCATTGATTGCAGGACGAATTGCAGACTCGATTGGACGCAAGAAAGTTTTCATCACCTCGATTGCCGTTTTTGGTCTAATGTCCTTATTGACACCTTTTACCAAAGATTTGAATTCCTTACTTTTAGTCCGTTTTCTGACTGGTTTGGGCATGGGTGGGGCTTTACCGATTGTCATTACGATGGTTTCTGAAGCAGTACCTGAAAAATATAAAGCAACAGCGGTCAGTGCCATGTACTGTGGTATGCCAATCGGCGGGGTCTTAACCTCAGTGGTGGCTTTATCTCTAACCGCAGATCACGAATGGCGTCATATCTTTTATATTGGCGGGATTGCCCCCTTAATTCTGGTTCCTATTCTTATTTTGTTTTTACCTGAATCAAAAGCATATTTAAACAAAATCCCTCAGGTCACAACACAAAAACAAAGTGTACTGACCGTACTTTTTGCCAAACCACGTGTGGTGGTGACCTCTAGTCTATGGCTCAGCTTTTTTGGTACGTTACTGGTTTTAGCATTGTTTCAGAACTGGTTACCGACGTTAATCTCGGGACTAGGACTCAATAAACAACAAGCCAGTTATATTCAGATTGGTTTTAATTTAGGGGGTTCTATCGGTGTATTGATTTTAGGTTTGATGCTGGATCGACTCAATAAATTTTTTATTGTTGCCAGTGTTTATGCGGGCATTTTGGCTTCTTTAATTGGTTTAGCTTATTCCAATAGCGTGTCGAGTTTTATCTTGTTTGCGACAAGTTGCGGAATGTTTGTGATTGGTTGCCAGTCAATTTTATATACCTTAGCAGCAAAATATTATCCAACTGAAATGCGAGGAACAGGGGTCGGTGCTGCTGTTGCTATAGGACGCTTAGGCGCTTTTGCTGGTCCGTTAGTAGCAGGTTATTTATTGGGGATAGGTCAAAGTGAAATTGTGGTGATTGCATCGAGTATTCCAATGATTTTATTGGCCGCAATCTCTGCATTAATGTTGCTGCGTAAACCAGAGCATTCAGTCAACCAGAAAGAATCTCTAGGCACGGTAACATCTTCGCTTTAAACAAAGCGTAAAACCTTGACGGTGAAATAAACCGTCAAGGAGAGGCTTCAGAGCAACATTAAAACTTCAGCTTTTTAAGCCCACGGTTGATCCCGTTTTGTAGTGCTGCTTTAATAATTGGACCAATGAATGGAAGTCGACCTTTAAAGCTAATGGTGTAATCAAATCGAGTGCGATTCGCGCCTAAATCGCTAAACTTCATGATTCCTCGATGCGCTTTAATCGGGCTGATTCCACTGGTAATTGCATATTCAATCAATTCATTTTCTTGATAGACCAAGTTGGTTTCAACAAAAGAAGGGGCTAAAGGGATAGACAGTTTTCGTGCAGAACCCACGCCATTTCGTGCATCCTTCCCATTACTGATTCGCGTGATTTTTGCAGGTGCAAAGATTTTACTGAGGTTTTCATGTTCACTGAGCACTGCAAAGACCTTGTCTACTGGCGCATTGAATTCTTGTATTATCTTAACTTGTTGTGTTTTTAGCATATTGGAACCCTTCCAAATAAATTGACATAGTGTATTGTCAGTATTTGGATATTAGCATGTATTTTATCCATTCTGAATTTTACTTGGTCGGAAATTCGCATGCTTTTCTATACAACTCAGTCATATCTATTTTCGGACTTAGAATGGTCGATACTTCATATTATGATTGTTTTCGTTCTTTGAGTGATTGGCTTGGTGCAATCCCAGTCCAACGTTTATAAGCTTGTGAAAAAGTAGATAAATCAGAAAAACCAAGTTGCTCAGCGACCTGTGTGAGGCTTAACTTTCCTGATAAAAGTTCATTGGCACGTTGATGTAATACTTCATTTTGAATCAATCTAAACGAGGTGTTTTCTTCTTGTAAACGTCTTTTTAAGGTACGTTCACTGATATGCAATTTGCTGGCAATGTCAATCAGGGTAAGAAGCTTGCCAGGCGGTGCATTGCTTAAAAAGTCACGGACAATCATAGTGGTGGTCAAAGTGGTATGCCGTTGATTAATCAGTTCCGAACATAAACGTTCACACATAGCCGCAGTATTTGCATTGGCATGCGGTAGTGGCTGGTTTAATTGAGCTGCGTCGAACTTTAATTCATTACTTTTTTGCTCAAATAAAATCGGTGCCTTTAAAAAATGCTGTGGCAGTTCTGTGAAAGATTGCTGTGGTTGAGGGTTTTTAAGATGAAAGGCATCAAATTGAAAGCAAGCTTCATAAATATCGCTAATGACTCTCGAGGTAGCCGCCATCGCACGTGCAATGACAAACTGTTGTAATTCTATTGAGAGGTTGGCGGGTTCGGTAAAATGTATAATAGCGTGTTGTTTTTCCAAACGGAAACTGATTTTAACAAAGGTATAAGTTAGGGGAAGATAACGCTTTGCTAATTTAAATGCATCTAAGCCTGTTGCACTACTCATGAGAGCATAACCCAAAATGCCATAAGTGGTCAGTTTATGCTGAAAGCCAACAATCAAGCCTAAAGTTGTTGTATCGATTGCCAAGTGCTGAGTTAAATTTGTAATCACGGCAATTTCTTGCTCAGCGCTCACAACACAGTTGGCATCATTTAATCTGTTCAGGTTTAATCCAGTTCCAAGCAAGAGCAAACTTTTTTGTAGATGTTGGCGTTCCGCTAATTCGAGCAACAACTGCACACTGGAAGGTGCACGTAGATAATCTTGAAACTCAAACATTGATTGGCCTAAAAACTAAACTCCATGTCCCAATCTAGCATGGCTGTATCGTTGCTAAAAGCCTAAGATTTGATTATCCGATATGAGGCAACAACAAGATATGAATACCATTCAATATGTAAATTCGGTCAGTTTGGTACGTCAATATATCCAAAAATTAGGTGTAGGTATCTTGATGATGTGTGCAGTCAGTAGTTCTTTTGCCAAAGAAATAAAAGTGGGAGATACCGCAATGACCTATCAAAACCAAATCGCTTGGCAGCAAATCGAACAATTTCTTCCTCAACAATTCCATATTCCAAAAGATCAGTTGCCGAAGGAAGAGTGGTGGGCATGGAAAGGTAACAATATTCATTTAGATACCTATCGAAATCCACAGGCAAAAATCAAAGTGATTTTATTTCATGGTGTTGGAACCAATGGCCGACAGATGTCGATGATTCTCGGTAAGCCTTTGGCCGATCGTGGTTATGAAACCATTGCGATTGATATGCCAGGTTATGGTATGACCCAAGTCGGCAAAGGCAACTTGATTCGATATGAAGATTGGGTACAGGCAGGCAGCGACCTAATTGATTTTGAATTGGCCAAAGATAATCGCCCAATTGTATTGTATGGTTTGAGTGCTGGTGGAATGCTAACTTACCATGTAGCTGCCAAGAATAAAAAAGTAAAGGCAATTGTAGGAATGACCTTTCTTGATACAAGTAACCAAGTGGTGAAAGACACGGTTGCAAGTAACTTATTTATGAGCCGTGTCGGTACGCCTTTGGCACATTGGAGCGCAAAGACACCATTGGCTTCAATGCGAGTGCCGATGAGTTGGGCCAGTAAAATGAGTACGTTAGTGAATAATAAAGCGGCTTTAAAAGTGTTTATGAAAGATAAAACCTCAGCAGGTAACGCTGTTTCACTGGCCTTTTTAGATTCATATATTCACTATAAACCTGAAGTGGCCGCTGAAGATTTTGATGTGAGTCCAATTTTATTGACTCAACCTGCCCAAGACCGTTGGACACCGCTTGATTTAAGTACACCTTTTCTAAGCCGTATCCATAAGGTACCTGTTAAAACCGTGATGTTGGAAAATGCAGGGCATTATCCCTTAGAACAGCCTGGTTTATCGCAAATGGTGGATGCGATTGATCAGTTTTACCAAAGCACGATAAATAAAAAGTGATCAATTGCTTACTGGCAAAAAGACTATACCGAGGTATAGTCTTTTGAATTGAAAGAAAAAATTTCAGCTTAATAAGCGAGTTTTAACAATACTCTAAAGAACATTGCAATCATCAATAAACCGAAGAATCCAGCAAGCCAAAGTACGATAAACCATTGTGTTTTTGATAGTTTCATGACATCGCCTCCTAGTGATAGCCCGTATCACCAACCCGTACTTTATCCCTAAATACCCAGTACGACATGATGGTATAGGCGATAATGATTGGAATCAGAATCAATGCACCAACCAAGGCAAACTTTTGACTGGAATGCGGTGCAGCTGCTTGCCAAATGGTAACTGATGGCGGAATAATATTCGGCCAGAGGCTGATGACAAATCCAGTAAAGGCCAAGAATACCAAGGCCAAGGTATAGATAAACGGTTTTAACTCTTGGCGTTGTTTACATGCCTTTAAAATCAGGAAGGTAAACAACAACACCAAGATCGGCACTGGGCTAAAGTACAGCAGATTTGGCAAGGCAAACCAACGTGCTGCAATTTCAGGATGAGTGAGAGGGGTATATAGACTCACCCCTGCAAAGACCACAAACAGTAAGATGATCAGTTTAGGCATCAATCCATACATTTGATCTTGTAACTCATGGTCCGTTTTCATAATCAGCCAGCCACAACCAAGCGCGGCGTACATCGCAACTACACCCAGCCCTGTAAATAGAGCGAATGGGGTCAGCCAGTCCAAGCCTGAACCTGAGAAAATACCATTGGTGGTTTGGATACCTTGAATATAAGCCCCTAAAATCACGCCTTGCAGGAAGCTCGATAGAATTGAACCCCAGATAAATGCTTGATCCCATAAATATTTGGTGCGATTGGCTTTAAAACGGAACTCAAAAGCAACACCACGGAAAATCAGTGCAATCACCATCAGGGTAATTGGCATATACAAAGCTGAAAGCACCGTTGAATACACCAATGGAAAGGCTGCGAATAGGCCAGCACCGCCAAGTACCATCCACGTTTCATTGCCATCCCAGACTGGTGCGACGGTATTCATCATCACATCACGTTCTTCGCTGCTTTTAATGAACGGAAATAGAATACCAATGCCGAGATCAAAACCATCCAGAATGACATAGATCAGAACACCAAGGCCGATAATGCCAACCCAAATCAGAGATAAATCAATCATGGTGCTTCTCCTTGTTTGGGTCTTGCTGATCAATGCTTTCATCAACTGCACTTAATGGACGCATTGGGGTTTTGAAATGCCCATGTCCTGCGGGCTCAAGATCAACAGCCTCAACAAATTGCGGGCCTTTATGCATCAGTTTCAGCATATAGTAGATCCCGATACCAAACACAACACAGTACACCACCACAAAGATAATCAAGGTCAGACCAACTTGTTCGGCAGAAACAGGAGAAAGCGCATCTTTGGTGCGCATCACCCCATACACCACCCAAGGTTGACGGCCCACTTCCGTGGTAAACCAACCTGCCAGTACGGCGATAAATCCTGATGGCCCCATGACTAAAGCAAAGCGGTGAAACCATTTACTTTCAAACAGCTTTCCTGTTTTTCTGAGCCAAGCACCAGCGAAGGCAAGCAAAAGCATGAGCATACCTAAGCCCACCATGATGCGGAAACTCCAGAACACAATGGTCGAATTTGGTCGGTCTTCAGGGGCAAAGTCTTTTAAGCCTTTAACAGTCCCATCCATAGAATGGGTTAAGATCAGACTGCCTAGATTTGGAATTGCAATAGCATATTTAGTCCGTTCTTCTTGCATATCAGGAACGCCAAATAAGTACAGCGGCATCCCTTCATTATAGTTAGTCTCCCAATGACCCTCCATTGCGGCAAGTTTGGCAGGTTGATGTTCTAATGTATTCAGACCATGGGCATCTCCAACAAAGACTTGCAAAGGTGCTAAGACCAGAATAAGCCACATTGCCATTGAGAATGAGGTCTTGACCAAGGCATCACGACGGCCTTTGAGTAAATGCCAAGCTGCTGTTGCAGCAACAAGTAGTGCTGCAACCATAAAGGCTGCAATTGCCATATGCACCAGTCGATACGGGAAAGATGGATTAAAGACGATTGCCCACCAATCGGTTGGCACAATAATGCCATTCTCAATGGCAAAGCCTTGAGGCGTTTGCATCCAACTGTTGGAGGACAAAATCCAGAACATGGAAATACAGGTGCCGATGGCAACCATCAAGGTGGCAAAGAAATGGGCTTTGGGACTAACGCGTCCCCAACCAAACAACATGATACCGAGGAAACCAGCCTCCAAGAAGAATGCACTGAGCACTTCATAGGTGAGTAAAGGCCCGGTGACACTCCCCGCAACACGGGAGAATTCGCTCCAGTTGGTCCCAAACTGGTAACTCATGACCACGCCTGAAACTACGCCCATACCAAAAGCGACTGCGAAAATTTTGACCCAGTACTTAAACAGATCTTTATAAATCGGATCTTGGGTACGCAGCCAACGCCATTCTAAAACTGCTAAAAAGCTGGCCAATCCGATCGAGATGGCAGGGAAAATAATATGGAAAGAAACGGTAAAGGCAAATTGTATACGTGCCAGTTCGAGTGCGGTAAAACCTAAAGTCATGGCAGCACCTCATCTTGCAATTGATCAGCTAAACCTACAGTTGCAAATATTCCTACCAATTTACAGGTATGATTAAAAAAACAGAACATTACTCTAATCTCTTGAAAATATAAGTTTTTCAAAACTCAACAGTTTTGAGCTTCAAGTCAGAATGAGATTAAGAGTGGAGGTGCTCGACCTTGAGGGGTGAGAAAGAGTTGTTGAAGCTGAAAGAAAACATGGAAATAGTTTTCAATAAAGGCCAGAAAGCGAACCTGAATCCTAACGAGAATGTGTTTTAGATCAAGATCAGGTAAAGGGAGTACATGGCTATACACCACACAATATTGACATTGGTGATTAGCATCATGGTGATGATGCTGATTAAACGGTGTTTTCGCTTCAGCTGAAAATTTATGCTGTTGATGTTCCATATCATGTGGTGAGTTAAGCATATGATCATGCTGATTCACTATATGATGGCTATGGAATGCAGAGGTAGAATGATGGTCTTGTAATAAAATTTGGGCAATAGTCTCACATACTGGAGAAACTTGATATTTCTCTGGCAGCAAGGGCTGTAAGAATACAGCGATTTGTAAAAAGATCGCATAGAACCCAAGCAATCTTCCAAGCATCAACACCCGATTGATCTCTTTTTGGAAATCATTGGAGAAATACTATAACAAAGAAATCTTTTTTTTAAAGGGGATACTTAATAATTCTTAATGAATAATGATAAGTTTTCTTCGGTAATAATTATTATATTTCATTACTGTATGCGGCTTTTTGTTCAATTTATCGTTAAATTAGACTTAATAATTGTGAGTATATTTTGATTTTCGGCCTAAATTGTTTGGATCAAACTTGTTATTTATTCATAAATAAAAAATAGCTAATATGTTCGAAATTGAAAAAAATAGACGATGAGAATGAGAAAAGGCTTAAAGCTAGATCATGACGCACTTTTTATGCGGTTATTCTTCAAATCTTCATCTGAAGTTACAGATGAGGAGGTGGAGTATTATCGTGAGTATCCAGACCAAATTGATGAAGTTACCGCTCCAATTAGTATCCATAAATTTTTTCTCTGGGCCGGTGCACTTTTAGGCATTGCTATTGTTGCGATTGCAAAATTCCTAAAATATTCAGGCACATTAAGCTTTTTATCAGAAGACATTTTTGAATTTGTGATTGATATCATCTATGAAAGTGGGATTGCACTCATTGGTGCTGCGGTAACTGCTTATATGCTTGGTGTTGTGCTGAATAAGCAACAAGATAATGCTGCAAAGTGGCGTGAAGAAATTCGTCGAAGAATAAAAGATCGCACAGAATAATATATGACAATGCAATAGCTGGTTGTCTGGTTGCAATCATTTTTCACCCAGACAGTTTCGAGTTGTCTAGGTTTTGGTTAGATAATTATAGATCGACTGAATAATCGCATTTCTCAATGCCAGTGGCGCAATATTGACGGGTGGCTCAAGTACAGCAGCGTGTATTAACGATTCTAATAATTGAAGAATCATCCAAACCATCAGTGATTTATTTTTTTCTACAATTTCATCTTGATGTAATTCAACCAATCGATAAATTTCATGTCGAATTCCTGTTTCATCTTCAACGCGATTGATATCAAAAAATGGGAGCTTCTTTTCAAGTAGTTGATGTAATTCTGGCTCAAATGAATGTGCTGCAATGACAGCATCTACTAGGGATTCGATTCGCTGTTTTAAGGTTTGTGCATTTTGATGATCAATCACAGTTCGAAGTAAGTCATGAATGTGTTGGGTATGTTTTTTATGTAGCGCGACAATCAAAGCATCTTTATTGGGAAAGTATTGATAGAGAGAACCAATACTAATGCCTGCACGTTCTGCGACTAAATTGGTATTAAATTTTGCATAATCCATCTCTTTCAGAATTTCAGCTGCACTTTGTAATATCGCATCCACAGTCACTTTTGAACGACCTTGGCGAGGTATTTTTCTTGGTTTAAAGACCGTTTTCATATAAATAATTTAGACAGCTCAAATGTGAGCATTAACTCACTTTTTATAAAAACTTGCAATCTTATCGGTATGACAAAATATGAGTAATGACATAATTATTCTCAAATAAAGAAGTGAGTTAATTCATAACTTATTCATTTAAATAAATTAAAAAATAGCATTGCTAATGCGAGTATCTAATGTGAGCTTTTGCTCATATTATGAGTCTATCGTATGAATTCTTCAAATTATTGAGGAAACTAAAGCAATGAAGATCAAATTCTCCCTCGTACTTTCACTCGCGGCATTGAGTGGATTCAATGTCTATGCAAATAGCAATGTTGCAGAAAGCCCTGTTCAGTATCAACTGACCGCGGCCCCTCTAGTTCAGGTCGAAAAGAAGCAACTTATTGCGTCAGGAGTCTGGCTGATTCCTGATCCATATATTAACTATGTGCCTAATATTGGGATCATTGAAGGTAAAGATGCGATTTTAGTGATTGATACGGGTATGGGCATGCGAAATGGCCAACATGTTTATCAAGTTGCGAAAGATATTGCTAAAAATAGAAAAATTTACCTCACAACCACACATTTTCATCCAGAACATCAATTTGGCGCTGCAGAATTTAAAGATGCGATCTATATGATTAATCAAAAACAAGAAGAAGAACTCAAAGATAAAGGCGTTGATTATCTTCAGATGTTTAGAGCGTTTGGTCAGATCGAAAAAAGTGCGCTTGAGAAGGTAGTGATTCGTTATGCAGATAAAACCTATATCAATCGAACAATACTTGATTTAGGTGGTCGATTGGTCACTTTGCAGGAAATGCCAGCACATACACGGGGAGATCAAATTATTTATGATCAGACTTCTGGCACAGTATTTATGGGTGATCTGTATGAAAAAAGTTTTTATCCGATTATGCCTGATGCTGATGCAAAAGGGAGTGAATGGATTAAAGTCATTCAACAGACAATTGAAATGAAGCCGAAAATTGTTGTACCTGGGCATGGCAGGCTTGCAACAATTCAAGATCTACAAGTGTTTAAACAACATATGCATCGAGTGAAATCTTTGGTCAAACAGCACATTGCTTTAGGACTTAATCAGGATCAAATCATTCAGACCATATCACCAACTATTTATAGCGAATATCCAGATTGGAATAACCGAGTTTTTCTGCCATTCCAAATTGCAAACTTTTATGCGGAGTTAACGCAGCAAGCAATAGTTCTGCCAAGCTTGGTCAAAGAGTTACAGTCAGATTCAACCCAATAACTTTCTTAGGGAATACGATATGGAACTAAATTTAGAAAATTTTCCTACGGTAGAAATAACACATCAGCATCAGGGGAGTTTAATTGAATTTATTGAGCAATTAGATCAGCTATTACAGAAGCAGCAAGCTTTTGTATTGATTCGGCATTTACAGTCCAAGTTTAACGAACCATCGCCATCACAAGAGCAGTGGAAACAAGCGATTCAGTGGATCAAGGCCCATACGCAAGCATTAGCTATTGTAAAAGGATGGATTGAAATTACAGACATAGAGATTGAAGAAAGCGATTTGCTCCGTGATCAGAAAGTTTGGAAAATCCCTTTTTATAAAACGGATAGCTTCGATGAAGCTTTACAAATGAGTAAAAGCTTGTTGAATGATTTATAACCACATGTTTGAAGTCATATTTTAAAATTATGCTGGGTGATTTTAGTTATGATTTAGCGCAAATACGGGTGATAGATGATAGGCCAGTGTTTGTTGAAGACAACGCTCTAATCAAAGAAGAATCCAATGTCATTGTGCATTGGATCCATCGGCTGAAGATTTAATATTATTTATCCCAGTTTGCAGGAAGTAATTTTGCATAAACAGCGCCAATAAGGTCTATAAGTGAACCTGATTGGCCTCTAAATCCTGCAACAAAATAACCTTCAGGAATCAGGAAGGAGAAGGGGTTGCCGCCATTTCCACCACCTGAAATTTTTTGTCCGTTCGTAGCTTCGAATGACAGCTGATCCACTTTTGCCCCACTGCGGCCTGTTATTGATTTAAGCGATATGTCTGGGGTTAATTGAAGATCAAAACTTTGATTTCCACCATTCCCACCATGCTCTAATACGTATATTGAGTTGGTTGGATCTGAGTTTTCAAAAGTTGAAGCAATTCGATCCACATATGTTCCTGAACGTAGTTTTAAATTAACTAAACGGGTACGTTTTTGAAAGTATGAAGTTTGATTAACATCA
This sequence comes from Acinetobacter gyllenbergii, assembly GCF_001682515.1. Classification (NCBI taxonomy): domain Bacteria; kingdom Pseudomonadati; phylum Pseudomonadota; class Gammaproteobacteria; order Moraxellales; family Moraxellaceae; genus Acinetobacter; species Acinetobacter gyllenbergii. The sequence continues at coordinate 57,258 of NZ_KV575261.1, read as the reverse complement.
TTAAATACAGCACCTCCTGAACCTCCATGTAGGTCAGAATTAATAAAACTAAACTGTAATACAGGTTTACCTTCATTTAATGATGGAAGTTCAGGTAGTATGAAAACCTGATTTGGATTAAAAGAATAATCACTTTGTTGAATTTTTAATTTTGTTAAATCCGATTTAACTAGTTCTAATACATCTAGTAGCTTTTTGTCGCCATTAAATTTATAAAAATTATAAATTAAATTAAGATTTTCACACTGATTTTTTAGATTATCTACGTCTATGCCTTTTTTTGTAAAATTACCAGTTGGATCTGTGAAATAATTAACGTTCTTTCTCACCTGATTTAATACATCGGCTGGAAAGTTTGGGACATGATCATAACTTGTGGATGTATAGGAAATAATCGCGGGGTTATCAATTTCTTTGTCAAAAAAATCAAGTGCATATTTAATAATATTATTCTGATCAGGAAGATTAGGATTTTTTAGCCCTGAAACTATCTGTTGAAAAGTTACAGTTGAAGAAGATGATTTAGATACTTTTTCTATTTGTGCTTTAAAATCTAGTGAAAGTGAACCACCAGAAAGAGATATTCCACTGGCGGAAAACTGAGTTTCTAAGGCGAATCTTTGCTCTTTAGTTTCACAAATGAATGCATAGACAGCATAGTATTCTGCTCCGGTCGCTAGCTCTGAAATATATGAATCACCATAAGCTCTTACAAAATCATTTACCTCCTTTTCGGTTGTAGGTAATTTGATCCCACTTTTAATTGAGACATTATTTGTTCTATAGATATCCTGTTTATCAGAGGCCTTAATAACAATACATAAACTTTCTTTTGTAAGATTTAATTGATTTACTAAATTAACTTTTGCCTCACCTGAGAACCCAGCATATCCTGCTGAAATAGATGATGATATATTTAGTGACTGATAGATTTCCTGTAAGGATTTTGTGACTTTGTACTGTAGCTCACTTACCCCTGAGTTTTTAATTATGCTACCTTCAATAGCAGTATTAAGTGCCTGTGCAGTAACATTATTATATCCTTGAAACATAGCGGATGCTGTTGATAGACTAGATAAATCTAGATCTTGTTTTGAGTTCATGATATTTTCCTTTGATTATTAATATATTATTTAATTATTAAGTTTTATATCGCCTTTTGGGCTTTATTTTTATATCAAATTAGAAGTGACTTTTGTGTAAATTTTAATCAAAACTTATTTGTTTCCGATGAGTAGTATATTTATTTTTAAAATCTTTTAATAAGTTGGTTTAGTTCGATTAATCGTTTATATTATCTTGATTTTGTGTTTAATTGGTTTTTGTTCTATTTTTAATTTAATTTATTGATTTTTAAATGGTTAGGGGGAGTTTTATTAAATATAGGAACTACTCGTACAAGAGTGGAGATAATATTTTAGAATAAAACATCAGTATTTAGCTAAATAAATTCTATTTTAAAATTAAATAGCCAAAGATTCCAAGCTTTGATTGATATCTTTGGCTATCAGCACTTTAGTGTTAAACTAACATATCTAAATCATCAAAGCTCTCTAGTGTTTTTCCTGCATTGATATGCTTTTGATAATACTCAAGACGCACTTCATCTAAAATGCTACTGGAAAGACCAAGGTTCCAGTAACCTGTAACTTGTACATCCTTTTTAGGTAAAGATTTCTCTTCTACAAAGAATTGACGAATTGCTCTAGCTTCATTGCGTTCACAGGCAGCCCATACACTCAGATTTTTGATCTGTTTAAATTGATAGGCCGCTTTAAGTAATAGTCCCATCTTGCCAGCTTGATCTTGCTGTTCGCGAAGCAGTAAATGCATTTTTACCTTCACGTGTTTGGGAAGATATTCAAGCATCTGAGGATCATTGCTATCCACAAAAATGTCAGCGCTGATGTCATTTGGCCAAGATTGAAGAATTGAATAAAGGGCAGGAAGCGCAGTTTCGTCTGCAAACATCGCCACGTGATTATTCGTTTGAAAGTTGGGTACAAAATGTGGTCTTGGTCCAATCAGTTGGGTTTTGGTTCCAACTTGGGCTGAGTGTATCCATTGCATCGCAGGGCTATCATCTTCATGTTCGATCAAATCTATTTCGACTGTCTGCTGGTTTCGATCAAATGAACGAATGGTATATACACGCGTTATCGGGAGATCAGTTGGGCTTTGAGCAACCTCAAGACGTACTGCTAAATTTGGCTTTTCCCATAGTTCTGGTTGATGGGTTGTAATTTTTCCCTGAACTCTAAAGATATTTGGAAAAGGTTTAGAAAGTGCAGTGATCGTCATTTCAAGTTGTTGTAAACCCTTCATGTGATCATTTTGCTTAAGGATATTGCTATTTTTTGAGATCTGTTCTTGCTTTTTCATGATCATTTACTCAGCATTATTAAGTGAAATTTCACCAATTATGCATGATAATGATAATTATTTGCAATAATGTTTGCGTAAGCAGCACTAGAACAAAAACTTATTTCTGTTCTAGTGCTGTATTCTTAAAGCAAAGACTTATTAGAGTTTTTCTCTGATCCAGCCATATGCTGCCGCAAAGGGCAAGGCGGTTCTAGCTAAATAAGGAACATGCCATAAACCACCATGGTTGGCATTTTCCATAATCAGCTCCAATGGATGCGCGAGTTGTTTCTCTGGGTTGGTAGCACTATCAGGGTTATTTAAATCATGTACCCAAAGCGCTGCCATAATCGCATTTGTTGTTTCAGGGCTAAAGGTTTCAACTTTAAATAAGTCAGCACCTGCAAAGGCGGCTTTCAATATTGGATTTTTAACCACTGAGTGCGTCGTGGTAGAAGGGGCAATATTGATTACTGTCTTTTGTCCACGTGCACGGCTACGAATCGCAAACCATTGCTGAAGACGTTTGGCCAGTGCGTAGTTAGGCCCTTGTTCAATCACCATGCAATCTGAGATGCCGTATTGTTGACCATTATCTGATTCAATCAATTGTTCAGTGTTGGGTTTAAAAAAGTTGCTCAACGAAATATTGTGAATGGATTTGGTCAGTAGTTTTTCTAAAACTGGACGCTGCTGAATCTTGCTTTGAATTGAATGAACAACTGACTTTGGAATTGCATAAATATCAGTAGGAGTCAGCATAAACATGATACTGCTATCAGGTTTTTGTTGGCTCACTTGTTCCATAATGCTAATCATGGCTATGGAAACACGCACATGTTTTTCACCATCTAAATAAGCAATACCAGCCAGATCTAAAGACTCTTTAAAGGTATTGAGCCAATTCGCAATCTCGGGTGTTTGGGTTAATAAATTCGCACCGAGTTGTTTCTCTTGATTAGACAAGCTTAATTGTGGAGCGATTAAGGTGGCATTACCTTGTTGAACGGTTTGAGTGATTTTTTCCCAGATTTTAGGATTTGGCAAATCAATAGCGACAATATTGGCACGCCATTTTGCCAACCAACTTAAAGGACCTGCTTCAGATGCAGCACCAAACAGCACCATCGTTCGGGTAGATAAATCAAACCATTCTGGGTGTGCTTGCAGTAAACGTAATGCCTTAGCATGGCTTGGTTCTATGATCTGCTGTTTTTCCCATTGATCAATTTGTTCTAATAAGGCTTGGCCTTGTAAATTTTTGCCTTGGAATGGAATAGACCAAGGTTCAATGCTTGAGCAACCAGAGCCTTTGAGTATATAGGTATCAAAAGGCTGATCCTGAATACTTGACATCGCTTGTTCTAAAGTCGTTTGCTGTTCAGCTCGGTTATATGTAAATAATGCTTTTGCTGCATCTAAACCATGTTGAGCAATCAACAATGGGTTTTGGGTAGAGCGGATACCAGCTTGAACAAGCGCTTGAAAGTAGGCAGGGTATTTTTTCCGCCAATTTTTTTCAGAGTTCAGTTGAGTGGCATATGGTGAATCAACACTTTTAAGTGCAGCGAGCAAAATTTTCTTTGCTGTATGTGTGGTGCTGGGAGTCTTTTTACCTGACTGAATGGGAAATTGTATTCCATCAATTTTTGACTGTAATTTATTACTCAATTCTTTACTCCAAGCTATTGAATGCAAAAATTCAAAAAGTAGAGAGACGTTTTGCTACATCCATTTTACATTTCAGAATAAAGCCAAATCGCAGAATACAAAATAGCGAAAAATACGCAATTGGTGGGCTTTTCATGGGCATAGAAAATGGTGGAAAAATTTGTTTTAAATTTAAAAATTAAATTAATACAATTTGTTATATTTATTTTTTAAATTTTTTATCGATTATTTTGATAGGTAAAATATTACTTTATATATATTTAAGTAACTTTAATGAATAATCAATTGCAGTCCGATGTGCATCTTAAATCAATGACTAAGTAACACTACGTGGGATGATCGGTGCTCATTTCAAAGAGGATGAGGGAAATACAGGCATTGTTTTGACACAATTATTTTTCGCAAACTCAACAAACTTCTCTAATCCCATTGTCTCAGCTTTTATTTTACAGCGAGATATCACCCCATACATTGGATGTTTTTGATCATTAGTCATATAGTAATTTTTAACATGAACAAAAGAATAATAATGAAACAGGGTAGAATTCTCATCGCCATCATAGACATATTGGCTACCTGTAAAATGTATACGTAAAGCCTTAGTTTGGCTCATTAATTCATCTAAACTCTCTATGACCTCATGAGTACAGATTTCGAATGCTTTTGCTTCTTTTTTATCAAGATTTTTTAAATAATCACCAGCGCATTGTCTGATATACGCTTCATAAATCATTCCATTTTCTTTCTTAACTGAAAAATATTGATAACTTTTATTGGCCAGTGCCTTTATTTGATTTTTTTCAATAAATTCATTTCCATTGATTGTAATTAATGATTCTTGCACATCTTTATCCAGCAAAAGCGATAAGTTTTTTGCTGAGCAAATTGATGAACTAAGGCCCAAGCACATAAATAAGGGGAGGATTCGATAAGATAATAATTGATACAGTTTCATGTGTGCACCATAGAAGATATTACTTTGTTTTTATTAAGCTATTTCTTTCATTGCGTTGCATATAAAATTTTTATGCTAGTGAACTAGCATAAAAATTTGACTTAAATCTTTTTTATTGAAGTTTATCCTGCGTTTTGGTTTCAAAATCACTGGCATCGTGGCGTTCATGTAGTTGGGTTTCCAAGTCTCCGAAAGTACGGTTGACCATTCGTCCTCGTTGCACAGCGGGACGTGCCAGAATCGTATCTGCCCAGCGTTGTACATGTTTATATTGATCTACAGCTAGGAATTCATCTGCATTATAGACCCAACCTTTGACCAAACTGCCATACCAAGGAAAAGCCGCAATATCAGCAATGGAATATTCTGTACCAGCCAAATATTCATTTTTTGCTAAGTGTTGATCTAAAACATCCAATAAGCGCTTGGTTTCCATAGCAAAGCGATTAATGGCATATTCAATTTTCACAGGTGCATAAGCATAAAAATGCCCTAAACCACCACCGAGGTAGGGTGCGCTTCCCATTTGCCAAAATAGCCAGTTCAGACATTCGGTGCGTGCAGCGATATCTGTTGGGATAAAGGCTTTAAATTTTTCCGCCAAATAGAGCAAAATCGAACCGGATTCAAAAACACGGATTGGTGGATTCTGACTATGATCAACCAGTGCTGGAATTTTAGAGTTCGGATTAATTTCGACAAAGCCACTGCTGAATTGTTGACCTTCACCGATTTTAATCAACCACGCATCGTATTCGGCATCTGTGTGTCCCAATGCCAAAAGTTCCTCAAGCAAAATCGTGACTTTTTGTCCATTCGGTGTTGCCAAAGAATACAACTGCAATGGATGTTTACCGATGGGTAAGCGATGTTCATAACGGCTGCCGGATGTCGGCTGATTTAAATCGGTTTTTTCTCCAGTCCATTGCCAAATTTGTGGGGGAATATAGTTTGAATCACTCATTGTTATTTGCCATATGATCAACAGATCTTTCTAGTCTAGGCGAGCTGGCTCAAGATTGGGTAGCTTTTTTGTGGCAAAGCTTTATCCATTTTTCTGCAAATGTTATTTCAATTTTTCATTGCTCTAACGTAGGTTTAATCTTTTGAAAATGTTGATGAATCACATCAAGCCATGCCTGTACTGCAGGAGAAACTGGAAGATTCTTTTTCCATGCCATCGCCAAATGCCATTGAATGTTGGGCTTTTCCAGCGGGATTGCTGTGAATAAGGTGGGATCCAGCATATCGGTATAATATTTTGGTAGTAGGGCAATACCCATACGTTGTAGCACCATATCTGCCAGTAAGTTCCATTGACTGGTTCGGCAAGCAATACTCGGATAGAAACCATGTTGTTGGCAAGCATCTAAAATTATACTGTTGAGTGAGAAGTTTTCAGGAAACATTAAAAAAGATTGATATTGTAACTCTTCCAGATTTATTTTTTTTCGTGTGGCCCATGTTGCATCACTTCGCAATAGCACCATCAGTGGATAATCACACAGCTCGATACTATTGAAAATTTGCTGATCAAAGGGCTGCAATAACACCCCCACATCGAGTTCATTATTTAACAGGGCTTGCTCGATCCCTCGAGAACCGACTTCGAGAAAGGACAGCTCGATACGGGGCCATTGTTGGTGATAATCGAACAGGGCGGTGGTGAGCAGTTGAGCACCGAGTGGTGGCACACCGAGTTTTAAGGTGCCTGTATTTAATTGTTGATAATTTTCAATTTCTAAAAAGATATTTTGCTCAGCTTGCAGTAATCCTAAAGCATGTTGGTAAATACGCTGCCCAATTTCAGTCAGCTCAACTTGTCTTTTTCGACTATGTTCAGGCTTTACAAACAACTGTACCTGTAGTTGTTCTTCAAGCTGCTGCAGCATTTTACTGATGGTCGGCTGCGTTAGGGAGAGCGCTTCAGCGGTACGGGTAAAGCTTTTGCTTTTAACCAAATGAACAAAGCATTGTAATGATTTGAGAGAAAGCATAGTCAATCTAAAATTATTCCATTTATGCATAATTTTAGCATGAATAATTCATATTACATCGACGCAAAGTGGATAAGATAATCATGTTGTTCACCATTTGATGTTGTTAAATGAGTACCGAAGCTGTTTCTAAATCTCTCCCAAAAAATTCACTCTTGATGTTATTTAAACAAATTCTGATTCTTGCTGCATTTTGGTTGGCAGGTTATGTCTTAAACCAGAAACTGGGTATCCCGATTTCAGCAGGGATATTGGGAATGTTTCTACTGCTTTTCAGCTTGTTTTTTAAAGTGATTAAGATGGATCAAGTGGCAATGGGCGCGACCTTTATCTTAGGTGAGCTATTGCTGTTTTTTGTACCTGTGGTCGTTGCTGTCGTGCAATATAAAAGCCTGTTTATGACTGAAGGCTGGCAAATTGTCTTGAGTATCGCTGTTGGGACAATTTTAGTCATGTTGAGCACCTGTTTGACCATCCATTATTACAACCGCTTAAAGTCCTATCTACACGGACGTAAACACTTTCAACATAAGCATAGCTAAGGCAGTCAAAATGAATATGTGGTCAATTGTTTGTTTGATCTGGACGCTGCTTGCTTACATCGTGGCAAAGCGTATCTATCAAAAACACCCTCAACTATGGTTATCACCTGCGATTAGCGTGCCCGTCGTCACGATTCTGTTGATGGCGATCTTTGGAATTTCATATCAGACCTATGCACAAGATACGCAGTGGATTGTGAATTTACTCGGGCCAGCAACTGTTGCATTCGCCGTACCAATTTACCGTTATCGGGAAACGATCCGTAAAAATTTGGGTGTACTATCGATTGCGATTGTGGTCGGGATGAGTGTTGGTGTGATCTCTGCTTATGAAATGGCAAAGTTATTTCATTTTAGTCCCGAGGTAACCCAAAGTTTAATGGCTCGTTCCATTTCAACACCTTTTGCCATGATTTTGGCAGAAGATATCCATGGTTCAGCAGCTTTGGTTTCTTTATTTACAGTGATTACCGGGTTGGTCGGGATGGTTTGTGGTGATGCCATTTTAGCCATTACCAAAATCCGCTCCAATGTGGCAAACGGTGCTGCATTTGGTAATGCAGCACATGGTTTTGGCACGGTGAGAGCTCAGCAACGTAATAGTGAAGAAGGGGTAATCGCAAGTTTAACCATGGTGATTGCGGGTATTTTGATGGTGTTGGTTGGACCATTCGCGATACATTTATGGATGCTAATCTGAAGCATTAAAATGGCTTTTATAAATTTGAAATTTTAAAATGATAACGCCTTTTCAAAGCAACGAAGGGAAGGGCATTGGATGTTTAAACCTTTAGCATTCGATGCTTGTGAACGGAAGAAAAATTAAAAAAATACTTGAGAAAGAAAAAGAGGCGTTTTTATTCACTTATTTTTTGCTAAGATATTGCTAATAATTCTCATTCTCCTTTAAAAAATGTCTGATCCCATCAATACGCTCTATCGTCATCATCACTCTTGGCTATATCAATGGTTAAAGCGTCGTCTTAATCAGAGTGAGGATGCTGCGGATTTAGCCCATGACACCTTTATTCGTATTCTGAAACGTAAAGATCAATTGTATTTTGATCAGCCACGGGCACTTTTGACAACAGTTGCGAAAGGCCTGCTAATCAACTGGTATCAACGTAAATCAATAGAAAAAGCTTACTTGGAGGCGCTTGCAAGCCGAGCTGAATATGATGAAATTACACCTGAGCAAAAACTCTCAGCCATTGAATCTTTGTGTTTAATTAATCAATTACTCAACCAGTTACCAGAACGTCAACAGCAGGTCTTTATCTGGTCACAACTGGAAGGGCTTACACAACAGGAAATCGCAACGCGTTTGAATATTTCGACAAGAACGGTTATGCGAGATTTAGTGACTGTACTGACTCAATGTTTAGCAGTCATGGATTGATATTTTAATGTCTCAAACACAAATTTTGACTGAGGCTGCTGAATGGATTCTAAAAATTCAGACAGCTGAATTGACCGAAACTGAGCAATGTGAATTAGAACACTGGAAAGCTCAGAGTGCAGCACATCAAATTGCATGGGCTAAAGCAGAACGTTTATTGACGAGTCTAGACTATTTTCCTGAGAACGGGCAGGCAGTGATCCAAGCCGGCAAGCATGCTGCTCAGTTTAAATGGAGCAAACAACTTCTATTGGCTTGTTTTGCCTGTTTAGGGGGGCTAGTCGCTTGGCAGTCTGATTATAAATATTTATGGTTGGCAGATTACAGCACGGCAAAAGGTGAACAAAAAATTGTGAAGCTTGAGGATGGAACGCAACTCCAACTCAATACAGACACTGCTTTGGATATCCGTTATACATCTCAACAACGAACACTGCACTTACATTATGGCGAAATACAAATTCATACCGCACATGAGCAGCAGGGTTATCGTCCATTTTTTGTAGAGACGCAATCGGCTCATTTACAAGCATTAGGAACCGTTTTCAATGTGCAATATCTGCAAAACCAGCAACAACAAACCTGCTTAGGGGTCATTGAAAGTGCAGTAAAAGTTACCTTGAATCAATCTCAAAAAATGACAGTTGTGCAAGCCGGTGAACAGTTATGTTTTGATGATACAAACTTTAAAGCTTTGGGTCCTTTAGATTCAAATGTATTTGCATGGAAAAACCAGATGATTATGGCTTTTGACATGCCTTTGGCGCAGCTATTCCAAGAGATTGGACGTTATCGACATCAATATATCGACATCGATCCACAATTGAGAGAATTAAAAGTTTCGGGTTCCTATCCTGTAAATAATGTAACGGATTTACAGGCGGCGCTGGAATTGAGTTATCCCATCAAAATGGATCGATCTTTCAATGATCATTTCATTAAAATTCAGGCGAATAATAAAGGTGTGAAAAAAGAATAGAATTTTTTTGTCAGCTTTTGCGTATTGAACGGGTAATAAGATTATAGCAAACACACTGGAAAAACTGATGTCAACTTTACTTGCGACCAATCAACTTGCCTTACGGTTAAAAAATGAAACTGTGAGTCAACATGAATATATGCACCAATTAATGCACCAAGCACAAGTCTTTTTAGATTCGCAGCATTATGCTCAATTTACTCTAGGGCAATATTATTTTCAGCAAAATGTCGAACATCTGTTTCGCCATCCTGAAGTATCTGCGTTGATTACTGACTTGGATATTCGTGGTCGTTCACAAGCGGCATTATTGGATTTATATGATCTCGGAATCAAACCTGATGCGCAGCAACTCGTTACAGAAAAGGTCGGCTTTGCTGAAGCCTTAGGCTGGATTTATGTCTCAGAAGGTTCAACTTTAGGCGCCGCTTTTTTATTTAAACAAGCACAACAACAGTTAGGCTTGTCTGCTGACTTTGGAGCACGCAATTTGGCTGCCTATCCTGAAGGACGAGCAAAAGTATGGAAGCATTTTATCAATGAACTGGATACGGCTGAGCTGAGCCAGCATGAACAGGAACAAGTGATTCAGGGTGCTAAACAAGCCTTTGATTATTTTGGAAGCTTGTTAAAAAATATGCTTTAAGCACAAAAGTTATGCAAAAAGATGCGTCTTTAGCTCAACAGACAAAAGGAGAAGACTCAGTTCATGCTGAGCCTTCTCCATGCATACACAAAGTGAAACTTCATGCATCACCGCTGGTGCGTGGTGCTTATATTGTTTTGACCATACTTTGTCTGATTTTGGCCGTACTGGGCATTATTTTACCGGGTGTGCCTAGCTTAGACTTTTTATTTTTAGCCACCTTTTTTGCAGCCAGAAGCTCTTCAAGATTACATCAATGGTTGCTTCAAAATCGCTATGTCAATCTGCTAATGATGCAATATCAGGGCGGGTTTAAAAAGATTTCCCGCTTACGCAAGTTCATGCTGACCTTTAGCTGTGTATTGATTTCAATCAGTTTATTTTTTTCTTCCATACATATGCATTTAAAGTTAAGCCTCCTATTGATATTGCTTATTTGTTTAGTATGGATCTGGAGCAGATCAGAAAAAATTGAAAGTTAATGTCACATTCTTCGAAATCACTGGGTAATAGTTAGTGAAAATGAAAATCATTACCTAATGTGGATCTCCTTATGAAATTCAAGCAGCAAACTTTGGCAATTCTCATACATTGTGTCTGTATACATGGGGCTTATGCCGAAATCACCTCGTCGGTTACAGCTCTTGAGAAACCGACTTCGGAAAAATACTATCAAATTCCTGCAAACCAATTGGGTTATGTACTGTCCAGCTTTGCTGCACAGTCTGGCATTGTCTTAAGTTATGATTCTAAAATGCTAAAAGGGCTACAAAGCAAAGGCATTACAGGACAATACTCCATACAGAAAGGCTTTGATTACCTATTGGCTGATCAGCCTTATCGCATCATACGACAAGGCTCGACCTACTTATTGCTTCCCCAAGCTCAAGCAACACCCACATATTCTGAAAAAATCAATACGAATAGTCAGCGCGTGGAGTCATTCAATCAAATGGCAACAGATGTTGTTGTTCTGCCTGAGATTAAAGTGAATGCTGAACCACAAAAAGCCAAGGTGAATACCAGTCATCTTAATCGGGAACAGATTAATCGATTTAGGGGGACGGGTAATGGTGATGTTTTTTCTGATATTGCTGGGGTGCAGGTCAACAGTCTAAGGAATGAGGCAGGCGCAATTGACATTGGAATTCGCGGGATGCAGGGCGAAGGGCGTGTTCCAGTGGTGATTGATGGAAGTCTACAATCGAGTCATACCTTTCGGGGTTATCAAGGGGAGAGTGATCGTACCTATATTGATATGGATTTAATTAGCCAAATTGAGGTTGAAAAAGGTGCTTCACGCGCAAAATTCAGTGTAGGGGGAATTGGTGGCATTGTAAAAATGCGAACCTTAAGCGTCAATGATATTCTACTTCCTAACCAAAACGCGGGTGTCATGCTTAAAGGCAGTTTTTATAACAATAATAAAACGCCTAATACCTCTGATAATGAAAAGGAGCAGATGTCTTATCTGCTCCACAATAAAATTTCTTCAAACAATTTTCAGAATGGTGCGGGAACACTTGCTCTGGCTTATCGGAATGAGATGTTTGACTTGGTGGCTGCTTATAGTAAACGAGAGGTCGGCAACTACTATGCTGGAAAACATGGTATTGATTATTATGAGAAACGGGATATCGTCGACGTTGGTCCAGGTCAGGAAGTGGTGAATACCAGTTATCAAAGCGATTCGGGAATTATCAAAGCTGGTGTCAATCTCAGTGATGAACACCGTGTTGAAGTAAATATGCGACGCCATGTACAAAAAGCGGGTGAAGTGATGGCGTTTTATTGGAGCCGATCAAAGGTCATTGATCCAAATTCACCCCCCTACGGCTATATCGATGGTGACTATGTTGAGCCACAATACATTGAAAATGCGTATACCATGCCACAATGGTCGCTTGGTTCAGCCGCCATTAATGCCTTGAGTGGTAGTTATACCTACAAACCTAAACAGAATAACTGGGTCGATTTGGAACTGGGCATTTGGCATACCAATGCCAAATATCGCCAGCACAATGGCATGATTGGTATGAAAAATTCAAGTTATGGTGATCAATATTGGGGGAGTTTTCAAGATTATCGAACTGGCCTAAATTTAGAAAACACCAGTAAAGTTGAGAATTTGACCTTAAATTATGGTCTAACTTATGATGAACAGCGGATGAAGCCGCAGAATCTTATTGATCATGAAATTGCCCGTGATGGGTTACGTAAAGAATCCTCAGTCTTTCTCAACGGCGATTATATTTTTAATGATTTCACTTTGAGCCTAGGCAGTAAATGGCATAAAGCAAAAGTAAAAGACTATGGTGATCAATATCGACCAATGACGCCAGTCGCGCATTCAGACTTAAATGCAAAAGGTTATGCAGCACGTCAATATGAGGGGAAAATAGATTGGATGTCCCAGTTGAACTATCAAATCGTCAATGGGATTGATGTCTATGGGAAACTTTCAAATACTTACCGTAGTCCAAGTTTATTTGAATCGACAGTGTCGGGCCAAACCTTTAGCTATGATCCTGATTTACCAATTAAATCGGAAAATTCTCGTCTGATAGAACTGGGTTTTGTTGGAGAGCGTGACAATCTATTCTCAGCAGCCGATCATTTAAAATTCAATCTTAATTATTTCCGTAATCAAACCAAAGATTTTCTAACTCAAGGCGTGCAGAAAAAAGATATTGAAAATCAGATTACACCAGATTTTATTCTTCCTTATACCACCTCTTATACTTTTGTAAATTATAATCAAGTCGTACTCAAAGGTTTAGAGTTTGATCTTGCTTATCATCATCCAAGTTTCTTTACCAGTTTGAATGGTACCTTATATCAAGCGCCTAAGGTTTGTCCTGCAAGCAAAGAAGATTGTAATGAGGTTGGTGATTCTTGGAGCTTGATTTCAACTCGTCTTCCACCTCGCAAGATTTTGAATCTGACGGTAGGTAAAAACCTATTGGACAATAAACTCGTTCTAGGTGCGCGTGCCAGATATCATTCAGAAAAGAAAAACCCGAAAGGCTGGTTAGCTGGTACAGGGGTCAGTGGACGGGCAGTAACAGAGATTTCTTCTGAAACCTTAATTGATGTGTTTGCGAGTTATCAGTGGAACCCTAATCTGGCTCTTTCTTTTAATGTCGACAACCTGACCAACCGTTATAACTTTGATCCAGGTACTGTGATTGGAATGCCGATTCCTGGCCGCACCATCAAAGCTGGGATAGAAATTAAATTCTAAACGGAAAGTTATTCAAGCCCTATATTTTAACTAGGGGCTTGAATAGCGAATTTTTCAATTGACACATAACCGAGTTTAGCGATCTATGTCCAAGGCCTGACCTTGGCAATTTAAAAATAACTGTTGCTGATGCCATGCCAGTTGGCCAGAAACAATGGTGGTATCAACCTGATAACGAAAAGTCCTATCCTGAAATGGGCTCCAATTACAGTGCATATAGTTTTTTTGATCTTTCACCGCGATTGCTTGATGATTCTTACGCAATAATACGAGGTCAGCCCAATAGCCCTCTCGAATATAGCCCCGATCTTTGATCTTAAACAGGTCTGCAACTTGATGAGATGTTTTACGCACCAACGTTTCGATACTCAGTTTTCGATCTGCTACCAGCTCCATTAGTGCAGGCAATGCATGCTGAACCAGTGGCAGGCCAGCGGGAGCATTTAAATATGATTGCTGCTTTTCATCCCATGTGTGTGGTGCATGATCCGTGCCAATAATATCTAAACGATTACTCTGGGCAAGGGCAGTGATGAGCGCCTGTTTATCCTGTAGGGTTTTAATTGCGGGGTTACATTTAATTAAATGCCCAAGTGTTTCGTAGTCTGAATCATCAAAACTAAGATGATGAATACAAACTTCGGCAGAGATATGCTTTCTATTTAAAGGTAGATTTTTAAATAAGCAGAGTTCTTTGGCGGTTGATATATGCAAGACATGAAGTTGAGTCGCATATTTTTCGGCCAATGAAACCGCTAGGCGCGAACTTTCAAAACAGGCATGTTTATCACGAATTTTAGGGTGCATTCGCGCGGGAATATCTGCGCCGTATTGTTGTAAATGTAGCGCTTGTTGCTTTTTGATCTGAGGTGTCGATTCGCAATGGGTCAGCAAGATTGTCGGGACATTGGCAAATAAACGTTCAAGCGTTTTGGGATCATCCACCAGCATATTGCCTGTAGATGCCCCCATAAAAACTTTGACACCGCTGACGAGTTTTGGATCAAGTTGTTCAATGAGGTCTAAGTTATTTGCACTCACGCCAAAATGAAAAGCATAATTTGCTCGACTCTGCCGTGCTGCAATCTGCTTCTTTTGCAGCAAACTTTCAAGATCTAATGTCGGGGGATTGGTATTGGGCATATCCATATAGCTGGTAATACCACCAATTGTGGCTGCCATGGATTCTGAAGCAATACTTCCTTTGTGTGGTGCACCTGGTTCTCTGAAATGAACCTGATCATCAATCATGCCTGGGATAAGCCAAGCCCCTTGAGCATCAATGGTTTTTGCATTAAATATTCCTGTTATTGTTGTCGCTATTTTTTCAATTCGACCATTTTGAATAAGCACATCTTCGATCTGCTGCCTTCCTTCATTGACCAGATTAGCATTGCGAATAATGATGTTTGGATACTGTTTAAAATTCATTGTGTAATGCCTTGTAGCCTTTGACCAACTCAATATTGGTGGTGACGACACTTTCTGAAAACTCACTGATCGAGATATCAATAGGAGGATATTGGCTTAAATCAGTTTTTGGATTGATATAGCTCATAGCCGGTACATAAAAATATGCAGGTAAATCTCGTCCATCGACAACGGCATTGTGTCGGATTGCACTGTGAGCGCCAATCTTGCAGTTAAACAGCACGCTGTTAAATCCCACAAAAACATGATGCCCAATTTCACAAGGCCCATGAATGATGGAACGATGTGCAATAGATGAGTTCTCGCCAATGATCACAGCGGCACCTGCTTTGGAATGAATCACCACACCATCTTGAATATTAGAGTTAGCGCCAATGCTGATGGGTTCCATTTCTCCATTTTCATTGGTTTCATCGGCGCGAATGACAGCATAAGGACCAATAAACACATTGGCGTGTACTATCACTTTGCCACAGATAATCGCGGTTTGGTCCACATAGGCAGACTGATCAATGACAGGCAAATGTCCAGTTGGGTTTTTTCGTAACATAGGATGACCGTTTGAATAAGTTAAAGCATAGGTTCAGTTAAGATAGTGACTTGATCAGTCGTTATTCCCAGATAAAAGCAGTCAGGACGCTGTGTATGACAGGCAGGGCCAATTTGATTGACCACCAACAATAGGCTATCGCCATCACAATCGAGACGAGCCTCAGTCAAATATTGGCGATGACCTGAACTTTCACCTTTGCGCCATAAACATTGACGAGATCTGGACCAATAACAAACTTGTCTGGTGATTAAGGTTTCGAGTAGAGCCTCTCGATTTACCCAAGCCATCATTAAAACGGCTTTGCTTTGCTGCGCTTGGGTAATGACTGGAATCAGTCCATCCTGATTCCATTTGATCTGTTCAAATACGCTATCAAAGGCAAATTGTTGTCCTAAAACAGCGTATTCCATTTGCTCGAAGATCGTCTGCTCTACCATTGCCATGAACCTTGAGCGACTGCATCATGTGCATGTAGGCTTTCTGCATGAATGACTTTGAAGTTGAAGCCTTTAATATTGTTATGATGGATAAACGTGCCATAGAGCCGTCTCAACGCATCTTCACAAAACATCAGGTTTTGACCATTGGCAATTGCAAAGGCCTGCTCATCTATGCGTTTGACTGCGGTTTGAACAGGAGTCATTAAAGCCTGTTCAGCTTGATTAATAAATAAGATCAATGGGATATGCTTTATATTTCGATCTAATTTGAAATGAAGAATGGCAAAGCTTCTTTGGCTATGCGGTGTTGCCGCAATCGCATCGGTTCTGCTCAGCCAGTTCAGAATCTCGTGTTGATCTAGACCGATTTCCTGTTTTTGCAGCGCCGATTCAAAGCGTTGCTGAATAATATGTCTAGCAAGCGCGGCAGAACAAGGACAGGTCGAAGAATAGGGAATTTCAACTCTAAGTTCAGCCTCAAATCGATCATTTAACAGTTGGCATGACAGCATAAAGGGATAGCTTTTCCATCCTGATAAGTTGCTAATCAGTGCGGATCGTTCGATATAAAGCTCGCTGTGAATTTCAATTTTGGCATGTTTGGATAGATCGTGATGGCTTTCTAGAAAATCCATGAGTGTCAATTCAAGATCAGCCAAATTAATATTTTGAATCGAGCTTAATTCTAATAGGCGTGTATACAACCGAGACATATGGATACCCTTGGCTAAAGGATCATCCAGACTGACATAAGCATTGACTTGGCTTTGACATAAGGTATTTTCCAACCGAACAGGTAATGCAATGTTTTCCATGCCAACCCAGTCAAGGGCATAGCTATAGGCTTTGGGAAGATGAGATTCAGCAGAGATATCAGGTAGGGCGAGATTCATTTCTTCATTTGCTTCAGTTGTAATGCATATTGTTATGTTATAACATAACAATATGCATCGACAAGTTCGCTGCCAAGTTAATTTGAGTTGAGAAAATCTGGCGAATCAAACAATGAAAAAATTTTATCTATTTGGCTGCATTTGTGCGCTTTCTGCCTGTCATTCCCCACAGCAAACGATTCAGCCAGAACAGACGGTTCTACCTCAGACCAATCTCACACGACCTGAATTGATCGTGCAAGAGAACCAAGTACCAAGCTCATATCAACTGTGGATGAGTCACCCAAAATACCAACAGCAAATACAAGCCTACAAAAAATTTCTAAAGCGTCAGGGGCTTAATTCTTATATTCCAGATTTTGAATTTTTTCAGACCGCGAGAGATTGGCAAAAATGCAACTATGTTGAATATGAAATCCCACCAAGAGAATTATGGAGCAATATTGTCCCGACATTAAGTATTTTAAATCAATGGATTGAACAAAAGCTAATTGATCAGTTCACTGTGACTTCGGTTTATCGAAACGATGATTTAAATCGGTGTGCAGGAGGCGCAAATGCTTCACGGCATGTTTTTAATGCTGCATTGGATTTTCGTATCGGAAGTGAAAGTCCCGATCTAATCGAACAAACACATATTGAAGAGACCAAAACCAAACTTTGCCAATTTTGGAAAGATCATGGAGAAGCACTCAATTTGGGCTTAGGTGTATATGCATCTGGACAAATCCATATTGATACGGCGGGATATCGCACATGGGGAGTCGACCATCGTTATAGCTCATCACCGTGCATAAATAATTTTTTCAAAAAGAATAAGGTATAAAAAGATGAAACTCGCAAGCGCCCAGCAAAAAATTTTAGACATTTTAAGCACTGAGAATAAAGCCATGAGTGCTTATGAACTATTAGAAAAGGCCAGACCTTATGGTTTTCAAGCACCAATGCAAATCTACAGAATTTTGAAAAAGCTCACAGATCAATGTCTCATCCTGAAACTGAATACATTAAATATGTACGCCAGTAAACAAGCTGAAATGAGTTCCAACTATCAACTCATCACAATTTGTACAGAGTGTCAGAGCGTGCAAAGCATCACCATTCCACAGCTTCGCAGCTGTGTAGAAACCACAACCAAAGCGCAAAAGTTCAAGCCTCAATACCCATATTTGGAAATATTGGGACGATGTTTTTCATGTGCTGCAAAACCTCAAAACTAACATATTTAACCAGTGAGAAAGCCAATGAATCCTTCTTTAGCCACTCCATCCAAACTCCCTGTAACCGTCTTGTCAGGATTTTTAGGTGCAGGTAAAACCACATTACTCAATCATATTTTAAACAATCGCGAAGGGCGTAAAATTGCAGTGATTGTCAATGATATGTCTGAGGTCAATATTGATGCAGCATTGGTCCGTGAGGGCGGTGCTGAGCTGTCAAGGACCGATGAAAAGCTGGTAGAAATGAGTAATGGCTGTATTTGTTGTACGCTGCGAGAGGATTTACTGATCGAGGTCCGTCGTTTAGCGGAAGATAAGCGTTTTGATCAATTGGTCATTGAATCTACAGGAATTTCTGAACCATTACCTGTAGCAGAAACGTTTAGCTTTGAAGATGAAAATGGCATTTCTCTGTCTGAATTTGCTCGCTTGGATACCATGGTTACTGTGGTTGATGCTTATAATTTTCTGAAAGATTATGGTTCTGTCGATAGTTTAACTTCACGAGGAGAATCACTAGGTGAGCAGGATGAACGCAATGTGGTTGATCTTTTAATTGATCAGATTGAATTCTGCGATGTGATAATACTGAATAAAGTAGATCTGATTGACGTAGAAGAAAAAGAAAAACTATTGGGTATTTTACATTCACTCAATCCGAGAGCAAAAATTGAAATTTCTGCATTTGGGCAAGTGAATCTGGATAAAATTTTAGATACTAAGCTATTTGATTTTAATGAAGCCGCGCAAGCACCGGGTTGGCTCAAAGAGTTAAGAGGAGAACATAGGCCTGAAACTGAAGAATATGGGATTGGTAGTTTTGTCTATCGGGCCAGACGACCTTTTCATCCACAACGTTTTTTCGATTTTATCAATTCTGAATGGCAGGGTGTTATTCGCTCAAAAGGCTTTTTCTGGTTGGCATCTCATCCTGAATTTGCAGGTTCTTGGTCCCAAGCAGGCGCCATGGCCAGACATAGCGTAGCAGGGTATTGGTGGGCGGCTGTACCAGATGAACACTGGCCTGAGGATCAACCAAGCCGCGATGCCATCGCAAAAAATTGGGATGACGCAACAGGTGATGCACGACAAGAACTGGTGCTGATTGGGATGGAAATGGATCAGGCGGGACTGACTGAACAGTTTGATGCCTGTTTATTAAATGATGAGGAAATGGCCTTGGGTGCAGAACAATGGCAGAAATTTGAAAATCCCTTTGTAGAGTGGCATCAGGTCGTGGCCAGCTAAAGCGTAATAAGCTGAAAAAATCTTAGATATGGTGCATAACATGCTTGTCCTATCTGAGAAAATTGTGAATACTCATGCCCGCAAAGTGTAAGCTTTATTATTATCTTTTGGGGTTAGGCAACAACTGTGAAAACGTATCCATTTTCTCGTTTACAAAAAGCATTATTGGCGGTTGGTTCATTTTCATGCCTCGGATTAAACACCGTATTGGTCCATGCAGACACTGAAACACCGCGACTAGCTCCAATTCTGATAAAAGCTGAAATTTCTGAGCTTGCGTACGCTCAGTCTAAAGTGAATCTATCTGGTTTTACCCAGCAAAATCTCACTGAAATTCCTGCTTCTATTTATACCGTGACAGCCGCGCAGATTGCGGATCAACATGCCAAGACCTTAACCGATGTGGTGAAAAATGATGCCGCTGTCGGTGAGGGTTATGCACCGATTGGTTATTATCCAAACTTTGTAATGCGTGGCTTTGCTCTAAATTTAGGATCAAGTTACTTATTAAATGGTCACTTGGTCAGAGGTGAGCAAAATATTGCACTTGAAAATAAAGAGCAGGTTGAAATTTTAAAAGGTATCAGTGCGATTCAAAGTGGTATGTCCACACCAGGTGGTGTAGTCAACTATGTAACTAAACGTCCAGCGGATATTCGTTCTTTTACACTTGAAGCAGATAGCCATACTGGTAATCGTATAGCAGCTGACATAGGTGGTTTAATTGGTTCAGATCAGCAGTTTGGTTATCGGGTCAATCTCGCCAAAGAAGAAATCCATCCGTATGTCGAACATGCCAATGGACAGCGTTGGTTTGGTTCAGTCGCTTTGGACTGGAAAATTTCAGATCGTTCAAAACTCGAATTTGATCTTGAATCACAACGTCAGCGCCAACGTTCCGTACCTGGTTACCAATTACTTGATGGTAAAAAAGTACCTACAGATGTGGATTGGGATCGTTTATTGGGTCATCAAAGCTGGGGCAAACCCGTCAGTAATGAAAGTCTCAATGCTGGTTTAAAGTATAGTTACCAAGTGAACGACAATTGGAGCGCTAATCTTTCAGCATCACAAAGTCGAGTGGTGGTCGATGATTATTCTGCATTTGCATGGGGCTGTTATAGCGAGATATGCCAAACGACAGGCTTAGGTAATACTTTTGACCAAAATGGCAATTACGATATTTATGATTTCCGTAGTCCCGATGACAGTTATCTCACCAATCAATTTAAAACAGGCTTAAGTGGAAAATTTAACACAGGAACATGGCAACATACACTTAATGTAGAATTATCTAATAGTTATAAACGCCATGCCCAGCATGATCCAATCAATGAATTAGTGGGTACTGGAAATATCTATACAGATAACATGACTTATCAGCCTTCAAAAGCAACCTTAGGTAAGCATTACAAGTCATTCAGTAGTCAGCAAACGGCATTGAACCTACTTGACCAAATTGATTTTAATCAGCAATGGTCGATTCTGGCGGGTGGAAAGCTTTTGCATCTGAATGAAGACGCTTATGATGTTGATGGCAATAACATCCGAGATACCAACTTTAATCGCTTTTTACCTCAATTTGCGTTGATGTATCAGCCTTGGGAAGGCACCAATGTCTATGCTTCATATGCCAAAGGTCTGAGTGATGGTGGACAAGCACCGTGGTATGCCGAAAATAAATTTGAAACATTGGCACCAAAACATTCAACGCAATATGAGCTAGGTGTTAAACAGCAATGGCAAGATTTATTGTTTACAGCCACATTGTTTAATTTAAAGCAAGACAACCAATATACAGATATAGCCAGTAATTTTGTTGCTGATGGCGAGCAACATAATCTTGGCTTAGAACTCGGCGCACAAGGTCGTGTAGGTCAAAACCTAGAGATCACCTCAACCTTAGCATTGACACGTTCACGCTTGAAGGATACTCAATCAGCCGAA
Organism: Acinetobacter gyllenbergii; assembly: GCF_001682515.1. Classification (NCBI taxonomy): domain Bacteria; kingdom Pseudomonadati; phylum Pseudomonadota; class Gammaproteobacteria; order Moraxellales; family Moraxellaceae; genus Acinetobacter; species Acinetobacter gyllenbergii. The sequence continues at coordinate 35,729 of NZ_KV575261.1, read as the reverse complement.
TATCAAGGCCATCAAACTCAAAACATTCCTGCAGTGCGTTTTGCGAGTTATCTGTCTTATCAACTCCCACAGGTGGAAGGACTGCGTTTACTGGCGGGTATGCAATACAGCAGCAGTAAATATGCTGAGAAAACAGGTACTGTCAAAGTGTCGGGCTATACGGTATTTAATGCAGGTACAGCCTATAATTTCCGTGCTTATGGTTATGACAATACTTTGAGATTAAATGTAGATAATCTATTTAATAAAAAATACTGGCGAGATGTGGGCAGTTTCTTCGGCGATGATTACTTATTCCTTGGGGCACCGCGTACAGCACAGTTATCATGGAATATCAAATTCTAAAATGAGTCGCTTTCTTTATTTTATCAAGAATAGATGAGAGCGAAGGAATAGGAAAAAGACCAGTTAACGGATTCACTGGTCTTTTTTATTTGTGACTTTGACTAATAGCCCATCTTCTATTTTGTATTATAGATAGAACAATCTATCTTAATAATGTTGCTGTATTCTTTTGCTTACTTTGTAATATTGGTTAGATATTTAAGACGTGACGCTATCTTGCGATCAGCCTTTATTTTTGTTCAGTCTATTGCATGGAAAATGAACTGAACTTCGAAATGCAATGATAGAACTACGCTTGGAGGCGTGTTGCAGAGGATTAATCGCATGACAATGAATAGAAGAACTCTGATTAAGCGCCTTGTTTTGCTTTGTCTCTTTTACAGTTTATCTGCCTGTCAGCTCGTCAAACTTCAACAACGAAGTTTAAGTGCATCCTTAACCGATAAAACTCAAAGCATCTTAACGCGACCTCAATTAAGCGATGCTTCACAAAATACTTTGCTTCTTGCTGGTATTCCAGCAAGTGAATGTATCAATCAACCCGATAGATGTGTACAGACTTTAGAAAAAAAACTAACTGATAATAATGAACAACGTTATGCTGCAGCCAGTGAAGTGTATTTGGCTCAGGCTTTACGCTTAAGTGAAGAAAAACAATGTCATGTGCCGTTGTTGGAAAGACAGCATTCAATGAAACAAAATCAGTGTTTAGATCAAGTACTGACTTTACTTGATCAGAGTATTCGTTTTAGTTATGCCTATTTATTTGAAACGCAACATACACCTCAACAACGTATTTTTGATCAGAGGCAAACGCAGGTTCGGCTTTTTTATAATGTAGCACTTTCACGATTGATCACGACTGCTTATTTACGCTATCAATTTACTCGTTTTCCTAAACAATTACTGATTAATCAGCACCTTTATCATTTTAATTTCGATGATTATCCAGAACTTGCAACGACAGATATTCAGTTATTGCAATCGAGTTACAATATGCGTTTTTCTGGATTTTATAGTGTCAATCGTCGCGATGGCTTTGGTTCAGAGTTTGTGTTAGTCGCAAAGAATAAGCAGCTCTTCAGTTCAGACTATATTTATGATCCAGAAACTTTCTATGCCAATAAGAAAAACCCATATATTCATACGGCGAGATATTTATCTGTCACTGCCGTAGCGCAGCCATTAAAACAGAGCAATGTTAAAAATTTGGCTTTGCTTCGAGATGCTGCACTAGAAATAAAGCTGATCGATCCCTTTCGCCATGATGAGGTGAAAGTCGCAGGTGATAATTATTTATTAACAGCCAATTACTCAGCGCCATACGGTCTTTGGTTGGCTGAAAATAATTTGGGCGGCACGGGCTATACGACTTTAATTGATCGTAAAGAGCAACTCAGCATGCCGCATTTATTTATGCTGGAGCCTTATCAACCAGATAAGAAAATCATTATCTTTATTCACGGCTTAGCCAGTAGCCCAGAGGCATGGATTGCGCTGACGAATGATATTTTAGGAGATGAGAACCTGCGTAAGCATTATCAGGTTTGGCAAGTTTTCTATTCTACCAACATGCCGATTTTAGAAAGCCGTGCCCAGATTTATGCCTTGTTAAAGCAGGGATTTGCAATGCATGATCCTAAAGATGCTGCAATGTCTGACGCTGTTCTGATTGGACATAGTATGGGAGGAATTATTAGTCGCTTGATCATGGGGCAAGGCGATATCCGCCAGCAGGCTGTAGACGCGATTAATAATGAAAAAGCTCATGATTTTATTTTTTCACCTGCAGTCAGTAAGCGCTTTATCTTCCAGCCAATTGATCAAATTAATCGCGTTATTTTTATTGCAACACCACATAAAGGTACGGCCTATGCGGATCGCTGGTTTACACTGGCATTACGTAAAGTTATTCATTTACCGAGTAAATTTTTAGCGGCAGCAGAGCTTGCAGTCACAGAAAAGAAAATTGACCTACAGCAAATGAAAAACACGCTTGGATCAGGCCTTATTGAAAATGGACCGAGTGATTTAAGCTATCAGTCTAAATTTATGAAAATGAGTCAGAATATTCAACCGATAAAGGGTTTAGCCTACCATTCAATTATGGGGAATATCACGCAAAGCCAAGACCCCAATAAAATGACAGATGGCATCGTGCCATATAACAGCTCGCATCTAGAAGGGGCGTTATCAGAAAAAATTATCCAAGGTGGGCATTCGATTCAAGAGAAACCTGAAGCAATTCTGGAGTTAAGACGAATTTTAAAATTACATGCCAAACAGCATGCTTTGCCTCAATGATAGTTAAGAGCGCCAGCGTCTAATTATGGGAATTATCGTAGTTTCTGAATTTTAGCCATTTCTTAAGATTGTTTGACCTGTGCGTGGATTGGTGAGGGTTACGTTTTCTAATGCGCGGATCAGCCAAAAACCATTTTGCTTGCTGAGAACAGCAAGAATTAATGTATCGACTTGATGTGGACCCGCTGGATGGGCAGTGCCAGCGGTTAATCTGCTCCAAAAATGGATAATGACCACATCATCGGTAATTGGACTCAGCTCTATGATTTCATTCTGAAGCGTCGAATCACGATAGATGGTTTCATGAATAGGAAGATGTAAGGCAACAATTTCTTTTATACCTTTTACATAGTGTCCAAAACGATTTACAAAGCTTGCATCCTCAGCAAATAACGAGGCAAAGGCCACCATATCATGTTCATTCCAAGCTGCTTGGAATAAATATGGAATTTGCTCTGGTGTAGTTGCTTTAACGGTCATATTTTCCCTTATTTTAATCCACGTATCAGCGCACTGATCGTCATTTCTTTTAGCGTATTTGGATTTCCCCATGGGTATTCTGGGATGCCAATCAAACTTAAGGTAATCCCTAACATACTACAGAGTAGAACGTTCTTGATTTCGTTCGCATCACCTGCACGTATTTCACCACGGGCTTGTGCTTCCTGAATTGCACGCGTGTAAATCTCTAGCTGAGGGACGGCTTGCGAAGCATCGACAAAATAATGTTCGTCTGCATTTTGCGGATGATCTTCAATGAGAAAAATTGCTCTGCAATCATTCGGTCTGTTTAACCAAAAATCAACTTGGGCTGTACACAGCTTTTCTAGTCGGGCTGATTCGGGGCTGTTGTTGTAGCATTGTTCAAGCTCAAGCATTAAATCTAAAAAAATCACTTCCCAAATATGGTGCAGTAACTGTCTTTTACTTGGAAATAAGGTGTAAAGCGTTGCAGGTAAACAGTCTGCTTGGGCTGCAATTTTGCGCATAGATACACCTTCGTATCCATGTGCTGCAAATAAGTCTCTGGCCGCTTGAATAATCACATTTCGATTGGCTTCGATTTGTTCTTGACTTCGCGGAGGACGTCCACGGCGGGGGGCTTTTGTTTGATTATTTTCCATAGCTATTGATTTTAGTGAACACGTTCCATAAAATCAAATTTAATTTTAATGAACGCGTTCATTAAAATATGGATGATAATTTTAAAAGTAGGAAATAATGATGGATACTCAAACAACTGAAAAAACATGGGATGCAATCGTGGTTGGTGCTGGGCTGGCTGGATTGAAAGCAGCTTTGGAGCTAAAAAAAGCAGGTAAACAAACTTTATTATTAGAAGCAAGGGATCGAGTAGGTGGACGTTCTAAAGCGGGTGAGATTTGTGGGGAGACCATTGATTTAGGTGGGCAATGGGTCGGTCCTCAACAGAAATTATTGTTGTCCCAAGCGCAAGAGCTCGGCATAAAAACATATCCCCAATTTGTAAAAGGGGCGAGCTTAGTGAGTCGAAATGGTTTGGTCAAATCTTATCGTTCGAATATTCCTAAACTTCCTGTCAGTGCATTGATCGAAATCGCTTTATTAGAACGTCGTTGGAATAAAGAGGTTAAAAGTTTACCTCATGGAGCGCCATGGTTGGCGGCAAAAGCCAAGTTATGGGATGCTGAAACAGTCGAAAGCTGGATTTTAAAAAATGTCCGTACGGATGGAGCTCGAGATTTTATCCGAACAATTGTTGGGGCCTTATTTTGTTGTAATACATCACAATTGTCCTATCTATTTTTTCTAGAATATTTCAGGCAAGGCCATGGTCTAGAATCATTAATCTCAACGGAAGGCGGCGCGCAGCAAGATAAATTTATTGGGGGCGCATGGCAGATTCCCAAGCGGATTGCAGATCAATTACAAGACAATTTAATTTTAAATTCGCCCGTTTTGGCTGTTGAGCAGTGTACAGACCATGTGTATGTGGTATGCAAAAACCAACGCTATAAAGCACAAAATATCATTATTGCGACACCACCTGTTCTGGCATCCAAGATTCATTACACGCCGTCGCTTCCTGTAAAACGTGAAAAACTACTACAAAGTATGACCATGGGTGCGGTTATCAAAGTTCATTTGGCCTATAACCGCCCTTTTTGGAAACAGCAAAATTTAAATGGTGCTGTAGTTGCAACGGATAGAGCTGTTAGTGTGGTATTTGATCAGTCTACAACGGGTAAAGATCATGGTGTTTTACTCGGTTTAATTGAGGGTGATTATGCAATTGAATTAAATGCGCTGGATGTTGATACACGTCGTCAGCGTGTGATTGCAGACATGGTTTATTACTTTGGGCAACAAGCAGCACATCCTTTGGAGTATGTGGAGCAAGACTGGTTAACCGAAGAATGGTCTCAAGGCGGATATGTCGCACATATGCCCGCTGGTGTCATGACAAGTTACGGAGATTGTATTAGACAACCTTTTGGTCGCATTCATTGGGCTGGGACAGAAACGGCAACGGAATGGAGTGGTTATTTAGATGGCGCTTTACAATCAGGTATTCGCGCAGCAAAAGAAATCATAAACAAATAAGAAAATTGGATCAGATCTGAACCAAATCTCCTGATTAGATAAGGTATGTCTGGCTCAGTCTGAATTTGAATATCGGTTATGGAGAACTGTAATGTCGTCTGAGCAATTTATACAAGGCATTCAATATGAATTACAGAATCGAGCTTTTGCATTAAAAGCAATTACGCGTATTTCTATACGTATGCAAGGTACAGCTGAATATGTCTTTTGGGATGCATATAGAAAATTGGAACAATTTAATACCCCACGTTATGCGGCGTATGCACACAAATTAGGTTTGGATGCAACGCCATCTTTTCTGACTGAGGCAAAAGCATGGACAATGAGTTCAATACCCGCTTTATTCCTTAATCAGCTGCTACAGTTGGTTCACACAAGGACAATAGTCTATATGGAAAACTTAAAAAAAGTTCGTACGCTCGGAAGCGTTGAAGATAGAGCCTTTCTCAACTATATGATTGCACAAGAACAACTTCAAATTGAGTTCATGGAATTAGCGATCAAAAAGCAATATCAGGAGATAAAACCTAGGCTGGATCAATTTATAGACATCTACACGAACATAAAATTGATATAAGGAGTATTGATTTAATCAGCAATGACGTATTTGATATGGTTGCATATTGATCAAAAAACAGATCTAACCGAAGTCGTCTGTTTCGGTTAGATATAAAGATCAATGATTTAGTCTGTGTGAGCGGATAAGGTCGCCATATCAATCACGAAACGATAGCGGACATCAGAACGTTCTAAACGTTCAAATGCTTGATTAATTTGATCCATCCGAATTATTTCACAGTCCGGCAAGATATTTTGACGGGCGCAGAAATTTAACATTTCCTGTGTTTCGGCAATACCGCCAATCATTGAGCCTGCTATTCGACGACGCCCCATAATGGCAGGAACAGTGAAAAGTTCATCCAGTTGTCCTAACTGCCCAACCACAACAAAGGTGCCATCAATATCCAGTAAGGGAATATAAGGATTAATATCGTGCTTGACTGGAACAGTATCAATAATCACATCAAAGGCATTGAGTGCCTGTTGCATAGCTTCTAAATCAGCGGTATCAAGAAAACGATCTGCACCCAGTTGTAAGGCATCAGCTTGTTTCTGTTTTGATCGGCTCAGAACCGTTACCTCGGCACCCAAACCGACCGCCAATTTCACCGCCATATGTCCTAAGCCGCCCAAACCCACCACGCCAACACGTGTCCCTGGTCCTACATTCCATGTTCGTAATGGGGAATAGGTGGTAATTCCTGCACAGAGCAAAGGTGCAACACGTGATAAATCCAAGCGATCAGGCACATGCAAAACAAAGTGTTCTTTCACCACGATATGTTTGGCATAACCACCAGCAGTATTTTCACCAGTCATACGATCCTGCCCATTATAGGTTTCGGTCAAGATTTCACGGCACATATGTTCTTCACCTTTATGACATTGATCACAATGCATACAGCTATCCACAAATGTTCCTACAGCGACATGATCGCCTATCTTAAACTTGTTTACATCCTTGCCGATCGCAATTACTTTACCGACAATCTCATGACCAGGCACTAAAGGGAAAACCGTACGTCCCCAATCATTCTTTGCCATGTGCAGATCGGAATGGCAAACACCTGAATAGAGAATTTCAATATTCACATCATCATGACGTAATTCACGGCGCTCTAAAGTGTAAGGAACCAGAGTGGAGCCTTGTTCCAAAGCCGCATATGCATAAGTTTTCATGAGAGAGTATCCATTATAAGTTGAGGATAAACAGGATCTTTTAAGTCGAATAGATTGTTTTCATTGACGATGCCAAGCACTTGGTCGCTTTGATAAAGCTGATAGGCGTATTCAGCCAATTGTTCAGCAGAAATAAACACTTCAGGGCTAAATAAAGTCTCACCGTCGATTCCACCTTGATATGAGGCTTGATCAACAAATTCAGTACGAGTTGCAGCAGGTGCCAAGACCTTGACCCGCATTTTTTTGTTTTGTGATTGCATCGCTAGTGCTAGACCTTCGGTGAAGGAAGCCACATAGAATTTTGTGGCGCAATAGGTCACGGCAATATCAATTTGTACATAGCCACCAATCGAAGCCGTGTTGATTAAGGTTGCTTCTCGATCTGCATAATCTTTGACGTAGAGTAAAGATAAGTCTGTGAGGGCTTTAATATTTAGGTCGATCATGTTATTGGCTTTTTCCAGATTAACCTCCCAAGGGAAGCCATAATCACCAAAGCCCGCATTGTTGATCATCACATCAATTTGCAATGTTCTTAGCTTTTCATAAAGCTGTCGTGCATTGCCAAGGACTGCCAAATCACAGCTTTCCACATGAACACTGACTTGATATGTCGTTTCAATGTCCTGCTTTATTTGTTCTAAAGTACTCGCTCGACGGGCAACCAGAATCAGGTTAAAGCCTTCAGCAGCGAATTTATAACCCAAGGCTTTGCCAATACCTGAACTTGCACCAGTAATAAGGACAGTTTTCATAGCATTTCTAGATCTTCAGAGTTTAATAAAAGGAGCATGAATACGCGCTATTCATCGTATTCACGCGAAAGGATTAAAGATGTTTTTGAAAGAAGGGAATAACCACATCTAAAGCTTTTGCGACAGGTTCAGGTTGGTCATAAAGTTCATAATGACTGGTGCCTTCAACTACAAAGATATTTTTATCTTTAGCGGCGGCTTTGTTATACAGTTCAAAACCATCTTTATATGAGCCAAAAGCACCAACACGATCACCTACGACAATCTGTAAGGGTTGAGTGAGTAAGTGTTCAGCCAAATGGAAGGCATCAAAACCAACAGCGGCAGCCAAACCTGAAAAACGTAACTGGTTGGTTGAACCTGCTGCCTGACCACGTGGTGTTTTGTAGTAGTCAATGGCTTCTTGGATATCAATGTCCTGAATGCCAGCTTGTTCACGCTCTGCCTGCGAGTTTGGAATATATTGGGTGATAAATGCTTCTGCTCCACGTGCTTCAGCTGTACGTTGAGCTGCAATTGCTTCAAGAGTATTGATTGCTGCATTTGGACTGAGATCACCTTCACGCATCAGACGACCATAGTTTGCAGCGACAATGGTTGCCACAGCTTTAAAGCGGCGTTCGGTCATGGCTGCATTTACCGCATAGCCACCCCCACCACAAACACCGAGGACGCCAATGCGGTTTTCATCGACATAATTTAAAGTTGTGAGATAATCGGCGGCACAACGAAAATCTTCAACACGGGTTGCAGGGTCTTCAAGGAAACGGGGTTCACCGCCGCTGGCACCTTGATAAGATGCATCAAAGGCAAGAGTTACAAAGCCTGCCGCAGTTAATTTTTCAGCATAAATTGCACCTGCTGTTTGTTCTTTACAGCTGCTGATGGGGTGTGCACATACAATCGCAGCATATTTCTGATTTTCATCAAAGCCTTCTGGAAAACGGATCGTTGCTGATACGTCGATGCTTTTATTTTTGAAGGTTACATTTTTCATCGTTTAAGCTCCACATAGAGGGAATCAGTTGATGAAATAAATGTACCATTGCTGATTTATCTTGATTAGAGGGTTATTTTTGATTGCTTTAATAAGTAAGACTTATGAATAAACACAACATAATACTGCTTTTATTCTCATCAGACCATTCTAAAATTTAGCCACAAAAAAGCTTCCTGACCTTAGGGCAGGAAGCTTGATATAACAAATGAATGGCTAAATTGCAGTATACCCCCCATCAACCAAGAGTTCGGTTGCTGTGACATAAGAGGCTTCATCACTGGCAAGAAACAGCACGGCAAAGGCAATTTCTTCTGAAGTCCCTGCACGACCAACAGGGATGGCTGTACGTAAATGTTGCATTGCTTCTTCATCTTCAGTGAAATGGGTTGCCATAGGAGTAGCAATCAATCCTGGCAAAACCGTATTGACACGAATATTCATTTTCGCCAAATCGACTGCTGCTGATTTACTTAACATGCGTGATGCACCCTTCGAAGCTGCATACCCTGGATTCACATCAGGAAAAGCAATCACTGCTGCTGCAGAACCAATATTGACAATCGAACCACCGCCCACTTGTTGCATAAATGGAATCACGGTTTTAATGCCTAAGAATTGACTGTTTAAATTGATATCCATCACAGCCAACACATCTTGAATATCGGTATCAGTCCATCCACCACGTGGTCCTGGTGTACCTGCATTATTCACCAAGATATCAATTTTTCCGAATGTCGAAATGGTATGTGCTGCCACTTCTTGCCATTGCACTTCATTGGTGACATCTAGAATGGCGTATGTTGCTTTTAGGCCTTGCTGGTTCAGTTCATCTGACAAGTCTTTGATCGCTTGTTCACGCTGCTGGCTGGCGGTAATCACCACACTCGCACCTTGCTGAGCAAATAAACGGGCAGTGACAGCGCCCATTCCAGTACCACTACCAGCACCTGTGATGATGGCCACTTTATCATTTAAACGATTCATCTGATGCTCTCCTTATTGACCTGATAAAGATTGCTGAAAGAAAGGTACAATTTTTTCTACAGCTTCATTTACAGCATCTGGACGATCATATAGATCAAAATGATTTGCAGCTGTAATCACAAAAAGTTCTTTTTGAGGTGCCGCTGCGGTTTTGATCAGTTGTTGACTGTGCCATGCCGAACCTGCCTCACTTCCCACAACCATAAGTAAGGGGTGAGTCAGGTAGCGATCTGCAAAATGAAAGGCATCGTAACTCATCAATACTGCTGTTGACGTTGTGGTGCCTTGACTTGGCGCATTTGGATGTTGGGCGCGAGTGGTACGGTAATAATCATAGGCTTCACGCATTTCGGGATCGTCAACACCTTCGAGGCTTTCAGGTGACCAAGGTGACAGAGCCATTGCTGCACCTTGTGCCTCTGCCGTCAACTGTTGTGCAATTGAATCTAAAATGGTGGTTTGTTCAGAAGCAGTTGCCTGATTGTCTCCATACCAACCTTGACGATACAGATCACCTATATTTACTGCACTGACACCAACTACCGCTTTGATACGATGATCAATAATGGCAGCATGAATGACATACCCACCCGCACCACAGATGCCTAAAATACCAATGCGATTTTCATCTACATAAGCCAAGCTGTCTAAATAATCGATGGCAGCACGAAAGTCTTCAACACGTTGATATGGATTTTCGAGTTGACGGGTTTTTCCTCCGCTTTCACCTTGATAGGCAGCATCAAAAGTCAGTGCAATAAATCCTTGCTCCGCAAGTTTTTGTGCATAGATATGCGCCGTTTGTTCTTTCACTCCACCGACAGGATGACCACAAATGACGGCGGCATATTGTTGTGTTTCATTAAAATCATGGGGGAGATAAAGATGTGCTGCAATTTGGATATTCTGCTGATTGAAATGGATTTTTTTCATTTGATTAACTCCAATGAGATGTAAGGCTTAAAGCTGGATTTCGACAAACTCAGCATCGTCAAATGCGGTTTCAATGCCTTTTTGGCGCCATGAATCAATGTCTTGGGTTCGTGTTGCAAGGGTTTGATCCCAGATTGAAAAAGCATCCTGACCCAACATTAGACGGGTAGGTGGTGTTGCACTTTCAACGACTTCAAGCATGCGTTGCGCAGCTTTGGCAGGATCACCAAGTTGTTTACCCGATGAACCTTCCAAATATTGCTCAAATGGTTCTACGACAGCTCGATAGGCCGGAATGTGCTGAGCTGGACGCATATTGACATCGCCTGCAAACTCAGTACGGAATGCACCTGGTTCAACCAAAGTGACATGAATCCCCAGTGATTTGACTTCCAGTGCAAGCGATTCAGTCCAGCCTTCAATGGCAAACTTGGCAGCACAATAGGGACCTGCTGCATTCATGGCCACTAGCCCAGCGATACTGCTCAGGGTCAAGATATGACCTGATGCTTGCTGACGCATCTGCGGTAACACAGCACGAGTCATTTCAGCGGCGGCAAAGAAATTCAATTCCATTTGCTCGCGTAGTTGTTGCAGACTAAATTCTTCACATGCGCCCACTACACCACGACCAGCAATATTGGCAAGCACATCAATACGTCCAAAATGCTGAATGGCTTGCTCAATCACTTGGCTTCGTGCAGTAGCATCGGTAACATCAAGTGCAACTGCTAACACTTGATCTTCATGGCCATATGCAATTTGTTGTAAGCGATCTAGACGACGCGCCGTGATCACAGCCAAATCACCCTGAGCAATAACCGCTTGTGCAAGTGCCTGACCTAAACCAGAAGATGCACCTGTGATTAACCAGACTTTTTTCATTGCTTTATTCACTTGTTGATTTGATAAAAACAATGTTAGCAAGGGTGATTTATAATGATAATCCGTTATAATTCGATAGGACTTATACTGAATACTTATAAATAATGAAAGAAAATTTAAATGATCTACAGGTCTTTCTCATTGTTGCACAAGAGCGCAGTTTTACCCGAGCGGCTGCAAAACTGGGCACCTCCCAATCTGCCATTAGCCAGACCATGCGCAATCTAGAAGAGCGAATAGGTATTAAACTCCTTTCACGAACCACCCGAAGTGTGTCACCAACAGAAGCAGGGGAATATCTGCTCAATTTGGTTCAGCCTGCGATTGAAGATATTGAACATGGTTTGCATCAGATCAGCGCCTTGCGAGAAAATCCTGCGGGTACCTTACGTATTAATGCGGATGAATACGCCATTCAAAGTGTGCTCTGGGCCGCTGTAGAAAAAATTATAAAAAAATATCCTGATATTGCGGTAGAGATGACCTCTGATTATGGTTTGACCGATATTGTCGATGGACGTTTTGATGCAGGCATCCGTCGAGGTGGATTGGTTTCCAAAGACATGATTGCAGTAAAAATCAGCCACGGAATTGCAATGCTGGCTGTGGCAACACCCGATTATTTAAATCAAAAGGGTCGACCTACACATCCAAAAGATTTGATTGAGCATGATTGTATTAATTTACGGTTACCCACGCATGGTGCCATGTTCCGTTGGCAGTTCACCCAAGGCAATAAGACCCAAAGTGTGAAAGTGGAATCCAAAATTACATTCACCACCATTACCCCGATGTTACAGGCGGTGAAAAGCGGTGTTGGTATTTCATATCTACCGATTGATATGGTGCAACCGTATATAGAAAGTGGTGAACTGGAAGAGGTGCTGAAAGATTGGCGACATACCTATGAACCTTTTTATCTGTATTACCCGCATCGACGAGAACAGGCACCGTTGCTAAATATATTAATTACAGCGCTGAAAGAAAACTTTGATCATCTATCAGCGCCTGAGCAATTCAATCGTGAGTAGAACACTGTTACTCCAATTGCAATTTAATTTCCGACCCGAGTAATCACGGACATTCCAGGGCGCAAACGAGCTAGATCCTTTTGTTCAGGGTCAATGGTAATCCGAACCGCAATACGTTGTACCACCTTGGTAAAATTGCCTGTTGCATTGTCAGGTTTGAGCACACTGAACTCAGAACCCGCGGCTGGCGAAATCTGTTCAATATGTCCTGTGAACGTCTGATGTCCTAATGCATCGACTGTAAAGCTGGCCTTTTGTCCGATTTGCATGTTCTGAAGTTGAGTTTCTTTAAAGTTGGCAATGACCCAAGTCTGCTGTGGAATCAAATAAAGGAGTTGTGAACCAACCGCAACATATTGCCCAATACGCGGATTAACCTCACCCAATTGTCCATCCATCGGTGCATAAATGACACTATAGTTTTTGGTGGTTTGTGCCTGTTCTAGCTGAGCCTGTGTACTGTTTACATCGGCTTGCAGACCCGCTTTGGCAACTTGGGCTGTTTTTAACGCTTCTTTGGCTACCAGCACATTGGCCTCAGCTTGCTGTAATACCGCCAGATTGTTTTTTTCATTGGCAAGCACTTGGTCTCGTTCTGATTTTGATGCTGCACCTGAGTCCCCAAGTTGGCTATACCGTTGCGACTCTGACACAGAAAGTTGATATTCCGCCTGTATTTGCGCGACTTTTGCTTGTGCAGCCAAAATATCGGCTTGTCGCTGAGCAATGGTTTGTTGTTGGTTGGCCAGATCATTTTTAGCGTGTTCAACGGCTGATTGCGCCTGAGTCACTTTCTGGTCATAGGTTTGCGCATCAATGATCAATAAAGGTTGCCCTTTTTTTACATGATCAAAGTCTTTGACCAAAACCGATTTGATATAGCCATTGATTTGTGAGGATAAAACCGTAGTTTGACCTTTAATATAACTATTATCCGTTTGTTCACTTGACGATGAAAAGGGGAAAACATGCCAGGCACGGAAAATCAATAATACCCCAACGATCAACACCAACAACATTAAGATTAACGTTGAGGTTTTCGGTTTGATTAGCTTGGAACTAAATTGAGTTGCAGTTTCTGTAGTTTGTACTTGCTCAGCCATATTAATTACTCATTATTTGTTCAGTCGTGCGCTATAACGTGTCCACAACAAGGTGCCGACACCGAATATAAAAACCAGCGTTGCAAGCAATGCATTGATCTTAATGACGTCGTTAAATGCCAAAACTTGTGCTTCCTGACTGACCGTCTGATTCAGCAATTTTTGCGCATGATTTTGGTTAAATGTAGGATCTATATTTATGCTTTGCGCTTGATGCTCATATTGTTGTAGCCGTTGCGTAACAGTTGGATTGGTTGGATCTAAGTTTGTATAGATCTCATTTTGATGAATGCGGAGTTGATGCTGCTGATAGGTTGAAAAGAAAGAGCTTCCAATCAAGCCACCCAAGTTTTGAGTGACACCTAATAGTACAGCGAAGGTCACGACACTCCATTGACTATGTTGTAACACTCTAAAATAGCCAATCAGGACCAGTGGCCCCATAAAAATACCGCCAGCACAGCCGATTAAGAATTGTGAGAGGTATAAATCATGTGGGCGAATATCATGGGTCAGACCTAAATCCAGACCACAACCCACCAAGATCAGCAACTCGGCAAACACCAGTTGTTGCATGAGCAGGTGTTGTTTAAAGGTCACAATACTGGCAATGGTACCCACCAGCACACCAAGACCAATCATGCTATATAAGCCCACCATTTGTTCGGGTCTTAAGCCCATGGTCTGTAAAAAATGACCCACAGTATAATTTTGTTCAGACATCATGATCCGAATCGAAAATGCACCAATCATAAAGGTCAACGTTGATTTCATGGTCAGCCAATGCGTGACAATCAGCGGATGCTGACGATGGTGTTCAATCACCAGTCCAATCACCAACAACACAAATCCAAGCGCTAGAGCGTAGGCAATCCATGAGGCATCCAACCACCAGACAATAGGACCTTGAACCAGAACTGCACTCAACAAGGTAATTGCAGGGAAAATAAAGAGTAGGGGGAAAAAATCGGCCTTTTCCAAGACAACTGCACGAATACTACGTGGAAGTTTTAAGCTCACCACCATCGCCAGACAGCATACATACAGTCCTAATTCGAAATAAGCCAGATCAGTCCAGCCTTCACCTTGAGTAATCGCTGGAGAGATGATCCATGCAAGCGGGAGTCCCAATTGCTGAGCACCTAAAATGACGTAGATCCCTTTTAAAGCAGAGGGCTTTTTGAAAGACTGAATCACATAATGTGCACTCATGGAAGTGAGTGGTGCTGCAACGACACCCGCAAAAAAACGGACCATCAGTGCCATTTCGTAGCTATTCACCAGCAGATGCAAACCAATACACAGACAGCAGAGCAATAGGCTAATTTCAGCGAATAAACGTAGACCAAACTGTTGTCGAATCTTAATCACATAGAGATTGGCAGCGGTATTGCCCATGACAAATGCAGCAGGCAACCATGCAGCTTCACTGGGTGTTAAAGCAAATTCACCTTGAAATAACAAGGCATTGGCAACGACCAGACTATTTCCCAGACTGGCAGAAAGTGCAATGAAAATACCAATCAAAAAGTAGCTAATCCGTAAACGCGTAGGATGCTCGATAGACGCAGGCGAACCAATCAAGGCTGGGCGTTCAACATCCGTCCAATCTGGCATTGGTTCAAGGTATTTAGGTGTTCGCTGCATAACAGAAATCTCTGCTTCACAAATTTTGAGATGAAAACATCCGCTATAGTGAATAAACCCTATAGTTCGATAACTAAAATGCAAAAAAGAACGAGAGCGGGCTGCTGATCGTTCCGAGAAGCTTAGATAGAAAAAGCTTTATTCAAGCTTATGGAAGTTGGTATGAAACTGAGCATAGGCGTTTTCAGTTCTTTCTATATTGGCATGAAACAAGGCATAGAGGTTGGTACGGAACAGATTATTGATATTGACTGTTTCAGTACTTTGTAACATGCCATTATAGAGGACACCCATCCAGGTTGGCGCAATCAATAATAGCGAAAATTCCTTCGGATTAACGGGTGCAATTTCTTCACGTTTAATGGCAATTTCAATGAGTTTTTCAAACTCGACCAAGTAGGGGGAAAGCACACGCTGAAAGTAAATTTCTTTAATATTTGGGAAATTTTCACCTTCTTTAAGCACTAAGCGGGAAATACCATCTCGGCCTGATTTTTCAACCGTACCGACAATCTTATCCAAGTGTTCTAACAAAAAAGAATAAACACTTTGTTGTTCCTGCAAATCATCGGCCTTAATTAAGCGAAGGTCCTGATGCAGAATATCTTCAATAACGCCTTCAAAAAGTTCGTCTTTAGTCTTGAAATAAGAATAAATTGTTCCATTGGCAACTTGCGCTTTTGTAGCAATATCGCCAACTTTGGCCTTGGCAAAGCCAACTTCGGCAAAATGGATTCGTGCGGCCTGAAGAATTGCTTCTTTGGTTGCCTGCGTTTTTTCAAGGCTGGGACTGCGCTGGCGCTTGGTTGTTGTATCTGGTTTCATTGTATAAATAAAAATGATTTTGTGTTCATTTTTATTTTAGGTTAAAAATGAACTGAAAGTCAATTTAATTAAAAAGAAGACTGAAAAGCTGAGCTAAAGTACTGTTACGAATCAAAGTGATCTGAAAACTTGGTGCAATAGCAATATCTAAATATAGATTTAAGTA
This sequence comes from Acinetobacter gyllenbergii, assembly GCF_001682515.1. Taxonomy (NCBI): domain Bacteria; kingdom Pseudomonadati; phylum Pseudomonadota; class Gammaproteobacteria; order Moraxellales; family Moraxellaceae; genus Acinetobacter; species Acinetobacter gyllenbergii. The sequence goes on along the minus strand of NZ_KV575261.1, from coordinate 19,425 downwards.
TAGAAAAGCCCATCGAGAGATGAGATTGTTGAGTTTTATAGCTGTTTACTCTTATAGGATGAGTATCTCAGATTTATTATTGACTGATTAAAACGATTTTATAGCTTTAATCTCTAGTTAAAGCGTCTCTTTTTTGCGCTGATTCAAGAGGGATCATTCAATCTTTAACTAGAGATTTAAATGCTAAATTGCAGCATAGCTTCTGCAATCAGTTTTTAATATTCAGCCTCCTTTATTCATTGCATACTCACTTATCTGAGTTGAGGAGTATTTCTTTCTTAATCATGTGCGAGCCAATATAACATGAATAAATTCACTGACTTTTGACATTCCTTCAGTGCATTGTTTACTGATAGGAAACAATGCAGAGGATCTGGATATGACAAGCTGATTATTTGGGTTCAGACAAGGATGCCTGCCGAAGCGCAGTTACTGTTGTTCCTGCAACACCCCAATTATCTGTACTAACTTCATCAATCACAACAAAGGTTGTTGCATGGGGTTTCCCTAAAACTTGATATAACAATTCCGTTACTCCTTCAATAAGCTGTTGCTTATGTTCTGGCGTGACACCTTCATCAGTGACTTTAATATTGACATATGGCATGTTGTTCTCCTACCAAGTACCTGCGCTAGAGCCACCATCAACGGGCAGTATGCTCCCTGTGACAAATGTTGAATCTGTCAAATAAAGTACAGCGTCAACAATATCCTGTGATTGTCCTAAACGATGGGTGGGTGCCATCGATTTTAAGAAGGTTTTCTCTGCATTATCATCATGCATCGGGGTCTCAATTACACCTGGGGCAACTGCATTCACCATAATGTTCATAGGCGCCAGTTCTAAGGCCAACGTTTTAATTGCACTGTTTAGGCCACCTTTGGTCAGGACTGATAAGAGTGCAGGAAGTTTTGCATTTGGCTGCATTGCCAGTGCTGCAGTAATGCTAACAATATGCCCGCTTTTGAATTGAGACATATGTTGGGCAGCAGCTTGTGAACTATAAATAAAGCTGCGTAAGTTGATATCAAACATCTGATCAATGTCTAAAGTCGTATATTCAGCAACTGGTTTTGCAATGAAGATACCAACATTATTGATCAGAATATCGACTTGATTAAATTGTTGTTCCGCATATTGGAATAGATGTTGAGCCGTTTCAGGTTTGGAGATATCTCCAGCAATCAAATGGCAATTTGCAGGGCTCCCCAAGGATTGATAGGCTTTTTCTAAATTTCCAAGCTTGGACGAATTTGCAATCACATTGTAGCCACGTTCGATGTAGGCTTTTGCAATTGCAAAACCAATACCACTTGAGGCACCTGTAACGATTACGGTTTTTTGGGTAGACATAAGGATTACGCTATAAATGAGATAGAGCTACTGTATATTTAAAATAACAGTTGAAAAATACAGTAAAAGTCCATTAACTTATTACATCATGTAATAGGTTGTTCAATGTGAATCGTAATTTTGATGATCTGCAAGTTGGTAGCTTAGAACTGTTTTGCCTAACTGTAGAACAAGGAAGTTTTACTGCAGCAGCAATTTCTGCAGGACTTACACCTGCGGCTGTCAGTCGTGCAATTGCCCGTATGGAAAGCCGTTTGGGGGTCAAACTTTTTATACGAAGCACTCGACAATTACGTTTAAGCGAGGCAGGGCAACGTTATTATTATTTCTGCCGCCAAGCGATTGATCAGCTCATAGAAGCAGAAAAACAGATTACAGGAGAACAAGAGGCCCCATCAGGTTTACTTAGGATTAGTGTTCCAACACCGTATGCTCATTTTCGTTTATTGCCGATAATCAATAAATTCCATCAACACTATCCAGAAATTAAACTTGAGATCCATGTGAGTAATCGGAATGTTGATTTAACCGCAGATCAATATGATCTCGTAATACGTGGTAATCATTTACCTGATTCGAGTTTAATTGCTAGAAAGTTAGAAGATGCTGAACTTTGCATTGTGGCAAGCCCAGAATATTTAGCCAAAAATGCAGCGCCAACATCCATACAACAGCTACAAATGCATGAGTGCATCCAGTTTGAAATGCCGAGTACAGGCAAGCTCGCGCCTTGGTTATTAAACGATGAAGGACAAGTGAGGTCTGTTGACGTAAAGGGATCAATAACCTGTAAAGATGATTTCTTATCAACATTGACTTTGGTCAAAACGGGGCTGGGTTTAATGCAAGTCTATCGTTTTACAGTAGCAGAAGAATTGAGAACAGGAACATTAAAAGAGGTCTTGGTAGCGCATGGCCGCAGTACGCGTCCTTTTTTTCTGCTTTATCCTGCTTCAAATTATCAGCCTTTAAAAATGAAGGTTTTTATTGATTTTATCTTAAAAGAATTGGTCTCACTTTGAAGCGCCAACAACATAAACTGGGTAAACAATCGATGTTGTAACCGATTATCTAGCTGCTTTTGGGTAGATCGATTTTGCTTCAGGAGCGATGGTGATCATATGTATAGCACCATGAATCATGCCATCAAATAAATGAAATTTCACATTGACACCAGCTGCTCGTAATTTCTCTGTATATTTTTCTCCATCATGGTGGAGAGGGTCATATTCACAACCCAAAATGGTTGTATCTGGTTTCTGCGGCCAGTGTTGTATTGAGTGGCGAGAATCAAAATCTTCTAGACTGGATGAAATAGCAACGCCTTGAACGTGTTGAGAGCCTAGTTCAACATTTTAAGTAGGCAGGGACAACTCAAGTAAGACAGCGATCCTGAAGCGCTAGGGCAATATTATGGATTAATCTTGCATGCTCTATCTGTACAAGCTAGAGATCGTTATTCAGAAGAAATATTGTGATCCAGCACCAATATTACACTCAAGTATTTAGATCAATATTTTTTTAATAAAAATAATAATTTCAAATAGATAAATCAATTTTATGCCGATTTTCATCTAAACTAAAATTAAATTTTCCAAATATAAATAGAAAGGAGCATAGCAACAAAACATTAACTTTAAGTTAACAATATAACATTTCAGTTGATTGATCCAAATCTAGAAAAAGCTTTTTATAAGGTAAGTCAAGTCATCGTTACCAAGGAAAAGCACATGGAAGATTGTGTTCAGAACAAAGCAAATCTATGGACAAAACGTCGACATGCGAAACAATTGAAATTAGAGCAGGCGCGTAAATACGTTGATGGTGTGGTCATTCCTCGACAGAATATTATTCAAGTTTTGGAAACCTTGATTTGCTCAGGCGATAAAGTTGTATTGGAAGGAAACAACCAAAAACAAGCTGACTTTTTATCGCGTGCGCTTGCACAAGTAAATCCCAAGACCCTGCATCATTTACATATGATTATGCCAAGTGTTGGTCGTCCTGAGCATTTGGATTTATTTGAAAAAGGGATTGCACGTAAACTCGATTTTTCCTTTGCAGGTACACAAAGCCTACGCATTAGCCAACTACTTGAGGATGGATTACTCGAGATTGGTGCAATTCATACCTATATTGAACTGTACTCACGCTTATTGGTTGACCTAATCCCAAATGTTGTCCTCTCTGCAGGATTCATGGCAGACCGTCACGGCAATATTTATACAGGTCCAAGTACAGAGGATTCACCTGCATTAATTGAACCTGCTGCTTTCAGTGATGGCATTGTGATTGTTCAGGTGAATGAGCTTGTTGATGATGTACAAGATCTACCTCGGGTTGATATTCCTGCATCTTGGGTAGATTTTGTCGTAGTCGCAGATAAGCCTTTTTATATCGAACCATTGTTTACGCGTGATCCCAAGCACATCAAACCTGTTCACATTTTAATGGCCATGATGGCGATACGTGGAATTTATGAACGCCACCAAGTGCAGTCGCTCAATCATGGGATTGGTTTTAATACGACGGCAATTGAATTAATTTTACCAACCTATGGCGAATCGCTGGGTTTAAAAGGAAAAATTTGTCGGAATTGGACTTTAAATCCACATCCAACATTAATTCCTGCGATTGAAACGGGTTGGGTTGAAAGTGTGCATTGTTTTGGCACTGAATTGGGGATGGAAAAGTATATTGCTGCACGCCCAGACATTTTTTTTACAGGTCGTGATGGTTCTTTACGTTCAAATCGCATGATGTGTCAGCTTGCTGGTCAATATGCTGTCGATTTATTCATTGGTGCAACCTTACAGGTCGATGGCAGCGGCCATTCTTCAACCGTAACCAAAGGCCGTTTAGCGGGATTTGGTGGAGCTCCGAATATGGGACATGATCCACGTGGTCGTAGACATGCAACAGCGGCTTGGATGGATATGCGGATCGAAAGTCAGGATGAGACTGACACCTATCTAGCTCGTGGGAAAAAATTAGTTGTACAGATGGTCGAGACCTTTCAGGAAGGGGGAAAACCAACATTCGTAGACAGACTTGATGCTGTTGATGTCGCGAAAAAAGCAGGGATGCCTTTAGCCCCCATTATGATCTATGGGGATGATGTGACCCATTTGCTTACGGAGGAAGGGATTGCCTATCTTTATAAAGCACGGAGCTTGGAAGAACGTCAGGCAATGATTGCTGCTGTCGCGGGTGTTACCGATATTGGCCTAAATCATGATCCGAAAAAAACAGAGCAATTACGCCAAGAAGGTTTGGTTGTTTTTCCGGAAGATCTTGGCATTCGCCGTACCGATGCAACACGTGAATTATTGGCTGCGAAAAATATTGCCGATCTAGTGACATGGTCTGACGGACTGTATCAACCACCTGCAAAATTTAGGAGTTGGTAATGAATGCGCTTCTAAAACAGACTGGTTTTAACACAGCAGAATTTCTCGCTGATATGGCCGTACAAGCATTAATTGATGAGGTTAATTTAACCCCTAAACCGGCTTTGGTTGATCAACGCGGAAGTGGTGCACACGATGATTTAAACCTTGAGTTAATGGAACTTTCGGCCCAGTGCTTATTTCCAATGTTTAAAGCGATGGCTGAAGCCGCTGAACTGCATGGGGATGTCTGTACTGCGCTGAGAGAAGATATAGGCCAATTAGGTCGCTATGGTGAGCATCGGATGCTGCAAGTTACGCAAGGCATAAATACACATCGTGGTGCGATTTGGTCGATGGGTTTAATGGTGACATCAGCGGCATTAACGCTATTCAACCAAAACACATGCACAGTTGATGTGTTATGTAAAACAGCCAGTGAGTTAGCTCGAATCGAAGACCGCTTTATCCCAAAACAACAATTGACACATGGACAACGTGTCCGACAAAAATTTGGTGTAAATGGCGCAAAACAGCAAGCTCAACAAGGTTTTCCAGTTATTAGACAATATGGATTAACCCAATTGCATCATAGTCGGATTCAGGGTGCCGCAGAGTCTTCGGCTCGACTTGATGCCTTACTGGCCATGATGGGGCAACTAACGGATACATGCGTGATTCATCGAGCAGGTATAGATGGATTACATCAAATGCAGGTAGGTGCACAACAAGTTTTGGCACTTGGCGGTAGTTCGACGCTTCAAGGTCAACAACGTCTGTCACAACTCGAACAGGACTTATTGGCCATTCGAGCTTCAGCAGGCGGCGCAGCAGATTTACTCGCAACACTGTTATTCCTTGATGGCATAGAAAAATATCACTGGAAAAGATTTTAGGAAATAGTGCAATGGAAATACTTAGTTTTGAGTTTGCAGCGGGAGAGATTCCCAATAAATCAGCTGTAGTTGGATGTGTAGGATCAGGTGATCTGGAAATTTTAATGCAACCTAATCATTCAGGTCAAATCGCTATCATCAAGGTGGTCACTTCAGTCGATGGTAGCCAACAACGTTGGAAAAATCTGTTTGAACGTATTTTTTCGGTTGATCATCCTCCTGCTGTCAAGATCGATATTCACGATTTTGGTGCAACACCAGGAGTCGTCCGTTTAAGACTTGAACAGGCTTTAGAGGAGGTGAACAGTGACTAATTTTCATCATTTATTAGATAAGCAAAGCTTTATTGAACTTGGGGCACGAGATCGTGCGAAATCTTTGCTTGATACAGGCAGTTTCCGCGAATTATTAGATCCGTTTGCAAGAATCATGTCACCTTGGTTATCTAAACAAAACATTGTTCCTCAAGCAGATGATGGCGTTGTGGTGATAAAAGGGAATATTCAGCAACATCCAGCTGTTGTGATTTCAATCGAAGGGATCTTCCAAGGGGGGAGTCTTGGTGAAGTGGGCGGTGCCAAGATTGCAGGAGCATTAGAACTGGCCATTGAAGACAATCTGAAAGGCATCCCAACTACAGCCATTTTACTGCTGGAAACAGGTGGTGTCCGTTTGCAAGAAGCGAACTTGGGCTTAGCCGCGATTGCTGAAATCCAATCTGCCATTGTCGAGCTCAGACAATATCAACCTGTCATCGGTGTCATTGCAGGGAGTGTTGGGTGTTTTGGAGGGATGTCCATAGCAGCTGGGCTGTGTAGTTATTTGATCATGACGCAAGAAGGTCGTTTGGGCTTAAATGGCCCTCAAGTGATTGAACAAGAAGCTGGTGTCCAAGAATACGATGCCAAAGATCGTCCTTTTATCTGGAGTATCACTGGTGGCGGACAACGGTTTGCCAGTGGTCTGGTTGATTTTTATGTTGAAGATGATCGTCTGCTGATTCAACAGCAAATCATGCAATGTATTTCACAAGCTAAACCTCCAATTCATCGTAGCAGTAATGCAGCTTTTTACTTATCCAAGCTGCAAGAGGTTGATACGACAACACAGATTTTACCTGCTGAAGTTCAAGTTTTATATCAAGGAAAAGGGGCTTAAAGATGAATACAGTTGTTGTTCAAGCTTCCTCACGAGGGCGAAACTGGTTTAATGCCTTAACTCAACAATTTGATTTAATCGAAACCAAGATTGACTCTTTATTGATTGCAGATGGCGAATGGGCTGGTCAGGCCGTTCGCGTTTTTGCCATTGTTACAGATGAGCATAATGCTTATCCTCGTGCACGACAGGGTGAGGTTGGTTTATTAGAAGGATGGTCACTGGCACAAGCAATTGATGAAGTCATTCAGGCCGATCAAAACCAATCAGAAAAGCGCAGCATTTTATGTATTGTGGATGTGCCAAGTCAGGCGTATGGGCGCCGAGAAGAAGTACTTGGGATTCATCAGGCACTTGCTGGTGCCGTAGATGCTTATGCAACTGCCCGTTTGGCGGGTCATCCCATCGTTAGCCTGTTGGTGGGTAAATCCATGTCTGGTGCATTCTTGGCACATGGCTATCAAGCGAATCGTATTTTAGCACTTAAAGATCAGGGCGTTATGGTGCATGCGATGGGTAAAGAATCTGCTGCACGTGTCACGTTAAGAACAGTGGAGGAGTTAGAAGCTTTGGCGGCTCAAATTCCACCAATGGCGTATGACATTGAAAACTACAATAGCTTAGGATTGCTATCTCAAATTTTAGAGGTTGAACATGCTGAACAGCCAACACCATCTGATGTGATATCCGTTCAGGCTGCTTTACTCGAGGCAATTCAGGATATTCAACGACAGGGTTCGGTGGATTTAAAGCATCGCTTAGAAGGTGAAAATCGCAAAGCCTCAAAATATGTCCGTGAGCGGTTACGTGAGCAATGGTCATGAATCATCCTCTGCAGGCACATGATTTATTGTGGGGAATGCGACCACACATGTTAGCTGATAACGTGCCAGATTGGGTTATTCAAGTGCTTTCTGAGCATAAGCCAGTTGTGGTCAGACGGGCAGTTACTAAAATGCATATGGTTGCAGTGGGTATTCGAGGTGAACAACGGAATTTGCGCTTTGCCACTGAAATGCCTGTTGAGGCAATTGTTAAAAAAGTCAGTCCAGAAAGTTTGATTACAAAGGATTTGGCTTTATTCCCACATTTACAACACAAACTGCAAGCTATTCACCAAACCATGCAAAGTTTTTCATTGCCATGGGGGTATACCGGTAGCGTAGGCTATGAGCTGGCAACAGGCTTGAAAACTGTGACGGAAAACAGTGATGTTGACGTATTGATTCGGACCGTGCAAATGCTCTCAAAAGCTGATGCACACAGCATGTTAATTGCGCTAGAACATTTAGGCATACAAATTGATGTGCAATTACAAACACCGTTAGGCGGTGTGGCTTTACGAGAATGGGCAAGGTCGACAGGCAGCGTTTTACTCAAGAGTAGTGATAGCGCTGCTTTGGTTAAGAATCCTTGGAGTGCAGAGGAAATCATATGAGTTCAATCTGGGTCTATCCAGGACAAGGCGCTCAAAAAGTGAATATGTTGCATGATTTACCCCAACATTCGCTGGTGAGGGAATATTTAGAACAGGCATCGGATCTACTGCACCAAGATGTTCTATTGCTTGACCAAAAGGAAGCTTTGCAATCAACCTATTCTGTTCAGCTCTGTTTGTATATGACTGGCGTGATTTGTTCTGTATTGCTGAAAGAACAAGGTCTAAAACCAGATTATGTTGCGGGTTTATCGATTGGTGCATGGGCAGCCGCTACAACCGCTGATGTCATTACTTTTGAAGATGGTCTGACTTTGGTGGCAAAGCGTGCTGAGTTGATGCAACAAGCCTATCCGAAAGGCTTTGGCATGATGGCAATCCTTGGCTCGGACTCATCTAAAGTTGAACAGTGGGTTTCAAAAATTCATGAACATTGTTCAGATATTTTTGTTGCCAATTTTAATGCACCAAACCAGACCGTGATCTCAGGTTCATATCTTGCAATGCAGCAGGTTCAAACGCTTGCAACACAATCTGGGGCAATCACCAAAAGATTAGAGGTCAGTGTGCCATCACACTGCTGTTTATTGGAAAAACAAGCCAGACAATTGGCTAGTTTGGCGGAGGATATTCAGTTAAATCAACCCAGTATTAGATATTTAAGTGGAACGTCAGCACGTTTGCTCAACACACCTGAACAAATTATTGATGATCTTGTTTTTAATATGAGCCGAACCATCGATTGGGAAAGCACCGTTCAGGCGGCATGGGAGCGAGGTGTTCGATTACAGATAGAAGCTTTGCCAGGTACCTCACTGACAGGTTTGGCACGCAAAGTATTTAAAGAAGGAACAGTTTTATCCTTTCAAAATACCAGATTAGAAAATTTGATTATTGAAATGCAAAAGCAATGTCATTTTGCATAAACAGAATCAGAAATGAATGAAGTTACTCAATGGATAGAGGAAATTGAAAATGATTATTTATGGAACCGCTATTTTAGCAATTTGCCACTTATTAGGCGATTACTTGGGTAATACACTTGGAAGTTTATTAGGTGTACAAGCCAATGTAGGTGGCGTTGCGATCTCGATGATTTTACTGATCCTATCGAAAGAAGTGCTCACAAAAAAAGGCTATTTACCTCAAATTACCCAATTTGGTGTTTTGTATTGGTCTGGTATGTATATTCCAATCGTGGTCGCCATGTCAGCAGGTCAAAATGTGGTTGCTGCGCTTTCAGGGGGAATGTTAGGGCTTGCAGTATCTGTCGCTTCCCTTATTGGTACAGTTTTGGTGATCCGCTACCTGAACCGCCTGAGTGGAGATTATGAAACATACGAATGGTCAATAGAAACAACTGAAAAAGTTGCTTAAATATAATTACTTAGGAATATAAAAAAATGGATGCTTTGATTTCGGTTCTAACTAAGAACGCATTGGTAACAGCACTCGCCGTGACTGGTTTAATGATGTTCTTTTCTCATTTACTTTCTAAATATCTCACTAAGGGTAAGTTACAGAGTTCGGCAATTGCGATTACTTTGGGTTTAGTGATTGCTTATTTTGCAGGAGTTTATACGCAAGGTACGAAAGGAATATCAGATATTGCCATTTTCTCTGGTTTTGCATTATTAGGTGGAGCAATGATTAGAGACCTTGCGATTGCTTCAACTGCTTTTGAGGTTGATGTAAAAGAAGTTAAAAAGGCAGGTAAAATAGGATTCATTGCCTTAATGCTTGGCTGTGTTGTGCCGTTTATAATCGGTGTCGTGATCGCTTGGTGTTTGGGTTATAAAGATCCTATATCTATGACGACCATTGGTGCTGGTGCCATGACCTATATCGTTGGCCCAATAACAGGTTCTGCGATTGGTGCGAGTTCTGAGGTCATTGCCTTGTCAATCGCGATTGGCTTAATCAAATCTGTCTTTTTTATGGTGGCTACACCATTATTGGCTAAATTTATGTATCTTAAAAGTCCCCGATCAGCAATGGTTTTTGGTGGTCTCGCTGGCACAACAAGTGGAACTGCAGCAGGGCTTGCGGGTACCGATGTACGTTTAGTTCCTTATGGTGCTTTAGTTGCAACATTTTATACAGGTCTTGGTTGTTTATTGGGACCTTCAGTATTCTTTCTGACTGTGAATGCAATTTTTAGTTAATTTAAAAGGATTAGAGTCGGGCAAGGATGAAAATTTTATGAATTGCCCGAAAATACCGTTACTTTGCTAAGAAACGTTTGGAAAACATTCGGCATTCAGCAATCAACGCCAGTAAGTTTGGATCAGGTTCTTTACTTTTCAGAAACACTAAACCAATTTCTTGCTTGATCTGAAAAGGTTCTTTTAAGGGAATCAATTTCACTGAACTTTCGTAAATTGTCGAAATACGTCCTGGTAATAAGGCTAGTCCTACACCTGTGCTGACCATACTCACTAAAGTAAAAATATCACTCACTTGCAGAAAGACTTTCGGATCAATTCCTGCTTTTTCAAACAAGATATCTGAATCATTACGGGTCGCAAATCCTTTAGAGAGAGTTAAAAACTTTTCATCCTTTAAAGTACTCAGGTCAATCTGTTCCATCAGTGCAAGTGGTGAGTTTGTATTAACGGCTAGATATATATTGTCTTGAAACATCGGAAGTGTTTCAAAGTCTGAGTCATAGGTTGTGTCATTAAGCGCAACGATAATGGCATCCAACTCAGTAGACTTCAGTTTCTTTACTAAATCTAAGTTGGAACTCAGAAGAAGCTGAATATCTAACTCACCTCGACGAAGCTTCAATCCACTGATTACATTTGGAATAGTGTTTACGGTTAATGAATAGAGTGAGCCTAAATGTAATATCTTTGCAGCAAAACCTGCGGCTTCACGGGTTTTATTTACTGTAACAATCACATCTTGAATAAGCTTTTGTGAGTGCTCTTGTAATACATAAGCACTTTTAAGTGGAATCAAATTCCGCCCTTCATTTTTAAATAAAGGGCAACGCAGGGCACTTTCTAAAGAATGCAATGCTTTATGTACACTAACATTACTGATTTGCATCTCATCCGCAGTTTTAGATAAATTTCCATGACGCATAAAAGCCAGAAAAATCTGGATTTTTTTTAGTGTTAGTTCTTCTTCTATTTTCATAATTTAACTGAAATTAAAATAATGAAAACAATTATATAGATAGTTTTATTTATTTAAATAAAGTATTAAATAAATATTTAACAAATCAATAGCAATCGATACTCACCATCTTTTTCAATCGGTGCTCGATGAACACAAGGGAAGGCCTGTTGTGTTGGATGATCTACCGCTAAACGCCAGAGATGGCCTATGCCTAAATTCACTGGTTTTGCATCTGGTTGAGGTTGGTAATGTAAATCAAAAAAATACTCTGCTAGAAACGTTTCAAATTCAGCTTCTGGGCCATCATGTAATTCTTTGAGTTTTGCTCTAATTTCTGGAACCAAAATTTTCTGTTCAACTTGATCATGAGGCAGGATATCGCTTGCTGGACCATGATAGGTACATAGAAAAGTATCTGTTTCGACGGGTGAACGATCTACATGATATGAATATACATCGGTTGAAATGAAATCAAGCGCTTCATCGCGTTCGTAGCATTTAAGTAGATTAAGTGAAGGGGAAGCACCTAAATCAGTTAAGCGCTGTATATCACTTAAGATCATCTCTCTTGCCTGGCTGCCTTGTTCTGAAAGTTGCAAGGCCAACAGATCTTCAACAGATACTTCTGTAATATTTTCTTTTAACTCAAGTTTAGCCACAATCTCTTGAAAATCACCTAACAAATCTCGATGCCAGCAAAGAGCATTCATAGCACCTTGAAAATTAGAATTCACAAGTTCAGAAAAGGTCGAAACCATGCTAATTTGAGTGTTATCAGACGGTATATTCTTCATATTAAAACTAAATCATGAACTATTGCGAATTATACACTTATGCCTACAAAAAATATTGTATTTCAATTTAGTCATGCGCCAAAAAAGAAACCTCAAAAGTAGCGCTCTACTTCTGAGGTTTTCAAATAGACCCTTGTTAAGGAACAATAACAAAATCTGGGTTTGCTATTGCAAAAATTGCTTCACGGTCTGCGACTGGTGGATAAATCCATACCGTATTAATTTCTTGCTTAATTTTTTTCGCTTCTTCACGCACAAATTGAACCTGTCGATCCCAACCTTCAGTATAAAGTGCACCCCATGGACCTAAATCAACACAAGTCACATACTTGGGTTGACTATATGGATGTAATGGTAAATCTACCAGTTCTGCAGCTGCATTATAACCTGCGACTCGGCCTAAGCTCATCGCGTGCTGGCAAGACATGACGTTGAAATTGCCTAAATCATCAGTTGGAACTTTTACCGTATCACCCGTCACAAAAATATGTTTTGCTTCAGGCGCATGTAAATAAGCATCACCTAGAATACGCCCCAAATTATCTTTCTCACCTGCAATTTGAGCAGTAAGCGAATTGGCTCGCATACCCGCCGTCCAAATGACGGTTTCGGTCTCAATTCTTTCACCGTTAGAAAGGGTGACACCAGTGGCATCAAGTGCAGTAACCCGTAACCCAGCTTTAGCTTCTACACCGAGTTCGGTGAGCGCTTCACGAATCACAGCTGCTGCTTCGTCACCAATTGCGGAACCAATTTCTGCTGATGAATCAACTAAGACTACACGAATATCAGTTTCAGTTAAAATACTACGCAGACGTTCAGGCATTTCCGTCACTGTTTCAAGACCTGTAAGTCCACCACCAGCAACGACAACTGTATTACGTGCCGCACTGTCAGGCTTATTGGCTAGACTTTTAAGATGTTGATCTAGTTTGTTCGCATCTGCTAATGTGCTGACACTAAATCCATAGTCTTTAAGACCAGGTATAGGCGGCATATAGCCAGTACTTCCTGTTGCCAAAATGAAACGGTCATAACTTAAGCTCTGTGTATCGCCGTGAGTTGTTGTAATCACAAGATTTTGGGCCACAGCATTCACTTCATTGACCCAGCCAGCGACATATTTAACGTCAACAACATTTAGTATCTCTAAAATGTCAGGGTACATATTTTCAAGTACAGCTTCATAGAGACGGGGACGAATATCAACATTTGGACTCGGAGAAATCATCACCACTTCAATATTTTGTTGTTGTGCAGCCAAATGAATTGCGCGTTGTGCGGCAAGTGCAGCCCATAGACCAGCAAAGCCAGAACCGGCAATAATAATACGCTTACTCATTTAATGATCCTTTTGGTCGATTCATTCGAACATACAAATTCCAACTCATCATAAAATTCAGGATGAGCGAATCCTTTCTCTGACTGTTCGAAAAATCTGAGAAGGGGGGTTAAAAAGATTAGGGAAGTAATTACGTTAGGACGCTAAGTCCTATCACGCTTTAGTCGGGAATATCCCTTGATATTTTACTTTTCCGCATTTTTGCTGTTCTTCCTTCGATGCGTTCATTGATCCAGCCATTTACATCACTAAAAAATACATCAGGGGCATAACGACCAAAACGGTCTGCAATATCACCCAGTGTATGTGCGCCTAATGCATCTCGCATGGCTTTCTCGGCCTGTAGCATAACTGCATGTACGGCACAGACCCCATGTGTTGCCCAATCAGGTGGAGCACTATTAAAGACCGCGCATTTGCCACGAACTTCTTGGCATTCGAAAAGTGGTTTTTCACCTTCAATTGCATTGACAATATCAAGAAAACTGATTTCATCAGCAGGTCGAGCCAGTAAATACCCACCACGAATACCTTCTTGTGCTAAAACAAGCTTTGCCTTTTCAAGTCTAGGAAAAATCTTGGCCATAAAGCTTGGCGAAACGCCTTGCAATTCAGCCAGATCCTTACTACTCAATGGTTTATCTTCATTATTTACAAGAAAAAGAAGACAGTGAATCGCATACTCGACGCTACTAGTGATATAAGCCATTTAATTTCATAATTGATCAACTACAAACACAGACTAATGTAGTCTGTGTTTGTAGTCAAGAATAAAACTAAGACAATATTAGTCCTAGTTTTATTAATGGATCATTCAAGTTCAAAAGAATAGCGCTATATCACTGAATCTAAATACCTTTAAATGAGGATTGAGGGCCGTCAATAATTTAAAAATTATCGAATAAAATTACGAACGCCACCAATGGTTTTCGACATTTGGCTCGTTTAAGTTCAATACTTCACCCATTTGAGGCGTACTAATCGCTAAGTTATTTTGATGAGCCAAAGCCACGATCCGTTCAAACGGATCATCCCAAGCGTGCAGTGCCAAGTCAAAAGTCCCATTATGGACAGGTAACAAATGACGTCCTTTTAAATCGAGATGTGCTTGTAAAGTTTGCTCAGGTTGCATGTGAACATCTGGCCATTCTGGATCATAGGCACCAGTTTCTAGCATGGTAAGATCGAAGGGGCCGTAACGATGTCCAATCTCTTTAAATCCATCGAAATAACCCGTATCACCACTAAAAAACACCCGTAGATCATTATCAATAATCACCCACGATGCCCAAAGTGTTGCATTGCTATCACCCATACCACGGCCTGAAAAATGATGGGCAGGGGTGGCAATCAGCTCAAGACCATCCACATAAGTAGTGTCCCACCAGTCAAGTTGCTGTACCTTTTCTGCTGGCACGCCCCATTTAATTAGTGTGTCACCGACACCAAGCGGTGTTAAGAAGTGTTCAACCTTGTCTTTGAGTTGGATTACTGCATGGTAGTCGAGATGGTCATAGTGATTATGTGACAAGATCACACCCTTAATCGGCGGTAAGTCAGCAATGCTAATTGGTGGTTGATGAAAACGCTTTGGGCCAATCCACTGAAAAGGCGAGGCACGCTCAGAGAAAACAGGGTCGGTTAACCAAAATTCATTACGCAATTTTAATAAAATGGTCGAATGCCCAAGACGAAATAGAGAACGGTCTGGGGCATTCATAAGTTGCTCTTTAGATAAACTTAACACAGGAATTTCTCGGTTTGGCACCGTATTTTTGGGTTTGTTAAACAAAAATTTCCACATTAAGCCGAGTGTTTTTCCAAAAGAGTGTGTCTGCAGATTCGGTCGTGTATTTCTAAATTTACCATTATGCTGCTGTGATGGCAGGAAGGGAGAAGGCAAGTCTGTTGTGTTTGAAATCGTCATTTTATTTTCCTTGAGTGGAACACCCTATATCTGTAAATAAGAACTCGAGTTAAGTGCTTATTTTGATTTATTTAAATGAGTATTTAATCACTCATTAATTGATTTAAAAAATAAGAATGCTACGCATCCTTACTTTGGTCTTTATCTACATGGAAACAGCATGCCAAAATGCTTCAAAACCTGACTTCCGATAAAGATCAGCCTGAGAGGCATCTTGGGCAATAAAATTAAGTGTAACTTCAGCTAGTGCACCCAAAATTGAACCGATAAACAGGGGTGGGTAATCTCTTAATTTTCCCTCATCGATATGTTCTTGAATGGTCTTAGTAAAATCACAAAAAGTTTGCATACCGATTTGCTTGCTCTGTTCGGTAATTTGTTCAGAAGTTGATAGTTGTGCCATCACTTTACGTTTCAGTGGGGCATCTAAACTCCAGTCCAAATAGCTTTGCCAGATATAAAACAGTTGAGTTTGCAGATCTGAGTTGTTCGGATAATTCAGCATGATGACCTGACGCAGTTCGGCCTTTAGCGAAAGGTATAACTGGTTAAGTAGTTCCTCTTTATTACTGAAATAAGTAAACAAAGTACCTTCAGCTACACCAGCGACTTTGGCAATTTTTGAGGTAGACGCACGCTCTCCAAGTTCTGCCAATGTTTCAATCGCAGCATTTAAAATTGCATTACGTTTATCTTCACTACGGGGACGGGCCATATACAAACATTTTAATTGAGTGATTACTCAATCATACATAAAAATAGAGAACGTGCAAGATATATTTTTTATAGAGTAGGGCTTTTCAAGATCATAAGCGATAACATCGCTTAAAGATGTCTGCATAGCAAATTTAACCCCTTAAATAGCTTGTATACAATTCACAAAAAAATTAGAGTGTAGAAAAACTACTTGCTTGTGTGTTTATGGTATCACGTAGAAAACTGCCATCTTTAAATGCCTTACGTGCATTTGAAACAGCTGGCCGAAAGTTAAGTTTTCGCGCTGCTGCCGATGAGTTGGGAGTGACTCAGGGTGCGATTGCTCAACAGGTGAGAGCATTAGAAGATCATCTAAATGTTACGCTCTTCCAACGACTTCCTCGGGGACTATGTTTGACTCCTGAGGGAACAAAGTATCTGGTCGATATAACGCGTGCCTTTGATATTCTTGCTGAATCAACAGAATCATTATTCGATCAGCCAGATCGAGTAACCATTAGTGTAACACCAACGATTGCAACCAAAATGTTGATCCCTCGATTAGGTGATTTACATGCAGTACTGCCTGAGATCAATTTATGCACGCTTGCAACTGAGGTTGTTTCAGACTTTGACCGTGATCTGGTTGATATCGCTATCAGGCTCACTCAAAAATCATTTCCAGAAAATCTAGAAACACGGTTATTGTTTCATCAGGAACTTATTGCTGTAGCAAGTCCTGATTTTATTCAGGATTTAGCACTTCCTTTGCAACTTGAACAGTTGATCAATATGCCACTGCTACACGATGCTCATGATCATTGGCCAAATTTTTTGAACACGAATGCAAAGTTATCTGGGGCAGTATTTAATCAAACCACGCTGGCACTAGATGCAGCTTTGTCTGGGCAAGGGGTTGCTTTAGCATGCCAAGCATTTGTAGATGCAGATATTCGGTCAGGAAAGCTCGTCCAAGTCACTTCGGAAACAAAAATTGTTGAACCAAGTTATTATCTGGTTCGAAAAAAAAGCTCACATCCCAATAGTACAGTCGATAAGATTTGGCAGTGGTGTATTGAATACCTAGGAGCTAAACAAAAATAAAACAGGGACTTGTTGTTATGATGAGGTCAATTTTAATCTTAAAGGGATAGCATATACATCATTTACCCCTTCAAGTTTATATTAAACGTCGTTATACAGAGCGAGTTAGACCACCATCTACTCGGATATTTTGTCCTGTAATATAAGCAGCACCATCCGACACAAGGAAAGCCACTGTAGCGGCAATCTCTTCTGTTGAACCATATCGTTTCATTGGAACGCTATTGGTACGTTCATCTGTTTTGGGTAGACTATCAATCCACCCAGGTAAGACATTATTAATACGAATATTATCAATAGCATATGTATCAGCACAAATCTTGGTAAAAGCTGCCAATCCTGAACGGGCAACCGCAGACGTTGGAAATAGTGAACTAGGCTCAAATGTCCATGCACTGGAAATATTTATAATCACGCCGTGTTTTTGTTGTTGCATGATCGGAATCACTAAACGAATAGGGCGTACAGCATTGAGAAAATAAGTATCTATGCCATCATGCCAATCTTGATCTGTTAATTCTAAAATTCCTTTGCGAGGGCCATGTCCAGCACTGTTGACTAAAACATCTATACGTCCCCAACGAGCAAGCGTTTCATCAATAAGGCGTTGAATATCATCTATTGATTGATTTGATCCAGTAACACCTAAGCCATTCAGTTGATCTGCAAGAGTTTCACCTTTACCGGATGATGATAGAATTGCAACTTTATATCCATCTGCTGCTAGTTTTTTTGCAACTGCAGCACCCATACCACTTCCAGCGGCCGTAACAATAGCGACTTTCTCAGCCATGATTTTTACCTCTTAATGTCATTCATATATGAAAGAGTTAGCTCATTTTAAAATCATATTAAAGTTCAACCGTGTGCTGAGCAAACGATATATTTTCGTTAAAGCCAGTAGAAAATCTACAGGCTTGATCCGTAATCCAAAGATATGGAAAGGTTTTAATTATTATTCACGCCAAATTGATAGGGTTGCACTCCACTTAAATAAGCCACGCGGATTTGCGTAGGTTCGACTAATACACAAGTCAAGTAGCCGCTTAAAATATCAATAATGAACAACTTTTTAGAAATGTGTGTAATCCTGAATATGTGCTGTTACAACATGTGTAAATTGCTAGATTCTCTCATGAGATTGTTCCAGTATAGGTTTAGACACTCGAATTTTCAGGACACTGACTATGACATTAAGATATCGTAAATTATTAAAATATTTTGCTTTTTTAGGTTTTGTAGCAAGTTCTACTGTGATGAGCAGCGTAACTTTTGCAAGTTCTGAACAGGCATGGAACAAGCATGATCAGGAAATAAAAGCGGCTTGTATAAAAGCGAGCCAACTTAAAAATGCCAAGACAGTGAGCAATGTCATGCTGTTTGATGATCGTGTTGGATATTCAGCAGTCTTGATTGAAGGAAAATATCCGCAAGCACATATGAAAAACAAAACAGGGCAAGAACTGTGTTTATGGAATAAGACATCGAAAAAAGCTTATTTGACTGAAGCAAACATGAAAGCACATTGAAGTCATAGCCATACAGAGTTCTGATCGCTACGATTTCTGTTTGGCTTTTTGGCGTAAGACATACAAATATAAGCTTTCTACTTTTTCACGTGCCCATGGTGTGGTGCGTAAGAATCGCAGCGATGATTTAAGACTTGGATCTATGCAAAAACATCTAATTTCAATTTTACGACTTAAGCCTTCAAAGCCACCGTAGTAATCCAATAATTCATCCAAAATGTCAGCAAGTTTTTTGCCGTGTAGAGGGTCATTGGAGGCGTTCATAATAGATCAACCATATTTTGGGAGACTATCATTATAACCTGAGCGAGTTGAAAAATGAGAGGTTTGTAATTTAAGCGTAATTAACATAGAAAATTACAGCTTATCTTCCTATTGATGTGTGCTGAAATAGCAGGAGAGATTCACTTGAGAGATTCTAGGCAGCCAACTTGTAAAAATTTTCTGCCATTTGATTTAGTGTCTTAAAATCTAGACCTTTCTTTTTTGGAATAAGAACTCAAAGTCAGCAACATGAATTATGATCGTAGATCGTCACGTTACTGAGCTGTGGCAACAAATAGGTTGTGTGGGCCACAGTCTCAGATATTCTATTTAACATAATAGGATATTATGCGATTTCAGTGACGGCAGTAATATATCAATTCGACTATCCCAGTTTTTCCCTTTGCC